>JANNQG010000019.1:0-387261 GCA_031400595.1 Cyclobacteriaceae bacterium
TATTTATGCACATCACCATCGTTCCAGTATTTTGTGCACATATAATAAAAATGATCGGAAGTGGTAAGCTTTGCCCACTTGTCCAATAAATCACCATCACGTATTTGCTTTATTTCTTTCTCCAATGAATAGATGCGCTCCATGGCATCGTGCTGAAGGCTATTGCCTAGCCACGCAGAAAGATCTCGTTCAAGATCTGCCCATGAACTTAGGTTATGTACATCGTAATCGCCTTTTGCTTCATACGAACTAATTACTTCACTGGGTGTTTTAAAATTATAGTCTGGGTGTTTTAAAATTTCACCAGGCATATGAGCCAGGAATTCAAAGATGCCCGTCTCAGGCCACTGATGCTCGCCAAAAGTTTCATAGTCCATAAATAGATTGATGGTCTCCCCATTGCCAGCAACTTGATGTGCCCAGTTTGCAAACTTTGGTGCAGTTAACGGCCATTCGTCCCACCCTTGATTGGAAAAACGAAAGGCAATATCGTCCGACAGTTTATAGTTTTTCAGCAAACATTTTATGTTCTTATTACCCGGTGGGTGATGTATAAAATTAGGGCTTCGATGGCCAAGCACTTGATCCAATCCTTCACAAATAATGCCCTGATAGCCTAAATCTGAAACAAAGTTTGCAATTTCATTATTATAAATGAGCTCTGTATTTCGAAATACGGTTGGAACTTGATTGAAATACTTTTTAATTTTTGCTTTGTGCAAATCGATCTGGCGGATAAATTCTTCTTTTGAATAGAGGTAACTAAGTGAGTGATGATAGGTCTCTGATAAAAATTCAACGCACCCCGTTTCAGCTAATGCTTGAAATGATTTTAGAACATCGGGGCGGTACATTTCCAATTGCTCAATTAAAGTTCCACTAAGGGAATACGCCACTTTAAAATGACCTTGATGCTGATTAATTAGATTGAGTATCGTTTGATTTGCTGGTAAATAGCATTTCTCTGAAACACGATCGAGTATTTCTTTATTTTTTGCATCGTCAAAGTAATCATGATCGTTTGCAATTTTAAAGCAATCGTAGGGCTTCAATCTGAAGGGTTGATGCACTTGAAAATAAAAGCAGATGGAGGGCATAGTAGGTTGTTTTAGTTTGAACGTAACTGATTATAAATGTCGAGAACTTTGTCTGCAGCATGATACCATGTTACTTGCTCTATTTCACGATTTGCATCCTCTGAAATTCTCTTATGTAGAGCAGGGTACCGTAATAAGGCATGAATATAATTTGCATGCTTATCCGTATCCCAATGGTCAGCTTTCAGCGATGCCTTCATCACTTCTGCCGCACCCGATTGCGAAGAGATTACACTCGGAACTGAATGCTGTGCCGCTTCCAGTGCAGTAAGCCCAAAAGGTTCAGATACAGAAGGCATAAAATAGACATCCGCCAATGCGAGCAGTTCATTTACTTTTGCTTTCGATAAGAAGCCAGTGAAAATAAAATGGCGCCCCATTTTTTTATAGGCCGATGTTTCAAGAAGGTGTGCAAACTGATCACCCGTTCCAGCTACAACAAATTTGATTCGTGGATAAACACGTAATATTTTCTCTGCCGTCTCTACTATGTATTTCGGCCCTTTTTGATGGGTAAGTCGGCCGAGAAAAACAACCAGTTTATCTTTTAGTTTATGTTCTGTACGAACAACTGTGGCCGGGTCGATTCCATTATGCACCACTTCAATTTTACGTTCATCAATTTGGTAATGCTCTATAATTTGCTGCTTCGTGTAATAGCTCACAGCAATTATTTTGTCTGCACCTTCCATGCCACTTCTCTCGAGCCAATAAATTTCATTTCTCGCAAACTCACCCGCACGATCAGTTTCTAGTGCGTGAACATGAATCACTAATGGCTTACCCGTTCTATTTTTTATATTTACTCCCGCAGGATAGGTCACCCAATCATGTGCATGGATCACTTCAAAATTTCCATCGGCAGCGATTTCCTCTGCCAGTTTGGAGAACAAATAGATCTTGTGCATGATATCGTGTCCATAAATTTCCTTACCGGAAAAAATATCATGAATATTCTCAATAGAAACACCGCCAGATGATGATGAATCAAACGCCTGCGACTGACTTTTGCTAATTAGTTTGTTGGTGTGATGATACGGGCTAATGCTAATCGGCAGTTGATGGACTACCGTATTCAAAAATGAAAATTTGAATGTCAAGGCCTCAAGGTCAATGGCTTTGGCGGTAACCTGGTTTAGCCCGATGATATTGACATTATTTAAATCAGTGGATGTAGAAGCTTGAGGAATAATCAAGCGAATGTCGGCTCGCGGACTTAATGCCTTAACCAACCCATAGGTCGCAATACCAAGCCCCCCACTAAAAAGGGGTGGAAATTCCCAACCTAACATTAAAACCTTTGTCATTCGATTACTTTAAATCACGCCCGCAAAAGAGCAGCAATTCAATCGAATCGTTTGTAACGAAACTGACAGAAAATCATTTTCCTCCAGAATACGATCGAACGCGTTGCATTGAGCAAAGAATTCGTTCTCTAGGCTAAGCTTAGAATTAGAAAGAAATAGGCTTTTTTATCGACACCAGAGGTCCTGAACGACTAAGCTTTTTCATTAAAGCTGCTGTCGCGCTAAGCCTGGCCAAGCGCATGCAGTCATGCCTTTTGCTTTGACTGCGTCATTCGTCACGGCAGCTCCTGCGTCCTGCATCTCGCTTGGTTAAGTCGTCATTCTCTACACTTCACTACGTTCCATTCGCTACCCGTCACACGTGCTCCTTTATCAAACAATCGTTACCTTTCCCGTCTGAAATGTTATTTTTACAGTCGCAATAAAATTTTGAATCTATGATCTACAACTCTATCATTGAAACCATTGGTAATACGCCCATCGTTCGTTTAAATAAAATCCCAAAAGGCGTTAAAGGAGATGTGCTTGCCAAGGTGGAGTATTTCAATCCCGGTAATTCGACTAAAGACCGTATGGCGTTAAAGATGGTGGAAGATGCCGAGAAAGCTGGGTTGTTAAAACCGGGAGGAACAATCATTGAAGGAACATCAGGCAACACAGGCATGGGGCTCGCGCTTACAGCTGTTGCGAAAGGGTACAAGTGCATTTTTACAATGGCCGATAAGCAATCGCAAGAGAAGATAAATATCTTGAGAGCCGTAGGCGCTGAAGTAATTGTGTGCCCTACAAATGTGGAACCGGAAGATCCACGCAGCTATTATTCAGTAGCCAGGAAACTAAACAAGGAAATTCCAAATTCGATCTATCCAAATCAATACGACAACCCGTCCAATGCAAAAGCGCACTATGAAACGACTGGCCCAGAGATTTGGAGGCAGACCGGTGGCAAGATCACACACTATGTAGCGACTGTAGGAACGGGTGGGTCGATGTGTGGTACCGCTAGATATTTAAAAGAACAAAATCCAAACATCAAGGCAATAGGCATCGATACGTATGGCTCTGTTTTTAAGAAATATAAAGAGACAGGTGTGTTTGACAAAAACGAAATTTACCCATACCTCACAGAGGGCTTCGGTGAAGACATTTTACCCAAGAATGTCGACTTTGATGTGATCGACCAGTTTATTAAAGTAACAGATAAAGATGGTGCGATTATGGCACGCAGACTTTCCCGCGAGGAGGGAATTTTTGGAGGATGGAGTTGTGGGTCTGCGTTACATGGTGCGATGGAATACGCCAGAGAACATTTAAAAAAGGAAGATGTGATGGTGGTACTTCTTCCAGATCATGGCACTCGCTACCTGGGCAAGGTGTACAATGACATGTGGATGAAGGATCATGGATTTTTAGAGGAGCGCACCTATGGCACCGCTCGGGAAATCATTGCTGGAAGAAACGGAAAAGATGCTTTGTTAACGGTAACAAAAAGTTCCACGATTGGTGAAGCCATCAAAATAATGAATAAGGAGGGTGTTGATCAAATGCCGGTGACCGAGGGGAAAGAATTTGTAGGCAGCGTTACAACTACCAGCTTGATTGAAAAAATTATCTACGATCCTGGATTGAAGGATAAATCAGTGGGAGAAATCATGGACAAGCCGATGCAGGTGGTTGCGTTGGATAGTACACTTGATGTTTTGTCGTCACTACTGAACAGAAACAATAAAGCATTATTGGTTCGTGATGAACACGAGCGCGCGCATATTATTACGCAGCACGATATTCTGAAAGCGATTACAGCTTAGTTTTTTGTAAACTCAATTTCGATCCGGTCATTGAGCGGTCCTAACGAGCCGCCTTCTGGATAAAGAGGAATTTTGCCGCCTTCGCCTTTGGTGCTTATACGTGATGCATCAATGCCTTGACTTAGCAAATAGTCTTTTACGGTTTCTGCACGGAGAGTGGAGAGATCTTTGGACGACATATTTTTTTCTGTTTTATCGGCCGAAGGGTTGGTTCCAAAGAAACTGGAGTTGGCGCCTCGCACAAAACATTCTCTGCTTTGTGTTCCGTTCACATGACCGTGAATTTTCACTTTGTATTTTACGTTTTCTTTCATCAAGTCTACCAACCCATCTAATTCATTTTGTGATCCTGCCTGTAGGATGGAGGAATTCTTGAAAAATTTTACATTGTTGAAGTCAACATAGTCTCCTTTTTTTGCTTTTGTTACCGGCAATTCAATAATCACTTCGTCACTACTACCTTTTTCGCCAGCAGGGTTTTCGTAATTAAATACAGTACTCAGCGGGCTATATCCCGGTATTTGCGTGACAACAGTATATGAACCTCTTTTATTTTTGGGCGCTTCCAAATACACTACTTCTCCGGGTTTGAATGCCTGATACTGAGTGGCGCGTACAGCTTCTTGCACGTGCACTTCTCCAGACTTCACTTCACTATTATCTGCCACGTTTCTCAATTTGAAATAGAAGGGTTTACCAGCAGGCTTCTTTTCAACAATTGGCTCAATGGGTTTTTCAATTGGCTTTGCGAATGTTGAAGAATCGATGGCGGGTTTGATCTCTGGTTCTAATGGCTTTGTTTCCACTATCGGTTCCTCTTTCTTTTCTACTGCCGGTTCAATCACTTCAGCCACTGGCACTTCACCCAAAGATCCTTCAAAAACCCAAGCGTCTTTATATTCCGTTTCAGCGCGTAACTTTACAGACAGTGCATATGCTTTTCTTTTTTCTGTCGTAGCAAGTACATACACATAATTAAGATTACTACCCACTCTACTCGCGGATTGTGCAGTGAGTCCTTCCTTATTTGCTTTTTCTATAAGCCTATTTACATTGTCCGCTCTAGAAAATACGCCTATTGTTACATAATAATTGCGACTTTCTTGTGCAATGGATGAATGGTGCAGCAAGCCTAATACGAAGGCAAGAAATAGTAAAGGCTTTTTCATGGAAAGGATTTTGGGTGTGCTAAAGTAACAATTTATCTGGAAATTATTACTCGAAATCGTTGAGCTGCAGCGAGCTTGTAGATCACAATCGAAGGAATGTTAAGAACGCTGGTCTATTCGATCCTTAATTTCCTTCAGCATATCCAGTTGTATTTGCCGAATTTCAAATAGCCGTTGTTTGCTTCTCTGATCTTTTGAAGAATTCCAGACTTAATTTGGTCTACGTGCACCTTTAGGTTTTCCGGATACTCTTTTCCCGAAATGTCACTCTTAAAATTTCGCATTCGGGAATTTCGCCCTAAAAACCTAGTCTTCCAAGATTTCGATTTCCACGCGTACGTTAGCTGACGCCAACGCGTGATCTTCTTCGTAAACGGGCTTCTTACCTCCCCATGCCTTTACTTGCATGCGGCTTGGATCTACACCTTGGCTGATGAGATAGTTTTGAATGACCAGTGCTCTTTCTTCAGAGAGTTTTTTGGCGGAACCAAACCCTTCTTTCACATCGAGAGTGATGCCGAAGAAGTTTTTTGAGTCTCCCATTGAAATGACTTTGCCATGAGAATTTCCATTCGTATGTCCGTGAATCTTGATTTTGTATTTGGGATTTTCCTTCAGCATATCAAGTAAACTATTTACTTCATATTTTGATTCCGGGCGCATAATGCCTGCGTCTTTGAAAAAGTAAACATTATACATTACCGCAAAGTCGCCTTTCTTCAGTCGTACTAACTCAAAAGGTACAATGGCTTTATTTTCCTCGATCGTAATTCCTTCAGTAGCTTCCGGCTGATTGAAATTAGCAACTGTCTGAATTTTTCGATAGCCAAAAACCTCGCATACGAAAGAAACGTTTCCCGATTTGTTAGCAGGCTTTACGTTAACGGGCTCATTGGCGCGGTAAGAAGCTACTTTTTTTGGTTTTGTTTTGTCCAGATCCATTACGTCTATGTCTCCCTGGATTTCCTTCTGGTTGTTTGTGAAGACTTTAAATAGGAATTTTTTACTTCCGGCTTCTACTTCTTCAATAGCCGAGACAGGTACTACTGTTGGGGTAGTGTCAAGTACCGTAGTGCCTGGGTCAGTCGTAGCTGTAGTGCTATTCTCTGTCGGTACAGTAGCTACAGCGGTTTCAACTGGTGGCACACTGCTTTCCTGTACGGCTTTGTTGTCTGATACTTCTACCTTATCAATAGATCTTCGTGTAATCGGATTAGTGTCGGTGCCTTTGCTTGGCTCCTCTTGATCTTCACCCAAAACACCGCTGAACACCCATGCATCGGAATAGCCTCCTTCACGTAATTTTTTCGCCTCATTAAATGCTGCTTCAACATCAGCTGTAGTTAAAACGTAAACATAAAACAGCTTTCGGAGTGGATTTATCGAAAATTCAGCAGTTGGATTGCTCTGTTTTATATTGTTTGTAAATTCAATTGCGTTTTTGGGTATCGAGAAAGCGCCAATAACTACATAGTTTGATGCTTTCCTACTCAATTGTCCCTTGCTGGCAGAGACCTTAAAATTGAGCGCAACTGTCAGAATCAATAGGATTAAAGTCAACTTCTTTTTCATGGGGTGTTGTTTACTTGTGCCACAAATGTCAGACATACTCATTAATTAATTTAAGCTAATGTAATCAAAACCTTACATAACAAAGAGTTATGAGAAAAAATAGTTGATTTTAGAGCACTTCAAAAGAGCGTTTTATCGACTCTCCCTGGCTATCAACCAAAGTTACTTCATGTGATCCCTTCTCTGGATTTAGGCCTAAATTGTGTTTTTTTGAGGTTTTTCCAATGAAAATGCCGTCCATGTGCCAATAAATAACTGCCTTCGGATCTGAATGGACAGCTTCAAAAATAACTTGTCCATTATTTCCGCCTAATTGGCGTGGAATGAAGATTCTGGCGTTTTGTTTAGGGTAAATCAGGTCTAGGGTGCTTAAAATTCGGTTTGAATCGCACCCCTTTTTAAAGGGTGGCAGTGGCGGGTATTCCACTTGGCGCTGGTAATAGTAAGCCTGAACTGGCGGCAGAACGAACCAGCTCGTAGGAGTCATTTTATTCAATTCTTCGCAGCCAGAGTGAACTCTCCATTTTTTGTTTAGGCTAAGGTGTATTTTCTTGTGAAAAGGGCATGCTGCTGTTACCAGCCCTGGTTTGGCTACCCACAGCGTGTCGATTTTTTCGCAGAATTCAGAAGATCGGTAGCCGCTCTTTAAGCACACAGAGATTCGTTGCATTTCTGATTTCGGAGTATCGAACCACGTTTTACCTGGCAACAAGGCAAATAGATCGAAAAGTATGGGTGCTGCAGTTTCTGTTCCCGTCAGACCAGGTCTACCTTCTCCGTCTGCATTGCCGACCCATACACCCATCGCGTAGTCCGGATTTACACCTACTGCCCAACCATCGCGCAGGCCATGACTGGTTCCGGTTTTCCAGGCAATTTTTTTGGCGCTATTGAAATATCTCCATCCTGTTTCCTCGCCCGGTCTGTATAATTCTTTTAGAGCATTAAAGGTGAGATAAATGGAGGAAGCACTGAGCCAAGAGGATTCTGATATAGTTGTTCCCGGTTGCAGGTTCCCAGTTGCTGGTGACTGGTAACCGGAAACTAGGAACGTGGAACTAGAAACTGAGTACTGGAGTGGGTGAAAATCACTCTTGTTGTATCGATTTTTTCCGGGGTGATCAAAATAATTGTTTAGCGTGCGAGCCATCGAGGCATAGACCCCTGTAATGTCCCATAACGTACCTTCCGCACCACCAAGAATAAGTGAAAGCCCATAATGATCTGGTGGTTTGTCAAGCGTTGTGAGCCCGGTATTTTTGAGTAGTTCATAAAATTTTTCGTATCGAAACTCACGAAGCTCCTCCACGGCCGGGATGTTGAGTGAGCGAATAAGAGCTTGATCTGCGGGGACAGCGCCATCAAACTGGTTGGAAAAGTTTTTTGGGGAAAAGCCATTTATGGTAATTGGGATATCAGCTTGAAGTGTTTTGG
The DNA here is from genome assembly GCA_031400595.1 of Cyclobacteriaceae bacterium. Lineage (GTDB taxonomy): Bacteria > Bacteroidota > Bacteroidia > Cytophagales > Cyclobacteriaceae > ELB16-189. The sequence continues at coordinate 8,388 of JANNQG010000019.1, forward strand.
GAAGCATCTTGCCTTCGTCTAGCATGGCAGCATAAAGGATGGGTTTGAGGATACTTCCAGTACTACGAGGGGAATTGATGACATCTACTTGCTCCTCATGCTGACTTCCTGCCTCTACATTTCCAATGTAAACAAGTGCGTTGCCCGTTTTTACATCAACTATCAAAGCAGCTGCATTGAAGATTTGGTTGGCGCGAAGGCGTTCCATGTGATCACGCAGCACGCTCTGCGATTGTTGCTGCAAGGTGTAGTCGATGGTAGTGATTATTTTTTGTTGACTCTTTCCTTCTTTAATGGCTCTGTCTAACAGATGCGGAGTTAACCTGGGTAATGATAATGGATTATCAGGAATGGGTTCTGCTTTTGCCAGCTCCAACTCCAGTTGATCCAACTTTCCCTCTCGATGTAGTTTTGTAAGTAGCCGATCCCTTTTTGCTTTTAATAGAATTCTGTTTTTCCCTAAATGAATTAGCGAAGGATTGTTGGGAAGCACTGCGAGCATTGCCGCCTCTGCCCAGCTGAGTTCATCAGCCGGACGACCAAAGTAACGCCAACAAGCCGCCTCCAACCCAACCACGTTTCCGCCAAAGGGAGCATGAGCGGAATACAGAGATAGTATTTCATTCTTCGAATGCCGAAGCTCTAGGCGAGTGGCGAGGATGAACTCTATAATTTTTTCAAAAAAAGTTCGGGCACGATTTTTCCGATGCAGTCGAATCACTTGCATAGTGATGGTGCTGGCTCCACTACTAATTTTTTTTGAACGGATGTTTTGCCGAATGGCCCTACCTATGGAAATAGGGTCAATACCAAAATGTTGATAGAAACGCTTGTCTTCATAAGCAACGATTGCTGTTTTGAACTTATCCGAAACAGTGTCTCTTTCTGGAAACCTCCATTGACCATCCGAAGCAATGTTTGCACATAGAAGGTTATTATTTTGATCTACCAATACCGTAGAATACGAATCAGCAAAAAGTATTTTGGGCAAACTGAAATAGAAGAGTGTAAGCAAAACACAAACACTAATGGCAAATAGCCATTTAATTTTTTTCCAATTAAATCTCACGCTTAAAGCTAAGGATTTGTTGGGGAGGTTTCTTTTTGCTGCAAAAACTTTTCAATTCGGAGTGCGGCATTCTCACGTATATTCAAGTAGAAAAAATTCATATCGGCACGATGCCAGTTTTTGTTTTTTACTAACCAACTTCCTGCGATGTTGGGTCTATTTACCCATAAGATACTTTGATGATTTTGGGCGTCCACCAATTGGGGCGCGTACGTAAAGTTAAAAGCAACGCCACCTTTATTAAGTTCTTTGGGAGCTAGCGTCTCTTGACTGGTCCAAAGCAATGGATTGATGGAGAGTGATCCCTTGAAATAAGAGTCATAATTAGTTGGAAAATAGTTTCTCCCAAACGTATTCCAAGAGGCCCACACACCCACCTCGTTCGGTGCTTCTGTAGGTCGTATATTTTTAAAAGTATCAGGTTTGATGGCGCGCCCAATCAAGTAAGCGGCTACTAGTTGCTTTTGCAATTCCTTGCCATCAAAGTAATCTTGTAGAAGACGCATGCCATGGTAACTGCCTTGACTATGCGCAGCAATGATAATCGGGCGCCCCTCATTATAATTTTTTAGATAATATTCGAAAGCTGTTTTGACATCTTCATAAGCGAGATGGAGCGCACCCGCAGCATCTGACCGTTCGGAGGTATAGAAAGCATATAAATGTGCTTGGCGGTAGTAGGGAGCATACACTCTGCATGATCCATTGAAGATAGTTGCTTGGTTCAGAATCGTGCTTGTTTGTATCAATTGATTGAGCGCTGGATCATTGACATCCGCATTCCAAAGAAAAGAAGTCTTTGGCTCTTTGATAAAAATAGTCGGATAGATGAAGAAGACATCGGCTTGAGCGGTCGCTTGTATATCCTTTAGAATTGATTTTTTTGGAACGCTATCAGCTGCATCTTTTTTGGTCGGTAGTGCTGCCCAATGATCGCGTTGGTGATAATTTGGTGGAGGTGGGACGGGAGAATCAGCAAACCTAGTTCGCAGTTGATGTATTTTTGGAGAACAAGAGAATGCCAGATAACCAACGGCAAAAATTTGTAGGTAGCGCATCATCTTGTTTTTACTCAAAAATACTGAACGAATTTGGATATGCTAGTTTTAGACAAGAGAGCGTTGCTAAACAGTAAGCAAATATGCTAGCGTAAAAAGTTTTTGGCAATTCCGAGCGGCCTCAAAATGTATCTTTTTTTGTCGACATGTAAAACTTGTCTTCGTAAAATGTCATCAAGTGTTTTAATGGTTTTGATAATGTGCCGCCCTTTATTGAGCATGACACATTCTGCCATTACACCATAGGCGGCATCTGTAATCTCCGATCGGGTGGCAAAACCGGTTTTATTGAGCGTTTCCAAAACCTGTGTCGCCCAGATCACCGGGACGTGCGCGGCTTCGCATATCCACAGGATCTCTTCCTGAATTTCGCTCAGTCGTTCAAATCCGATTTCAACAGCTAAATCACCACGAGCAATCATTACCCCCACTGAGCCGTCCATCATGCCATTGAATAAAAGTGCGGGTAAATTCTGAATAGCGAGAAGACGTTCAATCTTCAAAATGATGGCGGGTGGTTTTTTTCGAGCGTGTTTGCGTAGTTCGGTACGGAGAATCTCAATGTCTCGCGGTTCGCTAACAAACGAGTAACCAACCATATCAGCATGCTGGCAGATAAATGGAATATTCTCTTTGTCATTTTCTGTCAGTGGAGGGATTTTCAAATCGCTATCAGGCAAATTGATTCCTTTTTCAGGTTTCAAAAATGGCTTCTTAGTAGAAATCCGGGTGATGCGCACGTGCGCAGAGTTGGGTTCTACCGAGATCACTTTCGCCTCGAATTTTCCATCGTCAAAGAATAAATGTTCGCCTGGTTTGATCATCTCAAAGATTGACGCAGGCTCAATCCAAATAGGGGTGCCTTCTTTCTTGGCAGGCTTTGATGCTGAAATCGGCAGTAATAATACGTCCTCTTCTTCGTGCAGGTGAAGTCCTTTTTGTTTATCTATTTCTGGAGATAAGGCAGCAACGCGAATTTTGGGGCCTGCCAAATCCATGTAGAGTTTGCAATTATGTCCCGTTTTGGAAACAGATCTATGCAAGACATCAATCATCTTGATCCATACCTCAGGATTATCATGAGCACAATTGATCCTTGCCACTGACATTCCGCTATGTAGCATTTCTTCGACCATCAAGCGATCGTTGGCCATTTCTTCTGTAAATGTGACCATGATGTGCGGCCGTCCTGTAGAAGGGCTAACGCCTAGTAGCCCTTCATTGTGGCGGGCTCTGAGCCGCGCGGCATCCTCAAATCCACAGGGAGCTTCGTGTCGTTCTACATGGTTCGAGTTTAGCCAGCGAAGCACGGTTTGCACTTGCGCCATGGTATGACTTTCGCAATTAGCTATCGATGAGAGACCAATTTTATGAAGGTACTCCTGGGCTTCGCGAATTTCGGCACTTCGCAAAACCAAATAATGCAGCAGGTTGGTAGCACCAGAATGGAAATTTGGATGAGTTGTTTTTAAAAGCTCCTCATACTTTTTTTCAGTTGCAATCATCAACTGAACCAACTCGTCCAATTGATCATATACTTTTTGGAAATCGTACGACTGTACCGAGGCGACTTTCATTTTCTTTGTTCCATTATGAAATCTTTGTAAAGATGGTAAAGACGATGAGTAGATTCTATGATATCTGTCATATTTAATAAAATGTGTGATTGCAGGGTGACGAGAAGGAAACCATTTTCCTGATAGATAGCAAAAAAATCACCGCGCTGAACCAGCGCGGTGATGTTAACAACAAAACAAATTGGTAGCTATGGCTTGCTGGCAAAAAAGATGTTTGAGCCGGTTAGATAGGTCCCCGACACGTAGCTGTAAAATCCATCCCAATCTCCCTTAACAGGCGTGCTCGCACTGCCGTCTCCGTTGGTATCTCCACCACGGGTGTCATCTTTGTAAGAAGTCAATATGGCCGTATTGTCTAAATTGACTGTTCGTGAGCTACCTCTTGACAAACCGGCACTCGCGCCATTAAACTTGACCGTTACGCCCGCATTGATGTTTAGCGTACCCGAGCCGCCACTTCCACCCTCATTGGAAAAAGCTGACACAACGTAGGGCACTTCTGTAATTCCCCAAGTTACCGTTGTCGGGTTATTTGAGTTTAGTAGCCAGATCGAATTTCTTGTATTTTTTTGACTTGGGTTTTGAGGATTGTGGAATTTATTTGTGGTGCTCAAGGTGTAGTGTATGTCAAAATAGATAGGGCGATCATTGTCGTAAAAAGCATTGTTGGTGAACTTTGAAACCGTATTGTCTATCATATTGCTTCCTCCAAAAAATACGAAAGCACTAGAATTCAAACTGGAGAGGGTGTGCGCAAAAATGCAATTGTCAAAATCAAATGAATTTCCAGCTACGCTAATCCCAACTGCGTTGTTGGAACCACCGTCATTCCTTCCCGCATACAAGAAGTCGCTGTACTTAAACAGGTGCGCATTGCCGCCATTAACATAGAGGCTTGTCCAATCTCCTTTTTGAGGCGTTGTAGCTGTGCCATCGCCATTCGTATCTCCACAATAGGAATCATCGGCTAAGGAAGTGAATGTAATTCGGTCTGTTGCGGTTCCGTTCGCCAAAATTCTGCCGCCCGTGCGTATTTCAACTCTGGAGTTTTCTAGCTTGATAACGGTGCCAGCCTCTATGGTCAGCACGGCTGAAACAACAAAATTAAGGTTCTTTATCACGTAAACATTTCCCTTGCTCCACGTAGTGGGGGAAGAGATCGCTGCTGTGATGTTGACGATAGGGCAACCGCTGTTTAATGCCGAAGTGGTAAAAGTTATGTTTTCGCCATAGGCGGTTCCTTTGTTATTTGTAGCATAGGCACGCACGTGAATAACTGTACCCGGAGGAAGCCCTACAACTGTATTTGAAAACGATCCGAGACCTGAGCCAATGGGTAGCACGTCATCATTGGCAGTATCATCTATGGTGGGGTTGGCAGTTAAACTAATGCAAACGCCTCTGGCTGTTACGGCAATGCCGCCATCGCTAATTACATTTCCACCGAGTACTGCTTGCGAAGAGGTGATGCTACTCGCTTGTGCGGTAGTCACAACGGGTACTGTACCTGTGGAGGCTAGGGTTGTAAAAACTTTATCTTCTCCATACGCGGTTCCCGTGCTTGTGGTGGCAAATGCTCTAACATGTATGGCGGTGCTTGACGGAAATCCGGTAAAAGTATCCGAAAATGCCCCCGATCCAGTACCCATGTCCAGCACTTCATCGTTAGCCGGATCATCAATGGTTGGATTAGCGGTTAAACTGGCACAAACACCTCTTGCCAATACGGGTTTACCTCCATCATCCGTGACGTTTCCCCCGAGGGTGGCGTCTGTGTCGGTGATACCCGAAGGCGTATCGGTTGTAACTTTTAATACTTTTATTGGCTCATCTTTTTTGCATGAAGCGATCAGGGTCAATAAAAATAAGAAGGCTAAGAGCTGCAGACTTTTGATTCCGCGGAATAGAAGGTCAACGTTCATTGATTTCATAAATTTTTTTTTAAGGTTTGTTTTGTACTCTTTTGATTTGCCAACTATCGAATACAAAACTAGTTAGTGCCCATCTGCGCCACATCCCCTAAAACAGGGATATTGGAGGTACTTTACGGGACTTTTATTAATTCACCTAAAAAGGGGATTCCAATATGATTTGTTACTGTTATGTTTGCCAAAATGATCCTAGGCCTACCCATAACATTCATATACATCAGTACTAGCTTACTGCTATGGTCAGTTTGCATTTTTTCTTGCTATGGTCAGAGTCCTTCTGATAGCCTACTCCGCATCATTAAACAATCACCTGATGATACAACGAAAGTTATGTTGTATTATCAGTATGGCGAACTGCTAGAAACCGCTAATCCCGATTCTGCCATGTGGCAATACGATCTGGCTCGAAGGAAATCTCAAGAGTTAAATTACATAAAAGGGCAAGCTGCCTACGCCAGCCATGCCATCGTTATTCTGAATAATCGGGGGAAATTTCGGGAGGCGTTGGAGTTAACCAAGGAAGCACTCGTTTTGTACAAGCAGATTGGATCAAAGAAAGATTTGGCAACAGCTCATATTAACATTGGCAGCGAGTGGCAATACCTTTCTGATTTTGAAACAGCCGCAGAGAATTACTTTGAAGCACAAAAAATCGCAGAGGAGATTGGTGATAAAAGATTACAACGCATTTCAAGCAATAATCTAGCGTCCATTTTTGTTAATATGGGGCGTTATGAAAAAGGAAAAGAATATGCAGAGAAATCATTGGTTCTTGCTTTGGAACTCAAAAACGACTATGCGATTGCATCCTCTACCTATAACATTGCCAATGCCGAAATTTATTTGAAACAATATGATAAAGCGCTCGCCCATTTTAAGGACGTGGAGGCGATTGGGATCCGCACGGAAGATTACATTTTGATTCTCGATGGATGGTTGGGCCAAGCTGAAGCGAATAAGGAAATCCCTCAGTATCATGAAGCGGAGCTTTACTATAAAAAAGTAATCTCTCTCTCTGTACAAAAAGCTGCTCCGGAGTATGAAATGTATGCACAAATGGGATTGGCTGACCTGTACACGTTCACCAACAAAAACCAACTTGCCAAAGATGCTCTTACACGTGGAATTTCATTAGCGACTGATTTGGGCTCAATGTATGAATTGAAAGATTTGTATTTTAAAGCTGCGGTGTTTCAGGAAAAAAGTGGGAATTATTCGTTGGCACTTACCCTGCGAAAAAAATTCGAAGTGCTGAATGATTCGCTTGTGGGCGAGAAAAGTAGGACTAATATCAATTTACTAGAAGCGCGCTACGAATCTGCCAAGAAAGAGCAGCAAATTAGTGACCTGCTGCAGGAAGCGGAGATCAAAAGTCTTTCGATAAAGCAAAATCGACTTTGGATATTTATTCTTGTTGGCTCACTTATCGCAGTTCTAGCAATAGCTTTGCTGGCAAGACAAACCTATCAGCAGAAAAAGAGAATTCTGGAGAAAGAAAATGATTTGAATCTAAGTCGAATAACCGAACTCGAAAGGGAAAAACAGCTACTTGCCAGTGAGGCTGTCATTAAGGGACAAGACGAAGAGCGAGGTCGCTTGGCCAAAGATTTGCACGATGGGTTAGGGGGTTTGTTATCGGGTGTAAAATTTTCTCTTACTAATATGAAATCAAACGTGGTGTTAGATGGCGAAAGTGCGCTCGTCTTTGAGCGTTCGCTCGATATGCTCGATCATTCTATTTCTGAGCTGAGGCGCGTGGCGCACAATATGATGCCCGAAGTGCTGGTGAAATTCGGGCTAGCCGAGGCGTTAAAAAGTTATTGTGACCACTTAGCAGAATCAAAAATATTTAAAGTCAATTTTCAGTCCATTGGCACGGAAGGTCGGTTAGAAAAAAATACAGAGATTTTTGTTTACCGGATTGTTCAGGAACTACTGAACAATATTTCAAAACATGCCCAAGCCACACAGGTGTTGGTACAATTGGCGCGGCAGGAGGATGAGATGACTATCACGGTTGAAGATGATGGCATCGGAATGAATACGGACGAGGTTGCTTTGTCGTCAGGGGCTGGCTGGATTACTATTCGATCTCGCGTAGAGTACCTGAACGGCAAGCTTGATGTTCAATCCAATCTGGGTCAGGGTACTTCTGTTCATGTAACAATCCCGGTTTCATGACGAGGATATTTATAGTTGATGATCACCCGATGGTGATAGAAGGCATTCGCAGCATGTTACTTCAATTGCCCGAAATAGAAGTAGTAGGGCATGCTATGAATGCTGCCTCGTGTTTCGGGTATTTTATCAAAAACACAGCAGATGTTGTTTTACTTGATATCAATCTGCCTGATCAAAGTGGTATTGATGTGTGCAGGGCTTTGTTGATAAGAAATTCCAAATTGAAAGTAATTACCCTTACGAATTTCGATCAGCTCACCTATTTGCAAAGCATGAAAGATGCAGGTGCACACGGATATTTATTAAAAAATTCTTCGCTTGATGAAATTGAAAAAGCAATTGAAGCGGCTACGTCAGGCAAAGAGTATTGGCTTGGTAAAGATTCCGTTCGCGAAAGCATTCATGAGCACAATCAACCCCTGCTTACACGTAGGGAAATAGAAGTACTTAAACTAATTGCCGAAGGATTGACCAACCCTGAAATCGCAGACAAGCTTTTTATAAGCACCAGCACGGTAGACTCGCACCGAAAGAACTTGATCTCAAAACTACAGGTAAAAAATACCGCGGCTTTAGTTCGAGCGGCACTAGAGGGTAAGTTAATTTGATGTGTATAGCTCCAATCACTTGAAAGCACTTCGTGAATTCGAGTAGCGTCCTCGAATGAGTTATTTGTTTATTCCTGTGATTGCAACAAAATGGTTTTCATTTTGCGTTTTCGTTGATGAAATCTCCCCCGCCTTTGTTGGTGTTATTCACCGTTCTTCACCAACAATGTAATGGAACCAACTCATTCAATTGATCATAAACTTTTTGAAAATCGTAGGATTGTACTGACGCGGTTTTCATTTTTCATGTTGTGTGATGAAATCTTCGTAAAGGTGATAGAGCCGATGGGTAGTTTCTATGATATCCGTCATCTCTAATAAAATCCGTGTCTGCAGCGTGGCAAGCTTATTGTTAATTTCATTTTGTTGAATACGAAGAATTTCTGAATCCAAACAGGAATCCAAGAATTTTTTCAATTGTTGAAAAGATTTATCCTCTTCTTCCCTTTTGTTGAAAACTAGTCCGGATATTTCTGACTGAACAATGGAAAAGTAACTGCCTGATTGCGATTCAATAGATTCAAGCATTTTTTGGAAATTTTTGTTTGGAGTCGGGTGGAAGTTAGCGACATGTTCACTGCATGACTCGCTGATCAGCAAGCTGCTTTGATAAAGATCTTGCAGGATATCAAAAACCAATAGGTTCAATCGGCCGGCTGGTAATCCGGCATTTTCTGTCTTGCGTATGTAGCGAACTATCTTTTCGCTTATGCGTTTATTTTCGGAAGCTACCTTTTTTACTTCTTTCTTTTGGGCTTCAAGTTTTTTAGGCGATTCACTCAGCAAGGCATCCCAACAGTGTTGCAAAAGCCGCTGAATCCCTAACAAGTTCTCTGCCGCATTTAATTTGCTTTGGTCAAGCAACTCGCGCACGGTAATGGTTTCTTTTAGTAGCAGTTTGTCGGCCCTGGCTTCGTTTCGTTGGGTGCGTTTAAATGTGATCTGACTGTAAATAAGCAGGACGAGGGTAATGCATGCTACTATCACCACTCCGGCAAATCCTGTAAAATATAGAAATAGCGCAATCAGTGCGCTCCCCGCGAAGGCCACAAAGGCAGTAAGCACCCAGCCACCAATCACTTGTAGTACTCCGCTTACCCGATAGACGGCACTCTCGCGACCCCAGGCCTGATCAGCAAAAGAAGAACCCATTGCCACCATAAATGATACAAACGTGGTGGAAAGGGGAAGTTTTTGAGACGTTCCCCACGCTATGAGCGCGCTGGCAACCACCAAGTTTACAGCTGCCCGAAGTAGGTCAAAGGAAGGCTCCACTGATTTTCCTTTCTTCGACTCTTTTGGTTGCCGCAGTCGATTTTCCATATTCTGCAGCCAAGACGTAGGCATGTTATTGGAGAACTTGCTGCCAAAAAAAATAGCACCACCTACCAACCAACGAGCTATTGGATTGGAAGTAAACTTTTCATCGCCCTCGTCTTGCCTGCCTAGCGACACTTCCGTTTCAGTTACCTTTCTACTCTTCGCGCTCAGCCATAGAGTGGCTACCATGATGGCTCCCGATACTAACAAGAACCAAACAGGTGTCGCAATCTGCTCATTGAGCACATTCATATTAAACGCATCGGCTGCTACACCGGAAACGGACCAGGCTTCAAAAGCCGAATAAGCGGCCACAGAAACGCCAATGAAATTCACCAAGTCGTTTCCAGCAAAAGCCATCGCCAATGCAAACGTGCCAATCAAAACAATGATTTTTAGCGGATTGATTTCGGAAAAGCGCATCGCGAAAAACGTGGCTAAAAAGAACGCCACGAAAGAGATCCCCAAAATGAGAAGGGTATTTTGTTGAATCCAGCTTAATTGGCTCATGCTCACCAACGCACTTCCCTCCAGGCCTTTGATCAGCAAAAAGTAAATCATGATAGTAACGGCTACACCTGAAAAAGCAGGGCCAAATATTTTTAAACTCTTCTTCAGCTTAAAGGTGAATAGCAGGCGCGAAAAAAAGTGGATGACGGTGCCAGCCACAAAAGCCACCAGAACGGAAAAAAAAATGCCTCCAATAATAGTGAGGGCACTTCGATAGTTAAGAACTGTTTCCAATTCGGCAAAGGGTTTACCCTGCTCAAGCACATACAAAACGCCTACCGTGAACGAGGCACCCAATAATTCGAAAATGAGCGATACCGTAGTGGAGGTGGGAAGCCCCAATGAATTGTAAATATCTAATAGGATGACATCTGTTAGCATCACCGCTAAGAAGATGATCATCACTTTGTCGAACGTAAAAAACTCTGGTTGAAAAATGCCGTTGCGGGCGATTTGCATCATGCCATTGGAAGAGAGCGTGCCGATCAGCACACCGGCACTTGCAATGATGAGGATCATTCGGAAAGAGGCAACCTTCGAGCCAACGGCCGAATTGAGGAAATTGACCGCATCATTGCTTACCCCAACAATTAAGTCGACAATAGCCAGCAAGACGAGCAAGCCGATGATGATTTGAAAGGCCAGCATAATAGAATTCAAGGTAAATTAGCTGATCGCAGATTACCACAATGTTAAGGTTTAAGATGACTGACTTTTCTAACAGTAGTTTTCACTATGAATCCAACGACAACAGTTCCAAAATGGCAATGGCAAAGGCGGAGATGAATGTTTCCTCCTTTTTTTTATCTTTGTTTGATTGCCTGTCAGTCATTTAGTTAGTATTCACAATAAACAGATCCAAATGAAAATGAAATCTATCATCTTGTTACTCGCAACTGTTGTTTCGTTTAACATTTACGCCAATAACATTGTCGTTTCAAATGTGGCGCTCACGGGTCAGGTTCCCGGTAGCCATACCTTTGTGAGATTCGATCTTTCGTGGGATAATTCGTTTCGATTGAGCACAGGCCCCAATAACTGGGATGCAGCATGGGTATTTGTGAAATTCCAAGTGACTGGTGGTACTGGCTGTACTGCATCTACAGTATGGAATCACGCGACTATTAATACAACCGGCCATTCCGGACCAGCTTCTATTGACGGTGTTTCAGATACAAGAGGAGTTTTTATTTACAGGTCGGCTGCTGGTTCTGGTACAAATACGTGGGCGAACTTTCAAATTCGTTGGAACTATATAGCCGATGGCGTGCTTGATGCATGTAGTGTTACTGTTAAAGTGTTTGCCGTTGAAATGGTTCATGTTCCAACTGGTAGCTATTATTTAGGTGATGGAGTTATTGGTGGAAATGCCCGGTTTGAAGCCGCCCCATACGGGGCTGGCAACATCTTTCAAGTAACTTCAGCGACTACTCCTGCTACTTTGGGCGGAGGTGCTGCGGGTACGATGGGAAATAACAATGCAGTAGCTCAATCAGGAGGAGCAGATGATTTCAACAACGTTACCTCTCGAGCGTTACCCGCAGCGTTTCCAAATGGTTTTGACAGATATTATGTAATGAAATATGAAATTGGGCAGGAGCAATACATGGAGTTTTTAAATACGCTTACAGGAACTCAACAAGCACTTCGAACACCGGCAACCACCGCAGGCTGGTTCCATGCGGGCGGGGGTGGCGTGGTTGTACCACAAAATCGATGCGGGGTAAAATGTATTTCTCCACCATCCGGTGCTACCCCGGGGCAATATGCGTGTGATCTTAACAACAATGGAACGGTCAATGAAGTAGCTGGAGACGGTCGTTATTTAGCGATGAATTGGCTGTCTGCTCCCGATGGTCTTGCGTATCTTGATTGGTCAGGATTGCGGCCCATGACGGAGTTGGAATTTGAAAAAGCCTGCCGTGGCGCTTTGCTTCCAGTCCCTTCTGAGATAGCAACCGGAGCCTCAACATTTACTGCGGTTACGGCCGTGACAAATTCGGGTGCAGACAATGAATTGGCATCCACACCAGTTGGGGCAAATGTTAGCGCTGGTGGACTTACCGGACCAGCTCGTTCCGGCATGTTCGCAACAGGTGCTTCTACACGTGTGCAAGCAGGCGCCAGTTGGTATGGCATCATGGAATTATCTGGAAATGTCTGGGAGAATACAGTGTCTATTGGCAATGCAGCAGGTAGGGTATTTACCGGGATCCATGGCAATGGAGCACTAAATCCAGCCGGAGCTGCAGATGTTAATTTTTGGCCAGGTATTAACGGAAATAATACATTAACGACACCTAATGCGGTATATGGAGGAGTGACAGGTGTAACCGGTTATGCGGGAATTGGATTTTGCGGGGGAACATTTAACGGCAACGCTTGGATGCAGGTAAGCATGCGAGAATACAGAAACGCTTGGAATGGATTGACAGGACGTGACAATAGAAATGGTGGCAGAGGAGTGCGAACTGCTCCATAACCTATCAACTTGAAATGAAAGAAAGGGGTGGTCTTAAGTTATGGATCTCGCTGACGATTTTGTTAGCGTTCCTGCTTTCAAGGCCAACCTACGCCCAATACTCAGGAGGAACAGGTTACGGATATTCTTCAGCTTCATTTTGTGGCAGCGATTTGAACAGTGGCGTTTCTGCCGGACTAACAATCGGATCTATTACTGGCCAATCAACTTTTTGTTCACAAGGCTCTGATGTTTATTCCGTGACCTTGACGACAGGAACGGCAGAGAGTTTTACCTGGACACTTCCAACCGGGGCAACCATTCTTTATACGGTTAACACGCCTACTAGCAGTATTATTAGCGTCAACTTTGGAAGTGTTTCGGGAAACATTGGAGTGACAGCTATCAACTCCTGTTTTTCGGCATCGACTTCGTTGGCAGTAGCTAGTGTGGTATGTGGTCAGTTTTTTGGGGGGAGTGATGATGGATTTTCGCAAGCATCTTTTTGCGGCACGAACCTCACGGGTGGAAGTGCTCCCGCCATCGCGCTTTCTTCGATCATCGGATCAACCTCCTTTTGTTCGTTTGGGTCTGATGTGTTTAGCGTGAATGTCACGTCTGGCGTTGCTAATTCTTTTGTTTGGAATCTCCCTCCGGGCGCTTCGATTATTTACTCAATCAGCACCCCAACATCAAGCATCGCATCGATCAGCTTTGGTGGTGCCTCCGGCACTATTTCAGTCACGGCCACTAACTCGTGTTCATCCGTGACCTCTTCTGGTTTATCAGTTACGAATGTGGCCTGCAATAATTACGTAGGTGGCTCCGATGATGGTTTTACAAATGCTATTTTCTGCGGTAGTAATCTCACGGGCGGAACACTTGGAGTCATTTCTCTCAGTGCGTTAACTGGGGCCAGCACCATGTGTTTTAATAATGCGCAAAACTATTCGGTGAATGTGTTGTCGGGGGTTGCGACTTCATTTGCCTGGTCAACACCGGCAGGTGGTGCCTTGATTGCAAGCCAAAATACTCCGTCAGGCAGTATTGCGAGCATCGGTTTTGGAGTGACAAATGGCAATGTGCAGGTGACAGCCTCTAACGGATGTTCCACCACTTCAGCAACGCTTGCAGTAACAGGCACCAATTGCGACCTTTCACTAGGCGGTAGCGATGATGGTTTCGGAAATGCGATTTTCTGTGGAATAGATTTGACAGGTGGTGCGCTTGGTCCGATCACTTTGTCTGCCATATCAGGAGGTGCAAGCACGTATTGTTTTGATCTTGGCCAAAATTATTCTGTTACTGCGTTGAGCGGCTTGGTAACTTCTTATGTTTGGACAATTTCGAGTGGAGGAGGTGTGACGTCAGGAACCCAAAGTACAACAACGACAAGCCTTGCCAGCATTAGTTTTCCCGGTGCAAGCGGAACCATTCAACTAGATGCGTCTAATGGTTGCTTCAGTGATTCCGAGACGTTAGCTGTCACGGGTACTAATTGTGGCGTTACGGTTGGTGGCTCCGATGATGGATTTAACTCTGCGTTTTTCTGTAGCACCGACTTAAATGGAGGCGTACAAAGCCCGGTTTCTTTATCAGCAATTTCAGGGGGCAATTACTGTATCAATTTAGGGCAACCTTATTCAGTCAATGCGGTATCAGGAAATCCATCTTCCTTTTTATGGACTGTGACTTCGGGCACCGGAGTTAACAATCAAATACTTTCCAATTTTAATTCGAGCGTTACCAATTTTTCGTTTACTAGCGGCACAGCTACTTTGCAAGTTGAAGCCAGCAATGTGTGCTCCAGTGATTCCAGAACGATCGTTTTGTCCGGGACAAATTGTGATATCGCCACTGGAGGAAATGATGATGGATTTACTACTGGAATATTTTGCAGTAGTAGTTTAAATGGAGGAGTGCTTGCACCTATCTCGCTTAGCGCAATATCAGGGGATGCAAATTTCTGTACTAACTTCGGACAGAACTATTCGGTAAACGTCACTACTGGTACGGCAAACTTCTATTCATGGGCGGGGCCGCCCGGTGCTGGCGCTTTTGCACAACGAGATGCATTTACCACAAGTACGGCTTCCATTAATTTTTTAAGTGCGAGCGGTAACGTCTCCGTAACGGCATCCAATGGATGTTCCTCCGCCATTGCTACACTTGCAGTTACTGGAGCTAACTGCAACACCAGTATTGGTGGGAGCAATGATGGCTACAGCTCCTTGTCGTTTTGTGGAAGTGACTTGACGGGTGGTGTAGTAGCTGCTGTTACGTTAGGACCTATTTCTGGGCCCGCAACTTTTTGTTTTAATCTGGGTGCCAATTATTCGGTGGCAACCACAGCCGGCACGGCTACTTCTTTTTTGTGGACGTTGCCCTCGGGTGCTACGCAGTCTGCCTTTGCCAATACATTTACTTCCAGCCTGAGTACTATTACGTTTGGAGGAGCTAGCGGAAATATTTCGATAACAGCCAGCAATGCCTGCTTCTCAGATACCCGAATTTTGGCAGTGAGTGGCACAAACTGTTTGGTTGCACAAGGTGGTATTGCGGATGGGTTTGCGACCGCTCAAGCATTGAATACTCCCCTGCCCATTATACTGCTTTCGTTTAATGCAAAGCAGTTAGAAAAAAGTGTGGAATTGAACTGGGTAACCGAAACAGAAATTGACAATGACTTTTTTGAAGTGGAACGTTCGAAAGATGGGAAATTGTTTTCACCGATCGGAAAGATACCAGGAGGAGGTAATTCGAAAACCAGATTGAATTATTCCTACTTAGATAAACAGCCGTATCGAGGCACGGCCTACTACCGATTGAAGCAAGTAGACTTTGACGGGCACTTTGACTATTCAGAAACAATTAGCGTGGAATTCACAGGCATTGCCGATGATTTTGGTGTGTTGATTTATCCTAACCCAACAGCAAACGCAGCAAATTTCAATATTCGATTTAATACTTCCTGGGAAGGTGCAGATGTTACCATGATCATCAATGATGTGACGGGTAGACCAATTATGAAAAAAACATTTGTGTGTGTTAATCCTACCCAAATAAAGCCGGGTGAGGAGTTATTGAAGCCGGGCGTTTACATCGTTATTATCCAAGTTGCTGACAGGAAGCTGATCAATCGATTGGTTGTTCAGTAGTTGTATTGATTATAAATTGGTTGGGTTAACTCTACGCAACTAAAATATCAAGTAACCCAAACACCCCCGCACCTAAAATAATCGTCCACGAAATCCAATCTGTGAATTCATTCTTTTTGTGTAAGAGAAAAAGTAAATGTAATCCCACATGAATGATAAAGAAAACATTCAACCCAAAAATGAGGTGACTGTTTTCGGTTTGCGAAAGCCCCAAGAATAAAAACATGAAAAGAGGAATGTGAGCTAGCATAAAAAGGCGGTAGCCCCACAAATCATCTAGCAGAGATAGCCCTGGAAAAATTCTCCACTCCTTACAGCGGATGGCATCCATCTCGTGCATGAGTATAAATGTGAGCCCCAGGTAAAAGAAGAGGTGATCATTCATAGGCAACAATTATTCAGGCAGATTGCGTAAAAAGAAATCTCTCACATTGCCGCCAAGGATTTTTTCCATCTCTGATTTCGTGAAATTTTCTTTCTCCAGAGCGGTAACCAATAGCGGTAATCCGGTTACATCAAAGTGTGCTTCAATAGCTCCATCCCAATCGGAACCGAGCGCCACTTTGTCTACTCCAATTTTGTTCGCTACATAGCGAATGCTTTTGGCGGTAGCAGCTGCATCTTTTCCACAGACAGCTGTTTCCCACAAACCAATTCCTACCAGGCCATTTCGCTTGCCGATTTCCATCAAATGTTCGTCTGTTAAATTTCGTTGATTATCACAAACTCCTTTTATGCCCGTGTGAGAAACCAGTACCGGCCCATCGTGCAACGCAAAAACATCGTTGATCGTTTGCTGAGAAGAGTGAGCTAAGTCGATCAAGATGTGAAGGCTATCCATTTTCTTAATCAGCTTTTTTCCAATTTCAGTCAGCCCGCCTTTCTGCATGCCATGCGCAGAGCCGGCCCATTCATTGTCGTAAAAATGTGCAAGTCCGATGTAGCGCACGCCTATTTTGTAGAATTCATTAAGGTTTGCCAAGTCACCTTCCAATGGTTGGGCACCTTCTAAACCCAACATGCCGGAGGTGAGTGATTTATTTTTTGCGCGATCAGAAATGAATTTTTGAAGATCTGTTTTGGAAGTAATCACGCGAAGTCGGCCATCCGATTCATTTGCAAATTCATGAAGGGTTCTACATTGATTGAGTGCTCTTTCTTTTAAGCTAAACCAATTGGACACAGGCCGCAGCTGGGCAAAACTGAGCAGCGCAATCTGATCACTTTTATCATCATTTTGTTCGATGTTAATACCGGCCGGCACTTTGCTGACGATGGTAAAAACCTGAAACGCCATATTCGCTTGTTGCATGCGCGGCACATCTACATGGCCGTAGTTAATTTTTTTCAACAAGTTTCTATCCCAGAGCAATTCATCGCAATGCAAATCAGCAATGAAAGGAATGGAATCATACCATTCGTTTTTTACTTGAGGAGAAGATAGCGTGACTTTGTTGCTTGTTTGATCCAGGTAACGCGGAACAAAAAGAAAAAAGCCTGCTATGGCGATTATTAAAATGAAGAGGAGGATTTTGAGGAACTTTTTCATAAAGCAATATATCTAATTTGAAGAAGACTATTATTTAGGAATTTGGACAAGAAAATAAAGGGGTGATGCATTGATGTCACAACGGGCCAATTCTCTTTGGTGAAATCGGGTAAAGGCAATATTGGGTCAACTCATTTTGATTTACTCGACAAGAAATTCAACAGCTTCTTCAAAAGAGTTAAAGGCATAAATTTGCCGCCTATACCACAAATTTACTCCCTTTAAAATCCATCCCTGCACGTTAGAAATTCCTATGATCGCCTGTCGGTCAATAAAATCATCTACTTTAAATAGCTCTCTTTCAACGTGCCGAAGAAAATTTGGAGACACGATGGTCTTCTTGTTGAAGATGGTGAGAACTAAGTGCTTTTTGTTCTCAGATAGAATTAATTGTTTAGCGTGTTCAAAAACATCAATCGTATCGTCCCCTTTACAGTCCGAATAGTCTACGATTAATATCTCTTTGTGCTTGTGGAAAATTTTGCGAACTCTTTCCATTTATCTTTTTGGTGTGCTCGATATCACTAAATTAATAAAGTTTACGGTATCACCCGTTTCAACACTTCCACCACTTGTCCTTTTTCTTTAGCACTCACGCTGTGATCATACATGGCCTCGCAGCTTACACCCGGTAAATAAAATGTGCCACTGAAACTAGCGGTGAGTGACACGCGGAAGGTGCGCTGCCTGCCGCCACCTAAACTGAAATAGGTGTATACCCGATCATCGCGGATATCCTGGTAGTCACCACGGTCTGTTTTCTCGGTACCTTCGTCATCGGTGAGGCGCAGGTTGTTAATCTCCCAACCAGATGGGAACACTTGCGCGAGTGCCATGTTCTCATACGTACTACGCAAGCCCGGATTTTTAACTGTGACAGTTGCGTAAAACTCAGTGCCCTGTTCCAGCTTAGTTATATCGAGTTGATTGCCTTTTGAATCGGTGAAGAATGTGTTCAGTGCTAAATTGGATTGTTGGGCTTCTTCATTGCCACGAGATGGCGTACCCGTGTTAATGACGCGAACAAAGAGTCCTGCACTACTCGAGTTAGTTAGGCTGATCGAATTTTTTTGTACACCTTTTATTTCTAGTGGTACTTGTGCCAGCGGCAACTGCGAAGAGGCATTAATTGACTTACCATTGTAGGTATAGCTAAAGTTTACTCCACCACGTTTTTCAGAGGCAACGAATTGACCAATGGATTTTAAGCAGTAGGCAACCGTCTGCGTGCTCATCCAATAACTTTGGTTGCTTAATGATTTCGAAATTTCGCGTACTAACTCAAACGCTTTTGCTTTTTCGTTGAGCCGCACCAGTGTTTCAAGAATGATCGCTTTATCGCGGAGGTCGTTACCATAGGAATCAGACATCTCTTGATACGGTTTTATGTGAGTAGTAAGGTTGGCTACCAACGCTTGAGCCGCTTCGGGTTGGCCAGCCTTCGCGTAAGCTGCTGCCAGCATCCACTTTGCTTGCAAAGTTGTTTCTTTCAACTCGCGCAAGCGATTCATAGCGCCCAATTCCGGGACACCGGCCAATGCCAACGTGTAGAGGCGATAGGCTTGAATTAAATCGGTGTTGTAGTAACCGGCATTGAGATTGCTTCGCCATTCGGCTGCTTTGTTCTTCTGGTATTTTTTCCAACGCTTTATCATATCATCGGGCACATAATACCCTTTGTCAATGGCCGACAACAGGAAGTGACCCGCATAGGTGGTTCCCCACTGATCAGAATCCTGATCGCCCGGCCAATAGCCGAAGCCACCATCACGCGCAATGAATAGTTTCAATCGTTCGATGCCGCGGGTGATGTTGTTTTTGGTTCTGGATTTTTCTGAATCGGTCAACTCTTTTACTACATCTAAATACAACTGCGGGAAAATCGCAGAAGTCGTTTGCTCAATACACCCATGTGGATATTCGATCAGGTAGCGCAAGCGATAGCCGAGGTTGATAGGAGGGATGGAAGAAACTTCCAGCGTGCTGTAATTAGAACCGGCAACACCAACAGGGATGATGGTGCTATTCCATGACTTACCTGCCTCTACGTACATCTCGCTCACTTGGGTGACGGGTGTATTCGGATTTCGAACTTCAATTTCAATTTCGTCCGTTGATTTAATAGTGCCCGAAGTAGCGATCACAGTAATCTTCCCAATACCGGTTTCTGATTTTACATTCAAATCGAAATCAATTGTCAGATCTCCCGATAGGGGAATGACAACGGATCGTATCGGTTCACCAGCAAGAGACACTGCGCCAGTAGCTTTCACTTCCACTTTTACATTTTTTAATTTCTTGTCTTGTGTAAAAAGTGTAATGGGTAGTTTTACTTTTTCGTCTGGCCCCAGCACACGAGGCAAAGTAGCCAACACCATCAGCGGCTTGCGAACGGGAACTGCTTTGTCTGTGTTTCCGTAAGCACCTTCGTAGCCGGCCACAACCATCACCTTTACCGAGCCGATATATTGCGGCATGGTGAATTTTAATTCGTGACTTCCTCCATCAGTAGTAATCGGACCAAAATATTTTACCACTGCTTTGAAACGATTGGCACGCGGATCATCTTCCTTGGCACGTAACTCGGCATCGCCACCCACAGCCAGTATTCGTTCAATGCGTGAGCCAAAGGCGCCCATCACGTCATCAAATAAATCCCATGTTTTTACACCCAATGCTTCGCGTGCATAGAATTTATTCCACGGTTCAGGTGTTTTGTATCGCGTGATGTCTAACAATCCTTCATCCACCATCGCAAGAGTAAACGTCATCTTGCGTTTTGATTTTTCAAAAATTTTGATTTTCACCTCTTGCCCCGGCTCAATTTCGCTCGCCATTTCAATCACCGGTTCCAGATGTGTTTTTGGGTTTTCGATTCCCAAAGGAATGATGCCATACAAGCGAATCGGTAAATCGTTGATGGTTTGAGAATGCGGCTGTAGTAGTGTGACGTTCACAAAAATATTTGGCGTCATTTCTGCGGTAGCATCAATGGATAGTTTGTTTTCACCTTTCTTTGTTTCAATCCATCGGGTAGAAAGAATTCTGCTTCCATTTTCGATAGAAACCAGTGCGCGACCTTCTCCGCTACCGGGAATGGACAAATTTATTTTTTCACCTACGTTGTATTTTGTTTTGTCAGAAGCAAACGTAAGTCGTGTAGCTGCCGTTTTGGTTTCATCACGGCTATTGCGACCAAAGTAGCCCGGCTGATCGACATAAATAGTTTTGCCCGTGCAATGACCTGAGATGGGATCGCACACCTTGATATAGTACGTGCCCCAGTCGGCATTTGCAATGTTAAAAGACCAACTTGCTTTTCCGCCAACGGTGTTGATAGATTCATTGACGATCAAACTGGAGTTGTTGCCCTCTACGTAGTTGGCAATGTTGTCATACGTATTATCCCACCACCAATATCTTTCCAGTCGATAGAGATTGACAGGTACTTCGTTTCTGTCAACCGGCTTGCCATCGATGTCCAGGAAAACCAAATCTATCTTTTGTGGGGTGTCGGTGTATAGCATGCCACTGTATTCTTCGCCCTTTGGAACTCGAATGCCGGCATACGATTCAAAAGGATAGAAGGGAAGCGCGAATCGATCGATGCTGAAATTACCACTCTCTTCAAATACCTTTCCTCTGAAGACAGCTGTCATGAACCCGGGGTAATTGCCCTCAGGAAGAGAAGCACTCATCGAGGCGTTGCCGTCAGCATTGGTGAATCCTTCAAAGAAAGTTTGTGTTTCAGAGTTGAAATTGGACGAAGGCTCTTCAAAAACGAAGTCATCGTATTTAACAAAAGACGTATTGCTTTTAAGTACGGTGACATCAAACTCGGCCTTTAGATTTTTTCCGGGTGCGCCATGCAGCCACTTTACATTTAATTCTCCTTGTACTTGCCGGGAAGTAAGCCGTTCGGTGCCCAAGTTTAAATTTATTTTTAAGCGATTGGGCTTGACCGTTTCAATTTTTATGTTTTGACTAAATTCGGTGCCACCTAATTTGATACGCGCCATCCAATTGCCGGTTGGTGCATCGGGCGAAGTCATCGTGGCAAAACGATAGAATCCATTTTCAGAAGTGGATCTGACCAGGCGACTAGCAACTACGCCTTGTGGATTTTGTAATTCGAAGACGACCGGATGTGTAGGCGGAAGCACTTTGTTTTTGTCTTCCAAAATAAAACTAAGATAGAGCGAATCACCCGGGCGCCAAACACCGCGCTCTCCATACAAAAATCCTTTCAGCCCTTTGCTAAGCGCATCACCAGATACATCAAAGCCACTCAGAGATAATGATTCGCCATCGACCAAACGCATGTAGCCACGCTGTGCTCCATTTTTAGCTATTAATGCAAACACTGATTCTTTCGAATTGTAAATGGCTTTTCCTTCACTATCTGTGGTGAGTGTGGAGAGAAGTTGTTGTTGAAAATCGTAAACTTCTATGGCTATTCCTGAAAGCGGGGCAGTGGTTTTTAAATCCGTTACAAAAATAGAAGTAGTGCCATCATCTCCTCGTTTAGCGATTAGACCGAGATCTGAAGCGAGTACATTTTTTTGAATCTTGCGAGAAGACGAGTAATACGAGCCGTTGCAAGGATTGTCGCGCTCATTCCAGTCGTAATCACCATCGTAGTAGTCGTAGTCATTTTCATAGTAGTATTCGCGATAACCTGAGTACTCCGTTTCTTCACTATCGTCAATATCCACTTCTGTTTCCGTTTCACCTTCGCAGAGATAAGCCGAATATTTTTTCTTAAACTTTAAAGAGATTTGATAAATCGCTCCGGGCTCGGTGTTGAGTAGTTTTGCCAAATCCAATGTAAAGCGATTCCATTTTCCTAAATCAGTGATGCCGGTGTTGTCTAGCTGAATCGTTTTCTTTAATACATTTTTTCCTACGCGGTGCAACTCACTCGATCCATTGATGCGATTGTTTTGTAAAAACTGAAGAATATTGTTCTCGTAAATTTTATTGATGCTGACGTCTACTGCTTTTAGATTGACAGCTTCGAAAGGGAGAATCAAACCATCGGTGCTAGGCAGTATGGAGCCTTTGCCCAGAAATCTCACTTCCGGTTTTAATTGTTCAAACAGCACTTCTGTGGTGGCAGCTTGCTTCATTTTATAATCATTGATATTTCGAATGCCTGCTTCGAGGTAGATCATTTTCGTTCCTGCCTGGCGAATAGGAGGATAGACCCAAATTTCGTTATCGTGAATATCAAAGTCGAGGGTGAGATTACGATCTTCACCGATGGTGATGAGCCCAAGTAGTTGTTGCTTTTCTTTGATGGGATCAGAGAATTGCAGCACCACATATTGATTCGGATTTTGAATTACTTTGGTGGTTGTCAATTTGAAATCGCTGAGCGAAGGCACTTCAACTTTTTCTTCTTCGGTGCGGTCGACACCAATGGCTTTTCCGTTGGCGGACAACATCACTGAGCTTGCTTCATCTTTTCGGGCTACATCCTCGATGATGAAAGTGTGCTGTTTTCCTTCGCCACCGTGTTGCCAATTAATTTTTAGATTTTTTCCTTCTTGTTGTGCCGACACTATCTTCTCTACTGCCTCGTTCTCTGCATAATCAGCTGTAAGTAACGTCCCCTCAATCTTTTGTCTCTTAAGTTCTGTTTTTACGTAGGGTTTTACATTGTCAATGTTCAACTCAAAGTGCTGGGGCATAATTTGAAAGGAGAAGTCAAACGAAGCCAACTCCTTGGGCACTTCAAAAAGTTTGGAAAGTTTAAAGGCTACTGTATACACTTGTCCGGACGTCATTCTGGTTTCTGGTTTGAATTCCAACGTTCTGCGGTCGAGCCACGTGGTTTTTCCTTTGAGTGATGGGCTAAATTCAAAAAACTTCACGGAAGTTTCTTGCCCGATAGAAGTTGAATCGATTGCTTCTTTGGTGAGGATGATTCGAATGGGAGAAGAAGAACTGACTACACCAGCCGTATAAGTAGAGATATATTCGCCAAAGGCTGGATTGATTTGCGCGGTATTTGGCAGGTAAGCCTTTTTTTTGCAATCAATTAGAAGAGTGGTTGACAGAAAAACGAGCAAGAGAACGCGCAATTGTTTCATGGGTAATTGGGTTTACCCAAATGTCGCGAAAGGATTAATGATCACAAAAACCAAAAATGAAGCTTGGATTTAACAAAAAGCCTCGAGGGTGACCCCCGAGGCTTTTTTTAAATTGCCGGCAATTTTTATTATTCGACTTTTCTCGTCCCATTCATCGGGAATGATCCAAATTGACCTAGGGACATAGTGCCCGCAAATTGATCTTTGGTGATGACTCCCTTCACCGCAATGACAGCTGTGTTTCCTCCAAAATTTAATTCGTAACTAAAACTTAATTCGTTGTTTTTAAATACGACATCTTTCAAAGGATTTTCGCGTGGCGACCGGTTGCTTGCAATCGTGCCTGAATAAACATTTCCATCTTTAATAATTTTCAATGTGCCCACTCCGCCTTGTGGCGATTCGATGGTGTAGTTCCATGTGCCGGCCGCCTCGTATGCAACGGTATCAGCTTTAGCAGGTGTCGTTTGTGTAGGTTTTGCAGTCGAAGGTATAGTTACAGGAGGGCCACCTTGCGGGCGTCCGCCACCACCTGTTGCTGCTGGTGCACCACCACCACCTTGTCCTCCATCTCCACCACCGCCTTCGTCTTTCAAGTCGTCATTGTTGATGGATTTTTTACGCCTGCGCGGAGCTTCCATGCTCATTTTGCCAATTCGGTAGCTGAAAGTAACTTTAAAGTTGAGGTTGGTGATCTCATTCACAATAGTTTGACTGAGTAGCGGAGAATTTTGTTCGTTACGAATAGTAATTGATGGGAAGAAAAAGTTTTCGGCACCAAATCCGATACTTCCTTTTTTATTCGCTAGATCTTTCCGCAAGCTGAGGCTATATACTCCAAACCCTCCTTGCACTCCCTGCAATTGTACCTGACGGCCGCGATAGAAGGTGAAAAACTGAAGCCCCCAACCCTTTGCTAGGTTATAGCTTCCAAACAACCTGGCGTTATACACCCAACCCGAGTTGCTTGCATTATATCTTCGGTCGGTCACGTTGTTGCTCAACACGGCATAGTATGTATCGACACCGCCATTCAGGGAAAGCTTCCCCGCGCTCACGTTTGCAAAAATGCTTGCACCATAGGCATCTTCGTTTCCGATATTTTGATATGAGGTTTGTACGCCCCCCGGTAAACCTGGAATAGTGTCGCGCACGGGTTGTATAGAGCCAATGGTATTTCTCATGAACGTGGAGATGCTAATAGAACTTCCTTTTACGAATGTATTGTAGGATAATTCATAGTTGTTCGTAAACTCCGGTTGCAGATTTGGATTTCCGAATGTGATGTTCAACGGATTGCTCTGCTGAATATTTGGGTTTAGAAATTGGATCGATGGCCGTTGAATTCTTCGATTGTAGCCTAATTTTACTGCGCTACCATTTTTAAAACGTTTTGAAACGTTTAAGCTAGGGACAAAAATGCCGTAGTCCGGAATGTTCAAAGATTTGTTGTCTCTTGTAGAGGCATCAATCGTGGTATACTCGTAACGTCCACCGGCTTTCAAACTATAGGTCTTTGCCAATTGAGTAGTAAATGACGTGTAGCCGCCTGTTACGTTTTGGTTATAAAACAATGCATTTGTCAAGTTCGTGTTAGCTGCTGGTGGATTGTAAACTCCATCTGCGTCAGCGAAAGTGGAAACGAAATCACTATTTACTCTTCGTATGATTTGCTTACCGCCCATTTCTAAAATAGACCCCTTTCCAATAGGTGTTTGATAGTCGATCTGCACGGTCATTTCTTCGTTCTTACTTTTATTGTCGTTTTTTGTGAATACCCTTTCTGGTGCAGTGACCGGGTCAAGCCGCTGATTGATAAAATCATTTACACGATTGTTCACACTGTAAAGACCCAACACACTCAATTCTCTTTGTGGTTTATCAAACGTTCTTGTATAGGTTAAGCTCAAATCAGAAGTGGCCGATTGATCGTCTACGTTGACATTGCTGAGCGAGCGATCAACTCCGTTCCTATTTGTGCGCAGACCATCCTGCCAGTTAAGGTTGTTACGCAATCCATAGCGCAACGAAGCAGCAAGGGAATTCTTTTTGTCTATGTCATAATCCCAACCCAAAGTGTATTGACCAAAAATATTCGCAACTCGGGTATTTGCTGATTGAATGTTTGTACTAACAGGCCCGATTGGATTTAAATCCTGATCCTTTGACTGTGTAATCTGGGTGTTTTCAAAACTACCGGGTTGGTTGTAGTTCGAACGGCCAAAGCCACCTAGTGAAAAACCCATCTTGCCAGTCCGATAGTTTCCGTTTAAGCCTAAATTAGAACCTCGCAAGCCAGCACTTGCGTCCACGTTTAATGTTAGCCCTCGCAACGTGTTTTTCTTGGTAATGATGTTGATGATACCCGATGTTCCCTCGGCATCATACTTTGAGGAAGGCGATGTAATTACTTCTACTGTTTTTATTTGGTCGGCAGGTATCTGCTTCAACGCATCTGCTACGCTGCTTGCGGTGATGGTCGAAGGCTTGTTATTAATCAATACCAAAATATTCTGGCTACCGCGCATCGACACGTTTCCGTCTAAGTCTACAGAAAGCATGGGTACACGCTTGAGAACGTCTGTTGCATCTCCACCTTTCGTGGTGGCATCGTTTTCGGCATTGTAAATCGTGCGATCCACCCTTTCTTCAATCAGATTTTTTTGCCCTTGAACGACTACTTCGTTCAGCACTTTGTCGCTGGGGCTAAGCGCTACAAAGCCTAACTCGATGTCTCCTTTTTTCTCGGCAATTTTTACTGGGAGCCTTTTTGTTCTATACCCGATAAATGAAATGTCAATGAAATAACTTCCGTTCGGAATTTTTACAATAGAAAATTTGCCTTTTTCATCTGCTACCGAACCATTAATTGGCTTATTTGTCTTTGGATCAATCAGGGCAACGTTGGCGAATTCAACAGCTTGGGTATTGGTTGAGTCTCGCACAATGCCCGTGATTTTTCCATTGCCTTTGGGGGCTTCCGGAGCTTGTGAGAAAGCTAAATGACTGGCCATTAACAATAACAGGGCATAGAAAGTCTTCTTCATTTGTTGAGTTTGATTCAATGATTGATTGATTATTTTAAAACCGCTTCTTTAACCAAGAAATAAGGTATTTTGTTATGAATTGTCGATACAATCACAAAGGTACACGCACTCTGGTGGAGTTGGTTATAGAAATTACATGAGTGGAGCTAAATTCAAACTATCATTTATGTTTTTCATGATGCCTATTATGATCACCCCTGCTCTTTGCAAACGATTCTAGTTGGCCGAATTGCTCGCCATTTAAGATTGGTTTGATCTTTACCATCATTGAATCCAGCAATACTTTCACTTCACGATCTGTTTTGTGCTGAAGTGAATCGATGCCAATCGTAGTACTCTCAATGATTTCTTTCATCTTTTCTTTTTGACTGTCATCTGCTTGCGTGATGCCGTAGATTTTTTGTGCAAATCCTTGGCGACCCTTTCCTTCTCTGCCTGCTCCGTTTCGCGAACCGCGGTAGTGATGGCGGGCGAACATTCCGGTGGCTAGCATGCCAATTAAAATTCCGATGATCAACGTTGCGCTGATCACTAAAATGGCTCTTTTTCGTTCGTATGTCATGGCTTTATTTAATTAAATTTTGATATAAGTCAATCTGTAAAATATCCGTCACTGTATCTGCTGCTAAATTTTTTTCTAGACCGAGTATGGAAGACACCGACCAGGTTTCTGATAGAATGATATTCGCTACCAACAGGGCGACCACCACCCCAATGGCAGCTAGTTGGTATTTTTTAAAAAACGAAAGCAGTTGGTACTCTACTTGATCTTGCATCACTCGAATATGATGGATCACCCGCTCTGCAAAAAAAGGCCCAAAAGTTTGACCTTTTCCTTCTGATAATATCTCCTGAATTCGATTGTTATAGTTTTCTTCAGTAGTCATGGCGTTACGGTTTCAGATGTTTTTCTATACCTGTTCTCAATTTTAGTTGTGCCCTTGAGAGTCGCGACAATACGGTGCCCAATGGTATTTGTAAGAGTTCGGCCGTTTCCTCCGTGGAGTATCCTTCGATCAAGCGCAAGGTGGCCACCGCTTTAAAATCAGGATCTAGTCGATTGAACTCATACTCTAGCATTTCTTTTAAATCTTTTTTTTCCTCCGTAGACGGCACATGTACACCCTCTTCCTCTCTCGCGAAAAAAGTGAACCTTTTTTTTCTTTTCTTAATCTCGTTGAGGGATAGATTAATCGCAATCCGAATCAAATACGTGCTTACGGATGATTCCCCTCGAAATTTCTTCAGCGATTCGAAAAAACGTATAAATACTTCTTGGCCTACGTCTGTTGCTTCCTCCGTTGCCCCCAACATGGACTTAACCACTCCTGCTACCTTGCCTTCATGCCTATTGACCAATAGTTTAAAAGCGACCAGATCACCGTTGACTGACTTTTTAACTAGTGAATCATCGTTTTCTGGGGTCATCGAGAAATCAACCTTTGTGGATTAGACAGCGGTGAAATAGGTTTTATTCCACAATCATCAAAGATAGTTTTAAATGGCCTTTACCTTGTTGAATCGAGGTTTTTGGAGTAGCAGGCCACGATCGGGAAATATTTTTTTATACCTTTGCCCAAAGTATTTTGGTTTCGTAGTTCAACGGATAGAATAGAAGTTTCCTAAACTTTTGATCCCAGTTCGATTCTGGGCGAGACTACTTGTAAAAGAGGCGAAGTATTGTTGGTCAGACACCAACTACAACAGAGTCCGCGTAAAAATGCTGAAAGCTTTTAGTTGTTTTGTCATTTGTAGATGTTAACAATAGAAGATTATCATTCTGAAATACTCCTACTATTCTCTCTCCAAAAACGGATACCTATAATCTGTAGGGGTAACAAATGTTTCCTTAATGGTGCGCATGGACACCCACCGCAACAGATTTACCTTTGCTCCAGCTTTGTCATTCGTGCCGCTCCCTCTGGCGCCTCCGAAAGGTTGCTGGCCTACGACCGCACCAGTAGGTTTATCGTTGATATAAAAATTACCTGCCGAGTTGCTGAGTTTTTTGGTGGCCATTTCTATGGCAAAGCGATCTTTAGCCATAATCGACCCTGTTAGTGCATACGGAGAAGTTTGATCGACTAGCTCTAAGGTCTGCTCAAAATTTTCAGAGTGATAAACATAAATCGTCATCACGGGGCCAAAAATTTCTTCGCACATGGTTAGGGATGAACCATCTTTAGTGAGAATAACTGTTGGCTCGATGAAGTAGCCTTTGCTCTTATCGTACTTGCCACCGGCAATGATTTCGTTCATTGGGTTTTGGCGTGCTTTTTCAATGTAACCGGTGATAGAGTTAAATGCTTTCTCGTCAATCACCGCATTAATGAAGTTACCGAAATCTTCTGTCGGACCCATCTTCATGCTCTTCAAGTCTTCCAATAAATAGTTCTTCACATCATCCCACAGGTTGGAAGGAATGTAACAACGAGATGCCGCAGAGCATTTTTGCCCTTGGTATTCAAAAGCACCACGGGAAATGGCGGTGGCCACTTGTTTAGCATCGGCACTCTTGTGTACCATGATAAAATCTTTTCCACCTGTTTCACCTACTATACGTGGATACGATTTGTATTGATGAATATTTTGACCAATCGTCTTCCAGATATTTTGAAAAACACCTGTGCCGCCCGTGAAATGAATTCCACCGAAATCTTTATGTTTAAAAATGACATCGCCTGCATCGGGCCCGGTCACATAAACTAAATTGATTACGCCATCGGGCAAACCAGCTTCACGCAACACTTGCATGATTACATTGGCAGCATAGATCTGTGTATTGGCGGGTTTCCATACTACCGTGTTACCCATCAGGGCCGCGCTTGTCGGTAAGTTACCGGCAATAGCCGTGAAGTTGAAAGGGGTCAATGCAAACACAAATCCTTCGAGTGGTCTATATTCCAATCGGTTCCACACACCTGGCGATGATGCTGGCTGATCATTGTAAATCTCGCCCATGAAGTGGACGTTGAATCGCAGGAAATCAATGAGCTCACAAGCTGCATCAATCTCTGCCTGATAAGCATTCTTTGACTGCCCCAACATCGTAGCCGCGTTGATTTTATATCGGTAAGGACCAGCTAACAAATCAGCCGCTTTCAAAAATATGCTGGCTCTATTTTCCCAGCTCAACCCTGCCCATAATTCTTTGGCGGCCATGGCTGCGTTGATCGCTTGCTCCACATGACTTTTATCTCCTTCAGAGAAATGCCCGAGAATATGTTTGTGGTCGTGCGGAGGTGTAAGTGGTTTTTTATTTTCAGTACGTACTTCTTCGGCACCAATGTACATGGGCACGTCAATCACCTGAGCCCGTGCTTCTTCGAGCGCCTTTTTTAAGGCAGCGCGTTCTTTGCTACCGGGCGCATAGGACAATACAGGTTCGTTTTTTGGTGCGGGGATGTGAAAAAATCCAGTAGACATGATGTAGATATTAGATGTTAGATATTAGACGTTAGAAGCGAGTTGCAAATTAGTGATTAGATGTTGATTATAATAGTTGCTTTAGTTCCATTAGGCTCTCGATTTCATGAGTCAACTGTTCTTCGTGGGCGATTTTTTCCGGGTTAAAATAAATGGTGTCGATAGACGCATTCTTAGCTCCACCCATGTCGGTAGTCAAGTTGTCGCCAATCATCACCACTTCACTCGCCAGCAAGTTGTTAGTGCTGAGCGCATATTCAAAAATTTCTTTGGAGGGTTTTTTATGGCCTGCTTTTTCAGAGGTGACAACACTTTGAAAGTATTTTTCAATGCCCGATGATGCCATTTTTGTACCCTGTATTTCACTAAATCCATTAGTGATGATATGCATGGGATAAATGGGGTGTAGATGATCCAACACTTCCTTCGCATGTGGCAATAAGTTGCCTTTCAAGGGTGATTGACTAACATACTCAGACGAAAACGCAAGAGATAGTTCGTATTCCTCCACGTCAAACTCTTGAAAGATGCGGTGAAAGCGTTGCAAGCGAATGACATCTTGTTTGATTTTACCTGTATCATACAAGTGCCACAATCCTGTATTAATCTTTTTAAATGCAGCAAGGAAGGCCTGCAATTCGATGCCTTTTCTGGCAAGTTGAAAGCTATGATGCAATTCTGTAAGTGCTTCGCGCGAATTCGTTTCAAAATCCCAGAGTGTGTGATCTAGGTCGAAGAAAATGCTTTTATATTTTTTCATTTGAGATTAGACGTAAGATATAAGACGCTAGACATGAGACCTTGAGACGCGACATGAAACTCTTTACTTCAAAACGTCAGCGGTTTGATGCTTAGTTTATTAAGGGAAAGTTCGCGGTTGCTATACATAGTTTTAAAGACGGATTGATCTTGTTGCATCACAGGATCGCGACTGACGAATTGCAAGATTTGCTTGACGAGATCAAAGACTTCGTCTTTGATTTGGTAAAACGCCCATTGGTTTATTTTTCGTGAGGTAAGGATTCCGGAATTTTTTAAATACAACAGGTGACGCGAGGTTTTTGTTTGGGTGAACTCAAGGATGCGTTCGAGATCGGTAATGCACATTTCTCCATTGGTCAAAATAAGATTGAGAATACGTAGACGTGATGTGTCCGAGCTAGCCAAAAAAATTTGGGCACCTAATTCAATGTTAAAGTGTTTTAACCTCATCGTGTGCAAAAATACAGACAATATTTTTGCGCGTACTAAAACTTTTAGTTGTTTCCCAGACTCATTGAGGTGCAGCGATTTTATCAAAACACAATCAGTTCTGGCGCCTAACAAGAAGCTATAAAAAGGTGTATACAATAACATTTGAAATGCTACCTTTGCCCAGTTATATGAGGGCTGTAATTACTGTTTTTATTGTATCAGCGTTGCTTTTCTCTGGCGGCAGAGCGTTTTCCCAGACTAAGCGCAGGATTATTCAATTGTCGGGATTTGTAACCGACTCGTCATCAGCTGTTTTGCCGGGTGTGCACGTTTACGTGCCAAAAGCGGGGAGAGGTACTCCTACAACGCCTGCCGGTTTTTTCACCTTACCTGTATTAGTGGGCGATAGCATTGTTTTTAGTGCCGTGGGCTATAAAAGAGCGCATTATATTGTGCCGGACCTACCTAAAGAGTCCTGGTCAATTTTTGTGGAGTTGGCGACAGATATGACGTTTTTGAAGGGCGTTGTCATTACTGACCTTCCGACAGAAGAGCTATTTAAAGAAGCTGTTTTGGCCATGAATATTCCAATGGAGAACGGACTTGATGCGCGTGCGCTCAACTCAGAAATGATTGCTCTTATGGCTCGAACTACCCCTATGGATGGTATGGGTAATTACCGAAATTATATTGACCAATGGGCAACTTCACCGGGCAATCAATTTAGGCCTCAGTTTAACCCGTTTCTGGATCCATTGAAGTGGGCCAGGTTTATCAGAGACTTGAAGAAAAAGAAGAACAAATAGCCAGTATCTTGTCTCGCTTTTTTAAATTGAATTTTGCTATTATTGCGACTCTTTTAAGAGACCAGTTTTTCAAAGGATGATAAGTTCGAGGTGTTCCCCGACTCCTGTCGGGGCCGGTTAGTGCCACCACAAAAGTTTAGTAAAATGTATTTCGTATACATAATCGAGTCGTCCTCCTCAGGAAAGTGGTACTATGGTTACACTCACGATCTGATTCAGCGACTGGAGGCGAACAACTCTGGAAAAAATATTTGAACGGCTAGTCGAGGTCCTTGGAGCTATATTTTTCAGCGTCCATTTGCTTCTGATAAAGAGGCTCGTTCATTTGAGACTTATTTTGAAGAAAAGTAGAAATAAACAATATCTAAGAACCAAGTTTTCAGAATGCTTTACGAAAGCGGGCTTGTGATTACCCAAATTCCACGAACGTTTGAGAAAAATCATCCAAAGTCTGGAAGAAATAATTACTCACTAACTTTACCCTGAATTTTACTATTATTGCGACTCTTTTCGAGGTGTAGCGCAGCCCGGTTAGCGCATCACGTTAGGGACGTGGAGGCCGGAGGTTCGAATCCTCTCACCTCGACCAGAAGAGCAGGCAGCCGATAGGTTGCCTTTTCTTTTTTTCAATATACATAGACACAATAAACAGATGCGATTCAGTCTGATTTTCCTATTACTCCTTTTGGCTAGCCAAAGTGTTGCTCAAACAACCCTCCGGCAGGTGCAAAGCCGCATGGAAAAAGGGAGATGGTCTGATGCAAGGGAATTATTAAAAAAGACACAGAAAAAAGAAGGGCCCAACACCGAGCTAAGCGCGGCATGGGCACAATGGTTTTTTAGCAAAGCCAATCCAAGCTATCAAGTCGACTCAGCCAATCGCTATTGTCAGCTGGCAATTCTTCAGCTTCAGCAGCTTGAGGGTAAGTACAAAGATCGACTTTTAAGAATCGGATTAGACAGTACCCAACTCATTTTATATCGAGAAAAGATTGACAGCACGGCCTTTGCAGAAACAAAGGAAGTGAACACGGAAAACGCTTACGAATCATTCATTCAACGATTTCCTGCTTCCAGACAACGTTCCGCAGCGATAGAGTTAAAAGATGAAGTCGGCTTTTTGGAAGCACTTAAAATAAA
This sequence comes from Cyclobacteriaceae bacterium, assembly GCA_031400595.1. Classification (GTDB taxonomy): domain Bacteria; phylum Bacteroidota; class Bacteroidia; order Cytophagales; family Cyclobacteriaceae; genus ELB16-189. The sequence goes on from JANNQG010000019.1 coordinate 41,518, forward strand.
TAACTCCGACAGCTTCGAGAAATATGCCAGGCTACATCCAAACTCGCACCGCGCCACGGAAGCAAAAACGAGATATGAAAAACTGCTGTTCGATACGAAAACAAAAGATCGAAAATTTAGAAGCTTTGTTTCATTCGTTCGCGATTTTCCAAATAGTCCTTATCGAGAACTGGCGGATCGGCAAGTTTTTGAAATAGCAACAGCCCGGGGCGATACCTCTGCTTTCCTTCAATTTCTTCGTGACTATCCATCTAATAAGTGGAAAACAACGGCAACTGATTGGCTGTTCCATTTTTATGCCGACTACGAACGGAGTATTCCACAATCAATCTTAAATGACTCACTTCGAAAAGTTATTCACTTAAACGAAAGTTATTGGGTGCCCGTTCTGGATAACGGGAAGTTTGGGTTTATCAACTCAGCGGGCGAGACAGCCCTGGCGCCTCGATTTGAATCCATTGAAGAACGCTGCCTGTGCGGAAGTATTTTTGATGATGTTTTGTTAACCAACGAAGGATTAATTAGTCGCGATGGGAGGCGGATTTTTTCGCACAACTCCATTCAACAATCATTGGGCTATGGGTTTTACAAAATTGGCGACAGCACTTGTGTTAAAGTAGTTCATAAGTCAGGTCGGGGGGTAATCAAAGAGTGTATGCAGGAAATTAAATTATTGAACGCGCATTTTTTGGCACTGCAGCAAAAGGGGCGATGGAAATTGGTAACGCTAACGGGTCGGTCACTATTAGGGGCAAGTACATGGGAAGGCATTGATTTGGTGGAGGGCGTATTCGTCTTGTCACGTTTTGGCAAAAAAATCGTCATGAGTCTCACTGCGATTGAGTCAACAGCCGATGGCAATATTGTTTCAGAAGACTTGGTGTTTGATGATGTGAGTAGGGTAGGTGTTGATCGTCTGCTAGTTCGAAATGGTTCACTCGAAGGATTAATCAACTCGAAGCTGGAGTTTATTGTGCCCCTTGGGCGACAGACACTTAGTGTAAAACCGTTTGGATTGATTAGAAAGGTAGACGATCAGTATTCGGTAGCGGATCTAGCAAAGGAACTGGAAGGTAAATGGTGGGACAAGATAAGTCTCTCTAAACAATGGCTGCTATTAAAACGCGGAGTGTCGCAACAGTTGTTTGATTTGAACACTAAAAGAATCATCGGAACCTCAGACAGTTGCTGGTTTGCTGGAGGATTGGCCTTCACAAGACAGAGGGATTCGATTAGGGTCCACTTCAACTCGTATCGAACACTCACTTTCTCAAAAGAGAATCAACTTCATTTCATCACATCGCGAGATTCAGTGCGTTACTTCTATACTGAAGGGAAGCTTAAAAAAACAGTCTACGATATTCTTACGGGCCAGCGCCTCTTCACGCATGAGTTCGAAAATGTAGAGTCGTTCGGTGAGCAACTATTTTTAATTTCCTGGAAAGGAAAGAAGGGCTTGATTTCTAAGACCGGAAAATTGGTCTTGCCGGTGGAGTATGAAGCGATAGTGCAGCTGAAAGATGGCTATTGGTCTATTTACAAAGACAAAAAATTTGGTTTGTTTGATTGGAAGGGAAAAAGACTTGTGAAGCCCATTTACAGCAGAAACCTCGGTATATTAAATAGCGATGTCTTGATTGTATATAAAGATGAACATTTTGGATTGACCAGCTGGAAAGGCAAGGCGCTCACCCCATTTGAGTTTGACGAGATGCAGCCTTGGACGGGCGACTTAGTTTGGTGTAAGCAGAACGGGCAGTGGAATTTATTGAATATTCGATCCGGTAGGGTAGAAGTTGACCACATAAAGGATTTCGAGATGATTGCAAATACGCCTACTGAAAAGAGCATGCTTATACGTAGAGACAACCTTTACGGGATCATTAGTTCTAAAAAAGGTATCGTCATCCCCACCTCGTTCAACAGTATCAATAATGTAGGGACAGACGAGCATCCACTCTATTTTACTGTGAAGGAGGTGAAGGAGGCGCAAATATATGTGGTGATTTATTACGACCAGTCAGGCAAGCGAATACGTAAACAGGTTTATGAGGAATCGGAATTTGAAAAAATTGTATGTGACGATTAACAAACAATACTTTGATAACATTGGGCTGCAATCCTTTTATGAAATTTTGGATTAACTTGGTGCAGTTAGTGAGTTGAATTTGCCGATTAGTATTTCGTCAATTAGAATTAAACAGTATGAAAAAAATTCTTTTTATAATTTTTATCGCTGGCTCAATACTGAGCTATTCGCAGGAGGCCAAGCCGAAACTGGTTGTAGGAATAGTCGTGGATCAAATGCGTCAGGAGTATTTGTATCGCTTTGAAAACAAGTTTGGCGAAGGCGGTTTCAAGCGTTTGGTCGGAAAGGGATTTATGCTCACTAACGCACACTACAATTATGTTCCTACCTATACCGGCCCTGGACATGCATCTGTTTATTCCGGAACAACACCCTCCGTCCATGGCATTATTGGAAATGATTGGTGGGATAAAGGAATAAAGAAATCAGTGAATTGCGTTGAAGATGATCGACACAAGCCTGTGGGCAACCCGGAAGGGAATGGCGATGTGTCGCCATGGCGAATGTTATCATCGACTATTACGGATGAATTGAAAATAGGCACACAGAAGAGATCCAAAGTCATTGGTATTTCAGTAAAGGATAGAGGCGCGGTATTGCCTGCTGGCCATTTGGCAGATGGTGCTTACTGGTACGATGGCAAATCGGGCAAGTTTATTACGAGTACCTATTACAAGAACACATTGCCACAGTGGGTCGAAACATTTAACGGATTGAAGTTGGCTGATTCCTATCTCAATCAAATTTGGAATACTGTATTGCCGATCAATCAATATGTTGAAAGTAGCCAAGATGAATCGCCTTACGAAAGAAAACTACAAGGCAAGGAAAAACCAGTGTTCCCTTATAATTTAAAGGAGCTAAGAAAGACAAATGGTGATTTCGACTTGTTGACAGCTACACCTTTTGGCGATGATTTGCTGACTGAGTTTGCCAAGGCAAGTATTGCCGGTGAGCAAATGGGCAGAGATGCCGATACAGATTTTCTAGCCATCTCTTACTCTTGTCCCGACATTGTGGGGCATGCTATGGGTCCGAACTCAATCGAGATACAAGACACGTATATAAGGTTGGATAAAAACATAGAGGACTTACTAAAATTTCTTGATAAGGAAGTGGGTGAAAATAATTATGTGGTTTTCCTCACGGCAGATCATGCTGTGGCTGAGGTGCCTCAGTACCTGAAGGACAATCGGATTCCTGCTGGAAATTTCGCGGTGTCATCACTGGAAAGCAACCTGAGTGATTTTTTACTAAAATATTTTCCTGGCAAAAAGATCATTGAAAAAATAAGCAACGATCAGATTTTTCTCAACCAGGATTTGTTTGCAGGCGACCCAAAAAGTGCTGGTATTGATTTGCTGATTGCCACCGAACTTATCACTAACTATCTTCAATCGGTGGAAGGCGTAGCGCAAGTTTTTTCAAAAACTATCCTGAAGCAAGGAACCTACAATGAAACAGGAATCAAAGGAATGATGGTGCGCGGATACAATTTCAAACGAAGTGGTGATATTGCTTATCAATTAGAGCCTAATTGGATTAGCGGTGGGGGAGCACAAGGTACCACACACGGCTCTGCTTACAGCTACGATACACACGTGCCCATTCTATTTTATGGCAAGGGAATTAAGCAGGGTTACTCGTCTTCCTACCACGCAATTACTGATATTGCGCCTACTTTATCTGTGCTGCTAAAGATCAAATTTCCAAGTGGTTGTACTGGACAACCTATTAGTGAAATACTTGATTAAAGAATTCAAAATTCAAGGTTCAAAATTGATGAATGCAAAAATTTTAAACCTTGAGCCTTGAATTTTGAATTCGTTTACCCAAACACCCCAAACATATTCAAGATTACCAGTCCGATGATAACAGGGCAAACGAATCGGATCATAAACAACCAGATTTTGTAAGGTGCTATTCCCAGCACACTTCCTGTCTTGAACGAGGGCATTCCGTGCTCAATCTCATCAACCAATAAATCGGTTTTCATAAACCAACCGGTGAATACGCAAGTCGACAGCACGACCACCATCATCAGTAAGCTTCCGAACAAATAATCAAAGATGTCCATAAAGCCCGTTTTCACTACGCCCAAAAAATCGACTTGCATGGTAGATAAGCCTTCCATTGCGCCAGTGGATAAAGCAGAGGGGATACCGAATAGAAAAGCAACAATTGCTACTGTCCATGCGGCTTTTTTACGATTCCATTTCTTTTGATCCATGAAATACGCAGACGGTGCCTCTAACATAGAGATGGTAGAAGTGATAGCGGCAAAGAATAACAACAAGAAAAATAACGCTCCTGCGATATTGCCCAATGGCATCTGCTGAAAAATATTTGCTAGCACCGTGAATACCAAGGTAGGTCCTTGCGTAGGTTCTTGATTAAACGCAAACACGGCCGGGAAAACCATGAAGCCCGCCAACAGCGCCACCGAAGTATCCATGGCGCTGACCCAGAAACTAGAGGTAACAATATTTTGATTCTTCGGCAAATACGATCCGTATGTGATCATCATGCCCCAGCCCACACCGAGTGAAAAGAACGCTTGCGTTAGCGCAGCCAACACCACGTGCCCATTGATTTTTGAAAAATCAGGAACTAGGTAATAGGCAACCCCTTTTCCCGACCCGGGCAACGTAACGCTGCGAAAGATGACAATGATCAACAAAACAAAAAGCAGGGGCATCATGATCTTCGTGGCTTTTTCAATCCCACCTGATACACCCCCCAATACAATCAGGGCCGTCATCAAAATAACAAAAGCCCCTAGCGGAATCACATAAGAAGGGTTGGCAATGAATTCTGCAAAAGGCATGTAAATAGAAAACAGCGAGGTGAAAATGTAGCCTACCGTCCAGCCCGCAATCGTGCTATAATAACTGAGTACCACAAAGGTGACGATCAACGGCAGCACACCTACTAAAGAAACCCACAGCTTATTGCCGCCCAACTTTTGCACGGCACCTACGGGGTTTTTGCCAGTCAATCGCCCGAGCGCAATCTCGTTGATGAGCATCGGCACGGCCACCAGCACCACGCACAGTATATACACCAGCACAAAAGCAGCCCCGCCATTTTGCCCCGTTAAGTAAGGGAATCTCCAAACATTGCCGAGCCCCACGGCAGAGCCAGCCGCTGCCATGATAAAACCAAACTTAGAACCCCACTGTGCACGATTTTCTGCCATAGCATTTAGTTAAAGAGCGTGAAGATTAGAAGAATTGGGGGAAGTAGCAAACACAATTCCATGGCTATGCCCTATGTCGATAGTCCATAGACCAAGGACTGTATCATTATAATTGACTGAGCTGGGTATTTAAGACTTCCAGACCTTCTATGAAACCATGTGGCTGGTAGCCTAATTCTCTTTTTGCCCTGTCAATAATGAAACCGGTTTTAGGCGGGCGGGCGGCAGTTTGCTTGAATTGAGTTGAATCAGTTTGTTTAATCAATGACTTATCCAGTCCAAAAAAATCGGCCGTTTTAATAGCGATATCATATGGCGTCATCATCTCATCCCCCGAGACGTTATAAATACCTTTGGCTTTCTTAGTAGCCGCTAGGTAACAACCCTGCGCTAAATCTTCGGCTAATGTAGGGGTGCGCCATTGGTCGTTAACTACATTGATCGTTTTTCCTTCCTCTAAACTTTTTTTCACCCACAGCACAATGTTAGATCTACTCATGTCTTTGGTGACGCCATAGACTAATACCGTACGCAAAATTGCCCAGTCAGCTTTGCTTTTTTGAACGGCCTCTTCTGCGGCAAGCTTGCTTTCTCCGTAGTAAGAAATGGGGTTTGGTTTTGCGGTTTCATCCAAGGGGCCGTATGTTCCATCGAAAATAAAATCAGTAGATACCTGGATGAAGCGTGTTTTTTTTTGCTCGCTTGCGCGAACCAGATTTTCTACTGCCGTCACATTGTTTAGCCAGCACTTCTCTTGTTCAGTTTCACATTGATCCACTTGCGTCATCGCAGCTGTGTTGATAATAACATCGGGCTTAGAGGTTTGTAGTACGCTTTCTACTTCGTTGCGATTGGTAATGTCAAGCGAATGGTATTCCCCACGCGGGAGGTCGATGACTAACTTTGATTTGGCAGTGGCGATCAGATAGTCATTCTTAGTCGAGATCAACTCAACTAATTTTTGACCAAGAAGTCCATTCGCGCCAGTTACTAGAATTCTCATTTTTTTACCTCGGGATAAACGTAACCGAAAAGTTTGGTTATTTTTTTCTTTGACATCTCTTTCACGGTAACAAACATCCGAATGTCTTCTATGGGTCTTTCACCACTTGTTTGAACTGCTATTATTTTATCAATCACGTCTAGCCCTTTGATCACCTTTCCAAATACAGTATAGTCACCATCGAGATGCGCAGCACCGCCCACCGTGGTATATGCTTTGATCTTTTCAGGAGAGACGTCTTTGGTTATTTTCATCCCTGTTTCTTTTTCAATGCGCGGCACCAAGGCAAATATTTTTCTTTTGTAGCCTTCCATATCTCCAGCCATGTATACTTGATTCAAGGAATCGATGAGTGGCTTGTTAGCTGGGTTTTGCATCAGTTGACGAAAGCCCATGTTTAATTTCATCTGATCGATTCGTAAGTCGTTCATGTTTGATTCAGGAATGATGGTTCCTTGCACAATGTAAAATTGACTGCCGCTGGATGCCTTGGTCGGGTTTTGCCCATCGCCCAAACGCGCTGCTGACAAAGCACCTTTCTCGTGAAAGAATTTTGGATTAAATTCTGCATCAACTGTATAGCCCGGTCCACCATTGCCTAACTGTTCTCCGGGTTTAGCCTTTTTTGAGTTTGGATCTCCACCTTGGATCATGAATCCAGCAATTACCCGATGAAACAGTAAGCTATCGAAGTAATGTTCTTTTGCCAATTTAATAAAGTTGGCCTTATGCTTGGGTGTTTCGTCATACAGAAGGGCAATCATCTCACCTTGATTGGTTTTGATCGTAACAACGTAGTCGGATTTTTGTGCGCAACCGGTGGCTAATGTGAATGCTAGAAATAGGAATATGACGGATTTGTTCATAGTGTTTGCGTTGGGTGTTTATTTTTTGAAGCGACAAAAATAGAAAATGCCGCGTTGCTGTCAAACCGTGATTTAAGGATTGAGTATTTTTGAAATTTGGAGCGATAGGTCTAGAAAAATCATTTTGGCACTTCCGTTTCTCTCCAGGTGGTAAGAAGCATCTGAGATGAGTTGATTGACTTTCTCCACTTTGCCTACGTTCATTACTTTGCCAAAGTCTTGTACAAATTTTACTTCGCTTCCTTTTACACGACTGATTTTAGAAGCGCCTGAAAAATGGATGAGCGTTTCGCGCATCATGGTGAGGCTGTACTGTAAAAAGTTTCGTTGACCTAACTTATCGCGTTCGTTAAACTCATCCATTTGTTCTACCATCTTGCCATAGTCTCGCTTAAAGCAAGTTCGCATCCACTCCGAAAATTTCTCTTGAAAATGATCCTGCTCAGAGTCGATCAGTTTGATAGCCAGATTCAGATCCCCTTCAGCAAGAGCTACAATTTCTTGTTGCCGATTGCTGGCCACGCCTTTGGTCGCCAAATGGTTTTCAATCTCCACGTCATCCAATAGTGGTATTTGTACAATTTGTGTGCGTGAAAGAATGGTGGGCAATAGTCTTTCGATGGCATTTGTAACGAGTATGAAAAAAGTGTCTTTAGGTGGCTCCTCTAGAATTTTCAGAATGCCATTTGCAGCAGAGGGGTGCATGAATTCCGGCTGCCAGATAATCATGATCTTATACGCACTCTCAAAGGGCTTCAGTGTTAACATCTTTACGATCTCTCTGCTTTCTTCTCTCGAAATTAGCGCTTGTTTATCTTCTCCGCCATAGGCGCCAATCCAATCACCCAAATCTCCAAAGGGTTGTTCGATGAGAAAACTACGCCAGGTTTTTAAAATCTCAGCTTTGAACCGATCTTCATCTTTATCTCCCTTTACATTGCCCAGAGGAAAAACGAAGTTTGTATCGGGATGAATAAATTTCAAGCTCTTTGAGCATGCTGCGCAGGTTCCGCATGCATCGGTCGGGCCTTTGTTTTGGCAATGTAAATAGGTCGCGTATGCAAGCGCTAATGTCAAGTTAAGAGAACCAGGTTTACCCGCAAATAGTTGAGCGTGCGCTACGTGGCTAGCTTCTACCGCATCAATCAGTTTTTTTTTAATCTCAGTAAGTCCGGGTATCGCAGCGAAGGTCATTGGTACTTCCTATCATTTCGTTTTTTCCCATACCCGTTCGGAGGCGCAGGTTTCGAATACTGTTTTATAAATCTCCCTATCAATATTTGTTAACGGGAGCCCTCTTCGCTCCATGGCTTTGGCCGCGGTGAGCATCGCTTTTTCAAACTGATAGGTGCTCAATCCTGCTGCACCACCCCATGCGTAGGACGGTATGAAATTGCGGGGAAACCCATCGCCAAAGATATTGGCACTGACGCCCGTCACCGTGCCGGTATTGAACATAGTATTGATCCCACACTTGGTGTGATCAGCCATCATTAACCCACAAAACATTAAACCGGTATCTACAAATCCACCCTTAGGGTAATTCCAGATTTTCACATTCTCATAATTGTTCTTCAGGTTGGAAGTGTTGCTATCCGCACCAAAGTTACACCACTCTCCAATCACGGAACATCCTAAGAAACCATCGTGGGCCTTGCTGCTGTAGCCAAAGAAAACCGAAGCACTCACTTCGCCTCCTACTTTGCAGCCGGGACCGATGGACACATCGCCACGCATCTTTCCACCCATGTTTATCACTGAACCTTCACCCAAGGCAAATGGCCCACGGATCATAGCACCTTCCTGTATCTCTGTATTTTTGCCAATATAAATGGGGCCATTCTCCGCATTCAAAATGGCCGAGTGAATAACTGCACCGTGTTCAACGAAAATGTTTTCCTCTGCGTAAGTACGGGTATGTTTGTCCTTTATTCCAGTCGACTTTCTGCCTGCTGTGATCAATTCAAAATCAGCGCGAAGTTGAGCACCATTGTGTTGAAATATTTTCCAAACCTGATCGATCAATGTAATCGCTGAAGGATATTCTGTTACTTTTCCAACAATCACCTCCGGCACTTCATCGTCAGGGGTGCGCACCGCCAGAATCATTGCGTCTTTTACGATGGCATCGCCCAATGCCAATTGATTAATTGCTGCCACTAAACCTGCATCCGGGCAAAGAGCTCCGTTAATCCACAAGTTATCGCTCGTATGCGTGAGCAAGAACTTTTTCGACAAATACGCTTCCGTGGAAAACGAGGTTGGTGTAGCAAAATGCTTCTCCCACTTTTCAGCAATCGTAAGGATGCCTGTACGAATGGCTGCCACGGGTCGGGTAAAAGTAAACGGCAGCAAATTTTGACGAATGGTAGGATTGTCAAAAAGAATAATATTCATGCCGCTAATGTACGTGGTGTTAGGGTAAAGTCGATACCTGATGTTGGCGCAATCAAAAAAAAAGCCTCACGTGGAGGCTTTCTTTGTTTGTTCAATAAAATCTTATTGTGCAGCTTCTTTCTTTCCGTATTTCTTTTGGAATTTCTCCACACGGCCAGCTGTATCCACAAACATTTTCTTTCCGGTGAAGAATGGATGTGAAGCAGAGCTTACCTCGACTTTTATCACAGGATATTCTTTACCATCTTCCCACTTCATCGTTTCTTTCGGAACGGAGGTTGATCTAGACAAAAACTTGGTATCGCTGGATGTATCCCAGAAAATCACATCTTTATACTCAGGGTGAATCGATTTTTTCATGTCTTTATTAGTTTTATCCCTCGCATGATTTCGGCCATGCTTTTTTATTAAAGGACTGCAAAAATAGGTATCTGGAGTCGATTTGCAAGGATGTGGTTTAGAATTTGTTTAAAACAGGTATTTTGCCATAAAATTGGGTGCTAAAACCTGATTTACTGAATGAAAAGAGCGGTTTTCGGGTTTTTGCTTTTCTTTTTGCCTGGTTTTCTGGTTGCGCAGAGCACCAATGCTACGCTGAATGAAGACTATTATCACTGGCTGACCAGATATGAGATTAAAGCCGGGCGTATCGCGCCAGAGTGGTTTACGGGGGTCAAGCCTGTAAAGCGCAGTGTGCTGATAGCGTTTGTAGACTCCCTAAAGAAAAAAGACAACGTTTTTACCAATCGTGCTGATCAATTCAACTACGACTATTTTCAGAATGACAATTGGGAATGGAACAGAGCCGCATCAGGTGACAGTAAAAAACCTATTCTTAAAAAACTGTATCAGAAGAAATCGGATTTTGTGTTTGTCGACTTGCCGGAATTTGATTTGCATGTCAGCCCGGTCTTGTATGTTGGTTTTGGCACCGACTCACGCACCAACCAACTGGCAAGTATCAACACCCGAGGGGTCGAGATCAGAGGGATGATTGATCGAAAAATCGGGTTCTATACGTTTCTGACGGATAACCAAATGATTTTGCCATCCTATGTCGGAGATGTAACCACTGGTATCCCGCACGAAGGCTTCTTCAAGCAGTTTAAGGCTACCGGTGTAGACTTTTTTCAGGCAAGAGCCTACATTGATTTTAATATTACCAAGCACATTTATTTCCAGTTTGGTCACGATCGGACGTTTATCGGCAACGGCTATCGCTCTCTTATTTTTTCTGACTATTCACCACCGAACCTTTTCTTGCGAGCCAACGCTAAAATCTGGAAAATTAATTATCTCTTTCAGCTAAACAGGCTAACGGCTAACGATCCGGTGGCACGCGCAGGCAGTTTTCCGGGGCAGCGCTATCCCGATCGGTACATGGCCTTTCATCATGCGAGCATTAATATCGGCAAGAAGTTTAATCTTGGTTTTTTTGAGTCCGTGGTGTTTACCCCTAAGGATTCTGTAAATGGGAATACGTTTGACTTGAGTTATCTGAATCCCGTTATTTTTTACAGAGCCATTGAACAACAAAATGGAAGCAGCGACAACGCCTTACTGGGGTTGGATTTCAAATGGAACGCTATCAAGGGTATTTCGTTATATGGACAAGCAGTGCTGGACGAATTTGTTTTGTCGGAGGTAACATCAGGTAGAGGATGGTGGGCAAACAAGTATGCATTGCAGGCCGGAGTTAAATACATTGATGTCGCGGGTATTTCTAATCTGGATTTACAAGTCGAGTACAATGTAGCACGACCCTATACGTATTCGCACAATACATCGAGCAGCTATAGCAATTATAGCCAGTCGTTGGCACATCCTTTTGGCGCTAATTTTAGTGAGTGGGTTGCCATTATTCGTTATCAGCCCATCCCGAAACTTCAACTCACAGCAAAAACATTTTTGACAAAGACAGGGCGCGATGCGACAGGCCAAAATTGGGGTGGTGATATTCTAAAGAGTTATGTTACCAGGCAAAGTGAGTATGGCAATTTCATTGGTCAGGGAAATAGAAACGAGGTTTTGTTTTTTGACCTAACTGCTTCTTACATGGTAAAGCACAACTTGTTTATTGAAGGCAAGCAAATCATTCGTAAAAGCGATAGCGATTTGGCATCGTACAATAATAATACGTCCCTCACGTCACTGACTGTGCGATGGAATATTCCTGCCAGAACGTTTGAATTTTAAGTTAGATGAAGATTTTCTTGCGAATCCTTTCTTATGCCAACAGACTACCCCGTAGGCTGGCGTTCTTTTTTTTATACTCCATTCTGGGAATCATTTTTGGGGCATTCAATATAGTACTGGTAATGCCCATGCTGGATATATTATTTAAGCAGACAGCGAAAATCACCCCCATTCCTGAGTTGCCTTCTTTCAATTTATCAGTCGACTACATCACCGGTGTTTTCAATCATTACTTTGTAAAAATAGTGGTGACGCAAGGTTCTGTCAGCTCATTGCTGTTTGTATGTGGGCTGATTGTCGCCTGTGTGATTTTAGCAAACCTCTTTCGCTACCTGGAAAGGGTCATGGCTACAAAAATCCGCGTTGACTTAGTGAAGAACATCCGCATGGACATATTTGGTAAAGTAACTCAATTGCACATTGGCTATTTTAACAATGAGCGAAAAGGTGATTTGATTTCCCGGTTTACAAATGACGTGAATGAAGTAGAGGGTGCCGTCATGAATAGTTTGAAGGCCGTGCTAAAGGAGCCCATCACTATCGTAGTTTACTTCTATGTGTTGTTCACTATTTCGCCACAGCTTACTTTGTTCACATTACTTGTTTTGCCTCTTACAGGCGGAGTATTGGCGGAGATTATCAAAAGATTAAAAAAACAGGCTACTCAAAGTCAGGAATCGCTGGGACGTATTCTCACCATCTTGGATGAAACCTTTAGTGGCATGCGCGTGATCAAAGCGTTTAATGCACGCAAGTTTGTGATGGATCGAATTGAGAAGGAAAGTGGTTTCTACCGGGCAACCAGTAAATCGATGGCCTACAAGAACGAACTGGCTTCACCAGTCTCAGAAATTTTAGGGGTGCTGATCATGGCAGGTATCATTTTCTTTGGAGGCAATATGGTACTTAGCGATGATGCTACTCTTAAGTCGTCCGCCTTTATGACTTTTTTAGTGGTGTTTGCGATGATCATTCAACCAGCCAAGAGTTTTTCGAACGGGATCACCTCCCTTCAACGGGGAACGGCTTCGGCCTCTCGAATTTTTTCGATCATTGATCTGCAACCCGTCATTCGAAGCAAACCAAATGCGCTCGAGTTAAAATCTTTTGAGAAGTCAATTGAGTTTAAAAATGTAAGTTTTGCCTATGACACGGAGCATGTGTTGCAAAACATTAATCTGACTATTGAAAAGGGAAAAACAATCGCTTTAGTGGGGCCGTCCGGGGGCGGAAAATCCACATTGGCTGATTTGGTGCCGCGATTTTATGATCCAACTCAAGGTGAATTGCTGCTAGATGGAAAGTCATTAATGGATTATGAATTAGAGTCCCTTCGAAAACAGATTGGGGTGGTAACCCAAGAGTCTATTCTGTTCAACGATACCATTTTTAATAACATCGCGTTTGGTATGCCCAACGTCAACGAAGAGAAAGTCATTGAGGCTGCAAAAATCGCCAATGCCCATGATTTTATCATGCAGACAGAGAATGGGTATCAGACGTTTATTGGAGAACGTGGTTCTAAACTTTCCGGTGGCCAGCGCCAGCGATTGAGCATTGCCAGGGCGGTGTTGAAGAACCCGCCTATTTTGATCTTAGATGAGGCGACATCCGCCCTGGATTCAGAATCAGAGAAGCTAGTACAAGAAGCGTTATTTAACCTGATGAAAAATCGTACCTCTATCGTGATTGCCCATCGACTCAGCACGATCCAGCATGCCGATGAGATTGTGGTGATCCAGGAGGGTAAGGTGGCGGAACAGGGTACGCATGAGCAATTGAGTGCTAAAAATGGACTCTATAAAAAGCTTGTAGATATTCAAAAAACAGTATAGAACAGGCAATATTGCCAAAGGCAAGTAAGGTTTTCTTGCTTATTGGACTTTTGTGACAATTGAAAAAGGCTAAGTTTGTATTCTTAAGCTGCGAAAAAATGAACAAACGAAGATTGATTTTCCTATCCGTATTTGGAGGCTACCATTTGATGACGCTCTTGTTTACGGTATTTATGGAGACAAAAAAGAATGACCTGTCACTATTATACAGTTTGTTCGGCAAAATTACATTGTTCAAATACGGGGCTTTTTTTGGACTAGTGCTATTTGTAGTGGAAGCAATCTGGACCTGGCGCGATGCCAAGAATGCTGAAAAAGAAAGAGAGGTGATGCGCCATGAAAACAATGTGCTGAAAGCTAAAGTCTATGACCTTAGCAATGGAAGTTCAACCCCTTCCAAATAAGATATAGACCCTATGTCTGGTTTTCAAACTATCATCTCCACTGAATTAAATGAGGCGGCAGCTCTGCTTGCCAAGTTCTTGTCTGAGCCTACTCACCTTCTAAAGATAGAAGACGCTTCGATTGCAATAGCTAATTCAATTAAAGGCGGGGGAAAAGTGATTTCCTGTGGCAATGGAGGTTCGCATTGCGATGCGATGCATTTTGCCGAAGAACTGACCGGAAAATATAGAGAGCCTCGAAAGGCAATTCCTGCGATTTGTATTTCAGATCCCAGTCATATCTCATGTGTTAGTAATGACTATGGGTATGAATTTGTTTTCTCTCGCTATTTAGAAGCATTGGGCAATAAAGGAGATGTGTTGCTGGGCATCAGCACCAGTGGAAATTCTGCCAACATCATTCGTGCTGCGCAAACAGCAAAGGAGAAAGGAATGAAAGTGATTATACTTTCCGGAAAGGACGGTGGTAAGCTTGCGCCACTGGCAGATATCGAATTACGCGTTCCTCATTTTGGATATGCTGATCGCATCCAGGAGATACACATCAAGATCATTCACATCTTGATGCTGCTGATTGAAAAGCAACTAGCTTAATTTTTGCGGGCTTGCATTTTATTGTAGAATTAGTACTTCTTCGATAAATAGCATTTTGTTTCCAATTTCAGTTTTCCAATCTTTAGTATCAAATTCAGTTTGAATGGTCTCAAAAACCTTTGGCAGTGCAGTGCATGGAGTAGATGCAAGAACGATTACCGTAGAGGTGAACGTGACGCAAGGCAAGCAATTTCACATGAGTGGTTTGCCAGATACCGCTGTCAAGGAAAGTGAACATCGCGTAGAGAGTTCGATGAAAAGCCTTGGCTATTTTATGCCGCGTAATAAGGTTGTAGTAAATCTCGCGCCAGCCGATATTCGCAAGGAAGGCTCCGCTTACGATTTGCCTATTGCACTTTGTATTCTTTCTGCGTCTGGTCAGATCACTACCGATCAATTAGAAAAATATGTAATCATGGGCGAGCTTTCGCTCGATGGAGACTTGCGACCTATCAAAGGCGTGTTGCCCATTGCCATTCAATCGCGCAAAGAAAATTTTAAGGGATTTATTTTACCGAAGACCAATGCGCGAGAAGCAGCTATTGTCAATAACCTTGAAGTGATTGGCGTAGAGACACTACAAGAAGCCATTGATTTTATCATTGGCAAAAAGGTGATCGAGCCGCTGGTTGTTGATACACGAGATGTCTTTCAAAGCAAACTCAATAGCTACGATTCAGATTTTAAAGATGTACAAGGCCAGGAAAACATTAAACGCGCACTAGAAATTGCGGCAGCAGGTGGACACAACGCCATAATGATTGGCCCACCAGGGGCTGGTAAAACCATGTTGGCCAAGCGCCTGCCAACGATACTTCCTCCGCTCACGCTTAATGAAGCATTGGAAACAACTAAAATTCATTCAGTGGCAGGAAGGATAGGAGCTGACTCTACCTTGTTAACGACTCGTCCCTTTCGTTCGCCCCACCATACTATTTCTGATGTAGCACTTGTAGGTGGCGGAGGCAATCCTCAACCGGGAGAAATTTCTTTATCTCACAATGGGGTTTTATTTCTAGACGAGTTGCCGGAATTCAAACGCACGGTGTTGGAAGTAATGAGGCAGCCCATGGAAGATCGAAAGGTCACCATCTCACGCGCGAAAGTTTCCATTGAGTATCCAGCTAATTTTATGTTAGTGGCGAGCATGAACCCTTGCCCGTGCGGCTACTACAATCACCCAGAGAAGGAATGTGTATGTGGGCCGGGTGTAGTTCAACGCTATTTGAGTAAAGTGAGTGGGCCGCTGCTCGATCGAATTGATTTACATGTTGAAGTTGTGCCCGTCAGCTTCGATCAGATGACAGCTCTTCGCAAAAATGAAACGAGCGAAGAGATTCGCGCACGCGTGGTGAAGGCGCGTGAAATACAAACAGAACGCTTCAAGGACCAAAAAGAAATTTATTGCAACGCCATGATGCCCTCGAACATGGTGAAAGAAATTTGCGTGATTACCGATGCCGGACGCACTTTATTGAAAACCGCCATGGAACGGTTGGGGCTTTCTGCGCGCGCCTACGATAGAATTCTCAAAGTCTCTCGAACCATTGCAGACTTAGCAGGAACGGCTGAGATTAAAATTGAACACTTGGCAGAGGCAATTCAATACCGGAGTTTGGATAGGGAAGGTTGGGCTGGATAAGTAATTATTCAATGTGTTGATTTGAAAATTTGAAGATGAATGCGGTAGCGAAAAATAGTCGATGCTACTTTTGTACAAAAAAGGGCAATTACAAAAAAACGAATTTAGTTGATACCTTACAGAGAGAGAATTTGTAAAAAAATAGTCATATAAGCCATGTTCAACTTTACAAAAAGTAATACTTTTCACACGTTAGTAAGTGTTGTCATTATTTTGTGTTCCATCACATTAGGAGTAGAAACCTTTTACCCTGAGCATCAGGGTGTATTCGATGTGCTGGACATTTTATTTACGACTTTTTTCACTGTTGAAATTATTATCCGACTGATTGCAGCGGAAAATCCAATACAGTTTTTCAAGCTTTTCTCATTCAGTAACAAGAAGATCGTAGTAGACGAGGACGGGGTTTGGAATTGGTTTGATTTTACGATTGTAGTGGTGAGCATAATAAGCTTGTTTGGCCACTTATTTGAACATCCGGAATTTTTGGTGGTAAGCAGGTTGTTTAGGGTGTTACGCGTACTTCGGTTACTAGAAGTAAGTTCGGAACTAAAAGCAGTTGAGCGAAAAATCGTTTCTATCGTGCCCACCATTTTTTCGTTTGCATTATTGTTGGGAATTCTTCTTTATATCTACTCTATCATAGGGATTTATCTATTCTCCCATCATCAGTATCAGAATGCGGATTTCACCACATTGGGCCATGCGTTCATTACACTTTTTCAATTAATGACATTGGATGGATGGAGTGATATGATGTATTCGGCCAGTGCCAATTATAACGATAGCTGGTTAATTAAGTCCTATTTCATAAGTTTTGTAGTTCTTACTGCCATTGTAAGTTTTAATGTCTTTGTTGCGGTATTGACATCACAAGTTCATGAAAAATTAATGGAGGATCAAAAGATGAATAAAAAGCAGATCACACAACTTGAGGACGAAGTGTTGGAGACGGGGGAGGAAGTACAAGCTGGATTTAAAGAGGTTCTCAATGAGCTAAAGAAGTTAAGAGTTGACGTGAAGACGTTACAAGATAGGTTGGAGGATAAAAAAGGGTAGTCCCAAGAGTTATCTTGTGAAACACAAGCAGACGCTTACGCAAGATTAAGTCGTGAATTCGAGACGTATATGAAAATTTTGATTGGTTTTATGAAAACACAAGCGGACGCTTGCGCTAGATGGGGTGATTTATGTATTGATTTTAGGATTTTTGGTCGGAGAGCAACAATAGCTAAGGTGTTAATACTAGAAGGATAATCTTAAAAGGAAATAGGATGGAACCTAAAATAATTCTGAAAGTAGTTGCAGCTTCAATGTTTGGAATTGCTGGTATCGTATGGATGGGCAAGATGAACAATAAGGAGGTTCAATTTCAAGATGTGGTTCAAGAATATCCATTTATAAAATTAAATGAAAAAATTGATTCAGAAGTAATTCAAATTTACTGTATGCCCGGAACACGTGGTTGCGGTGGCATATATAGATCTGTTGTATTCGCCAACAATTTAAGAAGAACAATCTATGCGCCTAGAGACATTTCGGATACTATTAACCTGAGTCAAATACTGGTATTAGGGAGTAGAATTAAAAAAAATAGCGAAAGTGATACATTGAGTGTTTTCTTAAGAGAAGATCAGGTAGAGCCTTATAATTTCATATTAAGAAAAGATAAATAAACGTTTAGCCTAACTGCCCTAGTTATTTTTGTTGTCTGACCAACAATCTTCACAATAGAGTAGAAAGAAATATCTTAGGTCAATGGCCTTCGCAAAACAAATCCTATTGCTAAAGCCGAACCAAAAGTCAGTAGCGTAAATGCTTTCTCTAGAAGAGTTTTTGCAAAGATGTTGCCGACTGTATTTAGAGCAAACACCACCACAAAAATCCAAAGTATGATGTGGATCGCTTTGACGGGGAATTTAAATTTTACAAAATCCCCCTTCATTAATAGTATCCAGATCAAAAAGAGGTTGATGGCTATGGAAGTTGTTTCGAAGACATACATCTCTTGGTCGTTTTGAAGTCGGCCGCCCCAGGTGATGTCGTAGGGAATAATCTTCAAAAGGATGCAGATATGGAAAACAATAATGATCGAATAGATGACAATCAGTGTCTTTAGTATCTTTTTCGATGTGGATGTCATTGAACAGGCAATCTCTTCTTTTTTTAAATTGAAATAATGAAAAAAGCCGTCTCATTTTGTGAGGCGGCTTTTTGTTTTGATGTCGAAGTCAATCAATACAGGTAGTTCAACGCTGTTTTGTCATCGGTGTTGAAATTACGGTTGCTACCATCTGTGCATGCCAACATCCATGATTGTGCAGCTAACGTTGCAGTAGCTGGTGTACCAGGAATAAGATTCGCTCCAACGGTGCTTGCGCCCTCATTAGAAACAGCACCACCGCAGCTGATTGCGCGATTGTAATAGTCAGTATGGCGGAAACCAATGCAATGGCCCATCTCATGCGCCATAATTGTTGCGATACCATTTACACTTAGCCCATAACTGGATTCTAGAATTCCACTCATCTTTATAGTTCCAAAGGGAGCTCCTGATGAAGTAGGGAATCCGGCTGAGCCCAACACCCCTTGGCGTTCTTGTGATTTTGATAAGCGCGTGAAAACAATGTTAGCAGAGCTGGTAGTCACACGCTGAAACTTTAACTGAAGGTTTTCTGCGTTATATCTCCGAATGGCCTCGTCTACTGCCGAAAAATTTGCAGCACTAAATGTGGTAGGCATATATACTGTAATTGTTCTAGGTAGGCCAGTCACCAGTTGATTAGTTGAATACTGTTCTACTGTGGGGATACGCTTAGCGGAACCCATGTTTGAGATGTCGTACGATGTTAAATAAATATCACCTTCTACCAGGTAGCCTTCATCAAAGCTGATGGGGGGATGTTTAACAACATCAAATCCAAGCCCGATCAATTGATCTCTGATATCACCGGGGATCGCATAAGGATCAACATCTTGGTTGGTTTGACAGGAAAAAAACACGCCAGATCCGAACAGAACTAGACAGCAAAAGGAGAGTAGTTTCTTCATACAAATAAGGGGTTAGGTTTATGTGATTAAAACTAAATAAAATTAAATGAAAAAACCAACTTCGTTCCAACGTATTTTAGCCGGTGAAAGAATTATGCATTTTTGTAGTCTATGGCCAATACCTCTTTGTTTAATTGTAAATAGAAATGCTTAAACATCTTTGCTTATACAAAACAGCTATACTTCTCTTCTGGAGCATTTGCTGTTTTAGTCAAGGTAAGTTTTCACCTAGCGTGGCAAGCAGCAAAACTTTCATTGAGGTTGGTAAAACAGTACTCTCTATCAATGTCTCTTCTGTAAGTGAATTTGAAAAGCGGTATCAAGGTAAAATCAAAATTCTGCGTAAGAATGTTTTGTTCAAGAGCTTTGATGTGCAACTACTTCAGCAAACGGTTATTCAAGAGCTAGCAAACGATGTGAATATTATTTTTATAGACAAGCATGAGAAAGTTAAAACAGAGGCTGACTTTGAATTTTCAAATTATTCGTTCAATCGGATCACGAAGGTGCAGCAGCTACTGCCAGCCTCTACTGGGTTGGGCTCAAAGATATCCGTCAAAGAATTAAGTTTTGATCCCGCCAATGTGGATTTAGTCAATAGAAGTTTTGCGACTTCTTTGTCTCCGTCTTCAACGTCACAACACGCTACCAATATGGCCATCTTACTGGCGGGTGCCGGCAATTCTTCTTACCGAACAAAAGGGGTGGCCCCGCAGGCAACCATAACGGCATCGGATTTCAATAATCTTTTTCCAGATCCGATAGCCATTTTTAGTGCTAACAACATACAGGTTCAAAATCACAGCTATGGAATTGGAATTGAAAACTACTATGGAAGCGAAGCAGTTGCGTACGACCAACAAGTGTATCAGAACCCCAGCCTCTTGCACATTTTCTCGGCAGGTAATAGTGGTAGCCTAAAGCCTACATCCGGTACGTATCAAAACATGAGTTTTGCCAATCTTACCGGCAATTTTAAGCAAGCCAAAAATGTGCTGATCGTAAATGCGGTAGATTCTACCTTGAAAATCAATTCGCTGAACTCTCGAGGCCCTGCCTATGATGGTCGCATCAAACCTGAGCTAACAGCATTTGGTCAGGGAGGGACGTCAGATGCCGCTGCATTGGTATCAGGCATTAGCACATTGATTTATGAAAAGTTTACGCAGAAGCAATTACCTGCTCCTGATGCTTCGATGGTAAAAGCGATTCTGGTTGCGTCTTCGGAAGATGTTGGTACACCAGGCCCCGATTATTTGTATGGTTATGGAAGTGTAGACGCGTATGATGCCCTTCAGTTGGTTGAAACGAATCAGTTTACAAGTGTTACGGTGCAGGCCAATAGTCAAATAACCTATCCCATTACCATCCCACCATTGACATCTGAGTTGAGAGTGACCATTGCATGGACCGATGTTCCCGCAGGTATCAATATGCCAAGTGCACTTGTGAATGATGTTGACTCCTGGATTGACGATGGAACAATCGTTCGGCCTTGGGTACTTAGTTCTTTTCCTAAAACAGATTCGCTGTTGGCAATAGCTAAGCGTAGGGAAGATCATCTAAACAACTTGGAATACATCACCATTACGAGCCCGACACCGGGAACTGTTCAATTGAAGCTAAGGGCAGGCAATCTAAACAGCGGGTTTCAAAAAGTGTCGGTGGCGTATTGGTTTGTTGCCAAGCAAATTTTTAGTTGGGACTATCCTCAGTTAAATGAGCAAGTAGAAGGGGGAAAGAAGAATTTGTTACTGTGGAAAGCGACCAAAGGAAAAACGGGAGACCTCTACCTTCAATTGAATCAGGGCAATTGGCAACTTGTCGAATCTGCCATTAATCTTGACAATTATGTTTACTGGAACACTCCAGACACGCTCTCTACCGGCAAGCTAAAAATGGTAATTGAAGGGGAAACTTTTACAAGTGGTGAGTTTGTGATTTCCCCATTGGTTAATTTGAAAACAGCATTTATATGTAACGATCAGGTCGGTCTTTCTTGGAAAAAAGTAAACGGAGCCTCTGGATATGAGGTATACACAATGGGTAGCCAGTATCAGAAAAAAATAGTGAGTTTGGCAGATACTGTTTATACATTCAAGACTGCCAATGATCGCTATTTCGCAGTCACACCCATACTGAATAGCCAGCCTGCTCTAAAAAGTGAATTAATCGACTATACCTCGCAAGGTGCCTTTTGTTATATTAATTTTTTCAATGCTGAACGTATCGGTGCCACCAGAATAAAACTGCGGCTTTTGTTAAGCTCAATTTTGAAAATTGAATCGATCACACTTTACCGAACGGTTAATGGAAGGCGTGACCAATGGAAACAACTCACTAGTTTGAATGCGCTGACCTATGAATTCCTGGACGCAGATTTTCCATCCGGAAATTTGGAATATCAGGTTGAGATTTCGCTTCAGGACAAAACAAAAATTTTATCCGATGTAGTGCAGGTTATTGTTGAGGAGAAGGGAAAGTTACTCTTATACCCCAATCCTGTGTCGGTTAATGAAGATTTGAATATACTTTCGCAGGGTGAGGGAAGTAGATTCCACGTTTTTGATTTGTTAGGAAAATTAGTGTTTGAGATTGAGTTGCAAAAAACAACTGAGGCGGTGGATGTAATTAGCCTGCCCGCAGGTCTTTACTTATACAAGTTACTTTCTCCGTCTGGTCAGGTAAAAGACGCGGGTAGGTTTGTGAAGAAATAAATTTACTCAAGGAATAGTTGGATTTGCTAGGAGACTTGGAGAAGTATTGAAATGAGGAATCTGAAAATTCCTTCCTACCTTTCGTCACATGAATTCAACTCGACAATACGCGCCAAAGAATCATCTACAAGTAGATCTTAGTGAACAAGATGTGTTGCACACTATTGAGCTGGAGCCAGACCAACTGTTACAATTTGAAAAACTGACCAATCAGCAATTAAATGATTTTAGATTTCTTCTACCTTTTGGAGAGTACATGTTCGAGGTGCCAGATACGAATTTTATCAAACAGGCCATAAAAGATAACGGGCTTAGAATTGAATATTATGATCCCTACGAAGACATCATTGTCATTCGAAGTGGAGAAGGTGAAACCAATAGTACCAAGTTGATTGAGGTAGATCCATAGCTACTCCTGATTGTGTAAGGTTGATCTTGCCTACCGAAGGGGCAGGCATGTCGAAGGCTATTTATACACCGCCACTTTTTTAAAATTCAGTAAATAGGGATTGTAGTAGGCAGGCATGTTGCTAAGTGGTAACACTTCCAACTTTATGTTTATCCCAATTTGATTGCTCATAAAGTCGCGCCTCTTTTGAATGCGTGCCCAGGAAACAGGGTAGCGTTTCGCCCAGTCATTGCGCAATTCCTCATCGGCAAGCACAATACCATCCTCCATATTGCAGCAAACTGTTTCTCCCTTACTCACTGGAATAATATCCATCTGTAACGCCATACCAGAGAATAGTTTTATGGAAGAACCTTTATAGAAGGGTGAGTTCACCCACTCATCTAAATGAAGCGTGTGCCCTGTGTTCACGGCAAAGTCAAACACCAACTTGTTCCTTGCCGCGTCAACGGCCTCCGTGATTTCACCAGCCGACACTCCAATGCCGATATACTCGTACCATGTAACCACTGTTTTAAAATAACCTCTCCAAAATTTCTCGTAATAGGCTGCAACTTCAACATTCAGTTGATCCGCACGCTCCGCCACCATTCCGGCACGAGCCGTTAGGGCTCCCCAAACGCCAAGTGCGGAAGTGAATGGATCTTTTAGTTGAACTTTGTTGGCAGAAGGACTGCTTAGCCCCATCGATGCTTTTTTTCCGCTGGACACCATCGGGTGGCAAGAATAGGGAAGCCCATCGCTCACATAATTTTTTGCCAATTCATATTCTCTAATGCCCGGCTTTAGTTGCAGTAGCAGACCCTTCAAGCTTCCAGAAGTGCGCGTGCTGGCCCACTCGAAGCGAACGAGTTGTTCAAGTGAATTGTGATGACGCAGGCCTTTTTCTACGTCCACAAATATTGAGGAAGCGTTAATCACCAACTCATTTTTCCCGGCTAGTTGTCGTAATAGATCTGCTAAGTAGGATGGTATCTCAAGGTAGTATTTATTGTCCGGCTGATATTTGTAATAGCTACAACCAACTTTTGAACCGGCCTGAATGCCAAATTCATCTAAGATCGTTTCCAGAGATCTTGACTTGCTTCGGTCTTGCCCCATTAAGCTAAATTCTTGAAACAACTCATACTCCATCGGGACGGGGCAAATACCAGTATAACCCATGCACTCATTGCCCAATAGCATCTTGCGTTTTCCGTTCTTATCGAGCAATAACAACGCTTCTTCAAATCGGGGGTCAAGATTCGTGAGATACGTTAGGTTGGCGCTGTGTTCACGATCGGCAAATACAAGCAGAAAATCTAATTGTTGCTCTCTCATTTGAGCGATTGTATTGGCTATCCGCATTTCAAATTCATGAGATGGAATTTCGGTGATCTCTTCGCATTGCCCAAAGTCAGGTAAGGTAATTTCTTGAAGTTGAATCTGTCTCATAGAATAGTAACAAGGTATTAAAGTTACTTTTAAATTCTAGTCTTTTGCATTCAGCAAGATGGAGGGGTTAATTTAAAGTATATTTATTGTTCGAAACAAAAAAACATGAAACTATTTCGATTTGGTGAGTTGGACAAAGAGAAACCCGGAGTATTGATTTCTGGAAAAAAGTATGATGCTTCTGCTTTTGGCGAAGACTATGGCGAATCTTTTTTTGAAACGGATGGACTGGCACGATTGGAAGCTTGGCTAGCTGAGAATAAAGCAGGTCTTCCATTGGTTAGTGAAGGCGTGCGCATCGGGCCTTGTTTTCAGCGGCCATCCAAAATCATTTGTGTGGGGCTCAACTATACACACCATGCATTTGAAACCAACATGCCGATGCCTGTTGAGCCTATTTTCTTTTTTAAATCAACCACGGCATTAACTGGATCCAATGATGGATTGATCATTCCCCGAAACAGCAGGAAAACTGACTACGAAATTGAGTTGGCAGTGGTGGTTGGGAAGAAGGCTTTGTACGTGGAGGAGAAAGATGCGATGGACTATGTAGCGGGCTTTTGCTTGCACAACGATTACAGTGAACGAGCGTTTCAGTTAGAGCGCAACGGCCAGTGGACGAAAGGCAAGGGCTGCGACTCCTTTGCGCCCATGGGGCCCTACTTAGTTACGAAAGACGAGATCAAAGATTTCAATAACCTAAAGATGTGGCTGAAAGTGAATGGCGAATTGCGCCAAGACAACAACACCGATGACATGATTTTTGAGGTGCCATTTTTGATCAGCTACATCAGCCAATTTATGACACTACTGCCAGGCGATGTAATTTCTACGGGTACACCTTCTGGTGTTGGGCATGGATTTAAGCCACCGATTTATTTAAAAGCGGGTGATGTGATTGAGTTAGGGATTGAAGAATTGGGAGAGCAGCGGCAGGTAGCCAGATAGCTTACACAAAAGGTCGTTTCTTTTTTGTAAAATTTTCATCTTTGTTGAATGGAGAAATATTGGGCAGTAATTTCAAACGCTTATTCCGGGTATTGGAATTATTTCATCAATGAAATGGCCAATCCCAGCTGGCACAACTACTTCTATTGGTTAGTGGGAGCTTCGGTGAGTATCTACGTTCTTGAGCTACTATTTCCATGGAGAAAAAACCAGCCGGCCATCCGCGAGCATTTTTGGTTGGATATTTTTTACCTCTTTTGGAATTACTTTTTATTCTCGTTGATCGCCTACAATGCCTTGTCAATGGTGGGCGTGCAACTTTTCAATGACTTCCTTGCCTTGTTTGGCGTGACAAATATCGTGGCCATCCACGTGGGTGCGTTACCCGGCTGGCTACAACTCCTGTTGATTTTTGTGTTACGCGATTTTATGCAGTGGAGCATTCATCGCATGTATCATCATGTGAATTGGATGTGGGAGTTTCACAAAGTGCACCACAGCACCGAGCAGATGGGCTTTGCCGCCTTACTTCGGTATCACTGGATGGAGAATATTTTGTATCGCACGTTGGAATACATCCCATTGGCCATGATAGGCTTCGGGATTTCTGATTTTTTCATCGTTCATATTTTCACGTTGGTTACCGGGCAGTTGGGGCACGCCAATTTGAAGATTAATCTGGGGCCGTTTAGGTATTTGTTAAACGGACCACAAATGCACCTATGGCACCATGCGAAAGAGATGCCTGCTACTCATCCGCATGGATTCAACTATGGAATTACGCTTAGCATCTGGGACTTTATTTTTAGAACTAACTACTGGCCTTCAGACAATCCAAATCTTCCGGTCGGCCTACCTTCGAATGAAAATTTTCCAAAAGACTTTTTGGGGCAGATGGCGCGGCCTTTTCAGCGTATTTTTGGGAAGAAGAAATAAGCTAACTTTTTGTTAATTTTCGGTTATAAAACAATTACTATGGCTGCGACAAAAAAATTGGTAAAGGGCGAAAGAAAAATTTTTGGTGTCTGTAGTGGGTTAGCCAACTACTTTGATACAGATCCCACCATTGTGCGAATACTTTTTGTGGTGGCTTTCTTTGGTTTTGGAATGGGACTGCTTGCCTACATTGTAATGGCGCTTATTATGCCCGACAAATAGCTTATTCTGACAACTCAAGGATGACACTGTAATGCTTTATGAAAGATTTTGGTCGGAGACCAACGGTAACTAGGGAAGTAAATCTGTAGAGCTGAGCGAGTGACACGGTTGAGAAGTTCTTAATCTTATCATTTAGCGATTAAATTTCCACTTTCGTCTGCTGAAAATCTCCCGTATGTTTTGACTGAGAAGTTATATTGCAGTTCGCCTTCATCAAGAAATCCGGGTTGATAAGTAATTCTTAGGGTATTATTGTCCACATCCCTCAAGCAAATACCAAAATAGAACTGGCCGAGTTTCTTCCTAATAACAATCTGTTCTGAATAGAACTTCCCACTGGCCTCTATTGTCGCGTTCAATTTTCGCTCTCCACCGATAAATTCTCCAACATCTATCTGACCAATTTCTGTTGCAGTATGGGGTGACAGCCAGGGTGTGTAGGCTCTTAAAAGATTTGATTCATTACGAACGTCACGCGCGGACTTCTTTTCAACTTCCAATAGGTTTACAAATTTCCGGAGATCATAAATATTTACATCGAGGTTTCGGAGTGGATTTATTGAATGATTTGCTGGATTAGAATTCACTAGTGTAACAGTTCCAATATTTCCGGCCCAATCGGTTAATTGAATATAAGGAAATGAATCACCACCAGTTGTATAGTCAATCATTGCTTGTTGTGCTGCTTTCGCTTCTTCTAATGCTTTATTTGCTTTCTTTTGTTCTCCTATCAGGTCATCTTGTATTGCTTTGGCATCTTCCAATGCTTGATTAGATTTCTTTTGTTCTGCTATCAAATCTTTGTTTAATCGAATGATTTCCGCATTTTGCTCTGCGGCAAGTTTGTCCTTCTTTTGATCTTGAAGAAATGTATAAACTGAATAAGCTGTTGGGAGTAGCCCCAAAGCAACAATAAATAATATCTGCATAGAGGATTTTTTAAATTTTATCATCCTTTATAAAGGTAAAAAATTTCCTTAGTTATTGTTGGTCTCCGACCAACAATCTCCTTCTCTTTTTCTTGCATAACACTTTCAAAATTTTTTTTTGATAGGCTCGCGTGTTTGGTTACATCCGTTAGTTATTGTTGGTCTCTGACCAACAATCTCCTCTCTTTTTCTTGCACAACACTTTTCAAAAATCTTTTCGGTAGGATCAATTGTTTGTTTACATCCACTGCGGCCCCTAGTTATTGTTGATCTCCGACCAACAATCTCCTTCTCTTTTTCTTGCACAGCACCTTTTAAAAATCTTTCCTTTTACTAGATACAGTTGTTTGTTTACATCCACTGCGGCAGGGATTGAGCGGTCTGTTTGAGCCCGAAGTAGTAGGTGCGCTGGCTGGCGAGTAGCGAAAGCCCGATGCTCGGCCTGCCTTTTGGTCGAATTTGCTCCTATTTTAACCCACTTTCCCTCTAAATCATAGGTGTCTCATAGCCCTAAATGGCAGGCCGGGCAGCCGCCCAAAACCCCGTTTTAACAACATAGTCTATCCAAAAATGTTGGTTCTCTCGGCTTTTTAGACAAATTGACCCAAAAAGGCCCAAAAAAACACTTCTATTTTAGACCTTTCTCTAAGTTAAATAGACAGGTTACCCGATTAATACAACTAAAATAGACTGCGTAATTAGTAGCATTTTTTTCACGATTTCACTGTGCCTAGTTTACTGTATTCTATTACATATTACGGGTTTTATTTTTGGAATAGTATGCATTCATTCGCAATATCAAATAAGCCCTTCTTTGAAGCAAAATCCTCACCGGTCTGATAATAACGTTCAATTAAACTCCAGATTTCAGGTTCTTTTTCAAGAAGTGCTACTTCATCTTCTGTTTAGATGAAACTTTCAATAAGATAATAGAAGTATGAACATATTCATTCGACGTGCTGCAACGCGTGACAGAAGCGCACAATGAGTGTAGGTTGATTTGGCTAGCGATTCTTTGTGTAATTGCTCTGTCTATTTTCGTTTATCAATACTTAAATATTTTCATCGAGGTGATTCAGGATGATGAAATTTTTTACGGTTACCCTGTTAGCTCCAGTTAATTTTCCGATGGCAGTGAGAGAGATTTTCTTACCAAGAAGATCCTTGATAGTTTCTTCCTTACCCGTTAATCTCAGTTTTGTTGATTTTCTTCCTACCGGTCTGCCAAGTTTCAATCCTGATTTTTTTTTCTTGATCATCCCTCTTTTTATTCTGTCTTTAATAAGTGAGTCTTCTATACTTCTGAAAACTGAGAGAAGTTTCAACTCTGTCTTCAAGTCACCTTTTGCACCGCCAATAATAATGCCATCATAGGCGGAATGGACAATCACTCCAATTTTTAGAAGTTTAATTAGGAGGTCGGCAACTATGATCGAAGTAAGTCCAAGCACGGAGAACTTAGAAATAATTAGTTTGTCGCCATTTAGTAGTTTTTTTTGAAGGGCCTGATTAAGATCATTGTTCTGTTTTTTATCACCGATTGTTTGCCTGATGATTTCACCCAATACAAATTTTTCCCTGCAATAAGATTTAATTGAAGAAAGCATAATCCCTTCATTTTCATTTCTCCTTACTCTAATCAAGGCGTAAACCATAGGAACTGCAAGTAGTCAATATTAAATATAATATTAAAATAACTATATTTAGATTATATAAAATATATATTTAAATTGTTACTATTAAAAATAAACAACCTGGATATGGCAAATAATTCTGATTGGGAAAGAAAACCAATTGACACCCTTGATCTGCTCTTAGACACTAACAACTACCGATTCCCGCCAAACCTTAAAGGACTTCATCAACCTCGATTGTTAAATGCTTTAATATCAACGTATGATGTGTATGCAGTTGCGGCTAGTATTGCGGACAAAGGTTTCTTTCGGCATGAACTCCCTATTGTTGTTGTTGAAAAAGGAAAGCATATTGTAGTTGAAGGGAACAGACGTTTAGCTGCTTGTAAGGCTCTACTAAGGACTGAGAATTTACCAGATGGGCAGAGAAAGAAATTTACTCAGTTGGCCGCTGTAACAGATCTCAAATCTATAAGACAGTTATTTGTGGTAATTGCACCATCAAGAGAAGATGCCATAGATTTGATAGAGAGCCTACACACCCAACCAGGAAGGCTTAAATGGGACACACTTGCAAAAGCAAGATTCGATAAAGAGAATCGTAGTTCAGATAAAGCAAAGCTTGCAGAAGCCAATCGAATATTAGATACCTATGCCGTGGCCTCAGCCATTCCGTTACCAGAAG
The DNA here is from genome assembly GCA_031400595.1 of Cyclobacteriaceae bacterium. Taxonomy (GTDB): domain Bacteria; phylum Bacteroidota; class Bacteroidia; order Cytophagales; family Cyclobacteriaceae; genus ELB16-189. Next base: position 70,708 of record JANNQG010000019.1, read on the forward strand.
AAATTGCGAACATTGTTAAAAGCGAAAGCAAATTCAATGTCACAAACCTAATTAGAATATTTAACGATGATAACTGCAAGAAATATCTTGGATACGAATATGATTCAAAAGGAAATCTAGTTATCAAAACAAAACCTGCGGAATTCCGTACGGGTCTTGAACTCATTGTGACGGATGTAGCAACCTCAAAAAGTTTTTCTCGCCTTACGGACAAATCAGAGGATAGAAAGAAATACATTGACGAAAAGAAAAAAATTCATCAATTAGATTATTCGGGTGCTGAGAAAATTTCTGCTACTGAATTTATAAATGAAATGAGGAAAGATATTAAGGTGCCGGCGCGAAAGGGTGACGTATTGCCAAAGCGGAAGTCTAGAGAACGTGTTGCTAAGAATATAATACCAATTGATTTTGTATGTAATATTAAGCACACGAGAATCAACAAGGTGTTTAATGAGATATCGGAACTTCAACTTGATAAGTTTCCGAACGCTACCGCCATTTCCCTCCGATTACTTTTGGAAATTTCTGTATTTGAATTTCTGAATTCCAAAGGAGAAATAAAAAAGATGAAATTAGAGAAAACTGAGTTAGTGAGAAAGAGTAACCAACAACTGCCTTATCAATGGACTCCGGAACTTAAGGAGATGCTCAAATGGATTGCCGACACGAGGCACGATCTCGTTAATGGACATATCTCGAAGAAAATAGAGAGAATGATTCATAAAGATAGCCGCGACCCCGTATTGTATGATTTGAACCAAAGTGTTCATAACCCTGAAGAAATACCTGATATATCGGGTCTAAAGCGAACATGGACAAGTCTTGAAGCACTCTTAAAAGTTATACTGAACACTGATGGCGCTAAATCATAACCACGTAAGTCCCTTGAGGTATCCCGGGGGCAAAGCTGGAATCAAGGATTTCTTGATCCAAATTTTAATAGAAAATGACTTGTGTGGTGGTACTCACGTAGAACCCTATGCTGGAGGATCGGGTGCCGCACTGTCGTTGTTGATGCAGGATCATGTATATCAAATATATTTAAATGATAAAGATCGATTTATTTACTCCTTTTGGTATTCAATTTTGAATAATACTGACAAATTTATTGACCTGATAAGGAAGAAAAGAGTAAGTGTATCTGAATGGCGAAAGCAGCATAAATTATTACAAGATAAATATTATGAGAACAACGGAGACCCATTAGAGGTTGGTTTTACAGGATTTTACCTAAATAGGACTACACGATCCGGTATACTTAATTCAGGCCCAATTGGAGGATTAAAACAAAATGGGAATTATAAGATCTCTGCACGTTTCAATAAAATGGATCTTATTCAACGAATAGAGTATATTGGTCTTTATAAGAACAGAATCAAGCTATATAATATGGACGCTATAGAGTTTCTTCACAAACTCTTTGATGATTTCGTGCTTAACGATCAGCGTTTGCTTATCTATCTAGATCCACCCTACGACAAAGTAGGAAAAGATATTTACCGCCATTTTTATTCAAAAGAAGATCATAACAATCTTTCATTTTTTTTAAAAACCGCAACAAATTTTAAGTGGTTATTGTCATATGATGATACCGATTTGATAAAAGAGTTATATGGCAAAAGTGATATTGGCATGATTGAGAAAAATTATTTTATTAATAAAGCAAAAATGGGTAAGGAATTGTTTATTTCCTCTGATAATGTAATACTTCCTGACGCCTTTAAGATTTCTGGCAAGCAATCATATAACTCAACACTGTCTCAGCCTCGTACCAAGGTTGAGATGAACAAACCGTGATTTAAAGGTCAGGCGGCTTTTGCTAAGCCTGCCTTTTTAGGTTTCTTAGCTTTAGGCTTTAGTATAGTTTTTTTTGCGGATTTAAGAGCTGCATCAGTCCATTTTTTAATTCGTTCTTCCGCGGCTGGAAATTTAAAGTTCTCCGGTGCATAGTTCAGAATTCTTATTCGGTCAAACAAAATACCACCTTTGGATGAAGTCTTAAACCAGTTGCTATTTTCGGGAACGTCAGCAATAAAATACATTCTGATAGGTATATGGGCAGGCATTCTTGTGAACCAAAGGCTACAAAAATTTTCGGGCTGAAGCCGGCTCATATGGGTTTCCCAATCGGTACCGGTTTTAGATTGCCCAAATGCTATCAATTTTGATGGTCTCTTATCACTAAAGTCAATCCAAGTAACAAAGTCCAGTGTTCCATCATTTTCAGTTATTTGTCCTCCTGATTTATTTTCGAACCGATTGCCTTCATTAATCAAGCCACACAAACCCTCAATTTTTGTTTTAAAACCTCCCGTGCCAGAAGTACCAATGATATGTGATTGACTATTACTTCCGAAATAATTTGATGCGGTGTCAGCTGATATTTCTTCAAATAATAATGTGCCGTCGATGTTCTCATGTTTTTTGTCATCCTTCATATTAAGCCTCGTAGCAAAAAATAGGTAGACGTATAAATAGTCGTGTATTGATTTTAGACCTTTAAATCTTAGAACATTTCCGCTCTTTATTAATTCAAATGGATATCTGGAGTTTGTACCGTCAAGTCTCCTGATAATTTCAGCTACAACACAATCCACTTTATCAATAATTTTATCTTCTTTGTCTTCGATACCGCTGATAACCTTTTCATCAGAAGGTTTTAAGAATTCACGAACAATGTCAGTTACGGAAATTTGCTGCTTATCAGAAATCAAACACTTATATTCCATATAATCACAAATGACTTCTATATCATCCGTGTCGGTTGGGATATTATTGTAGAGCTTAAACATGATTTATTTTCTGTTGCCAGGCTTGGCTTTCTTTGATGAAGACTTCTTGCGAAACCCGATGGAATTCACGCTACTCAATAGTTGCTCAGCCATCTGTCTAATAGATTCTGCCATGCTTAGTTTTTCTCTGTCTCCGTCATATCCGGTAGCAACGTATTGCAAACTCTTATACAACTCCATCTTAACGTTACTCAGGCTTTCGAAAAATTTGTATTCATCTGGCTGACTACTTTCAAGGGCGGCATTTAAATCCCTAGTTGATCGTAAAATTTGAATAGAATGCCTGTGCTGCACTACCTGATCAAGATTTCTTAGATCAGGATTCTGCGAGTTTATGACTGGCTTGATGTTTTCACGTTTGTTGCCATACATCCATTCAAGCACTTCAACAAGCTCTTTAATATTTCTTACTGGACTGTGGGTGTCTGATAGATTTTTTAGTCCAACATATTTTCTTATACCCTCATACTGAAGACCAGTGTATAAATGAGAGAAGTATAATCTTGACGAATAGACATTTTCGCGATTGAAAGTTTTACTTTTTTCAGCCTGTTCTATTACCATCAAAGCTTGATACAGTTTGTCTACCGTTTTATTTGAATCACCTATGTGCAGCGCTATTTCTTCAAGGGGTATTTTAAAATCGTTATGTATTTTAGCAATATATTCAGCCTTGGCAAAACTGCTCCATTTGGCCGCTCCGTTAACGTGTTTGAATCCAATATACTGCCATGAGCTTTCTCTGGAATTTTCAACAAATACAGGAATCTTCTCCAGACTGTTAATCAGTGTTTTACTAGGTTTAGGCAACGACTTCGGGTAACAATCTTTGAACTTATCATAAGAGGTTATGATTTTTAATGCGGCTAGCCTTCTATTGCCTTCTATTACTGTGTAGAACTCTTTTTGCTTTATTGCAAGTAGTGGGTCATTGGGAAAATATCCAGAAGTCACCAATGATAAAATAATTTCGTCGACAGCCATGGTTTCTGAGAGCAGTCGAACTAAATCATCTTCATTCAATTTTGTCTGCACCCCGAATTCGACAAGGCGCGGATTCTCAATATCAAATCTAAGTTGCTTGAGAGGTATTAATTTAGTTTCTGTCATTTTTATGCGATATAACTCCTCTTTATCACTGGGTATTCCAATTTATTTGCAAGAATCAGTATTTCCTTATCTGATGTTTTATTTTGCAGACTGTAGCGTATTCCAATTCTCCTTTTATTAAATCCTTTATAAAGAGAACTTATCTGGTTTGAGTTATCATAGGAGACTAGCCAATTGTGTTTTTGCATAATCTTTAAATGATCACGGAGAGTTTTATGGTCATCATCTGAATAGAAGTTAAGATATAGCTTACTTCCCTTTGAGAAATAAGGTGGATCCAGAAAAGTAAAATTGTTTTCACTGGTTACTGATTTGAGTCGACGCATGAGCGTAATGGCGTCTTCATTATAGATTTTAATTTTATCAGATCTCTTAGCAATTTCTTCGATCAATTTTATTAATCTTTTCTTGTTGAACCGTGCGTCTATTTTATAGTTACCTTCCTGATTATATCCCCCAATTGGACCAGTCTTGGATATGATACCTGAACGATTAGTTCGATTTAAAAAAAAAGTGGCAAATCCCTGACTTAGTTCATCACTCCTGTCATCTGATTCATATATCGCTCTTTGATTATACCATTGAGACATACAAATCCTGGTGCTACTTATTCTTCGGTTAAAATCTTCCGGATGATTGAGAATTGACTTCCAAAAAGCGTATATGTGAAAGTCAGCATCATTGAGAATGATGGAGCTAACATGTCCATTGAACAATAATTCGATTGCTACGCCCGCTCCGCCTGCATATAATTCAAAATAGCTTTTGACGCTTAGTTGATTGCGGTCAAATAAGTCTAGTATGAACGGAGTGAAACCACTCTTTCCACCTGGATACCGCAATGGCGAGTAATATTGCATTCTCAAAGGTACGAACTAGAATTTGCTCTCAAAATGGGGCGGTACATTTTCTAGTGACCCCCATAGTTAACCTAATCCTCCCAAACCACGCTGAAAGCAAAATTATACTGAGGGATAAAATTACAATATTCATAAACCAAAGACTTCTCTTTGGGGTGGGTCAGAAACCAAGTGGACTTCTCAAATTCCTGAACTCGTTCGGTGGTATGTTGACTTCGACCGGATTTCATTAACTGACCTGCTACGGAATCCACCGGTGGCGGTAGCCCGGATGTTATTTTTATTTTGTAACGAAGCCAGCTAGGGATGAATTCGTGTTCGGCTGTCTCCATTTCCTTTGACATTTTCCACCACTGCACTTTGTTGTCTTTAGTGCACACCACTAGGACCGGATGATTTCCGGCCTGAACGAATTTAAGGATTGCCGCGGTCCGGCTTACAATAAAAGTGTTTGCTATATGTTCAATGAGCTGGTGGCCAAACTTTTTGCCGGCGCATTCTTTTTGAAACATTTTGGTTGGCATCAACAGTTCAGAAGCGAAATCGTTAGCTTCCTTTTCATGGCTCCCCGATTGATACCAATTACACATTTCATACTGTGTGTCTGCAGTGACCGCTAGATCTTTGTGCAATTCAAAGTGACCAAACTCGTGCGCGGCCGTAAACCTTTTCTTTCCTTTGTCAGAAATTGATGAATTTACTGTGATTACGCTCTTGCCAAGGTAGGAAACGATCCGACCGTCTTTCCCATCGAGATCAAGCTCTTCGTAGAAGGCGCCACGAGCTTGAATTAAATCTTTTAATTTAACCGAGGTCAAAGAGTCAATAGAATCAATACCAAACTCTTGAAGGATTTTTCTGGCTGCAGCCTGGGCCTTTGTCAGTAGCATTCTTTTTCTATACTACCCTTTGAGCTCGTCCTGATACTTCAACAGGAAATGGCGTTCAAGAAATTCGCGTATTTCACCTTCATTCATATTCTCGAAATTCCTGTAGGCAAGGTGAATATTTTCCCTTTTTATAAAGCTCTCCAAGTTAAATCCGAATTCACCCAAGATCTTGTCCACTTCGTTTTTTGCTTTTTGCAAAAGGTTTGCCCTCATTTCATGGTATTTTGCTTCGGTCTTTTCTGAGGCGATCTGCATTTGAATTTTTCGAACCTTTCCCAATCCTTCATTGACCAACTGATCCGGGTCAAATCCATTTTCGCGCAAAAAGCCCTCTGATTCCTCCGATGAAGAAACATAACTAAGGTATTCCGTGAATACTTTATCGAAATTTTTGACTTCGTCAGCTTTCATAATTTCATCTTTCTAGTTTTAATTCTCGTATTACATGCCTTACCACGGTCAAAAGACGTCTTTTTGCATTGTTGAATTGATCCAACGTCAAGTCAAATTCCTCACAAATTTCAGACCGATCACTAAACTCAAAATTTCCATGGCAAACCGCAAGATATATCCGTTCAACTTGGTCATCACCACTTATCCTCTTCTCGATCGTGTCAAAAATCAACTTCCGGTCATAATCAATCAGATCAGGAGTAACACTGTCTAACGTAGGCTCCAACTCCTCCAGCCGCCCGTGCGTAAAACTGCTTCCAGAGTCCATTTTCTCACGACTTTCCACAAACCTCGTCTTAACTTGATGTTTGAAATCATTAGAGATTGCACCCAATATGACATTAAATTTCAAGTGGAATTCGATTGGTGATTTATCCGGGTCAAACCTGTCTTCTTGTCTTAGATGCTTTTCGATTGCATCGTGGACATAGTCTTTAAAGCTCTTGCCTTTCGAATTCACGTCAGTTTGGAATCGGCGCCTGAACACCCCCCACGAAAAAGCATATAAATTCCGCATCAATTTTATTCCTTCAGCGCTATTAAAGTCAATGGTCTGGTTTAGCATTCTCGCATAATGGTAGTGTTATTCAACTCGTTTTTCTTGCAGGTGGAAAGAATATTTATTTCATCAACATTTCCAAGTGTCTAAAGCTTTAGCACTGCAATTAAAGACAAAAAATATTTAGGTCTAGTCTTTTTTAAGGAGTGTTGTAACTTTTTATTTACCTCACCTGCAACAAAGCGAAACTGGATAACACTTCCATTCGCCATATAAAAAAAGTGGTTCCAAAAAATGTTTAACAATAATAAAGCAAGAATGTATTTACCTACCCGGAAAGTCCACAGTAATAGTAAGACTGTTGTCGGTGAATTCTCCAGTGAGAAAAGGGAGCAGGTCCAGTTTGAATCCGGGTTAGAGGAAGGGTTCCTTTATATCCTCAATTTCGATTCTGACGTGACCTCGTTTCATGACCAGCCATTCCAGATTGATTACAAAGACAAAAATGGGGTAGCCCGGACTTACACACCGGATTTCCTGGTTGAATTCAAGAACAGGAATCCGGCGTTGTTTGAAGTCAAGTCTATGGAATTTATAAAGAATAATCATAAGGAATTGAGGCCGATCATGGAAGCAGGAAAAAAGTTTGCTCATAAAAGAAATTGGAAATACAATATCATCACCGACAAAGAGATCAATACGGCTTATGGCGAAAATGTACGGTTTTTGAACCGCTATCAGAGTTATAAGCTAGAGCTGGCAATTACCAATGAGGTTTTGGCCCGGCTTTCAGAAATTGGTAATTCAACACCTAACCATATAATTAGGCAACTGAAATCCAACCAAGATCAATGGCCGGAATATATCTCAGCGATTTGGACCCTTGTTGCGAATAAACAAATCGCCTGTAATCTTTTCGAGATCATCCAGATGGAGACACCAATTTGGATACCCAATCATAAAAATGAATTGGAACTTAAATACCCATATCTATGCCCATAAGCTTAAAAAGGGACGAGAAAGTCTTTTATCAAGGAACCGAGTATGCAATCTTTAAGGTAAAGGACTTTAAGCACGTCATCATAAGAGATCAAATTACAAATGCCTTTCACACCGTTCAGAGAGCTGAACTCAGCGACAGAGCCCCAGATGAAGAGAAAACTCAAGATCCATATGATGTCCCGATTGAGTCTTATCCGGAAAAAAAGCTACAAAAAGCGCAATGGAGACTCTCAATTATTACGCCCTTCTTGGGAGAGTTAAGGGGAGACAAGAAAATGCTTACAAGAACTGCAAAAGCACATAATTTAAATCCTTCGACACTCTACAATTGGATAGCAAAATTTGATACATATGGGCATATCGGGTGCCTTGTTGACAGCTATTATAAAGGTGGAAAAGACAAAGGCCGGTTAGGGCAGGAGCAGGAAAACCAGATAAGCGAAATCATTAACGAGGTTTATCTGGACGCAAAAACGTTTAGTAAAACGTACAGGGCAATAGCCGAACGTTTTAAAGAGCTTGGATTTGAAATTCCGCACGAAAATACAGTGCGCCGAAGGATCAAAATGATTTCTGAAAATGAGAAAACTTCAAAAAGATTGGGTCCGCGAACGGCAAGCCAAAAGTATGATCCAAAACCTGGTATCACTCCGCATGCTAAAACGCCATTGTCGTTGGTTCAAATAGACCACACCCAATTGGATATAATGTTGGTTGACGAGGAAGAAAGAAAGCCATTTAAAAGGCCTTGGATTACGGTGCTCATCGATGTATTTAGCCGGATGGTACTTGGCTACTATATATCATTTGAAGCTCCAAGTGCTTTTGCCGTCGGCCGCGCTCTTTCGATGGCGGTATTCCCAAAGGAAAAGTTCCTAAAATCGATTGGCCTACCAAAAACCGAATGGCCGTGTTGGGGGAAGATGACTACTCTTTATTGCGATAACGCGAAAGAGTTTAGAGGTGAGATGCTAAAAGAAAGTTGTGCCAACTACAACATCACCTTGAAGTGGCGTCCTCCCCGCAGACCGGAAATGGCCGGGCACATTGAGCGTCTCATGGGTACGATCGCTGAGGAGCTCAAGGATCTTGCGGGCAACACCAATGTAGGCAAAGAGATGAGGTCAAAATTCAAACCAGAGAAGTCTGCATGCTTTACATTAGCGGAGTTCGAGAAATGGTTTACCACATGGGTTACAGACGTCTACCATGTGCGGCCGCACAAGGGGATTGATGGTATGATGCCCATGGAAAAGTGGAGCGAGGGGATTTTCGGAAGCAACCAATGCCCGGGTATTGGGATGCCAGAAATTATCACCGATGAAGATAAATTCAAGCTTGATGTGTTACCTCAATATAAAAGGACCGTCCAACGGACAGGAATTCACCTCCTTAAATTCAGGTATTTTTCAGACATTCTTCGTAAATGGATAAATTCGGTAGATGATACCGCCCGAGGTAAGGTAAAACCTAAAAGGAAATTTGTTTTTAAGATGGATCCAAGAAACATCTCCGCTATACTTTTCCTTAATCCCGCCGATAACAAGTATCACGAAATACCCACCACTCTGAATATCAAGCCTGACAAAATGAGTATTTGGGATTACCGCAGAGCTGTTGAAGAATTAAAGAAAAATCGCAAACCAGTAAATGGGCCGGCCATTTACGCAGCTTACAAGAGATTGAATGAAATGGAAGACCAGTCAAAAAAGAAGACAAGGGAAGCGAAAAAGAGAGCTGAGATGAAATCCAGAATGAAAAAAGAAGAGCCGCCAAAGACGGTGCCAGCAAACGTGATAGCTACAGAAATAAAAGAGTTTAAAACGACAAAAATAAAAATTGAAGCCTATGAAGAACTCGAATTCGACACTTATCGAAGATCATTTAAGTAAACCGACGCGCGAATTTTTGGAATCTTGCGTTGATTCGGACCTTCAGAAAAGAATAGACCAAATACAAGGAGAGGGATGGATTGGCTACGAGACCGCGCGCTTCATCATTGACCGTATTGAAGAACTTATCGGCAGGCCCAGGGTTACTCGCATGCACAGCCTGCTTGTGATTGGCACCACGGACAATGGGAAAACAACCATTAGAAAGCGGATCGAAATGAAATATAGACATTTCGCTAAGTCAGACGGAAAAATGGAATTTCCTGTAGTAAGCATTCAAATGCCACCTAACCCAGACGAAAAGACTTTTTATAATGCTGTTTTAAAAGGTGCGATGCACCCCCCTTTTATAGCTGGCAAAGTCGAACACCTGCGCGAACGTGTAATCGACACGCTAGGAGACCTTAATACAAAATTGCTGATGATCGACGAAGTTCAGCACATTGACAGGATGCCCTATCGAAAGCAGCGTTCTATACTTGATTCAATAAAGTACATGTCCAATGAACTCAGCCTTCCCATGGCCGCTTTCGGTACTGAGGAAGCAATAAATGTTTTCGCTTCGGATCCACAACTTCAGAACCGCTTTAAGAAAGTTTTCCTACCCAAATGGGACATCGACGAAAAGCTCAGAAGGCTTCTAGCGAGTTTCGAGAAAGTGCTCCCCCTCAAAGAGCCCTCAGGCCTCAGTGATGACGATCTCGCATTGCATATCTACGCGAAAACAAATGGAACCTTGGGAGAGTTGAATAACTTGATTCGATGCTCCGCAGTCCATGCACTTAAATCGGGAACAGAGAGAATAACGCGATCAGTTATTGACGAAATTAACTTTGAATCCTCGAAATCAGAGGCATTTTAGCTGGACTCTTTAATTGAAATAATCTGACTTTCTAAATAAAAATACATTTGATGTTAAGAATAATTCACAAAGCAGAGACACCATCGCTTTCAACAAACCATAAGTGTTTTTCGTGCATCTCAAAAATAATTCGTCTGGCTAACCGGCACACTGGCGCAAGGTTTGTTCTTGATATGAAAAAAACAGTTAAAGCCGATGGCAATTTGGCGAGTATGTATTCCGCCTTAAATTTCAACTTGAATAAATCGGAGAACATCCTTTCGATTTTTCCTCGAAAGGCATGCTCACTAAAAGTAAAGACCCATCAGGATATGTTTGGATATTTTAGCACATGGGAGGAGGAACTTGAAAATACGTTTCAATCCGGAGGGACAAAGGTTTTTGCTTTCGACCCCTTCGAATATGAGAAATTCAATGATTATCTTTTTTATGACGCGTTTCGGCAAGATTGGAAAAGGAAACTTCCTTATCACTATAAGACCGACATCAAAGATTTTTTACGAAAGCTGTTTCGAAATGCTAGCGAACACAGTAACACAAAGAGTCCAATATTTATTTCTTCAGCGTATGATGGAGAAATGCTCAAGTTCACTATGATCGATTGTGGAGAAGGGTTCTTTAACGTTTTTAGGAAAGTTGACGATGAGGTCCTAAACGAAAGCGAGGCGGTTTGTTTAGCTTTAAATGGTCTGGGGGTGAAAAATGGTGCAACGAGTGGATCGCTTAAATTGTTAGGTGACTATTGCATCGAGAATAATGGCGAGCTTTTTGTTGTTTCAGGTGGTGCCTCTGTACTTTATAAAAAGGATGGGTTCCACCAATCGGGCTGGCTTCCTGGTGCCTTTCGGGGATCGATCATCAACCTTTCTGTGAAAATAAAACTTCCTGAATTTCTTTTGGAGGCAGCTTAAACGAGCGACTTAGTTTAAAAATGAGGAGTTTTTCGTTGTTTCCGGAGGCTCGCCAGTTTGTTTTGATAAGAACGGATTTCATAACTCTGCGTGGTTACCCGGAGCATTTCGTAGCTCAATGATCAATCTTTCAGTGAGGATAAAATTGCCTGAATTTCTTTCATTTGCGGCACAGTGTTTTTATTTAATGCGTATGATATTCCATCAACTCTAATTGCACTCCATCTGAATGATGCAAGGTTTAACGCATCAAGCAGAATTTGTTGATCAGTTTGTTTACCATGGTTGCTAAAGTGAAAGAGATGACATTCTGATTTCAGTTTGTCAATACAAGTCAGTATTAGTAGTGCATCCCCCTTAAATGACTTCAAAACCATTCGCATACTAGACCCGGCGAACCTTGTGCTATGCGTTGGATATAGTTTTTGGTATGATTTTAGAATATGTACGTCAGTGAGTTTAGTGATAATTGGGTCATCATCAAGGATTTCAATCAAGTAAGAACCGATTACACCAAGAAATATTTTTCTGCTGTACTTTTTATTTCGAAGGAAGGCTTGCATGAGTAGGAATTTGAAGGTGGTGATTGATTTTCATAAACGAGCTTGGGATTAATTCCCAACCCCCACCATACCCATAGAAAATTGATAGTTCTAATTAATACCCGACCGCACAATAGAGTATTCCTGTTTTCAATTGAAAAAGCAAAACAAAGGAAGATCGGCTGGCTTGAAATTACCGAGACTTATTAGTTACAGCAAGGCCCGTGGTGAAAAGCAGCTTCACAAGGTCTGCAGTATTTTTAGATTTTGTTTTATCCATGATAGACTTTCGATAACTACCGATCGTGGCTTGAGCCAAGCCTAGTTTATTCGCAATTTCATTTGTACCGAGCCCATCTTTTAACAGGTTCGCCACTTTTGTTCTATAACTAAGACTTGTATACCCATAAAAATCATCACAGCTTTTCTTTTTTGCTTCTTATTTTTCAGAGATACCCGAGAAATGCTAACTAGACTGGTGTTGGCTGGTGAGGGGTTAAAGCCGTAACCAATTCAAAAAAAATAATAGCACCGCTAGTGTCGACATTTAGACATGACAAAGTCCCGAATGACAAGAATGTCTAGAACCGAAGCCGAGCAGATAAGAATGTCTAAAATCTTAAATAAAAATGGCGAGGAGTCAAAGGCTACGGTATCTACTACGCCATTGAGAGCTTTCTTTGACTCGCTGCCGAAACAGGCACGGTCAACTAGAAAAAATCAGCCAAAAAAAGGATCACGATAGAATCCGAAATTATTTAAATAGTTGACTACAGGTGATCGGTGCGTCTAGGAATTTGTTCAATTGAAAAATCGCGGTGTTTGCACATTTATATGTGCGTTAAATTTAATTTTAAAGCATACTGCACATATAAATGTGAATAAATGACGACTATTTATAATTTTTCAGACGGTGCAATAGAAAGAGAGAATGGGCAGTTTCTACGCGATGCCGGAGTCAAAAGTAATTTCATGCAGCAAGAGGCAGCCCGTCTTTCAGGGCTTCATAGAAATACTGTTTCAAAGATTGAAGGAGGTGCTGGTGGAACACTGTCAACACTCATTCAGTTTTGATCAGCGCTTATAGATATTTAAACCTTGTTGAAGCGATGAGACCCCTTCAGTTGTGGAAGCTGGAAAAGAAGAGAAAACAAAAAGTAAAGCATCGAGTTAGGAGATGATTCGCTACTTCAATATAAATTGTTCCCGATTTTAATGAGCCAAACTACTTTTCAAGGATATTGAAATTTGATATTTAAACTTCCGATTTTAGGTTCGGAGAAGTTCGATACTATCTAAACCGTCCACTTGTAAAATTTCTGACAAAGTCAACGTGGAAAACCACGTATTTTTTACGTGGTTTTCCACGTTGACTTTGTTATATATAGCGGTTACATTTACACATCATTTTATCCGACATCTATGGTTTCTAAGATTGGAATTTTGAAGTTTATATGTCTGCTCTTCTTCCTTACAGAATTGGCAGGGCAAACGCCCAAAGACAGCAACCCGCTTAAGTTTAGTGCCATACCTCCTGCACCAGAGGCTGCCGCTCTTGGGAAGTTTATTGATAACCCGGCAAGTGCTTACACAGGGATTCCGAAAATTGATGTGCCGATCTATGATCTAAAATCGTATGAGTTAAAGTTGCCTATCAGTCTTAGCTACCATGCCTCGGGCTTGAAGTGGGAAGAAATTCCCTCGTGGACTGGTGCCGGTTGGGCCTTAAATGCTGGTGGGATTGTGAGCCGCACGATCAGGGGAATGAACGATGAAGATGCAAACTTTGGTTTCTTTACCAACTTACCAGGGGGCACCTATGATGTGGCTAGTTTTTTCAAAGCGGATGGCTCTGTCAATACGAATACAATAGCGCAAACGCCTCCCTCTAACTTTAGTTATGTGGCACCGACTGGCGCCTGTGTGACGGCCAATGACAAACAATATCAAAATGTGTTGTATGCTTCCAAAGGTCTTCTAGACCTAGAGCCTGATCTGTTCTTTTTCAGTTTGCCCGATGGGCAATCAGGGAAATTTTTGTTCAGTCGTTCGAAACAGATGAAAATGATACCCGACCAATTTGCGACTATTACCTACACCAACACCCCCAGTAATGGTCAATTATTTTATACCTGGAAAGTGACGGGCAAAGATGGCACTGAATACTTTTTTACCAAGCAAGAAACCACCACCAGCTATTCAACATGTGGCGAGTTTTACAATGGGCCGGGGACAGAAACTTTCACAACACCAAATGTTAACGCGACCTCTTCTTGGAAACTTGAAAAAATCAGGAGTGCAAATAAAAAGGATTCCATCACTTTTACCTATGTGACTGAAACCTTAACCTATGAGACAACGCCCTCAGTCACTTCTTATAATAAAACGAGTGGCACCATTGCCACACCCGGGGCTTCTTCTTGCTTAAACCAAACTACCATTTATGGTTGGAGACTCAGCGAAATAAAGACGGCAGCTGGATATCGGGTACAATTCATAGCAAACACAAGCCGCACCGATTTGGGGGGTGGCAAACTTTTGGATGAAGTCAAGATTTATTTCCAAAACACTTTTATTAAAAGATTTGTGCTTACCAATTCTGGTGGCCCATTGCCAATATTAAATTCTATGCAAGAGCGTTTTGACGAGTTCACGGCTGTGAACGTAAAGCCATCGTATACCTTTACATATTACACGGAAGGGGTTGGCCAGCCCGTGTATGACCGCAAAAGCTATAGCGTTGACCACTGGGGCTACTACAATGCTGCCGCTGTAGTGCCAGGTGCTTTTTTATCTCCGGCTACCGTTTATAACAATGTGTACTACTCCGGATCCAATCGAGAATCAAACCTGGCAGCCTGCCGATGGAATACTTTAAAAACAATCACCTACCCAACGGGTGGTACTACCACGTATGATTATGATCTAAATGAGTACAGTAACATCCCCACGTTTGCAGACTTTAAGTACACACCTGGGCTGGAGCTGATCGAGTCCATTGACTTTGATCTAAGCACGGGAACGAGTTATCAACAAACCAAAAACTTTGCCCTTGCCCAAAATACTGATGTAGTGATCTTGTATGAAATCCCAGCCATACCTGGCGGGGGTGTTCCTGCGAGCGGATGCTACGGCTCGTTGAGCAAAACAAGTGGCTCTCCGTTTACCACCATGAACTTTTTAAGTGGCAACGGGCAAACGCAATCTGCCCCGGTGACCACCTTTACATCGGGCAATTTTACACTTTATGGAGAGTTTACACCCGCTTCTTTTAACTGGCAAGGACTGGACTGGCGCACGCTTAAATTCTTTATCAAAATCTACCGCGTAAAAACACTGAGCGAATTGGCACAAAACAATGCACTAAAAGGAGGAGGGCTACGAGTAAAAAGTATTGTTACTACTGGCGACCAAACATTGACCAAGAACTACTCTTACGTAAACCGAGCTACTGGCATATCCAGTGGTAAACTTGCCTCTTTCCCGTTCTATGCTTACGTCAGCACTTTTACAGATGGGCAAATGAATGCCGCTTTGTGTGTGGCCAATACCTCTGGTAGCATCTTGGTAAGAGCAAACGCCAGTAGTCTGCCTCTGGGGGTAAGCCAAGGGAGCCATGTGGGTTATGATGAAGTAACCGAATATTATGGCGATGCGGTGACTAACAATGGCTACACTGTTTATAATTTCACCAATACACCCGATGCCATTGTTACTGCCTACCCTTTTGTTCCGAACCAATCTTTTTCGTACAAAAACGGATTGTTATTGAAACAAGAAGATTATACTAACTCCAACCGTTTGGTAAAGCGTACCACTAATGAATATACCTATACGCCCAACAACGCTATTATTCAAGGGATGAAAGTAGCCCAGACCACTAGTAGCGGTTGCACGGGCTGTGCCAATCGGACTTTTACCTATAGTTTCTATTTAGAATTTTCTGAGCGAGTGTTGTTGACGAAAACTACCAGCCAAGAATTTGACGTGACCTTGGATAGTTACGTTGACAACCAAGCCGACTATAACTACAATAGTTTTGATCAAGTTTCATTGAAGGCCGAGACTATCAGCAACGGAGGTTCGAAGAAAAGATATACCAACTATGTGTACGACCCCGTATTGAAGACCACCCCCATTGAAGAGTATGCGTACTATGCGGTGAACAACGCGCCCAATTACGAATTTATATCTGGTGTAAAGAAAACCATACACGGAACGCTACTCAAGCCTACCGAAATCTATCTGCTCGAAACGACACCTGGCGAGTCTACTTCCAACAACCCAACTATTCTGGGGCTTTATAAAAGAAGGCTGCAATTCACACAATTTGATACACAGGGCAATGTGTTGTCATTTAAGAAAGAGAATGACCCCGTAACGACTTCTCTTATTTGGGGCTATGGCAAATCAGTAG
The DNA here is from genome assembly GCA_031400595.1 of Cyclobacteriaceae bacterium. Taxonomy (GTDB): domain Bacteria; phylum Bacteroidota; class Bacteroidia; order Cytophagales; family Cyclobacteriaceae; genus ELB16-189. The sequence goes on from JANNQG010000019.1 coordinate 86,941, forward strand.
TTGGTGACCCTATTACGAATTTGTCGGGCAAGCTAATGCCCATTGCCCAAGTAGAGAATGCAGCCGCCAATCAAGTTGCCTTTACCAGTTTTGAAAATGCAAGTAATGAGGGCAACTGGACTTTTACGTTGGTAACCGATCCCATAGGCGAAAGTAAAACTGGAACACAAAGCCATTTGCTTAGTCAGGTAGTTAGCTTCTCGGGGCTGATAGCTACTTCCAAATATGTTGTCTCTTATTGGGCGAAGGGTGGAGTGCCCGATGTGATCGGGGCCGCAGGGTTGGTAGTGAATAGCAGTGGTGATGATCCCGCCGCAGGCGCGGATGGCTGGAGGTATTTTGAGAAAATAGTAACGGGCGTAACCACCGTTTCCATTTCAGGAACAGTTACTATCAAAATTGACGAACTGCGATTGTACCCCGTGGCTGCACGGATGACCACTTACACCTACGATTTAAAAACAGGTACCACCTCTAACACAGACCCCAATCACTTCACCACCTACTATGAGTACAACAGCCGAAGGCAGATGGAGTACATCAAAGACTTTGAAAAGAACTATTTAAAAAAATACGAATACCGCTATAGCCGCGATAACTAAACCGATATGAGAGCGACCTTACTAATATTTTTATCAACGATTGGCATCGCTGCCTTTGGGCAGAATGTGAACACGCAAGCCATTCAATGGTCGGCCAGCCAGGCTGTTGATCTACGCACGAGTGCCTCCCGCACTCAAACTTTTGAAATCACTACCTCGCCCACTCAAGTGAAAGTAGTGCAAGGTACTACTGTAAAAACGTTTAGCGTGATATCCACCACTGGCACGTGGGCAAATGTGTCTGCCAATGGCTCGGTTCAATACCAGCTTTCTTTTAACGGCAAGCTAGGCAAGGCCCTGCTACAGAGAGTGGGTGGGCAAGCATCTTTCACCTTGGATTTCTCTGCCCACAAAGACGGCTTCCAACAACAATTCATCATTGCCAACTATCAAGTGAAGTGATATGACCTTAAAAAAAATACACACCACTCTTCTTCTTTTCTTGTTGGCCGTGCCGCAATTGATGGCGCAGATCACGGGTAGCCAAACGGTAAACGTAGGCGATAATATCACTTATTCGTATACTGGGTTTGTAGTAATACCCGAATGGCAAGCCGTGAACGGCACCATTATCTCTACGTCCTCGTCAGGCTCTACTTTTTTTGCCACCATCAACTGGACCACAGTAGGTAGTGGCTCTGTTACTTTTCTTGACAATGGAGGATTTCTTGGTTCACTGCCTGTAACGATCAGTGCCGCTGTGCCGCAAGCCCCTACGCCAATCCCTGGTTTTGTGTGCGGTGCTGGCACAGTGTTGTTGAGCGCCACTCCTGGCTTGAACGGCAATACGATCAATTGGTATTCTCAACTTACGCGTGGACTTAGCTTGGGTACTGGGTTGACCTACACTACACCTTCCCTCACGACTACCACTACGTATTATATTACCACCTTCAATACCACTACATTGTCCGAAAGCTTTCCCCGCGTGGCCATTACCGCTTCTGTGTATGCTGCGGTGGGCACACCTACCGGGCTTACCGGAGCCACGCGCTGCGGCACCGGCACGGTGACACTTAGTGGCACTACGGGCACAAATGGTACTACCCTTCGTTGGTACGCCAATGCAGCGGGCGGCACGGCTTTGTTTACCAACCTTAGTTATTCACCCACAGTCAGTGCCACCACCACCTTTTATGCTTGCAGTTATAACGCCACCACCGGCTGTGAGAGCAGCAGGCTGGCAGTAACAGCCACCGTGAACCTTGGGCCGGGCGTGCCCACCGCACTCCCCGTGAGCCGCTGCGGAAGCGGGGTGATTACGTTAACAGCAGTGGCCGGAGCAAACGGCACGAGTGCGAAGTGGTATGCGGCTGCCACGGGTGGCACAGCCTTGGCCACAGGCCTTACCTATAACCCGAGCATCACTGCCACCACCACTTATTTTGTAAGTACCTTCAACACAACTACTACTTGTGAATCTGCAACACGCAATTCTGTAGTGGCCACATTATTGGTTTTGCCCAACACACCTACCGTAACTGGATATTTTGGTAGATATGGCTTTGGCCCGATCACGCTGGTAGCTTCCGGTGCGCCCGTTGGCTCTACCTACCAGTGGACCACCAACGCTGATGTAAATATTAGTGGAGCCACCTCGGCCACTTACACTACTGATTATACTGCTACTGCAATTAATAAAGTAAAATTACTGGGCAGCAATGGTTGCTCGAGCGGCTCCATTTCTGTTACCGGCAATGTGCTGCCTGTGCCTGTGGTGACTACCACTGGTAATCCTTATCTTGCCTCGGGGCAAAGTGTAGTGCTTACCGTGCAAACGGGTTACGCCACTTACCAATGGAAGCGCGATGGCGTTAACATCTCAGGTGCCACTAGCAATACCTACACCGCCAACCAAGCCGGAAAATACAGTACACTTGTTACTCTCACCAACGGGTTCGCGCGCGAATCAGGTACGCTGTATGTTGCCCTGCTCACTAACCTGCCCGAGACCGTTACCAACCCCGTGGACACCAACCTGCCAGCTACCGTGGCCACCGCTACGCGAAAAAATTATGTGCGCACCTATACCGCCAAAGACATTGTGCTGGCCACCGACTTTAACTACACCACTTTTAACCGCACCAAAGTATCAGCCTCCACGCAGTACATGGATGCGCTGGGCATGCCCGTGCAGATGCAAGAGAAGCAAGCCTCTCCTCAAGGTAAAGACCTACTCGTCCATGCGGAGTATGATACATATGGCAGGGTGGTAAAAGAGTACCTGCCCTTCTCAACCAACACAACGGATATAGACGTAGATGGCTTCCGTAAAAATGCCAAACTGGAGCAGTACAATTTTTACCGCAATGGTACCACCGATGTGGCCGTGAGCGGAGTGGCCTATAGCGAAAAACAATTTGAACCCTCGCCCCATAACCGCCTGCTGAAACAGGCGAGCCCTGGTGAAGCGTGGAAGATGGGAAGCGGCCGCGAGGCCAAGATGGAAAGTTGGGCGCTGGGCAGCCAGGATTTTACCGTGCGCAAGTTTAGCGTGACCACCGCCAATGCACTAGTTCAGGACGGCAGCACATACAACATGCGCGAGCTGATGGTGTTGGAAACACAAGATGAAAACGGCCAGGCTCTGCGCGAGTACAAAGATAAAGAAGGGCGGCTGGTGCTGAGACGCACCAAGGGCGACAAGGATGAGTGGCTGGATACGTATTATGTATATGATGCCCTCGGCAACCAGCGCTTTGTGCTGCCACCCCTGCTCAACCAACAGTCGTACCCCTTTTCACAAGTCGATATTGACAACCTCGCTTATCAGTATAAATATGATGCGCGCCAGCGATTGATAGAAAAGCGCGTACCCGGCAGCGGGTGGGTGTACATCATTTATGATTTTCTTGACCGCCCCGTGCTGACGCAAGATGCCGAGCAACGCCCCACCAACAAGTGGAGTTTTGTTAAGTACGATATATATGGCCGACCTGTGATGACGGGCGAAACCGCGAACACTTTGGGTTTGACCTATAGCAACTTGCGTACTACCATAGCCGCCAGCTATGGGAACGAAAGCAAAGATGCTACCAATGACTACACACTAAACGGTGGGCAGCCCTCGGTGACCATTGGCGAAGTATTCACCAAAACATTTTATGATGATTACCTACTGCCTGCCCCATACGTGGCCGCCTATGTGGGCGAAGTGGGCTTTGAAGCAAACATCACCAACAACCGCGTGCGCGGGCAAGTAACAGCCACGATGGTGCGCAACCTCGATACCAACGCGTGGCTGGAGACCTATTCCTTTTATGACGACCGCTACCGCCCCATACAAACCACCACGCGCAATGTGCGTGGCAACATGGATCGTGTTTCTATTTTGTACAAAAACAAGTTAGACCCCAAGCCGATCAAGACACTCACCGTGCACAATGTGGGCGGGGGCGCGGGCGAAGTGCGCGTGCAAGAGCGGGCTGACTACGATGACTTTGACAGACCCACCACCGCCTACAATAAAATAGGCACCAACACCGAAGTGCGCTTTGCTAACACCCGCTACAACGAACTTAGCCAAGTAGTGGAAAAGAATTTACATAGTACCAATGGCACCTCGTGGTTCCAATCCATTGACATGATCTACAACATACGCGGGCAGGTGAAGAACATCAACGATGCGGCACTGGCCGGCACCGACCGCGATCTCTTTGGAATGGAACTGTTCTATGAAAACGGCTATACGCAGAAGCAGTACAACGGCAACATCAGCGGGGCGCAGTGGAAGAGCGTGCAGAACGGGCTGCAGCGAAGCAACGGTTATGTTTACGACCCCCTCAACCGCCTGCGCGTGGCTCAGCACCAGCGCAAGAACACAACCACCAGTGTATGGGACCAAGAGCTTGACCGCTACAACGAAGTGATCAGCGCCTACGATGCCAATGGCAATATTTTGGCGTTGCAGCGCAACGGCCTGCTCACACCCGGCACACAGAACTTTGGGCTGATAGACAACCTCACCTATACCTATGTAGGCAACCAGTTGGTTAAGGTATTTGATGCCACTAACAACACCACGGGCTTCAAGGACGATGCCACAGGCTCGAGCGATCCCGCCAACGACTACACCTTTGATGGCAACGGCAGCCTGACCAAGGACGACAACAAACTGGTGAGTGTGATCGATTACAATTATTTGCATCTGGCCAAGAAAGTGACCAAGACATCTGGCGACTATGTGAAATACATCTATGATGCCGCGGGCAGGAAGCTGCAGCAGGAAGTGTTCAATGTGGGCAATGTAAGCCAGAAGAAGACCGATTACATCGGTGCGTTTGTGTACGAGGGCAACGTACTTCAGTACATCAACCACAGCGAGGGAAGGATAGTGATGACTGGCGCTGCGCCAGAATACCAATACCACTTGAAAGACCACCTGGGCAACGTGCGCATCACCGCCACTACCAAGCCCGATGTGACCACACATATTGCCACGCTGGAAGATGCGACACAAACCATCGAGCAGGCCACCTTCACCGGCTACTCGCGCATCGGCTTTGATTTGTTCGACCACTCTGATGCGGGCACTGCGTACCAATATGCGCAGAAGCTCACGGGCGGGCTGAACGCGCAGGTGGGCCTTGCGAAAAGCTTTGCCGTGCAGCCGGGCGACACGATCAAAGCGGAAGCTTACGCGAAATACTTTGGCGGCACAGGCAGTGCCAGCAACCTCACTGCTTTTGCAGGCGCGCTCTTGGGCGCATTTGGGCTGGCTCCACCAGGCGTGGGCGAGACTGGAACGGCCTCTGCGGCACTGAACAGCTATGGCGGCCTGGTGACTGCTGGCACGGCACATAGCGTGAACACAGGGCCAAGGGCCTATCTGAACATATTGGTGTTCGATAGCAATTACAATTTGGTGGACATGGCCTTTAAGCAATTGGATGCGGCCTACGAGCAGACGGGCGCCACCAAGATGCCTCACATGTACATGAGCCGCAGCTTGGCGATTGTGAAGGCAGGCTTTGCGTATGTTTATGTAAGCAACGAGGGCATAAATGTGCAGGACGTTTGGTTTGACGACATCAAATACACCCACACCAAGAGCCCTATCGTGCAGGCCGATGACTACTATGCCTTTGGCATGCAGGTGGCGGGGCAGGGTTATCAAAAGGCGGGCAGCATGAACAACCCGTTCTTGTACAACGGAAAAGAAAAGCAGGACGAGCTCGGGTTGGACTGGCTTGATTATGGGGCAAGGATGTACATGAGCGATATTGGAAGGTGGGGCGCGATCGATCCCCTGGCTGATTCCATGCGAAGATGGAGCCCTTACAACTATGCCTATGACAACCCGATCAGGTTCATAGACCCTGATGGGATGGAAGCTAGTGACGTTACATTGCAGGGCACTGACACAGGCACTGCACTGAATCAGCTTAACTCTGGCTTAGAGGGTGCTACATTATCCATGGATGGCAACGGAAAGCTTAGTTATGCAAAAACAGAAGGAGCAAATTTAAATGATGCTGCTAAAGAAATTATTAAGGCGATAGATGACCATACTGTTGACGTTGTCATAAAAACCACTGACAATGCTCAAAATTCAAATGGAGGGGCATTGGTGGGAGGTTCTTTTATGGGGACCAAAGTTGAATCGGACGGCACAGTTAAATCAACAAATGAATATGATACACCAACAGGCGGTAGAATTGATGCGGCTTATAATAAACCTGGTGGAAGTCTCATACATGAAATAACTGAAGGATATGAGGCGGCCAAGATGTCGCAGAAATCCGGGCAATCTTCAGGACCTGAGGGAACGCCAGGAAGTGTTTATAAAGCTGCACACAAGGCGGCATTAAAACAGCCTGGATCATCTATAACTCTGACACATTATAATAATGGTGGCAACATGATGAATCCGATTTATGATTCTAAGGGTAGAGATATAACCCCCAGTGATGCCAGTTATCATGGCACCGTTTGGAGAGCGAAAGGGAAATTAGTTCACACCATAAGCAAATAGTTATGATGATTAGAATTCTGTTCTTTCTTTTATTGACAAGCGTTTGTGCCTTATCAAGCGCACAAACACCAATGTATAAAATCAAGATGATAAAAACAGTGGGTAAGTACTATGTCATATATGCAGTAAAAAATGATTCCACCTACAAGATTGTTTCCAAAAAGGAAAAAATAAATAATTGTAGAAAGATAAGGAAAGATGAAAGCTATCCACTTGATCTTTCAGAAATTCAAATAATGGGAGGTTCTGAGGTAGATTGTGTTTCTTTTGATAAGAAGACGGTTATTTGTAAAGAACCTGACGCTGATTTATGTATAGCTAACAATTTAAAAGGCCTGTGCCTTAAGTAATATTTTGGCGTAAGCATCGGCTCGTGCATTGTAAACTTGTGGTCCGAAATATTAAGGATGATTGAATCAGAAAAAGTTGAGGTGAACCCTTAGCGGCAGGGATAGCAGTGTAAAGCCCACAGCGGAAGAGGATGACCTACCTGGCGTGAGCGAGTGAGAGCAAAAGAAAACGTTGAACGGCATTGAGCATGGAAAACTTTTTTGATTACATCTTTATTCGGATTTTTTTGTGGTATGAAAGCTTTAAGGATAGTGCTTCTGCATTTACCGCTAAAATTTTAGTGGTGTTTTTGAAAGTATTCATCCTTTCAGATGTTGTTGCTTTAGTGAGCTACTTGACGCCAGTAACGAGATCCTTTTACTACACTTTTGGATTGATCACAACGATCATTTTCTTCTTTTTGGATACAAAAAGGTATTCAGATAAAAAATTAATTGACATGTTAATTGAAAAATGGAAAGGTGAAGGAAGAATGATTCGAATATTAAAGGGGTATGCAATTGTGTGCCTGTTGATAACTGTACTTTTTGGTTTCATTATTTTAGGTAGAAATAGCCCTTATTTTGAAAAGTAATGCAAGGCCATATAACAATGAGTGACTTCATTGATTCCGTTTTTATTCGGATTTTTTGTGGTACGAAAGTTTTAAGGATAGTGCTTCTGCGTTTACCTTCCTAAAATCATAGTTGTATTCTAAAAAGTATTAATACTGCTTGATATATGCTTGCACCAACTCAAGGCCAACAACTATCGATACAAATAATAAACCGTTGACTAACATTGACTGGGTCAAGAACTGATTCTACTTTGAATTAATCAGCAAACTCATCGATCGATTTCTTACTTTTACCAAGTGAAAAGTCTGCTGCTTTCAATATTCTTTTTGTCATCCCTCCACGCGGGTTTTTCGCAATCCATCTTTAATAGTTTGCGCCTGCCAACGAAGCGAATAAATAACGCACCGTTTCAAGTCGATTCGGCAAACAACAGACTTTCAACTAAACTAGACAGCCTGCAACTTCCTGGCGATAGCACCATGCGGGCATCGTACCACAAAGTAGATTCTATCCGTTCTAATTTCCAGTCAAAAGCAGACAGCCTACAACGAGCTTATCAAAAACCGATTAATCAACTCAATAAAACTAGTGGCTTACTACAAAAGAAAATAGATAGTCTACAAGCCCTAAAGTTGCCTGCTGTTGGGCTAACAAAAAAGTTAGATAGTGTAAACAATTTGAGTGCGCAGAAAATAGGTGAGATGAAAGGCGAAGTCGAGAAGCTCAAGGGCAAAGCCACCAGCGGACTTAACTCGCTTGATCTACCGCCCGAAGTAAAAGAGCATACACACAAACTGCGACAGTCGTTGGGGACATATCAAATTCCAACTGCAAATGGAGTCATCCCAAACATTGGTGGCGGGTCTTCCAGCCTGCCTGACGTTAATTTGCCCGGAGGAGTCAACGCGCCAACGCTAGGTGGTACGAATCTCCCCAACACAAATGCATCTGCCTTGCCAGGACTGGGCTCAATAAATGATATCACGAAGGGAACAAAGGAGATCACCGACTTGACCAAAGAAGCTGGCGGCTATGCTAAAGATATCCAACAACTATCGAAAGGAGATATAGCCGATGCGAAAAATCTAGAGAAGAAAGCAAAAGACGAATTGAAAAATGTGGAAGGCTTAAAAGAGATTGATGGAAAAAAAGGAGAGTTAGAGAAATACAAAAGTCAGTTAGCCAACCCAGATTCAATCGCTCTCTCTATGGCTAAAGAACAAGCCAAGGAAATGGCAATGAAAGAAGCCACCAATCATTTTGCCGGCAAGGAAGATATATTGAAGGGCGCCATGAACAAGATGACCAGCTTAAAAAGCAAATACAGCGAAGTAAAGAGCATGGCAGACTTGCCCAAGCGATTGCCCAATCCGTTGAAAGGCAAACCTCTTCGCGAGCGGTTGGTGCCAGCGTTAACGCTGCAGATCATGAGTCAGAAAAATGTGTTGCTAGACCTCAACCCATCTATAGCCTATCGCATCTCACCCAGATCTAAATCAGGCATTGGCTGGGTAGAGCGAATAGTTTTTGATGGCTGGAGGCCGACCATGCCCGTGCGTGTTTTTGGACTACGCAACTATACCGAATTTCTATTGCCGAGAGGATTTCACGCGCGCGCAGATGTAGAGTGGCTCAATGCCATTCTTCCACCTCTGATTATCAATACCGGTGATTTAGGAAAAAGAGATTGGGAGTGGAGCGCACTGATTGGCCTGAAAAAGGATTTCAAGATATCAAAAGGCGTAACAGGAAATGTACAAACCATGTATCGCCTATGGAGTGACAAAGACAAAGTGCCTTTCCCTGATAGACTTAATATCCGGATAGGGTTTGAGTTTCCGATGAGGAAGAAAGTAAAGCAATCGCAGCAAAAAGGTAAATGAGTAAGCTGATCCACCTTCCAAATGAAAGTTTCATGAACGCAAAGGAATGCATTGAAAATACTAAGCGACTCTTCAGCATCAGCGTAATGCATGTCTTGAACCATTTCGAATCTAAAGGTTGGTCATTTTAGTATGGAGCATAGACAATTTATTCAACAACTTGACAACAAATCTAACTACGAAAGGCTTGCTATCATTGTTAAGCAGCTCGATGATTTAGAGGTTGCCTACCAAAAACATGAATACTCGACCGGGATAAATTTAATTGTAGACTTAGGGGTTGCTAAGAATAGAGTTGGGGTAAGCTCGCATTTTGATAGAGTTCAAAACTCAGCTGGGGCAAACGACAACGGTTCCGCTATAGCAGTTTGCATCGACATCATTAAGAAGTTTAAGGAGTCGGGAAATAATGATTTGGGAATTCGTGTTTTCTTTTTTGATGAAGAGGAGACTGGATTAAAAGGCTCGACTGCCTACGTCAAGGCCCATGGAACCAAAGATCTCGTGGGACTTATAAATATGGAGTTGGTGGGACTGGGCGACAAGTTCGCCCTGTGGCCAGTAAATGAAGGTACCAGCGGAGAACTACTCTCTTCTTTTGAATCGGCTTCAAACGAAAGGAAAATTATTTTAAGGCGTTTTGATCAAATTGTAACCAACACTGCCGACCACCTACCTTTTCAAATAGCCGGCCTGCGAGATTCGTTTACTGTAACTTGCATTTCGGAGAAAGACATAGCTGCGGCACAGCATTACTTTAATGCTTTAAAGCTTGGTCTCGACAAAGAGGCACTATTTAAAATCCTTGAATCGGCTCCGATTTTTGAACACTACCACAGACCTACTGACACTTACGACAGATTGAATGAAGATTCAATACTTATGACTTCTGAGACAATCTGGGACACAATAATTTTGGTTCAAGAACGGCTCGGGCAATAGTGTGCGTAGGGCGTAGTGGATTAGACTAACTGAAGCTTATAGATATCAAATTACACTCTAATTTTTGATATTTAACTTCATTATCGACCTTGACTTTTTATTAGCCTTCTGTAAGGTAAATCGGCTCTTTTTTTTTGGTTCGTAGGTGCTTAGCCAAGAAGTCTTACCAAATTTTCTATAGAATTCCATAGATGTTGGTCTTGTTTATTGCCCTGGCAGGCTCCATTTTTTTAAGATATCAATCACCAAACTTCCATTCCGATGAATCAAATTTGTTTAGGATGCCCATTAGTTCTTTTTTTTCTTCTTTAACCAAGTTCTCTTCATCCAAGCTAATTTTGATTTTGACTCGTGTATTCTTACTGGTCATTTGCTCGGTAGCTCGGCTCTTTTTATTCTTCCTCAAATGCTTTGCCCATGAGGATTTTCCCAATCGTTTAAAATTCGCCATTGTTATACAATCTAGCCATAAATTAGTAAACAGCGAGTTATTACCCCCGAATTCTCGTTGTAATCTGCACGGCAAAGAGGTATCCAACTTCCTGAAAAGGCCTCTATTCCATAAAAAGCCCCTATTTCATCATTTTCAGTCTAATTTACTGCAGTATCAGTCTATTTTACTTCTGTTGAGTCTAAAACCTCGAGAGAAACGACAAAAAAGGTATTTATATGCCTTTTTTTAACTAAAAATGTAAAAAAGTGGGATAAAGTGGTTGAAAGTGGTGGAAATTTACTTACGTTTGTTTAGGAGAAAAAGGCAACCACTACAGTCTATGACTTTCTTCACTAGCGAATACGAAAGTAAACTTGATGCCAAGGGCAGGCTTGTACTGCCCGCGCGGATCAAAGCCCAGCTACCCGCCACAGGCGAGGACAGTCAGGAGCTTGTCATCCGCAGAGGTTTTGAGCCATGCTTAATTGTGTATCCGATGGTGGAGTTCAAGAAAGTCTTCTCAAAAATTTCAGGTCTCAGCGAGTTCAACGAAGAGTACCGCAAACTGCAGCGGAACTTTTTGTCGGGGGTAGTAACAGTAGAGTTAGACGGCAACGGCCGTTTTCTCATCCCCAAGAACATGCTCACCTACGCGCAGATTGAAAAAGATGCGATGTTGGTAGGCACAGGAAGCAAAGTTGAGATTTGGAATCCATCAGTCTATGAGAAGCAGTTGATCCAAGACCCAAGTGAGTTGTCGAAACTGGCAGAGAAATACCTCAATGAGTAGATGACAATGGGCTCAACGTATCACAAGCCCGTCATGCTCAGCGAATGTATTGATGCACTAAACATTAAGCCAAATGGCATCTATGTAGATGTGACTTTTGGTGGAGGTGGTCACAGTTTAAAGATTCTCGAGCAATTGACAGAAGGCAGGTTGATTGCTTTTGATCAGGATGAAGATGCCAAGAGGCAGGCGGATAATATTCAGAGTCGTTCTTTTACATTTTGTCAGGCGAACTTCAGATACATGAAACAGTATTTGAAGTTGAATGGAGTAACTAAGGTCAACGGTATTCTTGCTGATTTAGGGATTTCGTCACACCAGATTGATTCGGCTGAACGAGGTTTCTCTACCCGATTTGATGGTCCCTTAGATATGCGGATGGATAAAAAAGGATCGGTGAGTGCCGCTAAAATATTGAATGAGTATTCGGAAGCGGACTTGCATAAGATGTTGGGCATTTATGGGGAAGTGAAAAATGCAAAGACCTTGGCAGGTTTAATCGTAAAGCAGAGAGCTATAAAAAAGTTTGACCGCATAAATGATTTGATCGGCTTATTAAAAACAGTTGCTCCACGAGGAAAGGAATTTAAGTATTTCGCCCAGGTGTTTCAGGCGTTGCGCATCGTAGTGAATGAAGAGATGCAGGCTCTTGAAGATTTTTTGCACCAATGTGGCGAGGTGATGGAAACAGGAGGAAGGCTGGTGGTGATGAGTTATCACTCGCTGGAAGACAGACTGGTGAAGAACTACATTAACAGTGGCAAAATGTATGGCGAGGTGGAAAAGGATTTTTATGGAAATAAAGTAAGGCCTTTTGAAGCCATCAATCGAAAACCGATTGAAGCTTCGGAAGAAGAAGTAAATGAAAATAACAGAGCAAGGAGTGCGAAGTTGAGAGTAGCAGAGAGAGTATAGTTATTGATTAGTAGTTGTTCGTTAGTCGCGAACAACGAATAACCAACAACCAACAACGAAAAAAGAATGGAAAACAAGTTCAGAATAGAGCCACCACAAAAAGCAAACGAGCCACGCGTGAAGCCTGCAGTCAAGGCTAGTGGTAATGGCAAAGGTGTTTTTTCGGGGCTAGAGAAGCGGCTGAAATTAGAGAGCTATTTTGAAGATGGATTTCCAGTACAATACCTGCCAAAGATATTGTTTATCGTGTTGTTGAGTTTGATCTACATCAGTAACACGCACTATGCAGAGAAGACTACCCGTCAAATTGATCGAGCCCAAACAGAAGTGCAGGATCTGCGGGCAGACTATACGACCCTAAAATCCGATGTGATGTTTGCAAGTAAGCAAAGCGAGGTAGCCAGGCGAGTGAAGCCAATGGGATTAAAAGAAAGTTTAACCCCACCTTTTAAAGTAGTAGTAAAGAACTGATGAATATTAAGCAGTCCATATTAGTAAGAGTTCGGGTTGCATTTTTATGCGTCCTCATTTTTGCTATTTGTGTGGGTGCTAAAATAGGACACATTCAAATTGTGGAAGGTGAGAAGTGGACGAAGATGAGTGAAGAAATCAATTTTGACTATAAAAAGGTGAAGGCCACACGTGGTAATATTTATTCAGACAATGGAAGTTTGCTGGCTACCAGTCTTCCCTTCTATAGGGTAGCTATTGACCCTACCTTGGCGAAAGAAGAAATTTTTAAACAAGGAGTTGATTCACTTTCCTGGTTTTTGTCCAGGTACTACAAAGACCGATCAGCAAAGGAGTACAAAGAGATGCTCAAGGATGCACGCGCTACAGGCAAACAATACGTTACCATCAATCGCAAGCAGATCAACTACCAAACAAAAAAGGAAATGATGAGTTGGCCCATCTTTAGAGATGGCCGCTACAAAGGTGGTGTGATTTTTGAAAAAATGGATGTGCGCTATCGGCCCTTCTCGAACTTGAGTCGAAGGACAGTTGGATTTGTGAATGAAGATGGTAAAGGAGCCGGGTTAGAATATAGTTTTGATAATGCTTTGGGGGGACAAGATGGCGAGGCACTATTTCAAAAAATTGCAGGCGGTACCTGGAAGCCGGTATTTGATGCCAATAATATAAAGGCGATTGATGGCATGGATATTCAAACAACTATTGATATCAATCTTCAAGATGTTGCGGAGACTTCTCTTCATCGTGCTATGCAAGCGCACAATGCAGACGAAGGTACGGTTGTAGTGATGGAAGTGAAAACGGGACACATTAAGGCCATATCAAATTTAACAGCGGATGGGAAGGGTGGTTTTCAAGAAGAGTTTAATCATGCGGTAGGTGGTTCCATCGAGCCTGGTTCTACATTCAAGTTAGTGACAATGATGGCTTTGCTGGAAGAAACAAACATTGAATTAGGCGATACCATCAACACAGGTAAAGGTGAATTTAAATTTTACAACCGAATAGTACGCGACCATGACGAAGGGGGATACGGAAAGATTACAATTCAACGTGCGTTTGAACTTTCTTCGAATATTGCCATGGCTAAATTGATGGACAAACATTTTGGCACCAGGCCTTCAAAGTTCTTAGAGTATGTAGACAAATTGAAATTGTCGACACCACTTGGATTGCAGATCACCGGAGAGTCGTACCCGAAAATTACGCGCCCCAAAGATAAAAACTGGAGTGGTATAACATTGCCCTGGATGGCTTATGGATATGGATTTGAAATTTCCCCATTACACACCTTGACGTTATATAATGCAATTGCCAATGATGGCAAAATGATTAAACCTGTTTTTGTCACTTCGGTCAGTGAGGCAGATCGTATCAAGCAAGAGTATGAAACGGAAAAAATTGATTCTAAGATTTGTTCGTCAAAGACCCTGAATCAACTAAAGCTTTTGTTGGAAGGCGTTGTAGATAATGGAACCGCCAAGAATTTAAAAAATAGTTACTACCGGATTGCAGGAAAAACAGGAACGGCTCAAATTCTTAAAGATGGTAAATATGAGAAGAGATATGCGACATCATTTGTAGGTTATTTCCCCGCTCATGCACCCAAATACTCAGCGATTGTATTGGTAAAGAATCCGAGAGGGATCTATCAATATGGAAATAGCGTGGCAGGTCCTGTTTTTAAAGATATCGCTGATAATATTTACGCGAGAGATATTAATCTTCACACGGCCATGGAGAAAGCAAAAATGCCAGAGCCCGGTGTATTTCCAACTATTCGTGCTGGCAAACAAGATGAGCTAACAATGCTCGCAAACGAGTTAGGTGTTTCCAACCACACCGCAACCGAAGAAGAGTGGATCAAGACATCAAAAAACGGAAATGCAATTGTCTGGAAAAAGAATGCTCTTGTTAAAGATCACGTTCCGGATGTGATGGGGATGACATTTCGAGATGCTATTTTTCTTTTGGAGAAAACCGGGCTTCGCGTATCGTATGAAGGAAAGGGAAGAGTTTCGACCCAATCACTAACGCCAGGGACAAGAATAAGCAGGGGAGCACGAATTTATTTGAGACTAAGTTAATGGCCATTCTAAAAGATATATTGTACAAAGTGCCGATCACTTCTACTTCAGGCAGCACTGATGTAGAAGTCAATATGATTTGTTTTGATTCTAGAAAGGTCAAAGAAGGTTCTTTGTTTATTGCTATCAAGGGCACGCAATCAGATGGCCACGGCTTTATTGACAAGGCTATTTCGCTCGGAGCGATTGCCATTGTCGCAGAGAAACTTCCAGAAGTAATTTCTGATAAAGCCACTTATGTTACAGTAAAAGATAGCGCGAAGGCGTTGGGAATTATTTCGTCTAATTTTTATGGGAATCCTTCCGAAAAATTGAAATTAGTAGGAGTGACAGGAACCAATGGAAAGACGACTGTTGCAACTTTGCTTTATAAGTTATTTTCTTCACTAGGATATCGCTGCGGAATGTTGTCCACAGTTGTGAATAAGATTGTGGACAAAGATTTTGTTTCCACGCACACTACTCCGGATCCCATTCAAATCAATGAGCTTTTGACAACTATGTTGGACGCTGGTTGTACACATTGTTTTATGGAAGTTAGTTCTCACGCAGTTGCACAGGGTCGCATTGCGGGGCTTCATTTTGTAGGCGCACTCTTTACCAACATTACACATGATCACCTGGATTACCACCGTACGTTCGAGAGTTACATCCGAGCTAAGAAAGGATTTTTTGATGGTCTGTCATCTGATGCTTTTGCGCTAGTCAATATAGACGACAAGCGCGGCATGGTGATGCTTCAAAATACCAAAGCACAAAAGAAAACTTTTGCGTTGAAGAAAATGGCTGATTATAAAGCTAAAATCATTACCAATTCGATTGAAGGACTAGAGTTGGAGATAGGTGAACGCAATGTTTGGTTTAAACTGATTGGTGACTTTAACGCATACAATCTACTCACGGTATATGGCGCTGCATGCTTGATGGGCGAAGACTCAGATACGGTTCTTCTCAAACTTTCTGCATTAACTACAGCGCCTGGAAGATTTGAATTGATATTGCCTGGTTCCAAATTCACAGCTATCGTTGACTACGCACATACCCCAGATGCGTTAAAGAATGTGTTGGAAACAATAGAACATTTTAGAACCGGTCAAGAGCAAGTAATCGCAGTAATCGGGTGTGGTGGCGATCGTGATAAAACGAAGAGACCGCTCATGGCTGCCGTGGCATGTAAGTATTCCAACAAAATAATTTTCACTTCTGACAACCCAAGGAGCGAAGATCCCTTAGAAATTATCAGAGAGATGCAAACTGGTGTTGGACCAACCGATGCCAAAAAAACATTGGTGATGGTAGACCGAGAGGAAGCGATTAAAACGGCTTGCATGTTGGCAAAAGAGAAAGACATTATTATCGTGGCCGGTAAGGGGCATGAGAACTATCAAGAAATAAAAGGGGTCAAGCATCCCTTTGATGATAAAGAGGTATTAACCCGAATGCTAAAAATGTTTGCCAATTAATGCTTTACTATTTATTTGACTATATCGAAAAAAACTTTGACTTCCCAGGAGCCGGGCTGTTTCAATACATTTCCTTTCGAGCTGGAATGGCGGCTGTTCTTTCTTTATTGATTACGATCACATTCGGAAAAAAATTGATCAACTTCTTGCGCAAAAAGCAAGTGGGCGAGGACATTCGCGACCTAGGATTAGAAGGTCAATTGCAAAAGAAGGGGACACCCACTATGGGAGGTATTATTATCATCGCTGCGATCTTGATTCCAACATTGTTAATGGCAAAGCTCGACAACGTATACATCATATTGTTGGTGGCAACTACAATTTGGCTTGGATTAATCGGATTTTTAGATGACTATATAAAAGTATTCAAGAAGAATAAAGAAGGTCTTGCTGGTCGATTTAAAATTGTAGGACAAGTTTCCATTGGATTGATTGTAGGGCTTACACTTTTCTTTAATGAAAATGTAGTCATCCGCGAGAAGTCAACCCCCTCTGTTGCAAGCATTGAAATAGCTGCTATTCCTTCTGATGTAAAATCAGAGTATGATGTGAAATCGACAAAAACAACGGTGCCATTTTTAAAGAATAATGAGTTTGACTACAGCAGCTTGATATCATGGTGGAATGCTGATTATACATGGATTGTATACACACTCTTTGTCATATTCATCATCACGGCAGTTTCAAATGGAGCAAATATTACCGATGGTATTGATGGGCTTGCAGCCGGAACTTCTGCGATTATCGGACTAACGCTCGCCATATTCGCTTATCTATCAGGCCGCGTTGACTTTAGTACCTATTTGAATATTATGTACATCCCTAATCTTGGAGAGCTGGTAATTTTCTGTACTGCTTTTGTGGGTGCATGCCTTGGTTTTTTATGGTACAACTCCTTCCCGGCACAAGTATTCATGGGCGACACGGGAAGTTTATCGATGGGAGGAATCATTGCTGTGTTGGCTTTGGCAGTAAGAAAGGAATTGATGATCCCTGTTTTATGTGGAATCTTCTTTGTGGAGTTGGTTTCGGTAATGATGCAGGTGACCTACTTTAAATACACCAAGAAGAAATATGGCGAAGGAAAAAGAATATTGCTGATGTCTCCTCTTCACCATCACTATCAAAAAAAGCAAATTCACGAATCTAAGATTGTAACACGATTTTGGATTGCGGGGATATTATTAGCTATTGTTAGCCTAGCAACACTAAAGTTACGATGAGCGAGCGAATTGTCATATTAGGATCAGGCGAAAGCGGAACAGGCGCAGCTATCTTAGCAAAGACGAAGGGACTTGCTGTTTTTGTTTCGGACCAAGGTGTAATCAAAGGTCAATTCAAAAAGGAATTGATTGACGGATCTATTGAGTTTGAAGAGGGGCAGCACACGATCGAAAAGATACTTAGCGCAACGCTAATCATAAAAAGTCCGGGAATTCCCGATAAAGCAGAGGTTATTAAGAAGGTAAAAGCTGCAGGGATTGAAATCATCGATGAGATTGAATTTGCATTTCGCTATTTGAAAGGAAAGGTAATTGCTATTACCGGTACGAATGGTAAAACTACGACTACACTGTTAACCTATCACCTGCTAAAGTCGGCTGGGGTTAAAGTTGCGTTGGCGGGAAATGTTGGTGAAAGTCTTGCTCGGAAAGTAGCAACCTCGCATCATGATTGGTACGTGATTGAAATTAGCAGCTTCCAGTTGGATGGCACGAGAGCATTTCGACCTGATATTGGAATTCTGTTAAATATTACTCCTGATCATTTGGATCGCTACGATTACCAAATGGAGAATTATATTAATTCAAAGTTTCGCATAGTTCAATCCATGAACTCTTCGGGATCTTTTATTTATTACTCAGACGATGTGGTGATAGAAAAAGAGATGGTTAGTAAATCAATTTCACCTGTTAAAGTCAGGGTATCATTAAAATCAGATCCGAGTGTGCCGGTTTATTTTAATGGAAAAGAAATGATATTTTCTGTAAATGAAAAATCTTTCTCATTTACACAGGCACAAACTACGTTGAGGGGGCCGCATAATTTGATCAATACGATGTCTGCCGTTTCTGCTGCAGTTCTAGCGGGTGTTTCAATTGAAAATATTGGAATGGCCTTGAAGACATTTGTAAATGCACCTCATCGCCTGGAATCAGTTGCAACGATCAATGGTGTTGAGTTTGTCAACGATTCAAAAGCAACCAATGTCGATTCAGTAGTCTACGGATTAGGAAGTTATAAGGGCCCTCTTGTTTGGATTGCCGGAGGGATTGACAAAGGAAACGACTACACGCTTATTGAAGATCAGGTAAAAGAAAAAGTGCGTGTGCTGATATGTTTGGGAAAGGACAACGAAAAACTAAAAAAGGCTTTTGGCGGCAAAGTCAAAGAGATTTACGAAACACAAAGTGTGAAAGAGTTGGCACAATTGGCGCTTAAGGTTTCAAAAACGGGAGACGTGGTACTGCTATCACCTGCGTGTGCTAGTTTTGATTTATTCAAGAATTATGAAGACAGAGGAACACAATTTAGAAATGCGGTTTTAGAATTGAAAAGAGAAACTGAATTAGTTGGAAATTGATCAATATGAAACTAAGCAAAATAAAAGAATGGGCTGATAAGAACCTGCAAGGCGACAGGGTGATTTGGGCTGTTGTTTTTGCTCTTTCACTTATTAGCATTTTAGTTGTATACAGTTCTATTGGCACGTTGGCCTACAAAAGAACGGCCAGTACCGAGTCCTATTTACTGAAGCACACGTTCATGGTGTTCTTGGGTTTAGGTGCCATGTGGGTAGCTCATAAAATAGACTATCGGTATTATTCTAAAATATCACGATTGGCACTCTGGGTAAGTGTCCCTTTGTTAATCTACACGTTCACCAATGGTACCACTATCAACGATGCAGCTCGATGGATTACCTTACCTATCATTAACACTTCGTTCCAACCATCAGATTTTGCGAGTTTAGCTTTGATTATCAATCTCGCTAGTATGCTTTCAAAAAAGCAACAAAACATTGATGATGTAAAAGAAGCGTTGATTCCAATGTTGATATGGTGTGGTGTGATATGCGGGTTGATCGCTCTTACAAATTTGTCAACCGCCATGTTGCTATTCGCGACTTGTATGTTGGTAATGTTTATCGGTCGTGTACCGGTAAAGTATTTGGCAATGCTGATTTTAGTTGGCTTGTTGGCAGGGGCAGTTGCGTTAAAGTTCGGAACGCGTGGCGCCACCGCACTTAGTCGTATTACTGCTTTTGTAAATGGTACTGAACTTCCATTTCAGGCAAAGCACGGACGCATCGCAGTAGCCACAGGTGGTGTTTTTGGTAAAGGCCCTGGTAATAGTGATCAACGGAATATTTTACCACATCCTTATTCTGACTTTGTGTACGCTATTGTGATTGAAGAATATGGAATGGTAGGGGGAGTGGTAGTGCTTGCATTGTATTTGGTATTACTCCATCGAGGGATGAAAGCGGCTTATAATAGTGAGCGTGCATTTGGTGGTCTGTTGTCGGCAGGACTGAGTTTTGATTTGGTCTGTCAGGCGATGGTAAATATGGGAGTCGTAGTGGGGTTGGGCCCAATTACGGGGCAGCCACTTCCTTTAATAAGTATGGGAGGTACAGCTATGGTTTTCACGGGTTTATCTGTAGGAATTATTTTGAGCGTGAGCCGTGGCGAGCAAGAGGAAAACTGGGGACAGAAGGAATCAGGGGAACAAGGAGTTAAAGAGGGCAATGATTTAGAAATGAAAGCAGCATAAGCGTGAGCAAACATCAACCATATCGCATCATTATTAGTGGAGGAGGCACAGGAGGACACATCTTCCCTGCGTTGGCCATTGCTAATGAGTTTAAAAGACGATATGCTGACTCAGAAATTTTATTTGTGGGCGCTGAAGGAAAGATGGAGATGACCAAAGTTCCAGAGGCTGGATATAAAATAATTGGATTGTGGATTAGCGGGCTGCAACGAAAACTTACACTTTCCAACCTCTCTTTTCCATTTAAGTTAATTGCTAGCTATTTGAAAGCTGGAAACATTATAAAAAGTTTTAATCCGGATCTAGTGATTGGCACGGGTGGCTATGCGAGTGGCCCAATCATGTTGGCGGCATCAAAAGCAGGCGTGACCTCTGTGATACAGGAACAAAACTCTTATGCAGGCTTAACTAACAAACAACTGGCACATAAGGCAGCAAAGATTTGTGTGGCTTACGGGGGAATGGAGAAATATTTTCCAGCCTCTAAAATCGCATTCACTGGAAATCCGGTTAGAAAAGATATTCTCGATTTGAATTCAAAACGGGAGAAGGCGTTGAGCCATTTTGCATTTACCGGCTCAGATCGCACGCTGCTCATTTTAGGTGGGAGCCTTGGAGCACGAACAATTAACGAAAGCATTTTGGCTGGGATCGATAAGTTGATTGACTCGCAGATCCAAGTCATTTGGCAAACCGGCAATTTGTATTATGAGGACATCAAGTCACAAATCGAAAACAAAGATCTTAGAAGGATTCGTGTGGTTGACTTCCTGAAACAAATGGATTTGGCTTATGCAGCTGCAGATGTTGTCATTTCGCGCGCAGGTGCGTTAGCGATATCTGAATTGTGTATTGCCAAAAAGCCCTGCCTACTAGTTCCTTCGCCCAATGTTGCTGAAGATCATCAGACAAAAAACGCTATGGCGTTGGTCAATGAAGGGGCGGCATTGATAGTTAAAGATTCTGAAGCAAAGGAGTCTCTCGTTAGCGAGGTGTTAAAATTGATCTATGATGAACAGTTGAGTGAGAAGCTGAGCGTCAATATTGGCAAATGGGCAAAGCCTCAAGCCACTGAAGAAATTGTAGATGAGATTGAAAAACTGATCGGAATAAAACATGAAGTTAGAGCAATACGATAGCGTTTACTTCTTGGGCATAGGGGGCATTGGCATGAGTGCCATTGCTCGTTGGTTCAAGCATAAAGGCTTGCGAGTGGCTGGCTATGATCGTACGCCTACTCCACTTACGCACGAGCTATTGGAGGAAGGAATGGAGATTCATTTTGAAGATAAAATCGAATTTATTCCCGGCTATATCAGCAAAGAGAAAACGCTTGTGGTTTTTACACCTGCTATTCCTAAGAACCATATCGAACATGCCTACTTAAAAGACCTGGGGTTCACAATTCTAAAACGCTCTGAAGTGTTGGGTCTGTTAACTAAGAGTTATAAAACCATTGCTGTTGCGGGGACACACGGAAAAACGACTACCTCTTCGTTGATCGCGCATATTCTAAAATCGGCTGGCGTAAATATGGTCGGATTTCTGGGCGGTATCACCACCAACTATGAATCAAATTTGGTCATGGAGGGAGAGGTGAATGACAAAACAATCGTAGTGGTTGAAGCGGATGAATTCGATCGTTCTTTCCTTCGCCTATTTCCAGAGATAGCTGTTGTGACGTCTGCCGATGCTGACCACTTGGATATCTATGGAGATCATGCGAACATGCTCAAGTCATTCCGAGATTTCATAAAGCAGATCAATGCGAATGGAAGTCTGATTATACATGAGTCAATCGACTCATTAACAGAGGGAATTTCAGTTTCGAAAGAAACATATGGCATGAGCCGGGGACATTTTTTTGCCGGCAACATAACCCCGACTGGTCGGGGCGGATTTTTTGAATTTGATCTTCACGGCTTTGGAAAGAAGGTTGAGAAAATTCAGCTCGGTGTCCCTGGTTTTCATAACATGGAAAATGCAATCGCTGCCATGCTCGTTGCATTAAAATTGGGAATTAGTGAAACACACATTCGCCAGGCGCTTCAGTCTTTTAAAGGTGTGAAGCGGAGATTTGAGTTTATCATCAAACGCGATGATTTGGTTTACATTGATGACTATGCACATCACCCAACGGAGATTGAAGCATTTCTTACTTCGTTGAAGTCGATGTACGCAGGAAAAAAATTGACGGTAATTTTTCAGCCACATCTTTTTACGCGCACACGAGATTTTGCAGAAGGATTTTCAAAGAGTCTGAGTATTGCCGATGAGGTTTTACTGATGGACATCTATCCGGCTCGCGAAGAACCTATACCGGGCGTCACTTCTGATATGCTGTTCAAAAACATCACCAGCACAGTGAAGATTCGTTGTAATAAAGGGGATGTGTTGCAAAAACTGGAAGACTTAGAAGTGGAAGTATTAGCAACAGTTGGAGCGGGTGACATCGATGTGTTTGTGAAACCAATTAAGGAGATGTTAAAAAAGAAACTAGAAAATTAATCGATTTGAAAATTTGAATGTCGATTGGAGTAGAGATGAAAGCAAATTTTAGCATACGGAAAGAAATAAAAATAGCGGTGGTTCTTCTGGGACTTTCGTTTTTGATCGCTTTTAGCGAACGAAAGCGCGGAGGGTCGGTGTGCAAAGATATTGTGATTGAATTGGACAACTTGAATGAAAATCATTTTTTAGACGAGGCCGATGTATTGCAATTGGTGGAGGGTAGTGGCGAGCCTATTAAGGGAGTTGGTATTAGTCGAATTAAACTGAAAGAGATAGAAAGGAAATTGAAGTACGACAAGCATATTTTAGATGCTGAGCTTTTTGGTGATCTCAAAGGAAACTTGATCGTCAATGTTGAATTGAGAAGGCCGATTGCTCGCATAGTTCAAAACGATGCACCTGACGCCTACATAGCAGAGGATGGTGTCGTTATGCCGGTTTCGGAAAAATATACTTCTCGGGTGGTATTAGTTAGTGGAGCGGTTAAACAATTGTTGGAAAGCGAAGACTTAAATAAATCTGAGGAAGGAAAAAAGCTTCTTGAAATGATCGAATATATCAATGAAGATAAATTCTGGAAAGCTCAAGTAGCACAGCTGGATATTGCAAGGAATGGAAAAATTTCAATTTACCCACAAGTGACGGGGCAATTAATTGAATTTGGCAAGCCAGAAGACATTGAGGTAAAATTCAAGAAGCTGTTTGTATTCTATAAAGAAATTTTACCCACGCGCGGTTGGACGAGGTATGAACGCGTGAATTTGGAGTATGAAGGACAAGTAATTGCAGAATAACGATAATTATAAATAAAGTAAACAACCACTAAACATACAGAACATCATGGAACACGAAAAAATAGTAGTAGGGCTCGACATCGGCACAACAAAAATTGTTGCGATTGTAGGCCGCCAAAATGAATTCGGTAAGCTCGAAGTACTAGGTATGGGCAAAGCTGAATCCGAAGGTGTAATAAAGGGAATTGTAACCAACATTGATAAAACTGTTTTCGCCATTGAAAAGGCTGTTAAAGAAGCCAGTGATATGTCGGGAATAGACATCGGTGTGGTAAACGTGGGTATTGCCGGACAGCACATTCGCAGTTCGATACATCATGGAAGTATTACACGTAGTTCAAAAGAAGACGAGGTAAGCATTGAAGATGTGAATCGACTAACGGAAGACATGTATCGAATTGTCATTCCACCGGGCAGCGAGATCATTCATGTGATGCCACAAGACTATACGGTTGATTACGAAGAAGGCATCAAAGATCCTGTCGGCATGAGTGGTGTTAAGCTAGAAGCAGACTTTCATATTATCACGGCACAGACCAGTGCGATAAACAATATAAACAAGTGTGTACGCAGAGCGGGTCTTGAAATACAAGACTTGATTTTGGAACCATTGGCATCAAGTATCGCAGTGCTCAGCGAAGACGAAAAGGAAGCAGGCGTTTGTTTGATTGACATTGGTGGAGGCACTACAGACATCGCTATTTTCCACGATAGTATTATCAGGCATACGGCTGTGATTCCATTCGGAGGAAATATTTTGACTACTGACATTCAGCATGGGCTGATGGTGATGGCCAAACAAGCAGAGCAGTTGAAGACGCGATTTGGCAAAGCAATTGCCGAAGAGGCGAGTCCGAACGAGATTGTTTCAATTCCTGGAATTAGAAATCGTACGGCAAAAGAGATTTCTGTAAAGAATCTCTCGAACATCATTCAAGCTAGAATGGAGGAGGTAATTGAAATGGCACACGCAGAAATCATTAGCTCGGGTTACGAGAATAGATTGGCTGGAGGCATTGTGATTACAGGCGGAGGCTCACAACTCAACTCGTTGAAGCAGTTGGTAGAATACATGACAGGTATGGATGCACGGATTGGGTATCCGAATGAACATCTTGGCAAAAGTAAGCTGGAGGTGGTGAAGAGCCCGATGTATGCAACGGCCGTTGGTCTAGTGTTATCTGGTTTCCGCTCGTTGGATGAACGTGAAGAACGGTACAAGGAAGCGAAAGAAAATCAGAACCAAAAGACGGTGAAAGTGAAAAAGGAAAAGCAAAATCCAGCGTCTGATTTCTTTTCGAACATACTTAACAAAACGAAAGGATTGTTAATTGATGATTTGAGTGATAAGAATGAATATTAATAGTAAAAACAGAAAAACGAAAAACCACTAAACACCATAGTCATGTTTGAACCAGTAACAGGATACAAATTTGATCTCCCCAAACATCACAAGTCAATCATTAAGGTGATTGGTGTGGGTGGCGGAGGTAGCAACGCAGTCAATCATATGTTTCGACAAGGAATAAAAGATGTCGAATTTGTGGTAGCAAACACCGATTTGCAGGCCCTGAATAGCAGCCCGGTTCCCTACAAATTGCAGCTCGGAGTAAACCTAACTGAAGGCCTTGGATGTGGAGCTAACCCAGAGGTAGGGCGCGCAGCAGCCTTAGAAAGCAAAGATCAAATTCGCGAAATGCTGGCTGGAACGAAAATGGTTTTTGTGACAGCCGGAATGGGTGGTGGCACTGGAACCGGAGCCGCACCTGTCATCGCAAAAATTGCAAAGGACATGGATATCCTGACAGTGGGTATCGTCACTGTTCCTTTCTCTTTTGAGGGAAAGAAAAAACTAGGCCAGGCAGAGTTGGGGATTGAATCGTTCCGCAGCAGCTGCGATACGGTACTCGTTATATTAAACGACAAGCTTCGTGAGATCTATGGCAATTTGTCCATTGGGCAAGCATTTGGTGAAGCGGACAATGTTCTAACCACAGCTGCGAAAGGAATTGCGGAGATAATAACTTTAGCAGGGTATGTGAACGTTGACTTTCAAGATGTTCGCACAGTAATGTTGAATGCCGGTGCTGCGGTGATGGGTACCGCGGAAACAAGGGGCGACACAAGGGCAATCAAAGCGGCACAGCAGGCGCTGGCTTCTCCGTTGTTGGATAGCCATGACATCATGGGTTCAAAGAAAATTTTGCTTTCCATTATTTCAGGAGAGGAAGCTGAGCTACAGATGGACGAGCTGACAACAATTACAGAATACATTCAACAACAGACCGGTGACGAAGCGGAAGTTATTTTTGGTCATGGTGTCGATAGTGCCTTGGGTGATCGAATTCGCGTGACAGTTATTGCCACTGGATTTGAAACGGTGCAAAAAACAGTCAAGAAGGAAGACAAAAAAGTACATGACCTCGACAAATCTCAAATCCCTCTTTTTGGAGCGGTCGATAATTCCGTTAATCAACGAGGAGCTGACTTGGAACTAAAATTCAAGGATAACACTGGCTCACAAAGCGCGGAAACGATTAATACACCGCCTCCCGCTGAGGTTCCTGTGGAAATTCCAATCGTTCAAAAGCCGTTTGACAGACCTATCCTAAAGACTGAAGAAAAGGTAGAGAAAGAATTGCCGAAGCAAGAAGAACGTGCCTATACATTTACCCTTTTTGATAAAACCGAAGCAACAGATTCGCAACAGGAAGACGAGGGTGAAGAAAGCTTGTTTGCCGAAGATGATGAGTTTCAGATTGGAAAGGAAATTTCCGCAGATCAAGTGATCAATGAAGATGGCTTGATGGAGGTGCGCAAAACAAGAGCACGACTAGAGCAACAAGCCAAAGAGCGAAGAGAGAAATTGAAATCCAATCGTAAGCAAGAAATGACAAAAGAAGAATTCAATGAAAAGTGGACATTGCCAGCTTATTTACGCAGAGGCGTAAAGATGGATAATGTGCCCCATTCTTCAGAACAGTTCATTTCGCGATATAATTTAAATGATGATAATAATTTGTTGGGCAATAATAAATTCTTGCACGACAATGTAGATTAAACTCGTTGGTGGTTAGTTATTGATCGTTTTTCGAACAACGATTAACAAACAACGAATTAAAGGCATGGCATTTCCGGTATGACTGGTTTTACTCCATTCGTAGTGGTTGTTGGTGGTAAATATTTTTTGCCGATACCGGAGTGCCTTCTTAAGGCCAGACTTTTAGAATAGCTGTTGTCGATTTTTTGCAGCGTTCTGGTCTGTTGTATTTTTTACATGAAAAAGCCCCGTCTACGCGGGGCTTTTTGTTTCGTTAGAATTGGGCTATTTCACAATGTAGTACTTAAGACCAATGGAAAGATTGTTTAAGCTCGGCTGCAAAATTAGATTCGAGCTTGAAGAGGGTTGTTCTCCAATGACTTCCGCGTAACCCAACAAACCTACGTTAAGCTCAACACCCCAATGCTTAGCTGGGAAAAAAATAATGCCTGGATTCAGACCAACTCCCCAAGTGTTTTGCTCTTCGTTAAATTGTGAGCTAGAGGTAGTCTGAGAAGAGAGAATTGCCCCATTTGCGTCAATTTCTGTCGCTACCGAGTTACCTGTTTGTTCTCGTTTGCCAAAACCATAAAAAGCATTGAATTCAGCAAATAGAACAAAGCTTTCTGAAACGATTTTGTGCAAACGATAGTAAGGCTTAATAATGAATAAATTTCTGGAGCTTTCATTCTCAGAAGTCTGTAGTGTTCGGGGTTGCCCGATGACAACAATATCAGGATCGCTAATTTTCCAGTGTTGATCAAAACGATCGTATCCTAATCCTAATCCTAAAGATGATGTTTTTGTAACAAAATACCCAAAGTTGGGCAAAACCGACCAAGAACTATTTATGCTGCTAGAGATCTGGTTGGGCGAGGATTGGTCTTGAGTATTCCTACTGTATCCAATTGATCCTCCTATTTGAACGTTTCCCTTTTTGATTTGACTGTAGGCACTTGAGAAAGTGATTACAAAGGCACAGATGATGATTACTTTATTTTTCATTTTATTTGATTTTTTTAACTACCAACAACAAGCGATGATCCAATATACATGCCTAGGTGTTATGGTATTGTTAAGAAAATTGACTCTCAAGGAGTTGTAAATTCTCTATCTTTATCAAAACAAAGCTTTTATGAAAAAAAAGGTGTTGTACGCAACGTTTCTAGTTCTTGTTTTAGTTGGAGCTTATTTTTTAGGCCCTGCACCATCCAAACCCAAATGGAATTTGACAATGCCTCCAGTTCCCGCTGAACCAAACGCTTTGGAAAAGTATGTGGCTGAGCAGGAAAGTAAACACAAACTAAAACCTGACAATGAAGCGCGTATCGTTTGGGCGGATAGCTCAAGGAAAAAGACCGAGTATAGTGTCATTTATCTTCATGGCTTTTCAGCAAGTCAAGAAGAGGGTGATCCGGTGCATGTCAATTTCGCAAAAAAGTTTAATTGCAATCTTTACCTCGCTCGACTGGCAGACCATGGTGTTGACACCACTGAACAACTTTTGTTGTTTACACCCGACCGCTGGTGGCAAAGCAGCAAAGAGGCGCTAGCTATCGGAAAGGCGCTTGGTGATAAGGTTATCATCATGAGTACATCTACCGGGGGAACAATGGCACTGCTGTTGGCTGCTGAGTATCCACAGGATGTACATGCGCTGATCAATTTGTCACCCAATATCCAAATCTTTCATCCGTTGGCCTCTTTGTCCAACAATCCCTGGGGTTTACAACTGGCGCGGAAAGTGATAGGCGGCAATTACAATGAATCGAAACCCATTTACGGTGTGGATATGAAACTGCAAAATCAGTATTGGAATGACAAATACCGCCTTGAGGCAGTTGGTCAGATGCAGGAAATGTTGGAAGATAAAATGACGGAGCTAACTTTTAAAAGAATAAAGGCACCTTCATTATCGCTGTACTATTACAAAAATGAGGCAGAACAAGATTCAACGGTAAGGGTGAGTGCTATCCTTAAGATGAATGAGCTATTGGGTACTCCTGATTCAATGAAAGTTGCTCTGGCCATTCCTGACGCGGGCACTCATGTTATAGGATCGTACATACGCTCAAAGGACGTTTTTTCTGTGGAGCGCGCTGCTGAGAATTTTGCAGTTGGAAAATTGGGGATGAAGATTAATTATGGGTTGAATCCAACAAAACTAGATGCTTACAAAGATAGTTTGAAGGCCAATCCCGATAACGAGCTGATTGACTTAGAGAAATTCATACCGAATATTATGCTGGATATTCGCTATGCCACTACCAACAATTTTACCAAAGAAAAAATCTACAATTTGCCAAAGGCTTATTCGCGCAAGCCTGTCGCCACAGCTTTAAAGAAGGCACAAGATGAGTTTAACAAACTGGGCTACGGCATAAAAGTATACGATGGGTATCGACCGTATTCTGCAACTGTAAAATTTTATGAAGTGATGAAAGGGGATACGATGTATGTAGCCAGTCCCTACAAAGGATCCAAGCATAATCGGGGTTGCGCTCTTGACATCACATTAGTTGATTTAAAAGCGAGAGAGGAATTAAAAATGCCAACCGAATGGGATACTGCTTCGAAGGAAAGCTGGGCAGACGCACCTGTAAGTGATCCTATCATTGCCAAAAACAGAGAGACGCTTATTTCTATCGTGGAAAAAAATGGCTTTAAAGTCTACACAGCCGAGTGGTGGCATTTTGATTTTGTGGGATGGCAGAAATATGATGTGATGGATATTGAGTTTGATGAGCTAGTAGAAAGTAAAAACTGAAACAAATGAAGACAACACAAAACAGCCATCAAGTGTTCAAATGCTTTGCTTTTGTTGCCCTCTTCTTTTTGTTTGTGGTTTCTTGTAGGCAGCGTGACAAAGTTAGCGATCGGGAAATTGAGGCCGAGCGGGCCAGATGGAACAAGGTATTGACGAACGATTCAAGCACCACATTTAATCGTAATGCGAATGCTTTGTTGACTGCGACAGTAGAAAACCTAAACGCTGGAAAGGCCTTGGATTTGGGCATGGGGCAAGACCGGAACAGTTTATTTTTGGCAAGAAAGGGCTGGGATGTTACCGGAGTTGACGTTGCAGATCAGGCGATCGCCTATGCTGTTAAGAAGGCGGAATCTGAGGGATTGAAACTTAATGCAATCATGTCCGCAATGGAATGCTTTGATTTTGGTCTCGAGAATTGGGATTTGATTGTGCACGTGTACGAAGGTTGTCTGAATGAAGAACGTGTTGAAAAAATTGGTAAGGGTTTAAAAACAGGAGGTCTGTTTGTTTTTGAATTCTTTCACGCTGAAGGGGGCGAGGCGCTGGAAAGGAAAGACCTAGGCTGCGAAAGTGGAGAAGTAAAAAAGATTATCGAGAAAAACACTGCATTTGAATTGGTAAGCTATTCTGAGACACTAAGCGTTGCAGATTTTAGTTTGGAAGAAGTAAAGGTTATTAAGATGATAGCAAGAAAGAAATGATGGATAGTGATTTAAGTTTACGTAATGCACAACATTTGGTTGACACATGGATCAAGCATCATGGTGCGCGCTATTTCAATGAACTCACCAATATGGCGATGCTCACCGAAGAAGTAGGGGAGGTGGCCAGAATCATTGCGAGAAGGTACGGTGAGCAATCCGAAAAAGAATCTGACAAAGGCAAAGACCTGGGCGATGAAATGGCCGATGTGCTTTGGGTGTTGATTTGCTTGGCCAACCAGACGGGCGTTGATTTGACCAAGGCATTTGAAAAGAATCTAGAAAAGAAGACAATCCGTGATCGGAACCGACATCACAACAATCCGAAACTATCGAAGTCGTAACACTCCATTGATCAGTCTCGGTAGTACCGTATATTGGTCTGGAGTAACACAAAATTTCAAATCGTCATGGATATTTAGCTTGTTCAAACGTCTCACGTGCGAGGAGGCGTTTAAAAAACTCACCATATCATCTTTTGCGATATTATATAAATGCTGTGCGGCCAGGGGGGCATCACAATCCGGTCCGAGATAATCTTTCAATTTGTCAACGAGCGCACCGGCAAAGAGCGTGTCCTCCAGGTTTACTTTGCCTTTCCAACCAGCGCAAATAACCAAAACGTTGTGTTCATTCAGCAATAAATATTTAGCGACTGCATTCAGGTTTAAGAATGAACCAATAATCACATCTTTCGCCCCTTTCGATTTTTCGATCGCCTGAGTTCCATTGGTAGTTGTGAAGGCAATCTTCAATCCGCGGACTTGTTCGCCCATGTATTCGAAAGGCGAGTTTCCCTTGTCAAAACCTTCTACTTTTTTTCCATCACGTTCTCCAGAAATCACGTAGCCTCTCAGCTTCAGGTTTTGGCACTCTTCCAAATTGGCGATCGGGGTAATACTCTCTACTCCGTGCGCAAAGGCCGTGACCATACAGGATGTTGCTCTCAAAATGTCCACTACGACCACTGTTTTATCTTGCACTGGATAGAGGTGCATTAGTTCCGGACTTAGGCAAACATCGATCGTTTTCATGGCTTATTTTTTTGTACTGACTTTGAAAGAAGACAATCGCTCGGTATCGTTTTACAATTTCGTTGTAGATGGCTCGCTGACTTCGGATTTCCTTTCAGTAAGGCCTGGCACCAGTCGATACAGGCCTGCTCCATTTTTCCAATTTTATACAGGGCAATTGCACGATTGTGCAATGAATTGTCATGTTCAGGATTGTTCTTTAAAGCCATGTTAAAGTCGCTGATAGCTGACTCGAACTTTTCTTGCTTGAGATAATTCGTGCCCCGTTGGAAGAAATAATGAAAATTTTCCGGATCCAATTTGATGGCATCTGAGTAGTAGGGAAGTGCTTTAACAAGACTATCGAGCTTTTCAAGCTGATCTCCTGCCTGAAAAAAGTACTCGGCTTCATCGGGCATCTGAAACAGCAATACTCTGTACTGATACAAAGATTCAGCATACATTTTTAGGTTCGTTAGTGTGACGGCCAAGTTGAACCGATATAGGGTTGTTTCGGGATCTGCCTTTACGAGTCTTTCGAAAATTGCTTTCGCTTCTTGATATTTACCTTGCTCCATTAACGCAATGGCTTTGTTGTTGATATCCTGGTCATTTTGAGCAACCAAAGTATTCGCGAGGAACCAGAGCAGAATCAACCAAACTGCCTTCATCAAACTAGCTAATCAATGGTGTTTTACTGACGATGGCCTTTAAGGCTTTATTTCTTACGTCAATGAAAATTTCTGTTCCTACTGCAGCATTTGCACTGGTTACATAACCCAAACCAATCCCAATGCCGAGCATGGGTGACTGAGTTCCTGATGTAACTTTCCCGATCATATTACCAGCTGAATCTTTTATCGGATAGTCATGACGTGGAATACCCTTGTCAATCATCTTGAAGCCAACTAATTTTCGCGAAACACCAGTTTCTTTTTGTTTTTGAATATTCGCAGAATTCGTGAATGCCTTCGTAAACTTGGTAATCCAACCCAGTCCACCTTCTAAGGGAGAAGTGGTATCATCAATATCATTTCCATAAAGACAAAAGCCCATTTCAAGACGTAGCGTATCCCGCGCGCCAAGGCCAATCGGCTTGATGCCTTCGTCCGCACCAGCATCAAAAATTGCATGCCAAACTTTTTCAGCGTTTTCTTTATTTACATAAACTTCATAGCCACCTGCTCCTGTGTAGCCGGTATTGCTTAGAATGACATTGGGTACTCCGGCCAATTCGCCAACGGCAAAATGGTAATACTTAATTGCTGAGAGGTCAGTCGAAGTGAGTCGCTGCAACACTCCAATGGCCTTAGGTCCCTGAACGGCAAACAGGCAAATGTCATCTGAAATGTTTTTCATGTCAGTTCCATTGCTATTAAATTTGGAAATCCAGTTCCAATCTTTTTCTATATTGGATGCATTGACTACGAGTAGATAGTCATTGTCCTTCAGCTTATAGACAATAAGATCGTCTACGATGCCGCCCGTTTCGTTCGGAAGACATGAATATTGGGCTTGCCCATCAATTAGCTTGCTAGCGTCATTGCTCGTTACGCGCTGAATCAAATCCAAGGCATTCGGCCCTTTGATGGTAAATTCTCCCATATGTGAAACATCAAAGACACCAACACCGTTTCGAACGGTCATGTGCTCTTCGATATCAGAAGAATAGCGTACGGGCATATTATATCCGGCAAACGGCACCATTTTGGCACCTAGCTTTTCGTGTACGGCATTTAAGGGAACAAATTTCATCTCCATAGAAAAAACATTTAAACTCAAAAGTAAGAACTGTTTATGATAATTAATTGACTAATTTTCTCACGGATTCACAGGTTCGAAAACTAGTTGTTAAGGTCTACCGATCATTTTGACAACTTTTTTTCGAAGTCTTGGTAGACGTTGAGGGGAAGTGTTTTCTTAAGCTTTGTCATTGCCTGCAAAGATTCATTGTCAAAACCCAATAGCCTAGCCTTAAGAACGTATTCCTTCAATAGCTTAACCGAATTGGGTTTTGCCAGCAGTCCGTTTACTAAAATGGAATAGGACTTTAGCTTGTCTGTGCTGTTTTTTTGGAAAAATCGAGCCGAGGCCAACATTGGTTCTTCGAATTGAAAATTGGCTGTTCCCAGGTAATCAAAGTCGCGTATTGCTTCTTTTATTCTGCCCTCTCGCTCAGCCAGAAGTGCACGCCAATAGATTTTTTCAATTCGATAATCTGCAGGCAATTCTCCAGTCATTTTTTTTTGCAAGTAGCTCCAGTTTGAGGTCTCCACAGCCAGCATCATATTAAAAATCGTAATTTCATCTGCAAGTGCTTTGTCTGTCAACTTGACGCCTTTTAACATTGATAGATAACTAATCGCTCGGTTTGGCTCATCCAGTTTATACCACCTTTTACTTCTCTCTAAAATGGCACGTGTTTTCCAATCTACATCAGTCATATTTTGAATCAACTGACTAAACTGAAGCGAGTCGGAAAGCGGTACACGAATTTTAGAGTATTCGTAGATGAATTCGTCATCTTGCTGTAACGCTTCGTTATTTTTAACCTCCATTACTTTTTTATAGCGCAAGGATTGATTTCGCCTGGAAGAATCACCAGATGTAAGTAAAGAATCCCACAATGACAGCGCCACATCCAAACTATCCGCTTCTGTCCACGCCAATGCCTGCATAAAATCGGCACCATACATGTTTTTTTCCTCAGCAGCTTTGAAATACAATGCAGCGGTGGCCGGATTTTTTTGTTCGAGCAGCCAGATGCCTATTAAGTAAAAATATTTTCCTTGATCAGTAGAGTAAGCCAATTCGCGAGTAAGTTCAAGCGCTTCAGTGACCATCCCATGTTCGTAGTAGGCATGTGCAGCGGCCTGAAGTACGTATTCTTTGAAGTTGCTGTTAGTTGGTTTTTTGGCAATGAGTACGAAATTACGCAGAGCGGCAGTATCTATTTTTTCGAGTTGATTGGTCAGTTGGTTGCTGATAACAACAGCCATACGCACATTGAGTATTGTGTCTTTTGGCAGCTTTGGATCAATGGGCAAATCTATTTGTTGAAGGGTTGCCAATGCGAAAGCGTTGCTCTGCGTGCCCAAATCTTTCGACCCCAATAGTTTCAGTAAAGAGTCAGCAGGAAATGATATTCGAAGTTGTGCGCTGGTTGCAAACAGGTTGGTTTCTGCCGCATCCTTTGTTAGTTGACTTTTTCTGGCTCTTTGAAAAAACAACAAAGAAGAATCTAGCTCGTCTAGTTGATAATAATTCAATGCTTGTGCATTCAATAACAATCCACTAGTAGGAAAAATGCTCAATCCGTCCTTCAGAAGGGCAGCCGCTTCCAAGTATTTTCCGTTCGTTTGATAGGCATCACCATAATTCAGGTAGGCCATTTCTGATGGTGTTGTTCTAATAATGTTCTCATATTCCTCAAGCGCGGCAGGCGGATTTAATTGAGTTGAATACAAATTGGCCAACGCATAGTGTGCGTGGTGATTTTGATTTCGGGTGGCAATTGATTTTTTATAATAGGCTTCGGCAGTTTGTTGATCTGCCAAAGCAAGGTACATATCTCCATAGGCATTGTAGTACGTAGCCTTTGCCCGATCAAAATAAGTTGTGAGAGGATATGAGTAAGAGAGGAAGGCAAACGTTGCTATTAAGCCCATTGTGCGAAAAGTAAAGAAGGGCATCGCAGAGGGTTGATAGAGTATTTTGTGTACAGATACATTCGCCAACAGCATCGGGCCGAAGTTGGCGGTTACATAGGCGGTAAAAATGACTCCGTAGCCGAGGTGCATGAAAAGAATTATATCATCAAAGCCTTCCATCATGGTGGTGCTATGCGTGGCGAAGCAAAAGCTGATGGTTGCGTAAGCGGTAATGAAGAACCCTACGTAAAGATAAGTGACGATAGGAAAGGAGCTGACAACATCAGCATAAAGCGGCTCTCTTTTTCGCACACCCCACAAGCCTACAATGGAAGAAAGCGTGAGAAGTAGAAAGGAGTTTACGGTGAAAATATTCCAGTGTAAATAATTTTCGCGGATTAAGTAGGTAATGACTAAGTTGGCGAGGTATATGGCCGTAATGAGGTAGAAGTGTCCAGCTGAGCGGGTTGGTTTTTGTGAATTTGTAACGATGGTCACAAACAGTGCAACCAATTCATGTGCGATCATTGCGATGAATACCACACTCATGATAATGCCCGTGGCAAGCCCGTTGACCGCCAAATGAAGAAATGGGCTATTAACACGACTTCCAAAATACACTATTACTACTACGATGAGCGTAATTAGTGCGAAAGAAAAAAGTCGGAATAGAAATGAAAAATCACTCTTGAATGATTGGAAATAATAAGCGGTGGCCGCGTACACAATAGTGATAACTATTGTCAAGGTTTTATTCGACAGGCCAAATACCAGAAGCGCCTCCCAATGAAAATTGACAATGACCAGGATAACAAAACCTATTCCACCCAAAAAGGAGTATCGCTTGAGTGTGGTGATAAAAGTCAGAAACAAAAGAACCCCAACGGTTAGGGAGCCCAAAAAAAGATGATACATCCAAAAAGTCGGTTGAAGGTTGCTGCCTACATACGTTTCATACAACAAGATATTTTCAATCGGCACTTGAATGGTGGAAAGACCTACACGAAAACTTCGCAGGGCGACATTAATCAGTTTTAATTCCTGAAACTGTTCGTATACATAAACTAGAGACGGGTTTTGAAAATAGATGTAGCCAAATAGGCTTAGCCCAGCCAAAGCTAAACAAGCTAACAGCCAGAAAAGACGTTTCTCACCACTGGTCCAATTCTCCCAAAACCGAATTGCTGACATGTCTTATTCCAGAACTTTTGGCACGCGAAAATAGTATTCGTCTTTTTTTGGTGCGTTCGATAGCACTTCATCGTGTGTCAGGTCGACCTTCGCCACATCATCACGTAAACTATTTATTTCATGGCTCATCGTGGTTAGTGGGGCTATACCGTCCGTGTTGACTTCGTTTAACTTTTCGACAAAAGTGAGCATGTTGCTCATATCGCGAAGCATTTGGTCGGTATCTTTCTCATTTATCTCTAACCTTGATAGATGGGCGATTTTTTGAAGAGTTTCTACGTCCAATTTCATCGAAGATGCTAGCTTTTTGATAGTTCACTTTGAATCACGGAAAACACTTGACGCTTTAACAAAGGAATGCTTTCTAAAGTCATTCCTTTTGTCTCGATAGGGTCGTGGAAAACAACTTTGACTTTGCCTGCGTGAAGAATCATTTTTTTTTGATCCGGCAAAATTATCCAATTATAAGGGATAGTGACGGGTACAATGGGTATTTGTTTTTCAATGGCGGTTCGAAAGGCACCGTCTTTGAACGGTACCATTTGGGGCGGGTTTTTTGTTGCCATCCCGCCTTCCGGGTAAATCACAAGGCTTTTTCCCGAATCAATGGCCTTCATACTCGCCAGTATTGTTTCCGACCGACTTCGCATACTTTTTCGATCGACCGTGATATGCAGTTTGCGATACATAAACCCAAAAAGAGGAATCTTTTCCATATCATTTTTACCAACAAAAATAGCGTTGATAGGATTGAGGCCCATCGTTGGAATGTCAAGATAAGAGAAGTGATTAGGGCAAAAAATATACTGCCGATTGATGTCTAATTTTCCACGAGTCTCTACTCGAAAAGGTAGGAAGCAGAAAATAAACATCAGCCTGGCCCACCAGCGGTTGAGAACGCCAACTAGTTCAAACTTTTTTGGTAAAAAAATTGGAACAAGTAGAAGTGGCAAAAAGAGTATGAACAAGAAAGAAAATACGAAAAAACCGTAAATGGTATGTATTATTCTAATCAGTTTCATACGCTGAGCGACTCATAAAAGTC
The DNA here is from genome assembly GCA_031400595.1 of Cyclobacteriaceae bacterium. GTDB lineage: Bacteria > Bacteroidota > Bacteroidia > Cytophagales > Cyclobacteriaceae > ELB16-189. Next base: position 123,904 of record JANNQG010000019.1, read on the forward strand.
GGTTTCGGTTTGTATTTTTTTTGTGCTAGCGATTGATTGGATCAGGCTTGGGAATTAAAATAATTTCATTTTGTCTTCCATCGATGTATCGAAAACCCTTCTCGTCAAAATAGCCGTCTTCTTCCAATTGAATGCGTACTTCCTTTTTCCATTCGATCACGTATACGGAGGCATTCAATTCGATGGAGTAGGCAGTATTAAGATGCATTGGGTAATCGCCTGTAAAGGGTACGCCACCTTGCATATCCCACATGCCTATGGTAGTGCCTGCAGCATGACCATGAAAGCCAATGGGATGAGTATAGATGGAGGGTGTGATGCCACCGTCAATTGCCTGCTTACGAGTGTCGGCCAGAATTTGATTGCCTGTTTTTCCCTCCTTGAAGTTGCTAGTCAATATATCTTGGAGTTTGTTTCCTCTCTTAAACGCGTTGCGTAAATATTCCGGGACGTCAGTTTCTCCCGGCTTCAGAATATAAGCATGCTGCTGAGTATCGGTGTTAAGTCTCAAGTAGGTAATGCCAAAGTCGACATGCAATATATCTCCCGGAAGAATGACTAAAGGTTGTGGTCGCTTGGCGGTTATCGTCTCAGGTTCTTGCCGTTGTATGGATACAGATGGCTGGAACCAAGTGTCGAGCTTTAGTCGTTTGATTTCTTCGCGATACCACCACACCACGTCTTCGGTAGTGGTTATACCCGCCTGAATGTTTCTGTCGGAAAATCCTTCCGCGATGATTTCATGAGCGATGCGGCAAATCTGCTGGTAGATAATCATTTCTCTCTCCGTTCGTGTTTCAAGCCATGCTACACCTAATTTTTCGGCAGAGGCAACGTGTGTATACAATCGCTTGGGCAATGCCGTCAGAAACTGATCATAGTCGTTGGCGGTCAATCCATCGGCATGGCCCCACGAAGGCGCCTTGTTGACACCTATCTTTTTCGGATTTCTTTCTTCTACAATCTTGGCGAGTTGGCCCCATTGGTCCGGCTGATGATCAGGATCCCAGGCGCGTCTAAACATTTTGCCTACATCGTAGCGAGCTACGGCCAAATATTCAAGACCCAGATCATTCCCTCTGGCGTCTTTCCCTTTGTCGTAAATAACCAGCATGGTAGTTCTACGAGCCGCAAACCAGGTGGCCGGAAGCATGGTTCGAATAATCGGATCTTCATTGTATTCTCTTGATATGATCACCCACATATCAAAGCCCTCTCTTCGCATAATGCTGGGAAGCACGGTGCGCAAACGATCTTCTAGTAGTTCGTCAATCACTTTCGCTTGTTCTCGCTGTGTGAGAATGAGTGGGTATTGGGCGAACGCTGAATTAAAAAAAAGAACTAAGATTAAAGCTACAACTTTTTGCATGGGCATAATTTGATTTATCGTCAATATATGGCCCCCAAAGTATATTTACAATAGGGAGAACTTAGAATCTATAGAAAAGAAATATGCCGAAGGCAGAGGCTGTTCCCACATTAAATAGATTATTTGAGAATTCTTCAGAGGATGTTTGATTGCCATTCACGAAAGATTTACTTGTGATCTTTTCAAAATTATATCCAATGTTGAAATTGGCTTCTGTGGCGGCATATAACCTACTGGTAATTGCGAACCTAACCCCGATAAGCGGGGCGAACGAAATGCCGTACTCGAGTCTTTCTTGTTCATTGGCTAAGCTACTGTTTGAATAGAAGGAATATCTATTTTGATAAATCGTACCTCTGATATCCATTCCTCTATACCAAATCCATCTTTTTGACAGCGTAGACTGCCATTCTTTACCAAAGCTTGGATTCGCAATATAAGAGCTTTGGTCTGAGCCATTAACCAAAGTTCCCGAAGGTGAACTCAGTCTTATATTTAGCGATAATCCATATCGAAGGGCTTTGTTATCATCTAATTGACGCTTGTACATGAATACGAATGGGCCACCGGATGAATTCAAGATGCCATTTAAAACAATATTGGTGTTGAAGCCAATATCATTTTTCATTTTTTGCATTTCATCTTGAGCGACACATAGATTCATACAAATAGCTGTGATGAGTAACGTGAAAATTCTCCTTTTCATAGTATTATTTTTTTTGTTTGTTGAACGGAATCAGCAAGATTCAAGCCGTTTTTTAACAAGTTTGGCTAAAGTCTGATCTTAATTTGACAACGTTCATTTTTTAGCAACTCACGAGCGTTGTCTACTTCAATTTTTGATTTGGCATCATCCATTTTCTCTTTCACCGAGTTTTTTATTTCTTTCATTCGCATGGCTTCTATAAAACGTTTCACATCTTCGTCATTTTCTAAAATTAGTTTCGGCACCTGCATGGGTTTGTCATCATCGTTTTTGGCGACCATGGTAAAAAAGGATGAGTTGGTATGTTTGATGGTTCCGAGTTTTACATTTTGAGCTTCTACCCGAATCCCCACAACCAAAGAAGAGTTTCCTACATAGTTAACTGACGCGTGCATAGACACTAATTCCCCTACCTCTACGGGTTGTAAGAACTCGACTTTGTCAACGGAAACAGTTACACAATAGGTACCTGCATGTTTGCTGGCGGTGGCGTAGGCTACTTTGTCCATCATGGAAAGAAGTATGCCTCCATGAATTTTGCCGCCAAAATTCGCATATGCGGGAATCATCAACTCGGTGATGGTGGTTTGGGAGAGCTTTACGGGTTTGGCTTCGACTTTGATCATGTTCGATGGCTTTCAGTTTTTCAAAAGATAAGAAAGAAAAACTATTCTTTTAAAGAACCGGCCAGTTTCTTGAATCGTAAAAACATGGCGGTGGCTGTTAACGTCAACCCCAACAACAGGCCAAGCCAAATTCCGATAGCGCCCCATCCGAAAACAAACGCCAAGCAATACCCAAGCGGAAGACCGATGATCCAGTAAGAAATGAAAATAAGCAGCGATGGAATTTTAACATCTTGTAACCCTCGCAACGCTCCAATGCATACTACTTGTGCCCCATCGCTCAATTGAAATAATCCGGCAATGATCAGCAACGGGCCTGCAATAGCAATAACCTCGGCATCGTGAACATACAATACTGGTAGAAGATTTCTTCCCACAATAAAAAAAATCGCCCAAGCCGTCATAATCAATAAAGCAACGCCTAGAAGAGAATAAGCGGATTGACGTAGGTTGCTAAAATCTTTCTTGCCTAAAAAATGGCTTACGCGAATCGTAGCTGCCGCTGCCAAGCCGGATGTTGTCATATAACTTATAGTTGCCAGGTTGATCGCTATTTGATGGGCCGCCAGCGCTTGCGTTCCTAGCCATCCCATCATCACCAAAGAGAAATCAAAAGCAGCTACTTCGAAAATAAATTGCATGCCGGCAGGTATTCCGATGTGTAACATCTTGTTGAGTAATGCCTTCGAATAGTTGCCGATGGAAAATCCATTTCTGAATTTTTTGAAGCGTGGAGCGAGATATACATAGCCCGCAAAAACGACAGCCATTAAAATTCGTGAGGTCAACGTGGCATATCCTGCCCCATTCAGTCCAAGTGCAGGGAAGCCACCATGCCCGTAAATCAATAAATAATTTAGTCCAATGTTAACCACATTTGCGCTGATCACAATAATCATCGCGATGCGTGTCAGCGATAAGCCTTCTGTAAATTGGCGAAAAGTCTGAAACACCAAAATGGGAATGAGTGAAAACGTGATAATGCTTAGATAAGGGATAGAAAGGACAACTACTTCTGGAGGTTGATTGATGTGGTAGAGCACATTCATTCCAATCAACACAATGACGACTAGAATCAAGCTATTACAAAGGTTGATCAATAGTCCATGTTTTAATATCGAAGCAATTTTTGTATCATCTCTTTCTCCGTCTGCGGTTGAAACCAAAGGAGTGATGGCGTAAGAAACACCGATGCCGAAAAGCAACAGAAAATTGAAAGCCACGTTGGCCAAGCCTGCCCCGGCCAGGTTAGCGGCACCCAAATTGCCGACCATTATATTGTCTGCAACGCCCATGGTCACGTGCCCCAATTGACTGAGCATAACAGGGTAGGCCAGGTGAAAACCTTCTTTGGCGTGCGTTTTATAATTTTTTAATTCCATTTTGTTTGGTAGATAGTCTATAGTCCATGGACAGTTGAATATGGACTATCGACTTTAGATATTTAATTCCCTGGCCACTCTCAAAATACCCATCACACTGAGGCTGTCGGTGATTTTTCCATCTAATATCATTTGCAGCGCATCAGCAAAGGGCAGTTTCTGCACTTTCAAATCAGCTTCGGTGTCTTCAAGGGCTGCCATACCATGAGTCAATTCCTCGGCCAGAAAAACAAATCCTTCCTCATCCGATACCGAATTAGATAGATGTGTTCGCACCATGAGTGTCCATTTTTCTGCGGTGATCCCAGTTTCTTCTTTTAGTTCCCTTTGGGCAGATTCCAAGATATCCGATTCGATCGATCCTCCGCCCTCCGGTATTTCCCAGCTCCATTCATTTAAAGGGTAACGAAATTGGCCAACCAACCAGGTGTTCCTCTCCTCATCCAAAGCAACGATGCCGATAGCTTTGTTCTTAAAATGTACCTTCCCATAAATGCCCTTGCCACCGGCAGGATTTAATACCTGATGCTCTTCTACTTTTATCCAGGCGTTGTTGTAGATGTCTTTGGTTGAGATGGTCTTCCAAGGGTTTTGCATAAATGTTGGTCAAGCGTCAAAAGTTTAAAGTTAAAAAGTTCGAGCTATAGGCCAACCCATAACTTTGTACTTTTGAGTTTTAAATACATGCTCAAATCAAGCTATACCAAAGACAAGATCGAAGCTGGTTGCGATGAAGTGGGTCGTGGCTGTTTGGCAGGACCTGTTGTGGCAGCAGCAGTAATTCTCCCTAAAAAATATAAGCATAAGTTATTGACAGACTCAAAGCAGTTAAAGAAAAAAGACCGAGAGCAATTGCAAGAAGAAATCAAAGGTGCCGCGTTAGCTTGGGCAGTGGCAGAAGTCAGCCACCAGGAAATAGATGAAATCAATATTTTGAATGCGTCTTTTAAGGCCATGCATCTTGCCTTAGACCAACTAGAAGTAGAACCCGAATTTTTGTTGATAGATGGGAATCGCTTTATCACCTACAGGAAAATTCAACACCAATGCATTGTAAAAGGCGATAGCAAATATTTGTCAATAGCTGCTGCATCTGTTCTTGCTAAAACCTATAGAGATGACCTCATGGAAAAACTTTCTGATCAATATCCAGGTTATGGATGGGAGAGCAATATGGGCTACCCAACGGTTCAGCACCGAGATGGAATTCGTAAGTTAGGGATTACTCCCTTTCATCGAAGATCGTTTCAATTATTGCCAGCTCAGTTGGAGTTATTTGATTAATTTTAGCCATGGCCTTTTCAGTGTTCAAGAAGCGACAAGACTCTTTTGATTACAACGTTAGCCATTCTTGTAAGAACTGTGGGAGTCAATTCAAAGGTAAGTTTTGCAACCATTGCGGGGAGAAGGTAATAGATGTATCGGATCGCTCTTTTATAAAAATAGCAGAGAGCGTGTTGAATGCATTTACTTTTCTTGAGGGAAAGTTTTGGCGAAGCTTCAAACTCATACTGCTCTATCCAGGAAAGTTAACAAGTTACATAAGGAGTGGCATTCAAGTGCCGTACATGAAGTTAGTGGGGCTATTTTTCGTAGCTAACTTTTTTTATTTTTTATTTCCTGTCTTTGACACATTCAATTCTTCGCTGTATTCTCAAATGAATCAGCAGTCTTATAGTGAGATTGTTCACGCGTTGGTAACTGACTATATTGGTTCTAACAATATTGCTTTCGACCAATTTGCAAAAGAGTATAACACCCATTCAGGTAACCTGGCTAAATTGCTTCTTATTTTTTTGGTGTTGCTATTTAGCGGGATAATCTCGATTGTTAATTATTCCAAAAAGAGCTTTTACTTTGATCATCTACAGATGTCATTTGAGTTTCATGCTTTTCAATTGTTGCTTTGTTCGGTCATTTTGCCTAACGTGCTAGTATGGGTCATTCGACTGAGTTCTGCAACAATGGGTGTAGATTGGTCAATTTTGCTTAGTGATGGTTTCTATTCGTGGGTCACGCTTTTAATCCTCTTTTATTTCTGGCTTCGCGCGCAACGAACCTATTATCAACACGGATGGATTGTCAGTATTCTCAAAGCAGGAGTTTTAGCCTACCTTGTTTTTGAAGTCTGGAGTATTTATAGGATGTTTTTGTTTTTCGCTACCTTCTATACCCTTTGAAATGTGCTTGATTTTTTTTGCTATTGAAAAGCATTCAAATTATAAATTAATCGTAGCCGCTAACCGGGATGAATTTTATAATCGCCAAACAGCCCCTGCAGCATTTTGGCAAGAGCAGCCGAATATTTTAGGTGGCCGGGATTTGGAGGCAAAAGGTACCTGGATGGCCATGACAAAAACAGGAAGGATTAGTATGGTCACAAACTACCGTGATCCGCACAATATCAACCCCAAGGCACCATCCAGGGGGCAACTCGTGAGTGACTATTTAGCTGCTGAAATGGATCCTCACTTGTATTTGAAGCAGGTTGAGCAAGTTGGAAAAACGTATAATGGTTTCAATCTCATCGCTGGAAATGGCAGCGATCTTTACTACTATTCAAACTATAGCGGGAGTCCGGAAAAAATTGAGGAGGGCATACATGGATTGAGCAATCATTTATTGGATACACCTTGGCCTAAAGTGGCAAGAGGCAAGGAAAAATGGGAAGCACTACTAGGTCAACCCACCTTAAGGCCAACTGAACTATTTGGCTTTTTGAAGGATGAACAACGAGCCCCGGACGAACAGTTACCGGAAACGGGAATTGGCTTAGATCGGGAACGGGCGCTTTCATCCATGTTTATCAAAACGAAAGGGTACGGCACACGTTGTTCGACTGTCATTCTGATCGATCATCAAAATAGGGCAGAATTCACGGAGCGAGTGTACAATCTGGATACCTTTCAGTATGAGGATCGGGCGTTTAGTTTTGAAATCCGTGGCCCGCATGGGTAACCTTTCACCCTTTAAACCGTCTTAAACCCATGATTTGAAAAATAAAATCGCTTTTTTTACCCCAATTTTACGTTGAATTGAAACTAAAAGACGTTTGAACAGTTCAATAGAACTTTAAGCCACCCAGTAGCATCCAAAAAGAGACACATGAGTAAAATTATCGAAACCCAGCAAATCTCGAAAGTTTATAAAATGGGCGACAACATTGTCAATGCCCTACAGTCGATTTCAATTTCAATAGATAAAGGAGAATATGTCGCGTTCATGGGCCCTTCCGGTTCGGGCAAATCCACGTTGATGAATATTGTGGGCTGTTTGGACTCTCCAACAAGCGGAACCTATCGCCTCAACAGCCATGAGGTAAGTGAGATGACTGAAAATGAGTTGGCCGCTATCAGAAATAAGGAAATCGGATTCGTATTTCAGACATTCAACCTTTTGCCAAGGGCCTCTGCCCTTGAGAATGTGGCACTTCCATTGATCTACGCGGGCTATAGCAAGGACGAACGGGAAGAAATTGCGATGAGCGCGTTAGAAAGTGTAAATTTAGGAGATCGCTACCACCACAAACCCAATGAACTTTCAGGCGGCCAACGTCAACGAGTTGCCATCGCACGTGCGCTAGTTAATAATCCTTCGATTATTCTCGCAGATGAACCCACGGGTAACTTGGATACCAAAACTTCTTATGACATCATGAATCTTTTTCAAGATTTGCATGACAAAGGCAATACAATCATTTTAGTGACCCACGAAGACGATATAGCCCACTACTCTCATCGTATTATCCGCTTGCGCGATGGATTGACTGAATCGGATCGCAAGAATGAAAAAGTGACACGAAACCCGGCTTCTGTAGCAGTCGCACACTAAGGATTATCTTTTAGTTTACACTGAAGATAGTGGTACCGAAGTCAGCTTTTTGTTGATTATTCTGATGTTTGATCTTTCGCCTTTTATCTTCGAACTTTGAGGAATGAAGATTTACACAAAGACAGGCGATGAGGGAACCACTTCATTATTTGGGGGCACGCGCGTATCCAAAGCAGACTTACGCATTGATACCTACGGCACCGTTGACGAGTTAAACTCTTATATCGGCCTTGTTCGAGATCAAGAAGTTAACCAGAATAGGAAGGAAGTTCTAGTTGAGATTCAAGATCGACTCTTCACCATCGGTTCTATTTTAGCTACCGAGCCGGGCAACAGCAAAGTAAAAATACCTTCACTGCAAGAAGCGGATGTTATTTTCCTCGAACATGAGATGGACAAGATGGATAGCGAGCTTCCGCCTATGCGGTTTTTTGTTTTGCCAGGCGGCCACTCTTCTGTTTCTTTTGGGCATGTGGCGCGTACTGTTTGCCGAAGGGCTGAACGTTTAACCATCGCTTTAAATGCGCACGAAGGTGTTGAACCATTGGTCATCAAATACCTCAATCGGCTTTCTGATTATTTGTTTGTGCTTTGCCGCATCATGGCTCATGAGCTACGCGTGGAAGAAGCTCCGTGGAAGCCCAGGATATAATGAGGTTACGTGTCTCAATATTTATCTTCTTCATTCTCTTATCAATTACTTATTTATCTCAAGCACAAAAGCAAATGGTTTTCTTGCAAAAAGGAAATGTCATTGGGCGATTCACCGAGGGTGACTATTTTAAATTTAAGTTAAAGGATCAGCGGTTCGTGGAGGGGTATATTACAGAGTTAACCGATTTCACCTTGATCACGGCTGCACTTGACACAATACCCTTTCAACGGATTGCAAAGTTTTCATTGCGACAGCAAAAAAACAGAAGCTTCACCAAAACACTTGGACGCGGACTGCTAGTTGGTGGTTTAGGCTATATTGCCATCGATCAACTTAATGTTTTGATCGGCACAAACAAGAGTGGTTTTGATGAGGCCAATCAGCGAGCACTCGGTGTGGCTGCCGTGGGTGCCGTGTTGACTTTCATAAAACCCAAATACAAGAAAGTGGCACTCGGGGTATCAATTCGTACGATAGACTACAAGTCGCCCTATTACCAGTTCAATCGATGAAAGTATATTTCGATTGTTTATTTTTGCGCTTTAATATCGCACCAACGAGATGACCACTGAACAATTAAAGGACCTAAAAGCCCGTGTTGCCGCCCTCAGGCGGTATCTTTGACTACGACCGTAAGATTGTAGAAATAGAAGACGAAGAACGCATCACCCACCAAGCAGATTTTTGGAACAAGCCCAAAGAGGCTGAAGTAATCCTAAAAAATATCAGATCTAAAAAGATTTGGACAGATGCGTATGCTCAAGTCAATAAGTTGGTGGAGGATTTGGAGGTATTAAATGAATTTCACGAAGCAGGAGATGTAAGTGAAGAAGAATTGGATGTCGAGTTCCCCAAAGTAGCCAAAGCAGTAGAAGAGTTGGAATTCAAAAAAATGCTCAGTCAGGAAGAGGATCAACTGAGCGCAGTGTTGGAGATCAATCCTGGCGCAGGTGGAACCGAAAGCAATGATTGGGCAGATATGATTAACCGCATGTATATCATGTGGGGAGAAAAGAGTGGTTACAAGGTTTCTCAAATCGATTATCAGTCGGGTGAAGTAGCAGGTATTAAGTCGGCCACCTTAGAAATAGAAGGCCCCTTCGCTTACGGAAAATTGAAATCTGAAATAGGTGTTCATCGGTTGGTGCGCATTTCTCCATTTGATTCTAACCAACGGAGACACACGTCATTTGCTTCCGTTTTTGTTTATCCCAAAGTAGACGACACGATTCAGATTGAAGTCAACCCGGCCGATATCGAAATACAAACATCCCGATCTGGAGGGGCAGGTGGTCAGAACGTTAACAAAGTAGAAACCAAGGTACAACTTACGCATAAGCCATCGGGAATTGTGATTGTGTGCCAGGTGGAACGAAGTCAGCACGCCAATCGCGAACGCGCCATGCAAATGTTGAAATCAAAATTGTACCAGCGCGAAACGGAAAGGCGCAACGCTGCACGCGATAAAGTAGAGGCCGGTAAGATGAAGATTGATTTTGGTTCGCAAATTAGAAACTACGTACTGCACCCTTATAAATTGGTCAAAGATGCCAGGACAGGTGTGGAGAGCCACGATGCACAGAGCGTGCTGGATGGCGACCTGGATGATTTTATCAAAGCATATTTATTAGAAGGCCAAGAGGCGGCAACAAAGAATGAATCCTAAGCCAGCTTTACACGCCTACTCTTCACAGTTTTGGTTTTTGTGTATCAGCTCTGTGTTGTTTTTTGCCAGTTTCAACATGCTTATTCCTGAGTTGCCCGATTTTCTCAGCAACTTAGGAGGTGCCGATTACAAGGGCTTCATCATTTCTTTATTTACACTCACCGCAATGCTGTCTCGTCCCTTCAGCGGCAAACTAACTGACCGATGGGGGAGGAAGCCAGTTATGTTGGTGGGTAGCGTAGTTTGTTTGATCTGTAGTTTTTTATACCCCGTGCTTACGTCTATTGCGGGATTTCTTTTGCTACGACTTGTTCATGGTTTTTCTACCGGTTTTACACCTACAGGCGTTGCTGCCTACATCACGGATACGATACCGTCTAACAAAAGAGGTGAGGCCATGGGATGGATTGGAACGGCAGGTGCTGTCGGGATGGCGGGTGGCCCAGCCATTGGGGGCGCAGTCGCAAATAATTTTGGCATCTCCGTTATGTTTTATGTGTCTTCTCTTTTTGCTTTTTTGTCCATCATCATTATGATGCAAGTGAGAGAGACCTTGCAGGAAAAAAAGAAAGTTTCGTTTGATGTTTTGAAGGTATCAAGAAAGGACATTTTTGAGCCAAGCGTTTTTGCTCCTGCTTTTGTTATGCTTTTGACTGCCTATTCGTATGGAACGGCCTTCACATTACTTCCTGATTTTGGATCTGCGATGGGCATCAAGAACAAGGGGCTCCTATTTACTTTTCTAACCGTTTCGAGCTTAGTCATTCGGTTAGTGGCAGGCAAAGCGTCTGATCGGTATGGTCGGGTGGCAGTGTTGAAATTGTCAATTCCACTTATGCTAGTCGCAATGCTCACATTTGGATTGGCCAACAATGCCACGGTATTAATAGTCGGGGCTATTTTGTACGGCTTAGCGCAGGGCTCTACTTCGCCCACGCTGCTGGCGTGGGCCACAGACTTGTGTGATGAACAACACCGGGGGCGGGGCATAGCTTCTTTCTATATCTTTATGGAGATGGGCATCGGTTTAGGCGCACTTGTTTCATCATTTATTTATGGCAATGATACAAGTCATTTTTTCATGACCTTTGGCGTCTGTGCCGCTTTATGTGCTGCGGCCTTCTTATTTTTAGTAATGCGAAAAAGGAGAACGTATGCAAGTTAGAAGAGACCTCCCTGTTTTTATTTTTGCGTTGGGTGCGAGTGCGGAATTAGGTACTGCAATTTTTGATTATCCAGGGCACTCTGTAATTTTCAAACCAATGATCATGATTGGATTGATCGCACATTATTGGGTGATGTCGCCCGCGCGATCGCTTTTGTTTTTGGTCGCTTTGTTTTTTTGTTGGTTGGGCGATGTCCTTTTAATCTTTCAATCGAACGATCCATTATTTTTTATGAGTGGCTTGGCTAGTTTTTTGACTGGGCATATTGTGTACATTTTTTGTTATCGCCAATTACAGACAAGCCCCTCAGCGAAAGAACTCTTAGGTTCGCAAAAAGTCCGCTTTGCATTTCCGATTATTCTGGCAGGCACGGGATTGGTTACGATACTTTATCCGTTATTGGGGGCTTTGCGAATACCGGTGATGATTTATGCATTGGCTATTACCCTGATGGCTTTGACAGCTTTGTTTCGATATGGGCGAACCAATTCCACGAGTTTTCTTTTTGTATTTATTGGTGCTGCACTATTTATGGTTTCTGATTCGCTACTCGCAATCAACAAATTTCATCACGCGTTTTCCGCTGCGGGTGCACTTATTATGCTAACGTATAGTGTCGCCCAGTTTCTGATTGTGGAGGGCGCGCTAGCACACGAAAAAAAAGGCGCTTAATAGTCGTATGATTTTACACGGTCATCATCCTTGAGCCACGCGTTGAAATGGTTGAGCTTTTTTTCTTTTCCAAAGACATCATAGACTAGAATAAATTGGGATACCTCTTTTAAGTCGCGTTTTTTCTTGAAGCCCAAATCTAATTTTTTCAAGTGTTCCTCTAGGTGTTTTTCAAAGTCACCATTGGTCGCGATAGTTAGTTTATAGTTGCGCGACTGATGCCAACTTTCAATTACAGTCTGAAATTTTTCTAAAGCAGTCAATACGATTAGTACGACTACGGAACTTACAATTGCAATAAAGTACTCGCCCGCTCCTACAGCCATCCCGAGCGCTGCTGAAATCCATATTGTTGTGGCGGTAGTTATCCCGGTAATGGTCATGCCATCTTTAAAAATGACCCCAGCTCCGAGAAAGCCAACACCTGTCACGAGTGTGGAGGCGATGCGGTCGGGTGTGTCTCCTCCGAGTACCATTGAAAGTTCGGTGAAAATAGTAGAACCCAAACAGATCATGATCATCGTCCGTAGCCCCGCAGCCTTACTTCTGTATTCCCTTTCCAGACCGATAGCTGTTCCAATGCAGAAGGAAAGCAACAATCGCAAACCCATTTCTATGTCTATGTTCACGTCCATAATTCTCTTTTAGTAAGAAATGTAGTCACTAATATCTAAAACAAAAAAGCGGAGGTTCTCACCCCCGCTCGCTTTGAATTGCAATTCTTATCTAAGTCACATTTTTCTCACTTTGCCACTTCCAGATGAGTTGCCTCTAATGTGATTAGGGTTTCCCTTGTAGCTGACAGTGCCGCTGCCTGAAATATTAGCATCCAACTCGCTCTTAACATTGATTTCTACATCGCCTGATCCGGAGATGCGTATATCACATTTGTCAACTTCAAGATTAGACGCATAGACTTTTCCAGAACCACTAATGTTTGTTTTTATTTCGTTGGCTGTTCCGCTGCCTTCAAATTTTCCTGACCCTGAGATATCAATACTTGCGCTTTCTTTGATGGTCAATGAAGCAATGACTCTGCCTGACCCACTTATATCACTTTCAATACTGCGGCAGTTCCCTTTAACATCGATTCGTCCAGATCCGGATACATCAGCTTCTACCTCACCTGTTGCGTTGACATCCGTTTGAAGGGATCCTGATCCGCTTACATTTAAATCCATTTGATCAGTGTTGATTCTTCCTTCCGTAATCAGCTCACCCGAACCTGAAACGCTAAGGCCTGTGATATCTTTCACAGTAATGTACACCATGATCCGCTCACTGTCCCGCCAACCCCAATTCCATTTTTCTTCATTTCCAATCACCAGCCTATCGCCTTTCACTTCTGTCTCAATTTTAGACAATGTGGTTTTATCTCCTTCTATCTCAACTTTTTGTGTGCTTCCCTGTCGCACTACCAATTTGCCTGGCACGCGAAACGAGATTTTTGTAAAGGTGCCCACACTGCGAATTTCTTTCGATTGACCAAAAGCAGAGGTGAACCCAACCAGCGCGATTACAAGAAAGGGAATAATTTTTTTCATACGATGAGTTTTTAAGATTTGTTTGTTACGATGCATAGACAAGCTGAAAGCAGCGAGGGTTGCATCGGCATGCCTTGAGTTAGACGAATTTATTTGCGAATGGGTTGCATCAAACTTCCGATCTCCAACTTTTTTGAGCCCACTCTTACCATCAAAGACTTCTGATTTTTGTCTATTTTGGGTTTATTGCACTGAAATAATAGGCTTTGACGACCTCACGCACTCCCGCCCTTGGATTTATTTTTGTTACGATCTTGATTGATTGTATAGGTTTTGGCGTAATTATTCCGGTAATGCCAGCCTTAATCATGGAGCTTGGGCAGGTAGGGAATAGTGAGGCTTCACGGCTGGGCGGTTATTTACTTTTTGCGTTTGCGGCCATGCAATTCTTGTGTTCGCCTATTATGGGCGCATTAAGCGACCAATACGGAAGGCGCCCGGTTCTGCTTGCCTCACTTTTAGGTTTTGGCCTTGACTATATTTTGTTGGCGTTTGCCCCTTCCCTCGGCTGGTTGTTTTTAGGTCGGCTAGTTGCTGGCGGTATGGGCGCAAGTTTTACAACGGCCGGTGCCTACATCGCAGATATTAGCGAACCGGAGAAAAGAGCGCAAAATTTTGGAATGATTGGCGCTGCTTTTGGGTTGGGTTTTATTATTGGCCCCGCCATCGGAGGACTATTGGGTAACTATGGTGCCAGAATTCCTTTTTTAGTGGCCGCTGGGCTAAGTTTGGTCAACTGTCTTTACGGTTTTTTTATTCTTCCTGAGTCGTTAAAGATTGAAAATAGACGAAGGTTTGATTGGAAACGAGCCAACCCAGTTAGTTCGTTGCTTAATTTGAAACGTTATCCATTGATCATTGGATTGGTCGCCTCATTGGTTTTAATTTATGTAGCCGCACACGCGGTGCAAAGCAATTGGTCGTTTTACACCATTGAGAAATTTAAGTGGAGCCCTTCTATGATCGGGTTGTCATTGACGGCTGTCGGGGTTTTGATTTCGGCTGTGCAGGGTGGATTGATTCGCGTTGTCATTCCAAAGTGGGGGCAAAAAAGATCGCTTTATATCGGATTAGGCTTGTATGTAATTGGCTTCGTTTTGTTCGGTTTTGTCACTGCCGGTTGGATGATGTTTTTATTTCTGATTCCGTACTGTCTGGGAGGTATTGCCGGACCAGCGCTTCAGGGAATTATATCTACCCAAGTACCCCCCAATGAGCAGGGAGAGTTGCAAGGCGCATTAACGGGGTTAATGAGTGCCACTTCTATTGCAGGTCCATTGTTAATGACGCAGTTGTTCAGTTATTTCACCTCATCGAGTTCGCCAATATATTTTCCGGGAGCTCCCATGCTCATGGGGGCGTTTCTAACATTTCTGAGTTTGCTGTTGGCGATGCGCGCGCTAAAGCATTTTTCGCACCCAGGTTCTCAAAAGGCCTAGGCAGCAAGGGTTTCGCTCTTTTCAGAAAGGTGACAAAAGTCATTTTCTAAAATGATCACAATCAATTGGAACAGCGCCACATTCTGTTACTTTTGGTTAAACTAAAAAATCAACCTTTATGAAAAAGATATTAGTTCCATGTGATTTTTCTGACCCGGCCGTTCAAGCTTTCA
Organism: Cyclobacteriaceae bacterium; assembly: GCA_031400595.1. Lineage (GTDB taxonomy): Bacteria > Bacteroidota > Bacteroidia > Cytophagales > Cyclobacteriaceae > ELB16-189. The sequence goes on from JANNQG010000019.1 coordinate 139,133, forward strand.
AATTGGCCGTAGAAATCGGTCGACAAAGCAACGGAGCGGTATTTTTACTTAATGTAGTGGAAGTACCTGTCATGCATGAGACGGTGGTGATGCCTACCCTCTATTTTGAGCAATCATTCATGAATGAAACAAAAGCAGCGGCTGAAAAGAAGTTTGCGAAGATGGTTGAAAAGTGGGCAGCGGACGGACCTCCCGTTTTCAACCATGTTGAATTTGGTGCCACATCCCAAACGATCAAGCAGTTTGTAGTTGACAAAGAAATTGACTTGGTGTTAATGGGTACACACGGGGCTTCTGGTGCGAAAGAATTCTTAATTGGATCGAATACTGAGAAAATCGTGCGTGGCTCAACTGTACCCGTCTTAGCGATAAAGAAGGAAACAAAAATGGCTAGTATAAAGAATATAGTATTTGCCAATGAATTAGACTTGGAGGCAGAGGCGCTAACGTTGAAAGTAAAGGAGTTGCAGAATTTCTTTGACGCGAAGTTGCATGTGTTGTATGTGAATACGCCCGGTTCTTTTAAACGAGATACGATCACCCAAAAAACGCTTAAAGACTTCGCCAAGCGATTTATGTTGAAAGACTATACGTTGAATGTATTCAATGATATTGATCAGGAAAGTGGTGTTAGAAATTTCGTGCAAAGTATTAACGCGGATATGGTCGCCATGGCAACTCATGGACGAAAGGGACTCAATCATTTTCTATCCGGAAGTATTGCCGAGGATGTGGTCAACCATTTGGAGTGCCCCATCTGGACTTATCAGGCAAAGGATTGATGAGCAAAAAAAAATATTTTCAGTAAGCACGGGATCAAATGGTAGAGACAGAAGTAGCCTGTTTTCATTGCGGACAAGAATGCGGAGCGGACCTAGTAATAACCGATGAAAAACGGTTTTGCTGTCAGGGCTGCAAACTGGTGTATGAGATATTGCATGAGAATAATCTCTGTGAGTATTATTCCTACACAAACGCACCGGGCGTTTCCCAGCGCTTTGTGGCAGACGAGACATATGCCTTCTTAGACGAGACCACCATTCGGAAAAAATTGTTGGCGTTTGATTCAGATTCTTACAGTACTGTCCAATTTTTTGTACCCGCTATCCATTGCATTTCATGTATCTGGCTGTTGGAAAATCTGCAACGATTGGATGTCGGTGTTTTGAAATCGGAAGTGAACTTTAGCCGGAAGCAGGTCACCATTAGTTTTAATCCAGCGTTGCTTTCGCTTTCAAAAATAGCTGCACTCTTGGCATCGTTGGGGTATGCGCCTACAATTCGGCTGGAAACTCAAGATAAGCCTGCTACCGACCAATCATTGGTTCTCAAGTTGGCTATTGCCGGATTTTGTTTTGGGAATATCATGTTGCTCAGTTTCCCTGAGTATCTTGGACTGGATGGCTCCGATCCCGTACTAAAAGCATTGTTTTCTTTTTTGAATTTTGCGCTGGCAATACCAGCAGTTATTTATAGTGGCCAAGATTATTTCAGAAATGCCTGGAAGAGTTTTCAGCAAAGGCAAATCAACATTGATGTGCCTATAGCCGTTGGTTTGGCAGCTTTATTTTTGCGTAGCAGTTATGATATCTTTTCGAACACAGGTCCGGGTTACCTTGATTCACTATCCGGGCTGGTTTTCTTTTTATTGATAGGCCGTTGGTTTCAAAGCAAAACCTACGAAAGCCTTGCCTTTGATCGAGACTACAAATCTTACTTTCCACTAGCTATCCAGAAATGGATGGGTTCTGATTGGGCACCCGTGATCGTGTACGAATTACAACCAAGTGATCGCATTCGCGTTCGTCATCAGGAAATTATTCCTGCAGACAGCCGGTTGTTGAATGGTGAGACATTTGTCGATTATAGTTTCGTCACTGGCGAATCGAAACCTGTAAAGGTGGCCAAAGGTGACTTGGTGTATGCGGGTGGGCGTTTGTTGGGGCAACCTGTTGAATTAGTGGTAGAAAAGAAAACCTCACAAAGCCACCTTACCAGTTTGTGGAACAACGAGATCTTTCAGAAAGCTGACGAAAGCGGGTACAAAAAAATAATTGACCGAGCCGCGCGTTCATTCACGTGGGCGGTGATGGCATTGGCAGTTGTGACGGCCTTGTACTGGTATTTTTTTAATCCTGCTCAAATGTGGCTGGTGATTACTTCGGTATTGATGGTGGCCTGTCCATGCGCCTTAGCCTTGGCTGCTCCATTTACCTACGGCAATATGCTACGGGTTTTTGGGAAGCATGGTTTTTACCTTAAGAATGCAGATGTCATTGAACGATTGGCCCAAGTTGACGCTGTCGTGTTTGACAAAACGGGTACGATTACCCATGGTGCATCACACGTGAAGTTTGTGGGGGTGTTGGAAGAAGATGAATTGGCTTGGGTAAAGCAGTTGACGTCTTCATCGTCTCATCCCCTTAGCAAATTAATTTCGCAATCTATTCGAAGTCATTCGACTGATCCAGTAAGTGATTTTTATGAGTTGACAGGCAAAGGTGTTGGCGGCAACGTGAATGGGCATCGTTTAAAGATTGGCTCATCTTCTTTTGTAGGTCTGACTGACGAAAAAACCACTACCTCAACGCGTGTTTTTGTTTCAGTGGATCAGGAAGTGCGGGGTTACTTTAATGTAGAGACTTCCATTCGTTCAAATATCAAAGAGTTAGTGGCATCGTTGGGTCAGAAATGTGTCGCGTTGCTTTCGGGCGATCAAAAGAGTGAAGAGCAGCGAATGCGCGAAGTTTTTCCGCTGCCCATTGACCTAAGGTTCAATCAGGACCCGCATGATAAGATGAATTACGTATCGGATTTGCAAAAGCAGGGTAGACGAGTGGTGATGTTAGGCGATGGATTGAATGACTCGGGTGCATTGAAACAAAGTCAGGTAGGTATTGCTGTAACGGACGACACCGGTATTTTTACTCCGGCTTGTGACGGTATTTTGCAGGGCAGCCAACTGTCTCATTTTAATTCCTTTTTGAGACTGAGTAAAAGCGCTACACAAATTTTAAAGGTCGCTTTTGGAATTTCTTTTTTCTACAACATCATCGCATTGAGCTTTGCTGTTTCCGGAAATCTATCACCGTTGATTGCAGCTATACTCATGCCCATTAGCAGCGTGAGTGTCGTTGGTTTTAGTACAATGGCTGTTAATTGGGCATCGCGTGGATTGAAACATTTAAAAGATCACTAATGGAAATCATTATTTTGTTAATCGCCATCTCCTTGACTATTGCTGTGTTCTTCCTAGGAGCTTTTATCTGGAACATGAAAAGCGGGCAATATGACGACACCTATGGGCCATCTGTGAGGATGTTGTTTGAAGACAAAAGCAGCAAGGAATCACCAAAGGACAAATTGAGTAAATAGTGCCTCACCGTGTGAAAATAATTCCCCGTTTATGATTCGAATCATAAACTAGTTCTATCAGAACCTTCATTTTTGAACTGTCTTTGATGAAATGAAGAAAAAAATAAATATGCCTTCCTTTTTGCTTGATTCCAATTCGATCTGGAATCCATTGATTAGTGCATTCTTTTCGAATAGTATAGAGCACAATGATGAATATCATGTTTTAACACCGACCATCGCGGTAGGTTTATACAATAAATTAAAAAGGCGCATGATTTCTATTGATATTCTTAAGAAGTACGGAGCCAAGGAAATAAACCCTCTAAAAGACGAAGTGCTATTTCGTGAAGGCGAAGTAGCATTGAATTATTTTCAGGTTATCTCTGGCTCAATCAAAATGATAACTAATAGTTCTGAGGGGCAGGAATTCATTCAGGGAATATTTAAGGCTGATGACAGCTTTGGCGAGCCTCCTTTGTTTTGTTCTTTTCCCTACCCAAGTACAGCCAGAGCACTGGAAGATTCTGTGATTATAAAACTCAACAAAGAGAAATTCTTTTTGCTCCTAAAAGAAAATTTTGAAATTCATCTTCATCTCGATCAAATTCTGTGTAGTCGCTTGAAGTATAAGTCGATGATCTTGTCTGAGATATCATTTTACGATCCAGAGCACCGGATCATGAGTTTACTGAAATACCTCAAAGATGATTCTACTAGGAGTGCCGTTCACAAGCACGGAATGATTCGAACAGATCATACCTATGTGGTTCCCTTTACCCGTCAACAGATCGCAGATATGAGTGGCTTACGTGTAGAAACCGTCATTCGGACGGTAAAAAAAATGGAAGGTGAAGGTAAGCTTCAACTTATCGACAAAAAAATAGCCTTATGAACTCTAACTAAACAATAAACCATGAAATACTTATTATCCATCACTTGTGTTGCTCTTCTGTTTTCCTGTGCGCCAGATAAACCGAAGAACAAAGAAGAATTTCCAGACCAACCGACTAAGTCTGCAGTAGAAGATGTTATTAGCAATCCTACCAAAGGTCTGGGCGCTATTAAAACAGTGACACTTAAAAATCCTCTTGAACTTGATCGTGTAAGTAGAGGTTTGGCCATTTATGATATGAAGTGTTCGGCTTGTCATAAACTCACAGATCAACGGGTGGTTGGTCCTGGTTGGAAGGATATTACCAAACGCAGACAGCCAGAGTGGGTAATGAATATGATCACCAACATAGATATGATGTTGGAGAAAGATCCTGAAGCACAAAAACTTTTAGAACTCTGTTTAATGCGCATGCCTAACCAAAATATGTCAATCGGTGATGCTCGTGATGTGCTCGAGTTCATGAGAAAAAATGATGGAGAGAAATAGTTGACCTTATCTTAACCTAAATAAATAATGAAAACAGTAATGAAGTCGGTTGTTCTGCTGCTCGGTGTGGCGTCAGCCTTTATGTTTTACAGTTGCAAGCCCAAAGGGCCTCAATCTGCGATCGTTGGCGATGCGGCATCGAAAGTCTATGTGGCTCCGGGAAAATACGATGAATTTTATAACATCGTGTCGGGTGGTTTCAATGGTCAGATGGGTATCTATGGAATTCCTTCTGGTAGACTCTTTAAAATTCTGCCCGTGTTTTCCGTTTTCCCTGAAAGTGGCTATGGGTATAGCGAAGAGACAAAGCCGATGCTAAATACTTCTCATGGCTTCGTACCCTGGGACGATCTTCACCATATTGCGCTCTCAGTTACCAAAGGTGAGCACGATGGTCGCTGGGCATTTGGCAATGCAAATAATACTCCTCGCGTTGCTCGTATTAACTTGAAAACATTCAAGACAGAAGAGATCCTTGAGTTACCCAATAGTGGGGGTAATCACTCATCGCCTTTTATCACAGAAAACAGCGAGTACATCGTTGCCGGTACGCGTTTTAGCGTGCCTATGGGTGACAAGAAAGATGTGCCGATTAGCACCTACAAGGAAAACTTCAAGGGAACAATCAGTTTTATCAAGATCGATCCTATTACAGGCCGAATGAATATTGGCTTTCAATTGAAAACGCCTGGTGTAAACTTTGACTTATCGCGGGCAGGCAAAGGTCCTTCACATGGTTGGTTCTTTTTCTCATGCTATAACACCGAGCAAGCGTATACTTTGTTAGAAGTAAATGCCACTCAGAAAGATAAAGATTTTATCATGGCGGTGAATTGGAAGAAAGCGGAAGAGTATATTGCTCAAGGCAAAGGTGAGAAAGTAAAGGCAAAGTATGCGCACAATCTATTAGATGAAAGCACACATATGGCTACTTCTGAGATGATGACCGAAGTGCTACAACTTGACCCAACAATCTTAAAAGACATTATCTATTTTATCCCTTGCCCTAAGTCCCCGCATGGTTGTGATACCGACCCAACAGGCGAATACATTGTCGCTTCCGGAAAGTTAGCCGCGATCATTCCCGTATTCTCATTCACAAAAATTCAGGCAGCAATTGCAGCAAAGGATTTTGAAGGTGAGTTCGCTGGCATTCCTGTTATTAAGTATGAGTCTGCCTTGCATGGAGAAGTGAAGAAACCTGGCCTCGGCCCTTTGCATACTGAGTTTGATGAAAAAGGCAATGCCTATACCTCTTTCTTCGTATCGTCAGAGATTGTGAAGTGGAATGTAAAGAGCTTAGAAGTTTTAGATAGAGTTCCTACCTATTATTCAATCGGTCACTTGTGTGTTCCTGGAGGACCAACCAGCAAGCCCCACGGTAAATATGTAATCGCCTATAACAAGATAACAAAGGATCGTTACTTACCAACTGGGCCTGAGTTAACGCAATCGGCTCAATTGTATGATATTTCTGGAGATAAGATGCAATTATTGTTAGATTTTCCAACCACGGGTGAGCCGCATTATGCGGAAGCTATACCTGCCGGTTTAATTGCACCTAATTCAACTAAAATATTTAAGATTGAAGAGAATAATCACCCCTATGTTGCTAAAGGCGAGAAGGAAGCAAAGGTAGTTCGTAAAGGGAATGAAGTGCATGTTTATATGACAGCAATTCGTTCACATTTGGTGCCTGACAATATTGAGGGAATCAAGATGGGAGACGTGGTATATTTCCATGTTACTAATTTGGAGCAAGATTGGGATGTGCCACATGGTTTTGCTGTGAAAGGTGCTGCCAATGCAGAGATTCTTATTATGCCAGGTGAAACACAAACTTTGAAATGGATACCTGATGAAGTGGGCGTGGTACCTTTCTATTGTACTGATTTTTGTTCAGCACTGCACCAAGAGATGCAAGGATATGCTCGCGTATCGCCCGCAGGCAGTAATGTGCCACTCAAATTCTCTACCGGTGTAGTGGAGGAGACCGGCTCAAAGTAAGTAAGTTTCATAGTTTACAGGTTTGAGTAAGGGCGCCTCGGCTTTGGGGCGCCTTTTTAACGAAACACAAATGAAATCTTTAAAACCAATTACACGAATCGCGGTCGGCCTGTCAGCCCTCGCACTCATCTCAGCTTATTTTGTTCCGTTGTGGCAGATACTCATGTGGGCACCGCAATATCCGGAAGGCCTAGAGATGAAAATTTGGATCAACACATTAAGCGGTGATGTAAGAACCATAAGCGCCTTAAATCATTACATCGGAATGAAAACCATTGAGGTAAGCATGTTTCCAGAGTTTGGTTACATGATTTATCTGGTGGGTGCTATAATTGGAGTTGGGTTATTGGCAGCTATCATCAATAAACGATTTATGCTGCTTGCTTATTTATCAGTCATTTTGCTTGCGGGTGTTGGAGCATTAGTAGATTTCTATTTATGGGGCTATGATTACGGCCATAATTTAAATCCGGAGGCACCTATTAAAATTGAAGGAATGTCATACCAACCACCGTTGATTGGCACAAAAGTATTGTTGAACTTCACTGCTTTCTCTGGTCCTGATATTGGAGGATGGATATTCATTGGCGTAGGCGTATTATTAGGAGGACTTGTTTTTTATGAATGGAGAAAAAAGCAATAAGTAGTATGAAGATATTGATTTCAATCTTTAGCGCATCTCTATTGATTTTATCTACTAGCTCTTGTTCAACAGACCCGGAGCCATTGATTTATGGCAAAGATGTCTGTCACTTTTGCAAAATGACATTGATGGATAAAAAATTTGGCGCAGAGCTAGTTACCCAAAAAGGAAAGGTGTACAAGTTCGATGACATGAATTGCTTTTTGAATTTTTATAATTCTAGCTATGAACCGGTAGCAGACTTTAAGCATAAGCTAGTAGTTGACTACGCCAATCCAGGTAAACTCATTGATGCAACCAATTCATTTTATTTAAAATCGGAAGCCATCCGCAGTCCTATGAATGGCCAAGTGGCCGCCTTTGAATCGAAAGCAAGGATGGATACCTTTAAGAAAGAATGGAAAGCCATTTATTTGGGCTGGGGAGAAGTAACCACGCAATACAAGTAATGCGTGTGCTTGTCCTATATCTGTTACTGGGCTGTAGCCTATCTGCTTTTGGCAAGACGTGGGTTGTTGACCAGAAAGGAAAATTAAATTCGATTAAATCGGCAATTGCTCTTTCAGCCCATGGCGACACTATCCGTATTGAAAAAGGAATTTACAAAGAGGGTAACCTGATTATTCAAAAGTCGATTGTGCTTGTAGGCGTTGACTATCCTGTTTTAGATGGCGAAAATAAGTTTGAAATATTTACCGTTGCTGCCAATGATGTTTCCATTATCGGTTTGCGAATGATTAATACCGGAGTAGGTAGTATCAATGATATTTCGGCTATCAACGCAATTGAATCAAAGCGACTAAAAATTATCAATAATCAATTTGAAAATACGTTCTTCGGAATACATCTGTCAAATTGCCGGGGTAATCTGGTAGAAGGGAATGTACTTCATTCAGACACAGAAGCCGAGCACCAAATAGGAAATGGCATCCATGCCTGGAAGTGTGATTCCCTTACCATTCGAAACAATAAAGTCAGTGGCCACCGTGATGGTATTTATTTTGAGTTTGTTACCAACTCATTGGTGGAAGGGAATTTCAGCCATCATAACATGAGGTATGGGCTGCACTTCATGTTTTCGCATAACGATGAGTATCGATCCAATATCTTTCAAAACAACGGAGCGGGGGTTGCGGTCATGTACACAAAACATGTAAAGATGATTGCGAACCGGTTTGAAGACAATTGGGGATCTTCCTCTTACGGTTTGCTACTTAAAGACATTGGAGATGCTGATATTCAGCTTAACCACTTTGGCGGGAATACAGTTGCTGTCTACATGGAAGGCTCAAGCCGTTGTCATTTCACACAAAATATTTTTAATGGGAATGGCTGGGCAGTAAAAATGCAAGCCAATTGCGATGAGAACATTTATTCGAGAAATAGTTTCTTATCCAACACGTTCGACATGGCTACCAATGGATCTTTGGTTTTGAATACAGTGGATTCAAATTATTGGGACAAATACGAAGGCTACGATTTAGATAAAGATAAGGTGGGAGATGTTCCCTATCATCCGGTGAGTTTGTATTCGATGGTAGTTGAGAAAATGCCGGCAGCAGTTATGCTGTGGCGCAGCTTTTTGGTTTATATGCTTGACCGAACTGAAAAAGTATTGCCTTCGATTACTCCAGAAAATTTGAAAGATCTTCATCCAGCTATGCGCAATTATGATTACAGTTTCTAACCTGGGAAAGAAGTTCGGGAAGTTGGAAGTATTGAAATCGATTCAGGTCGATTTCAATCATGGCAGTTCATATGCCATGATTGGGCCCAATGGCTCCGGTAAGACTACTTTGATCAAATGTATTTTAGGCATGGTAATCCCTGATACGGGAATCATTACGGTGAACGGAAAGTCTATCACTAATGATTGGAGCTACCGCAACCTCATTGGGTATATGCCGCAGATTGGCCGATATCCTGATCAGATGAAAATTGGGCAAATCTTTGATATGATTCGCGACCTACGGCAAGACCAATCTCATATGGATGAGGATTTGATTAGGGAGTTTAAGTTGGATCAGATGAGAGATAAGCGCATGCATACACTTTCGGGTGGAACAAGGCAGAAGGTAAGTGCCTCACTCGCTTTTTTGTTCAATCCACGCATCATGATTTTGGATGAGCCTACCGCTGGCCTTGATCCTATTGCAGTAGAAATTCTTAAGGAAAAAATACTTTCTGAGAAAAATGCAGATAGAACATTTTTAGTTACCTCACACATCATGAGCGACTTGGATGAATTGACTTCAAATGTGGTATACCTTGAAGACGGCAAGATATTATTCAATGATACCATTGACTTATTGAAGGAGGAAGCCGGAGAACTAAAGTTGGGTAGAGCTATCGCGACTATTATGAAGAGAAATCTTAAGGAAACGGAAAGAGTATGATAAAGATTGCCAAATACGTGATCTACGATATTCTGAGAAATTGGTTTGTTATTCTATACACGCTTTTTTTGTTGGTTGTTACTTGTAGCATGTTTAGCCTAGACAGCGACCCCGGGAAGGCGAGCTTAAGCTTGTTGAACATCATTCTTCTGGTAGTGCCGCTGGTAAGCATCATTTTTACGACTATCCATTTTTATAATTCGTATGAGTTCATTGAACTGCTTCTGGCGCAGCCGGTAAGTCGCAAGACAATTTATTTTGCCGAGTATTTCTCGATCTCAATGGCGTTGGCCACGACCTATATCATTGGTGTAGCAATTCCGATGCTCCTGCTGAATTTTAGCGAGAGCTCCGTTTACCTGATGATAGCAGGACTTTTATTGACGTTTGTTTTTGTAGCGCTGGCGTTTGCTGCTTCTGTTTCTACCCGTGATAAGGCAAAAGCAATTGGCATTGCCTTGCTGTTTTGGTTTTACTTCACACTCATTTATGATGGTCTGATTTTGTATGTCATTTACAGTTTCAGTGATTACCCATTGGATAAAGTAACATTAGCAATGGTTTCCTTCAACCCCATTGATCTCGCTCGTATTATCATCTTATTGAAATTGGATTTGTCAGCATTAATGGGATACACGGGAGCCTTCTATAAAAATTTCTTTGGCAGTAGTGTAGGCGTTATTTATTCCGTTTTGTTTTTGCTGGTTTGGGCACTAGCCCCTTTGCTACTGGCCATGAGAAGGTTCGTGAGAAAAGATATTTAAGATTGGTTATGATTAGAATCATATTTAAATACCTAGAAAAACGAAATATTGCGGCTGTTAAGCGGAAAACTGACCATTGTCATTTCCCATAAATGTAGGAAACTTCAACTTGCTTGAAATAAAACCTATTAAACTTAAACACTAACAATATGAGAACTCAAAAATCATTTCTTGCCATTGCTCTTTCGATATCTCTGATAGCTGCTTCTTGTGGAAGTGGCGGAACAACAGAAACAACTTCTTCGGTAGCCGAAGTTCCCGCAGGTGGAGGTCAATCCACTGTCCAGGATGATGTGTCACAAAAAGATGTCGTGCGTGTAGCGGTGGGATCAGATGCACACACCACGTTGGTAACTGCATTAAAGACTGCAGAGTATGTAGATGTGCTTTCGAATGCAGGGCCGTTTACTGTGTTCGCACCTACCAACGATGCCTTTAATTTATTACCAGCCGGAACAGTTGAAGGCTTGTTGAAGCCTGAAAGTAAGGAGGCACTACGTAATATTTTGGAATACCATGTAGCCGTAGGGGTTTATAAACTGGATAATCTGAAAGACGGACAAACCATCAATCAGGTAAATCTTGACAATGTTACCATTGGTGTGAAAGATGGAAAGTATACTGTAAACGGAGCAAATATTGTTGGAACAGTGCCTGCTTCTAATGGCGTAGTATACGTAGTCGATGCAGTGTTGCTACCTCCAGCCAAAAAATAAATTCTACCTTGTAAATGAAGTGGCTTGTTTTACTGCATGTTTTAGGAGCCACGATTTGGGCAGGAGGTCATTTGCTCTTATCGATTGCTTTTTTGCCAAAGGCACTGAAGGAAAGAAAACTGAATATTATTTTAGATTTTGAAAAGCAATACGAGCGGGTAGGAATACCCGCTTTGTTGCTTCAAGTGATTACCGGATTTTGGATGGCGACTATCTATGTGCCGATCAGTGATTGGCTATCGCTTTCGACACCTCATCATGCGTATTTATGGGTGAAGATTGGATTACTGCTGTGCACTATCGGCTTTGCCATCCATGCCCGGCTTTTTATCATTCCTCGCCTGACAATAGAAAAACTGCCATTGCTAGCTTTCCATATCATAGTTGCCACCGTATTAGCGGTTAGTTTTGTCATCACAGGGTTGAGTTTTAGGTTCCCTTATTTTTAATACCATGAATATTGCTAAAGAGATTGAATTCAGCGGGAAGAAACCATTTGTTCTCGCCATTCGCAACACGGAAACTGCTAATGTTTTTGCAGTCGGTTTGATAAAAGATCAAGTGCTGCCAAAACATAAGACACAATTGCCAACCTTGCTGATCGTACTTCGAGGATCTATCTTGTTTCGGATCAATTCAGAAGAAATAAAACTATCAGCGTTGGATACCTATCAGATACCGATTGACTGTGAGCATGATGTTACCGGGCTGGATGAGGAAAATATTTTTATGATAACCAAGGAAAAGGTCTAACCACTTGAATGAAGAAGGATATTGAGTCGCGAGCGGATATTGAGTTGCTGGTCAATCAGTTTTACGATAAGGTCAATCAGGATGCATTGCTTGCTCCGGTATTTAGCCATGTAGATTGGCCGCATCACCTTCCCATTATGTATAATTTCTGGTCTTCCATGTTGCTGGGAGATCAATCATATCAAGGCAATCCTTTTCAAAAGCATGTGCATTTGGGAATTTGTGCTGAGCATTTCGGGCGATGGCTGGAGCTATTCACAGCGACAGTCGATGAAAATTTTGGAGGTGTTAAGGCCGAAGAGACAAAAGTTAGAGCACGAAACATTGCAGGGGTCTTTCAGCACAAAATGGGGCTGCTAACTCCGTGATTCAATAGATTTGTTTTCTATGTCAGGATGCTACTTTCTTTTTGAGGATTTTATTTCTTCCAAGAAGGACAAGGCATACCAAGAGAATCGTAAAATGGCTTAGAGTGAGTGAACTCTTTAACACAGAAAACACACTGGTAACTTTTGACAGGTCGGCAGAATTGCTTGGGTAGGTAATTAGCATCGTTACAATTCCAGCATTTTCGCAATAATCAAAAAGGCCGGCAAAAAGAGGGATGAGACATAGGTAGAAAAGATTTCCGTTCAACTTGTTTAGTTTGTTCAGGATGTAGGCGAGGAGCAAGCAATAGGATGTGCCGCACATAAAAGGATAGATCGCATCCAGTGGCAACTGATTGTAAAGATAGGCGCGCCTACCTTCGGTGCCTAGTGTATTCAAGAGGACATTTACATAATCGGGGGTGTAACCGGTGGGCATCATATCCAGAATCTTCATTCCTCCGGCAAAACTCATTACCCTTGGAATAGTAATGGTAAGCATGATGACATAGATTAGGTTGGTGATGATCAACATCCAGAATATCTTTTTGCCGCTTATATTTCGTTTGACAAGTTGCCTCATATCGTGAATTTTAGGTAAACTACTAAGATACTTTATATCTCTTATTTTTGAACAGGGTGCTTTTTTTATCCGGCTTCTTATTTTTTTAGATGTTAGAGAGTACAAAAGGTCGCCTTTATTTAACTACTTTTATAATCAACATCATGTATCAATTTCTTACTTGTATGAAAAAGCTGCTTTTTGTTTTCTGCCTACTATTTTTTAGTGTAGCCTTTTGTCAAGGCCAATCGGCATCTCCACTTTACTCGCCTTCAAGTATCACCAATCTCAGATCGTCTTATAGTCTCAACGATAGACTCACTGATTTGAAAGGCGAGCCACTTTTAGCAGGGAACGCTGTGTACGAGGATGGGTCTCCATTTTTCATTAATGAATGGGCTGCCGGTAATTTGACGCTGGCAAACCAAAAGAAGTATGTTGGTGTTGTTTTAAAATTGAATCTTCAATCAGACAGAGTTCATTATCAATACCAAGAAACAAAGGCTGAACGCGTGGCTGGGGATGGTATCATTACAGAAGTTGCATTCAAAGATCCCAGCCGCCTTGACACGGTGAAATTTCGCAGCAATTTTCCACCCATCGATAAGCATGACCGGAAGACATTTTACCAGGTTTTGGCGGATGGGAAAGTCATCTTGCTCAAACAAATAAAGAAGATATTCATCGAAGAAAAGGCATTTAATTCTGCCACCATCACAAAGAGATTTGATACTCAAAATTCATACTTTGTGTTTAAGGATGAGAAAATAGCTCGGTTAAAGAGATCAAAATCGGGCCTCCTTGACGTGTTGAGTGATCAAAAGGATTTGGTCGAAAAGTTTATATCCAATACTAAGTTGACCATCAAATCCGATAACGATTTAGCAAAGGTATTTACCTATTATAACTCTCTCTTGCTGTAGGCCACCTTTTTCCAGCTTTCTTTTCAGTTACATGATAAATGTCATGTGACGGGCAAGCACCAATCATGCCTGTCGGTTGGGTCAGGGGCTATTTTTATGGCCATAAACAGACCAACCTATCTATGGAATTACAAAAGATTCAGTACGACAACAAAATTGTCAAGGCTTTTATCATTGCCACGGTCATTTTTGGCATTGTAGGCATGACGGTGGGGTTGCTGATATCTATTCAGCTTTTCTATCCCATTTTTAATTTCGACCTTCAATACACCTCGTATGGAAGGATACGGCCACTTCACACCAATGCGGTAATTTTCGCATTCGTGGGTAATGCCATGTTTGCAGGGGTGTATTATTCGCTGCAACGCTTACTCAAAGCGCGTATGCTAAACGACACTCTGAGTTGGGTTCATTTTTGGGGTTGGCAACTGATCATTTTGGCGGCCGCTATTACATTGCCCTTAGGGATCACGACCTCCAAAGAATACTCGGAACTGGAGTGGCCTATTGATATCGCAATCGCTTTGGTTTGGGTAGTGTTTGGTTGGAACATGATTGGCACTATTATCAAACGCAGAGAAAAGCACATGTATGTTGCGGTTTGGTTTTACATCGCCACATTCATCACGGTAGCCGTATTGCATATTGTTAATTCTTTTGAAATGCCGGTAACTCTTTTTAAAAGTTATTCCTTTTATGCTGGTGTTCAAGACGCGTTGGTGCAATGGTGGTATGGCCATAATGCAGTTGCGTTTTTTCTTACCACACCATTTTTAGGTTTGATGTATTACTTTTTGCCAAAAGCGGCTAATAGACCTGTCTATTCGTACCGCTTGTCTATCGTACACTTTTGGTCGTTGATTTTTATTTATATATGGGCTGGTCCTCACCATTTGTTATATACCGCATTACCCGGTTGGGCTCAATCTCTTGGTGTTGTATTCTCCATCATGCTGATTGCCCCAAGTTGGGGAGGTATGTTGAATGGCTTGCTTACTCTACGTGGTGCATGGGATCGCGTTCGCGAAGATGCAGTATTGAAGTTCATGGTAGTTGCCGTTACGGCCTATGGTATGGCAACCTTAGAAGGACCACTTTTATCTCTGAAGAACGTCAACGCCATTGCCCACTTTACCGATTGGATTGTTGCACATGTGCACGTGGGTGGTTTGGGCTGGAATGGTTTCTTGATCTTTGGAATTTTCTATTGGATGGTTCCTCGTATGTGGAACACCAAATTGTATTCGCCTCAATTGGCGAACGTGCACTTTTGGCTAGGAACGCTTGGGATTATTTTTTACGCACTGCCTATGTATACTGCTGGTGTGGTACAAAGCCTTATGTGGAAGGAGTTTAACCCAGATGGATTTTTGACTTATCAAAACTTCCTGGAGACAACTACGAAAATTTTGCCTTTGTACATGCTCCGTTCGTTTGGTGGATTTCTCTACCTGGTCGGTGTGTTCATCATGGCTTATAACTTAGTGAAGACCGCTTATGCAGGAAAATTCATTGCGAACGAAGAAGTAGAGGTAGCTCCGCTGATTAAAACTTCGAATACAGGTGGTGGCTGGCACCATGCGTTGGAAAGTAAACCTGTATTGTTTACAACGCTTGCTCTGGTAGCCATTTTGATTGGTGGTGTGATCGAACTTGTTCCAACCTTCCTTATCAAATCAAACATACCAACTATTGCAACCGTGAAGCCATACACACCGCTTGAACTACATGGAAGAGATATTTACATCCGCGAGGGATGTGTGGGTTGCCACTCTCAAATGGTTCGTCCATTCCGCAGCGAAGTGCAGCGGTATGATCCGAAGGGCGGAGAGTATTCAAAAGCCGGTGAATATGTGTATGATCACCCACATTTGTGGGGATCAAAACGCACCGGTCCTGATTTGCAGCGCACCGGTGGCAAGTATGCAGACAGCTGGCACTTCCGCCATATGTTAGCGCCAACGGAGGTAAGTACCGGGTCCATCATGCCGGCTTATCCTTGGCTATACGAGCAGGCTATTGACAAGTCTGAAACGCCTGGAAAAATTAGTGCACTGCGTACCGTAGGAGTACCTTATGAAGAAGGTTATGAGCAGACTGCGAATGACGACCTTGATGCTCAAGCTAAGAAAATTACGGAGGGCTTGAAGGTTGAAGGCTATGAAATCCAGAATGAGGCGGAGATTGTGGCTTTGATCGCCTACTTACAACGACTAGGTACTGATATCAAAATAAAAACCGAAGTAGCTGAACAAAAACCATAACGTTATGTACAAGAATATTTTGCAGAATATTGATAACATCGCGATTTGGCCAACTATTTCGTTTGTCATTTTCTTTTCCTTCTTCACGTTATTGCTTTGGTGGGTAATTAAAGTAGACAAAAAATACGTGGACGAAATGGGGCAAATCCCATTGAGCGATGGCAATGAAAAAAATCCCTCTGACAACTTAACTCATTTACTATGAAGAAGTTTTTGATTACTCTTTTTTTAGGACTTGGCATCGCACCAGGTGTTTTCTCACAAACGGCCGATGCGTCAAAGTCAGCCTCCTTTTTAGATGATCCTATGTTATCATTCTATTTGGTGGTGGCCTTCATTTTTGTGATCGCGATCCTCGTGCTACTTGTGGCCGTTTATATGTTGCAAGTTCTCAACATCATGGTTCGGCAGGCCGAACAAGAAAAGGCCGCGCGTTTGGGAATTGAAATAAAGCCAGCTCCATCAGCCTGGCAGAAGCTTTGGGATTCATGGAATGCGTTGAAACCAATGGAAAAGGAAGCGGATATTTTGCTCGATCATAATTATGATGGAATCAAGGAATTGGATAATCACTTGCCGCCTTGGTGGAAATGGTTGTTTTATTTCACCATTGGTTTTGCAGTTGTTTATCTGTTCGTTTTTCACGTGTTCGATACGCTACCTTCACAATTGCAGGAGTATGACAACGAAGTAGCTTACGCACAAGCAGAAGCGCAGAAGTTGAAGGCGTCCAATCCGGTAGCAGCTATTGACGAAAATAGTGTTGAGGCAACCACTGATGCATTAGCACTGGCTGATGGAAAGGTCACGTTCTTAAATACCTGCGCTTCATGCCATCGCAAAGACGGAGGTGGTGATATTGGTCCGAACCTGACTGACGACTATTGGTTACATGGTAGTAAAATAACAGATGTTTTTAAAGTGGTGAAGCACGGAGTTCCCGGAACTAATATGATTGCATGGGATGGGGTTATTAGCCCGGAAAAAATGCGCAATGTTTCTAGCTATCTCCTAACCATGCGTGGCTCAAATCCACCGAATCCAAAAAAGCCTCAAGGGAATTTAATTGAATTCGAAAAAGGCGGTGTAAAGGCGGATAGTGTGAAGATGGATAGTGTAAAAGTACAAGCATCATTGTAGGTTGCTTTTTAGGAGAGAGCGGATAAATAAAAAAAGGTCATGAGCGGTAGGGAAGGGGAAAATTATTATCAATTTGACGAAGAGTTTAGGAATTCGATAGGAACGGTAGACGCGCAGGGAAAACGCGTTTGGGTGTATGCAAAAAAACCTCGAGGCGCGTGTCACACAAAGCGTGCGATAGTTTCGATCGGACTGTTAACACTTTTCTTCGTTGGACCGTTCTTAACCTGGCACGATCGACCGTTTTTGTTATTGAATATTTTTGAGCGCAAATTTATCCTGTTTGGCCATGTATTTTGGCCACAGGATTTTTTTCTACTGGCCATTACAGCCATCACATTTTTTGTTTTCATCATTCTGTTCACGGTAGCGTTTGGCCGGATCTGGTGTGGCTGGGCTTGCCCGCAAACACTTTTTATGGAGATGGTATTCCGCAAAGTTGAATATTGGATCGAGGGCGATGCCAACCAGCAACGTAGGCTGAATAACCTCCCATGGTCGACCAACAAGATTGTCAAGAAAACGAGCAAACACATTATCTTTATTGGCATTGCTGTTCTGATTGCCCATGTGGCCATGTCCTACCTGATTGGCATCAAGCAAGTGAAGGAAATAGTTTCACAATCACCGGCAGAACATTTAAGCGGCTTTATCGGTCTGGTTGTTTTTACCGGAATTTTCTACGGGGTCTTTGCCTGGTTTAGGGAGCAAGCTTGTTTGGTTGTTTGCCCTTATGGCCGATTGCAAAGCGTCTTGCTGGTGAAAGATTCCATTGTGGTAGCGTACGACTGGCTGCGTGGCGAACTGCGTGGAAGGCTGAAAAAGAGCGAGCAGAAAATAACTGAGAAGCAGGGGGATTGTATTGATTGTAAATTGTGTGTGCACGTTTGTCCTACCGGAATCGACATCCGAAATGGCACGCAGTTAGAGTGTGTAAACTGCACTGCCTGTATCGATGCTTGTGACGAAGTAATGACCAAGGTTGAAAAACCAAAAGGGCTCATCCGCTATTCATCATTCAACGCTATTAGTCAGGGAAAGCAAAAGTTACGTACTCCAAGGACCATTGGCTACACCGTGGTTTTGACGGCCCTGTTAAGCCTCTTATCATATTTTATTCTCACCCGAGCGGACATTGAGATCACTATTTTGAAGGCTCCAGGCACCTTGTATACAAAGACCGATGACGGAAAAATTACGAACTTGTATATCATCGAATTCATGAATAAGACGTTCGAAGACATACCCTTGCTACTAAAAATGGAATCGCCCGCGGCAGCTACGCTCACAAAAATCGGAGATCCATCAATCGTTGTGCCCAAAGAGGGAATTCTAAAAGGAGTGATTATGATCAAGCTCGGGGAGGAAGACTTGCAAGGAATGAAGACGGTGATTGAATTAGGTATATACCGCAACAGCGAACGAATTGGAACGACACGCGCAAAGTTTATCGGGCCGATTAAATCATTTAAAAAGTAATCGTATGAAATGGGTTATCACATCATTTGTCTTCTTTGCGCTCTTTATTGGCGCCCTCGTTTTTGTTTGTGTTCGTGAAGATATTGCGTTGGTGTCGCCCAACTATTATCAGGATGAGTTGGTTCATCAAGTAAAAATGAATCAACAGCGCAATATGGCCGATCTGAAAGATCAACCTGTAATTAAAATGGCCGAAGCGCAAATAGATGTTTTTTTTCAATCGCTGGAAAAAATGGAGAAAGGAGAGCTTCGCGTGGCGAGGCCTTCAGATGAACGGTTAGATCAGCGATTTAAGTTGACTAGTCAGCCCGAACAAAGTTTCAAACTGACGCGTTGGGAGAAGGGACTTTATCGGGTATCTATGCAATGGTCAATGCAGGGCAAAGACTATTATTACGAGAAATTGATTGTATTATAATAAGCCTATGTGGTGGACCGCCTTGTTGATTGGTTTAGCTGGTAGCCTTCATTGTGCGGGCATGTGCAGTCCTTTGGTACTGGCGGTGACTGCTCAAAATCCCTTTTTGAAAAGTAAGATAGTTTACAACATCGGCCGCGTTTTGGTGTATGCTGGGTTGGGTGCTTTTGCTGGTGCTGTAGGCAGTCTAATTCCATTTCAAGGGCAACAAAGTGGGCTATCACTGCTCATGGGAATCGTCTTTTTATTGATGGGTTTCGGCATTTTTAAAAGTCTGCGAATTCCTTTTCTCGATAAGTATGGAAGTCGAGCCGTATCTCTGTTTAAAAACCATTTTAGAAGCGAACTTGCTCGCAAAGGAACCGGGACATTTTTGATTTTGGGTGCTATGAATGGGTTATTGCCTTGTGGACTTACCTATATGGCGTTGGCCTATTGTTTTGTGTTGCCATCAGCGAGCGAAGGATTCCTATTTATGCTGTTTTTTGGTTTGGGGACTTGGCCTGTGATGATTGGATTTACCTGGCTCGTTCGTGAAGTGCTAAACAAGTTTCGTTTTTCATACAGGATGATTAGTGCAGGTGTTTTCTTAATTGCTGGGATTTTACTGATTGCGAGGGTGTTAGTTTCTCATCACGGGTTGGAAACGAATCAATTTCGGGCTGCGGATTTGGGTGCTATAATTGAGTGCAAATAGTCTTTTTTATATAAGCCAAATATTCTAATTTTACTACATTCGGATTCACCGAAATAAATTTAACTACTATGAAAAAAATATTGGTTCCAACTGATTTTTCTAAGACATCGATCACCGCCTTAGAAACTGCGTTTGAAATTGCCAAAAAAGCAGGTGCCACCATTTTTGTGTTGCATGTTGTGGAAGAGGCTACACCTGACTCCTATAAAATTACAGGAGAATGGAGAGATGACAATTGGGAAGACAAGCTATTTACGTTTAAGTTGCTCGAGCGGGCAAAAGCCCAGTTGGAGAAATTGGTTATGGATCCTCGATTTAGTGCCGTGAAACTAGTTGGCGAATTACGACTGGGCAATCCCTTTCATGGTATGAATACAATTATTGCTGAGCAAAAGGTTGACTTAGTGGTAATGGGAACTCGTGGCAAAACAAACTTAGAGTCAATGGTAATCGGTACAAATACAGAACGTGTTATACGGCACAGCCACTGCCCTATCTTAACTGTTCACAAAAAGCCATCCTCCTCTGATTTCAAGAATATCGTGTATGCAACCGCGATGTCAAAAGATGAAGAGGTTTTTTCTCGAATTGTAAAGCGTACACAACAGCTGTATGATTCTACTATTCATTTGGTGCGGATCAATACACCTGGCGATTTTCAACGAGACAGAGTGGTGAAAGACTATATGAACAAGTTCGCCAAATCACTACAACTTAAAAATTTCACAATTAATGTGTACAACGATATATCTGAAGAAGAAGGTATTTTGTATTTCGCAGACAGTATTGACGCTGATTTAATTGCCATGGCGACTCATGGTCGCACCGGCTTTGCCCACGTCTTGGCAGGAAGTATTGCGGAAGTCGTGGTTAGCAAAGCCGTGCGTCCGGTGCTAACTTGGGTTATAAAACGTTAGTTTTCTTCAAGTCGAAAGCATTGAGAGCCCCGCACTGCGGGGCTTTGTTTTTATCTGTATTTTTGTTCGTTTTGACGGAGATTGAAAAATTACTATTTCATATTAGGCATACATATCTATTCGCGAGAGGCGGACATTAAAAGCGCCTATCGCAAGCTGGCACTACAATTTCATCCCGATCGAAATTCTTCCCCAGATGCTTCGACCATTTTTCGGGAGGTGAACGAGGCGTATGAGATACTGAGTGATCCACAGCGTAAGTTCGACTATGATAGACTGTTAAAGGGCGATGATCAGCCTTATACCGAACCCGCTCCCGCTAACCATCGAGATCCACGCTATCGGCCCAAACCGCCTGGTTTTGTTGTTAATCGAAGTTCTAAGAAAAAGGAGTTGATAAACTTGATGCAGGGCTATCTTCCACATGCGTTGCTCTCATCGCGAATTGCATTGGGTTGCGTTTTTATTCTTGTGCTGGATTTTGTCCTTCCCGTTACCCGCAGAACCGAGAAGCTGGTAGGAGTCTATGGGGTATATAATAGATATGGGCAAACAGGCACAGAGTTACAAGCAGCAGATGGAAGTACTTATAAGTTGGGAAAAAGCACATCAGGAAGTTTAAGACCAAACGATACAGTGGTGATTTGCCAATCGCCACTGTTGGCCGTTCCCAAACGAGTTGAAACTGAATCGGGAGATGCACGAAATCGAATTCCGGTTTCTATTTATGGAAATTTTATTTTCTTCCCTGCTCTTTGGCTGATTACGTCAACACTAGGCTCGTTCTATAAAAAAGGAATTGAATTTCGTTTTAATTTAGGCGTGGTAAATTTGTTACTCGGAATTTTCAATCTCATCATGCTACTCATCAGCTAACACGATATGGCCAAAAAAAATGACTGGAAAAATCGCGAGGGTGTTGTTTATTCTACCAAATCCGATTTCGAATTTACATACGATGCGGCAGAACAAACTAACACGTTGCCACCCCAACAACAAAACTTAAAAGTGCAGTTAGATACGAGTGGGCGTGCAGGCAAGCAAGTCACATTAGTGTCAGGATTTATCGGGAAGGGCGCTGACTTGGAATTGCTGACCAAATTGTTAAAATCAAAATGTGGCGTGGGCGGCTCTGCCAAAGAGGGGGTTATTCTAGTGCAGGGAGATATGCGCACAAAAATTTTTGATCTTCTTATAAAAGAAGGATACAAAGTAAAAAAGGTAGGTTAATTGTACCCTTAGGCGCTATTTCTCAAGTCGTGATTGTACGCTTGTTGCCACTCTTTCATTTCTTTGACCAGCGCTTGCTCACTTGGTGTGAGATCCGCTACACTTGAATCTTTTGCTGCCGCCATGTCAGGATAAAACTTCAATCGGTATTTAAATATCGTTTTGGCGGTGATTGCTTTTTTAAATTCACGGAGCTGAGCCCTATCATTGATCCAGAAGAGAGAAAATTCATTTTCTGAACCTGATCCCGGAAGAAATGAAAAGCCAGATTTTTCAAGATGTCTGATTACTTCGGCCTCAAAGCCCGCACTTCCTTTTACATATACGGTCGTCCAACTCATAAATTAACTATACTCAACTTCTCTTTTTTTTTGACAAACTTCGTTTCACCAAATTAACTTTTGGTAGATTGATATTCTCAGAATGGTTTGTTCTGTTCGGAAAAATCAATATCGAAACGCATGGGTTTGTAGTCACTTCATTTACGTGAAGTGCTACTAATTAGTTTCATTTTTCTTTTCGGCTAACTGTCTTATCTAGGCGTCAGACCGCTTCAAGCGGTCAGACGCCTAGATGCATGTCCTTTGCTTAACTATAAAGTAACTTCTTCTGTTCAGCCACTTTTTCATTTTCGATGTACTCATCATAGGACATTAGCTTATCAATAAAGCCATTTGGTGTGATCTCTATAATGCGATTGGAAACCGTGTGAGTGAACTCATGGTCATGTGATGTGAACAAAACTGTCCCCGGAAAATCCTTTAACGCATTGTTGAATGCTGTTATGGATTCCAAGTCCAAATGGTTGGTAGGTTCATCTAAAATTAATAAGTTGGCTCCCGGGATCATCATGCGCGATACCATGCATCGTACTTTTTCTCCACCGGAAAGCACGCTACATTTTTTGAATACCTCTTCGCCTGAAAAAAGCATCTTCCCTAAAAAGCCACGTATGTACACTTCATCTTTGTTTTCGTCTTCTGCGAATTGGCGTAACCAATCAACGAGATTATCATCTGATTGAAAAAAGCTTTCATTGTTGCCCGGCAAATACGCAGTAGTAATTGTTTGGCCGAACGTGAATTTACCGGAGGTTGGCTTCAGTTCATTCATTAAGATTCGAAACAACGAAGACAAAGCAAGGCTGTCTTTGCTTAAAAAAGCAATTTTGTCACCTTTGTTTACGAAGAACTCCAGATTTTTGAAAAGAGTAGTGCCGTTTACAGAGTAGGTTAAATGTTCAACATGGAGAATCTGATCACCAGCTGTTCGCTTCTGAGTAAAAATGATAGCGGGATATTTACGGTTTGAGGGTTGAATATCGTCTACATTTATTTTTTCTAACAATTTTCTTCTACTAGTTGCCTGTCGTGATTTAGAGGCATTGGCACTAAATCGCATGATGAACTCTTGCAATTCCTTTTTCTTTTCTTCCGCCTTTTTATTGGCTGACGAGCGCTGCGAAGAAGCCAACTGGCTGGACTGATACCAGAATGAATAATTTCCGGTGTAAAGTTTAATAGCGCTGAAATCAACGTCTACAATGTGTGTACATACCGTATCTAAAAAGTGGCGATCATGCGAAACAACAATTACGGTGTTTTTAAATTCAAGTAGAAAATCTTCCAGCCAACCTACTGTTAGCAAATCCAAGTCGTTGGTAGGTTCGTCCAGAATCAAGATGTCTGGGTTTCCATAAATAGCTTGCGCCAACAATACCCTTACTTTTTGATTTCCACTCAGTTCTTTTACCTGCTTGAAGTGATCTTCTTCTCCAATACCTAGGCCACTTAAGAGGGCGGCTGCATCAGACTGCGCATTCCAGCCATTCATTTCGGCAAATTCAGCTTCCAGTTCTGAGGCCTTTATTCCATCAGCTTCTGAAAAGTCTGGTTTTTCATAGATCGCATCTTTTTCTTTCATGATCGCCCACAGTTTGGCATACCCCATCATAACAGTGTCGAGTACAGGTACCTCGTCAAACTCGTAGTGATTTTGGCGCAATACGGCCATCCGCTTTCCGGGATCAATTGAAACGTGACCTGAATTTGGGTCTATGTCTCCCGAGAGTATTTTTAAAAACGTAGATTTTCCAGCTCCGTTGGCACCAATGACACCATAACAGTTGCCGGAAAGGAATTTAAGATTGACAGAATCAAAAAGGACTCGCTTACCAAAGCGAAGAGACACGTTATTAGCTGCGATCATGTGATTTGAAAAAGGAGGCGCAAAGGTAGGGAAACCTTGCGACATGACCTTGCCTGGTCACTCTTTAACAATTTCGAATTCAACCCTACGGTTAAATTGTTTGTGCTCTTCGGTCTCTTCTTGCATTACAACCGGTTTCGAGCTACCATAGCCAGTAGCTATAATGTGTTCTTCTGGCACTTTGAATTGTTGAATCAAATAGGTTTTAATAGCATTTGCCCGGTCTTGTGAGAGCGTAAGATTCAGGCCTTCATTGCCCGCGGAGTCAGTATGGCCAGAGATCCTAAGTTTCAGCTTAGGATGATCAACAAGGAAGTTGCCAATCTTATTTAAATCCGAGTACATACTTGGTAAAATGTCCGCTTTTCCATTTTCAAATTCTACTGAACGAAAGGCAATTTTTGATTCTAGTGGCTGGGCGATTCTATTTATTTCTGTTTCTCCATCTAAAAAAAACACTTCTTCAATCCTAAAAAAGTCATCTCCTTGTATCACTAACAAATACTTTCGCTTGTTGATTAAATCAAAACCAAAAGAGCCGTCTGCTTGAATATATTGAGGTGCCACTTCTACTGCAGAGTCGAGGTCGATGACGGATACAATTCCGCCCAACGGTTTTCCATTCTGGTCAATAAGGGAACCTTTTAAATGAGTTCTTGCCATTGGTTGCGCCTCCATAGGCACAGGAAAGGAATAGAGGTCCAGGTTCTTTTTATCGTCCTCATTCGACCGTGCGTAGTAAAGATCATGTGATTTTGAATCGATCGTAAAATAATATTCATCGCCACCTCCGTTCACCAATGGGCCGATGTTTTTTGGTTCGCTCCAGCCCTTGTTTTGTTTGTAGCTTTTGTAAATATCGAAGCCACCAAAATTTAGAGGTTGCCCATTCGAACTAAAATAAAGCGTATTATGCCGATGGTGAAAAAAAGGACTGACTTCACTATTGACTGTGTTCACAACCGGTCCTGCATTTTTTGCCTGCGTCCAGCTGCCTGTTTTATCTTTAACGGAGAAATAAATATCAGAAAGACCAAAACCGCCAGAACGATTGGACGCAAAGAACAACGTGTCTCCCTTGTGTGAAAGGGACGGATGCGAATCCCAGCCGCTGCTATTGATAGTAGGGCCAAGATTTTTCACATCTGTCCAGGTGCTATCTTTTCCTAGTTTCGCAAAATAGATATCACAATTGCCCAGAGAACCCGGTGCTCCACAACGAGAGAAATATAGAAATTTTCCATCTTGGCTTAGACACGCACTGCCTTCGTTATAGTTGGTGTTGATTGTTTTAAACTCTTCTGTATGTGCCCAGCGCCCGTCCACTTTTAGCGCATAAAAAAGATCTTCATTGTAGTTTCGAGATTCATGAGGTTTTCTTTTTGAGGTGAAGAGGAGAACATAGTCAACATTTCCCATGGAAGGTCCATAATCTTCTTTAGTTGAGTTGATGTCTTCTCCCATATTCACTAAAACAGAATGGGGCGGGCGCAATGTGTCTATTTCTTTTCGGTAATCTACCAGTTTATAGTAGAAATCGAGGGGAACATAATTTTCTTTCTTTTCGGTTTCGACTGCATCATATTTTTTGTAAAGTTGTTTGATATCGATGCCTTGCTGATGGTGCTTCAACACGAGCTTGTAGAGCGACAGCGCTTCTTTTTTTGAACCGTATTTTTCGGAAAGCTGTGCTAATTTCCATAATAACGGAACGCTTTTTGCAAAATTTTCGATGCCGAAGTTTCGAACGTATTCTTTTAGAGCACTATACATTCCTTCTTGTGTTTCTGGCGTATCGAGGGTTTTTATCCGGCTCAGCTTTTGGGCATCCGAATAGTACTTGATTTTATCAAGATTCGGAAAGTCAAGAATGTCATTCTGACCGTCAGAGCCAACTTCTTTCAACTGGAAGGACCCACCGTTTTTTAGTTTTTTTTGTTTTTGTCCAAAGGAAGTAGTCAATCCAAATCCTGTAAAAAGGTATAGAATGATCACAATCCGTATGTTGGCCAACCTACTCATGAAATGTTCGTTCTGACACCCTCGAAAATTGGGTTAATTTTAACACATTACCAAAACGATGGCACAGGTATTGACCATTATGTCGCCTTTCACATTTAGTTGCAGTCGGTCGTTTTTTATGTCATATTGGCATTGAATCTATGTTTAGAAATTTAGCATCACATCAGGCACATGAAGATTCCGAGGAGTTGATCCAGTTGATCAATCCCGAACAGGAAATGGATATCAAACCGGAAGACCTTCCCGAGGAACTTTCTATCCTTCCTATTAAAAACACCGTATTGTTTCCAGGAGTTGTTATTCCCATCACAGTTACCCGGCAAAAATCTATTCGGCTAATTAAAAAGGCATACCAGGGCAATCGCATCATTGGGGTTATTGCTCAAAAAAACAAGCTAGCGGAGGAGCCCGGTATCGAAGACCTTTATCGGTTCGGCACGGTGGCGCGTATCATCAAAATGCTGGTGCTGCCGGACGGCAATACCACCATCATCATTCAAGGAAAGAACCGCTTTGCGATTCAAGAATATGTGCAGGAGGAACCATTTCTTACTGCAAAAATAGAGTTGCAGCAAGAGATGAAGCTGGATATGGAAAGCAAAGAGGTAAAGGCTTTAATTCAATCATTGAAAGATGCGGCCTCGAAAATTCTAAAACTCAATCCCGAAATCCCGCAGGAAGCTCAGATTGCATTAGATAACATGCAGAGCATGGCCTTTCTGGTTCACTTCTTAGCTTCCAATTTGAATGTGGACGTCACAGACAAGCAGAAAATCCTTGAGACGAACAATCTTATTGAACGCGCTACACTTTTGTTGCAGCACATGCTAAAAGAAATCCAGATGCTGGAGATCAAGCATGAGATTCAAAAGAAAGTGCACACCGACATCGACCAACAGCAGCGTGATTATTTTTTGCGTCAGCAGATAAAGGTATTGCAAGATGAATTGGGTTTTGATGGACCTGATAAAGAGATCGAGAAGTTACGTAAGCGTGGAGCTGAAAAAAAATGGCCTAAACCGGCCGCTGAACATTTTGCCAAAGAGCTTGACAAGCTGCAACGCACAAACCCACAAGCTCCCGATTTCCCCATCGCAATGAATTATGCGGAGTTCATGTTGGATATGCCATGGGAGGAGTACACCTCTGATAACTTCGATCTAAAGAATGCGAAGAAGATTTTAGACAAAGATCATTTTGGTTTAGAAAAAGTCAAGAATCGTATTCTTGAGTACCTGGCTGTTTTGAAGTTGAAACAAAATATGAAAGGCCCCATTCTATGTTTATATGGCCCCCCTGGTGTTGGTAAAACATCTTTAGGAAAATCAATAGCCAAAGCACTCGGAAGAAACTACATACGCATGTCGCTAGGCGGTGTTCACGATGAGGCCGAAATTAGGGGGCACCGCAAAACGTATATTGGTGCTATGCCAGGGAAAATATTGGCAAATTTGAAAAAGGCAAAATCGTCCAACCCGGTTTTTGTTTTAGATGAGATTGATAAAGTGCGTTCTGAATTCCGAGGGGATCCTTCATCCGCATTATTAGAAGTCTTAGATCCAGAACAGAATAACGCCTTTGGCGATAATTACCTTGAGGTTGAATACGATTTGTCAAAGGTGCTTTTTATTGCAACAGCCAATTCATTGGATACCATTCAGCCTGCGTTGCGCGATCGCATGGAGATTATCGAATTGACAGGTTATACTGTTGAAGAGAAATTGCAGATAGCGATAAAACATTTAGTGCCAAAACAATTAAAAGAGCATGGACTTGGCGTAAATGAGGCCAAATTTGAGAAAGAAGCTTTGTTGAAAGTCATTGAAAGCTATACACGCGAATCGGGAGTTAGAAGTTTAGAGCGCAAGATTGGATCAGTTGTTCGCAGCATTGCCAAGACCAAGGCGATGGATGAAGTTTTTGAAAAAGTAATCACTCCTGCTTATGTAGTGAAGACTCTGGGAGCAGAAATATTTGATGGAGAGCTTTATCAAGGTAATGATATTGCAGGAGTAGTGACCGGATTAGCCTGGACACAAGTGGGAGGAGATATTTTGTTTATTGAATCTAGTTTGAGTAGGGGAAAGGGGTCCTTAACAATCTCTGGCCAGTTGGGAGATGTGATGAAAGAATCAGCGATGGCTGCACTTTCCTATTTAAAATCAAATGCAGAGTCTTTAGGAATTGATCATCGGGTATTTCAGCAGTACGATTTGCATATCCACGTGCCGGCCGGTGCTGTGCCAAAAGATGGGCCATCCGCAGGTATTACTATGCTTACTTCGCTGGCTTCTATTTTCACCCAGCGCAAAGTGAAATCTAATTTGGCAATGACGGGCGAGATTACTCTTCGTGGAAAAGTATTGCCTGTTGGCGGAATCAAAGAAAAGATATTAGCTGCCAAGCGAAGCGGCATCAAAGAGATTGTTCTTAGCACGAAAAACAAACGCGATATCAGCGAGATCGAAAAGCACTACATCAAAGGGTTGACCTTTCATTACGTGGATTCAGTAGATGAAGTTTTAAAGGTTGCACTGTTGAAAGAGAGGGTAGAAAAGCCAATGACTTTTATGCTTGAAAATCAAAAAGCACCTTAATCAATTTTCGTGTTCAAACACTTTGCTGTAACGTTCTCATTAGTCTTGTTGACGTTCAGTGTCTACAGTCAAGTAAAATCAGTAACCGTTTCAGGGTTAGTAAAAGACAAAGCCACCAGTTTGGCTCTTTCCTACGTCAATGTGGTATTGAAGACGGAGAAAGACAGCAGGTTCATTACGGGAGCGGTAAGTAATGAAGAAGGACGATTTGCACTCGCTGGCATTGAACCGGGCAATTACTATTTGGAATTTTCTTTTGTTGGATATGTAACCAAAAAGAAATCGCTCTTCGTGGGCACATTAACAGACTACTTGGACGAGGCCACTATCGAATTGAGTGAAGACGCCCAAACATTGAACGAGTTCGTCATTACGGGGAAGCAAGATGCTGTTGGTGAAAAGCTTGATAAGAAGATTTTTTCAGTAGCGGACAATATTAGCCAAAGTGGTGGATCCGTATTGCAAGCAATGCAGAATTTGCCAGGTGTCAACGTGCAAGATGGTAAAGTCCAACTGCGCGGCAATGATAAGGTAACGGTGTTGATCGATGGCAAGCAAACTGCGCTGACAGGTTTTGGCAGTCAGTCAGGCTTAGACAACCTTCCCGCTTCAGCGATTGAAAAGATTGAGATCATCAACAATCCCTCTGCCAAGTACGATGCCAATGGTAATGCGGGAATCATCAACATTATTTATAAAAAAAGTAAGCAAGAAGGATTTAATGGCAAAGTTGGATTTACGTTGGGTGCGGGCGCACTTTGGGTTCGAAAGGAAAATCTGCCCACCATCCGACCTCAATATCAAATCACACCAAAGGTTAATCCATCACTGTCGCTTAACTACCGAAAGAATAAGATTAACGCATTCTTTCAGGGAGACTATCTGTACACAGAGACACTCAACAAGAATGAGTTCGTCACCCGTACGTATGATGACGGTACCATTATCAATCAACAAACAAAACGAAATAGAAATACTGCCTTTACCACATTGAAGGCCGGCATAGACTGGAATATCGACAATGCCAATACGTTAACGGTTTCCGGTTTGTTTGGTAGTGAGAAAATAATCGACAATGGCGATGAGCCGTTTTTCCAAGGTGATTTATCCAATCGTGTACGACTTTGGCAGTTTTTGGAAGACGAGTTGAAGACCACCTGGATGGCTACGGCTGCGTACCAGCATAAATACAAAGAAGCGGGGCGACTGCTCAATGTTGGCTTTAATTATACCTTCCATCGCGAAGACGAACGATACAATTTTACTAATATCCTTCCCACCTACACAGGGTTTGATGCCTTTAAACTTATATCTGATGAGTCGGTCTATGATTTGAATGTGGATTACATCAGGCCGTTGAAGTATGGGAGGGTAGAGACAGGCATCAAGCTGCGTAACCGCGAGATTCCCACAAATATGCTTTTCATTCCAGGATTGAATTCTCCGTTAGATGTCAATGCCGGAGGTGTGGCCACGTATAAAGAGTTGATTCCCGCGGTGTATGGAAACTATGTTTTTGAAAGCAGAAAAGTAGAGGCGGAGGTTGGCTTGCGCGTGGAGTATGTAAAAATTGATTATGAAGTCGGCCCTAATCATCCTGTTTACAAAAGCAGTGGTTATGATTATACTCAGCCATTTCCAAATGTGAGGCTGGCTTACAAACTTAATGACAATAACAAACTATCTGTTTTCTTCAACCGAAGAGTAGATCGCCCCAATGAGGTGGACATTCGCATTTTCCCCAAGTATGACGATGCTGAAATTATCAAGGTGGGCAACCCAGGCTTGCGGCCACAGTTTACAAACTCGATCGAGCTGGGGTATAGAACCAGTTGGGCGAAAGGATATTTGTATGGTGCCGCTTATCATCGGTTTGCCGAAGGAACGATTACTCGTATATCAAGTATCATTGCCAATAGCACATTGATTTATGCCATCTTTCAAAATGCGGGGAGAAGTTATAACACAGGTGTTGAGATGGTTCTTAATCAGGAAGTCTCATCGAAGTATTCATTTAACATCAACCTGAATGGATACCACAATCAAATCAATGCTTTTTCAGTGGTAAACTTGTATCCTGTTACCAATACCTTTTCTGCAGCACAACTGGAAATATTTTCCGGCAACATCAAATTCAAGAATCTGTTTCATTTCTCCAAGGGAGTGGATTTACAAGTTACCGCCATCTGCCTGGCGCCAGACATCATTCCACAAGGAAAAATAGCGGAGCGATTCTCTGTCGATGCCGGGATTAAAAAATCAGTGCAGAAAGGCAAAGGCGAATTTTTCCTCAATGCTACCGATATTTTAAATACCCTCATCATAAAAAAGGAAATTCAAGGGCAGGGATTTAAGTATAACAGCAGTGACTACTATGAGACTCAAGTGGTGAGGGCGGGGTACACTTATAAGTTTTGAATTTTTGAGGGATCGGGCACCCAAAAAATAAATTTCGACAAACCTTTGCATTTTATTTGTAGTGTAATACATTTGTATTACAAATTCAATTTATATGCTAAACGTCAGACTTTCAGATGATACCGAAAAAGAGTTGCTAAGGTATTGCCACGATGAGGGGGTTTCTAAGTCGATGGTTGTGAAAGAAGCGTTAGAGGCTTACCTCAGTCAACGGAGAAAGACTCGAAGTGCTTTCGAAGCAGGTGTTGAACTATTTGGGCAAGAAGGGAGCGGCTTCACAGATGGTTCTGTTTCCTATAAGAAAAAATTGAAAGAAAAATTAAGACAAAAGTTAGATGCAAAGCACGCTCGTTGATGCAGGGCCGCTCATCGCCTTATTTGACAAGAGCGATAGCTACCACGAGCGAGCGGTCTCATTTCTCAAGCGCAGCCAAGGACATTTGATCACCACATGGCCTGTGATTACGGAAGTATCCCACATGCTTGATTTTAGTACAAAGACTCAAATTAACTTTTTGAAGTGGATCAACCGGGGAGGTCTTCACATTTTTGAATTGGAATTTCACCACTTGATCAGAATGATTGAGCTCAGCGAAAAATTTACTGATGTGCCTATGGACTTGGCGGATGCGACATTGATTGTCGCTTCGGAAGCTAAGGGAATTGCCAAGATTGCCAGCATTGATTCGGATTTTTATATTTATCGGGATATTCGAAACAAATACTTGGAGAATATTTTTATCTAAGAATAAAAGCTGTTCGACCAAAGAATAGTTACGAAATTGACTGCCAACTAAATCAGTAGCTTAAATTGATGGATTTGCAGGCGGCTATGTACTCTCAATTGTACTCATAATATCGTGAACAATAACATCCAGATTTTTTGACGACTGATCAAGGTGTTTGATAAGTATTTTATCTTCTTCAGGGACGTCCATTTTTCGCATGAGGTCAACCAAGCCAAGTATTGTTGACAAGGGAGACCTGAGCTTGTGCGCGGCAATGAATGCGTAATCCGCCAGCGCCTTGTTTTTATTTTCAAGCTCCTTTGTTCTGTCTTTGACAATATTTTCTAAATTATTATTGATAGACATAATCTCATCAGATTGGGCTTCAATTTCTGCCTTTTGCTCTTTCAGTTGCCGGTGATCTTTCAATTGTTTTCGATACAGCAAACCGATGACCAATAGAAGGACTGAACACGTAACCACAATGATAATTAAGAACTGTTGCCTTTGGTTTTTTTCGGTAATCTCCATTTGCTGAACCTTGATCTCCATTTGTTGAATATCCTTTTCTTTATTCAGAAGACTCACCTCGTTCTCAGGTGAAAAGGTTTCCATAAAATGATACAGATCGATATTTATATAATTGGCAATGATGAATTCGATTTGTTGTTTGAATTCAGGGCTTGCAAAATATTCATTCAACGGAATATCCCAATCGCTATTTAATGGCAACCCAATTCCCCGACCTTCATATCTTTTTGTGAGATAGTTTTGCCGGTTTAGCTTTGTCAGCCCTTTGTCCAGGTTCAGCAGATAGACAGGTAAGTTGAGGTATCCGAAACTATTTTTACGCTGGTTTAGCAATTTGATTAGTTCGACACTCCCGCCAGTATATTCAATTTTGAATTGCATTTTATTTTCATCTCGTAGCTGAATCAATTCTTTTTCTAAAACTGTTCCTTGAGCTGTCAAAGCAGTTGCGCCTGTCAGGTATTTCTTTAAGTCATCCTTCGACCTAACAATGGGGATGTCCGGTGTGGAGACAAGCACAGCGATATCAGCCATATAGGAAGGGGAGAACTTCATAAAACGTTTCCTTTCTTCGGAGAAAGAAAACCCCGCAACACCAAAGAAGCTATCGTTCGGTTTGCCCTTAACTCGCTCCAGTACATCTATAAATCGCTCTTCTTTCAGCCATTGGATGGAAAGATCTACTTGGTAGTGCTGCTGAAGATACTTCTGAAACCCGTTTACGATTTCAACTTCTATTCCCTTTAATTCGCCATTGGCACTCTTGAAACTATATGGATCGTTGGGAAACCAGTAAACTGTCAAATTCCCCTTTCCAATTTTTTTGACATCTTTCCAGCTGGCAGAATTTCCCTGTGGAAAGCAGGGATGTAACCCACCTAAAATCAAGAAAATGGAGAGAAATAGGGCCTTCATAACTGAGCAAATCTAGATATTTCAATGGACATGTTTGGGAATAGTCCAAAAGGAATTGTTGCTCATGGGTGTTCATTTTGACTTATTTACAACGAAAGTTTTAAACTTGCGTATATGTTTTGGCCGTCATTTTAGACAAATCATGATAGTGAACTTCTGCGAGTTGTAAACAACTTTTCATATGCTTAAGACCATCGTAAGATTTTTTAAATGGATAGCGATCGTGTTGGGAGCGCTGTTAACCATTGGATTCCTCTACGTCTGGTTCATATTTCTGGCTCCACCAAAGGAAGTCAGTTCTGCAGCTGAAATAAACGATTTTGAATTGCATACAGTTGTACTTGGCGGTCCGACCATGTGCAGTGACGGCTCCCCGTTTTCCATATATACTCGGAAAGGAAAATCCGATAATCTGATTATCCATTTCTCGGGAGGAGGTGCCTGTTGGGATAGTCTTACTTGCGGATCACCAACTACCTTGATGAGTATTTTTGAAGGCGATTCAAGGGTACTTAAATCCTATTACCTTCCTATGGTATTTGCGGCCATCCCCAAATTAATAACCGGGCTTTTGAATGGGGAGGTACAATCGAATCCGTTTAAAGAATGGAATGTGGTTTATATCCCATATTGCACGGGTGATTTACACATTGGAAATGTAACCAATACATATAGTTTGAATAGCAAAAAATTTGAAATCCATCACAATGGACGCAACAATAGTCTGACTGCGCTTCAATGGGTATTTGATAATTTTAAAAAGCCGGGAAAGATTTTGGTTTCAGGAGAAAGTGCGGGAGCGTATGCATCCGCTTTTTGGGCTCCTGTTGTTGCCAAACAATATGAGCACAACAAAATATACCAGCTTTCGGATGCTTCTTTAATCGAATCTAACCGGTGGGTAGAAATAGTGGATACGGTTTGGAAAGCAGAGAGTTCAACCTATCTGAATTTTACAATCGGAAAAGATATATACGAGGATGCACTATTACAGCGAAAAGATTCTTTGAATTACCGAATCAAGCATTTGCATAGCAATACTATCTATGATAATGTGTTGACCCGATTCAGTGCTGCTTTAAACCATACGCCTACTAACACCAACGCTTTTATTGATGATTGGTCTACCCATATGCGAGTGTCTATGAAAAAACTTGATGACTCAGGACTTGACTATCAATATTTTCTAGCCGATTGTCAATATAATTCATCAGATCATTCAACTCCGCACACACTTGCCGGCATCAATTATTACAAATGCGATTCTGAAAACATCAGCTTTCCAAATTGGCTAAAGAAAAATATCATAGAGGATGAACCTTTGTCTGTTGGCAGTAAGTTGTTAGTCGAATCCAAGAAATAGCGCAGTACCCTAATTGACGGTTACAACGAATTGCGCAACTCTTTGAAATCTACCAGGTAGATATCCTAATAGGTTGCGAATTATTTATTCGAATATTCCAATAAATCTCCGGGCTGGCAGTCGAGTACTTTACAGATAGATTCCAGCGTGCTGAATCGAATGGCTTTTGCTTTTCCGGTTTTAAGAATGGAAAGATTGGCCAACGTTAAATCTACTTTTTCGGAAAGTTCATTCAGCGACATCTTTCGTTTCGCCATCATCACATCTAAGTTTACGATTATAGGCATGACTTAAACGGTTAGATCGTTTTCGTTTTGAAGTTCAATACCTCTTTTAAATATTTGCGCTATAACATAGACTACAGCGGCCATTAAAATAAAGGCTTGGCTGTCAACCCAAAACTGATTCAGTTTATCAATTTCGTATCCATGATGCTGCAAATTTTTAGCGACCTCCTTTGCTATATAGCTTAGAATTCCTATTGAAAATGTATAATACGCGGTACGATTAATTTTATTGGCGACATAACTGCTAAATGGTTTAGCCAAATCTAATTTGTAAAGCAGCTCTATCACTGTGTAGAAAAGCAAGGCCTTAAATAAGGATATGATTAAAGCAAAACTGTAAGTAGAGTAAAAAGCCCATTTGCTTTGCTGATACAATTGACTTAAATCTAGTTTCTGATACAGATTCCCGACAAATTCGGGTTTGAACACAGCAAAAACAAAATTGACAATCAGTCCTCCAGCTTCTATACTCAAGCCAACGAAAATAACCCAGGCGATGATGTGCAGAAAGATGATGTGCGGTGATTGGGTAAGTTTGGTTCTTTTTTTTCTTTCCATATTATTTATTGTTTTTAACTAATTAAAGATCAAATATCAATTAAAAAATATTGATAAACAATAAATGCGGAACGAATTACGATAATTTGTTCAAAAAACGATCCATTTGCTTAAAAAGAGGTTTTTTACGTTTGTGAGATTGTCTATTATGAAGATGCTTAGACAGTGAGAGACAGCAAGGGCAGCACATTTACCTCGAATTAGTGAGATTTCTTAACAGACCTATTGTCTATTCAGATCGTTTTTACAATCATGAAAGACGCCCTACCTTTACACCTTATCACTAATTAAAAAATGGAAAAAATTGGAGGATTGACACCGCAGGAGATTGTAAAAGAATTGGATAAATACATCATTGGGCAGCATGATGCAAAACGCAATGTGGCAATCGCCTTGCGTAATCGCTGGAGGCGGATGAATGTCAAGTCAGATATTAAAGATGATATTATACCCAATAACATCTTGATGATTGGTGCCACCGGAGTAGGTAAAACAGAAATCGCACGTAGGTTAGCAAAAATTGCAGACGCTCCATTTGTAAAAGTGGAAGCATCGAAATTTACTGAAGTAGGTTATGTGGGGCGCGATGTAGAAAGTATGGTGCGCGATTTGGTAGAGCAGTCGGTAAATATGGTGAAGACGCGCAAGAAGGAAGAGGTAAAAGAGAAAGCCGCAGCTACCGTGGAAGAAATCATATTGGATGCGCTTATTCCTCCGATGAGAAAGTCGGCTGGCTTTCAAGTTCAGAGTGGCGAATCAGAAGAAGTACCTACATCGGATGTAGAATTAAATGAGCGCACCCGTAATTTGTTTCGCGAGAAAATTAAGAACGGAGAACTCGAAGATCGTAAAATAGAAATTGATATCAAGCAAAGCGGTGCACCGGGCGTGGGTATGATAGGTGCAGGCATGATGGATGAGGCATCGATGATGAATATACAGGAAATGATCAATGGGATGATGCCCAAGAAAGCAAGGAAGAGGAAAGTCACCGTTTCTGAGGCACGCAAGATTTTATTGGAAGAAGAAGCTTCTAAATTAATCGATATGGACGAGGTGAAGGAAGAAGCCATTCGAAAAGCCGAAAATGCTGGGATTATATTCATCGATGAGATTGACAAGATCGCCTCAGGCGGTGGTCGTAAAGGAGGCAGTGGCCCGGATGTAAGCCGGGAAGGTGTGCAACGCGATCTTTTGCCTATCGTGGAAGGAAGTACGGTGAATACAAAACATGGAGTCATTAAGACTGATCACGTTTTGTTTATAGCTGCTGGCGCATTTCACATTTCAAAACCTTCCGATTTGATACCCGAATTGCAAGGACGATTCCCCATTCGTGTAGAACTGAATAGTTTGAACAAAAGCGATTTTATTCGAATATTAACGGAACCAAAGAACGCATTGACAAAACAATACGAAGCCCTATTCACTACCGAAGGAATCACTGTCACTTTTGATGACGAAGCCATTGACGAGATTGCGCAGACTGCATTTGATGTAAACGCGGAGATTGAGAATATTGGCGCACGAAGGTTACAAACTGTAATGAGCAAGCTCCTAAATGAATTTTTGTTTGATGTACCGGACAAAATAAAACCGCCCGCAGAAATACTTGTGACAAAAGAAATGGTGAAAGAAAAGTTAAGCGGATTGGTGAAAAATAGAGATTTGAGCGAGTATATTTTATAATTTCTAGTCTTCTATTATCAATGAAGAAACGATTGCTTTGCTTTTTGGTCATCCTATTTTCATTGCCGTTGTTGGCTCAAAAGAAAGACTCGCTTCGCGCCATTTACGTTGAACGCTTTCCTGATCATTTTTTTATTTGGCCGATTGCCAAGACGCGAACCAGTACATTTGAGATTCAGAATAAACCAGGGGGAGACGAGAAGTTAACCTATCGCCCAAACAACTCAGTTGGGATGGGTTTTGGGATGTATGTATTTGAAATCGGGTTTGAGTTGGTTTTTGCAGTGCCGATTGATGAGAAAAAGAAAAGTCTGTATGGTGAGTCAAAGGTAAATGATTTGCAGTTGAATGTGTTGGGAAAAAACTGGGGTGTAGATCTATTCACCCAAACGTACAGAGGTTTTTATCGAGAAGATGCGAAACGAGGCGTGCCGGCAGATGTGCCCTTTCCGCAGCGCCCTGATATTCGAATTGGCAACACGGGTATTAATGGCATCTATGCATTTAACAAAAATAAATTTTCCTTGCGTTCATCGTATAATTTCTCGGAGCGTCAGTTGAAAAGCAGCGGATCTTTCTTATTGTCGGGGACACTTAACTTTTTTGATTTGAAGGCAGACTCAGCCCTATATGGCCCTTTTTACGAAGCCGTTTTTGGTGCCAAGGGAAATTTTAATGAAATCAACAGCACCACCTTTAGTATAGCACCTGGCTACTCTTATAATCTGGTTTTAGGTAAACGCTTTTTTGTAAATGCGTCTCTATCGGTGGGGCCTGCCCAACATTGGGTTTCGTACCGAACGATTAACGGAAAAACCGATGATCAGACGTTAAACACCTTTGCGGATTTTAGGGTGGGCATTGGGTACAACAGCAAACGTTTCTTTGCAGGTACCAGCTATGTGCAGCAGTCTAGAAGTATCCGATTTGAAGACATTGTTTTTACCAGTTCAAGTGCCACGGTTAAATTGTTGTTTGGGTACCGCTTTCAAGAGAAGGGTTTTTTGCGATGGCGTGCGTCTGACTTGATCACCAAGAAAAGTTAAATAGCGTTTGGCACAATTAAAAAGGGTGTCCGGTTGTTTACGAGACGCCCTTTTCTTATTCATCAATTGTTGTTCTATTTTAGCTTAAGGGTCACTCCAAGATTAACGGTACTCATCCCATCATGTCCGGTTTCCGCATAAGCTGCCAATTTTGGCTTGAAGTAGTATCGGATACCCACCCTCGCAATTAGAATGGCATCACTTGTGCTACTATTGATCGTTGCTTTATCAAAGCTAACTGATCGGAAGCCCGCGCCAGCCCCTGCATACACGTCCATTTTATCAATGGGGATTAGTTTATTAAAATGGTAGTAGCCCACGATGCCAAAACTAAACGATGCAAAATTATTATTGGCAACTGTTCCGAAACCGGTTGCGATATAACCACCAAGGCCTACCTCATCTCGCAGAAAGCCGTGTTCGTACTTTGCATAGATGGGTGGAAATCCAGAAACAGCGTTCACAGATGTGTTAGGAAATCCCAGACCAAATGTTAGCAGAGAAGCAGATTGGTCAAAAGAGCCGCTATTGCGAGATTCATATGAGTTGCTGTAAAAGGATTTTGAATTTTGTGAATAGCCGGCCACACAAACCACCAACGCAAAAATAGATACTACTGATTTTTTCATTTTAAAATTAAATTTTTAGAGTTTTGTTTAACACTGATCGAATTCGTTCCGATTGTTTCTTAAACGGATAAACACCGTAATCGTTTCGGTGAACCGGATTTGGTCTACAAAGATAAGCTAACGAAAGGAGGGCACAATGAATTCTGGCGAAGGTTTTGTTGATAGATCGAACAACACATAAAAAATTCTTTCCACCGTTGCAGATCATTTATGGTTTTGACCCTAAGGAGACTTTATTAAAATGAGGAAATTAGTTTATACAACCGGTCCGTCACCAAAAGCTCCTTGTGGAGATGATTTTTTTTAGCTACTTTTCAAATAGTTTATTTATGGATCAGTCAAAACATAGTGTTATGAAAAAAGTATTCTTTATCGTTGTTTTTCTAATTGCCGGAAATGCTGCGTTAGCACAGCGCGGATCCTGGTATATTGGCGGTCTGGGCGGTTTTGGATCGTCTACTTCCAAAACAGCCAATGGGTTTGCTACAACCAATTCCAACTGGGCCTTTGCGCCAGAAGGTGGCACTTTCCTGAAGGACGACATACAACTCGGCCTTTTCCTGGGGATAACCGGGTCATCTCAGAAGAACGACACCAAAGATTTGGAAAGCTCTATAAGTATCAGCCCAACAGTGTATGTCAGAAAGTTTTTCAAGATCACAGATAGCTTCAGCACGTTTGCCGGCTTTTACCTCAACATTTCCTCCGGGGCGACAACGGACAAAAGGGGCGCCTCACCCGTTGAATCCAAGCAATCCGGATTTGGTGCACGTGTGGGAGTTGGTATCGCCTACGCTCTTTCATCGCGCTTTACAGCGGTTGGCCAATACGGCTTGTTTGGTTATTCCAGTTCTAGTAGCACTGTGAACGGAAATGATGCAGGCAGCAATTCATCATTCGATTTCGGTGTCAATACAATTGGCTCAGGCACATTAAACCAAGGAAATGGTTCAGGTTCTGTTTTCAACATTGGGCTGTATTATACACTGAAGACAGCCAACTAGGTGACGAAGTTTTTGATCGAAAAATGACAATCGTTTCCCTTATCGGAATAGGCCATCAAAGAACCTATTCATAGGCTGATCTTTCTATCTGTGTATTTTTGATTCTCCAACGCAATTACAAGCGCTTAGAAACCACCTTGCCAACCGGTGTGTCAGCCTCGACCATTGTCAATTTTCCGTTTAGGTAGTTGTAGTACGAGTTTTTCTTATCCGGTGTAATCAATTGGTATTTACCTCCTCCCATTGCCTTCAGTTCTAATTTTTCGGCATACATATTTGAAAAGACAGAGGCGACACCTTTGGGTTCTTTGAAATACAAGTCAACCATGCACATGGTGATGTCTTCTTTTTCGATTTTTGAAGTCTGACCGTTGCGTTCACGTTGATACGTTTTGTTGGCGATTTTTTTGACGTGTGCATGAACATCTTCCGATCCACGGTTAGCATGTCGGTAGGCGGTTCCTTCAACGAGAATGCCATTTTCTTTTACCACTTTCACTTCCGATTCTACATGTACCGACACCACCAATATCTTGGTATCCGTTTCCGTTTTTAGATTTTTGATCGACTTGGTTCCGGTTTTTTCTTCAATGGCCTTGACGACACCAATTTTCTTTCCTTTGAAACTGATTTCAAAAGTAATTTCTGTTTTTTGGGCAAATACACTTCCAACCAAGAAAGTGTTCAAAAGCAGAATAGCGGGTATTTTCATGATGTGTTTCGATAGTTTCTAAAAAATAATTAAATATGCTTCATGTAGAAATGGTTCAGTCATTTTTATTTTTAGGGAAATCAAAAAACAGCAATTTTCCGCTACCCCAATCTGCCTCCTTCCATTTATTGATAGCCAGTTGTGCAGCTACTATTCCTGTGGTGGGTATATTTAAAATGTGCTCATTCAAAAAGCGATTGGCGAAATCAGTGAGCCCGGGGTTGTGTCCAAACAACAAC
The DNA here is from genome assembly GCA_031400595.1 of Cyclobacteriaceae bacterium. Classification (GTDB taxonomy): domain Bacteria; phylum Bacteroidota; class Bacteroidia; order Cytophagales; family Cyclobacteriaceae; genus ELB16-189. Next base: position 180,094 of record JANNQG010000019.1, read on the forward strand.
ACATTTTCTTCCCCATCGCCAGTTCTGTCTTTCAAACTACGAACGACCTTTAGAATTTCTTCTTCACTCGCGTGGTAAAGAGATTTGTTTTCGATGATTTCCTTTCTGTTAAAACCCAGCACTCCGCAAATTATTTTACATGTGTCTAAAGCTCTTACTGCTGGACTCGAGACAACTATGTTCGGTGTAAGCCTTTCTTCTTTTAGTCGCCTGCCCATCGCAGGAGCATCTTTTTCACCCCGAGTGTTCAGTGGCCTTTGGAAGTCTTCGATCTCTGGGTCATCCCAACTGGATTTTGCATGACGAATGAGATAAAGTTTTTTCACACATAAATTTAACAAATCCTGCTCGTATCTTTGTGTTTCATGGAAACACGTCCACTCAGAAAGGAGATCAAGTACACCAGTTTATACTACTTTATCCGTTTTTTGATTTTCGCATCTAACTTGTTACCGCGTAAGTTATGGTTAGCGTTTTGCGGCTTCTTAGGACGTATCGCGTATTTGTTTTCTCCATTACCCCGAGAACGTGCCATTTATCATTTAGGAATGGCGTTCAGCCGAGAGAAATCCGCCCGCGAGATCATTGCCTTAAGCAAGGAAATGTTTGTGATGTTGGGAAAAAATGCAGGCGATATTTTGCGATCGCTAAAAGTAAAAACGCTGACAGATCTGGAGAGATTTTTAACCACACACGGATTAGAAAATTACGAAAGGGCGTTTGCAAAGGGGAAAGGCGTGATGTTTCTCACCTCGCATCTGGGGGCTTTTGATTTGCAGATTACCAACATGGCGTTGCGTGGACTGAATCCTAATATCGTTGGTACCGCATTGAAGGATGAACGTCTAAATGCCCTATTGTGGGAGTACAGAAATGCGTTTGGTGCGATTGCCATCGAGCGTGGAAAAGAAAGCGTCCGGCTTTTTAAGGCGTTGAAGTCGGGAGGATCCATTGCCATCTTGATTGATCAGGATACAAAAGTAAAGAGCCGCTTTGTCGATTTCTTTGGGATGAAGGCATCGACACCCATTGGTGCTACCATCCTCGCCCTTCGAACGGGATGCGCAGTTGTGCCCACCTATATTTTTCTCGATGAAAATGGCATGCAGCAAATGCATATCCTGCCTGAGATACCCTTGGTGATAACAGGCGATGAAGAGACAGATCTTGTAGTAAATACTCAGTTGTTCACCGATTTTACGGAGAAGATTGTCCGCGAACACCCTTCGCAATGGGTGTGGATGCACGAACGATGGAAAACTAGACCAGGAGAGGAGATCCGATAAAACTATTTCTAGAAAACATCCATCATACCTTCGTGAAGTTGGAATTCGGGGGCAGTGATTGAGAAATAAATCGCTGCCCTGATCGTTTTAGCGAGTGCCGCGAAGCTTGCCTCCTACAGCAATTAGATTTAAGCTGTAAATAAGCGGAGCGGTATGTAACCTTTTGGTCTCGAAAGCAGTACTTAACGTTAACACCAAATTCCTACCCATGAAGCGAAACTACATTCTCGCAGCCACAGCCGTCCTAGTCATAGTGTTCGGCTTTTTTATTTTTAGAGGGTCAAAGGCCGTTGATTCGTCTGAGATAATTGCTCCAGTTAAAAAAGGGGAATTTAGGGTAGAGGTTGAAACCACTGGTGAGTTGGAAGCAAAAAATTCCGTTAAGGTCATCGGCCCCACTGGCGTAATTCAATTTCAAATTTGGGAAGTAACTCTCCAGAAAATTGTCGATGAGGGCACTGTCGTAAAAAAGGGTGATTGGGTTGCCACCTTGGATCGGTCAGAATTTCAGACTAAGTACAACCAGAAAAAAATTGACCACGAGAAGGCGGAGTCAAAGTTTGTTCAAACGCAGCTAGATACTACGTTGTTAATGCGACAATCGCGCGATGAACTAATTAATCTAAAATATGGTGCCGAAGAAAAGGAGATCATTTTGCAGCAATCGAAGTTTGAACCACCCGCAACTATAAAACAGGGCGAGATTAATTTGGAAAAGGCCAATCGCGCCTATCAGCAAGCATTAGAGAACTATAAAATTAAAAAAAATCAGAATGTAGAGAAAATGCGTGAAGTAGGCGCTGAGTTACGCAAAGTGAAAGGAGACTTTGATGCCATGAATCAAATCTTGGAATCATTTAATGTATTGGCGCCCGAGGATGGAATGGTCATCTACACTAAGGGGTGGGATGGCAAGCCCGTAAAAGAGGGGTCGCGAATTGGGATGTGGGAGCCAACGGTCGCTACGCTTCCTGACCTAACAAAAATGCAATCGAAAACTTTCGTGAATGAAGTGGATGTAAGGAAAGTAAAACCTAATCAGAAAGTGACGATTGGGTTGGATTCTGATCCGGATAAGCGATTGACGGGAACCGTAACCAAAGTGGCCAACGTAGGTGAACAAAAGCCCAATTCAGACGCAAAAGTTTTTGAGGTTTTGATTGAAATTGATGGTACAGATCCCGCGTTGCGTCCCTCCATGACAACGAGCAACAAAATTGTTGCTCAAGTTTTGAACGATGTGATTTTCATTCCTTTGGAATCGTTGCATGTTCAATATGATTCAATCACCTACGTGTTCAGAAAAGAGGGCGCCCGCGTCCAGAAACAAGAAGTGATCGTTGGTGAAACCAATTCCAATGAAGCAGTGATAACCGCAGGTTTACAATTCGGAGAGAAAGTATTTTTATCGATGCCAGCCGGCACGGACAACGACAAGATAAGTTTGTTGCCAGAGTTAAATGGTAAGCGAAGAAAAAAGGAGGATTCACCTTCTGGCAAGCCTGTAAAGGAAGCCCCCATAGCAAACTCAACAGCTGAAGCAACGAAAGTTGCGAGCGCGACTAATTAGAACCACTGAGTTTCATTTCAACCCGTCAACCCTTGACTTGTGAAATTTAAAAACATAGTAAATCCTCGCTTGCTGGCAAACCTTTACATCGCAGTTGACGCAGTGATTGCCAATCGATTGAGATCGCTGTTAACAGCACTTGGAATCATATTTGGTGTAGCAGCAGTTATTGCCATGCTTGCCATAGGCAATGGTGCGCAACAAGAGATCCTCAATCAAATTAAGTTAGTTGGTGTAAACAATATTGTTATCAAGCCAATCATTGAGCAAAAGGACGAGAAGGTAAATGAGAAAGTAGGCAAAAAGGAAAAGAAGAAATTCTCGCCCGGATTGACAGTGCGAGACGTGGAGAGTTTTAAGGAAACCATTCCAACACTTAGTCAAGTGAGCCCGGAGATTATCTTAGACACCTATGTCATTAGAAATGGATTCAGGCGATCGGCCAAATTGGTGGGTGTTGACCCTGCCTATTTTAAAATTTATGATTTCCAATTATCGGACGGAACGCTGTTCAATAAAAGGCAATTGAAAATTGGCTCGCCAGTTTGCATCATTGGGTCAGCTTTAAAAAGTCGATTTTTCCCTAAGGAAAACCCCATTGGCAAGACAATGAAAGTAGGAACGCACTGGCTAACGATTGTTGGAGTCCTAAACGAGCGATCGATTTCGCAGGCTAGTATCAATAAGTTGGGTATTCGTGATTTTAATATGGATGTGTATGCTCCACTTCAAAGTGTTTTGATTCGCTACCGCAATCGTGATTTGATAACCACGGAAGGCATACGATTAGCTGCTATGAGAAGTCAAGGGAATTCAAATGGCAACGCTCAAAACACAAGCGCGGAAGCCGAGCAAGAAAAGAGAAATTACCATCAGCTAGATCGATTGGTGTTGCAAATAGATCAAACTGAAAAACTACAAGCAACCGCAGAGATTATCTCACGAATGCTGAAAAGAAGACACTTCGAGGTTGTAGACTATGAAATTGAAATTCCTGAGTTACTTCTAAAACAACAGCAGCGTACCAATGATATCTTTAATTATGTGTTGGGCGCCATTGCCGGTATCTCGTTGCTGGTAGGCGGGATAGGTATTATGAATATCATGCTGGCCTCTGTGTTGGAGCGCATTAAAGAAATCGGTTTGCGGTTGGCCATTGGAGCCAAAAAGAGTGATGTCGTTCAACAGTTTTTATTTGAGGCCGTAATGATCAGTGTAAGCGGAGGTATTATAGGAGTTGTCTTGGGAGTTACTTTTGCATTCCTAGTTTCCTCCATCGCCAATATCCCCACGATCATCAGTTTTTCATCCATCGTTTTATCATTTGGTGTGGCGGCCACAGTAGGTTTAATTTTTGGAATCGCGCCCGCGCGCAGAGCTGCCCAGCAAGACCCGATAGCCTCCCTGCGATATGAATAAATTCATTTTTCTTGTATTGATGGCAAGTTCTCTTGCCGTCCATGCCCAAAACAAGTTTACCATTGAAGATATAATAGCTCGTGCGCGCGCACAATCTCCTTCTTCAAAAAGAACAGAAACGGCAAAAGAAACAAGGTATTGGGAGTACCGTACTTTTAGGGCACGCTATAACCCCCAATTAGCAATTAGTGGGAATGCACCTTCTTATAGCTTGAGTTATGTGCAGGTTGTTCAACAAGACGGTTCAAGATTGTTTCAACCTATTAACCAAACGAACTCGTTAGTGAACGTGGGTTTCCAGCAGCCCCTTCGGTGGACCGGTGGTACTATTTCCGCAAATACAAATTTCAATTACTTTACCGATATCGCGAGGGACTCTAAACTGTGGAGTGGAAATGTTTTTAATATTAGATTGGACCAGCCCATTTATGCCTACAATAGTTTTAAATGGGATCGGCTGACCTTGCCCCTGCGGTATGAAGAATCAAAACGGGAGTTTGTCGAGCAGTTGGAATTTATTTCTCAAAACGCCTCGGATCTTTTCTTTCGGGTGATTGCCGCCCAGATTGATGAACAAATTGCTCGGTTTAATTTAGCGAACAACGACACCATTTTTAAAATTGAGCAAGGTCGCTATAACATCGGTACTACCTCGCAAGATAAATTGTTACAGGTGGAATTGCAGCTACTTAAATCGAAGCAAGACGTAGCTGCAGCTCGAATCAACAAACAAAATGCCAGCCTCCTCCTGCGCATTTATTTGGGTCTCAAAAATGACGAGGAATTTGAACTCGTACTTCCAGAAACAGTTCCCTTGCTCGAACCTAATTTGGACGAGGCACTTAGATATGCAAAGCTCAATCGAGCGGCTTATGTTTCATTTGAGCGAAGACGACTGGAAGCCGAGAGCGAAGTAGCAAGAGCCAAAGGAAGTCGTCTTGCAACTACCTTGGTTGCTTCTTATGGGCTCAATAATGCTGGGCTGGTCGTGGGCGACTTGTACGACAATCCGCAGCAACAACAACAATTCAATGTGGGTTTCAATATTCCTGTGCTTAACTGGGGAAGAAATAAAGCAACCATGCAAACAGCCTATGCAAACAAAAAACTGAATGACTATACCATTGCGCAAGATGAAGTAAATGCAGAACAAGAAATTATTACACAAGTACGGCAATTTGAGCTACTTCGACTTCAGATTGAAATAACGAAGAAGTCAGACCAAGTAGCGCGCGAGAGATACAATGTGGCACAGAATCGTTACCTGATTGGTAAGATTGATATCACGAATTTGAATATTGCATTAACGGAAAAGGACAATGCAAAACGAAGTTATCTAGAAGCCCTGCGCACTTATTGGTCGTCCTATTTTAATCTAAGAAGATTGACACTTTTTGATTTTGCTACCGGAACGCTGTTGTACACGCCTGACAAATAGCTAATACCCTGTATAGTTGAATGGAGTGATCGTTCTTAACTCTTGCCTGACGGTTTCCTTCACATCTAGTGTGTTGATGAAGTTTACTAATGTTTCCTTCGTTATCTTTTCATTCTTTCTTGTCAACGCTTTCAATGCTTCATAAGGATTGGGGTATCCTTCTCTTCTCAAAATAGTTTGAATAGCTTCTGCCACTACCGCCCAATTGTCATCCAGGTCTTTGTCAATAGCAGATTGATTTAACTCTAATTTATTGATGCCCTTTTCTAACGATTTCAGTGCAATAAATGTATGAGCAAGTGGAACTCCGATGTTTCGTAATACGGTTGAGTCAGTTAAATCTCGTTGCAATCGCGAAATGGGCAGTTTGGCCGAAAGATGTTCAAACAGCGCATTGGCAATGCCTAAATTTCCCTCCGCATTTTCGAAGTCGATCGGATTTACCTTGTGTGGCATAGCCGAGGATCCAACTTCCCCTTCTTTGATTTTTTGTTTAAAGTAGTTCATCGCTACATATTGCCATACATCTCGGCTGTAGTCAATCAGGATGGTATTGATTCTTTTTAAATTATCAAACAGGGCTGCCATATTATCATAGTGCTCGATTTGTGTAGTGGGGTGGCTGCGCTGAAGTCCTAATTTTTGGTGGGTGAAGGTATTGGCAAAACCAACCCAATCAACCTGTGGAAAGGTAACTTGGTGTGCATTAAAATTGCCGGTTGCTCCGCCTAGTTTCGCTGAGTGCGGAATGGTGTGTAACAGCACCTGTTGCTTTTTTATCCGTTCGACAAATACATGAATTTCTTTTCCCAATCGGGTAGGGGAGGCGGGCTGTCCATGCGTACGGGCCAGCATCGCGATATCTTTCCATTGTGTTGCTTGTTGTTCCAGCAGTAACACGATTTTATTCAAAAGTGGTAAAAACTCTCTTTCCAAAAACTCTTTCAACAATAACGGGGTGGCTGTATTATTTATATCCTGAGAGGTCAACCCGAAGTGAATGAACTCTTTGAAGGCTGACAGACCCATTTGATCAAATTCATTTTTGAGAAAATATTCAACTGCTTTTACATCATGGTTGGTGGTTTTTTCAATGTCCTTTATTTGGTTTGCTTGGGCTTCAGAAAAGTTCAGATAAATAGAGCGCAGCGCAATTGCCTTGTCGGATGGAAAAGAAGCGAGTTGAGGAAGTGGAATCTCGCTCAGCGCAATAAAATATTCGACTTCTACGAGCACCCGATACCGAATCAATCCAAACTCAGAAAAATAAGCCCGTAGCGATTCGGTAGCCTGCGCATAGCGGCCATCAATGGGAGAAATGGAGTAAAGGGACGGTTGAAGCACGATGAATAAATTAGGTAACAAAAATACGCAAAGGATTTAAGATTGCGATGTGGGAAACATCTCGTGAAATAATCTCACTTCCGGCCAGGATAATCATCCATGCACTTGCGTGCATCCTCCATTTTAAAGCGTTGGGCAACACTGCACTTTTGTATCGTCAACAACGACAAACAAAAACAAAAAAATATGACACGTTTAAACGCGCTGAACCCTGACCAGGCTTCGGGTAAAGCAAAAGAATTGTTTACTGCAATCAACGGTAAGCTAGGTATGGTGCCCAACATGATGCGCACCATGGGCAATTCACCTGCTCTGCTAGGTGGCTATTTGAACTTTAGTGGCTCTTTGGGCGAAGGAACATTGGGGGCCAAACTGGGAACCTTGATAGCTTTAACAGTAGCAGAGGCCAACCAATGCCAATACTGTGCATCGGCCCACACCTTTATCGGAAAAAATTTGAATGGGTTGGACGATGCCCGGATAGAATCAGCCCGGACACTTGGAAAAATTGATCCGAAAACGGATGCCGCACTGACGTTTGCCCACAAACTGGTAGAGAAAAGAGGCCACGTTAGCGACACTGATGTGAATGTGGTATTGGCAGCCGGCTTTACCCAAGGCGAAGTGGGAGAAATTGTTGGGCATGTGGCACTGAACACGTTCACCAACTATTTCAATAACACAGCCAACACAGAGGTTGACTTTCCGAAAGTGGAATTGCTGGAAACAGCGGCTGTCTAGTGCTTAGTATAACAACGATAGAAAAATAAATACTTAACAATTAAAAAATTAACAAAAATGAAAACGATCAAAATTATCTTCTCACTTGCACTGGTACTATTCGTTTCTGCCCTTCGTGCCCAAATTGCACCCATCGATGAAAAAGGATTGGCCGTTGGTGGCTACGATGTGGTGGCCTATTTCTCTGGTAAGGCAACCAAAGGCGATGCAAAAATTACGGCAAAGCAAGGAAATGGAACTTATCAATTCGCAACTACGGCAAACCGCGATATGTTCAAAAAGAACCCTACCAAATACCTTCCAGAATTTGACGGGTATTGTGCCTGGGGTGTAGGAGCGAAAAGCACGAAATTCCCCATTAATCCAGAGACCTTTGAAATCATTGATGGTAAGCTGTACTTATTCTTCAATGGTCCGTTCAATGGCAGTAACTTCAATACCTTGGAGGCATGGAATCAAGATCAAGACAATTTACTGAAGGCCGCCAATACGAACTGGCTTGTAGTAAAAACATCGAAATAGATTCGACAAAGACCATAGACTGATACGTCAGGAAGTTATTCCTGACGTATCTATCTTTTATTAACTTACCAATTATGACGCCCACCGTTTCACGCATCCGAATTTATCCCATTAAAGCACTTGATCCCGTTGAGTTGCAAGAGGCGGAAGTAGGTGTACATTCACTACGCTACGATCGCGAGTTTGCCATGATCACCCAAGATCAACGGTATATGAACAGCAAGCGCACTGGCAGGATAAATGAATTAAAAGCAACGTATGATCTTCCGAATTACATTGTTCATTTAACACCGCGTGCTGGTGGTGCGGTGGAGTCATTTCATTTATTGCACGACAAGCGGAAACTGGAAATGTATTTGGAAAATTTCTTTGGCGAACCGCTGTCACTCATTCAGAATGAACAAGGGCAATTGATGGACATACCCACGGCCAGCAGCGTGACCATTGTAAGTGAGGCTTCACTGCAATCGTTGCAGCAAGAATTTTCAGATCGCACCTTAGAAGATGTGCGTTTGCGCTTTCGTGCAACGATTGAATTGACGGGAGTAGACGCTTACTGGGAGGAAAATCTAGTGGGGGAACCGGGTGTGGGGATGCGCATTCAAGTGGGAGAGGTGGAAATGATTGGCGTTAGTCCTCGTGCAAGATGCAACGTACCACCACGCGATCCACTCACGGGCATCACCGACAAGACGTTCGTCAAGCGAATGATGAAAAGTAGGGAAAAGACGTTGCCAGAAAATAGTCACCTTCCGAAATACGGAAATCTATATCACTTGACCATCAACACCTACATTCCTGACTCACAAAAAGGAAAATGGTTACGAGTGGGCGATAATCTGAAGATTATAGATTCGGTTAAGTTGGAAGGCGCATCTTAGCAAATACGCTTGAAAAATTGTCCACGTCAATGCGACAATCCTCCATTTTATAGCGTGCCCCATAGCCGCACCTTTGTATTGTGAAAATAAGAAGAGCTATGACCTCTACAGAAATTAAAGCAATCGGAAAATCAGAATACAAAAACTACCTTCAAAAAGGAATCGGGTACAACCAGTACAGGGATCAAATGGCGGATGATTTATTGTACAATTCCGATCCAACAGTAAAGGAGTACATCAACCTGAATCAGCATCGCATGAGTCGCGTAGAAAAAACTTATACAGTAAGCGAAGAACTGGCGCAACAAGTAAAACGACTAACACACAAAACGTATTGGCTTATTCTTACCGAACATTGGTGTGGCGATGCTGCACAAACATTACCCGCGTCATAAAGTAGCAGAGTTATCACATGGAATGATTAAAATGAAATTGGTGTACCGCGATGAAAATCCGGAATTGATGAATGCCTATCTGACTGGAGAGAGTCGCTCGATACCCAAACTCATTCAATTAGACGCACATTATAACGTAACCGGTATTTGGGGACCACGACCTACCGAGGCACAAAAATTAGTGAAGGAATTGAAATCAAATCCGGCAACCGCTGCTACCTATTCCACCGAATTACATAAGTGGTATGCTCAGAATAAACAACAAGCGCTCGAATCAGAAATAACCAAGTTGATTAACCGCGCCAGTATGTTTTGTCCTGATTGTTTTAACTGAAAAATAGTTATTATGGAAGAAAATAGATTGCCACTGCCACCATTTACTGTAGAAACTGCCAAGCAAAAAATTCAGATGGCCGAAGACGCCTGGAATAGCAAAGACCCTGTACGTGTTTCGAAAGCGTACACCATCAATAGTGAATGGCGCAATAGAAATGTGTTTGTAAATGGCTGTGAAGAAATTGTGAGATTTCTTACCGACAAATGGAAACGTGAACTAGACTATAAATTGAAAAAGGAATATTGGGCGCATACTGACAATCGCATTGCGGTTCGGTTTAAATACGAATACCAAAATGTGGAAGGCAAGTGGTTTCGCGCGTATGGAAATGAAAATTGGGAGTTCGATGAAAATGGCTACATGGCCAAGCGCTATGCCAGTATAAATGATTTAGAAATTACCGAAAAGGAACGAAGACTGCGCTGAGGTTGTTGTGTCGTTTCATCATGTTGAATTGTTAATATGACTAAAGAATTGAAAAGAGTTGTCGTTACGGGGTTGGGCGCCATTACACCATTGGGTAATTCCATTGACGAATTATGGGCGAACTTAGTAGCTGGGCAAAGTGGCGTAGGCTTAATAACCAAGTTCGATACTACGCACTTTAAAACCAAATTCGCGGCTGAAGTAAAGAACTTCAACGCGAGTCACTATTTTGAGAAAAACGAAGCGCGCAAATATGATTTGTTTACACAATATGCAGTGGCCGCGGCAGACGAAGCCATCAAATCCGCCCACATTGATTTTGAAAAGTTAAATAGGAATAAGATAGGTGTCATCTGGGGTTCTGGCAACGGAGGCATTCGCACCTTTCAAGATCAAGTGGAAGAATTTGTGAATGGAAAAAAATGCCTCGCTTCAATCCCTACTTCATCCCAAAAATTATAGCTGATATTCCGTCAGGTGTTGTTTCGATCCGTCATGGATTGCGTGGACTCAACTTCTCTACTATTTCGGCTTGTGCGTCTTCCAACAACGCCATCATCGATGCGTGCAATTACATTCGCTTGGGCAAAGCGGATATGATTATCACGGGTGGTTCAGAAGCACCTATCAACGAGAGTGGTATGGGCGGATTCAACTCGTCAAAGGCGTTGTCAACCTTCAACGAAAATCCACAAGCAGCTTCGCGTCCGTTTGATGTGAAGCGCGATGGCTTCGTAATGGGCGAAGGGGCAGGTGCGTTGATTTTAGAAAGTCTAGAGTCGGCTATCAATCGTGGCGCACCGATCATTGCCGAGATTGTTGGCACGGGCATGGCTGCCGATGCGTATCATCTCACAGGCACACATCCCGACGGCGAAGGTGCGTATTTAGGTATGTTGGATGCACTCGAAGATGCGGAAATTACCGCTGACCAAGTAGATTACGTGAACGCACACGCAACTTCTACGCCAATGGGTGATGAAAGCGAATTGAAAGCCATCACTCGCGTATTCGGTGAACGAAAAGACTTGAACATCAGCGCTACCAAATCAATGACCGGTCATTTGTTGGGTGCTGCAGGTGCTATCGAAGCGATCGTGTGCATCAAAGCCATCGAGCAAAACATGATTCCCCCCACCATCAATACCGATGAAGTGGAGCCGGCATTTGCCGATAAGTTTAATCTTACATTGCACACAGCGCAATCGAAAAATATTAACTACGCAGTAAACAATACCTTTGGCTTTGGTGGACACATTGCGACTACTATCTTTAAAAAATATAAACAATAAAGGGCGTTCCCCTGCGGGTCGGGCCCCGATTATACGAGGGCTCTCGCAGAGCGGAGCTTTACACTGCAATCCACGCGAAGCGCGTGGGATTTTCCTGCCCGTCCGGTCAGGTGGGCGCTTACATCCCTAACGCAAATTGAGTCACAAAAAAACTTTGAGTTATGCTTAACCAATCTATTTTTACCTTAGTTAATCCACAAAACGGAAATCTGGGTTTTAAACTGGCTGCATTTGAAGACCACAGCAGCTTCGATCATATTCAACGACACAATTATTTTTCCCTCATATGGGTAATGGAAGGAAGCGGAGAACTGAAAGCAGACTTTTCGGAATACAAATTTGGGAAGAATTCGTTGCTGGCCTTTTCTCCTTACCAGCCCTTCATGATTTCAAAGGCAAAAAATGTCAAAGGGGTTGCCATTCACTTTCATCCGGAATTCTTTTGTATTCTTAAGCATCACAAAGAAGTTTCGTGCAATGGCATTCTGTTCAATAATATTTACAATCCGCCTATTACGGCAATTGATGCAAGTTCAGAAGCCACGTTGAAAATGGTCCTCGACCAAATCAAAACCGAAATGCAAAATCCGGCTTTGGCACAATATGAACTACTCATCTCCTATTTGAAAATATTTTTGATTACCGCGTCTCGCTTAAAAGCGCAGCAACAACCCGAAGCGCAAAAAGCAACGGCTAGCAACAAAGAGCCATTCATCCTTCAAAATTTAAAAGATGCCATCGAGCAACATTTCCGTACCAAGCATTCTGCCAGCAACTATGCCGATCTACTAAACATCACTCCTAAAGCTTTGGCGAAAATCACCAAGACACATTTTAATAAAACATTGACTGATTTGATCTCTGAGCGTATCATCATCGAAGCCAAGCGCGAATTGTACTTAACCAACAAGCCTATAAAGGAAATTGCTGGCGAATTGGGTTATGAAGATGAACATTACTTTAGTCGTTTCTTTAAAACCAATGCAGATATTTCGCCACAGTTTTATAGGGAGGCTGTAGGCTTCGCCAGAGGTGTTGCCTGATAGGAAAATATCAGACTTCGTAGCTCAGTTGGTAGAGCAGCTGACTCTTAATCAGCGGGTCGAGAGTTCGAATCTCTCCGAGGTCACTATGTTAAATTTTCTAGAGAGATATCGAAGCCGTTAACACTTCGTTAACATTGATTAAGAAACTGCGTTTGTCCTGCTCGTTTACACAAGCGGTCTTCATTACTTGAATTAGATTGGCTAATTTTAATCCCTTTTTAATGCGTAGTGTAATTTATTTGTTTCTGGTTGTCTTTTTGGGCGTGGCGTTATTGCCGATGCCGTCCTTGGCCCAACCCAAAAACAAGTCGGGGACAGGTCTACCGATCGTAAAAGCCAAAAAACCAATTGTTTTAGATGGTAAACTCGATGAACCGGAATGGCTCGCGGCCGATGTAGCAAAAAATTTCTACATGAATTTTCCGGTAGATTCGTTGCCACCCACTTTTCAATCGGAAGCGAGAATGACCTTTGACGATCAGTTTCTGTACGTGTCGTTTGTGTGTTACGATGACAACAAGCCTGATATCGTGCAATCGTTAAGGCGCGATATCAATTGGGGCCGAAATGATAACATCGGTATTTATCTTGACCCGTTTAATGATTATACCAATGGATTTTTCTTCACAATTACCCCGTACGGTGTACAGTCAGAAGGGATTATTTCCAACGGAGGGCAGGATCGCGATGGCTCATTTAGTAATAGCTGGGACAACAAATGGTATTCTCAGGCTACACGTTACCAGGATCGGTGGGTTGCAGAACTAGCCATTCCTTTTAGGTCATTTCGTTATAATCAAAATGTAAAAGACTGGAATGTTACTTTTTTGCGGAATGATGTAAAGCGAAATCAAATATCCAGTTGGATTGCCACACCGATACAATATATCCCTGCTTCGTTTGCCTACACAGGAAAATTGCAATGGGAGACTTCAGCGCCACATGCGGGAGCAAACATTTCAGTGATCCCTTACCTCGCAGGCAGCGCCTCGCGCGATGACGAAAAGAATGAACCAACCCTTAGTTCATCGGCCATTGGCGTGGATGCTAAAATAGCAGTGAGCCCATCACTGAATTTGGACCTAACAGTCAATCCCGATTTCTCAAATGTAGAGGTAGACCAGCAAGTGATTAATCTTACAAGGTTTGAATTTCAGTTTCCTGAGCGGAGACAATTTTTTTTAGAAAATAGTGATTTGTTTTCCACTCCCGGTTTTCCGGACACCCGTCCGTTCTTCAGTAGACGCATAGGATTGGTAGTCGATTCGACAGGTACTGCACGGCAGGTGCCCATCCAATATGGTGCGAGACTTAGTGGCAAAGTGGGGAAAAACTGGAGGATTGGTATGCTGAATATGCGCACGCAAGAAAAGGAGTCGTTGGGTTTGCCTGCGCAAATGTATTCAATGGCCATTGTCCAGCGACAGGTATTTTCGCGTTCCAATATTGATTTTTTTATAGTTGACAAACAATCTATTGGGCTCGGGTCTTACCAACGGGGAAAATTCTATCAGCGCGATTTAGTGAAACAAGTAGGACAAGATACGGTTCTCAATACCTTCAATCGAGTGGTTGGTGTAGACTTTAATTTGATCACAAAGAGCAATAAGTGGAGTGGCGACTTTTACTACCATCGATCCATCGATGCGTTTAATTCTGACGAGAACTATTCGGCTGGAAATTTTTTGGGATACAACACACGCCATTTAAATGTGTTTTTCGCCAATAATTTTGTGGGGAAAAACTATGTAGCAGAAACCGGCTTCGTTCCGTCATTGAGTGTATATCCTGGGTACTTAAGTGGCTTCGTAAGGGTTCAGGGAAATTTTTACCCGACTCAATCTACTGTCGCGCGGAAGAGTCTCGGAGGCAATCTCAATTATACCTATATCCCTGGGGGTGAACTAACGGATAGAACTGTTACACTAGATTACAATATCAGTTTCCTTAATACTTCATCTTTTAGTATTTCAGGCAGTCGTGTTTTTCAAAAACTTCCTGAAGATTTTAATCCACTTTATCCGCGTGGCAACGGAACCTACCGCACCGGTGACTGGTTTGAATGGACTGAGTTTAATGCTCAGTATAACTCCAATACGCGAAAAATTGTCAACTATTCTATAGAGTCAACGGCAGGGCAATTTTACTCCGGCACCCGGCAAAGCTACAGAGGCACTATTAATTTTCGCTACCAGCCCTATGGTAGTCTGTCGCTTACGGCAGACTACAATAGCCTGCAATTGGGAGAGCCCTACGGAAGTACCGAGTTCTTACTGCTGAGGCCTCGATTGGATTTTACTTTTACCTCTAAGTTGTTTCTTACTTCTGTTGTTCAGTACAACACACGTTTTGATAGCTACAATATCAATGCGCGCTTACAGTGGCGGTTTAGGCCGGCTTCAGATTTCTTTATCGTATATAATCATGTGGAGAGTAAATACCCGCCCGATTCCCGCACTAATATCCAGGCGTTGGTATTGAAGTTTACCTATTGGTTAAATCTGTAAGCTTGAGCAGCCCCTGAAACAGGTCCCCAACTCGAGTCCCGTGGAGCGCAGGCTCAAGCAGAGTGTAGCTCAAACAGGCCGTGCCATCCCTTTTGCAAAGCAGCCCCAGAAATCAGTTGTTTTAGGCTACTTACTTGAAACCTTATATGTAAATTTGTGTTCCTTAAAAAAGTTTTTATGGCGTTTGGTTTATTCAAGAAAAGCGAGAAGAAAGTAGAGACACCTGCAGGCCCACATTACCACGACTTGACGGTAAAAGCGATTACCGCTGAAACAAAGGATGCGATTTCCATCGCCTTTGAACAACCAACTTCAGGAAACATCCCCTACAAATCAGGGCAATTTTTAACCTTGATTACCACCGTTCAGGGAAAGGAAGTACGCAGAGCCTATTCTTTATGCAGTTCTCCTTTTGTTGATACAGATTTAGTTGTCAGTGTCAAACGAGTCGACAAGGGACTCATGTCAAATTGGCTACCCGATAATTTGAAGGTGGGGGATAAAATGAAAGTGATGGACCCGATGGGGCAATTCACTACCGAGTTTAAGAAGGAGAATAAGAGGCACCTCGTTTTTTTTGCAGGAGGTTCGGGTATTACCCCTATGATGTCTATCATTAAGTCATTATTGAACCAAGAGCCTGATAGTATTTGCTCGCTGATTTATTGCAATCGCGACATTGACAGTATCATTTTCAAAAATCACCTCGATCAGCTTCAAACAACCTATGAGGGCCGTTTGCATGTGATTCACGTGTTGGACAATGCGCCCATGAATTGGCAAGGGTATTCAGGTCTTTTGAACAAGGAAATGTTAACCAAACTTTTTGAGCGCATCCCGGCTTGGGGCTTAGAAAAAACTACTTACCTCATGTGCGGCCCCGAGGGAATGATGAAAAACGTGGATAATTTATTGGTCGAACATAAAATTCCAGCTAGTAAAATCTTCAAAGAGAGTTTTGTTACCGGGGTTATCGACAAGCCAAAGAAGGAGGAGACCTCTAAATCAGCTGCAGATAAGAAAGCACGTGAAGTAACCATTAAGTATGATGGGAACGAGTATAAGATTACCGTTGATTATAATCGCACTATTTTAGAAACTGCACTTGACCAAGGAATTGATTTGCCTTATTCTTGTCAAAGTGGTTTGTGCACCGCTTGCCGCGGCAAGGCTTTGTCTGGCCAGGTTAAATTGGACGAAGAGGAGGGGCTATCAAAGAGTGAGCGTGCGGAGGGCTACGTGCTTACGTGCGTAGGTCATCCGATGACGGATGACGTGGTGATTGAAATTGGTTAACGTACTATGCTATTCAAAAGCGGAAGATTTACTTTGACTATTTTTTCTCTTTCACAAAATCCATTCCCTCGAAATTGACCTTTTCAATTTTGCCGGCTGTATTCAAACTGAAGTTGGCGATCGCATTCCCGTACCAGTCTTTTTCATACATTCCCCTAAATGTATCGTAGTGCCAGTGTGATAGGGTTGCTTTTAAAAAGTCATTGGCTGTAAATGCCAGTGCGCCATTGATAACCGTGATTTCGAGTTGACCATACAACGGATCAGTATATTTACCAGCATACTCGTCCAGTGGTTTTGTTGGACTGGTGTTGGTCACTCGCTTGGCTTCGAAATCTTTCTCTTCCTTTTCACCTTTCTGTTTTAGTCCGGTATACAATTTTAAAAATTCAGCGCTCCAATCTCTGTTGCCACCCAGGGCAAAAAGATCGAAGGTTTTATAGACCAAGGCATGCCTGACCTCTGCGTGGTCATAATTACCAAACACATAAATACCTAATTTGGAATCTGGCAACTGTGCGTGAATGGCTACCTCGCCCGCCAAGCTTCCGGTGTGATAGTTGATTTTCTTTCCTTTATAATCATGTTGAAACCAACCCAATCCATACGTGGTCCAGTTGGGTTTAATCAATTGCATGGTGGGATAGAATTCATTTGCAGGCACTATCACCTGTGGTTTAAACAATTCCTTCCAGGTGTTTGCTTTCAAAAGTCGGCCGCCTTCATACTTGCTGCTATCAAGCATACAGGACATCCACTTTCCCATGTCGTCAATAGAAGAATGCACACTTCCTGCCGGTCCAATTTCATCGGCACGGGTTGCCTCAATGGCTTTAATTGACCCGTTGACCATATAGTGTGGTTTAGAGTGGTTGGGGTCTTGCGCTTTCTTAAATGTCGGAAAGGTTCTTGCCAACTTGAGTGGTTGAAAAATTCTGGCTTGAATAAAATCTTCCCATTTTTGACCCGATAATTTTTCAATCACTTTCCCCGCTGCTAGGTAAAAAATGTTTTGGTAAATGAAACTTGATCGTAGCGAGTAGCTGGGTTCAACTTGTTGCATTTTGCGCAAGACTTCATCGGCAGGTATATTCATCACGGTCCATAGGAAGTCCGCATTACCTACACCGCTGTTATGAGTAAAAAGGTCACGGATTTTTAATTCGCGGGTTGCATAAGGATCGACCAACTGAAATTCTGGCAGGTATTTTATCACTGCATCGTCCCACTTCACTTTTCCCTCATCTACTAGAATGCCCATACAGGCAGCTGTCATTGCTTTGGTAGTAGAGGCACACGCAAATAGCGTTTGTGTGTCTACCAGGTCTTTTGTGCCTAGTTGCTGTACACCATATCCTTTTGCAAAAATCACTTTACCTTCTTTAACCACCGCCACCGCCATGCCTGGCACTTGCCACTCTAGTCGCGATTTTTCTACATACGCATCGAACTCCTTCAATTGAGCTGTAAGTGGTTGACCCCACGCAGAATAGTTTATTAGGCAAAAGGAAAAGTAGGCGAGTAGCTTTTTCATAATAGATTGTATTTATAATAAGTTCAACTTAGTCAAGCCAATTATATTTCTTCAACAATTCAAAAAACTTTCTTCTATAAGGCCCAATTGGTTTGGGTGTATTGCAAAGAATCACATACAATATTTCTTTTTCGGGAACGCTCACATAATCAGAAATGAAGCCTCCTTGCGAACCCGTATGTGATACTACTTTCAAACTGTCTTGTCTGCCAATAAACCAACTGTGCCCAATAAATGGCGGGATGCTGTCTTGCCAATTTGCATAAAAAAAAGGTGTCCTTGATTTTTCGATCGTTTCTTTGTTCAGAAAAACTGATTTACAAATGGCTATTTCATATTTGGCCAGTTCTTCTATACTGCTCCATATGCCGCCATTGCCAGCAGCAGCAAAAGTCGGTTCTTCCCCATAATCCAACTCTTTCCATTCCCTTTCTTTTTTTTCGTACGCATGTGACACTCTGTTATCAGGGAATGAACCATCTGTAATAACGCTGCTATTCATGCCAGAGGGCTTAAATATTCTATCCGCCACAACCTGCTGCCACTTTTTGCCTTCAATCTTTTCGATGATCAGCGCGAGGGCATTGAATGCAGGATTTGAATATTCATATTTTGTGCCAGGCTCAAACAGTAGGGAATCATTTTGCAATATGGGTGCCCAGTTCTCCTCGTCTTTTGCAGTGAGTAAGAATTCTCCAGTCAGTAGTTTCCATCGGTTATCAGGCAGTCCGGAAGAGTGAGAGAGGAGATGATGTATTTTTACTTTCTTGGCAATGTCTTTATTCTTGAAATTGGGAAAGTATTTAAACAAGCTATCGTTGACGGAAAGTTTATTTTCTTCTTGTAACACTAAAATGATATTTGACACAAAAGTTTTTGAGATGGAGCCGGTATTGAAAAGTGTTTTGGTCGTAATCTTTTCTTTTGTTTTTAGATCAGCCAAACCATAACCTTTTGAGAAAATGATTTTTTCGCCTTTCATGACTAGTACAGCACCGCCCGGTTGGTCTATTGGAAACTCATTAGTGAAATAAGCGTCAAGCTCTGAAACAATAGGTGCTGGCTTTGGTTGACACGAAATAAATTGCCCAATCAGAAGAAAAGGGAATAGGCGGTTCATCATTGTATTTTTTGTTAAACAACTTGTTTACTGCGTGCAATCCGAAATATTGCAGGTATGGCAATAAGCACCCAAACTGTATTGATAAACGTAAACGGATACGCTTCTTTGAACACACTATTAATGATCAGCAGAATTCCACCTGCTAGATTCATTACTTGAAAAACGAGAGAATCGGATTTTATTTTTTGATAGCTATTCAGTCCATAAGCCCCTATGACAAGCAAAGAACCAATCCATCCCAACGTGCTGATAAATATTTCCATTACTTTCTCAATTGAATCCGCAGAACGTTCATGTCGTTGGTTACAAAGAGTGTTTTTCCATCGGCAGTGAGGGCACAATTGGAGGTAGCTTCTTCTACTTTTATTTTCCCTAACAATTCGCCATTTCCGCTAAATATCCAAATGCCCCCTGGACCGGTTGCAAAAATGTTCCCCTGTGCATCCACTTTCATTCCATCGGGCAGGCCTTTTTCTGTTGATCCTTTATTAGTGGCATCATATAGAATCTTACCTGAAACGATTTCGAGCGAATCGTTTAGTTGATATTCATACCACCTGGCTTTTTCGGGATCGGAGTTGGCAACATATAGTTTTTTATGATCGGGTGAGAAGGCGATGCCATTGGGCCGAGTCAGTGAATCGATCAGCAGCTGCACCTGACCATTTGCTTTTGCGCGGTAAACCCCCTGGAATGCAATTTCTTTGGTGGAATCTGCCATGTTTTTCACTAGTCCATAAGGAGGATCGGTAAAGAAAAAATTGTCGTTATAGAACACAACATCGTTAGGGCTATTGAATCGCTTCCCGTTATACTTATCAGCAATCGTTCTGAATTCCGCTTTTGGTTGGTCGATGGGTGAGTTCATCAACGCTATTCTGCGATCGCCATGTTGACAAAGTATCAGATTCCCTTTATCATCTAATGCGAGTCCGTTGGAACCGGATTCGCCCCCGCGGGATATTTGTGCCGTGAACCCCGAGGGGTTCAAGTATTTTGTTGCGCCTTCTTTTTCTGTCCACTGGTAGATGGTATTAGCGGGCACATCGGAAAACAAGAGCATTTGTTTGTCTTCCAACCAAAGTGGTCCTTCACTCCATTCAAAACCCTGAGCGATGACCGAAACCGTTACTTCGTTGGACATCACGGAGTCAAGCAATGGACTCAGTCGCTCAAAAGAAACGGTTAAACTGGTTTGTTGAACTTCTTTCTTGGGACTGCACTGAACTAGCAAAATTGCGGGAAAGAGAATGTAAAAAATCTTCATGGAATTATGTTAATAAGTAAGTTTTATGAATTGATAAATTTAAAGTTTATTTGGAGATAAATAGATGTATCGATGAACAATGTGATTGAAGTGCCAGCGAGGCCAGTGCGTAACTTTTTACCGGAATACTTTAAAGTATCGACTTGGGAGGAGCTAAAGCCTTATTTGGATAAGTTAGTGGAACAAAAGATAGATACTGCAGCCGAATTGAAAACCTGGCTACGCCATCGCAGTGAACTGGAATCTGTATTGAGCGAAGATATGGGCTGGCGTTACATCCGTATGACTTGCTTTACAGAAAACGAAGAGTATAGCAAAAGCTATCAGGATTTCGTTCAGCATATTCAACCGCAGGCTGCACCTTACTCTGATCTATTGAATAAGAAGGCGTTGGAATCTCCCTGGTTGGCTCAGCTTGAAAAAGAACCTGGCTATGATATGATGATTCGAAACTTAAAAAAGGAAGTAGAATTATACCGCGAAGAAAATATTCCGTTGATGACAGAGATTACTACGGAGACGCAGAAGTATGCCTCAATTTCCGGGGCCATGATGGTAGAACTAAACGGACAGGAAGTGACCTTACAGCAAGCGGCTGTTACTTTGATGTCTACCGACAGGGCCAAACGCGAAGAGGTGTATCATAAAATCTCTGCGCGCAGACTGCAAGACAAAAATACGTTGGATGAATTGTTCTCTAAATTGATTGGTCTACGTCACCAGGTGTCTTTGAATGCGGATTTTTTGAACTTTAGAGATTACATGTTCAAAGCCTATGGTCGTTTTGACTACACACCAAAAGACTGCTTCAATTTTCACGAGGCAATTGAATCGGAAGTGGTGCCCATCTTGAATGAGTTATCAAAAGAGCGAAAAGAGTTGTTGGGAGTATCACAGCTTCGGCCATGGGATAAGGCAGTTGATGCAGAAGGCCGTGAAGCGTTGAAGGCTTTTAAAGACGGAAAAGAACTAACGGAAAGATCGATTGAGTGCTTTACTAAACTCGATCCGTATTTGGGTGAGTGCTTGTCAATCATGAAGCAAATGGGTCACTTAGATTTGGAATCGAGGAAGGGAAAGGCGCCAGGAGGATATAATTATCCGTTAGCCGAAATTGGCGTACCCTTTATTTTTATGAATGCCACCAGCACCATGCGCGACATGACAACGATCATGCATGAAGTTGGCCATGCCGTTCATAATTTTCTTACCAAAGATTTAGAACTCAATGATTTTAAATCGCCTCCGATGGAAGTGGCCGAGTTGGCTTCGATGGCGATGGAGTTGATATCGATGGATCAATGGCAGATCTTTTTTCCGAATGAACAAGACTTAAAGCGAGCGAAACGAGAACAATTAGAAGACATTATTGAGACTTTGCCATGGGTGGCTACTATTGATAAATTCCAACATTGGATTTATGAGAACCCAACTCATTCGCTCGAAGACAGAAAACGAAACTGGAACAAAACCTTTGATCAATTCGCAGATACCATCACGGATTGGTCCGGGTTACAAGAAGCGAAAGACTATTTATGGCAGAAGCAGTTGCATTTGTATGAAGTGCCATTCTATTATATTGAATATGGGATGGCGCAGTTAGGCGCGATTGCTGTATGGAGAAATTACAAATTGGATAAGAAAAAAGGTCTACAAGGCTATATGAATGCCTTGAAATTGGGCTACACGAAATCAATACCGGAGATCTACCAAGCGGCAGGTATCAAATTTGATTTCAGTAAAAAGTACATTAAAGAGTTGATGGATTTTGTAAGAGGGGAATTAGCGAAAATTTAGTCGGCTGCAAACTTTTATTGCATCTTACTTCTTAAGTCTTATGTCTTAAGTCTTATCCCCGACACTTATCTAATAAATCACTTAACTGTGTTGCTTCTATTTTTGTCAGGTGAAAGACGGCTAAATCGGTTTCATCCATTTTACCATCAATCTTTTTGAGCAGATCAAGACCGGCCTCTGTTATCAGTACATCCGCAGCACGTTTATCATTGGGGCACTGACTTTTAGTAATTAGTTTTTTTAAGATGAGCCGATCCAAGAGCCGGGACACGTCTGAGTTCTTGTCCAGCATTCTGTTTTTGATTTCTGCACCTGATATTTTATTGGGAAGTTGTCCGCGCAGAATTCGAAGGATATTGAATTGTTGGTTAGTAATTCCGTATTCTTTGAAGAAGTTTTTATTTCGATCATCCAGCCAAGCGGCTGTGTAGAGTAAGTTGACAGCGACCTTGTGGTGCACGTTGCGAAATTTTGGTTGCTGTATTTCTTCTTCGATTTTCATCGGTGATATTTAAAAAAAATCCACGACCTTTTTGTAAGCCGTGGATTTTCTTCATTACACTAAATTAATCTTTCGCGAATTCAGCGTTGGCGGTAATGATCACTTCCTCGCTCAGAATTGCACTAGGATATTTTGCGCCAATATTAAAATCGGCTCTCTTCACTATTCCTGATACTTTGAATCCAGCTACAGTCTTTTTATTGAAAGGATGAGCCACTGGACCATTTACGATCACATCTAACGTTACTGGTTTAGTTATGCCATGCATGGTAAGGTCGCCTACCAACTTGTATTTCTTTCCTTCAACTTTAGTCAAAGACTTACCTTTGAAAGTAAGAGTTCCAAATTTAGGAGCATCAAAGAAATCCTCATTCTTCAAGTGTTTGTCGCGACCTTCGCTATTTGTGTTGATGCTGTTTACATCAGCAGTAAATTCGATGGCTGCATCGCTGAAGTCTTCTTTTGAAGAAGTTAGTTTCGCATCGAAAGAGTTAAAAGCACCTTCTACATCAGAAATCATGAGGTGAGTAATGCCAAAGCCTACTTTAGCGTGCGACTTATCCAATGTCCACGTTTGAGCAGAGGCGGTCCCGGCTACTAATAGTGCAAGTAATAGTGTGTTAAATTTTTTCATGGTTTTGTTTGTTTTGTGCAAGTATAACGGAAGTTCTAAAATATATGTTTAAACATGTATTTTATTTGTTGTAACTACCTGATAAAGAGAGAGAAAAATTTCTATAAATTTAGCCAGTAGGTAAATTTGAGGACGATTGCGCGGAGCTTTGGCTGCCAACTTTGGTACTGAATACCATCTTTTAGTTCGTCATTGGCAAAGTAGTTGTCTGTATAGGAGATGAATAGATCAGAAACTGGCCGGAACCGCCATTGAAGCCTGGAGTTGATGTTTACGTTGTTGATTTGATTGTTGTATTGAACAAACGTGGTCCAGAAAAGACTTCTCGAGAATGTGATGTCAAACCGTGGCCCTACAAGTATCAACTCCGCGGTCTTATAAGGTGCTGGAAGGTTGATTTGATTATAAGTATAGTTGACGGAAAGCACCGCATATGGTTGGGCTCTGTAATTAATTGCCCCTGAAAAATTGATTCGATTCCCATTGAAATACTCGCCAGAGCGTGTTGATACATCGAAGAAAAATTTCTTTCGGGCGTCTGAAATATAACTAGCCACGACTACTTTATTTGTATAGTCTGTTCCTGTAGCTAGCTGAATGCCTCCTGTGTTGGTGGGGTCAAACGCACTAAAAAGATAGACGTACTCCTGCCGAAGTCGAATGTTAAATTGAGCCGTGCTTTGAAACCGAATACGATACATGAAATTGAAATCATAGTCGGTGATCCCATATTTCTTGTTACTGATTACGTCAAAATCAAGACCCGGTCCATGGTTGTTTATGATTTTAGATTTTGGATAAAAGTTATACCATGCTGTGGGAGCTAATCTTACATAATCCTTTCTTCGAGCAAAACCCACCTCAGGATTGTAATTCGCTCCAATGTTCTGAACGGTTCCTGAAACATCCCACCGATAGGTGTTATACGCCAGACGCGCGGCCATGGCAAATGCAGAGTCCGTTTGGTTATTGGTAAACGAGCGATGATAGTAAAATTTGCCATTCCATTTGTTGTCTTTGCTCGCGAGATTGTAGTCTAGCCCAATCACACGATTAAATTTCTGGGGGCCAAATTGAAGATTTGCACCTATCGAGTCTTGAAATGCTTGCTTATTGATAAAAATCATCCCAATGTTTGAACGGGCAAATAGCTTCCGTTGGAAAGTGGCTACTGTATAGTTGGTAGAAGGCAGGTTGTTCCCTTTATCTTGTCCCGCCTGCATACTTAGCAGCCCCACCCGCAAGTTGTTATTGACCTTCCCACTTAGTCGGGCACCAAAGTAGATTGGATTTTCCACGTTCTGTCCAGTATTCTGATCGCGTGTTACTCCAATTCTTCTTGAAAAAAAAGGGCGATTCCCCTCGCCACCAAAGTCTGAGAATAAGTCTGCGTTTTCTAAAAAGAATTGTCTCCGCTCAGGAAAGAAAATTTCAAATCGATCAAGATTGGTTACTTGTTGATCGACTTCCACTTGTGAAAAATCAGGATTGATGGTTAGGTCAAGGTTTAAAGCCGGGCCGATAGCTACTTTGGCATCTCCCCCAAAGGATGTGCTTTGTTGTGGCGATTCTCCTTTTTCAAAGTTTTGGTTGGAGCGAGTTGCAATAAAAGGAATAACCGACACATTTGATCCAGGTTTATCAAGCGGTTGATCCCAAATTAAGGGCCGAGTAAACGCCAGCGAAATCATAGGGAAATTTCTTGGGATGGGTGACCAGG
Source organism: Cyclobacteriaceae bacterium (assembly GCA_031400595.1). Lineage (GTDB taxonomy): Bacteria > Bacteroidota > Bacteroidia > Cytophagales > Cyclobacteriaceae > ELB16-189. Next base: position 205,171 of record JANNQG010000019.1, read on the forward strand.
TTGATCGCTCAGCGTTATTGCTGTTAATTCTGTAAAAATTAACATTCCATGAACTCAGCCCGTGTTTGTAGCGTAGCGACTTAAAGGGAATAGCAAACTCACACGCCCATTTGCCGTCAAATATTTTTGCTTCAGAAGTCCATTTATTATCCCAGTTCAGCGAAAGATCCGATTGGTTTGTACTTCCTCCGTTGGCCACTAATCCTTCCCGTTGCACTCCAAATGGATTTACACCAAATTGAAATGAATTGGTATTGTCTTTGAATGTGTCGAACTGTACGACAAAAGAATCATTTGCCTCTCCCCGAAAATCTCTGCGCAGGGATGGCGTTACATAGCTTTGTTCGCCAGTATTATACATGATCGCAAACACGTAGATGAATTTATCGTCATATGTCATTCGCACCTCGGTCTGTGCTTTGGCGTATGAAGAATCAAAAGGGAAGTACTGTTTGAAGTCCTTTGCAACCTCGACCTCGCTCCAGACAGCCTCGTTCATTTCGGCATCCACGACAATCCGTTCAGTGGTTTTTTTAATGTGGAAGCCGGGTAGTTGTGCCCAACCTTGCACCGAGCACACTAACAGCAAAAACCCCAAACGACTCATCAATCAAATTTTTTGCAATAATAGTTGTTTTCGACAACCTGATAAGTAGAATTTTGATGAACGGCCTCTTACAAAATCTAAAGTTTCAGATAGAAACTTTTGGTGAGCGCTTTGTATTCGGGTGACCAGGTTTCTCCCTCTCCATGTAATGTCAACTGTTCAGTAAGCAATGTTTGAGGAACGAAAGCAAATTCAAGTAGCCAACGTTCTTGTGGTTTTTCTTTCCGTGAATAAAATGCCAGCTGTCTGACGCAAACTAATCCACTTACCGAAGCTAGGTTCACAAAATTTTTCCCTTCAGCATAAGGAAGCACGACAGCTAATCTTCCGTCTTTGTTTAACAACCTGATAGAATGATCGATTAACTCTTGATAACTCAGCGATTGAGTGTGCCTCGCTTTTGCGCGATCTGCAGTTGGTGGTAATTGGCTATTGATGAAGTAGGGTGGATTACTGACGATTAAATCGAAAGATTCATTGCCCTTGAATTCTTGCAAAGATTGATGAGCTATTTTTATCCTTTTTGCCCAAGGTGACTGACTGCTATTTTCTAAAGCTTGAATAGCATCTTGCTCTTCTATTTCAACGGCTTCTATACTCACATCATCACCTGAACGTTGGGCAAGCATCAATGCGATTATCCCGCACCCCGTACCAACATCTAAAATTTTCTTTGCTTTTGAAACATCAACCCACGCTCCCAACAATACGGCATCCGTCCCCACTTTCATCGCGCAGCGGCTGTCTTCGATAGAGAATTGTTTGAAGCGAAACATGGTTCACGCAAAGGCGCTAAGGCGCAAAGCTCATAATATTGCCAAGAATTGTTTATAGCCCATTTACAATTCTTTGAATTCCATCCTTGATCAGTGCTTCATTGAAGTTAACCAGCAATCCTAACTTAATTCCTGTAATTCGCAAGTAGGTTAATAGTTGTTTTTGATGCACAGGCGCAATTAACTCAACTGATTTGATCTCCACGATTACTTTGTTCTCTACAATAATATCAGATCTAAAACCAAGGTCTAGTTTGACATTATCATAAACTAATGGTATGCCTTGTTGCCTACTGAAGACTAGGCTTTCTTTTTTAAGTTCGTATGAAAGTAATTCCTCATACACCGATTCAAGAAGCCCTGGGCCTAGCGTGGAATGTATTTTGAAACAACAATGAACTATTACTTTGGATAATTCATTTTCCGTCATACTTGTATCCCTTGCGCCTTAGCGTCTTTGCGTGAGATTTAAAGCGTCTTTGCGTGAAATTAAAGTCTTCTAAAAAGTTTCTCGATACTATTGATTGATACTTTTTCTTTCCAATCTGTTCCCATCGCATGATTCCACATGTGGCTGAGGTTATAGGATACATGCGCCATCTTAGTAATCTGATCATCCGTCCAATCTTTAGATAAACCTTGCGGCAAATCTATTTTGTGTTTGGCAATCATCGTCTTAAATTCTTTCACTCCTTCCGGGTAGAAATCTTCCAGGTGATTGAACGCAATACAATTCGCATAGCAATGACGTGTGCCGAGTATTTTCGAAAGTCCGTACGACAGTGCATGACAAACTCCTACTTCAGAATAGGTTAGACTCAATCCACCCATGAGTGATGCGACCATCAATTTATCATCGTTGTCAGCAGTTTGTCCGCTCTTGTCGCCTAAGTAGATTTCTCTGCACAGTTTTAATGACTGCTCAGCATAGGCATGACTGTACGCATTATTGAGTGTTCCGTTTTCAGATTCAATGCAATGGATGTAGGTGTCCATACCAGTATAAAACCACCAATTGCGGGGTACGCTTGCAATTAAATCTGGATCGAGAATGACTTGATTAAAAACCGTCCATTCGCATTTCAATCCTAATTTTTTTTCTGGGCCCGTGAGTACAGCCGTCATAGACACTTCAGCACCCGTTCCGGAAATAGTTGGCACCCCTATGTGGTAGATACCTGGCTTCTTGATTAAATTCAATCCTTGATACAATTGGGAAGAGCCATCGTTGGTAAACATTAACGAAACAGCTTTGGCAATATCCATAATCGAGCCACCTCCAATGCCAATGGCAACTGCAGGAATTCCTCTTGTTTTCTTTACTGAATCGCGAATCGAATCGATTTGTTGAGTGGTGGGCTCAAATTGATCTACGTCAATATACATAATAGTATCACCCGCTTTCATGGGGATACGATTCGCCAGTTCTTTTCCCTTAAAATAGTTGTCGACAAGGTAAAGCATAAATCCATCGTTCTGATGGCGCTGTGCTTCTACAATTTCACCTAACTGGTTAAAACTACCACGACCAAATACGGTCTTTTCAATTCCTTTAAAGTTTTTATGCATTGTATAATCTTTAATCCTGTGTTTTTGTATCAAAACCAATACGTTTCCTTTCTTTAAAATCTATTTCCTTTTTATCTTTTCTAAGTAAGAAATTAATCACTTCGTATACGTCTTTAAACTGCTTGTTGTACTTTTTTTCTAGTTCATTGAGCTGAATCGACAACTCTTTATGAGAAATCACAAATTGTTTGAGGGCAATAAACGCACGCACAATAGCCACACTTGTTTGCCGAGCTTTCTTACTTTTCAATACGTTCGCGAGCATAGTAACTCCGTGTTCTGTAAAAACCAAGGGTAAAGCAGTTTTAGGCCTTTTGGCTGGGTATGTCATCACAATTTGTGATGACATATTTTTCCATTCTTTAGTAGTAAGTTGAAAAAGGAAATCTTCCGGGAAAATATCAATATTTCTTTTTACAGCCTGATTCAGAACCCTTGTTTCTACTTCATAAAGTTCAGCTAAATCGAAATCAAGCATTACTTTTTGCCCGCGGATTTCATAGATCTTGCTTTGAATACTTTTAAGTTGCATGATTTACTCGCTATGCATGTACTGGAGTTAAAGCGTTTTTAATACAACCAGAAATTTTTTGCGCCAATGCTATTACTTCTTCCTCTTTCCACGTGCAACGGATGCCAAACGAAATCAATCGGCCAACGGTTTCTTGCGACTTTGGTAAATGCAAGTTGTTATAGTCTTGCGGAGCGCCCAGAATATGAATCGGAAGTTTAGCTGCCGTTTTTAAATCGCGCAAATGATTCCATTGGTTAATGAAATGATACATGTTCGTAAACCAATAATTAAAACCACCAACACCCGCTTTGTTGAATTCATCTACTGTGCGCTTAGCCGCTTCAGTATCGGGCATCAGAATATTTAGGAAAGTGGCCGAGTCACCGGCAGGATCTGCCAACGTGCTGAAACTCACTCCTTCAATTTTTGATAACTCTTTTGTTAGTATCGCTTTGTGCTCGCGATTCTTCTCGCGGATGAACGGCACCTTGCGCGTCTGCGCCAATCCAATGGCAGCGTTGATTTCTCCAATGCGATAATTAAAGCCCACGATCGGATGATTTTCCATTCCGCGGTTATTTCCTACGTGGTCATGACCGTGATCTGAAAAACTATCGGCATGGCGATAAGCTTGCTCATCGTTGGTCACCATCACACCGCCTTCGCCACAGGTCGCAATTTTGAAAAAGTCAAAAGAGTAGCAACCGGTTTTCCCAAACAAGCCTACCGAAGTGCCTTTGTAAGAGGCGCCAAAAGCCTGGCCGGCATCTTCAATCAGCGTAAGATTATGTTCTTTGCAAATTTTCAATATCTCATCCAACTTAGCCATGCCACCGCACATATGCACGAGCATGATCGCTTTTGTTTTTGGAGTGATAGCTGCGCGAATTCCCTCTGGGCTTAAGCAAAGCGACTCATCAATCTCGGCAAACACCGGCAACCCGCCAGCAAACAAAACCGCCTCTACCGATGCGATGTAGGTAAATGGAGGCACAATTACTTCGTCCCCGGCACCTATGCCTGCCGCTGCCAGCGCGCACGAAACGGCTGTAGAGCCACTCGATACGGCATGGGCAAACTTTGCGCCTGTTACCTTTTTTACTTCTGCCTCAAACTCGCGGGCTTTCCAAATATTATTGCGTTGTGCATCGTGGTTATAGCGGAAGAGGATGCCCGTTTCCATGACATCATTTACCTCTTTGCGCTCTTCTATTCCAAACAGTTCGGATCCTGGCATAATTGATAAGGTTAAGGGTGCAAAAATACGAATTAAGGGGTTTAAATATTAGGCTATTACACATGAGATTTTCAAAGGTTTTAGGGCTTTTTGTTGTTCCGGGCATCCCTAGCCGAACCCAACTTGAAAATGCTGCCAGAAACTTATCTTTACACCCGATGAAAAGATTGATTTCGCTGCTCATTCGGTTTGTCCCCCGCAAATACCTGCAGCTTTTTAGCGGAGTGGGCCTCAAAGCGCTCGGCATTTTCTACATGGGTAATCAAGTGGAGTGTCCGATTTGCAAAAATCATTACCGGCAGTTTCTACCCTATGGTCGAATCAATCCACGTCCTAATGCACTTTGCCCTGGCTGTTTGAGCCTCGAACGACACCGTTTGATTTGGCTTTACCTCCAACAAAAGACTAATTTCTTCCAACAAAAGTTAAAGGTCTTGCACATCGCCCCTGAGCATTGCCTCATGAGGCCTTTTGAAGCGCAACATGGTGAGGGCTATATCACTGCTGACATCGAATCTCCCTTGGCCAAAGTAAAAATGGATATCCATCAAATTCCCTTTGAGGAAAATCATTTTGATGTGGTGTTGTGTAACCATGTACTCGAGCATGTCAAAGATGACATCAAGGCAATGAGTGAGATTAAACGAGTTTTAAAACCAAGCGGTTGGGCGATATTACAAGTCCCCTTCTTTTCGCCTGTACCGGACGAGACCTTCGAAGACAACTCCATTGCCGATCCGCGCGAACGTGAAAAGATTTTTGGCCAAGATGATCATGTGCGTATGTTTGGAAAAGACTATTCAAAGCGGATTGAACGAAGTGGGTTGAAGGCGGAGGAAAATGATTTTGCTCTTTCGCAATCGGATAGGTGCGGAGTGCAGAGAGCTGAGATCATTTACCTGGGTAGGAAGTCGTAAACTTATTTTGGCTGAGGCGATTGGTTGCTTACCATTACCGTGGCAGCCAATATTCCTCTTACTTTTCCCCATTTGTCGAAACTTGTTTTTCGGGTGTAGCAGGTAAATAATTTGCTTGCCGATTCACCCGGAGCTATACCAATAAAGGTACCAGGCAAATCAATGCCGCCATAACCAATTTGTTGGCGCACCTGTTTTTTACCCTCAAACACGACCGTATCAACGTGAAGTCTTTTCGGGTATTTCTTAATGAATTCTTGATATCCATGGGCTATCGCATCTCTATCTGATTTGGTGAGAATGCGCTCGAAGGCAACGAAGAATGGTTCAGTAATCAAATAGTGAAAACCAGAAAGGTTAAAAGTTAGCCAGCCATTTTTCATGGTAGACTCAACTACTACGCTTTTGTTTAATAGGTCTTCACGAGGCCCGTTGGTCACACTATCAACTGAGTAAAGACGAACACGCATTTTAAAGGAAGGCAGATTGTTTCTGAAAATCCGGATGCTGGCACTCTGCAGATAGACTGGGAATGAAAGTTCCTTTTGAATGGGGTTTTTGTTTTCGATTAAGAGAGCTGTTGCCGAACCGGCATAAATCGTATCGGTTTCAAGTGTTCCACCTCTAGACTTCCTGTTCCCCAATTTAAATGTTCTATACTCTTCTTTTTTAGATGTGACGGTGACTTCATTCAATTGTGTGACGTGCTCCTTGAGATTGACTATTACCCCTTGGGTTAAGAAAGATTGCACAGGAATGTTCCTTTTGATAAACCCAATTCCTGAGAAACACAGCGTGTCGTTCAAATTGGGTGTTGGTACTTTTAGTGAAAACGATCCATCTTCATTGGAAATGGTGCCAATGCCCGTGTTTGCAATTCCAATGTTAGTATAGGCAATCGCATTCTGGTCCGATTGATTGACTACTTTTCCTTGAATAGTGATTTGAGAATACCCCATTTGAATGGTAAGGAGAACAGCTAGCGCGGCTTTGAGCATCTTTATTTTTTCTTTACAGATGCTGTGGTCACTTCGATAGTTCTTTCACGTCAATTATTTATTACCCTAAAAAAAAGGCACAAAAACGTAGTGTCTTTGTGCCTTGCTGCGAAAACCTTAAAATTATTTTGGCAACTTATCCAACACCTCCATCACTTCCTTCACGTGCTGGCGGCTGGTTTCCAACAGCGCTTTCTCATCGCTATTCAAATCCAACTCAATTACCTTTTCTACACCATTCTTTCCTAAGATAACAGGAACGCCTAAGTAGCAATTTTTAATTCCATATTCGCCATCCAACTGCATGCAAACAGGCAATACTCTGCGCTGGTCTCTTACGATTGCCTCCACCATTTGCGCGGCAGCTGAACCGGGTGCGTACCAAGCCGAGGTGCCCATCAGTTTCACCAACTCACCACCACCCACTTTTGTGCGCTCAATGATGGCGTTTAATTTATCCTTCGAGATTAGTTCCGTTACAGGTATTCCGCCTACCGTTGTGTAACGTGGTAGCGGCACCATCGTATCACCATGTCCACCGAGTAGCATGGCTTGGATGTCTTTTGGAGAAACATTTAGCGCTTCAGCTAAAAAGGCACGGTAGCGAGCAGTGTCCAAAATACCCGCCATTCCAATGACACGGGTGCGCGGAAGTTGTGACGTCAAGTGTGCCTGATAGGTCATGACATCAAGCGGATTTGACACCACGATAATGATCGCGTTGGGCGAATGTTTTACCACGTTTTCAGTGACCGACTTCACAATACCGGCATTCGTGCCAATCAAGTCATCGCGTGTCATGCCGGGTTTTCGCGGAAGGCCGGATGTAATCACGACCACCTCTGAGCCAGCAGTTTTGGAGTAATCATTGGTTGAACCAATGGTTCGGCTATCATACAAATCGATGGGGGATTTTTGCCAGATATCAAATGCCTTGCCTTCAGCAAACCCTTCCCGAATGTCTACCAATACAATCTCGTTAGCAATTTCTTTATAAGCCAGCACATCAGCACAAGTGGCTCCTACGTTTCCGGCTCCTACAACAGTGATTTTCATATGGGGTGTGTTAAGTTGGTGTAAAATCAGGGCGCGAAGTTATTAATCGATGGCTCAATAAGAAAAGCAATTGACAAAATTTTGAACGTGGCTGAATGTTGTTACGATAGCGTGATAGCCAACGCCCGTGCTGTGGCCATTGTTATTTTGAATCGGTCGTCAATGCGGTAGCCCACCACCCACACAATTTCGCCAGCTGACTCGAGCACTGTGACAGTTTCTTTGTCAATTATTGACACCTTGTGGTCGATTAAAAAATCACTGATTTTCTTACGATTGGTCATTCCGAGCGGAAAAAACGAGTCGCCCGGTTTCCATTTTCGCCACGTAAGAGGGAAATGTAGGGTGGTAAAATCCAAAAGGGCAGTCGCTTGGTTAACATCCGATTGACTACTACCAGTGGTAGTCAAAAGGTTCAGCTGCTTTTTTCCCAGATAAGCTTCAACTTGTCCCTTGTCAATAGAGACCTCAGCTAACTCAACTGGCATAGGTGCCAAAATGAGATATTCACGGTCTATCACCAATTGATGAGTGGTGGAAAGGAATTTTTTACCGGATTGTCCTGGTAGTGCCTTCATTATTTTTTTGCATTGGTCAAAATGAAAGCCAAATGCATGCAAAAGTCTCGATAACATCGAAGTGTTATAAGAGGCACCCAGGCTGAGCTCAAATCCCGCTTTTAAAAAAATAATTTTTTCATTCTCATTTCTTTGAAACTGTCTTTTCCAACCCTCGATTGCATGCGTTAGGATGGCAATTTCTCCAGCCAATCGTTCCGTCATTCGTTCTGTGGAATGTTCAAAGGCAGGGTTTATCTGCTTAAATTTTGAGATAACTTGGTGGCGAAGAAAATTGCGTGAGTAGTCGTCCGTTTCGTTGCTCCGATCTTCACGCCAAACAACACCGGCTTCAGCAGCGTAATTGGTTACTTCGCTATGAGTAGCAAATAGCAATGGCCGAATCACAAAGCCATTTTTCTCAGCAATTCCCAATAAACCATCCAAACTCGTTCCCCTGGAAAGATTCAATAGGACGGTTTCAACGGAATCACTTAAATGGTGTGCAGTGGCAATCCAGTCTGCGTTTTCTTTTTCTTTTATCTGATGAAACCAACTGTAGCGTAGTTCACGGGCTGCCATTTGTATTGATAATCCATGCTGGGTGGCATAATTGTTGGTATCGAACCGGATACTATGAAACGGGATGGACCATTTTTTGCATTTAGCTTCCACAAACTTTTCATCTTCGTCCGACTCGTCTCCTCGAAGTTGAAAATTGCAGTGAGCCACAGCAATGGTGAACCCCGCCTGATGGAACAATTGGAGCATCGCCATCGAATCCAATCCGCCACTTACGGCCAAAAGAATTTTATCGGTAGTTTTGCACAGCTTTTCAATATGAGTAAGAAATGGACGAAGCACGACACAAATGTAGAATGAGATGAGTCAACGGCAGTCAATATTCGCTTCAAAATCATTTTTCTTTTTTTTGGTATTCGCCCTGATCGTATCCGGTGAGGCTTTTTCGCAGCGAAAAGTCAAATTGAAGCAAGCGGACAATGCATTTGGCAGCATTCGTAATGGTGAACGCTTTGATCGACTTGTTGGGAACGTAATTTTTGAACAGAACACCACGACCATCTATTGCGATTCTGCCTATTTCTTCCGCTCTAAAAATCAGCTGGACGCATTTGGCAGAGTGCACATTACAGAGGGGGACTCGGTAGATATTACCGCTTTGGGGCTTTCTTATGATGGGAACAAAAAAATAGCCAAACTGCGGAAGAAAGTAGTTTTTGTAAAGCTTGGAATTGCAAGACTTTACACAGATTTCCTAGACTACTATCGGATCAAAAACGAAGCCCGTTATTTCAATGGAGGCAAGCTGGTGGATACCACCAATACATTGACGAGTAAAAAAGGCTACTACGACATTCCAGTAAATCTGGCGTCTTTTAAGTCAGAAGTAGTAGGGGTGAACCCCGATTACACGCTTACATCTGACACCCTTCAATACAACTCAAAGACGCGTGTCATTTATTTTCGAGACACAACCCTCGTAAAGGGAAAGGATGGGAAAAAGGCGCTCTACAAAAACGGCACTTACAATACAGTTCAAAAGCTATCGCTGTTGGAACAAGGGGAATTCGAAACTATTTCTTACCGCATGAAAGGCGATCAGAACTTTTTAGACGATGTTAAAAAGTTTTATACGTCAAAGGGGCGTGTGTCCATGATCTCCAAAGAGGAGAAGCTCACCATTTTTGGTGATGACGGATTTTATGACAAGAAAAGGGGCATTTCAAAAGTGTATGGCAACGCCTATGTTACCAAAATTGACGACCAAGGAGATACTCTTTTTCTCTCTGCCGATACATTGGTTTCAATTGAAAGCGCCAATCCCAAGAAGAAGAGACTTCTCGCCTACAACACAGTGAAGATTTTTAAAACCAATATGCAGGGGTCAGCCGATTCGCTGGCTTACATTGCCGCAGATTCAACGCTCCATTTATACCGCCAGCCAATTCTGTGGTCAGACGACAACCAGATGACGGCTGACTCTATTCGGATATTGTTGAAAAATAAGAAGATTGACCGGATTTATATGGTCAACAATTCGTTCGTCATTTCGCAAGATTCCATCGGCAACTTCAATCAAATAAAGGGTCGAAAAATGACGGCCTATTTTGACCGGCAAAATATTGATCACGTTTCGGTACAGGGAAATGGCGAAAGCCTTTACTATGCCTTAGAGGAAAAGGAATTGATAAAAACGGATAGTATGATTCTCAAATTGATGATCACCATGGGAATGAACAAAATGATCTGTAGTAATATGAGAATTAATTTCATAAAAGGGCGGGTCAATAACGTCAGCTTTTACATAAAACCAGATGCTCAACTCATTCCCATTCACGAGTTGAAAGATGAGGATAGAACACTAAAAGGATTTGCCTGGCGAAGAAAAGAAAAGCCCACCAAGAATCAGGTAGTCACCAAAAGACGCACGTAACGATTTGATAATATGTCAAATTGTATTTCCGCCCAATTATTTTTAGCCATACGTTAAAAAGAAGCTTTTTTTTCGTAGTTTTCACTTGCAATTGGTTTTTATGCTGAAACAGTTGGGTTTACTGTCTCTTTTGTTCCTCTTCTGCTGGTCAAGCTACGCACAGCAATTTGATATCTTAGAAATTCAAGATTCCTATCAGACTACCTTCAATCAGCAGTTACGAATTCCCATCCGTATAAGGAATAGTGGAGAGAAAGCTCAGTTTTTCGTTGTTCGAAAAGTAAAGGGAGAACTGGGCGATACCCAGAAGGGATACTTTTGTCTCAGCAATAACTGTTTAGACGCTTCCATTTCTGAATTCTCGAAGAAAGTCGAACCGGGAGAAACAGTTCAGGAATTGTATTTTGTTATAGAAAGCGGGATCCAAGCCATGCAAACGACACTTCGATTCGAGATTTTTCAAAAAGGAAGTGCTCATGAGATGGTAGATCGTTCGGTGGCTATTTCGGTAGACGAAAAACCGGGTCGCTCGGTCATTTTTCACTCGAAGGACATTTCGATCCAAGATGTTTATCCAAATCCGGTACAGACGCAAGCAACCATCGACTATAAGCTTCATTCAGAGTCCGTAAAGGCCAGACTTACTTTGCACAATATTTTGGGCAAAATCATCGGGGATTACGACTTGCCTGCCTCGGAAACACGGGTTAAGATTCAAGCTGATGAACTTACTTCCGGAGTCTATTTCTATACCGTGTATATTGATAATAGTGGCGTTCTTACCCGGAAGTTGATTGTAAGGAAATAATTGCCACTTTTTTCCGTTTTTCTGCATCCTAAGCATAACATTGAAAATTTCGGCCACTGTCTTATATTTGCAGGCTATTTCTAATCGTAAAATTTGATTTTGTACTCTTTTAGCGTCTCTAATAGGTTTGGTAAGGCTTTGGCACTGTTTTCGGTGGCCTTTTTCTTTCTTTATGCAGCTTCATGTAGCAAATTTAGGAAGATTGAAAAGAGTGACGATTGGAAGCTGAAGTACCAAGCCGGCTTGAAATATTACGAAAAGAAGGATTATTACCGGACAGCGATCTTATTTGAGCAAATTTTGCCCATTGTTAGGGGTTTGCCGGAAGGAGAAAAGGTAGAGTTTTATTTGGCCTATTGTCAGTTCTACGAAAAGACCTATTTACTAGCTTCCAATCAGTTCAAGACATTTTTCGAGAACTACGGACGCAGCCAATTGGCAGAAGAGGCCTACTATATGTATGCTTATTCATTGTATATTGCTTCCCCGGCAGAGAATCTGGATCAAAAAAGCAGCATCGAGGCAATGGGCGCCATGCAGGCCTATGTGAATCAATTTCCTGATAGCAAGTTTGCAGATAAAGCCAACGAAGTTATTGCTGCCTCGCAGATTAAACTGGAGACGAAGGGCTTTGAAAACGCGAAACTTTATCTAAAGCTGAAATATTACCAGGCTGCAGTAGTGTCATTTGACAATTTTAAAAAGAACTTTCCCGATTCAAAATTCATGGAGGAATTGACATTTCTGAAAATTGAAGCTCAATACAAACTAGCCCAACAGAGCATTACTTCAAAGCAAAAGGAACGCTTTTCCGCCACGGTCGAATACTATAAAGAGTTAGTAGATAATTATCCAAAAAGTGAATTTCTAAAGGAGGCTGAGCGTTACTATACCGGCAGCCTTGATCAACTAAATAAGTTAAAAACCAATAAATCATAATAAGACAGACTATGGCCACACAACCATCCATCATCACTCGCGATGTAGACAAGATTTACAACCCCACTGGAAATTTGTACGAATCAGTCGTTGTGATTTCAAAACGTGCACGCCAGATTGCCGTTGACATCAAAGAAGAGTTGAATCACAAACTGGCTGATTTCGCCACAACGGTTGATAATTTGGAAGAAGTATTTGAAAATCGTGAGCAAATTGAGATTTCAAAGTTCTACGAGCGCATGCCGAAGCCAACATCAACGGCCATTGAGGAATTTTTGGACGGAAAGCTTCGCCACAGAATGCGTGAGGCGGGCGTTGAAGAAGTAAAGGCTGACTAAAAGGAAATGCTATCCGGCAAAAAAATAATTGTCGGTGTAAGTGGCAGTATTGCGGCTTACAAATCAGCGCTATTGGTGCGGTTATTAGTGAAGGAAGGCGTGGATGTAAAGGTGATCATGACCCAAGCCGCGAAAGAGTTCATAACTCCCCTTACGCTTGCTACACTTTCGAAGAATCCAGTATTGATTGATTTCACAAAAGACGATCAAGGCCAATGGAACAATCACGTAGAGCTTGGGCTTTGGGCGGATGCTTTGCTCATTGCTCCTGCGAGTGCCAATACACTCGCAAAAATGGCGAATGGAATTTGCGATAATTTGCTTTCTGCCGTTTACCTATCCGCCAGATGTCCGGTCTTTTTTGCTCCGGCCATGGACCTGGACATGCTGCAACACCCCTCTTCGAAGTCAAATATTGATAGACTCATCTCCTTTGGGAATCATCAAGTAATGCCCGCCTTTGGCGAACTGGCCAGCGGGTTGGTTGGCACAGGAAGAATGGCCGAACCAGAAGAAATAGTAGGATCGTTGGGCCGATTTTTTTCAACGGACAAAAGACTACTCGGAAAAAAAGCGCTTGTAACGGCAGGCCCGACACACGAAGCGTTAGACCCTGTTCGTTTTATCGGAAACAACTCAAGCGGAAAAATGGGATTTGCTATCGCTGAAGAATTGGCCGCCATGGGAGCAGAAGTACAATTGGTAGTTGGGCCAACGCATCTATCTACTGAGTCAGGCAAAGTGAAAGTCACTCGTGTTACCTCAGCAGAAGACATGTACAACGTTTGCCTTTCTCATTTTCCTTCATCCGATATCACCGTGCTTTCAGCGGCAGTTGCAGATTATAGACCGGCCCATAGGGCAGATCAAAAAATAAAGAAAAACGAGGGCGCAATGACAATCGAACTTACCAAGACTCGGGACATTGCTGCTGAACTAGGAAAACAGAAGAAGGCCAATCAATTCGTGGTGGGATTTGCACTAGAGACTGAAAATGAAACGGCCAATGCTGAGAAAAAAATTGTGGCCAAGAATTTCGACCTGATTGTTCTCAATTCGCTCAACGACCAAGGGGCGGGTTTTGGGCACGATACCAATAAGATTACAATCATTGACAAAGCAGGAAGCAAAAAGGAATTTCCACTGAAATCAAAGTTGGAGGTTGCTAAAGATATTGTCAACGCCATTGTTGGGGCAATCAAGCAGTAGGCCACATGCTAGCACCGCTATTAATAAAACGTTGTATTGCTGATTTCGCCAAATTCATGGGCCTTGTCATGGTACTAGGTTTGTTTTGCTTTCCAGTGTCAGCGCAAGAGCTCAATTGCAAAGTGACGATTAATGCAGAACAGATCCAAACATCTGATCGATCTGTTTTCAAGGATATGGAACGCGCCATTGCTAATTTTATGAATACGCGAAAGTGGACAGCCGATTCTTATAAGACACACGAGCGCATCAACTGTGGTATTTTCCTAAATATTAGTAAAATGCCGGCCATCGGGGTTTTTACAGCAAGTGCGCAAATCACCGTGGCTCGCCCTGTCTACAACTCTAACTATGAGACGGTTCTTTTAAATTTTGCTGATCGCGATTGGGAATTTGAATACCTCGAGTCCCAACCAATGGAGTATAATGACAATACGTATATCAATAATCTCACTTCTATATTGGCCTTCTATGCATACACTATTTTGGCTATGGACTACGATTCTTTTGCCGAGTTGGGCGGCAGTCCTTTTGTGCAAAGAGCGTTGATTACAGTGACCAACGCGCAATCGACTGGCAAACCGGGTTGGGCAGCCCAGGGTAGTACGCGTAATCGCTATGCGCTGGTCGAAAATATGAACAACCCCCAGATGGTCGATTTGCGAAAAAATACCTACCAATATCATCGGATAGCGTTGGATACGTTTGATAAAAATCCTGACCAAAGCCGTGAGAAGATTCTGGACGTGTTAAAAAATATTAAACGGATTTGGGGCATTTATCCAAATGCTATCGCGGTAATCTCCTTCTTTGACACGAAGTCAAACGAATTGGCCAAAATATTTTCCGATGGTTCACTAAATGTACGAAGAGAGGCCTACGACATTTTGACGACTGTGGACCCCAAACGAGACGTCTACCAGAGCATCATCGCGAAATAATTACCAAGAAGCCGACCCTTTTTTTGTTGTAAATTTAGTCGATTCATTTTCCTCACAAATGGTATTTTTGTTTCGCTATGCTGATCGGCCTTGTTATTAAAAACTATGCACTCATTCGGGAGTTGGAAATTCACCCATCTCCCCATTTGAATGTGGTGACAGGGGAAACCGGTGCGGGTAAGTCAATTATGCTTGGTGCTATTGGCCTGCTTTTGGGCAATCGTGTGGATGGGAAAGCACTGTGGGATGAAAACGAAAAATGCATTGTTGAAGGCGTCTTCGATATTTCTTCCTATCGATTAAAATCTGTATTTGAATCGGCCAATCTTGACTACGAGCAGCAAGCCGTTATTCGAAGGGAGATTAGCCCCGGAGGCAAGAGCCGGGCATTTATCAACGACACTCCGGTGACGCTGGAAATCATGCGTAACATTGGTGGTCGGTTGATGGATGTACATTCGCAGCATGAGACACTTGAATTGGGCAGCCGGGTTTTTCAATTGGATTTTATCGACTCCTATGCTTCTAATTTGTCACTGAAAGAAAAGTACAAAGAAGCCTGGAAAAATTTTGTTATTGCAAAGGCTAATTATGAAAGCTTGCAGAAAGACGCAGCGTTGCTGAAGCAAGAAAGTGATTTTGTAAAATTTCAACTGGAAGAATTGACTAAAGCAGAACTACAAACTGACGAACAGGAGAAGTTGGAGTCAGAGATGAAGGTGATGGAGCATGCCGAGGAGATCAAAGTTCAGCTAAATACTATTGTGGCCCAATTGGGTCAATCTGAATTTGCTGTCAGTCCGGTACTAGGTGCGGTGCGAAATATGCTTCACTCGATTTCTGTGTATTCTCCGGATTACCAAAAACTCTACGATCGATTGGAAAGCGTACGGATAGAATTGGATGATATTTTAGATGAAGTAGAACGAGAAGAGGAACGAGTTGAGTTTGATCCAAAACGTACTGCAAAAACAAAAGATCGACTAAGCTTGATTTACCAGCTGATGCAGAAGCATCGCCTGAAAGATGTCAACGAACTACTGGCTCTTCAGGAATCATTGCAACTTAAATCTGACAAGACGGCTAACCTTGACGAGACACTTCTTTCAGCAAAAAAGATTTTAGAAAGTTCAGGCAATGAACTAAAGCGAACGGCTCAGGATTTGACGAAGTCGCGCGAGAAAGTTTTTGCGCCTCTTTGCAAACAGGTTACGCAATTGTTGTTTGGCTTGGGAATACCCAATGCCGTTCTAAAAATTGAACATCAGGTGGTTGAACCAACTGCATCCGGGCAAGATTATGTAGAGTTGCTCTTTAGCGCAAATAAGGGAATTGCACCAAAACCACTAGCTCAAGTTGCTTCGGGAGGTGAGTTCTCTCGGCTTATGTTTAGCATAAAGTATGTGATGGCTGCAAAAACCGCATTGCCCACATTAGTTTTAGACGAGATCGATAACGGTATTTCGGGCGAAATCGCTATTCAGCTGGGCAAAATGATGAAGGAAATGGCCACCCGCCATCAGTTGATCACTATTACTCATTTGCCTCAGATTGCCGCCAGAGGGGATGCACATTATTTCGTTTACAAAGACAATAATGCATCCCGGACAATAAGTTTGGTGAAACAACTTACACCGGATGAACGCATCGATGAGATCGCTAAAATGATCGCTGGCGCAAACCCCTCTCGGCTCGCTTTGGAAAATGCCCGCGAGCTAATGAGCCAATAAAGTCTTTGAAGCCTTTACATTTTCGGGGTACTTGAAATTGTTGTGAATAATTTCCTATTTT
This sequence comes from Cyclobacteriaceae bacterium, assembly GCA_031400595.1. Lineage (GTDB taxonomy): Bacteria > Bacteroidota > Bacteroidia > Cytophagales > Cyclobacteriaceae > ELB16-189. The sequence continues at coordinate 221,883 of JANNQG010000019.1, forward strand.
GTCGTGGTTCAGGCAACCATGTTTAGTATTCACTTAGCATTTTCATACTATGAACATTTTTGTAGCCCGTTTAAATTTTAAAACCAGACGCGAAGATCTGGAGGCAGCCTTTGCAAAATTTGGTCAGGTAACCTCTGCAAAAATTGCAAAAGATCGAGACACCGGCCGATCGAAAGGCTTTGGCTTTGTAGAAATGGCTAATGATGCAGAAGCACAAGCCGCCATTGCCGCACTTAACGAAACAGAACTGGATGGCCGAGCGATAGTGGTAAAGCCCGCCAATCCGAAAATCGAAGGCGGGGGAGCAACCCAGCCACAACAATCCTGATAACCTTAACAGTTACATTTGAAGCGAGGGGAAGCCTTCGCTTTTTTATTTTTTTTAGATGACCATGACAAAATCTTTTACTATCGACTGGCAAAAATTGATTGGCTTTATAGCTGGCCCACTTGTCTTTTTTATTTTGTTGCCCATCATTCCCGATTCATTTATATCGCCCTCAGCAGGTAAGGTTTTGTCGCTGGCTGCATGGATCATCATTTGGTGGATGACGGAAGCTGTACCCATTGCCATTACTGCTTTGTTGCCGTTGGTGTTGTTTCCTTTTATGGGAGTGATGAAGATGAGTGAGGCCGCAGCGCCCTATGCCAATCCAATTGTGTTTTTATTTATGGGCGGATTTATGATTGCCCTTGGCTTGGAAAAACATCGGCTACATGAACGGATCGCCCTCAACTTAATTAAGATCACGGGTACTTCGGGTAACGGAATTATTTTAGGGTTTATGATCTCTACAGCTTTCATTAGCATGTGGATAAGCAACACCGCCACCGCCATGATGATGCTGCCGATTGCCCTTTCAGTTATTAATTTATTGAAGAGTGACCCTTCCGCCTCGCACGAGTTACTCCCTAAAGGTGAGCGAAATTTTGCGATCGGGTTGTTGCTGATTGTAGGCTATGGTTCCAGTATTGGCGGCATCGGCACCATCATCGGCACGCCACCCAATGTGGTGTTTGCGGGGTTGCTTGACCAATTCTATCATCGTAAGTTAGACTTTGGTAAATGGATGTTGGTGGGAGTACCCATCATGGTGTTGTTGCTGGCTTCGATGTACTTTTTGATTACAGCTATTCTGTTTAAAAACGGAATCAACAAAGTAAGAGGCAGTGATGAGTTGATCAAATCAAAATTGGAGGAGTTGGGTAGTCTGCGGAAGGAAGAAAAACTGGTGATGATGATTTTTGGTATCACCTGCCTGCTTTGGATTTTTCAGCAACCCATTAATATTCTTTTGAAAAAAGAAATGTTGAACGACACGAACGTAGCCATGATGGGAGGTATTCTCATGTTTATTGTACCAGTGGACTGGAAGCAAATGAATTTTTTGTTGAAATGGAGTGACACCGAAAAGATGGCATGGGGCATTTTGATTTTATTTGGTGGCGGCTTGTGCCTCGCTCAAGGGTTGTCTAGTGCGGGTATCATACAAGCGGTGGGTGCAAAAATTGCCGCGAGCAGCCCTTCTGTTAATTGGCTAATTTTTGGGCTAATCGTGGCGGCTGTTTTTATTACAGAATTAATGAGCAATGTGGCGCTGGTGCAAATTTTTTTACCAGTGGTGTTTGGCATTGCTACCAACCTCGGCATCGACCCTATTTTGATGGGCATGCCTGTGACCATTGGCGCCAGTATGGCGTTTATGTTTCCGGTAGCGACTCCACCGAATGCCATCGTATTTAGCAGCGGCCACATGAAAATGAAGCACATGATGAAGGCAGGGATCTGGCTCAACATCATTTCAATCGCCTTGATTTACCTGGCTTCGGTTACGTTGATGCGGTGGGTGTATGGAAGCTAGTTTGCATCATGCCTGCAGCTAGAGTTTCTAAGGAATAAACATCTTATTCTGTGCCAGACAGCCACTTAACTGCCGATAGACTTTTTTGATGGCCTCGTGGGAATGATCTCCATTCAGTGATTTAATAATACGATCGGAGAGAGAACCCTCTGTTAGAATAACTGATAACTCAGGCTTCCATTTTTCTAAAGCTGTATTGCCAGAAGCAATCAGTCGGTCAATGATCTTCTGCCAAACATCTTTTGTGGTGCAAGGCGATGTTATTCCAAAAGCATGGAGAAATTCTAACGAGTCGATTTGCGTCTTTAACCCTTGAATGATCGATCGATCAAAAATAGTTACTAGGTTATCGGTCTTGAACTTCATCTGCTCTTCGAGTGAAATGAATTTTTCGTTCACTAATGCCTTGATCGTTTCAATAACCAACTCAATAATGGCCATATCAGCTGACGGGCATTCTTGCACATCCATTACTCTGATCTCAATTGAGCCGCGATCAAAACGCGGAATGGCGCCTCGCGAGTTCACCCAAATCGGATTTAAGATGTTTTCTTTATCGTAACCCGAAAGGTCTGTTTTTATCTTTTCGTAAATGGAGTTCAGGTAATTTCTTTTTGAAAAAATGGCCTCGGGTATTACTTTGCCAGTGATAGAAGGAATTTTGGCTTGATTGGTTTTATAGAAATTTAAACGTGTATCAAGCACGCCAGTCAATTGCCCTTCTAAAATGGGGGAGCTGGCACACAGGGCTGGTAATAGCGGTAAGATTAATCGAACGGCAGCATGTAGCTTCGCGAATTCTTCGTCATCGTAAAACGGTAAGTTTAGATGAGTGCTTTGTAGGTTTGACCAGCCATGTCCTTTGGTATCGAAGATGGTATCATACAACTCATATACTTCGTTACTGTCGTGTGGCCATAGTTTCGTTTCCTTTAGCGGATCCATAAAAGGATGTGCGGCAGTAGGCATCAACATGGCGTTGTGCTTGTCCAGTATGGCATTGATTCTTTTGATGTCGTCTGCAAACCCATTTTCCAATGCATTGAAATTTAACTCCGGCCTGGTCGATTTTAGTTCAATGACGTGCAGCACTAATTCGTTTGACCACGTAACGATCCCGTTTTCAAAATCGCTGCCATAAACTCCCAACTCATGTTTAAGCAGCTGATCGGTGATCGGCTTCACAGCTAACGTATCTTTATCGACCAACATATATTCCAGTTCGATACCATAGCCTTGGAATAAATGAATGCGGGAGGGTTGGGTCATTTGTCAGCTTTTATTTTATTCAAAAATACTTCCATTATTGTATCATACAATTTGTCTTTCAATATTTTGTCTTCAATCCCGGCATCAATATTAGGATTATCGTTGATCTCGATCACGTAAAACTTATCACCAATTTCTTTCATATCCACTCCATAAAGGCTTTTTCCAATCAGGGAAGTAGCTTTGATAGCTGTTTTTAGCAAGCCAGAAGGAGCCTGGTCAATGGCAATGCACTCCACCTCGCCATCGCGTGATTTTTCCTTATTCGCATTCCAGTTAACGATTTGCCAGTGTTGCGAGGCCATAAAGTATTTACACACATAAATAACCTGACCATCAATGATACCCACGCGCCAGTCAAACGGGGTAGGTAAAAACTCCTGGGCAATGAGCAAGTCTGATTTTTCAAACATACTTTCTCTTACTTTCTTAAACTCTTCCAACGATTCAATTTTAAAAACGCCTTTTGAAAAAGCGCCATCGGGCTGTTTGAGTATAAATGGAAAGGCCATCTTGTCTGATAGCTTGTCACAATTTTCTTCAGAAATTACGAAAGACTTTGGTGTGAGAATTTTGTGGGCGCTCAACAATTCGTGCATATATACCTTGTTGGTACATTTCAAAATCGATTGAGGATCATCCATGACTACCAGCCCAAGGGATTCGGCTTTCTTGGCAAATCGAAACGTATGATGGTTTACATTGGTCGTCTCACGGATGAAAAGCGCATCGTATTGGATCAGCTGATCGAAATCATTTTTGGTGATAAACTCCGTATTAAATCCTGCTTCTAAAGCAGCTTTGTAGAATCGTTTCAGAGCCCGGTCATCAGAAGGAGGATTCTTGTCGTCCGGGTTAACGAGAATAGCGAGATCGTATTTTTTCTTATCAGGTTTATAATCGCGTTTGCGATGAAGGTATTTTTCCAACGCTTGGGCTAACAACGGTTTATCAGACTCGGGCACTTCTTTGATGCTGATGGGTTTGATATTATGCAATACCCATTTGTGTTTTCGTGCGAAGGATGCGCGAAGGGAGGGGGCTTGCACCAGCTGAAAGAGTTGCAAGGCCAGTCGGTTTAAGTGTTCTGCCTGCGCATTTCCAAAATAGATATTAAATTCTACTTGCTGGTAGGGTTCATTTTTAAATGTGCTTTGAATCAACTCGTCAAAATCCTGAGAGTCATCTCGCAAGATAGATGGGAAGCGAAGATCCTGAATGGTTGATACGCCTGGAAGTACTTTGTGATTTCGAGCCTCTGCCAGCAGAGAAACATAGTAACCTTCGCTTTGGTATTGATAAGACTTACACAGGTTAATGACTTTTAAATTTTTTACCGATTGATAGGCCTCCTCAGAAATATATCTGTCAGGTGTAATTACTTCCACATCTTCCACATTAAATTTCCAGGACTCTGGTTTTTCAACGACAATGAGCTTGGGCATAGTTCAAATTTGAAAATGTGATGATTTGAAGATTTGAAAATTGACCTGGGTAAAATTCTCGGGGCATTCTTTCGAAAAGGGTAATTTGAAAATTAAAGAGTGCTGCCTCGCATCATTTTCAAATTCATACATTTTCAAATTTTCAAATAATAAAATCATTTTTTTGGTTCTATGACGAGTAAGTTAGCATCATAGGTGACAATACCCAGCATAATGCTATTAATCAGTCGATCAAAACTTACGCTGTAGTACTGGCTTTGCAATGGATTGGGGTTCATGGGATCTGCCAGATAAATCGTATTAGTTGCTTCTTCGTAACCGTTGATGATTACAAAGTGTCCCACAGGCTCGCCTTTGATGCTGTCGTATTTATTGGTGGCAGGTATCTCACGCTGTGTTCCGTACAAATAGGTGGCGCTTAATCCGGTAAGTATGGGAGTAGATTTTTTTAAGTACTTCTTCAGAAGATGCTGATCTAGTTCGGTTTGCTGAATGGTGCCACCAGATTCAATAAACTTGATATAGGCTTTTGAGGCTACTAGTAATTTTTTACTGCGAAACTTATACCTCATTTGTTTTTTGAGGTTGTCGATCATTTTGTTTTGTGAAAGTGAGAACCAGGAGGGATCGAACACATTCAAATTGTAAGTATAGATATGCGCCTTGTAGCCTCTTTTTAGCGCATGGTTGCCCAGCATGACAGCCAGCGTGCCTCCGGTTTTTAAGCTTTTAACCTCATTGACTACGTCCTTCAAAGGAATATCGTCATGGTAATATTGGTAGATGGCATGTAAACACGTAGGGCCACAAGTGATGTCGTCTGGCTGAGCCTTTATATCAAAATTAAGAAACAGTGCCTGACGATCAGACATATTTAAAAAGTTTGGTGATCAACAAGTCAAATACTTCTACTAAGATCAGCACAATGATGATCCATTCTAAGATGCTACTCTCGCGCTGGTTTGAAATTTCCCGAAACACGCGCAAGTTATCCTCAATAATTCGCAGGGTGTATTCGATTTCGCTAAAACGAACACGCAAATCAAAGTGTTTCATTAAGCCTTTGTGGAGTTTGTCCAAGTATTCATCATCCCACACCTGTTCGGGCGCATCAAAAATGTAAATGTTATCGGCAATATCGTTTTGGGTGTTCAAGGCTTTGCCGATGAACTTAATCATGTCTTTGCGATTGATGCTTAATTTGCCGGTGCGCTCAAGATCACGGGTAAAGCCCTTAATTTCGGTAAGAAGATTTTCAGTGACCTTGTGGTAGTAATCAAGTGCCACCGATTGAGCCAAGTTAAACATGGCAATCCGAACCACTTTTACGTCTAGCCGATCGACAATCAATTGGTCAAACTCAAACTCCATTTCTCCCTCCTGTACGCTGATCTCGTGGTCATCGCGCAGCCAATTGTTGTTAGGGTCTTTAAGGTAAGGCAGAATTGCCTTCACGGCAATTTTAATCTCTTCTTCGGAATGCCCAGAGAAAACGATGACTCCATAGTTGAAGTAGTACTGATGACGGTCGTTGCCAAACGCGTACAACAGTTCAGTAGAAGATTCAGAAGCTGTTTTTACCTCCAAAAATGCTTTGATGCCTTTGATGTCAAGCTGATTGGCCACCAAAAGGGCCGACAGTTTTATAGTCTTCTCCATAACAAGTAAACCAAAGTTACGATGATTTTATGAACCGTGTGAAGCGGTGCATCTCTGACTACAAAAGGACCCAATTGGGTAGGTTAAATCTCGATTAAATCTTAGCCAAGAAATCGGGCTTGAACCTAAATTGAGCATCTTTGAGGTAAAATGTAGATATCTATGAAAAAGTTTTTTGTATTGATTTTAACGAGTTGTTTGGTGTTTACACAATCTTTCGGTTGGGGGGTAACGGGGCACCGTGCGATTGGACTGGTGGCTGAAAAACACCTTTCTGCAAAGGCGAAGAAGAAGTTGAAACTACTCATGGGACAGGAATCCCTGGCGATGATGAGTACATGGATGGATGAAGTGAGATCAGATTCAACGTTTAATTACACGGCAGACTGGCATTGGGTGACCATAGAAACGGGAAAGAACTATTCGGACTCACCTAAGAACCCGAATGGCGATGTGATTATGACGTTGGAACGATTGATTGCGGAACTGAAGACCAAGGCACTGGATCGAAAAAGAGAAATCGAATATATCAAAATGATTGTTCATCTGGTGGGTGACATACATCAGCCTTTGCATGTAGGTTGTTGTGACGACCGTGGAGGCAACAGCGTGAAAGTAAAATGGTTTCGTAATGAGACCAACCTGCATAGTGTGTGGGATAGCAATATGATCGATGACACTAAGTTAAGTTACACGGAGTTGGCAGGCGCATTGGAAGAGCCGACTGCAAAGGTGTTAGCGCAGTGGCAAAAAGCAAGTGTTAGAGACTGGGCGACTGAATCGATGACTTACAGGAAGCAAGTATATACAGTTGGCGATGGCAATTTGAGTTTTAAATATTCTTACAAAAATTTAGATAGTGTGAAGCTTCGACTTGTGCAGGCCGGCATTCGATTGGCTGGCGTTTTAAACGAAATCTATAAATAGAAAAAGATGAAGACGATCCTACTTGTCTTGTTTGTTGTTTGCCAGTTTTCAACCAGAATGTTTGCACAAGGGTTGGTGCAAGAACAACAGATCATTCAGCTTTCAAAAAAGGAAATTTGACTGGCTGGTCACTAGAAATATTGATTCCCTAAAAATGGTATTGGATGATCAAGCCAAGTATGTGCACTCCAATGGATGGATTCAAACGAAGCAGGAAGTGTTGGATGATGTAGTCAGCGGTAAACTTGACTATCGGGAAGTGATTGTTAGCGAGGCAAGCGTGCGACTATATCCAAACATGGCAATATTGATAGGTAAGGGAAAATTTTCAGGTATCGTCAACAAAAATCCATTTACCATCGAGCTGTTGTATACCGAAGTTTATGTAAAGGAGGGAACGAAATGGCTGCTGGCTTCTCGCCATGCAAATAAAATGTAGTAGTTTTTTTAAATGCATTTTGCTAATTTGATTCAATATCTTTCATGCTGTTTAATTTAACTTTTTGATGGCACTGTCTCCACGCATTCGCATTCTATTATTTCTGATGCGGTTTCGCAAAAGGATAGATTTCGCAAAAATAGCTGCCGATGAATTTAGAGCCTATAACAAACAGGCGATAAATGAAATGAGGGTCTTCACGCAGTATCCCCCCGAGAATTTATTTTCAATTAAAAATGAAAGAATAAAGGTTTCGGGCGAGGAAGAAATAAACGTGAGGATCTACCTGCCAACCGACAGCAGTCCGCTGCCACTATTGCTTTATTTTCACGGTGGTGGATTCGTAGTAGGTGATCTTGAAAGTCATGATTCTACCTGCAGAAGAATTGCAAAACAAAATAACTGCGTGGTGGTTGCCGTTGACTATCGACTTGCTCCCGAGTATCCGTTTCCAATACCTTGTGAAGACTGCTATGAAGCAACAGTTTGGGCGGTAAAGAATGCCAGCCGTTTAGGAATCAATCCTAAGCAGGTTGCAGTAATGGGAGACAGCGCTGGTGGAAATTTGGCGACTGTAGTAACCATGATGGCCCGCGACCGGAGGGGGCCTACTATTTCTTGTCAGGTTTTAATTTACCCGACAACCGATGCGAGTAAAAGCATGCCCTCTATTGACTTGTTGAAGGATGGGTACCTATTGACGAAAGAGATGATTCACTGGTTCTCAAAGAACTATTCTGGAAATGAAAATGACCTTAGGCAATCTTACTTATCTCCTTTGTTTGCTACTAACTTCAAGAATCTACCCCCCGCACTCATTATTACCGCTGAATTTGATCCCTTGAAAGATGAAGGTGATGCGTATGCGAAAAAGCTGCAGGAAAATGGGAATCACGTAACTTTCAAAGAATATGCAGGTATGATCCACGTCTTTTTTCAAATGCCGAAATACCTGAAAGAGGCACGTCAGTTGGAAACTCAAGTAGCTGATTTTTTAAAGCAATACTTGATTTTAAAGTCAACGAACTAGAATAGTTAAGGAAACCATAATTTTATTCAAGATGAGGGATTTTAGGAATAAAGTGGTGGTCATTACAGGTGCGGGTTCTGGCATCGGCCGGGCGTTGGCTGTTGCATTTGCCAAAGACGGCGCACGCCTTGCACTGAATGAATTTAATCCAGCAACATTGAGCGAAACTGTCGACCTGATAGGAAAGGGCACTGAAGTTTTTCCGGTGGCGTTTGATGTATCCAATAAAGACGCGATGTTTTCGTTTGCAAAATCAGCCAAGGAACGATTTGGGCACATAGATATTATGATCAACAATGCCGGTATATCGATTGGAGAATATCCGCTGCATCAGATGGATTTGACTTTGTTTGAACGCGTAATGGATGTAAATTTTTATGGAATGCTCTACGGTAGCCGAGTGTTTATCCCTTACCTTCTTCAACAGCAGGAGTCTGCATTGCTTAATGTGTCCAGTGTCTTTGGATTGACAGGTATTATTGATTCCAGCGCTTATTGTGCTTCCAAGTTTGCCGTTTATGGCCTGAATCAGTCGCTCATCCAGGAACATAAGAATACTACACTTACAGTCCATAGTGTTCACCCTGGTGGGATCAAGACCAACATCGCTAGAAATGCAGTCGATTATGATCAGACCCATGAAGCGTTTCATCAACAGTTTTTGAAACTAAGTCCGGAATACGCAGCGAGTGTAATCATCGATGGAATTAGAAAAAAGAAGAAGAGAATATTGATCGGGGCAGAGGCGCATTTACTTGATTTTGCTGTAAGGTTATTTCCGGTTTGGGGCAGCAATATTGTTAATGGAATTATTCAAAAAAAGATAGACGCGTTCAGGAAGAAATAGAGCATTGTACCTATGACCCAAGATTCTCCGCTTTATGATGTATTGATTATTGGAGCCGGACTCTCGGGTATCGGGGCTGCTTACCATGTTCAATCAAAATGTCCCAATAGAAGTTTTGCAATATTAGAAGGACGTGCGTCCATGGGTGGCACATGGGATTTGTTTCAATATCCAGGCATTCGGTCAGATTCCGACATGTATACACTTGGCTTTTCTTTTAACCCTTGGGATAATCCGAAAGCGATTGCAGACGGACCTTCCATCCTCCAATACATCAAAGACACCGCGGCAAAATTCGGTATCGATAAAAAAATAAAGTACAGTCATAAAGCCGTAGATGCGTGCTGGTCAAGTGAGGAGAAAATGTGGACGATCACGCTGGCCGAACAGGAAGCTGTTTCGTATAGGAAGATGCGTTGCAAGTTTTTATTTACCTGCAGCGGCTACTACGATTATGCTCAAGGTTACGCTCCTTCTTTTCCCAGCAGCAAAGCTTTTGAAGGTGTAATAATTCATCCACAGCAATGGGATACCACACTTGACTACGAAAATAAAAAAGTAATAGTTATTGGCAGTGGCGCCACTGCTGTTACGTTGGTTCCCGAAATGGCCAAAAAAGCTGAGAAGGTAACGATGTTACAACGCTCTCCTAGCTATGTAGTCAATTTGCCAAGGCAAGATCGTATTGCTAATTTTTTAAAAAAAGTGTTGCCGGGAAAAGCTGCCTATCAGCTTGTTCGGTGGAAAAATATTTTGTTCAGTCTACTCTTTTACAATGCTTCCAGGAAATGGCCGAACGCCATAAAAAAGATAATTCTGAAAGGAGTGAAAAAGGAAATGGGAGAAAGTTATGATCTGGCCCATTTCAATCCCCTTTACAACCCTTGGGATCAACGCTTGTGCATTGTGCCGGATGGCGATTTATTTCATTCCATTAAAATTGGAAAAGCAGAAGTAGTTACCGACACCATTCAACAATTTACGGCAAGAGGAATTCTGCTGAGTTCGGGCAAAGAGTTACAGGCAGACATAATTGTAACGGCTACAGGGTTGAAAGTGCAACTACTCGGTGGGATGACGCTTCGCATGGACGGAAAACTTGCAGAGCCAAAAGACATCCATTGTTACCGAGGAGTGATGTTTAGTGACATCCCAAATTTTGCTGTTGCGATTGGATACACCAACGCATCCTGGACGCTGAAGTGCGATTTGAATTGTAACTATGTAGTTCGTGTTTTGAACTATATGGACAGGAATAACTACGAGGTATGTACTCCTCGATTTGACCATACCGAGTTTTCTTCAGGGCCTTTGTTGGATTTTGATGCCGGCTATATCAAACGAGCGGTTGATATTTTACCTATGCAAGGTTCTAAAGCTCCGTGGAAAGTTTATCAAAACTATTTGCGCGATTCTTTCTTGCTGAAATACAGTTCAATAAAAGACAAATTTCTGGAGTTTAATAGGTGAAGGATTTACGAATTGCGCAAAGTAATTTGGTGCAATTGATATTCAAAAAACTACTTCTTCCAAATGATTGTGATGAAGGGTAGAATTGCCTAGCTTTCTTCCCTAATAATCATTTTGGCCCTTTATTTTGATTTACAACCTATTGAGAACTGACATTTAACCTGGCAGAGAGTAACGAATTCTATGAGCCTAACAAGAATAAAAGTAATTGCTTTCGATGCGGATGATACATTGTGGCATAATGAGCATTACTTCCAGAAAGTAGAACATGAGTTTTGCGAAATGTTAGAAGACTACCTACCGCAACATTCTGTAGAACGCGAATTACTACAAACAGAAATTAAGAATGTCTCCTTATACGGATATGGCATTAAGTCATTCATCTTGTCGATGATCGAAACAGCTATTCGTATTTCTGACAAAACAATTCAGGTAAGCGTGGTGGAGCGAATTATTCAACTCGGCAGGGAAATGCTAGATAAACCTATTGAAAAAATGGCAAGTGTAGATGAGGTACTACATCTTCTGAAAAAAAAGTATAGATTGGTAGTTGCCACTAAAGGAGATTTGTTGGATCAAGAAAGGAAATTGAAAAAGTCCGGACTGGAGCACTTCTTTCATCATATTGAGATCATGTCTGAAAAGGGAGAAAGCGATTACTTAAAATTGATTAAACATTTGGATATCAAACCAGAAGAGTTTTTGATGATTGGCAACTCGCTGAAGTCAGACGTACTTCCGGTATTAGCATTAGGCGGGCATGGTTTTCTTATACCTTACCACATTACCTGGGGTCATGAGAAAGTAGACAAAGTGATAGATCATCCTAATTTTAAAGAGTTTAGCAAATTATCAGAAATAGTAGACCATTTATAGCTAGCATGGAAGAACAGAAGAACAATCCACTACATGGGAAAACCTTGGAGATGATCTTGCAACATTTGGTTGATCTCTATGGGTGGGAAGATTTGGGCAGCATTGTTAAGATCAACTGCTTTAATTTTGATCCCAGCATTAAATCCAGTTTGGCTTTTTTAAGAAAGACTCCCTGGGCGCGGAAGAAAGTGGAGGATTTGTATATTGATTCGCTCAGGTGATTCAATATTCAAATTTTATATTCAACATTTAGACTTTAACATTTTTCTTCCACCACCACTGAAATACCATGAGTCCCCAGATCCGTGCATGGATGTCTCCTGGGTTTGATGAGAACAGTTGCTTTTTCAATTTTTTTATTTCTGTGTAATCAAAGATGCCTTGTTCGTCAATCATTTTTTTGGAAAGCAAGTCATCTACTATCAATGATTTCATTTCGTTTCTAAACCATTTGAGTAGAGGAACTTCAAATCCTTTTTTGGGTCGATTATAAAGTTGAGGAGGCAATAGATCTTTGAAGGTATCTTGCAAAATCCGTTTTCGAATTTTCGAGTCAATTTTAAAATCTCCTGGTAGAGAGAAAATGAAATTAACCACTTCGTAATCGAGAAAGGGAACACGCACCTCTAAACAATTGGCCATGCTCATCAAATCAACTTTGGTGAGCATATCATTGGGCAAGACCAGGTTCATGTCCGTTAGCAGAACATCATTAATGCTGGCATCTGAAGGAATTGTTTTTAAGATTTCCGATTTTCGGTCTTCGTATTCTTGGTGTTGAAAAATTTGTTTACTTGAAATACTTAGTAAGGAATGTGCTTCTGTTTCATTGGCAAACCTTGCCCAATGCCAATACCGCTCTTGGGGAGAAAGCTTCATACCTTCACCAAATCTTTTTAGCTGACGAATTTTATTGGATATGGGATTATTACGCGATGAAGGAAATGCGTTCCAAAGTGGCAAAAGATTTTTTGCTGCACTTTCTTTTAGGCCCGGTTGAAAAGACTTTAGAAACGCTTCGTGCTTATTATAACCGGCCAAGAGTTCATCGGCTCCATCACCCGATAGAGCAACGGTCGCATGCTTACGTGTTTCCTGACTTAGAATATAAACGGCAATCGCAGACGAATCAGCAAAGGGCTCATCAATGTAATCTAGTATAGAATGCACATGGCGGTATAGATCGTCATTGGTTAGAGAAAAAACAGTGTGTTCGGTATTGAAATGTTTGGCCACCAAACGAGCGTACTCGGTTTCATCAAAAAATGCTTCATCACGAAACCCGATGGAAAAGGTGTGCAGATCAGGTTTGTGTTTGCTTGCTAAACCAACGATAACGGATGAATCAATCCCTCCACTTAGAAACGCACCCAATGGTACATCAGCAATCAATCTTCGTTGTACTGAAGTCTCCAGCAGCGATTGTAGTTGTTTCTTCGCGTCATCGTAAGTGATTTGGCTGAGTGACTCTCGTTGGTATGGAATTTTATAGTAGCAACCAATAGTCATCTGCTTTCTGGCTATAGTTGCATAATGCCCAGGCATTAGTTTTTTGACATTTGTAAAAATGGTAGCAGGAGCGGGAATATAGTTCAGTTGCAGATACGTGTTCAGGGAAGAATAATCTATTGTCTTTTCAATTCCATACCCCAGAATTGATTTCATTTCTGAGGCGAAGATGAATTTATCTTCATCAAGCAAATAAAGCAATGGCTTAATGCCGTAGCGATCACGCGCTACGAAAAAAGTTTGTTCTTGCTTGTCATAAATACAAAATGCAAAGAATCCATTCAGTTTGTTAAGGCACTTTTCTTTTTCGGCTAGGTAGAGCTTCAATAAAACTTCGGTGTCTGACTGTGTCGTGAACGTTATACCTTTTGCCTCGAGTCCTTTTTTTAATTCCTGAAAATTAAAGATCTCGCCATTGAATACTATGCTGTACCGCTGCTCTTCATCCCACATCGGTTGATGAGCCGCTGCGCTCGTGTCGATGATAGAGAGTCTTCGATGCCCAAGTCCAACAAACTGGTCGGTATAAATACCCTGGTGATCAGGCCCTCTTTTGGTTAGTGCGGCTGTGGCAGCTGTCACGTTGACAAGATTGAATTTACCGACTAGATTGAAAGCAAAAATGCCTGTTATGCCACACATACAGTAGTCAAAATGAAAGGTTGGTGTGCATGTACCAAGTATTGGTGTGCACCACTTGGCGAATAAGTGATCTACTTGTCAAGGCGATGTTTATAACTTGGGCTTCTTACCAAGCACATCTTCTACCAAAACAAAATTGATCGTTCCTAAATTCAACTTTTTTATTCCAGCTTGAATCTTGGAACGATCACCCACTATCACTACAAGCATATTTTCGGGCAGGATATATTTCTTTGCCGATGATTCAAGTTCTTTTTTTGAAACAGCAAGCACCTTTTCGATGTAGGAGTTGAAATAATTGTCTGGCAGTTGGTTTAAAAAAAGATCGCCAAGCGCATCGGCCAAATTTGCGTTTGTTTCAAAATCTCCGGCATAACCTAGTGCATTGTAGCTTTTGCCTCTATTTACTTCTTCACTTGGAATCGGCATTCGTATTTTTTTGAATTCATTGAAGAACTCCCCAAGCGCAGGACCCGTCACGTCAGTCTGTACGGACGAACTGGCAATAAATGGGCTAGGCACATTCCAAAAACTAAAAGACGAGCCTGCACCATAAGCATAACCATGTTGTTCGCGAAGGTTGTTGTTTAGTCTTGACGTAAATGAGCCACCTAAAATGGTGTTGAGTGCGTTTAATGAGTAGTAGTCTACATTTGATCTTTCAGGCCCTAGCCTTCCAATTCGAATCACTGATTGTGCGGCTCCAGGTTTATCTACAACATAGATAGGACGGCCCTTTACTTGGGAAGGTATAGGTCTTGTTTTCTTTATCAACGCACTTGAGCCAAGCGCGGCAAAATACTTTTCCAATATCGGTTGAATACTACCTTGTGTTACATCGCCAACAACAATTAGTTTGCTGTTGCCCGTTGTCAAATGCGATTTGTGAAAGGCCACCAATTCTTCTCGGCTATAGGATCGTATTGAGCCTTCATTGGCAAACCGACCGTAGGGACTTGCTTCAGTAAACATATACTTATTAAAGGCTCGTGTCGCAATAGTGTTCGGATCGTCATAGTTTTGAAGAAGACCATTCAAACGTAACTTTTGTATGCGTTCAATCTCAGCAGTAGAAAAATTAGGTTTCAACGCGATGGTGCTCATAAGCGTCAACACCGCGTCCAATTTTGAAACAGGCGCAGCGCAGTTGACTTCTGAATAGAATGAGCGACTCATTGTTCTTATTTCGGCACCAAGAAATTCTATTTCATCGGCTAGCTGGAGGGCGCCATAGGAACCCGCTCCTTCATCTAGCAGGTCCATGACAAAGCTGGCAATCCCTTCTTTGCCAATGGGGTCGTCAAAAGAACCCGTTTGTATTAACAGGTTGACTTGTACCAACGGAACATTGTGTTTCTCCATCAACAAAACCGAAAGACCGTTGGACAGTGTGAATCTTTGAAGAACAGGAAGTTGCAAGGGTTTAACTTTTCCGAGTGGGGGCGGTGTACTTCGATCAGGTGCTTGGGTATAGCAGATCTGTAGCGTCAACAAGAAAAGGATGAATGTGGATATTTTTTTCATGGATGATTTAATTTTTGATGGCCGCTAGTTCTTTTTTACCTTCGGGAACGATGCTCATGACAACACGAGCGTCTGTTACAAGGTATTTTCGGGCCGCTGCTGAAAGATCTGTTGCGCCAATGGCTTTGTATCGTTGCAGGTCTTCGTAAAAATAATCGGGGTTTCCGGTGTAGTAGTAGTAGTAGTTTAATTGGTTTGCTTTCCCGCTAAATCCACCTGCACTTTCTACCTGAGCAATAAAGCCCGATTCAAATTGATTCTTAATACGTTCTACCTCACGATTCGTAGGTGCTTCTAGTTTTATTTTTTGAATTTCTTCTTCTACCACTTTTTCTAATTGCGTTAGTGTTACGTTCGGCCTGGCAGTTACGGTTATGTAAAACTCACTAGACAACTTCGATGAACCCTGATAGGACGAAACGTTTTGAGCAATCTGAAGATCGTATACTAGCTTCTTATATAAGCGCGAATTTTTACCACCCGCAAGAAGACTGGCAAGTAAGTCCATTTCTGCATTGCCTGGTTGAAAGCAGGGCGGTGTTAACCAAACCAATTGTAAGCGAGGTAGTTGAACTTTATCCTCCATTACCACGCGTTTTTCTGTTGTCAGCATCGGTGTATGTGCTGTCACCACTTCCTTTGGAAGTGACGCAGGTACGTCACTAAACCATTTTTCAACGGATTTGCGAGCCTCATCTAAATCTACATCGCCTGCAATACAAAGAGACGCATTGGCAGGTGAATAATATTGTGTAAAAAAGTCGGTCACATCCTGTAAACTGGCGGCCGTCAAATCTTCCATCGATCCAATGACAGGCCATGAGTAGGGGTGGCCTTTCGGATAAAGCAAGGCAGGAAGTTCAAGCCCCGCTTTTCCGTACGGCCTATTTTCATAGGACTGTCTTCGTTCATTTTTTACCACATCACGTTGGCCATCCACGGTTTTGCTCGTCAACGATTGTTTCAAAAATCCCATTCGGTCTGATTCTAGAAACAGTGCCAGGTCTAATGCATTGCTTGGAAGATCTTCATAATAATTGGTCCTGTCTTCTGTCGTTGACCCATTATTGCTAGCACCAGCAGCCTCAAGCCATTCATCAAATTTTCCTTCGGGCACGTTCTTAGAACCTTCGAATAAAATATGTTCGAACAAGTGTGCAAAGCCCGTGCGGCCGGTCTTTTCGCTACCAGAACCTACGTGATACCATACGTTTACGCTTATTCTGGGCACGGTTGCATCTTTATGCAAAATAACGTTGAGCCCATTGGGCAACGTAAATTGTTCGTAAGCAACTTTTAGTTCCTGGCATAAAACTGTACTGGTCAACAACAAGCAAGCAACAATTAATTTGATAACTTTCATCTAGATAGATTTATAGGTTCAAGGTAGTACTAAATCGTTAGAGTTGTTTGATACGGAGATTTCTAAACCATATTTCGCCTCCATGATCTTGTAAACAGATGTGACCTTTTTTGGCAGCACCGTAACCAACAGCTTCATTCCATTTACTAGCCGCTTTTCGTTTTTGCCAGTCTTCTGAGCCTAATTCATATTCAACTGTCTTCGAGTTGTTCAGCCAGTACTCGACATGGTTTCCGTTGACTATTATTTTTGATGTGTTCCATTCACCTACTGATGGGGTCTGGACTGATGATCGTATATACATGTCGTAGTCAGACCCTGTTTTATGAATATCTTCTACTTTGCCAGGATAGCCAATATCATCCAACATCTGGTACTCTGGACCACTTAAATAGGGTTCGTCAAATTCTTCTGTCACCCGAAACATGACTCCGCTATTTCCTTGTGCCGATATTTTCCATTCCCAGTTCAGTTCAAAATTTTCGTATTGATCGGTAGTGATCAGGTTAGCACGTTTCTCATTACCATCAAATGGTTTGCAGTGGAGCGAACCATCAGCCGCCACTTCCCAACTGTTGTTCTCTTTGTCTTTATAGAATCGCCAACCGTCTAGATTTTTGCCATTAAAAAGTAATTTACCTTCATTGATTTCTTTTTTTTGAGGGCTACATGCCGTCAAAAGAAAACTGCCAGCAATCAAAATAATTAGAATCCTCATGTGAATTAGTTTCAGTTGTCGTCTATAGAGTGCTAGAAAATCTTTCCTGGATTTAATATTCCGTTTGGATCAAATACTTTTTTAATACCTCGCATGAGATTTAGGTTTACTTCGCTCATCGCAATGGACATGTATGGACGCTTGGCAATACCGATCCCGTGTTCGCCAGAGAGTGTTCCACCTAGACTTACGGTGAGTTTGAAAATTTCTCCGATGCCTTCGTTGACTTTGGTATTCCAATATTGTTCACTCAACCCTTCTTTCAAAATATTTACATGCAAGTTGCCATCGCCCAAATGGCCAAAACAAACGGTATTAAAATGATAGCGTTTACCAATTTCTTTGATACCATTGATGAGCTTTGGTAAATTTGCCCGAGGAACTACCACATCATCTGACTTGGTCAAGGTATACCAGTTAACGGCAGGTGAAATATTCTTTCTGATTTTCCAAAGCTCTGCTTTCTGTGCATCAGTATCGGCAAACAATATTTCACCGCTTTCAAATTTTTCTACTACCCCCATCACACGTTCAGCATCTCGCATCAACACTTCTTCATCGTTGCCGTCTAATTCACACAACAAATAGGCGTTCATGCCTTCAGTGAGTTTAGTAGTCACCGGGCTGTTCAACACCTTCTCGCAATAGTCAAATGTTTTTGCAGCTGCTTCCTTTTCGAAGAATTCCATACCTGAGGGAGTGATACCCTCCACGTAAATGGCAGCAATGGCCTTACAGGCTTCCTCATTGCTGCTGAGAGGAATCATCATCAACACGTTTTTCTTCGGATAGCCTCTTAGTTTGAAAACTATTTTGGTGATGATGCCTAACGTACCTTCACTTCCACACATTAGTTGGGTTAAATTATAACCGGTAGAATTCTTTAATACATTGGCTGCTGTCCAAATGATTTCACCGGTAGGCAACACCACTTCCATATTCAGGACATAGTCGCGCGTAACGCCATATTTCACAGCCTTAGGCCCACCCGAGTTATTGGCGAGATTTCCACCCAAAAAGCAAGAGCCTCCACTCGCAGGATCAGGTGGGTAGAACAATCCCTTTTCTTTCACAGCATTTTGAAAAACTTCAGTAATCACTCCTGGCTCTACGGTGGCTTGCAAATTCAATTCATCAATCTGAATGATTTTATTAAATCTTTCCATCGAAATCACGACTCCTTTTTTGATGGGTAGTGCGCCACCACTTAATCCTGTTCCGGCTCCACGAGGTGTGGTAGGAAGTTTATACTGATTGCAGATTTTTAATAACTCACTGACTTCTTTTGTATTGGCAGGGCGGAGAACAACATCAGGCATAAACTGGTAGTCTTCCGTTTTGTCGTGCCCATAGTCGGTTCTTCGTTCGGCATCTTCGATCACATGATCTTCGCCCACTATAGATTTAAACTTATCAATAATTAATTCTTCAATTGGTAATGTTTCTGTTGCCTCCATTTCTTTAACGTATGCCATGAATTACTAACTTTGATTTGAATATGAATGTTTTAGCAGATCGCAAAATTAGGCAATTACTTGTACTACGTAGCGCTCGCATAGGAGTAACTTTTCAAAGGCTTGGGATTTTTGTCTTGATTTTGGTGCTGGTTACTGGCTGTGCAGCTTCGAGAAAGGCCAAAATACGCGACAAACAAGTAGATGAAGTCATTCGTGCCGCAAGATCCTTCACCGGAACGCCTTATAAATGGGGTGGTACGACACGCTCGGGCATTGATTGTTCAGGATTGACTACTAATGCCTATCGAAAAATTGAACTTACTCTTCCGCGAACGGCTGATGCACAAGCTTTGGTGGGCGAAAAAATAAAAATAAAAGACCTGCAACCCGGAGATCTTGTTTTTTTTGCGACAGGAAAGAAAAAAAGAGAGATTACACATGTGGGCATTGTGACAGCAATAAAGGGGAAAGAAGAGGTTAAGTTTATACATGCGTCTACTTCGCTTGGCGTGGTAGAGACCAATTTATATTCGGATTATTACTTCAAAAGATTTCGCTCTGCGAGACGGATTATTGACTAGCTATTTCCGCAGCTATGCACCATAAATGAGAAGGATATTTCAACATCTTTTTTTTAAAGCATTGATTTCAATACTTGGTGCGATCATTCTTTCGACTGCTGTTAGCTTCGTTTCTGAGAAGGTTAATGTTTTAGAGAGATTTACCGTTGCTGTGAATGATATTGATTTTACAGATGTGTTTTATCAGAATAGAGGAGTGGGCGATGAGGATAAAAACATAGTAATTGTAAACATTGGATATAAGGATAGATCTGAATTGGCATCGATGCTTAAGATAATCTATGAGAATTCGCCCAAAGTTATTGGTGGCAGCGTATTTTTTAGTGAATTGGCAGATACGGTCGATAGGATCGGTACAGAAATCCTATCTGCCCAGCTAAAGTCTATGGATAATCTAGTGTTGGCTAGTTCTCTTATAGGTAGACGTGCAGATGGTATAGATCTTATTGAGCATCAATCTCCACAACTTAAATCTTTTGTTAAGGAAGGAATCGTTGATTTCAATATTGCAACCGATGATCCTGAATACGGAACTGTCAGATCCTTTAAGCCAATCTCCGTGATAAATGGAGAGAATCACTTATCCTTTGGTTTTATGGTAGCGTCTTTTCTTGATTCAACCTTACTGCAATATGCCAAGCAAGAAGATATGATGATCAGGTGGTATGGATATGGAAACCGCGGAAAATTTGGAGAAGTCCCAACATTTAAAACATTTGACTATGATCAGATTCTTGCGAGAAATTTTGAAAAAGCAGAACTTGAAAATAAGATCGTTTTACTAGGTTTTGTTGGGGAGTCTTTGGGCGACTACGTCCCTGGCGGGGTGTTCTTTTCGCCCTTGAACAAGAAAATGATTGGGCGATCACTGCCGGATATGTATGGAGTCGAAATACATGCCAACATCATGAAAATGATAATTAACAAAGACTTTATTTATCACTCTCTTATGGCTGATATTTGTTTTAACTTCGCAGTGCTACTCCTGTTCGCTTTCACTCTTTCCGGAATTCAAAAACGTTACACAAAACAATATTCTTTGGTTTCTAAAGTTGTATTGATTCTATTTATTGATGTTTTTATTTTAGGAACTATCATTATTTTTTCCTTTACTACGGGTGGTATTAAATTTCTAATTTCAGACGGGCTTTTTGTATTACTTTTTTTACCCGACACTTTTGAATTTCTTGAGAAGAATCTATACAGTCGTTTCCCAATTACGCCAATCGAACCAACGATATGATAACCACCCGAAGAAGTTTTTTGAAACTCAGCGCAGCAGCATCCGCATTGCCTATTGCTTCTGCTTTTGCTAAACCATCGATAGTATCGAAACCCATCGTCATCTCTACCTGGAACTTCGGTTTGCAAGCAAATGAAGAGGCATGGAAGATTTTAGCTAAAGGTGGAACAGCATTGGACGCAGTAGAGGCAGGAGCAAGAGTTCCTGAAGGAGATCCGAAGGAAACATCTGTGGGTTTAGGCGGATTACCGGATAGAGATGGCAAAGTGACATTAGATGCCTGCATCATGGATGAAAATGGCAATATTGGTTCGGTCGCTTTTTTAGAGCATATAGTACATCCGGTGTCAGTTGCTCGGATGGTGATGGAAAAGACACAACATGTCATGTTAGTAGGAGAGGGTGCGCTACAATTTGCGCTCGCCAATGGATTTAAAAGAGAAAAATTGTTAACCAAAGAATCGGAGCAAGCTTGGAAAGAGTGGTTGAAAGAAGGAAAATATAAACCAATTGCAAATATTGAAAATCATGACACGATAGGAATTCTAGCTTTAGATGAAAAGGGAAATCTTTCGGGTGCATGCACTACCAGTGGGATGGCCTACAAAATGCGTGGCAGGGTGGGGGACTCGCCCATTATTGGAGCAGGTTTGTATGTGGACAATGAAATTGGTGCGGCCACTTCTAATGGTGTTGGTGAAGAAGTCATTCGTATTGTGGGTTGTCATTTGGTTGTTGAGCTAATGCGACAAGGCAATTCGCCCGAACAGGCATGCAAACTGGCTGTGGAGCGGATCATTCAAAAAAATCCCGAGAAGGCAAAGACCATTCAGGTTGGTTTTTTAGCCTTGAACAAAAATGGGGAATATGGAGCGTATTGTCTACAGAAGGGATTTACGTTTGCCGTACACGATGCAAATGAAAATAAACTACACGACTCTTTCAGTAAATTTTGAGCATGACCGTTGAAGTCGTTGTCTATAACATTGAGTCGGCATTGAAAGCCCAGGAAGGTGGTGCCGATCGGATTGAATTGTGCGATAATCCGAGCGAAGGCGGAACCACTCCTTCCTTTGCTACGATTGAAGCGGTCCGCCAAAATGTGAGTATGGATGTGTACGTCATGATCCGCCCTCGTGGTGGTGATTTTCTGTATTCCAACTATGAATTCCATTCCATGAAGCGCGACATATCGCAATGTCAAAAGCTAAGTGTGGATGGAATTGTTTTTGGGATGTTAAATCCAGATGGTACGATCGACAAAAAGCGTTGCAAAGAGTTGATTGATAAAGCCCGTCCGCTGAAAGTTACATGTCACCGGGCTTTTGATATGACGCGCGATCCATTTGCAGCATTAGAAGATTGTATTGAAGTGGGCTTCAGCCGAATTTTGACAGCAGGGCAACAAGCAAAAGCATCACAAGGAGCCGAACTGATCGGCCAACTGATTGAAAAAGCCAATGGGAGGATTGCTATTATGCCCGGGTCGGGTGTCAATGAAGAAACAGTCGAAGATATCATCCGAGAATCCGGAGCAAAGGAAATCCATTTCTCAGCCACCGCTTTTAGGGAAAGCGGCATGACATTCAAGAATCAATATATAGCCGGAATGGGATCGGACGAGGGAAGTGAGTTTAGAGTGCGGACAGTTGATCCGGAACGTGTAAGGATTATCCGGAAGTTGGCAGAAACAGCTAGCGGTTTGCGCCTTTCTTAAATTGAAATATATTTGCAATCCTTTTGGGGGATTAGCTCAGCTGGCTAGAGCGCTTCCATGGCATGGAAGAGGTCATCGGTTCGACTCCGATATTCTCCACTTAAAGCTGGTTTAACGATCAGCTTTTTTACTTTCATCAAGCCATCACCGCCACCATTTTCAAAATCTCTTTGCCTAGTTCAATATTGCCATTGAAGTTGATTCTATGGATTGCCTCATCGTGGCTTAGTCCCTTTGTAAATAGCTTCCAGGCATCTTCTTGTCCGATTTCCACTTGAGCAGAAGGATTGGCAATTTCATTCTCTACAAACTTCCATGTTTCCTTTGCATACTCAATGATCCATTTCCCTCCACTATCACCCGTAATAACTACTGCAATTGTAGATCCATCAATTGCTTTCACATTTCTATAGGTGTGTGGCAATGCCATCATAAAAGTCTGAATGAGTGGGAAGTATAATTCTCTTTCCATAAGGCCTTCTACCCCCACCGCTTCTCTAATTTGTTTTTGATGGTGCCATTTTTCCGTGTACTCGCGGGCAATGTGGAACCAATTCTTTGATTCTATCTCCCCCGCCCAGGCTACTGCCCAAGTTGCGTTTTCAGCAAGATCCAGTTGATTGAGATAATCAAGGTATTCCCGACCTGAATTTTCAAGTAATTCGATTAACACTTCTGGACTGATTCTTTTAAAGGCTTTTACCCAATCAGCGTTCAATCGGTTTAGGTAGCCAACCATGCCATGATAGGTATCAACGTCTTTAGGTTTTTCTCCATAGTACCCATCGCGCAACATAGATAGAGTTCTCAGGTTACCGTCTAATAAATGAGCTACAATGTCTTTGACGGTCCATTGCTTGGCCAATGTAGGCTTATCCCAATCTTCCTTTTCCAAAGAAGAAAGTAGCCCTATCAATTTTTGATCGAGAATGGGGAAGAGATGGAGGGTTATGATTGGTATTTCCACTATCAAATGAAGCGATAGTGTTACCTATTTCAAAATCGTCAAGCTACTTTTTGTGTGGGAAAAATCCCAACATTCAATAACTCTGTATGCCTGACCACCGATATATCAATCATTGTTAAAATATCTTTCTTGGTCAGCTCCTTAAAAAGTTGGTTGAGTGTATTAACTGGTTTATTGTTGAACGAAACAATCAGGTCGCCTGCTTTTATTTGTGATCGCGAGGCAGGTGAATTCGCCTCGATGCTTACAACAAAAAGGGCTTTCTCATTGGGCAAATGATAATGCCGTTTAACTTTTGGGTTGATGGCGACTTCCTGTAATTGAAATCCAAGATAGGCTTTGAAAACCTTCCCCGTTTTTACCAACTGACTTCCAATCTCTTTGGCCGTATTTATATCGACCGAAAAACTGAGGCCGTTGGCGCCTTGAATGATGGCTGTATTGACACCCACTACTTCACCTTCGGTGTTGATTAGTGGCCCCCCGGAGTTTCCGGGATTTAGGGCCGCATCCGACTGGATAACGTTATCAACCAACATCCCATTTTGTGATCGCAAGGTTCTGCCCAAGGCACTCACAACTCCGGTGGTAACGGTATGCTGATAGCCAAGCGGGTTGCCAATGGCAATGACGAATTGACCTATTTGAAGTTGCTCAGAATCCCCCAATTTTGATGTAGAGTAGCCATCTGCGTAAATTTTTAGAATCGCAAGGTCAGTGTCTGGATCTTTACCAAGCAGGGTTGCTTCAATTTCATTTTCATTCAGCAATGAGACCATGATTTTTTCAGCTCCATTGATTACGTGACAGTTGGTGAAAATCAGGCCATCCGAGGAAAAAATGAAGCCAGACCCTGACCCTGCAGCACGAAGCTTTCCGTTGGCGGTTTTGTAAACATCAATTTTTACCACTGAGTTTTTAACGGCTCCCACGGCATCGATAATCATCTGCGAAAATGAATCCATAACTTGTTTATGCCGGTTGTCATCAAAAATCCCTCCGCAGTGGATATTCGGAAAAATTGGCAAGTTTTCTCTGTCAAATCGGTTTGTCTAGTAGGGTTTTATTGCTTTGATTTGATAAATTCGTAATCTTTATAGGTTAATGTCTGTCTATGGCTAAATTAAAGAACATCATTAAACAGCTTTCTGAAAAGGATTTCAAAGAGATTTACGATTCTCTAATGGAAAGTAATGCTGAAAAGTCAGCTTATCTTTTAAAAGCCTTGCGAGAACGCCAATTGTCCGATAGCAAGATCATGGTAGAATTGGATGTAAATGCAAACGCCTACTACACACTTAGATCTCGATTAAATCAAAAGATTGAAGAACATCTTCTTCAACAAATGGAGAGCCCCAGAACGGATATTCTGCGAAAAGTGGCCAATTTGAATGAGATGCTGTTCACTAAAAAGCGAACCATTTCCATTGCCACACTAAAAAAGCTAGAGAAGGAGCTGTTGGACTACGATTTGGCCAGTGAGTTAACGGTTGTCTACAAGTCGTTAAAGAAGCTACATATCAACACGCCCGACTATTTCACCTATTCTCAGCTTTACAATAGGCATGTAGCTTATATGTTGGCGGTAGACAAAGCAGAGGATCTGTTAGCTGACTACTTTAGAAAGTATGGAAGTTTTTATTTGACCGCAGACGAAACAGAGAAGCTAGGACTTACGCTGCTGCTGAAAGAGATGCAAAATGTTGCAAAACTTTACGAGTCGCACCGACTATACATTTATCAAAGCTTGATGTTGATTTATCATCGTCTTTTTGTAGAGACGGATGATAACCTTCATCAGGAGGGAGAATCGATTGAAGATATTTTTGCGCACACGCAGAAAATATTTGAAACGTATAACCTCGATCCACTTTATTTCCATCTCAATTTGGTGTTTGAGTTTTTGAGGCTCGAATACTACAATCACTACAAAGTATATCGACAAGCAGAGAAGTATTTTGAAGAGGTGAATGATGCAGCCTCTAATTTATTGGTCAACTATCCAACGCTCACTTTTTCGGTTCGGTTTTTTGTCTCCAAGCTTGAGCGTAACCTTCGGTTAGGGACCGAAAAGGAACTGTATTCCGAAAACGAGCAGATATTTTCGGATATCGAGCCAGATACAATGGATATTCCAAAACATTTGATTTACATCACCTATCGTGCGTTAAGCTGCTACTATATAGAAAAGTATGAAGAGGCAGCCAAGCTGATTAACAGCCTGATCAATGATGTGAGTTTGAAAAAGTACCCGTTTGCACAGATGGAGATTAAGGCATTGTTGGCCCTGCAGTATTGCCTGCTGCGGGATTTCGAACTATTCAACCAGCATTCGAATAGCATTCAAAGACAGATTCGAATGTTCGGCAAGGACGAATGCGAAAATGTACTCCTTTTCTTAAAGATTTTGAAAATTGCAACGAGCGAAGCTAAAAAAGAGAAGCCAAAGAAGATTGCTGCCCTTATTCCAAAATTCAAGGAAATCAAAGTGGCTTATTTTGCGCCCACTTCTCTCATCAATATGGACGAGGAGTTTATTAAGAAACTGACAGCAATCGAAACGGATTAGACTGCCAAGTTAATGATGCTTTCGTGAGATAAAGGCTTGTTTAAATAAAGCCTCACGTTGGTATACTTTTTAGATCTGCTGAAATCCTGAGGGTTAATAGACGAAGTAAGCATGATGATCTTGCACTTCGTTTTCGTGGCAGGAGTTAATTTCTCGAACTCGTCCAAAAACTGAAACCCATCCATTAGGGGCATGTCGATATCAAGAAAAATGATATCTGGAAGCACCTTATCGGCCACTTCCATTTTTTCCATATTCTTTAAAAACTCAATAGCGCTTTTTGCTCCCGTGTGGGTATAAATATTTTCCGTGATGGAGGCGGCCTCAATCATTTTTTGGTTGATCAGATTATCGATTTCGTTATCATCGATTAACATAATTGTTTTGTATTTCGGAGCAGCCATACGTTGGTTTTAGTCAGGTGAAATTAAGAGTATTGTCGATGTTTTCCAAAAATGGCTAGATATCAAATTTGATCCCCTGAGCCAGCGGGAGCGTCTCTCCAAAGTTAATGGTGTTTGTTTGGCGTCTCATATAGACTTTCCATGAGTCAGAACCTGATTCGCGACCGCCACCTGTTTCTTTTTCACCACCAAAAGCACCACCGATTTCGGCACCTGAGGTACCAATGTTGACATTGGCGATACCACAGTCAGAGCCCCCATGGGAAAGGAATTTCTCCATCTCCTGCATGTGGTTCGTCATAATGGATGAGGACAATCCCTGCTTAACCCCGTTCTGAAGCTCGATTGCTTCTTCTATCGTTTTATATTTGATCAAGTAGAGAACAGGCGCAAACGTCTCTTGCTGCACAATAGTAAAATGATTTTTTACTTCAGCGATGGCAGGTTTTACATAACATCCGGACGTAAAACCTTTGCCCGATAAGACACCACCATTGACCACAAAGCTTCCACCTTCTTCTTTCACTTTGCGCAGCGCACTTCTATAGGCCTTAACGGCCAATTGATCGATCAATGGGCCAACATGGTTGGATGGATCAAGTGGATTGCCAATTTGTAGCTGGCCATATGCTTTTTTGAGACGAACCTTTACCTCTTCATAAATAGTCTCATCGATGATCAACCTGCGAGTAGACGTACAACGTTGTCCGGCTGTTCCCACTGCACCAAACAGTGCTCCACGAATAGCGATATCCAGATTTGCATTGGCAGTAATGATGATGGCATTGTTCCCTCCAAGCTCTAGCAGTGCACGGCCGAGACGTTCGCTCACCGTTTTGCCAACCGCTTTACCCATACGAACTGATCCAGTAGCAGAGACGAGCGCGATGTTTTCGTTCGCACACATTACCTGGCCAATTTTATAGTCTCCGTTGATAATGCAAGAAACTCCCTCAGGCACATTATTTTTCGCGAAAACTTTTGCAACTATGTTTTGACACGCGATGCTACACAGAGGAGTCTTTTCAGAAGGCTTCCAAATACACACATCACCGCAGACCCAGGCAAGCATTGAATTCCATGCCCAGACGGCTACCGGAAAATTAAATGCGGAAATAATACCAACAATTCCTAGTGGATGGTATTGCTCGTACATGCGATGCAAAGGCCGCTCAGAATGCATCGTTAACCCATTGAGTTGGCGCGATAGACCAACTGCGAAATCGCAGATGTCAATCATTTCCTGTACTTCTCCTAGCCCTTCCTGGTAGGATTTTCCCATTTCGTAGGAAACTAATTTTCCAAGATCTTCTTTATTTCTGCGAAGTGCATCTCCAATTTGCCTAACAACTTCACCACGTTTCGGGGCGGGTACTTGCCGCCAAGTCTTAAATGCATTTTGTGCCTGTGCGACTATTTTGTGAAAGGCCTTTTCATCGGTACTCTGCACACGACCAATGATTTTTCCATCAACGGGTGAATAGGAAACAATGGACGATCCTGTAGATCGCAACCATTTTTTCCCTGTTGATGTCCCTGGATTTGTTGAATTGACCCCCAGTTTAGTAAGGGCTTCTTGAATGCCGAAATTTTGCATAGTCGTATTTGTAGTGGCGCAAAGCTAAACAGTTTTTTTGGTAGGCGAATTAGGCGAGTGTACTTACCAATCCATGCCGAAAACCTTCTTTTCGCCTTGGCGATTTACGCCCTCTACCAAAACGCCCCCTTTCTTCATTTCAAGTACTCGGTTTAGATCGACTACGTTGTCGATCGAGAGTTTGTCAATATGTGTAATAATCAGCTCTTCTTCTGCACCGGCTTTTTTCCACTTTCCATTGCTTAATTTTTTTAATCTAACGCCCCCCTCTAATCCAAGCAAAGTAAGTTTTGGGTAGGGCACATCTTCAAACTCTGCCCCTTCGAGCTCGTAGCTGACCTCTCGCTTACTCAGCACTTGAGAGCCATCCATCTTTTTTAGAACAGCATCTACCAGATGGTTCTCTCCTTTTCTACGATAGGTAACTTGAATGGATTGTCCTGGACGGTTTCTCGCCACCCATTCTTGCATCTCAGAAACACCAGCCACCTCGTGACCGTTGATCGCGGTGATCACATCTCCCTCTTTGATGCCTGATTTTTCTGCGGCACTACCCTTGTTTACAGATCGAACAAACACACCCTGCAACAAATCCAGTTTTTCATTTTCCGCAAGATCGGCCGTGACATCTGCGATCTGCACTCCCAATAAGCCACGCTGTACTTGTCCGAATTCTAACAAATCATCCATGATCTTTTTTACAAGACTGACAGGAATGGCGAAAGAGTAGCCCGAGTAGCTTCCGGTTGCAGTCGCGATGGCAGAGTTGATTCCTATTAGTTCGCCTTGAAGGTTTACCAGCGCACCACCACTGTTTCCGGGGTTGACGGCCGCATCTGTCTGAATGAATGATTCGATTTGCAGATTGTTTTTGTCGCGGAGAATACCAATGTTTCGGGCGCGTGCGCTTACGATGCCGGCTGTTACCGTTGAATTCAAGTCGAACGGATTGCCAATGGCAAGTACCCACTCTCCTAACGTGATCTGATCGGAATTTCCATATTTCACAAAATGAAGATTTTTGGCTTTTATTTTTAGCAAGGCCAAATCAGTACTAGGATCCTGACCAATTAATTTCGCGAAGAAGCGCTGGTTGTTGCTCATCACCACTTCGATGGAGTTGGCATCTTCAATGACATGATGGTTTGTAACAATGTAACCATCATCTGAGATGACTACACCAGAACCAGATGATTGGGCATGTGGATTCAAATAATTGTCTAACGCATTCAGGCTGAAACCGGTTAATCCATACGAAGTTCGAATGTGTACCACTGCTGGAATCACAGACTTGGCCGCTGATTCAAAATTTAATGCAGATGGAACACGGTTGGAAGTATCTTTTGAAAAGTGTACCGATTTCACATTTTGTTGTTGCTCTATGGATTGATAGGCGGGCGCTTGCACCAGGTAGTTTAATGTAAACAGAGTGCCTACAATTGCGCCTATAAATGCCGAAACAATGACCACCAACACGAGCAGCGAACGCCTCATAAAAATATTTTCTGGAAGGTACTGCGTTCTGCGAATAATAAAAAGCAAAAAGGCGCCCCCTTTCGAGGACGCCTCACCCCACCACCTAAACTACCTATTAAGACATCTCAAAAATCGATTTCAATGTCAGCCTGAGCCTGTCGAAGGCTACTTCGATTTCACAAAGCTGGTTTCGACAAGCTCAACCTGACAGTCTACTATTTTTGAGACGACTTCCACTAATTTACCTTAATGGTTTGTTTCAGTGTTTTCTTTTCATCTTTTGGAATCGTTAGCTCCAAAATACCTTTATCATACTTTGCGTTCGCTTTGGAGGCATCTACATTGTCGGGCAATGCAAATGCACGGCTAAAGGATCCGAAGTTTGTTTCAATAGAGTGAAAATTCTTTTCCTTTTTCTCATTGGTCAGTTTACGCTCACCACTAACGGTCAAATAATTGTCTTTCAATTCGATGTTGAAATCTTCTTTGTTGAGGCCGGGGACAGCGAAATGAATTTCATAGGAAGTTTCATTTTCGATGATATCCACTTTAGGTACGAAGGTGCTGCCTCCACTGCGTGCAACAGATTCATTGAAGAAGCGGTCTACTAAGTTGCTGAATGATGTCGGTACGAAATCATTCGCATTGTAACGGATGATGCTCATAGTATTTGTTTGTTTTTGGTTTGACATTGATTTTAAATCCATGCTAACCCTTCCATGAAAAATTGTACCGATGAGCTAAAAGTTATATTTATAAGACAATATGTCTGTTATTCAAGGAAAAAAATTCATTTTAATGCTATTGTGACATTAAAAATTAAAGTTTCCAACTAACACCTCAAACATTGTTGCGGATGGCTTGATGCCGTAGGAATAACGGAAGCCGATATCAAACTGAGGAAGCAACCTTACGACATTGATATCAAATTTTACTTCAGCACCAATTGAGGTGTATTCTTGACTAGTGGTTCGATTTCCAAAGGTGTTGCTACCGAAACCATAGTCAATAAAACCATTCAATCTTATTCGTTGGATATTTAGTAGAGGGCCAATTGCCAGGTCCGGATACCAAACGGGAAGCGTGTAATTTGCGGCCATGGAATAGAATTGTTGAAAGCGGGAGACTGTTAAACCTCGAGGTAAAGGAATCCGATTGCGAAACGTATAGTTGTCCAGCCCTTTCCTAGTAGAAAGCACTGCTTGAGGTATTTCGCTGGATTGGTATCCCCAGTGACCCCAGATAGAGTGGTGTCTAAAAAGACCAGGGAAATAGCCGATGCCATAAAATGAAAACTGAGCGCCCTTATAGTCACCTCCATATGGTGTTCCATAAAGATTCATGAAAAACGCTTGTCCCCATTTGCTAAGAATGTCCCTCCTACTTTGCTTGAGCAGTCGATAACCAGACATTGAAAAATGGTTATAAATCAGATTGCCGTTTTCTGCAACGTCTCTAAAAAAATACTGAGGTAAGTTGGTGGGAAAGAGTCGGCCTCCACCGTCAAGATTATTTTTGAATTGCGAAATGTACGTGTTACCGACATAATTTGAGAACGTAAAATTGCTAACAAATCTTGAGGTAGTCAGATTGAGTGGAATGCGTAACCCGACTTCCAGTGTTTTCTCGCTCCATGTGAACGATAGATTTTCGGTAGTACCAAGTGTATCGTTTCCTACAATTTTACCATAGGTGATAGAGCCTCTGTTGGAAATTCGATCCGCCATCGAAGTTTTCACATCAATGATCGGAAATAGGCCTTGATAGCTTACCGTTGCCTGCCAAGATTCGGTTTTTTCTGTCAAGTCATATACATATCCAGCGTTTATAGTAGTCGTACTAAGCAGGTCTTTTGAGGTAACCCCAACGTATACATTCGTTAAATCATTATTCAAATAAGTACCCCAGGTATACGGATTAATTAACCCGCGAAGGCGTGAGTATTTTTTGACAGAAAATTTTTCCGTTGGGATAGCCGAGAGCAAATCGGGCACACCTTCCTGTTCTACTAGATGTTGAAAAAAAGTAGATGGCTGCGGGTTAGTAGCCCATTTTCTCCAGGTGGTGGGGTCAAAATTAATTTTTGCTACATCCAATCCGTCTTTTCCCTGTTCGTTGTAATACATCGATTTTCCATCTCGACTTATGCTTGGATTATAAGCGCCATATTTGCTCGAGGTGATTTGAAAACGCTCTCCAGTTGTGACATCGAGTGCGTAAATGTTGTCTATGCCACTGATCGGAGAGTTGTATAAAATATAGTTGCCCTTTGGTACGGGGTGGCCAACATTTTCTTCTAAAAAAGGAGTGAGGTTCTTTTCTTCTCCGGATTCCATAGAAAAATGAACAATTGCTTTGCCCTGTCGATTTGTTTTGAGCGCGATAATTGCTTTTCCGTTTTCAGTAAAGCGAGGCATTGAAATAAAATCGTTAGTCGGATTTTCAAACCGCTTTATTTCTTTTCCGCTGAAATAATCAAGAACGACTAGCTTGGTTTGGTAGTCGGTTGTGGTTTCTATTGTGGCCACTTGATATCCGTCTGGTGAAAGTGCTGCTCCTGCATAACGGCCTTTGCTAGCGATGACTGTTTTTGTTTGAGAACCGCGGTCGTATCCGACAATTGACGAAAACGTTTTAACCCTCCAACGCGGATCGAAGCGAAACTCATTCCACACGATTCGGCTATTCACTGTCGATAACATTCCTGTTTCGTTTACAATACCTTGTGTGAAGATATTTTTTGTTCTGCCGTGATTAACAACGACTAATGTTTCAATATCGCCAATACCCGATTTTTGAACAAGCACACTTCCGTCTTCTAACTCTTGTGGGAAACGATAATCGGTGTAGACATCATTGATGCGCTCGTTCACTTTCGCGAATGGTGTGAGGGTAGTAGTATCTAACTGCGCTTGCCACTGCTTCTTGAGATCAATGGCCATTTCATTGTAAAGCTGTTTTACCGATAGCCCAGTTTCTTTTTTAATGGAATGGGAGAATGCTGATGGTAATGGAAGACTCCAGGCTCTTCGCGTAATGTTTTCCCACACCTCTGCATTGTTGGTTTTCTTGCGCAGATAGGAAACCATATGAAAGCCGAGTTTGTAATGGTCGGGTATGTTGTGTTTATACGAACGAAGGTATTGCTTGTCGTAGCTAAAGTTGCGATTCTCGAGCAGGTTGGTGCGGAGGATCAAATCAAAATTTGGAATGCGTCCTCTTCCACTATGGGTAAATGCTGTTTCGGTAGCCACTGCATCTCCTTCCCAAAACCACTGTGGCACTGTGACGTACGACATGAGCGATAATCCATTTGCTCCAAATAAGTAATAGATGCCTTTGTTCACACCACGGGTCGCGTGTTGATATTGTACGATATGTCGGTATTCGTGGGTAGCTAGTAAATCCAGCCAATCGTTGTTTCCCTGAAAGTTGTAGTTCTGTGAAGGCATCCCATAAAACTCAGACCTTCGTGGCGTGATAGAGACGAAGCCATTGGAAATGGAAGATTGATTTTGAAGAATGACTGAAATTTTACGAGGGCTGGCACCCATCGTACGTGATTCAGGCTCATGAATATGTTCCAATGTGTTGGCCATCCGCTGCGCCTGTGTGTCAAACCCGGTGGGATATAATACACGAAAATGCTTTGTGTTGAGTTGATACCATTTTAACGAATAAGGGTTGTTATCATTGACGAGCGTTTCTTGTGCGAGAGAAGTAAAACTGACAAAAACTACGAATAGATAAAATACTCTCATGATTAGGGTATAAGATTGAGTAGACCACTCAAATCAGAAGGCGTGATGCTCTCCATTTCGGACTTATCATAGATAGAAAGTAAATACACCTTTTTCTTGGAAACTTGCAAATGTGTGATCACTCTACCGCCTCCCGATTTCCCTTTCGATTTAGAAGCAATGGAAAGACGAATTTTATAACAGCCTCTCCCGATCATGGTTCCCTGAGCTGGAGATTTTTCTAGAGAGGAAATGAGCTCTCTGAGTTCACTAGGGAGTGATGGGTATTTCTTAGCGAGTCTTTTGGCTTGCTTTTTGAAATAAAATGTTACTTCAACCTCAAAGTTCATTTAGGAATTCTCGGGCCGATTGGAGCTTCAGCTTTCCTTTTTTTGCGAGAGACACTTCGGCCACGGATTTTTTCAGCTCCTCTAAGAACTGTGCCTTTTGAGGCGTGATTGTTTTTGTTTTGACGAACGGAAGACTATCAAGTAATTCTTTTACAAAATCTGCTCTTTTATCGGCCACTTCAACGATCAGTTTCATTTCCCCTTTTGTCTGTAAAAATAGCTTGATAGCGGGTTGAAAGCAAATACCTACTTTTGAGCACGAAGAAAGAAATTTATGTTCAAGAGATGGGTGGCGATATATCAGAAATACAAAGACTACGTTCGCGTAGACTTGGTCATGTATGCCGTCATGATCTTAATGATTGTGATTTATGCCATTTATACAATGGTATTTTTATAAACCCTCCGCTCATCACTTCTTGTTATTGGCCCTTATCTGATGTTTTCTGAAGTAAGTTAACCTGCTAGATTAATACTTACTAGAAATTAAGTAAAACATTCAAATAAAATAGTATTGCTATTTTAATTGATTTCACGGTATTTTATTCTTGTGATTCATACCGAAATAGAATTTTATTTTGTCTAAGTTTACCATATGTTAAACTTAAAATCATTAAACTATGAAGAGAATTGTACTGTTAGTTCTTCTTTTTGCAGCGCTGGTGAACACCAGTTTGTATGCACAAGAGAGGTTAGTAACTGGCAAAGTAACAGGCGCTGATGGCGCTGGCTTGCCGGGTGTGAATGTAACGTTAAAGGGAACTTCTACCGGAACAATTACCGATGTAGAGGGTGCGTTTTCGATCAATGCCTCCGGCAATGATCCTGAACTTGTTTTTTCTTTTGTTGGATTTACTACACAGGCTGTTAAGGTAGGTAACTCAACTGCGTTAGCCATTACGATGGAAGAAGATATCTCCACCTTGCAAGAGGTTGTGGTGTCTGGTCTTGCTACCAACGTAAAGCGTGCTAACTTGGCCAATGCCGTTTCGACAATTTCTGCAAGAGATCTTGTTGGCACAACTAGCCCAATAACAACTGATGGAGCATTTCAGGGAAAAGTAGCAGGTGCGAACATTCAATCCAACGGCTCCATGCCGGGTGGTGGTTTCAACATGCAGTTCCGTGGTGTTTCTACTCTAGCAGGAGCATCACAGCCGCTGTTTATCGTAGATGGTGTGTATATTGATAACAGTCAGAACTCAAATGGACGTTCACAAGCCAATAAGGCAACGGGTGGATCGTCAGCCTCAACGCAGGATAACAACGCCAACCGTTTGGCTGATTTGAATCCGGATGACATCGAAAACATTGAGATTTTGAAAGGAGCTTCAGCTGCGGCTATTTATGGTACTCGTGCAAATGCGGGTGTTGTCATCATTACAACCAAGCGAGGTAAAGGCGGAAAGACAAAAATTAGTTTTGGACAAGACATCGGAGGTAGCAGTGCTTTGTCATTTTACGGAGGAGCAGATTGGACTCCACAAAAGCTAACGGATTGGTTTAGCGCGGCAGACATTCCTGCCTTGAATGCAGCTAAGGCAAATGGCACGTATAGAGATTGGGAGAAAGAGATATTTGGCGGCACCGGGTCTATCAAGAACACAAGACTAAGCTTAACCGGTGGTGATCAAAAAACAAAGTTTTACATTAATGGCAGTATTGCAGATGAAACCGGTATCATAAAAAATACAGGATTCCAGCGCTATTCCATCAGAGCCAACATTGATCACAAAATCACAAATTGGTTAGATATTGGTATAAGCTCAAACTTCGTGAGTACCAACAACGATCGTGGATGGGCAGGTAACGACAACGCAAATATTAACTACGGTTATTCGTTGCCCTATACACGTCCTTACTATAATTTGTTTCCCGATGCACAGGGAAACTACCCGAACAACCCTGTAGGTGAAAACCCACTGGCCATCCGCGATAAAGCCGTTAATAATCAGAAAGTCAATCGTTTCTTCCAGGGCTTCAATATGACTGCATACCTGATTCAAAATGAAAAGACCACATTGGCTGTAAAACTTAATGGTGGTTTGGATTATCAAAACGGCTATGCGCTAATCTGGCTGCCTACTGAATTGCAATCGCAGCAAGGCGAGCCTAATAAAGGATACGCTCAAGATACCCGTGCTGAAGTTATAAAGTACAATGTGCAGGCGTCTGCGGTATTGACTCATAATGCAATGGATAACAAATTGGCACTTACCAGCTCCCTGGGGTTTGTTCAGTTGGGGACTACTGCTCGGAGTAACTATATCCGCGGCAAAGGACTGAGTGCAGGCGTAAGTAACCCGGCACGTGCGGCTGTGTTTGAGCAGGATGTTTTTTTAGAGAATTCAACTGATCAAGGAATGTTCTTTCAGCAAGAGGCCAATTTTGAAGACAAATTGATTGCCTCTGTGGGTATCCGTTTTGATAGGACGACACTATTGGGCGACCAAAGCAAATGGTATGGATTCCCGCGTGGCTCACTAGCGGCTAACATTCATAAATTGGTAACATTGCCGGAAGCGGTTAGTCAATTGAAACTGAGAGTTGCTTACGGCCAAACTGCCGGTTTGCCTGGCTTCTCACAGCTTTATTCACCGCTTGCTGTCGTGGGTGTTGGTGGTCGAACTGGCGTCCAGCCTGGGGGTTTCTTAGCAAACGTAAACATTCAGCCTGAAAGGGCAACTGAGTTTGAGTATGGTCTGGACTTTGGTTTGTTCAACAACCGAGTTACTGCGGAAGTTACATTGTATAATAAAAAGGTTTTTGATTTAATTCAGCCTTTGACTACTGCGCCAACAACGGGAGTAACTAGTACGAACTCCAACGCTGCTGAAGTAACGAATACTGGAATGGAAGTGTCGATTGGTGCAGAAGTCGTAAAGAACAGCAAGATCAGCTGGTTTGTTCAACCTATATTTTGGTTCAACCGCTCTCAAATTACTCGTTTGGATATTCCCGAGCGTTTGACTGGCGGGTTTGGTGCCACTTTCGGTCAATGGAGAATCAAGAATGGTGAATCTCCCACTCAAATCGTGGGACAACCTAGAACAGATCCTGCTAACCCGACTTCGTGGACCGTGTATGGAGATCAACAACCTAAGTATGAATTCTCATTGAATCAGCGTATTACTTTCTTGAAAAACTTTGAGTTTTCTGCACTATTCCATTATCGCCATGAGTTTACGGTAGTATCGTTGGCTCGCGTTCTATGGGATGAAGGCGGAAATACTTCCGATTGGAATTCTAAGAGTTTAGGACGTGGAAGTGATGGTAAAATAACCACGGATCCTTCCCTTGTTGTTGAGAATGGGATTGCCCGACAAAACGTAAATGGGCTAATCTCAGAAGGCAAGCCGGCTGAGGGCTACAACCCAGTAGTTACTAGTTTCTTGAAATTGAGAGAGGTGTCACTCTATTATCGTGTACCTGGTGCGAGACTTCAGAAAATTTTTGGAGGCGCTATTGAGGGAGTTCGCATCGGTGTTTCTGGAAACAATATTTTGAGGTGGACGGACTACACAGCTGGTTACGATCCTGAGAATTCCAACTTTGGTTCTTCTGCACTTGGTAGTGGTGTTGATATTGGAAGTATCCCTGCCGTAAGGCGCTACATGTTCCATATCGCTATTGATTTTTAATTGAAACCTAACGAAAAAATTTTTCAGCTATGAAAACAAAAATAATGAGAGTATTAGCGGCATTTGTTGCGGTGTTTGCGCTTCATGCCTGCTCTTTAGAAAGTGTTCCGGATCCTAATGCAATCGGGGTAGGCTCGGTAGCAACAAACGCTTCAAAAGCTCAGCTAAACGACTTGGTTACGGCCGAATTTTCGTTGGCTCGAAATGGCCTCGTAACCTATTTGCAGGTCGTTGGTACGCTAGGGAAAGAACTGTTTAACTTCAATTCAACAGAGTCAAGGTGGATGACGGAGCTAAATGGACTAAGACCGATTGACAACTCTGCTTTTTACAATGGTGCCACTACTCTTTTTGGTTTGCCCGTTCGTCAAGCGAATATCGTTCTGGCGTCTGTGGAGAAAACAGCATTGGTAACGGATGCTGAAAAAGCCGCTTACCGAGGCGTGGCCAATACGTTTAAAGGACTTGCCTACTTGTATATGCTCAATGTGCAATACCAGAATGGCGTGCGTTTGAACGTGGAGGACCCCTTCAAGCCAAGTAAGCCAGCGTCTTATGCTGAATCGTTGGCAGGTATTGCTGGATTCCTGGATGCTGGTGCCACTCAGTTAGACGCAGCAGGTGCGGCATTCCCATTTACCGTGCCGACTGGATTTGCATCCTTCAATACACCGGCTTTATTCAAGCAGTTTAATAGAGCCATTGCACTTCGCGTTGCTATTTACCAGCAAGACTGGGCAAAAGCAAATACGCTTATGGCACAAACGTTTATTAACGAAACGGGTAGTTTAACAGCGGGTCCGGTTCATACATTCAATCCTGCTTCACCTGACATCGGAAATACTTTGTTGAACACTGCCTCGGTTACAATTGTTGGGTTGGACCAAATCTTTGACGTTATTGAACCTGGAGACGCGAGGCTATCAAAGGTCACAACTACAGGTGGCCCTTTTAACTACACATCCGGAACTAACGTGACGAGCAAGTATAAAGCAAACTTGTATTTGAGCAATACACAATCGGTAACGATCATCAAAAATGAAGAATTGATACTTATTAAAGCCGAGATAGCTGCACAACAGACTGTTCCTAACTTAACGGAAGTCAAAAGGCTTCTTGATATTGTTAGAGTTGCAAATGGTCTTTCTGCGTTAACACTGCCTACAACAAAGGACCAAGCCATTGATGCGATTTTAAAAGAAAGGCTGTATTCTTTGTGGTATGAAGGTCATCGTTGGGTGGACATGAGACGATACAATAAGATCAGTCAAATTGCTTTACCTCCTATTACACCAGCTATGGTTGTTTTGCTTCAATTGGAGCGACCGGTGCAGGAAGTGAACTGGGATGCATCTAATCCATAGTTTTTCTCTGTTATTATAGAAATTAAAAACGGTGCCACATTGGCACCGTTTTTTTTTCGGCAAGATCACACTTCATTTCTTACTTTTGCAGGATCATTTAATATGCTATGAGATACCTGATCCTTTTTTCCTTCGTTTTTTGTTTCACATCTACTCTCGCCCAAAATGACTACGCAGTTACCTCCAAAGGAGATACCTTGAAAGGCGCTACCAAGATACTCACTTACGATTTGCTTGATCGTGTACAGGTAAAAGTCAACAAGAAGAAAAAGGTTTATACTGCGCTTGAGGTGAAGGCTGTTTTTGTTGATGGGGTAGTCTACCATACGGTAAAGTATGATAAAGGATTTAGGTATATGAAGCTAATCAAACCCGGCTTTTTGAGTTTGTATGGATTTAGGCAACCTAATCAGTCAGCTTACGATGGGCAGTTTTTGGTGATGAAGAACGGCACAAGCATGGAGGTGCCCAACCTTACTTTTAAAAAGAGCATGTCCAACTTTTTGTCGGATTGTGCAGAGGTTG
Source organism: Cyclobacteriaceae bacterium (assembly GCA_031400595.1). Taxonomy (GTDB): domain Bacteria; phylum Bacteroidota; class Bacteroidia; order Cytophagales; family Cyclobacteriaceae; genus ELB16-189. Next base: position 261,094 of record JANNQG010000019.1, read on the forward strand.
CCGAGCGAATCAAAAATGGTGACCTAGGAAAACGGGACATGGATCAAATCATAGACCGCTACAATAGCTGCCTTCAGTTTAAGACAGAACAGAAGATTGAAACAATACCTGTGCCCACGGCTGTTGAAACAGAGAAGATGATAGCGGTTAATGCAGTGATTTCGAAAGTGGAGGCGGCTGCAGATTTTGCTGAAAAAGCTGATGTACTGGACTTGCTGAAAGACCTACGATCAAAGGTGGGCAGAAATGAGATTTTGCCTAATTACCTGACCAAGGACATTAAAAAGTACTTAGGAGGTCAGCCGCAATTTGCAGAAGATATTGATAAGTTATTTGCTGCATTGGCAAAGAAATAGAAAGAAGTCAACGTTGAATTTTCCCTGTTGCAGTTAATGGTAAAGAGTTAACGACCTTTACGTGATATGGAATTTTGAATGCGGATAATCGCTTCCTGCAATACGTTAAAACTACTTCCTCATCAATTGTTTTACCTTCCTGAACGACCACTTCTGCAAGAATTGCCTGTCCCATTAGCGGATGTGGTATTCCACTAATACGTGCCAGTTTAATCTCGGGTATTGATTCTAGTACGCCTTCTACTTCTTCGGGAAACACTTTACTACCCGATACATTAATCATAGATTTTTCTCTGCCCTCTACTTTAATCAATCCATCGTCCATTTTTATGGCAAAATCGGCTGTGAGGAAATAGCCATTTTTCAATACATCGTTCCGAAGAAGTGGAGGTGATAGATAAGCATCAAACATGCCTGGCCCTTTGATAGCCAAGTGCCCAACTGTTCCGTTACTTACGGGGTTGAATTGGTCGTCCAATACATCGACCTGGTAATCGGGCAGCGCATAACCAACAGCGTCAGGGTTCTCTGCAGATTTTGAATAGTTGATGATGGGCAACCCAATTTCGATAATGCCATAGGCTTGGCTGACATCCAACGCGAATCTTTTTTTAAAGGCTTTGCACACATCTAATGAAATGGCTGCGGAAGTGGAGATCACTTTTTGAAGTGAAGGCATTTGCTCTGAATCTGTGTTGGAAGCGAGTAGTTTTAATTGAATAGGGGAAGCATACAATAGCGTTCCATGGTACCTGTTGGTAATTTCAATAATGTTTTTCGACAAGAAATCTTTGGCGATTGCGATTGCAGCCCCGAAGCGAACGTACAGCAGAATTGAAACAATGAAGTGATATGCCATTGGTAGCACCCATACTACGGTATCTCCAATACTTAAAGCCAATACTTTGTTGGCACTTTCAATTCTTTCCCACGCAGATTGATGAGAGACAATGACACCCTTTGATTTTCCGGTTGTTCCGGATGTGTAACGCATGAAGGCAGGGTTTTCAACGAAGGGCGCGAAGACCAACTCACCAGGTGTAGTGGAGAAAGTAAGTCGAAAGGATTCTACTTTCATGGGGATATCGATAGACGCTCCAACAATAGGCAGAACTCCGTGTTTATCATCCAGAATAGCGTGCAGTTTTGCCTCCTCTAGAATTTCATCGATTTCCGGTTTTTTCAATTGATGCGACATGGGCATTGCAGTAGCGCCTGTTCCAACAACTGCAAAAATACCGCTGATAAAATTCCGGCTATTTCTGGCCATGACTCCAATGCACATTCCTTTTTTTATACCTGACCGAAGAAGTATTTTTTTTAAATCTTCGGCTTCGGCCAATAATTGCTGAAATGTTAACGTGCCATACTCATCGTGAATAGCCGGAGCAAATGGCCAATTTTTTGCCGCATCGGTAAGTGCCTTGTATACGGTAAATGACATGTTTTTGAACTATCTAAACCAGAACCTGAGCTTTCTGAATGGTGCGGATCATATCCTTCTCAGAACCGTTTACAACTAGATTTGCGGCTAACAGTCCAGCTGCATAGCCGGTTTGTAAACATATACCCATCACTCGTGCACTTGCGATAGCTCCACTTGTTGCCGATATATTTCGTCCCGCGAAAAAAAGATTTTTAATCGTGTTTGACTTCAAGCAATCTGCTGGAATTTGATAGAAATCATCGTGCTGAAAATATTGCATCTTAACCATCTTACCCTCTCCCCATTCTTCAATGGGCCACGCTCCGTTCGCAATGGCGGAGTCAAATTTTTTGCAACCCAGTACATCGTCTTCATTCAAAATATATCGTCCTGCCGGGCGTACACCAACTCGGATGCCCACTTCCGGAGCGATACTTAGCAGCGAGGCATTCCGAAAAATTCCAACATGCTTCACCAAAAAATGGACCAGTTCGTGGATCAAGTCCACTGCCATTTCGCGAATTTCAGCGACATTGTTCTTTTCGTGGGTTACAGCAAGTGGAACGGCCAATTTAAAACTGGCGGTATCTTGCTTGACAGATCCTTGAACTACATATACTCTCTCCAGTTGTTCTTTTAAGTGCCCTTGGTTGATACCTCTTTTCAGTTCACGTAAAAGAAGTAGATTTAATACAGGCTCCGGAGTAGTTACCATCCCCTGAACTGTAAACACTTGTGCGGCCGCCTGATAAAAATTATCTACGATTAAAGGTAGATTGGCTAGCTCGCTCACACAGCTATTCCCAGAGCAGTCAACAATCGCTTGACAAAGAATGCTAAGATTTTCTCTGTAATTCTTCTTGATGGAAACAGCTGTGATAGTGCCTCCTGAGATTTCTATGTGTGATACCTCCGATTGGAAGAAAACTTCAACCTGATTCTCTTGCATCAAACGCGCACACAATTCTTTATAGGCATCAATGTTATACGGAAGATAATGTAACCCAAAGTTGTTATGAAGTGGATCCTCGTTCGAAAGGCAACTTAGTTCTTCCGCAAAATCTTTGACGAATCCGCTGACAATGTATTCAGAATGACTTTTTTTGCTGTATTTATAAAGTCCACAAATAGTACCTACTTCGGCAGAAGTGGCCTTTCCGCCAAGGTAGTTGCTTCGCTCTACCAAGGTGACTTTCATGCCTGCTTTTGCTGCTGAAAATGCCGCGGCTATTCCTGCAGAGCCTCCGCCCACGATTACAATTTGGGTGTTAACTGTTTTCAACATGCACGGTACTTTCTAAGAATCTGTTTATAAACTGATGCATTACATCTAATTCAGCTTCTTTGAGAATATTGGAACAGTAAACGATGTTCATACGTAGTGTATTATTATGCCTCGAGAAGGAAAACGTCAAGCCGGGTGGAAAAACGAGTGGAGGAATGATCAACACATCTTCGATGGCGTCAGTGAGTAGCTTGTTTGTGTCCCAAGTATCTTCTCCTGCTGACGTGTACAAGAAGCTTGATACCACGCCTTTCGAAGGCCGGTTACTCAAAAAATAATGTAGTCGTAGGGGGAAGTAGCGCATCATATCCAGCAACATGTTGAATTTTTTTGGCCAATCACTTTTGATTTGATCAGACATTTGTTCGTTGATACTTGCAACCGTTTTCTTCAGCGAAGTAAGGTCACTCTGTGGTAATCGATAGAACAAAAATGAAATACAGTTTGTAACAATGGGTCCATGACCACCACGTTTTCTTCCATCGTAGGGAACGGGTAACCAAATCGTTCCAACCGATCTGCGAATCTTATTTATTTCGTTGACGAGGTGGGCGCAGCAAGCGAGCAGGAAGGCATTCGCGCCAAAATGAGCACCATTTTTCTTTGCTGTCTTATCAATTCGTTCCGTCTCTTGATTGGTAAAGTGAATGGTTTGGATCTTGAAATTTCGTTTCGTGATCCCCGGTTGACTTACCGTGGCTATCGGTGCGCGCGAGGAATCTTCAATGAAGTGTTTGACTTCATACATGTTTCTGATGTACTCAATTAGCGATCCCCTCTTCGCTTTGCCAGGAAAAAAATCGGTGAAAAAAGATGGATCACTGGGCAACGGATTGCTGAGATGCGCGGTGAGTAGCCTTGAACCACGCGCATCCATTACAATGTGGTGCCAGGAAATGACAATCGCCACCTTTTGACTCGGATACCGGATGAGGTCAAATTCAATCTGACTTTTGTTGTCGAGGGTAATTTTTCTATCTAGAATTTCCGTGGGTACATCTGTATTTGCAACAGATACATGCTCTTTTATCTCGATCTTATTCCCTCGATCTACAAATTTCCAATGGGGTTTTTGAAACCAAAATCCCTTTACTAAATGGATATTGCAAAACCAATAGATTAATGGTGAAAGGCGGATGTTCGCAAGAATTGGTAAGGCCGAATCCTCATTGTTGAAATGAAGAACTATTCGAATGACGTTGTTACCTGTTTGGTATTTTTTCGAATTGATCTCCAGCATCAAGTGAAAGCAGTCGGCTCCACTCAAAAATACTTTGCTTGGGAACTGATAGGTTGACATCGCCTTCATACCTAGCCGATTTGAATCTTTTCAAGTTGCAATACCAAACTGGCGATAGACCGGATAGAAGCAAAATTCTCGGGAAGTAACTGATGTTCTGGAACAATTCTATCGTATTTTCTTTCGATGAAAAGGATGATTTCAACAATGGAGAATGAGTCAATACCAAGATCCCGCAGCACGCTAGTGGGGGTTATTGCTACTTCTTCTGCTAGTATATTGCTTTTTAGAAATAGAATGATGTCAGATTCAATTGTCCTGGTGTCCATGGTCTGGTCATCTTAACGTTGTCTTTTCCATCGATGAATAGCCGATGAAACCCCCAATGTTGCAATAAAAAATAGAATTAGTTGTAACGAGGGGACTAAAATTTCGCTTATTCCGCTACCCCGGATGAACAATTTATAGAATCCCTCGAGTGCCCAATTTAGGGGAGATAGATTGCTCAGTTTCCGCATGATTTCAGGCATAATGTAGGTAGGAACCCAAATTCCACCCATTGCGGATAGTAAAAGAATGGAAAGGGAGCCAAGAATTGCCCCTTGCTGTTCGCTAGCAGCGAGCGTGCCAACAAGCAACCCGTATCCTGCTGCTGCAAACGAAGTGGCCAATGCCATTGTAAAAAGGCCTGGGATGGTGTTACCCAGCTGTAGCGCAGGAAGGCCAAACATGGGTATGATAAAAAGGCCTACTGATAGCATTAAGATAAATTGTAAAATGCAGACTACCACATAAACAAGTATTTTACCTGTGTTGAGTAGCAGGTAGGGGCTTGGCATGGTATGTAGTCGAAAGGCGCTGCCTTCCTTCTTTTCTCTCATGATGCTACCCACAAGCGGGACGACAATAAAAAACATGGAAAAAATGGACCAAGCTGGTACGTTGTGCTGCACTGCATTAGGTACGATCTCTCCGATTAGATTAGAGCCATATTCTTCTTTGTAGTTAATAATCTGGGTTTTGGCCAACATGTTGCCCGGTGCTTTAGTGTCACTGGGTAAAATTTCTTCTATTTCCTCGGAGAATGCCTTATACATGATTTGCGTTTTTACCGAAGAGATAAACTCGCGCAAATTACTGGTGATGGTGACAATAAAGGATTCTTTTACAACCGGGTCTATAAAAAGTAAGATCGTGACGGAATCAACTTTTGTCAAAGTAGCGTCAGCAGGTACGGCTTCAATCGCAAATGTTTCATTTACCAAAGAGGCTACGTTATCGCGGATCGCCTTGGTTGCGCCTTTTGGGATTACAATACCCATCAAAAACTTCCCTTTTGAAACGGCTTCCTTTGCCGATTGTGCGGTGGCGAGTTGCCCATCAATTGAGTCGGTAAGTGAACAAAGTGAATATCCTTTTAGACCTTTGTAAATAGAAATGCCAAGTGTGTCCTGATCGTTGTCAACAAACACCACCGGAATGCCTTTTTCGTTGAGTGTCCGAAAGGCAGAATCTTGAATCAGCGTCATTACCAATATCAGAATCATTGGCATGATGAACAAAATGGATAACCCAATTTGATCGCGAAGTAGAATCAATACCTCTTTCTTAATCGATGCTAAAAGTCTTGTTTTCATCAATCTCTTAGCTTTCTTTTTGTTAAACTCAAAAAAACGTCTTCCAGATCTTTGGCTCCTGGGCTATTAGCAATAAGCTTTTCTGGTGAGCCTTGTGTTAAGATTTTGCCGTAATCGATGATTGCTATAGTCGAACAAAAATTTTCTGCCTCCTCTAGGTGGTGCGAGGTGTAGATAATGGTTGTTCCTATCGCATTCAATTCTTTAAGTTGTTCAATGATCACACTGCGCGATTGAACATCGACTCCAACAGTCGGTTCATCCAAAAAAAGAATTCTAGGTTGGTGCAAAATACTAGCAATTAGGTTTACCCGTCTTTTCATACCCCCTGAAAAGGTTTCGATTCTTTTCTTTGCCGCGTGAATCAAGCCTAATTTTTCCAACCAAAAAGTGATTTTTTCTTTTAGCTCTTTACCAGCCAACCCATACATAGCTCCGTAGAATTCTAGATTTTCTCGGGCCGTGAGAGTAGGGTAGAGGGCGATGTCCTGTGGGACTACCCCAATAATCTTTTTTACTTCCCCAAGGTCCTTTTCCAGGCAGAATCCATCTACCGTGACCTTCCCCGTTGAGGGTGAAAAAAGCCCGCATAATATTGAAATGATAGTTGTTTTACCCGCTCCGTTGGGACCCAGCAAGCCGAAAACTTCATTTTTATAGATTGTTAATGAAACCCCTTTTACGGCTGGTTCATCCAGGCCCCGAAAGGTCTTTGTTAGACCTTCAATCGTGATAATGGGTTTTCTTTGTGTCTCCTCCATAAAAAGTGTGCAAATATAGCGATAACGAAGACTTGCTTGGAAAGGCTTTGTGGTGGCTTTTTTACTTTTAACGACTCCTTCTAATCTATTGAAAGCGCTTTTAATTTGTGCACCGTAAAGACCAAAAAGATGGCATGGGATTAAACAAAAGGCTACAAAAACTCAACAACATGGCTATAGAAATCGCAGGCAGCAACGATTTGGCTTACATCACAGCTCTCGTTTCGCATGTGGGCTAGTTTATAGTCGCCCGGGCCAAACCCAATGGTGGGTATTCCGAGGCTGACAGGGGTCACCGCATTGGTGCTAAAGTCCCAAAAGTCGAACTGGGTTGGGGGCTGATTAAAAGTTTTACGATAGGCAGCAACACATAATTTTGTAAGCGGATGGCCCTCTTCAATTTTCCAAGCTGTATGGAAAGGTTCATACTGAATTTCTTGTCCTGTCCAACTTTTTCGATGCAACGTCCCCAATTGCCAGGCTGCATTCTTGCCTTTGATGATAGCGTCAAACTCATTCTTTATGTCCTGATCAGTTTCACCCCGAATGGTTCTCCGATCGACATATACTTCGCATGCAAAAGGCACGGCATTCAGCGAAGCGGCTACACTTGAAATTTTTGAAATCACCATCGTACTGTGAACATCACCGTTCTTCAATAATTCTAAATTTCTCTTTTCTACCCGCTGTATGATTTCGGCCATCTCATAGATCGCGTTCACACCTTTTTCTGGAGCAGAGCCATGAGCGGAAACGCCAGCTGTAGTAATCGTTACTTGCGCTTTCCCCTTGTGGCCGAGAGTGATAACATTGTTAGAGGGCTCGCAGATAACCACACAATCAGGTCGAAGATTTCTTTCTTTGAAAAGATGTCTAAGGTTTTCGCCATCGCAGTCTTCTTCAAATACCGTGGCTGAAACATAAATGGTTTTGTCTTTTGCAAATCTCTGCTGTTTGGCAATAGCCGCAGCATACACTGACGCTGCTACCGATGATTTCATGTCTACTGATCCGCGGCCATGTAATCGCCCATCTCTAATTTCTCCGCTGAAAGGTGGTACATCCCATTCACTCTCATCATTCACTTCTACGGTATCTACATGAGAATCAAATAAGATTGATTTCGGGCCAGTGCCTATACGACCAAGCACATTCCCCATTTGATCAATGAAAACCTCATCGTAGCCCAATGAAAGCATTTTCTTTTCAACGAGCTTGATGGCTTCTTCTTCTTGGCCTGAGTAGCTCTTGATGCGAACAAGTTGTTGAGCAAATTCGAGAATTTCTTCTTTCAATGCAGGAGTAAGCATAGGGTTGATCGTTTTTGAGTTTGCAATTCCAGAATGAATATAGCCAAGGACAATTGGGAATCCAATAGACTTTGCCTGCAATCTACCGATCTCTGAAATAAAAAATCCTTCTTGCCAAGCTGCAGGAAGGATTTTCAACAAGGCGAGTTATCTATTGCGCTTCTGCTTGCTGAGCCGAAACAGCTTTCTTCTCTTCTAGAGAAAATCGTTGCAAAAACTGTTTCTTGAAATCACGGTAGGTTGATATCCCACCGATCTTATGCAGACAATAAATATATACCCATGCCAAATCAATTTGGTAAGGCAAAAAACCAGCTCGGGCACCATCTGGGTACAGGTGGTGGTTGTTGTGCCACTCGCCCGAAAACCATCCTGGGCGTGACTGATTAATAGACAAATTGCTTCGATCGAAATCAATACCCTCTACGTGCTTTGCCTTTCCACTGCCATGCCCTGTATAATTGAATGCGCGTACTAACACAAACCAGAACAACGCAGCACTGAACAACGTACAGGCCAATGCGTGTCCACCCAATAGAAAAAACACTCCATACCAAAACGACCAGTTCAGAATCCAAATTCCTACCGTGTACCAGGGTGTCGCGATAGAACCCCACTTCAGGTATTGCTGATATGTGTTGAGTTGCACACCTGTGTGGCTGATGAAATGAGAAACTTTTTTGTACTCATCTTCCGTCAAATCTTTTGCTATGGCCTGATGGTTTACATCAGACAACATGCAGTACATCAAGCCAGCATGTGCATTGTATGGGTCGCCAGGTTTTTCTACTTTCAAATGATGGACATGGTGAGACACTACATACACTTCCTCTGGAAACGTGCGAAGGGTTAAGTTTTGTGTGATAAACCGCCAGACCGGGTTGCTAAATGTAAACGCCCGGTGTGTACTATAACGATGGAACCATACGGTTGCCATGGTACTCATAATCACCATGCTGTACAAAATAAAGGCAAGCAACAACGGCCACGAAAAGAATTTGAATAAGAAAAAATAGAGAAACGGCAGCATGGTAACGGCCATAAACCAATTGATGAAAGGAATCCAGTTCTTTCTGGTTTTGAAAATATTGATTCGAGAGAATGCTTCTCGGTAAAGTCGACCTACGGTAGGCTTTACTAACTCACCCTGCTGATCTGCCCAACCATAAGAGGGCACTTGTAGTACATTGTCGATAAAAGCCATGCGAAAATTCTTGTTATAATGGATGAAAAAAAAGTGCAAGGCCGCTTAGAACAACCTTGCACCTTCGGTCTGCAAAGATAGTTCTTATTTTAAAGTCTACCTAAATCGTAAACCAGCCAAGGTCAGGTCCCATCCCATTCATTCACCGTTAGTGGAAAATTCTACTTACTTTAAAACCGAAAATTTAAGTTTAACGTAATCACGGCATGCTTTCCATTGACAATTTAAGAAAGGAATACGGTGATCGCCTGATACTTGACATACCCCATTTAGAATTTGAAAATGGGTTGTTTTGGGTGAAGGGCGCCAATGGCTCGGGTAAATCAACTCTGCTAAAGATTATAAGCGGGATGATTCCGTTTGATGGAGAAGTGAATATTGATGGGGTCGATTTAAGGAAACTGCCTACCGACTACAGAAGGTTAGTCAACTATGTGGAGGCTGAGCCGCTCTATCCTCCGTTTTTAACAGGCGTGGATTTGATTTCATTTTTTATTTCTACGCGAATTGCTAACAAAGAAGAAGTAGATGCGTTGGTTCAAAAATTCAGTATTAATTCTTTTATCAAAAACCCCATTGGCACGTATTCGAGCGGAATGGTGAAAAAACTCTCATTGGTATTGGCTTTTATTGGGCATCCCAAATACATTTTATTAGATGAACCATTGGTAACTATTGATAAAGAAAGTGTACCCATACTCTACGATTTGGTGAAACTCTATTTCAACAAAGGAGTAAATTTCGTTTTTACCTCACACCAGGCATTTGAGCTGGAGGGTATTGCCGTGAAAGAATTGGAAGTAAAAGATCACAAAGTATGGGTGCTGTAGTTCGGGTGCTCAATAAAGTGTTAGTGAAAAAATTCTACGAACGTAACGTTGGGTTGCTGTTCTTTGTCTTCTATTTGATGTTTGGTGTAGTCGAATCCAATCAACTTATTAACTACCACCGTTCATTGATTTATGGTGTTCTAACTTCGCCTGTTTTTTTAGCGAGTGTAATGGGCGTTTGGATCTTGTATAGTGCAAAGTATTTGCAATTGATTCTTTCGGAATTGGCCGAGCCGCACAATCAATTCTTAAAGGACTATTCTCGGCTAGGCAAGCCACAGCAATTTTGGCCTATGCTGTTCTCCATTTTTATAATGGATCAACCCGTGTTAGTCTATTCCCTTTTTATTGTAGGCGTGGGCATCGTCAGTCAAAAGTATATGGCGGTGTTTTTGGTTCTTATATTTCATTCCGCAAAGTTGGTGGCTTGTAACTTAATTGTTTTGAGTAGAATTAACTCATTGCATGAGCGAAGAGCAACGAAGTTATTACCCACTATTCAATGGCCATGGCAAAGATATTTTCCATTTTTTTACCTCGGACATTTTATAAATCAATTACCACTGGCGCTTTTATTCACAAAGATCTTTTCACTTTTTGCCATTGTTGGATTTATGCAGATCACCACTGACCACTACGAAATCCGAACTGCACTGATGGGCTTACTTTTTGGATTGATGGCACATTCCGTTATTATTTTTGAAAGCCGGAGATTGGAAGAAACCTATCTAACTTTTGCCAGAGGACTGCCGATACCAATGATCAAGCGATTTCTTTTTCTGAGTTTGTTCTATGGAGTCTTGCTTATACCCGAATTGGTGCTACTGGCAGCAAACAAAATTGTTTGGTTCGATCTTTTGCTGATTACGCTTTTTGCCGTTTTCTATTTGGTGTATCAGCATACCCGACTCTTTCGAGGAATCTTTACGATTGATGGGCACACCACGTTCACATTCGGTCTATTTCTCATTTCCTTTATGTTGGTGTTGTTTAAACTGTACTGGTTGGAAGCTATTGCATTAAGTGCACTTGGTTTTTATCAATACAAGCGAGATTACTATAATTTTGAAGCATCCGCCTAACATAATCCCGTTGTTGGTGTTTTTTAAATACTAAATAAAAAAATCATTATGTTTTCATTTTTAAAGAAAGACCCCATACAGACCCTCGAAAACAAACGCAAGAAGCTATTGGAAGAAGCCATGCATGTGCAGCGCTCGGGCGATTTGAAGCTTTATGCCGTAAAAATGGAAGCCATCGACAAACTTGAGAAAGAAATTGAAGACCTTCGGAAAAAGTCAGCATAACGAACGGGTAGACAAAAGCACAACGCTCTTTTGGTTCAGACGCGATCTGCGCTTGCAAGACAATGCCGGTTTATTTCATGCGCTGAAAGAAAACGAAGAGGTCCTCCCTGTTTTCATCTTTGATTCTGAAATTCTTGATAAGCTTGATGATAAAACCGATTTGCGGGTTGCCTTCATTCATCAATCGCTTACGCTGATCCAAAAGCAATTGGAAGAAATGGGAAGTTCGTTGCTAGTACTTCATGGAAATTCAGTAGAAATTTTCAAACAACTAAATCCCAAAGCAGTTTATACCAATCACGATTATGAACCTTATGCTCGAAAGCGCGATGGTGTAGTAAAAACAATCTTGAAAGAAAAAGGGATCACTTTTAAAACATTCAAAGACCAAGTCATTTTTGAAAAAGAAGAAGTTACCAAAGACGATGGCAAGCCTTATACCATCTTTACTCCTTACAGCAGAAAATGGAAAAGTAAATTGGAGGAATCAACACTAAAGAGTTTTGCTTCTGAAAAATGTTTTTCGAATTTTAAGAAAACAACTCCGATAGCCCTCCCTACTTTAAGAGAAATAGGCTTTCAGGAGACTCCCTTCAATTTTCCTGAACGGTTGGTAAAGCAATCCATCGTTGAACAATACGACAAACAGCGAAACTTTCCAGCCATTGCGGGCACTACTAAACTAAGTGTTCATTTACGCTTCGGCACTGTTAGTATCCGTAAGTTGGCGCAAGTGGCATTGAAGAAAAATGAAACGTGGCTAAATGAGTTGATCTGGCGCGATTTCTATCACATGATTCTGTGGCACTTTCCGAAGGTAGAAACAAAAGCCTTTAAGCCAGCCTACGATAATATCGAATGGCGCAACAATGAAAAAGAATTTGCCGCCTGGTGCGAAGGAAAGACAGGTTACCCGATTGTAGATGCCGGCATGCGTGAACTAAATGCTACAGGTTTTATGCACAACCGTGTACGCATGATAACCGCCAGTTTTCTTACCAAACATTTGTTGATTGATTGGCGCTGGGGCGAAGCCTACTTTGCAAAAAAGTTATTGGACTTCGATCTGGCGGCCAATAACGGTGGTTGGCAATGGGCGGCCAGTTCTGGGTGCGATGCTGCTCCTTACTTCAGAGTGTTCAATCCTGAGTTGCAAACTCAGAAGTTTGACCCAAAGCTAGAGTACATCAGAAAGTGGGTACCGGAATTTGGAAAAACCTCCTACCCTAAGCCGATTGTTGATCACAAAATGGCAAGAGAAAGAGTGTTGAAGGTTTATAAAGAGGCGTTGGGCTAGCTTTTGTCAAACGATTTTTTCAGATTGAGCTATGGCAAGATTTATTGCTCAATTCATACGAAAGCCTAAAACGATTTTCTTAGTTGATGGACTAGGTGCATTTGCGACTGCATCAATCTTGTTTCTAGTACAATGGCGGTTCCAGAACTATTTTGGAATGCCTTCTGAGATACTTTCTTTGCTCTCCATGATTGCGTTTGCTTTTGCGATCTATTCTATTTCTTGCTTTTTGTTTCTAAATGGAAACTGGCGAATATTTCTGAAAGCCATCATGACTGCCAATTTGCTTTATTGCTGTTTGACAACGGGTTTAGTCATTTATTACTATTCAACACTTACGATTCTGGGGTTAACATACTTCTTGGCTGAAATAGCTGTAATAGCGGGATTAGTGTACCTCGAATTTCAAACATTGAAGATCGGCAATCAAGAATAACAGTGGTCTTCATCGAAGTAACCTCATCAATATTAACGTTCGGTGATAACAAAATGCCAAAAATAGAGTTTTAGATTCATGGCAAATATCTTAATCATTGGCGCTTCTTCAGGCATTGGCGCATCACTGGCAAAACAACTGATTGCAGAAGGGCATCAGGTTTTTGGCACATTCAATAAGACGACAGGTACATCGGCCGATGGCTTTGCGAAATTCCAATCACTAAATGTTTTGGATGAAAGTCCTGACTTCTCTTTTTTACCTGATGTACTAGATGGGCTGGTGTATTGTCCAGGTGCTGTTAATCTAAAGCCATTTGCTAGAATCAAACCAGAAGATTTTGTGACTGATTTTCAATTGCAACTGGTAGGTGCAGTCAAAGTCATTCAAGCCTGCCTTCCAAAGTTGAAGAATTCTAGCCAATCATCCATTGTACTTTTCTCTACGGTGGCCATGCAGATGGGGTTCAATTTCCATTCGCTGGTGGCTTCCTCAAAAGGAGCAGTAGAAGGATTGACCAGAGCATTGGCAGCAGAGTTTGCGCCAAAGATTCGTGTCAATTGTGTTGCCCCCTCCATCACAGATACACCCTTGGCTGGCACACTTCTCAATACGGACGAAAAGAAAGAAGCCAACGCACAACGCCATCCGCTCAAAAAAATTGGAAAGCCCGAAGACCTCGCCAACCTGGCTGCGTTTTTACTTTCCGAAAAATCAAGTTGGATTACAGGGCAAATAATACATGCAGATGGTGGCATGTCGAGCGTAAAAATGTGACGAATGAAACGTCCCTGGAACCTTGCTAATATTCCCGTTTACAGTCTGGCTACGTATAAAGGAGAAAAGGTGAATATGAATATTTGCACCTATGTCTCAGCTGTAAGCATGAAGCCGAAACGATATATGGTTGCTGTGTATCATGAGACCCAGTCACTCCATAATATACTCGATAGCAAAACTACCATTCTTCAATTATTAGGTAAACAGCATGTGTCGCTCGTCAATGTGTTGGGCAAAAAGAGTGGACTTCGATACGATAAGGAATCTTACCTGAACAAAAAGAAATGCCTGTATCTTTGGAACGACAAAAAAGTATTGACCGATTGTGCGGGATTAATGGAGATCGAAAAAATCTGGTCAAAAGATGCCGGGGATCATACGATGTTTTTGTTTGATGTAAAACGATTCCAAACTAATCATGAAGATATTTTGATGTTAGATGACTTGAGGGAGAAGGGGTTGGTGAGAATTTAAAATCGTCAGGACACTTCAGTGATATGCACAAGAAACAAAATCTTCCTACTAAAATTTGCATCGTCTGCGGAAGGCCTTTTGCCTGGCGCAAAAAATGGGAGAAGGTGTGGGAGGAAGTGAAATATTGCAGCGATCGTTGCAGAAGTAACCGAAATCAAACTAAATAGATTCAAGCAGACTAACTATTTGTGGTTAAATCATAATACATAAGCAAATTATAAACAAAGGAATTAGATAGTTGTTCTCTCGTAAGAAACAAAGAATAACAATGGAAACAATGAATCAAATTGGACTTGACACAACAAAAAGCAAAACGCTTTCAGTTGGTCTCAATAGACTATTGGCTGATTACATGATGTTTTATCAAAATACCAGAGGATTACATTGGAACATTAAAGGCGAAAAGTTTTTTGAACTGCACTTAAAATTTGAGGAACTTTATACTGATCTCCTAGTTAAAGTTGATGAAGTGGCGGAACGGATATTGACACTAGGTGCCGTGCCGCTTCACACCTTCGATGACTACAAAACGACTACAGGAATCTCACTCGTGAAAGATGTTTCAGACGGCAAACAAGGTGTTCAAACAATTTTAACAGCATTTGAGATTATCATCGTTGAGCAACGAGCGTTGTTAAGACTTTCTGCTGATGCAGGGGATGAAGGAACAAACGCGCTAATGAGTGATTACATCCGCGAACAGGAAAAACTAGTTTGGATGTATTCATCCTATCTAAAATAGCAGTAGGGAGAAAAGATAAGGTCATTGTTCTCAGTAAATGTCAACAAGGAAATGTCATCACGAAATAAGTTTTATCTACCACTTGTGTTGGTGTTAACGATCAATGTCTCTTTTCAAGATTTGACACCAAGAAGACTACTTTTATTTGGCAAAGGACAATTCGCGTTTCAGACACAAAAGCGATGGCTTGAAAAGGACAGCCTCGGAGTAGCCGAAAGAGAAATTAGAATTGAAAAAGCAGAGTTCAATAGTGAATTGGCGAAAAGATATCACATAAAATCAGGCCAGTTCACAGTATTACTTATCGGCAAGGATGGTGGCGAAAAATTTAGAGGCAACGAAGCCGTTACAGCCAAGAGGCTATTTGGTATTATAGACGCAATGCCCATGCGACAATTAGAGATTCGAGAAAAGAGAGGCTCGAGGTACTGATGTTTGTGACCGAGTTCACCGTTATAGAAGTCTAAAAAAGATAAAAGAAAGCGTGCAAATTGTTAGCCAAATACTAAGATCTAAAGCAACATTTCAGATTTGAAAAATTCGGCTACTCTCCTATTTCCACATCAGCTTTTCGAAAGCAATCCTGCACTACTAAAAGGACAAGTTGTCTATTTGATCGAGGAGGTCCTCTTTTTTAAACAGTATAATTTCCACAAACAAAAGCTAGTCTTTCATCGCGCCAGCATGAAGGCATACCAGCAGTACTTGGCGGGAAAGGGTTACCAAGTGATCTACATTGAGGCCCAGGAGAAAATGGCTGATATCAGGCAGCTATTACCCTATCTACAACAAAAAGGCATATCAGAAATTCACTATGTGGAAGCAACTGATTACTTACTGGAGAAAAGGATAACGGAGCAGACATCTAAGCTAAAAATGAAAGTTAGTAAGTATGACTCTTCTCTGTTTCTACTTACTGCCAAGCAAGTGGACGAATATTTTGCAGGGAAAAAGCGATTCTTTCAAACAGACTTCTATACACAGCAGCGCAAGCACTTTAAGATCTTAGTTGATGAGAAGTTGCAACCGGCAGGAGGAAAGTGGACATTTGATACTGAGAACCGATTAAAATATCCCAAAGGGAAAAAACCACCAGAAGTAAAATTCCCCAAACCAAACGACCATTGGGCAGAAGCTGTCACCTACGTGGAAAAGAACTTCTCCTCCAACTATGGTGAAATCAATAACTCATTTATATACCCAACTACGTTTTCTGAAAGTCGCGCATGGTTAAAACAGTTTTTACAAAAAAGGTTTTTCGAGTTTGGTGACTTCGAAGATGCGCTCGTAACTAGCGAAAGTATTTTACATCATAGCATCCTTACACCGATGCTGAATGTTGGGCTGCTAACGCCAGGTGAAATAATAGAGGAAGCAGTTGCTTATGCCAATGAAACTAAAATTCCACTCAACTCGTGTGAGGGTTTCGTTCGGCAAATTTTAGGCTGGCGTGAATTTATTCGTGGCGTATATCAAACCAAGGGCACGCAAGAACGTACTACTAATTATTGGAAGTTCAAACGAAAAATTCCTGCCTCTTTTTGGAACGGGACTACTGGTATTCCTCCTATTGATCACACTATTAAAAAAGTACTTACCACTGGATACTGCCATCATATTGAACGGCTGATGGTGCTTGGCAATTTTATGTTGCTATGCGAGTTTGACCCGGACGAAGTATACAAATGGTTTATGGAACTCTTTATTGACTCCTATGATTGGGTGATGGTGCCGAACGTGTATGGCATGAGTCAGTTTGCGGATGGCGGTTTGATGGCCACCAAACCATACATCAGCGGCAGCAACTACCTGATGAAAATGAGTGACTATCCAAAAGGTGATTGGCAGCCCATATGGGATGGCTTGTTCTGGCGCTTCATGCACACGCACAGAGATTTCTTTTTAAAGAACCCGAGATTGGGGATGCTCGTAAAAACGTTTGATAAGATGCCAGAGGAAAAGCAGCAGGGGCATATGAAACAGGCGGAAAAGTTTCTAAAAAAGTTGTCAGAAAAGTAGGTGAGCAAGCAAGCCATTAACATTGTTTGGTTTAAAAGAGATTTGCGATTAAGTGATCATCAGCCTTTGTTTCGAGCTTCTGATAGTGGCCTTCCCGTACTTTTGATTTACTTATACGAGCCATCGGTTTTGAGCTTTGCTGATAGCGATGAGCGCCATTGGCGATTTGTGCAGCAATCGCTTACTGAATTAAATCAAACACTTTCTAAGGCAGGGCTTAAGATCTACACGATCCATAGCGAAGTATTGTTGGCATTGCAGAAAATTACAGAGGAGTTTGAAGTAAATACACTTTTCTCGCACGAGGAAATTGGCAATCAGCTAACCTATCAGCGTGACCAAATGGTGGCCAAGTTTTGTAAAGAAAAGAATATTACTTGGAATGAATATCCTACTAATGGAGTAATCCGAGGATTGAAAAATCGAAAAGCTTTTAGTCAAAAGTGGATGCAGACGATGAGCGAGCCTATGTACTCGGTAGAATTTAAAGATGTGGCTACCATCCAACTTCCCAATGATTTTCTTGCTCCTTTTGCCATTGAGTATGAGAGTAATCGTCAATTCCAGCCAGGCGGACCTACCGCTGCGAACCAATACCTCAGCAGTTTTTTATATCAGCGCAAATCAAATTATAGCAAACACATTTCAAAGCCGGAAGAGAGCCGGAAAAGTTGTAGTAGGTTGTCTACTTACTTGGCATGGGGTAATCTAAGCATGAAGCAGGTGTATCAGGCTACTTTAGAGGCGATTACAAAAACGGGTGACAAACGAAATCTTGGATTTTTTATCAATCGACTCCACTGGCATTGTCATTTCATTCAAAAGTTTGAAAGTGAATGCCGAATAGAATTTGAGAATTTAAACAAAGGGTTTGATGAGATCAGAAATCAAACAGATACTAACTTAGTTAAGGCGTGGGAGAATGGCAGAACAGGCTATCCACTGATTGATGCATGTATCAACTGCGTAAAAGCCACGGGGTACCTAAATTTCAGAATGCGCAGCTTGCTGGTTTCTTTTCTTACGCATCACCTGTGGCAGCCATGGCAAGCGGGCGCTCATTTTTTAGCCCGACAATTTTTAGATTACGAGCCAGGCATTCATTATCCACAGTTTCAAATGCAAGCTGGCACCATGGGCGTAAATACTATTCGCATTTACAATCCCGTGAAGCAAAGTGTAGATCATGACCCAGAAGGCATTTTTATTAAGAAATGGGTTCCAGCCTTGAAAAATGTTCCTGTTGAATTTATTCACCAACCTTGGTTGATGCCCTCTGAAGATCAAATTGCTATCGGATTTAAAATGGGTGAAGACTACCCTTTACCAGTAGTGGATATTCAACAAACTGCGCGCTATGCAAGGGAGCATTTATGGCAAACCAAAAAATCTAGAGTTGTGCAGCAAGAGAATCAACATATTTTGAAAAAGCACACGAAGCGAAAAACAGAGAAGGAAGACCCCTTGCAATTGGTGTTGCCAAGTATGGTTTCAAGTTGACTTACTGCCCTATTTTACTAGCGGATTCTAATGCCCGAAAATAGTCAACTCGATCACATTAATTTAATTCTGTTGACAAAAGCTTTTTCTTGGACACTAGGTTTACTATGCCAAAGCCGCGCAGAAAATATAAGCGTTTAGCAACATGAAAGTAAAAGAGGGTAATGAAACCAATAAACTGTCTTTCACGCGCAGCCTTGTAAAAAAGCCCAGAAGCATCAACAATGCCAATCCGCCTGACGAAATAAGAAGAATTGGGATCGAAACAAACCCCACAAGCAAACCAACCCCTCCTGCTATTTCTAAAACAGCGGTTAATACCCCAAATTTTTCAAGCCCAAAACGCTTGAACTCATTTTTCATGTTGGGTGAGTAGAAGTAAGAAACGCCATAAATAATAAAGGAGACACTAGAAACAAGTGTAGTCAATGAAAGAAAACTCATTTCTAAAATGGTCTTTCAGATACGAACGCAAGAAATAGACAAAGAAGGAGCAAAAAGAACGAAGGGAGGTACTTAGGAAGTGGATTTTTTACCTTAAAATGAAAGTACTGGGCGGACACCATTAGGACGCCCATCAAAAGTGAGGGAATGAAAACTAAAGCAGGGTACCAAATTCCCACGACAATCAAAGTGGCTAATGCAATTTTTGCTGCACCCACTGCTGAGCGGACAAGATCGCTTAACTCGAATTGCTTAAATTCAACGATTATATTATCAAACCGAAATACCCAAACATAAATAATTGAGGCGGCAATTATAAGTTGAGCAGCAATGGCGAGTGCGTTCATACGATTTAAAGATTATGTTTTGCAGACGTTCAGGTTTTTCTAATAGGGGTTGTTGAAGCAGTTTACAATGAGAAATGTAGTCAAACCTATTTTTTCTTTTTCATTTCCTGCAAGGTCAGATAAAATCCAGTTGAAAACAATAGCGTGATTAGACCAGCGAAATAAGGTATAAGACTAGTCATTTGATTTACCATTAATGAGTTTCAAATAGATTCCAAATCCTAGTATTGAAGGCACCCATAAGCCGACAAATATTGCCGCTTCTTTCTCTCCCTTAAACCATGATATTTCAGCGAATACTAACGAGAGGATCGCTGAAAGAATTAACAATTTATCTGTGATTGTGAATTTTTTAAACATAAAAATGTTTGTTATGAACTGTCAAACAGTGTCTACACAAAAATGTTTGCCACTCAAAACAGCCGAGTGAAGTAAAAATTAACTCATCATTTAAAACGAGAAAGCCCGCTTGGGGCTCTCCATTTTAAAATAATAGTTGAAATTAAGCTGGCAAAATAACTTTGTTGATGACGTGAATGACCCCATTGTCAGTCTCCACATTGGCGACCACTACTTCAGCATCATTAATCAAAACTTTGCCATCCTTCAAATGAATGGTGATTTCAGCACCATTGACTGTCTTCGCCTTCATACCGTCTGACAAATCTGTTGACATTACTTTTCCCGCCACTACGTGATAGGTAAGGATGCCTTGAAGCTTCGCTTTGTTAGCGGGCTCAATCAATGATTCTACAGTGCCAGCAGGTAGCGCAGCAAATGCTTCATCCAATGGGGCAAAAACGGTAAATGGACCTTTGCCTGATAATGTCTCTCCCAATTCGGCAGCCGTTACCGCAGCTACCAATGTTTTGAATGAGCCGTGTTTAATGGCAGTTTCTACAATATTCATAATTAATTATTTAGTTGAAACCTTATAAAGCAGGATATCGCTCGAATGTTCAGCCAACAAGATGAAAAGAAGTGAAAGGAGAGAATGAAAAAATTAACTCACGTAATATTTCAATAATATGTCAATTCTAATTTCTGATACGGTTATAATTTGGGCTCAAAAGGCCATTTTTTTCTTTTTAATTTGGGTTGTAACATCATTTTTCAGATAATGTTTGCTTTAAAAATTTATTTGAACGCTTATTCTTTTAAACAAAAAATACGTTTGCCTGTTTGAATTCCAAACTAAACAACACAATATGAAAAATTTATTTTTAGGTTTAATTGCGTTCACGATGTCAGTTACTGCTTTTAGTCAGGCAAAAGATGTAGTGGATATCGCTATCAGTTCACCCGATCACACCACATTAGTTGCTGCTGTAAAAGCCGCTGATTTGGTTACCACTTTGAAGAGTGCAGGTCCTTTCACAGTGTTCGCTCCAACTAACGCAGCTTTTGATAAGTTGCCTGCAGGAACAGTAACAAATTTGTTGAAACCTGAGAACAAGGCTCAATTGGCTAAAATATTAACTTACCATGTAGTAGCCGGCAATTTGGATGCAGCAGCTGTAATCGCAGCTATTAAAGTTGGTAAAGGAAAGGCAGTTGTAACAACAGTAAGCGGTGGTAAATTGACTGCCTCTTTGGACAAAGACAAGGTAATGCTAACTGATGAATCAGGTAAGACTGCTTATGTAGTGGCCGCTGATTTAAAAGGAAGCAATGGCGTAGTTCATGTTATTGATGGTGTAGTACTTCCAAAGTAATTCTTTCGAATTTTTTTAAAATGGCGCCTCCTTGATTGGGTGCGCCATTTTTTTGTTTAGAAATATCCATTTTTCAAGTCCGTAAAATCAGAATACTTTTTGGTGTTTTAGTATTATCCATATATGGAAATCATATCTTCATCAACAATCCATGCCTGGGAACGCTTTTACCGCGCCAACTTCGTTAATAGTCTTACGGGTTTCAAATCAGTTAGCTTGATTGGTACAATTAATCAAAGTGGGCAAACTAATCTAGCCATTTTTAGTAGCGTGGTACACTTGGGTTCAGATCCTGCTCTCATTGGGTTTGTCAATCGGCCCATCAAAGCAGCTCCGCATACACTTGCTAATATTCAATCAGCAGGGACTTATACAGTCAATCACGTTCAACCCTCTTTTTTGGAATTGGCGCATCAGACAAGTGCCAAATATCCCGAAGAAGTAAGCGAATTTGATGAACTAGGGCTAACACCGGAATGGATAGAGACTATTCAAGCACCTTTTGTCAAGGAAAGTAAAGTAAAGTATGCGCTTACGCTGGAGGAGATTATTCCTATTAAACTAAACAATACATTTCTAGTCATTGGAAAACTTCAACACGTTAAACTGGAAGAGAATATTCTTTTACCAGACGGTTTTCTCGAGCTAGATAAGGTCTCATCAATATGCAGCAACGGAATAGACGCTTATTATTCAACTCAATTGATTGATCGCTATGAATATGCTAAACCGGGGGTAAAACTCGAGAAGTTAGCGAAATAGAGTCCGCCAAGATTCTCTTGATAGCCAGTAAAAAAGTCCGATTTTATCGCTATTGACTTGCTTTTGCTTGCTTAAAAGACAAAAAAGCAATAATTGTGTTTATACAGCAGGGTGTAAAAGTTTGCCATGATAACAATCTCTACCGTATTCAACTCAGTGTATTCAAAAATACTATCAGAAGAAGCTCGTAAAAAGAGCGAAGTCGTTATTGTGATTATCGCTATTGCCAGCTTCTTACTCCATCTTTTATTGATCTTACTAGTGGATTGGAAAGTGTTAGCGTTTGATGGCTATAAGGAACTTTTTAATAATCCGATTGCAGCTATCTACACGCCATTCTCCTTCATTTTAGTATACGAAGTATATCTGCTCATTTACTACCTGCCAAAATCAACGACTACTTATATTGGAAAACAATACGAGATCATGACGCTAATTGTGATCAGAAGAATTTTTAAGGATTTATCTCAATTGCAGCTGACACCCGATTGGTTCAAAGTAACCAGCGATCTTCTACTGACATACGATTTGATTGCAACAATGATTCTCTTCTTGTTAATTCTGTTGTTTTATCGGCTTAATAGAAAAAGTGTAGCCGATTCCGATCCAAGCGAAGTCTCATCGGAAATAGCCCAGTTCATCAAGATGAAAACGATTATTGCTAAGTGCCTGGTTCCCATCTTTGTGTTACTGGCCTTCTTTAGTCTGGGCGAGTGGATCTATGATAGTTTCTTCTCGCCAAACCACCATATGACTTCTATTCAAGATGTGAACAAAATATTTTTTGATACCTGTTTCACCATCTTGATTTTAACAGATGTACTACTACTTTTGATCTCCTTTTTGCACACCGATAAATTCAATAGAGTCATTCGAAATTCAGGATTTATTATTTCCACCATTTTAATTAAACTTTCATTTGGTATAGAAGGCTTATTAAATATTATCTTGATCGTAGTGGCAGTATTATTTGGCGTAATTATATTAGCGATACATAACCAGTTTGATAAGCTGAATACAAAATCATCTAATTCTCAATAGCCGCGTTTATTTAAAAAGCTGCTAGTGAAAGTGTGTTAGCTATTATCACTAATAATCGAATCTATCATTTTGTCTAAAAAAAAACCTATGGATTTTAAGTCCATAGGCCATGCAATGATTGCGCGATTAGCGACTAAACTATCAATCTAGAAAACACAAGAATAGTCTACTTTTGGATTGCTTCCTCCACAGTCTCAAAATATTGAATGTCCATCAAATTGAATTTCTTTGTGGGGTAAGCTTTATTAATTTTTTCTCTTCCGATTCGTACACTTTGGCGAAAGACATCATCAACAGGCAATATTTTTCTGTGAATTTTTAATCCTAGATCGAATGTTTTTTCTTTCCATTCTATGAAATACCATTCCATTGAAGGCTGATGAAAAACTGAAAGCTTTCTCTTATCAAAAACAAGTTTAGTAATTCCCTTTGCTTTTGTTAAGTCTCCGATGTAATTAAAAATCTCCTTGAAAGGGTCTAAAGGAATGTAGTTGGCAGTAGCTTCTACCACCGCTATGTGGGGTGAATTTTTTACAGTGTAAACTGTACCGTGCTTAAATTTCTTTTCTTCAATTAAGTTGTCGAGATTTATTTTTTCCATATTAATTGTTAGTTACGAATATTAACACCAATTAAAATGGGTTGTTCACAATGAACTAGATTTTTTAAGAATAATACCAATTGATGGAACTTTTGATAGCTTTGAAGTTGTTTCAACCGTTTTGGCTATGGAACAGGAGGAGATAGATTCTTTAGGTAAGTTACTTGATAAACGTACGGTGGCCTTAATGGAACGCGAAAGCGATCTGGCCGACCGTCTTGAGGAAATAGCATCTCAGCAAGAGGAGCTAACAGCTGCCATCGAAGAGGTAGTTGATAAAAATAAAGTGCTTCTGAAAACGCTCACATCCTTGGAGGAAAGAAACCAAGAGCTAGATCAAATCTTGTATCGCATTTCCCATGATTTAAGGTCACCTATCACATCAATTAATGGCATACTGAATATTCTTGAGTATGAGCCTCGAACAGATACCCAACAAGCTTGCATTGATCATATTCGTGATAAATCCAGTCAAATGGATGAATTGCTTAAGTCATTATCTATTCTGGCAAAGACCAATTCGAATGATGTACATTATGCGAAAACGTCACTCGAGCAGTTAGTTAGAGATTGCATCTCCGATTTGCGGTTTGCACCAAATTTTTCGCATGTGGTGATTCGGACAGAAGCAGCAGGAAATGATACTATTTATACGGACCGTTTGTTGGTTAGCATCATACTAAAAAGCCTACTTGCAAATGCACTTACTTTTCGTATACCCTCCGAAGAGGGATATATTTTTATCAAAACAAAAGTGCATGAATCTCTTTTTGAGGTTGAAGTCATAGATAATGGTGAAGGCATTTCAGATTCTATTAAAGATAAAATTTACGATATTTTTTATCGAGGTTCTGAGCGATCCACCGGTAACGGGTTAGGTTTGTACTCAGCACGGAAAATTATTGAACAGTTAGGAGGCAATATCCAGTTTAACAGTAGTAATGGGCTAACGACATTTAAATTATCGATGCCAAGTATTGAAACAATTTAAGTAATCTCGAAGACAGTTGAGATCTTAATTGCTCTCATTAACCCCTCAACTGATTCAAAAATCAATTATTCAACAAACTTCTTTTTCAAAAGCGCATGTTGTGAAACCATTTTTTGATAACTGTCAGGTTGCACAGATAGCAGGCTTTGCAGAGACTTAAAGGTACTCACCGTTGCAGCTAACTTGTCGCGAATGGGGTCACTCGTTATCCCAATGTATTCTGCTACTTCATTCCCCAGATAAAATCGAATTTGAGAGGGTACAAGATCGGCTTGGTCCGGAGGCACACTCGCTTTATAATAACTCAATAGTTCTTTGGTGAGGATTATGCCCTCCTCCGTCTTCTTGAAATTTCTGATTTTAATCGTAGTGGCTAATTGACGTGCTTCCAAAAATGTGGATGGCAGCAATGCTTCACCGATATTCATCTGGTAGCCGATGTAGCGCCAGGCGAAAAGGAAGTCTTCTTTTTCTTTTTGCGATAGAATAATCCCAGACTGCTGCATACCCAACAAAATCACATAGCTGAAAGCCATGTTTGTGCCTGCCATGTCTTCTTGATTAATGGGTGCGCCCCATTCCATGTTCCAGGTCGGTTGTTTTCTCAAGTAGTATCTCGACATCGCATGGATAAGCCGAACTTTGTTAATGTGAATGTGACCAATCTCTCCTTCTTCAAGTGTTCCGGGTGTTAACACCGAAATGACGAATGATGCAGTATCCATCAATCGCTTGCCGGGCGAATTGCGCATTTTGTCTGATAAATAAAGTGCTTTATTTCCGGGAGATGCCGCATAGCAATAGGGTAATGACATCGCGCCAAGCAACGCCATCATTTCCAGCGCATACTTTTTAAAGAGTTGTTGCCCCTTCAGCAATCGCCTTTGATTAAACCAAACAGGTTGGGGCTTTTTTCCAACCAGAAACTTCTTCAGGTCAGAACTAGGCTGAAGTTCTATTGCCTTTTCTTCCAATTTGAATAGCCCATACAATATCCCTTGTTGATTAGCTGCAAAGGTCGCCTCAATGATAGCATCGGCTTCAGGATCTCCCTGCAAGCGTTGACTGTCCAAAAATTTACTCGTAACGACCATAGACTATTTTTGTTGAGGAATGATGTCCTTTCAACAAACCAATTTCTTTAATGTTCTAAGCGATCTGACGACTGTCAAAAAGCCGCAAATAGAGATTCTCTGCTTTGGCTTTGTTTAATCATTAGTATATAAAATTCGGCAATACTAAACACTCCAAATAAAAGCAAATCCCATTTTTTTAAGCTTTTTCAGCTGATCATCTACATATTTTTCTTTTTTGTTTGACAATAATATGGTTTTAGGCTAAATAAGTTGAACAATAATAAAATTGTTTAACATTTTATTCAAACGGTTGAAACAAGCGGTAGTAAGCTGTGTTTAATCTGTAATTTAAATCCTTAAACACAAAATATATGAACACTTTATTAACCGACATCGTGAAAATCCCTGTGGATGATCCGATCGCATTCACATTCTTCACCGGCTATATGGCCATGCTTGCTTCGGCTGTTTTCTTCTTCATGGAAAGAAGCAGCGTAGAAGGTAAATGGAAACTATCCTTATTAGTTTCTGGTCTTATCACCGGTATCGCAGCAGTACACTATTACTACATGCGCGATTACTATTTGGCAACTGGTCAAACACCAACTGCCTTACGTTACATCGACTGGACACTGACTGTGCCTTTGATGTGTGTTGAGTTTTATTTGTTGACGAAAGCAGCTGGCGCTAAAAAGAGCTTGTTATGGAAATTAATTGCAGCATCTGTTCTGATGCTTGTTGCTGGCTACATTGGCGAGGCATTTACTGATGGTTCTACTGGTCATAGTGTAATGTGGGGTGTTATCTCAACTATCGGATACATCTACATCTTGTACACGGCATGGGTTGGTGAAGTGGCTCAATTGGCTAAGAATTCTGGTGATCCAGTAGTGATTAGAGGTATTCAAACATTGGCTTGGTTCGTATTAGTAGGATGGGCTGTCTATCCGATTGGGTATATGTGCATGCCTGGAGGATGGCTTAATACCGGACTAGGTTGGAGCGCATCAAATGTAGATTTGTTCTACAACATCGCAGATGCAATTAATAAGATCGGTTTCGGTCTAGTAGTTTACAACATTGCTGTTACTAGCAAGTCAACTGCGAAGGCTTAATTCAGTGGTAGCAATACCACTCTAAAAAATCAGGAAGGAGCCATTTATAATGGCTCCTTTTTGTTTTAAATAATCCCGACTTTGAACCATACATCATTTTACAACTTCACTATCGTTGGTGCAGGCGCTTCGGGGCTCTGGCTAGCGCATGCCCTATTTGAACAGGGCCTTCTCGAATCCAATACACTATGTATTGTAGAATCTGATGCGCATAAGGCTAATGATCGAACCTGGTGTTACTGGGCAACTGAACCGATTTCACCTGCTGAAACGGTTAGCAAAGCATGGAGGTCGATTTTACAGTCAAACATATCCAATCAAGCACAAAGTCTGGCACCTTATAGCTACTATCATATACGCAGTGCAGATTTCTATTCACAGTTAAAAAGTAAGTTAAGTAAGTGTTCTGCCATCCATTGGCAAACAGAAGAAGTGATAGAATTTAATGATTTAGTGACGCTAGTAGAGGTAAAGACAGCAGCGCAAACCTGGCAATCGGATCGTATTTTTTTATCCGCACTTCCTCCATCGTCTTCTACACAGGCTGACTATAAGCTTGCCCAGCAGCGTTACTTGAAAACACCTCAGCCTTCAAAATCCAATTTATTTCTTTGGCAGTCGTTTGTGGGATGGCGAGTTGAAACTGCACAAAAGGCATTTGATCAATCCAGCATGTCGATGATGGATTTTAACGTTGCACAAGGGAACTATACTCAGTTTATGTACGAGTTACCTTTTTCGTCTACAGAGGCCCTTGTTGAAATGACAAGGTTCGGAAAGGAAAAATTGTCGATTCCGGAGGCAGAAGAAGAACTCAGGCATTACATGGATCGAAAGGGGTGCAGTTATAAAATCAACGAGGTAGAAATTGGAGCAATACCAATGACGCCTCAATTTGATATGCATCGACTAAGCCTATCAAAAGAAGAACGAGTTATTTATATCGGTACATTGGGCGGAGCGATCAAACCTACCACTGGTTTTGGTTTTAAGCGTATGCATGCGTATAGCGAAGAACTAGCCAAGGCGTTAAAAGAAAATAGAACTCTCCCCACGATGCATCGTCCCTTTCGATTTCGATTGTACGATGAGTTGCTATTGCGGATTTTACAAAATCAACCGGATAAGGGGAAAGAAATTTTTGAGCAATTGTTTCGAACCCAGCCGATTCAACGTATACTTCGATTTCTGGATGAAGAAACCACGATTATGGAGGAAATTGCAATTTTTTCTAGATTGCCTATAAAACTATTTTTAAAGTCACTATTCGACCATATGTTGGGACGTTGATGTATCACCAATCAAAACTATTTCAAACGCAAATAGCACTGCAATTAATTTTGATAGTGATTGTTTATTTGTTTTCGTTTGCTGTAGACATACAAGCCATTTTTTGCGGCATTCTATTATGTACGGTTGGGATTCCACACGGCTCAAACGATCACTTGTATCGACCTGATAAGTCGAATTTCGGAATGCTTAAATTTTTGGGCATTTATTTGGGAACTATGCTACTTTACCTGGGGCTTTGGTGGATAGCGCCTATAGTGGCATTGATACTCTTCTTTGTCATCTCCTTTCATCATTTCGGCCAATCGAATTTTGAAAATGACTCGATCAACTATTTACCTTCATGGCTTTGGGGAATGTGGGTGTTAGTTTTTCCTGTTCTACTTCATTGGAAAGAGGCAACAGGTATTTTTCGACAGATGCTTTCATCAAATAATCTGTTTACCCCAAGTTTCTTTGCTGAACAGAGTGCGATATCCGATTTCAGTTGGCCGTTGTCGGCAATGATAACTTTAGGAATTTTTTATTTACTAAGTCTTATTATTTACGAGCGCCAAAATATCCTTCATTATATTGTTCAGTTTGTTTTGATCACAATATGGTATGTTATTTCTCCGCTTTTATCCGGCTTTATCATTTTCTTTTGTTTGTGGCACGCATTGCAATCGATGAGGCATCAATCTATGTACTTCAAGCAATCAGCAGGAGGCACTTTACTGGAATTTCTTAAAGCGATGCTACCATTTAGTCTCTTGGCCTTACTTTCATTTGGTGTGTATGTCTACTTTAGAGGTTTTCAACTAGCAGAGGCATTTATTTTGTTGTCTATGATCACACTCCCACACGTACTCGTGATGCATCGGTTATACCATAAGACAAGTGAGCAAAAGGTATCATATTAAGCTCGGATGAAAATTAGTACGTCAGGACTTTGATCACGGCAATAAAATGAAAAAGGACGAGCTTACGATTGAAGACATTGACCGTATCATTGAAATGGCTTGGGAGGATCGAACACCATTCGAGGCAATTGAACTACAATTTGGTTTGCTTGAAAAGGAAGTGATTGCGCTCATGCGTGCGCAGATGAAGGCAAGCAGTTTTAAAATGTGGCGCAAGCGCACCAATGGCAGAGGAACGAAGCATCAATCTCTCAGTCAACTGGATAAAGGAAGGTTTAAGTCTACGTTACAAAAGTCGATCTCAGGAAACAAAATCAGTAAACGATGAATGAGTTGTTTACGCGTAAAGAAAATGAGGTTTCATTTCCCACTGACTACAGGGCGATTATAGAACGAGTCGATGGTATTGATCCATTACGATATGGCAAGACCAGAAATTTTATCGATGGAGCAGTAACGTATCTATCACCCTATATCTCCCGCGGGGTAATCAGCGTCAAGCAAGTGCAAGAGTCCGTGTTGGCAAAAGGATATCCTCGTGGCGCGATTGAGAAGTTTTTGCAAGAACTTGCATGGCGCGAATATTTTCAACGCGTTTGGCAAGCAAAAGGAAATTTACTCTTTCAGGATTTGAAACATCCGCAAGCCGATGTTTTACATCATCAAATGATACAGGCGTTGGTAGAAGCGACAACCGGCATTGACGCTATTGACAAATCAATTCGTGAGTTTTACAATACTGGCTATCTGCATAACCATGTTCGTATGTATGTGGCCAGCATCGCGTGCAACTTCGGCAGTGCACATTGGTCGGCACCAGCGCAATGGATGTACTATCATTTGCTGGATGGTGACTTGGCCAGCAACACCTGCAGTTGGCAGTGGGTTGCGGGGGCATTCTCTTCCAAAAAATATTATTGCAATCAGGAAAATATCAACCGCTTTACCCACAGCAATCAACAGAATACATTTTTGGACTTACCTGTTGAGGATCTAGACAAAGCCCCAACACCTGATATGCTGAAGTTGACTAGCCCCCTGAGTTTAAAAATATTGCTTCCTGATTCAAAGACGCCTTCCATTGACATCACAATGCCAACGTTGATTTACAATTCCTACAATCTCGATCCACTTTGGAGAAAGGATGAAAAAGTAAATCGTATTCTTTTACTAGAGCCGTCACACTTTCAGAAATTTCCCGTGAGTGAAAAGGTGATTACATTTATTTTAAATCTATCCAAAAACGTCCCCAATATCCAATTCATGATAGGGGAAGTTTCTCAGTTAGAACAACTTTACGTAGCTTCCGAGGTAAGAACCGAGTGGCTAATTTCGAAAGAGCACCCGGCTTTTAAGTATTATCCCGGACAAAAAGACGAAAGGGATTGGATGTACCCGGAGATAAGTGGGTATTACAATTCTTTTTTTTCATTTTGGAAAAACTGTGAGAAAATGATAAAACAAAGTCTATGAAAATACTCCTCACTGGCTCCACAGGTTACATTGGACGAAGGCTTCTTCCAGTTCTGGTCGAAGCAGGTCATCAGGTTATCTGTCTTGTTCGCGACCAACGTAGATTTGATTGGGATGATTTTACAGAAGATTTCTTAAAGCACGTTACTGTCATAGAAGTAGATCTAAATGATGCAAGCACATTTACGTCTATTCCTAACGATCTAGACGCTGCCTACTATTTAGTGCACTCCATGAGTTCTTCTAATCCCAATTTTACGGAAATGGAAGCAACCTCAGCTGAGAATTTTGTTGCACTCATCAATACTACGGCTGCAAAACAAATCATTTACCTAAGTGGAATTGTGAACGATGCCGACTTGTCGGCTCATTTACTATCGCGCAAAAATGTAGAGGATGTACTAAAGCAAGCACGTGCCCCGTTGACGGTGTTGCGTGCGGCCATCATCATTGGGTCTGGTAGTGCCTCGTTTGAAATCATTCGGGATCTAGTTGAGAAGCTTCCCGTGATGATAGCACCTAAGTGGCTGAAGACACGTTGCCAGCCAATTGGTATTCGGAATGTGATCGAATATCTGCGTGGCGTTTTATTGAAGCCCGAAAGTTATCGCCAAACTTTTGATATTGGCGGAACGGAGATTCTTACGTACAAACAAATGCTCTATGGCTTTGCCAAGATGCGTGGCTTGAAGCGGCTGATTATAACAGTACCCGTGCTTACGCCTAAACTTTCTTCACTCTGGTTAGTGTTTGTTACCTCAACTACTTACTCATTGGCTAGGAGTCTTGTACATAGCATGAAAAACGAGGTGATCTGTAACGACAATCGGATCCAGCAACTCGTGCCGACAAAAATACTCAGTTACGAAGAAGCCTTGCAACTTGCATTCGACAAGATCAGTCAAAAAAGTGTTATCTCTAGTTGGAAAGATGCGATCTCACTTTCCACGCTGGACAAAAACTTTCTCAACAATGTGCAAGTCCCCGAGCATGGCGTATTCACCGACAAACGACAAGTGGAATTTACTCGAAACAAAGAAGAGGTCATTGACAACATCTGGTCTATTGGAGGCAAACGAGGCTGGTATTTTGGCAATTGGATGTGGCGTATCCGAGGGGTGATGGATAAAATGGTAGGGGGAGTCGGCCTGCGCAGAGGCAGAAGAAGTGAAACTGATTTGAAAGCCGGTGATGCACTTGATTTCTGGCGGGTGTTGCTTGCCGATAAACCAAACGGCAGATTGTTACTCTATGCAGAAATGAAATTGCCCGGTGAGGCCTGGCTTGAGTTTAGAGTGAAAGAAAGTGACGGAAAAAAGATATTGTTTCAAACGGCCACCTATCGGCCACTTGGCTTGTGGGGTCGCTTGTATTGGTATTCGGTATTACCGTTTCATGGATTGATTTTCCCGAAAATGGCGAAGAATATTGTGGAGCAATAGTAATGAAATAAACTTATTGCGCTGTTGGCTCTCTATCCTAGTAAAGAACTTTTGTGCGAGCTCCTTTTTGCTTTGATTTACAACACCGAATTTTTTAAGGCCATAGCTTTAAAATACTCCACGCTCAATTTTGGAATTCGCTTGAGTGTTTTATAATCCATATAGTATAATCCAAAGCGAGTATTGAATCCCATGGCCCATTCAAAATTGTCGACCAGACTCCAGTAGAAATAGCCTTTTACAGGAACCCCTTCGGCCGTTGCTCTTTGCAATTGCGAAAGGTAGCCCCGTAAAAACATGATCCTGTCAGTATCATTAATTTGATTGTCTGGTGTTAGCTCATCGGTGCTACTGTATCCGTTTTCCGTAACGTAAATTTCTTTTACAGCCCAAAGATTTTGAACATGTTTTGCCCCCCAATAAAGTGTTTCGGGCGCTAATAGTTCCCACGCAGAAGTGCTGGTAGGATGTGATTTCGCAAAGGGGATTATTTGATAGCCATCTCCATTGGACGAGGCTTTTACGTAACACTCAGGATTATAAATATTGATTCCGCAAAAGTCGAGCGGTGAGCCGATAATCTTAAGTTCGTCTGCTGTAAAATTAGGAGCGTTTGCACCTGCTTTTCTAAGATAAGTATCGGTGTATTTTCCCTCCAGAACAGCCGTCAAATATCCGGCATTGATTTCTCTGGTTGCTATTTCTGCCGCTTTGATATTTTCCGGTGTTTCAATAAAAGGTACCGCCACCTTTACGTTTTCCGCAATACCTACTTTTGTGCCGGTTTTACTCTGTCCCCTTATTGCCTGCACGGCAAGGCCATGAGCTAACACGGCATGATGGCGTGCCTGATACAACTCTGCCGGGGACAATTTCAAACCGGGTGCATGCATTCCATTGCCATGCCCCAACTCTATAAACGTCCACATTTCATTGAGAGTAAAAAAATGGTTTACCCGATCGCTTAATTTTTCTGCCATAAAGCCTGCGTAATCTGCAAACGCCTTGGACGTTTCTTTTGATTGCCAACCTTTATACTTGTCTTGTAATGTTTGTGGCAGATCCCAATGGAATAGTGTTGCAAAAGGTTCAATATCGTTTGCCAATAATTCATCTACCATTCGGTTATAAAAATCAACACCCTTTTGATTGGGCGTACCTGCACCATCCGGGAAAATGCGTGACCATGATATGGAAAACCGGTAGGCCTTTGCATTTAACGATTTTATCAA
Source organism: Cyclobacteriaceae bacterium (assembly GCA_031400595.1). Classification (GTDB taxonomy): domain Bacteria; phylum Bacteroidota; class Bacteroidia; order Cytophagales; family Cyclobacteriaceae; genus ELB16-189. The sequence goes on from JANNQG010000019.1 coordinate 294,129, forward strand.
TTGAATATCCTCTTTGTACTTATGATAAAAGTCGCAGGCAATATCACCATTGTCGTTATTTATTACTTTTCCGGGTGTATGAGAAAAAGTATCCCAAATGGACTTGCCACGGCCGTCTTCATTGGCTGCGCCTTCAATTTGATAAGATGCGGTCGCAGTACCCCAAAGAAATCCTTGTGGGAATTGCAGCGTATTTTTTTCCGATAAAATCGGTGACTGTTTTTGATCGGCCTCAGTTTTAGTATTGCAGGAGGAGAGAAAGAACGAAGTGGCGGACAAACCTAACCCTACTAGTCCTGCCGATTTCAAAAAATCGCGCCTGTTAGATTGTTCTGGATTTTTTGTTTTAGCTGGACCATCAGAAGACTTTAGAGGTTTCATAGCTTGGTTTTTAGTTGAGTAATTTAACTAAAAAAATTGTTAATGTTTTAGACTCATGTCAGAGGTTTGATGGTTAACCCATGGCACCTTTCATTCTGAAACTAAAAGATCCAAATTTTATCAAATTCCCACTATTTTGACTCGGTGACGGTCGCGAGTGACCACTTCGTTTCGATGGCCAAGCCGCATCTTTTCATAACTCTTTCCTATTTGTCTTGTTTTACAAAAGATGAAGATTTACAACCTCAAACGCACGCAGCTTTTGCCCATTTCATTAACAGAAGCCTGGGAATTTTTTTCTACTCCCAAAAACCTTTCGAAGATTACTCCCGAGCATATGGGGTTTGAAATTTTATATATTTCCGGAGGTGAAAAAGCCTATGCGGGGCAGATTATCAGATACAATGTGAGTGTATTGCCAGGGGTTAAGCTTCATTGGGTTACAGAGATCACTCAAGTAAAAGAGCCCCTTCATTTTATTGACGAGCAGCGCTTTGGACCCTACGCGCTCTGGCACCATCAGCACCATTTCAAAGAGGTAGACGGAGGGGTAGAAATGACTGACGAAGTTAACTATGCCATAGGCTATGGTTTTATAGGCAGGCTGGCTCACTGGCTTTTTGTTGGCAAAGAGGTAAATCGTATTTTTGACCATCGCTACCAGGTGTTGGAGCGGTACTTTAAGCGGTAATGGACGGTCTCTCTATTCTTCTTTGCGCGATTATCATCATAGGCACTTTTCTGGCAATGGAAGGAGTGGCATGGCTAACCCATAAGTATGTGATGCACGGATTCTTGTGGACATGGCATCGCTCACATCACCGTGTCCATACCCATGCGTTTGAGCGGAATGATTTGTTTGCAATCGTATTCAGTATTCCTGCCATGGTCTTGATGATTATGTCTACCACGTTGTTTCACAGCGTCTATGTTTTTTCCATTGGTATAGGTATTATTTGCTATGGCATTTTTTATTTTGTTTTTCATGATGTAATTGTACACCAGCGTATTAGATGGCTCCCCAAAAAGAGAGGAAGCTACCTTCAACGAATGATTCACGCCCACTATATCCATCACAGCAAGCATACCAAAGAAGATTGTGAGGCCTTTGGGTTTTTGTATGCGCCCAAAAAATTTGAACCAAAAAAGTTTGTGCTGAAAAAGGAGCGTACCGAAACGCAGTAACGAACCCCTGAATGAGCAACAAGTACTTGTACCTGTGGGTAGATTTTTTTACGATCATCTTTCCACTTGTTCTGAGTTTTTTACCGATCAATCCCGTCTATAAAAAATGGAAAGCCATTGTACCGGCATTACTATTGCCCGGGGCTTTGTTTTTGATCTGGGATGCGTGGTTTACTTCAATGGGTGTTTGGGGTTTTAATCCCCGCTATGTGGTAGGAGCGTACTTGTATAATCTTCCCCTTGAAGAAGTGCTGTTTTTTGTTTGCATTCCGGGAGCGTGTATTTTCACCTACGAAGCCATCAATTATTTTTTTAAAAAGGAGGTGTGGGAGAAGTATCAAAGACCCATTTCACTGGCACTTTGTGCGTTGTGTGTCATCCTTATTTTTACTCAATACGATAGGGCCTATCCGGCTCTTACATTTATTGGTCTACTGGTCGCTTTGATTTTTGTGCAGTGGATTTGGAAGCCCGCCTTTTTAGGAAGGTTTTATCTGGCCTACGCCTTTATCGTTATTCCTTTTTTATTGGTGAATGGCATTCTAACTGGAACGGGTTTAGACGAACCTATCGTTTGGTATAACAATGATGAGAACCTCAGCATTCGAATCGGCACCATACCGGTTGAAGATATTTTCTATGGCATGCTCTTGGTGCTGCTGAACATTAGCCTATTCGAGTTCTTTCAAAAAAAAAGCGTCAAGACTAATTCCTGACGCTCTCTTTTAGCTATTTGGATGTATATCCGACTAGGCAGCTACCGCTTCTTTGGTTAATTTTTTAGACGCAACTTTCTTTTTCAATTTGTTGACCTTCTTGGAGTCTTTTTTCATCTGCTTGCCCACGACAGCTGCAATTTTCTTCGCGCTGCGCTCTACCAGTTTATCGGTCTTCTTAGTTGCTTTTGAAACTCCCAGAGCCTGAATAGTTTGGTGCAATGATCCAACCAACAAGTTTTTTACTTCTTTTTTTCCTTTTAAAATGAGTTTTTCCATAACGTTTTTTAATTGCTTGCACACAAAAATAGAATGTTATCCAAATATTACCAAAAAGTTAAAAAAACTTAACATTGTATTACTTTTTCTGCTCAATTCGTTTGATTTCTGGGTTTTTTCGGATCAATTCAAATTGGCTTTGCACCTCTTCTAAACGTTTTACGGTGAGTTCATAGACTTCACCCTGTTGGTCGGTCGGTGGTGCATCGGCACTAAATACCTGACTTTCTTTGCCCAACGCAAGCAATCGTTCTAACACCTGTGCACCACTTCTAAAGATATCCCATCGGGCACCGGTTTGATTAATGTCAAACAGTACAGCTTCTAGTTGATAGATTTTTTCCTCTAACGCTTGCGTTTTTTTATCTGCCTTGCTACGTAGCAATTGCCTTCGCATTTTTTCCATGTCGTCAATCAACTGCAACGCTGTTTTGGTAGCCGTGTACAACTTTACGCCCAAGGCATATTGCTTTGCCATATTATCAGCTGATGATTTGGTGCTAGGGTCTTTCAACAACGAAAGCGATTCTTTGCATTCTTGGCCGTTTGCTTTCAGAACAATCGTATAATCACCAACAGGCACCATCGGTGGCATCAAGCCTGGGCCAATATCCAAATCGGGAATAAATAAATTACGCTCACCCTTCTCATCCAGCTCTACCCAATCTTTTCCACGCGGGCGTGTGCGCAGTTTAGGCATGTCATGTCCTTGCAAGCGCAAGTTCCACCACACTCGTTGAATACCGGGTTGATTCTTAACCTTCAACTTTTGAACAAGTTCACCGCTCGAATGGTACACCAATAATTCTACGCTGTCTTTCGACTTTTCTTTCAGGTAATAAGAAATAGCAGCGCCATCAGGTGGATTTTGTCCATTCACAAAGCTGCGATCTGTTTTTATTCCGTTTACATCCTGAAACCGAAACGTGGGTCGGATCGAAAATAAATGAGCCTCTCCATTTTTAACTTGCTCACTAAACTCACGAATGGGTGTGATGTCATCCAAAATGTAAATGCCTCTTCCGTAGGTACCGATCACCAGATCTCTGAAACTTTTTTGTATTTCAATTCCGTAAATCGGAACGGGGGGCAAATTGTTTTTCAAATGAATCCAGTTTTTCCCGTCATCAGGTGAAAAATACAATGACTTATCGGTGCCCAACCACAATAGCCCGGCCTTTGCTGGATCTTCTTTTATTTGATTGACGAAGTTTGAGTTGGATGCAGATAGTTCAATCTTCAAGCGCGTCCATGACTTTCCAAAATCGATGGTTTTAAAAACATATGAACCAAAATCATTGACGTGGTGCGCGTCTACCGAAAGGTAGCAAGTGCCCGCATCGAAGTTAGATGCATCAATGTTTCGTATGGTGCCCCACTTGGGCAACCCCGGGATATTTGAAGAAACGTTTGTCCATGTCTTTCCGCCATCTTGTGTTACGTTCACTTGGCCATCATTGCTCCCCGTCCACAGTACTCCTTCTTTGACAGGCGATTCAGCCATGGAAAACAAAGTGCACCCATCCCAGGTCATTAAATTATCATTGGCGATGCCTCCTGAATTTTGCTGATGAGATTTGTCATTGGTAGTAAGGTCAGGGCTGATCAACTGCCAGTTTTGTCCTACGCTGTTGGTCTCGTGCACAAACTGACTCCCTACCCACACACGACCTTTTACATGTTTGCTTAACACCATAGGGAAATTCCAATGCCAACGATACTTAGCATCTGCCGGCTTTGAACCAATTTGTGTTTGCGGCCATACGCGCACATCGCGTGGGTGCATCGTCTTCAAATCAATTACATCCAACCCTCCATCATAGCAGCCACTCCACACAATTGAGTTATCAAATGGATCGGGTTGCGCAAAACCACTTTCACAACCGCCTACTCCGTGCCAGGTGCCCAATGGAATATTGTTACCACCTAGGTAGCGGCTTGGTCCGCGATAGCTATAGCCGTCTTGTCGATTGGAATATACATTATAGGGAATCTGATTATCAACGGCTACGTGATACATCTGTGCAATGGGTAGGTTTACATTACTCCAGGTTTTACCCTCATTGAAGGTCATATTTAGACAACCATCATGCGCACATAAAATACGTTTGCCATTCTTTGGATCAAACCACATGTCATGATTATCGCCACCTGGTGCCCATTGATTGAATTTCTTGTCGAACGTTTTGCCGCCATCCGTACTTTTCATAATGCCTACTGAGATGGTGTATAGTGTATTTTCATCGGCTGTCGAAACGCGCAGTCGGGTGTAATATCCACCGCGTTGACCCATTCCATGGTGTTGGTGCATTAACTTCCAGCTATCACCGCTATCTTCTGATCGATACAGGCGTGGTTCTTTGTCTTCGACCAAAGCATACACCACTTTTGGATTGGAGTACGCTACATCCACGGATGTTTTCCCAACCGGATGGGTAGGTCCACTCTCAATTCCATTGCGCAGTGGTTGCCACGTCTTACCACCATCTTTCGTGCGGTAGATGCCGCTGCCGACACCACCACTATTTAACTTCCATGTTTTTATTTCCACTTCCCACATCGCTGCATACAACACATCCGGATTCTGGGGATCGATAGCCAAATCTGCGCAGCCCGTATTTTCATTCACGAAGAAAACGCGCTCCCAATTTTTTCCGCCATCTACTGTTTTATAAACACCACGTTCTTGTTGCGGCCCATGTGTATGTCCCAATGATGCGACATAAACCGTGTTGGTATCAGTAGGATGAACAATGACACGACTGATGCGAAACGTTTTTTCTAAACCAAGATTTTTCCACGTCTTGCCAGCGTCCGAAGATTTGTACACGCCATTGCCTACAGCGTGTGCTGGGCGGATCAAAAAAGTTTCACCGGTGCCCGCCCAAACTTGTTTTGGATTTGCGGGCGCTAAGGCGAGAGCACCAATGGAAGAGTCTTCTGTTTCATCAAAAATCGACTTCCAGGTGGTGCCCATGTCTTCGGTTTTCCAGATACCTCCACTTGCCGCGCCAGCGTAGGATACCATGGGGTTTCCAGGTTCGCCCACTGCTGAGATCATTCGATTACCATCAGGCCCAATGAATCGGAATTTTAGATTGGAAAATGTTTTAGGGTCGAAGGACTGGCCTATCAGTCTAAACGAAAGCAAAAGAAGAAAGAGTACTTTTAAAGCTCGCATAAGGTCTATTTTTTTGATGCAAAAGATAATAAAATTGATTTGTGTTCTAACGGTACTTTTTTCAGACGGTAAAAGTGACTTACTAATGTATTGTCAATGTTATTCAATTTTAATACTAATCCAAGGCTAACCAATATTTTATAGATTGCTTAGAATTTATCAAGTAGAACAATGAAAAAAATTATCCTCCTAGGTGCTGGAACCTTCTTTTTAATTTGCGCGCAAGCACAAGAAAACAATTTTGGCTTTTCATTCAACCATTTAGCCCTTTCCGTAAAAGACGCCAACATTGCTGCCACTTTTTACAAAGATGCGCTTGGTCTAAAAGAAATTGAAAATCGAACAAAGGTTGAAGGCAGAAGGTGGCTTTCGCTAGGGCAGGATGGCAACGAATTGCATCTCGTTTCTGATTTAAAAAATGAGAAAGTGCTTATCAACAAAGCAATACATCTCGCATTAACAACCGCTAATTTTGAAGGGTTTGTTGCAAAGCTTACTAAACTAAAAATCGCATTTTCCGATTGGCCTGGGACACCAAGTAAAGTCAGCCTCCGTGCCGATGGCGTTAAACAAATCTTTTTTCAAGATGCAGATGGCTATTGGATTGAGGTAAACAGCGTTGCCCAAAAGTAATTTTTTGGAAACTTCCATTTATACAGCTTGTGAACTTGGACACCTACTAAAGTGGAGAAAGTGGGTATAGTACACGAGGCTACTCCTTTGCAAAATTTCTTTCTAGGAAAGTTGGCGAGATAAGGAAAAGTTGAGTAATAATCGTTTTCGCAGCACCAACGAACAATTACTGAACAAAAAATCTTAGTGTTAACCGTTCGTTGTTTTTTGAAATCGATTTAGAAAATCGTCAACCCTCACCGCCAACCAAAAACTGAAACTCAGGATGGTTAACCATCAACTTGAACCAATACGTGTATTGATCAGGGTTTGCTGCCATTTCATTTACCAGATCTGCCATTGAAATAAATTTCCAATCTTCGACTTCATCGACATTGATAAGCGGTACTCCATCGTAAATGCCCTTGAAAACATAGTCCACTTCGTGCTCAATCAGGTTTTGATCGAGATTTGTCTGGTATACGAATTTGTAAATAAACTGAGGAGAAAGTTCGATGCCCATTTCGTAGCGAAGTCGCTTTTTGACTGTCAGCTCAATTTCTTCCTTTGGTGTGGGATGGCTGCAGCAGGCGTTTGTCCATAAGCCTCCGCTATGATATTTAGTGGCTGCCCTTTTTTGGATGAGCATTTCGCCTTGCGAATTAAATACGACTACGGAAAAAGCTCTATGCAATTGCCCTTTCTCGTGCGCCTCCATTTTTTCCATGATACCGATGGCATTGTCGTTCTCATCCACTAGTATCACCGAATCCATCAGATCAGATTTAATTGGTGTCTGACGTAGGAATAGGCCAGGATAGATAACTTCCTTCTATTTCTGACCCTGATTCTTTTTGTCAACACCGTGCTGCTGGGTGTATTTTTTATTTTTTCAAATAGTGCTAGATAATAGACATAGGCCACGTAAACGCCAAACCGAGCTGACTTTGGAAGCTGTTTAATGCCTTCGTATCCTGCTTTGAAATCAGCAGCAATATCTTGTTCTAATTGCTTTTTTGTTGATTCATCGAAGCGGGACAGGTCAACACCAGGGAAATAGGTGCGCCCCATTTGATTGTAATCTGCGTTCAAATCACGTAGAAAATTGATTTTCTGGAAGGCTGAACCTAACTTCATTGCGGAAGGCTTCAAGCGCTCATACATTTCCTTATCATTTTTACAAAATACCCGCAATGACATCAGACCTACCACTTCTGCGGAACCTAAGATATATTCATTGATACCTTGTTCATCGTATGAGGTATTCATCAAATCCATTTCCATACTTTTAAGGAACTGGTTGTAAAGGGCTGGCTCTATTCCGTAAAAATTAACTGTTTTTTGAAAGCTGTTTAGAATTGGATTGAGACTAATTTTCTCTTCGATGGCTTGGTATGTTTCTGTTTTAAAACGAGATAGAAGCAACTCTTTGTTGTAATCATGGAAGGTATCAACAATCTCATCTGCAAAACGAACGAAGCCATAAATCGCATAAATTGGTTCACGAAGTTCTTTCTCTAAACACTTTATCCCTAGAGAAAAAGAAGTGCTATAGGCGCGTGTAGTTATGCGGCTACATTTTGCTGATACACTGTCAAATAGTTCTTTACTCATTTCACTCTTTTCTAAAAAACGTCAATTTTCCTACAAATTTAGCGTTTTATCTTTTTCTATTGTTTTGAACGACTATGCTTGAAAACTTCGTTGGCAACTACCTGCCCCGAAATCAACGAGGGAGGCACTCCAGGCCCAGGTACAGTCAATTGCCCTGTAAAGAACAGGTTTTTAACCTTTTTGTTTATCATTGAGGGCTTCAAATTTGCGGTCTGTGTGATGGTATTCGCCAAACCGTACGCATTTCCTTTAAATGCATGATAGTCAGACTCGAAGTCGGCATGGGCGTAGCTCTTTTTGAAAACGATGTTTTCCCGCCAGCTGTCGCCTGTTAGCTTTTCAATTCGATCCATCATTAAATTAAAGTATTTTTCACGGGTTGCTTCATCGTCTTGTAGGCCGGGTGCGACAGGCATTAACAGGAATATATTTTCATGCCCTTTAGGGGCAACGGAGGGGTCGGTTTTGGAAGGTACTGAGACGTAGAACAATGGATCGGTGGGCCACTGCGGACTCGTGTATATCTCCTGGGCATGTTTTCCAAAATCACGGTCAAAAAATAAATTATGGTGTAACAGATTTTTGACTTTCTTAGAAACGCCCAAGTAGTAAATCAAGCTGGAAGGCGCCATTACTCTATTTTGCCAGTAACTTTCAGTGTACCTGCGGTGTGTTTCAGGCAAAAGGTTCTGTTCGATATGGTGATAATCGCCTCCGGCCACTACATACTCGAAATCTCTTTGGATCCCTTTTACCTGTAGACTCTGGGCCTGAGTGCCATTAACATTTATTTTTTCTACTTCACTGTTAAACTCAAACTTCACCCCCAACTCCTCCGCCACTTTTACCATTCCTTCTACAATTTTATGCATACCATCCATTGGGTACCAGGTACCCAATGCCATATCCGCATAGTTCATCAGCGTATATAGCGCAGGTGTTTTATCTGCCGGTGCGCCCAAAAACAAAACCGGAAATTCCAGTAGTTGAATTAGGCGGGAGTCTTTGAAGTATTTTTTTACATAAGCCGTTACAGATTCAAAGACATGTAACTTGAAAATTCCTTTCACCAGGTCGAAATCTGCCAATTCTAAGAGCGACAAGCCCGGATTGTAAACCAGTTTGTTAACACCTATATCGTACTTGTATTTCCCCTCCTTTAAAAACTGCGCGAGATGAATGCTGCTTCCGTTCTCAATACTTTCAAAGAAATCCCCCAAAGCTTTTTCCCCCGCAGGGATGTCTTTATAATCGGTTTCGGAAAAAAATACGCGGTAGGAGGGATCAAGCCTTTTTAGTTGGTAGAAATCAGCGGGCGTTTTGCCGAACAGGGCAAAGTACTTTTCAAACACATCCGGCATCCAATACCAACTGGGCCCCATGTCGAAAACAAAGCCATCGGTTTCAAACTTCCGTGCACGACCACCGGCCGATGTATTTTTCTCAAAAACCGTAACGTCAAAATTATTTTTGGCAAGGCAAGATGCTGCAGCCAAACCCGCGAATCCAGAACCAATGACAGCTACTTTTTTCATGCTCAATAATACCCCTTAAAACACAAAAATCCTTTCAGTGTTGAAAGGATTTCAAAATGAGAACAGATTTTATCCTATTCGTATCCCGTTAATTTTTTCTGAATCTCTTTGCGAGCATGGAAAATTCTATTTTTTACAGTTCCAATGGGAAGTTTCAAATGCTCTGCAATTTCATGGTATTTATAGCCAGTCGTGTGCATTTTGAACGGAATCAACAATTCATCTTTGACCGAATTGACATTTCTCCATACTTCCTTAAACTCCATACTGCCTTCTGGACGATTGAAAGTATGCATGTCTTCGACATTGAGGTGGTATAATTCTTTGGTACTGTCCGTAGAAGTTCTTTCTCTTTTCGACTTGCGGTAGTTGTTGATATAGGTGTTTCGCATGATGGTAAAAAGCCATCCCTTTAGGTTTGTGTCTTCGCGAAATTTATTTCTGTAGGTTAATGCTTTTAGGATGGTATCCTGTACTAAATCCAACGATTCCTCCCGATCGCGAGTGAAGCGATGGGTAAAACTTCTGAGTGTCGGCCTCATGCTTGCAAGCTGCTGATCAAAGTCTAATGCTGTCATTTTGTTTATCTATTTTGGTGAAATGATGAACAAATGTAGCTATTAGTATGACTTAATCAAGTTTTTGTTTAATATATTTTATAAAAGAGTAAACAGTTATTTTTTACCGAGTATTTCCTTGAGAATCAGCACATTCGGAAATATTGAGATGTTTTTTGGCGGGTTAACATCCGTTTTTTTCAAAGCATAACCAGTAATTAATATTCTGGAATTCTGGAAATCGGCCGAAAGTTGGTCAAGGTATTTTTGCATTTCAGACGGTTTCGGTCCAGCTGTTAGTGCTGTTACGATCAAGTCGGGCTGATGCTCTCCACAAGCCGATATCAGAGATTTGTGTGGTACGGTTTGACCCAAATAATAAGTCCGTATTCCCATCTTTTTGATCATGTAATGATAAAATAGCAGGCCTAGCTCATGAATTTCAGTCTCTCGCAAAAACAACACTGCTTTCCTTTCGGTTTTTGGCGCTAGAGGTAGGGCATCAATGGCTACGATTATTTTTTGGCGGATCAGGTGTGAAATAAAATGCTCCTGCGCTGGAGTAATATTGTCGGTCAGCCAAAGTACTCCAATTTTTTCCATAAAAGGATAGACAATCTCCAGCATGGTTTTTTCAAAACCAAACTTAAGAGTAAGTGATCCGAGTAACTTCTCAAACACCTCTTCTTCCATGTCAATCATAGCCACAATAAGCTGCTCGATATAAATGTCGATGTCATTTTTTGACTCGCTCAGATCTACCACTTGCTGGTTTATTTCAGCAAGGCTTAGCTGTACTATTTTGGAGATTTTTACACCGTTGTTATTTAAGACAGCTACGTTGATAATTTTCTTTAAGTCATCATCAGAGTAAGACCGAATGTTCGTTGTAGAACGTTGAGGCTCGATAAGCCGGTGTCGTTTTTCCCAGATCCGTATGGTGTGGGCCTTTATCCCGGAAAGCTGTTCTAACTCTTTTATTGAATATTTGCCCATATTTTTCAGCCAAACTTTAAACAAAAACACCCAAAAATAAAAATTGTTACTTTGAGCTGATTAAATAATTGAATGGATCCTACTACTTGGGAAAAAGGAGAGAGTTGGTTTAAGACGCAAGGATGGAGTTCATTCGAATTTCAGCGAGAGGCCTGGGAAGCCTATGCAGATGGCTTTAGCGGAATGGTAAATGCCCCAACGGGAAGCGGAAAAACGTACTCCTTGCTTATTCCAATTTTACTAGATAATGCCCAAGGTCGCAGGTCAAAAGGCCCTTTGGCGATTTGGATCACGCCAATTCGAGCGTTGGCGAAAGAAATTGAGTTGTCGGCTGCAAAAGCGACAAAGGGGCTGGGCACTAAATCGCGAGTAGGAGTTCGCTCGGGCGATACGTCTACAAAGGAACGAGCTAAGCAAAAGGAAAATCCTCCGGAATTTCTCATCACAACACCCGAGAGTTTACACTTGCTACTTTCACAAAAAGGAGGGACTGCCTATTTCGAAAACTTACGGGCCATTGTAGTTGATGAATGGCATGAACTTATTGGCTCCAAGCGTGGTGTATTGATGGAGTTGGCACTCTCTCGATTGAAAGGAATTAACCCTTCACTCAAAGTGTGGGGTATTTCGGCCACCATCGGTAATATGGATCAATCGTTGCAGGTATTGCTAGGAAATTTTTATGAAGCAAATCGGTTCAAAGTAATAAAAGCGCAGATTGAGAAGAAGGTAGAGATCATTTCCATTTTCCCCGATGAGCTTGAGCGAATGCCTTGGTCGGGCCATTTGGGTATACAGTTGCTCGACAAAGTTATTCCCATCATCAACAGCAGCAACAGCACGTTGATATTCACCAACACGCGCTCCTTTGCAGAGATCTGGTATCAGAAATTATTGGCCAAAGCGCCTGAGCTATCGGGGATATTGGCGATGCATCATGGATCAATCAGTGCGGTCACGCGAAACTGGGTGGAAGACCAACTGCATGAAGGAAATCTAAAAGCGGTGGTTTGCACTTCCAGCTTAGATTTGGGAGTTGACTTTCGTCCCGTAGAAACGATCATACAAGTTGGCAGTCCGAAAGGGGTTGCTCGGTTTTTGCAACGGGCAGGTAGGAGTGGGCATCAGCCGGGAGCTACGAGCAGAATTTATTTTTTACCTACCAACTCGTTAGAATTGACGGAAGCCGCTGCCTTGCGTGAAGCGATCCACCAAAAAATAGTTGAAGATCGATTGCCCTATATTAGATCGTTTGATGTGCTGGTGCAATACCTGGTGACGCTCTCGGTGGGCGATGGATTCAAACCTGAAGAAATTTTAAGTGAAGTAAGAGGAACGGTTAGCTATTCATCGGTTACGGAGGAAGAATGGATATGGTGTTTAAATTTTATTACTTCCGGTGGCCAGGCGCTTACCGCGTATGACGAATATCGAAAAGTGTTGGTGCAGGATGGTGTCTTTAAAGTGGAGAGCAAACAGGTTGCCCACAAGCATCGGCTAAGTATCGGAACGATTGTGGGCGATACATTGATGCACGTAAAATATGCTACTGGAAAATACCTGGGCACTATCGAAGAATATTTTGTTTCCAGTTTGCACATTGGTGACGTCTTCTGGTTTGCAGGGCAATGTTTGGAATTGGTTCGAATAAAAGAAATGGAAGCGCATGTGCTAAAATCAAAACGTAAATCGGGTAAGGTTCCTTCGTGGCAAGGAGGAAGGATGCCGCTTTCATCGCAGCTGAGCGAAATGATCCGATTGAAAATAGATGAGTCTGCCAGAAATAAAGAATCGGATGAGGAGATGCGTTTCTTAAAACCGTTGATGGATTTGCAAAAAAAACGTTCACATCTTCCCACCAAAAGTGAATTTCTCATTGAGTATTTTCAGAGCAGCGAAGGGTATCATGTGGTGATGTACCCTTTTGAAGGGCGAAATGTACACGAAGGGTTGGGCGCATTGGTAGCCTACCGCATCGCTAAGATTATTCCCATCACCTTTTCCATTGCGATGAATGACTATGGTTTTGAACTGCTTTCAGATCAACCCATTCCTATTTTTGAAGCGGTTGAAACCAATGTATTAGGCATGGAAAATTTGTCAACCGATATCTATGCGAGTATCAACTCCACAGAAATGGCAAAAAGAAAGTTTCGAGATATCGCAGCGATTTCCGGATTGGTGTTTAAAGGAATGCCAGGCAAACGAATGAAAGACAAACATCTTCAATCCTCTTCACAACTTTTTTTCAATGTGTTTCACGAGTACGAATCGGATAATTTGCTACTTCTTCAATCCTTAGAGGAAGTGATGGATTTTCAATTGGAGGAAGCACGATTGCGGCAAGCGCTGGAAAGAATAGCTACGCAAAAGATAATCATCACACAACCGGAAAGGCCATCGCCCTTTGCGTTTCCAATTATGGTGGATAGAACCCGCGAGAAGCTGACTTCTGAAAAGCTCGAAGACAGAATCAAAAAGATGAAATTGGAATACGGTGATAAATGAACTAAAACCGAAGCGTAAAAACTGTTTTTACGTCTAGCTCTGACTCTACACTAAGTGATCCATTGTGCATTTGCATGATTTGGCGAGAAAGTGCAAGACCGATGCCAGAGCCTGTTTTTTTGGTGGTGAAGAAAGGAACAAAAATGCGCTGGATCGCTTCTGGAATGATACCCGGACCGTTATCGGTCACTTGAACAAGTATCGAGTTTCCTGTGTACAATCCGACCAATTCTACTTTTGGGTTTTCCGTTTGATAGAGCGCTTCAAATGCATTTTTAAGTAGGTTGATTAAAACCTGACTAATCATTTCTTCATCGACTTCTACGGTCAGGTAATCCGACTGGCAGGTCAGCGTAAATTGAATACCCGATTTCTTTATTTCGGGTTTCATCAGATTGGCTACATTTTCAAGCAGCTCTTTTAATTTTACAGTTTTAAGTTTCGGCTGTGGCAATGAAGTGTATTCTCTGTATGCATCGATGAATTGAATCAAACCCTTGCTTCTGTTTTCAATAGTGCCTAGTCCTTCACGTAAATCATCGGCTGCTTCTCCCTTTAATTCATAATGACTTTCTTTCTTTACCAAATCTTCTTCTAGTATTTCTCGCATGGTAGATGTGAGCGAAGAGATGGGAGTGATCGAATTCATAATTTCATGGCGAAGTACACGAGTGAGATTTTGCCACGCCTCCAGTTCTTGTTTTTGCAATTCCGTTTGAATGTTTTGTAGCGTTACCAACTTTACGGTATTTCCTCGAATGCGAAGTTCGGTAGCTTGTATCGTCAATTGAAACTCGTTTCCGGATTTGTACAATGTACTTTTTCCGGGTTCAGCTTCACTCAACGATTCATACAGTTTGGGGTTGATGGCCTGTAGTTCTTTTAGGTTCTTCAGATGACTCAAACCAACAAACCGTTTTGCATTTGCATTCATCAATTGTACATCTCCATCTGCGTCAAAAGATAAGATCCCTGTCCGCACCTGTTGCACTACCGTGTTTAGGTATTGCCAACTTTCCTCTTTTTCTGATCGCGCTTTTCTAAAGGCTTCAAGCACTTCGTTGAAAGCTGTATTTAACTCACGAAAACTTTTGCCTAGTTTATTATCGTTAGCGAATCCGGAGATAAAATCAGAATACTTAACCGATTCAAGAAAGCGGGTAAGCTTACGATTAGTTTGCGAGGTGAAGCGGTACAACTCCACCAGTTGAAATATGATAATCAAAACGGTGAGTCCAGCCGCAAAAAACATATTGGGGCGACTTACCATGAACATCACCAGCCCAACCGATAATGCCAGAAGGCCTACACGGAACGCTACCCGAAAACGAAAGTCGTTGAAAAGCATTTTAGAATTTGAAAGTTTGAAAATTGGCTAATTTGAAAATGAATCTACTTGTGCTGATTGACATTCGGGCTGTTGTTTGGTTCTGGCATCTTCAAATTTTCAAATTGACTAATTTTCAAATATTTAGAGTCCATGTTTTTCAAGTCTGCGATAGAGCGATGATCGTGTCAACCCCAATTCAGAGGCGGCTTGTGTGATATTTCCATTGTATTTCTTTAGTACTTTTCGAATCAGCAGTTTTTCAACTTCATCCAGATTGAATTGATCCAGATTCATGGTCTGTTCGGTTTCTTTATTGTTGGAAACTGTGAAGTTAAAATCTTCAGGTTGTAATACGGTGGAGTTGCTTAAAATGATCGCACGTTCCAAAGCATGTTGTAGCTCTCTAATATTTCCAGGCCAAGGATGTTTGTTCATCCTCGTCATGGCCGCTTCGCTGATCTTGTTCACGCTCTTGCCATACTTTGCAGAATAATGTTTTAAAAAATGATTGGCTAGCAACGGAATGTCTTCCAGGCGATCGCGCAGCGAAGGAATTTGTATTTCGATGGTGTTAATACGATAGAGCAGATCTTGCCGAAAACGATTTTCTTTTACCATGTCGTACAGAGGCATGTTGGTAGCGCAGATGAGTCGTAAATCTATGGCGGTGTCTTTGTTGGATCCAACACGACTTACTTTTCTGTTTTGCAAAACGCTCAACAGTTTGGCCTGCAAAGGCATTGAAAGATTACCAATCTCATCTAAAAACAGGGTGCCTTTGTTTGCTAACTCAAATCTCCCGGGACGATCTTCTTTTGCATCGGTAAAGGATCCTTTTTTGTGGCCAAATAGTTCAGACTCAAAAAGGCTTTCGGTGATTGAGCCGAGATCGACACCGATAAACGATTCACTTTTTCGGATTGAATTGCTGTGGATTGCGCGTGCAATTAATTCTTTTCCGGTTCCATTCTCACCTAAAATCAATACGTTGGCATCCGTTTGCGCCACGCGCTCAATTGTCTGGAAGATGCGCTGCATGGATTGACTTTGACCGATGATATCACGAAATTTTTCATTGATGGTGTGATTAATTTCGTGGTTTTTAATTTTTAACGTCTCGATTTCATCTCGCGACTCGCGCAAACGCATCGAAGAATACAAAGTCGCAAGCAGTTTTTCATTTTCCCATGGCTTCAATACAAAATCAGTGGCACCAGCTTTGATCGCCTTCACCGCCATCTGCACATCGCCATAGGCGGTGATAAGAACGACCACTGCGGAAGGATCGATGCTTAGGATTTTCTCCAACCAATAATATCCTTCGCTGCCGCTGCTTACGTCTTTCGTGAAATTCATGTCTAATAAAATCACATCGTAATCTTCCTGATTCATCAAGCCAGGCAGCGCCTCCGGATTTTTTTCAATATCGACTTGAGCGAAATGCCGCTTGAGGTACATCTTGGCTGCTTTCAGTAGATCCTCGTTGTCGTCTACGATTAAAATTTTCCCGTGCTTTGTTTCAGACATAGTAGTTATTCGTTGATTCGATAATTCGATGATTTGTTGATTTGATTATTCGTTGGTCCACATCTTCAAATCAACAAATCTTCAAATTAGGGACACAATATTGATACCGAAAGAGCAATACCTTTCAAATGCTTCAATTTGTTCAATTAACGCTTTCAAATGTATTAACTATCGTCCGCAATCGAACAGTTAAGTTCACATATGAACGGACATTTTGCCAAAAAACCTTCAAACAGACGCTCAAGCCCTCGAATATATCGTTGGCACACTTGTTGGCATTAGGTGACCGAAATTGATAGGAAACAATGGATAAACAGATTAAAAAGAAGTACTGGACATTTAAACGCATTGGAACAATTGCTGGTGCTGCGCTATTGGTAGGATTCATTGGATATCAATTCATTTTTGCTGACAGACGTTCGAAATTGAAGATCGAAAAAGATAAGATAACGATTTCGGAAGTGAAGATGGGGCAGTTCAAAGAGTACATACCCCAAACCGGAATAGTAGAGCCTAGCCGCACCGTTTACCTGGATGCCATTGAAGGTGGTAACATAAGAAATATTATCCGAGAAAGCGGAGCAATTCTGAAAAAGGGTGATGTGATTTTGGAGTTGACCAACCTGAATAGAGAGATTAGTGTTCTTGATCAGGAATCAAACCTTACACAAACACTTAATAGATCAAGAGATACCAGACTGCTTCTAACGCAGAATGCGTTGCGTCAACAAGAAAGTTTGATCACCATTGACAATGCGTTGGCAACATTGAAGCCGAGGTTTGAAAGACAAAAGACACTTTTTGGGAAGAAGTTAATTTCTAAACAGGAGTTTGAGCAAACAGAAGCGGATTATCATGCCAATTTAAAGAGAAGAGAAATTACCTATCAGGCCTTTCGAATTGATTCGATTAGCAGCGTTCAGCAAATCAAGCAACTTGATGAATCGGAGAAAAAATTACTTCAAAGTTTGAGAGGTGTAGGGAAAATTCTAGATAACCTGGTGATCAAATCCCCAATTGATGGACAACTTTCTACACCCCATTGGGAAATTGGTCAAGGTGTTACTCAAGGCCAACGTCTAGGACAAGTGGACATCATGGGCAGCTTCAAAGTGCGGGTTCCTATTGATGAGTTATATCTACCAAAAATTTCTTCAGGCCTACCGGCTACTACTGACTTTGCAGGCAAGACTTACCAATTAACGATCACCTATATTTACCCTACTATTCAAAACGGAAGATTTGAAGTAGACATGAATTTTGAAGGAGAAACACCTCAGGGCATAAGAAGAGGCCAGTCCCTGCGCATGCGCGTTGAACTGGGTCAACCTTCTGAAGAACTTTTACTTCCTATAGGCGGATTTTATAAAGACACTGGTGGTAATTGGGTCTTCATTATGGATGGCGAAGGCAAGGCCGTTAAGCGCGATGTGAAGTTAGGTAGAAAAATGGGCTCTGAATTTTTTGAGGTGCTGGAGGGTCTGAAACCAGGCGACCGCGTTATAACTTCATCTTATGAAAATTTTGGCAACAACGAAGTATTACTTTTAGATTAATGCAACTAATTAGGAAATTTAGCGTCTAATGATGCAACCATCTTAGAAAAAAACAGTATCCAATAAAACTATATCATAAACAGAACCATCTCACTTAAAATCATACCCCACATGATCAAACTAAAGAATCTCGAAAAAGTCTACACCACCGAAGAAGTCGAAACCACTGCCTTGAACAGCATCAACATGGAAATCAAAGATGGTGAGTTCGTGGCTATTATGGGTCCCTCCGGTTGTGGCAAATCTACGTTGTTGAATATCCTTGGCTTGTTGGATAATCCATCGGGTGGCGAGTACTATTTTGGCGAAAGCGAAGTGGCCAAATACTCTGAGCGCCAGCGTGCGCAATTGCGCAAGGGTTCTATCGGCTTTGTGTTCCAGAGCTTCAACTTGATCGATGAATTGACGGTTTTTGAAAACGTTGAACTACCATTGTTGTACATGAAGGTGCCATCTGATGAGCGCAAGAAACGAGTGGAACAAGTGTTGGAACGCATGAATATTATGCACCGCAGAAATCACTTCCCGCAGCAGTTATCAGGCGGTCAGCAGCAGCGCGTGGCGATATCTCGTGCCATTGTTGCTAAACCTAAAGTGATATTGGCCGATGAGCCTACTGGTAACCTGGACTCTGCCAATGGTGAAGAGGTAATGAAGTTACTCTCTGAATTGAATGTGGAAGGCACTACGATCATCATGGTAACGCACTCACCATATGATGCCAACTACGCGCACCGTATCATTAACTTGTTTGATGGTAAGGTAGTGACCGAGAATATCAAGGAGCAATTCCATATATAATTTCATCGGTTTAGGTTAGGTAAAGAAACCCACTTCGATTTATGTTGAAGTGGGTTTTCTTTTTTTTGAATAGGTTTCGCACAGTTATTTGTTCAAAAATGAACATCTATTGTTGACGAAGATGACAGAAGTATATCAATACTGCATCTTTCCTATTGGCATATTTATTGGCTTCCTGATGCAACCCTTGATTGTTTAGAGTCGTCTATCCCACGTATAAAATCATTCACCCAATGATAAAAAATTACCTCCTCATTACTTTCCGCAACTTGATGAAAAACAAGTTGTTTATTTTCATCAACGTTTTTGGAATGGGACTTGCCATCGCTTGTTGCATTACCGCCTATCTAAACTGGGGCTACAGTTCTAACTGGGACAAAATACACGATAAAGCACAAAACGTATATCGCGTTCAGTTTTGGCGAGAGTTTCAGGGGCAGCGAAATCGATTCGGCATGGCACCCATGCCGTTGGGCAGTTTCATCAAGCAAAATATAAAAGAGGTAGATAAGACAGTTCGTTATATGTCTTCTTATTGCGATATGCGGATTGGCGAAGAAGTGTTTGGCGATCAAATGGCCTATGCAGACTCTGCGTTTTTTGATTTGTTTACATTTAAATTAGTCTATGGTTCCTATGATAATTTTTACGATAAGGGAAAAGTTTTTATTAGTGACAAGATTGCAAAAAAGTATTTTAATAAAGAAGATGTAGTTGGCCAATTATTGACGCAGATTGTGCTGGGTGCCGATGGCGTGCGAAGACCGAAAGAGTTTGAAATTGGTGGAGTCTTCAAAAAACCTCCGCAAAACAACAGTTTTGGTTTTGACGTGATCACACTGTTCGACAATTTTTGGGATGTTAATCTGGACAAGGAGTTAAGCGAAACAAACTGGAAGCGCTGGGCGCACGTTCTGTTTTTAAAAATAGAAGATCCTTCTAAAGTTGCAATTGTTACTACGCAATTACAACAATACATTGAGCCTCAAAATAAAGTACGTGAAGACTTTAAAATTACCGAATACTACCTGGAAAATTTCGTAGGCTTGATGCAGCGCAATAGGGCGAACCCACGCCTGGATAGTGATTATCTCGGTGGCGGCATTCCGGGTGAAGCTGTTACGGTTCCAGCGATTATGGCTGCTCTGCTTCTTCTATTGGCGTGTTTCAACTTCACAAATACATCCATTGCAATATCCAGCAAACGACTAAAGGAGATCGGCATACGAAAGGTGATGGGCAGCCTTCGCAAGCAATTGGTTATTCAGTTCTTAGGTGAGAATTTGATTTTGTGTTTTCTGGGTTTACTTGCCGGATTGCTCATGGCAGAATGGCTAGTGCCGGCCTATGATAATATGTGGACCTGGTTGGATCTCAAACTAAGTTACACCGAGAACGCAGGGTTCCTTTTGTTCCTGGTACTACTCTTAGTCGCCACCGCACTCGTTGCCGGTTCCTATCCCGCATTTTACATCACTTCATTCGAGCCTGTAAGCATTCTAAAAGGCAAGGCAAAGTTTGGAGGCACTAACTGGTTTACACGAATTTTGTTAGGAGGTCAATTTGTCATTTCTTTATTGGCAATTATCATGGGAGTTGCCTTTTATCAGAATGGCGAATACCAAAAGAATTATGATTTGGGCTTTGTCACGCACGGAGTCATCTCTGCTTGGGTTAACAATGAGAATTCTTACAATACTTACCGCGATGCACTTTCTTCTAACAAGGACATTCAATTGATTGCCGGTACTCGCCATCATGTGGCTAATTCGCGTTACAATGATCCGGTTAAGTATGAATCCATCGAACGGGAAGTTGACATCATGGATATAGGTGATAATTATTTGGAGGTGATGGACATGACCTTGTTGTCCGGCCGAAAATTTCAAAAAGATTCTGAAACAGACAGAAAAGAATCTATTCTGGTAACGGAAGAATTTGTGAAACAATATGGATGGAAAGACAGCCCCATCGGGAAGCGCGTAGTGTGGATGGATACCGTCCAGCTATATGTAGTGGGTGTTATCAAGAATGTTTACACGCAAGCCTTATGGGGACCGATACAACCTTTGATGCTTCGCTATGCTGGCAAAGATAAATACCAGCAACTTTTGGTTAAGGTAGAACCTGCTAAGATGGCCTCGGTAAATGATGACATGGAAAAGAAATGGAAAGAGGTGTTTCCAAACACTCTGTACACAGGTCAGTGGATTGATCAGGAATTGCAAGAGACAAACGAAATCAATAAAAACGTTTCTGTTATGTTTGGTTTCCTGGGTTTTTTTGCAGCATTGATGACAGGGATAGGCCTATACACGCTTGTATCCCTTAACATCGAGAAGAAAATGAAAGAGATCGGTGTGCGAAAAGTGCTGGGCGCTTCAGTGGCTAACATTTCTGGCGTTATCAATTTTGAGTTTGTTGTCAATTTGGGTATCGCGACACTAGTGGGTGGCACGGCAGGCTATTTTGCAACAGATTTGTTGATGGATTCCATCTGGGAATACTATATGAAGCTGAATGTGATAACTCTTTTATTGTCCATCGCAGTGATGATATTTATTGCGGTGGCTGCTGTGGGTTATAAAACAATAAGTACTGCGATGTTAAACCCAACCAAAACATTGAGAGATGAATAGACTTTTATTTTATGTAGTGTAGTACGCAACATTTCTACAAAGAATAGCGTCTAACTGACATATCTAGTTTGTTTACTTAGGTGGCAATTATCTTAAAAAGATACGATAGACTATTTCAAATTCGGTGTATGATAAAAAACTATTTGACGGTTGCATTCCGCAACATTAGGAAACACACGTTTTACTCTACTATTAATATTTTTGGGTTGGCAACTGGGATGGCTGCCTGTTTGTTTATCTTAGTCTATGTTGTAGATGAGCTAAGCTACGATCGATTTCATCAGGGCGCATCAAATATTTATCGAATTGGACTTTACGGAAAAATCAGCGGGCAAGAAATTAATACGGCAAGTTCATGCCCTCCTTTGGCATCAGCCATGATTTCTGAAATCCCCGGTGTGGAAGCAGCCACCCGTATCAATCTCAGGAATGATATGGTTTTTAAGAATGGCGATCTATCGTTTACAGAGGATAAGATAATATTTGCAGATTCAAATTTTTTCCAATTCTTTTCTTTTAAACTTTTGGAAGGCGATCCTGCCAAGGCATTACAAGAGCCAAATAGCATCGTGCTTACGCCTGAGTTGGCTAAAAAGTACTTTAAGGGAGAAGCAGTGGGCAAGCTCATTAAGATTGGAAATGAAAATAAGTCCTTCACGGTGACAGGCATCGCTGAAGCCCCACCTCACAATTCGCATTTTTCCTTTGCAGCCCTCCTCTCTACAAGTTCATAGAAAGAATATTACAGCGCACCTTTTTGGCTAGACAATGGTTTATATACTTATTTTCGAAAAAATACCAGTACGGATATTGCAGCTATCACGTCTAAACTTAATGATGTCACTGACAAACATATTGCGCCAGAAATTGAACAATTCTTAGGCGCATCGATTCAGAAATTTCGCGAAGGCGGAAATGAGTATGGATATTATGGTGTACCGTTGTTGGACTCACGACTGCACACAACATGGAATGATGATATACAAGCACAGGGGAATATCGTCTACCTCTATGTATTTGGTGGTGTAGGTATTTTTATTTTACTGATCGCTTGCATCAACTTTATGAATTTATCAACGGCTCGTTCGGCAGGACGCGCCAAGGAAGTGGGACTACGTAAGACATTGGGTTCAATTAGAAGTCAAATGATTGGGCAGTTCCTGGCAGAGTCTTTCGTGTATACCTTTATCGCCATGACAATCGCTTTTGCGCTTGCTCTTCTTCTACTTCCGCAGTTCAACTTGCTTTCTGGCAAAGAGCTGACGTTGGGCAACTTGCTTAATCCAACTATTTTATGGATAGCTGTTTTGCTTTTAGTAGTTATTGGTTTGTTTGCCGGTAGCTACCCGGCTTTTTACCTGACTAGCTTTAGTGCTGTTGAAGTATTGAAGGGCAAAGTGCGCGCTGGACTAAAAAGTAAAGGCATACGTAGCGGGCTTGTGGTTTTTCAATTTGCACTTTCCATTATCCTCATTATTTGTACCTCTACAGTCTATCAACAGATTATATTTTTGCAAGAACGAAATGCAGGTCTGGATAAGCATAATGTATTGGTTATAAATAATGCTGGGAGGTTAGGCACGAACCAAACTGTGTTTAGAAACACTGTGCTGACAAAAAATGGTATTGAAAATGCGAGCTTTACCAACAATGTTTTTCCAGGAGTAAACAACACCACTGCATTCCGTAATGCCGTTACACGAAAGGATCATGTGCTGGGCACCTACTTTGCAGACTATGACCATGCCGAAGTAATGAAATTTGAATTGATACAGGGGCGTTATTTTTCGCGTGATTTTCCTTCGGACTCCACCGTAGTGGTCATCAACGAAGCCGCGGCTCGTGAACTTGGTTGGGAACAACCTTTGCAGGAAAAATTGATCGTGTTTGGTGGAGATCAAAGTAAAGGCATTGTCACGGAGACGCCCATGAATGTAATCGGTGTTGTAAAGGATTTCAATTTTGAATCGTATAAGATGAAAGTTCGTCCAATGGTCATTCAGCTAACTGATAAATCAAACAACCTTTTAGTGCGATATTCTGGTAAAGCAGATGATGTGGTGAAGGAAGTAACAACCCTTTGGAAAGAATATGCTTCTGGTGATCCTTTGGAATATTCTTTTCTTGATCAAAATTTTGATCAACTTTTTCGCGAAGAGGAACGCCTAGGTTCACTTTTCACAGTATTCACCGTATTGGCGATCTTCATTGCCAGCTTAGGTTTGTTTGCATTGGCAGCATTTACTGCCGAACAGCGGACAAAGGAAATTGGCATACGGAAAGCAATGGGCGCCAGCGTATCAAGTGTTACCGCCTTGCTTTCAAAGGAGTTTACTTTATTGGTTGTTATCTCCATTATTTTGGCTGTAGTGCCTGCCTACTTCTTGCTGGACTACTGGCTAAGTCAATTTGCCTATCGTGTAGAAATTACATTTTTCGTTTTTGCAATTAGTTCGTTAGGAGCGTTGGCTATCGCTTGGTTCACTGTTGGTTATCAAGCGTTAAAAGCTGCGCTCATTGAACCAGTCAAATCGCTGCGCTACGAGTAAACGAACTGGGCTGCTTAGATTAATGGACAGAGGTACTTGAAGAGCTGATCAACTTAAAAATAGCTTCACGAATCAGTTCGGGATTGCTCCATGGAACAAAGTGATTCATTTCATCAATCATCATTAATTCTACAGGCGCGTTGACGATCATTTTCTTTGCGAATTGAGCGTTCGCGGGGTCGACAAGCACGTCTTTTTTTCCTTGAACCACAATGGTAGATGCTTTGATTTTTTTCCACAAAGGAAGCATCTCTTGAAGTTCAGGTTTCAAATGATAGATTTCCTGATTCGATGCACGAAAGGATCTCGGCAATAGCCAACGCAAAAAAGGCGTTGCTAACGGGGCCCTAAACCAGGTTTCGTTTGGCTCCAGGTCCGGATCAATGGATCCGGCAACAATCACGAGGCCATCGATGAGCTCTGGGTAGTCCATTGCCATACGAGAAATAACAGGGCCGCCCATCGAGTGACCGACCAGAATGACACGTCTGTTTAACTTGTTTTTTTCTATCAATGGTTTCAAAACAGACGATTGTCTCGCCACTGATTTTTCTCCATATCCGAAATTAGATTCGCCAAATCCGGGGCGATCAACGGTTATTAACTGAGCTTTGGATAGCAAAACCGTATCGGCCATAAAATCGATAAAAGCACTCAGAGAGCCCGGAGACCCATGCACAAATACAATGAGGGGCAATACGTCATCACCTACCTTTAAATAGTTTATTTTCTGGTGATCAAATTTATATTGGTGGAGCGTTCCTTTTTTTTCTTTCTTTTCGAAATAGGAGTTAATCTCTTTTTTGCTCATTCGAAACTGCATACAAGAATCCATCACCACGATTAGGATCAGAGACCCAATAACAGAAATTACACCAAACTTATAAGAGAATAAACCTGCTATCCGCATCGGTTAATTGCTGCCAAGAATTTTTTTGTAGAAGGATTGATCGTGGAAAATTTCTACTGCCTTTTTAATTTCAAGGTCATATTTGAATCTTGCCTCGACAGCGCCTTTTTCTAAATAGTAGCGAGCAGCAATTTCCTCTTCCAGCAAAGTTTTGATTTGATCTTTAAAGTTCATCAGATCGTTTTTTCGGCTTTCTTTTAATTTTGCCTGTAGCGTTTCGATTGATGGCTTTAGTTGATCAAAGTATTTTTCTTTCCTAGCCTCTTCTTCTAATGCAGTCAATTCGCCTTGAAGAGCTGTATGGTAAGTGTAGTTTTTATCTTTCATCCATTGTACAAAAATGTCATATTCCTTGTCGGTCAATGCAAAAGTTTTTGGATCTTGAATAGTCGAATGGTTAAAAGCGTACTGTGTTGCGTAATCGAAAATAAAGCCATTTACATGAAGTGCCTGGGTTATTGAAGAAGCCTCTTGGGCAGGTAATTTGACGTCTGGATCAATGCCTCCGCCATCATACACCTTTCTTCCTTTAGAAGTTTTGAATTCTTTTTTTAACGAATCGGGTACAGAGCCAGCACTGCCATCTTCTCTCCGATGTGTGTAGTCTAAAACTTGAATGCACCTGCCTGTAGGAGTATAATATTTAGCAGTGGTAATTTTTACTTGCGCATGATAAGGCAATGGTCTGCTGAGTTGAACCAGACCTTTTCCAAATGACCGTTCACCGACTATGACAGCTCGGTCATAATCCTGCAATGTGCCTGCCACAATCTCAGATGCTGAAGCACTACCACGATTGATCAATACAACAACTGGGATCTCGGTATCCACTGGGTTATTTAGGGTTTCGTAAGTCACATTGTGTTCTGCAAGCTTGCCCTTTGTGTCTACAATTTTCTTACCCTTGGGGACAAAAAGATTGCAGATATTCACCGCTTCAAAGAGAAGGCCACCGGGATTTCCACGTAAGTCAATAATGATTTTTTTCGCACCCTTTTCTTTTAAACTAACTAGCGCAGCTTTAACTTCTTTACCGGCATCAGGCGTAAATTCGGTCAGCTGGATATAACCCACATCAGCGGCTAGCATGCCTGAGTAAGGGACATTATTGATCTTTATTTTTTCTCTTTTAAATTCAAGATCGAATGGCTGATCTTGTCCGTATCTCATAATCGAAAGTTTAACAGGCGTCCCCACTTGTCCTCGCATCAGGTGATTCGCTTCTTCTTGAGATAACTTGGAAAGCTCTATCCCATCCATTTTGATCACTTCATCTCCTATTCGAAGACCGTTTTTGTACGCTGGGTAGTCCGCGTACACCATGGTTACCATTGTCTTTTTGTTGAATACCCTAGTCAAAGCTCCAATGCCGCCATACTGTCCCGTATTCTGCGTTCGATAGTCTTCTACCTGGTCTTCGGAAATGTAATTGGTGTAAGGATCAAGTGAGTTAAGCATTTGATCGATTCCGTTGTGGGCGATTTTGGTAGGACTGATGTCATCCACGTAGAGTTTATTTACTTCTTTGAATAACGAAGCAAAAATGTCTATGCTCTTGGCAATCTCGAAATAACGTTCGGCAGGGGAAAAAGCCAATACACAAAGTAAAACCAAGGCCACCAGCGCAAAATGTATTTTTCTGATTCTTCTCATCTTCCTAGTCTACGAAATTGAATGAGTAAAGTTAACAAGTTCTGATACCTTTTGCGAATGGACAAAAACGACTGCTATGAGTTTTAGAATTGGATAAGCTGCTGGTAGACTTTATGCATGGGAAGACCCATTACGTTAAAGTAGCTCCCATTGATTCTTTCGATTCCTACCATTCCCAACCAGTCTTGTGCACCATAAGATCCAGCTTTGTCAAAAGGCTTATAGTTGTCAATGTAGAATTCTATCTCATCGGATGTCAGTTCGACAAAACTGACCGTTGTACAATCGTCAAAAGTAATGACCTTGTTTTTGCTTAAAAGACAGACAGCTGTGATAACTCGGTGAGTTGCTCCACTCAAAAGGCTCACCATTTGGATAGCCTCTTCTCTATCGGCCGGCTTGTTAAGTATTTTATTACCTAAAATCACAACTGTATCTGCAGCAATGACAATCTCATCGTTGATTTTGGCTGAAAGTGCTCTTGCTTTTTTTTCGGCCAGATAGACGGGTACCTGATCATGTGGCATTGAAGCTGGGAATGATTCATCAATATCGGGCGAGTCAATGGTGAACACAAAGCCAGCTTCTTTCAGAAGAAATTGCCTGCGTGGTGAACTAGAAGCGAGAATAAGGGGGCGTTTGAAATTCATCTTCTTTAATAGAACTAAACAAGAAACCGCTAATCACTTTAGGATAGAAATAGGTTGACTTTTGCGGCATCGTATATCCACTGGCACAAACTAGCTTGATCTCTTCGATGCTTACTTCTTGAGTGATGATCGCCATTTGTTGCTCACCTTGATTCACCTTTGCCATGCATACCGAAAAATTCCGCTCAAAGGAAATGTTGTCAGAACCACGTTGGTCTTTCCCAGGAATCCCAAGAATCCGCTCGATAATGAAATAATGCAATACCGTCAGATCAAGATTCTTTATTTCATCCGGGAAGTGCCACGTCATTTTTCCAAGGGCTTCGGGCTTGAGCCGAATCTTCAAGGAATGGTTTTTTAAAATAATTCCAAAGGCCCATTTCTTTCCCATGATGATTTCATGAAGAGAATCGGGGTTTTCAATTTTTTTGACTTCAAAGTCTGTTGATAATTTATTGATAACCTCAGTCTCGCTAAAACCCTTTATTCCATTGATCAGCCGATGGGTGGGCAGAATGCGCAGGTCGCCCGCTTCCGTATTAGTCAAGTACATCAAATGAAAATGATAACCTTCTTTTCCTGTCGGATGCGGATTTACTTTTTCTAGGCGATGTTTTAGTTCCAATGAGCTCTCATATCGATGATGACCATCGGCTAAAATGATTTTTAACGGAGCGATCATATCGATGAACCGTTGGATGATTTTTGCATCCTGTATAACCGCTAATACATCACGCACACCCTGATAGTCTTCGGTTTCATAAATAGGCATCTGGATTGCCTCATCCATGTATTTTTCGAGTTCAAACGTTGGGTCTGTATAGAGCCCATGCGTAGGACTTACGTGGAGCTCTGTTTTTTCTAGAAGTTCGACTCGGTCATTTACCGCTTTTGGTATAGTGTTCTCGTGCCGTAGAATAGCATTCTCCTTCCAGTCATAGGCTCGAATGTGACTAACAAACCCTTTTCGGCAAAAATCTTTTGACGAGCCTGCTAACTTAAAATATTGGTAGTACACATAAATTCCTGGAATCACATCTTGCTGGATCGTCCCATTTGTTTTCCACTGAAGCAGTAATTTCTTTGCTTTTTCGGCAGGATGTAGACCTTGGGGTACTGATAAGTGAATAGAGTTATATGGATTTTCGTATAGCTTTTCCCGTTGTTTGTCGGATACTACGTCAAACAAAGGCGCGGTTAAGTCTTCTATGTTGATACCGAGTGTTGACGCATATCGCCAAGCCCGAATAGGTTTTATTTCTGCCATCGCTACAACCTATTTTTTCTCCATTTGCTGGTGGTGGTTGATTGTGTTGCCTCGGTAGACACTTCAGCCTTAGATGCATTAGTTACCTCAATAGCAAAAGCCGCAGCTAGAAGTTCCTCTACAGGATCTTCCTTCGTGTTCAAGTATTCAGGTTTGAAATGATTTTCAATAAATCGTGTATTGAAGTTGCCAGATCGGAAGGCCTCATGCCCCATCACAAAATGGCCAAAACCCAGTGTAGTGGCAACCCCGCTTATTTCAAAATCCTCTATGGCTCGTTTCATTTTATCCATGGCCAATTCGCGTGTTTCTGCGTGCACAACAAGTTTGGCCAACAAAGGGTCGTACTGGACGGGAATAGTCATACCTTCTTCAAAACCCCCATCAACACGAACCCCATGTCCTTGAGGCACGCGATAGGTTTGCAATGTTCCTATATCAGGCAAAAAATTATTCGTTGGGTCTTCTGCACACACCCGCACTTCAATGGCGTGTCCGTGGATGGCCAGATCTTCTTGCGTGAAGGGGAGCTTTTCTCCTTCTGCTATTTTGATTTGCAGCTTCACCAGATCCAACCCGGTAATCATTTCGGTCACGGGGTGTTCCACCTGGAGGCGCGTATTCATCTCCAAGAAATAGAAACTCATGTCTTCATCCAAGATAAACTCGATCGTACCTGCATTGTAGTAGTTTGCCGCTTTGGCAGCGTTTACAGCAGCCTCACCCATCTTTGTTCTCAGCTCAGGAGTCAACACAGATGAGGGCGCTTCTTCAACTACTTTTTGATGTCTTCGTTGTATGGAACACTCGCGATCAAACAAGTGAACCACATTTCCATGTTGATCTCCAAAAATCTGGAATTCAATATGGCGCGGTTTCATAATATATTTCTCAATAAACACAGATCCATCGCCAAAAGCGGAGGTAGCCTCGCTGATGGCTCGTTCCATTTGATTTTGAAAATCTGCTTCATTCTCAACTACCCGCATTCCTTTGCCACCACCCCCTGCACTGGCTTTAATTAAAATGGGATACCCAATCTTTTTTGCAATGCCCTTTGCTTCCACGATATCCGCAATAGCCGTTTTGGTGCCTGGAACAAGAGGTACATTGAATTTTGACACCGCTTCTTTGGCCGCCAGTTTATCGCCCATAGTCTCCATGGATTTGGCCGAGGGTCCTATAAAGATGAGTCCCTCCTTTTTTACCAAATCAGCAAACTCTTCATTCTCCGAAAGGAATCCATACCCCGGATGGATGGCATCTGCCCCTGATTTTTTTGCAACGTCAATAATCTTGTCCTTTCGCAGGTAAGATTCGGCCGAGGGAGGAGGGCCAATACAGTAAGCCTCATCGGCAAATCGCACATGTAAAGCATTCCGATCCGCCTCGCTAAAAACGGCCACGGTTTTTATCCCCATTTCTTTGGCACTCCTCATAATCCGAAGCGCTATTTCCCCGCGATTTGCGATGAGAAGTTTATGAATTTTTGCCATCTAATTTTCTTATTTTTGCGCCACTTTAAAGCTCTAACCAATAACAGATACGTCATTTTAGGGCTTAAATGTAAAGTATCTTATAACCGAAAACGAAAAAAGAATGGTTGATTTATTTGAAAAACTCCGCATGGAAGAAGGCCCATTGGCCAAGTACTCTCACTTACCTGACGATTATTTCTTCTTCCCCAAATTGGAGGGAGAAATAGGCCCGCGTATGAAGTTCAATGGAAAAACGGTATTGAATTGGAGTTTGAATAACTATCTCGGCTTAGCCAACCACCCGGAAGTTCGTAAGGCCGATGCCGACTCGGCTGCCCAATACGGATTAGCTTCCCCAATGGGTGCGCGCATGATGTCCGGCAATTCGGTTCACCATTTGGAATTTGAGAAGCAATTGGCGGATTTTGTTCAGAAAGAAGATGCCATGTTACTGAATTATGGATACCAAGGTGTTCTCTCGGTGATTGATGCTTTGGTAGATCGAAAGGATGTGATCGTTTATGACTCCGAGTCGCACGCGTGTATTATTGACGGGGTTCGGTTGCACATGGGCAAACGTTTTGTGTATCCGCATAATAACATGGAGAACCTTGAGAAACAGCTCCAGCGCGCCACTAAACTTGCCAACGAAACAGGTGGCGGGATTTTGGTGATTACTGAAGGTGTGTTCGGTATGTCTGGCAACATGGGAGATTTGAAAGGAATTGTTGAATTAAAGAAGAGATACAATTTTCGCCTGTTGGTGGATGATGCCCACGGATTCGGCACAATGGGGGCTACGGGTGCGGGTGTAGGCGAAGAGCAAGGCGTACAGGATCAAATAGATCTGTATTTTTCTACGTTTGCCAAGTCTATGGCGAGTATTGGCGCTTTTATAGCCGGAGACAGAAAAATATTGAAATTCTTGCGTTATTCGGTGCGTTCTCAAATCTATGCGAAAAGCTTGCCGATGCCATTGGTTATTGGCGGCATGAAACGATTGGAGTTAGTAAAAAAGCACCCGGAGTTTCGGGTTAACCTCCAAAAAGTAATGAAGGCGATCAAATCTGGTCTGAAAGACAGGGGCTTTTCCATCAATGAAACCCAAACACCACCCACCCCAGTGTTATTCAAAGGCGGAGTAGGCGAGGCCGCTAACATGTCTATGGATTTGCGAGAGAATTACGGCATCTTCTGCTCAGTGGTCATCTATCCGGTGGTGCCGAAAGACGTGATTATGTTCCGAATTATCCCTACGGCATCACATTCCTTGGCAGATGTGGAGGAGACACTAACCGCGTTTTCAGCGTTAAAAACGAAGTTAGATAGTGGTTTTTACAAGAAAGAAGAGCTAGTGAGTGTAACCAAATTTTAAAAAATTGGGTTTTTTGATTGTTTTTGAAGGTTTTTAGCTAATTTGGCACTAGGAATGGATCACAAAAAACTAAACACACCGTAACAATGAAAAAATTCGATGAATTAAAAGCATTGATCGCATCTCTAGAAGGCGATGCAGACAAATTTTATAACAAAGCAAATAGTGCCGCAGGAACCCGCGTAAGAAAGGGTATGCAAGACTTAAAAAACATAGCACAGGCTATACGTGCTGAAGTTCAGGATCTTAAGAATAAGGAGTAAATACTTAGTTCTAAAATCAAAAAAAGGGGACGTGCTGAAAAGCAGTCCCTTTTTTTATGCTTTTTTCTTAAAGCTTTCTTTGATCTTTTCGATGTCCACCGCCTTAGCCACTGGTTTGAAGCCTTCTGTCTTCAACGCTGTTCTTCTACGAGCTGATTTGGCTTTGTCTTTACGGTTCTTTCTTTTTAGTCTGGTAACTGACATGATGTAATGGTTAAAAAACGAGGCACAAAAATAAGCATCATTTTCCATAATACAAGGTGGAAACAGTTACCAGTTGCTGGTTTCTGGTTCTTTCTGCCATTTGAGTTTCAGTTATTGGGAGGCTGCCCTGCTTGGCGCAAGGGCACCGGGCTGTCCATTGCAAGTCCGGCCAAACGCAAATCCATCTTGTCGGAGTTTATCCCGAGCGCAGTCTCGGGAGGCTTTCCGTTGCCATCCCTGCCCCGCTCCCAAAAAGTTCACCACTCACGGCACAATAGGAAACTAGCAACAGGAAACTGTCATCGTAACTGAAAAATCCTGATTAGATTTGGCGGTTTATAATATGGACAAACCTACTATTCCAAAAGGTACCCGCGACTTCGGCCCGGCACAAATGGCCAAACGGCAGTTTATATTTGACAACATCCGGAAAGTATTTCAGAAATATGGATTTCAGCCATTAGAAACTCCAACAATGGAGAACCTCTCAACATTGACAGGAAAGTATGGGGAGGAGGGGGACCAGTTGTTGTTTAAGGTTTTGAATTCTGGTGATTACCTAAAAGATGTCGATAGCTCGAAACTCGAAACTCGAAACTCGAAATCTTTGTCCTATGATATATCTGAAAAAGGCTTACGCTACGATCTAACTGTTCCGTTCGCCCGTTATGTTGTAATGAATCGAGGTGAAATCACTTTCCCCTTTAAGCGCTATCAAATTCAGCCGGTGTGGCGGGCAGATCGACCCCAGAAAGGACGCTACCGAGAATTTTACCAATGCGATGCCGATGTGGTGGGAACTGATTCGCTAATCTGCGAGGCCGAGATTATTTTGATGATTAAAGACGTTTTTAGGTCTTTGGGTATTGAAGATTTTACAATTAAGATAAATCACAGAGCCATTCTTTCAGACTTAGCTGAGTTGATGGTCTCTGAAAATGCCAGCCTGCCGATAGGCATGGAATCTTCGTTATTTGTTGCCATTGATAAACTGGATAAGATTGGCGAAGAGAAAGTAAAAGAAGAATTGCGCTCGCGCGAATTTGTAGACAAAGGTATCGATGCAGTATTTGCTATTTTGAATTTCAAAGGAAGCACTCAACAGAAAATTGATTTTTTAAAATCTAAATTCTCCGATTCCGAAAAAGGTAAAAAAGGAATCGCTGATCTTGAAGAAGTATTGAACTTACTCAGAAGCTATGGAGTAGAAGAGCGAAATGTGGAGTTTGATATTTCCCTCGCCCGTGGCCTGAGCTACTACACAGGCTGCATCTTCGAAGTCAAAATTAGTAATGTTGCCATTGGCAGTGTAAGCGGTGGTGGTCGGTATGATAACCTAACCGGTGTTTTTGGTCTGCCCGATGTTTCAGGTGTTGGGATTTCGTTTGGGGTAGATCGTCTCTACGATGCCATGGAAGAACTATCACTCTTTCCTAAAGAAGCGCAGGCGACTTCCACAGTAATGATTGCACACTTTGATGATGCCACGTTGCGCTACTCACTGAGTGTCGCCAACCAACTCCGCGAAAGTAGCATTGCTACAGAAGTTTACCCTGATGTGACCAAATTGAAAAAGCAGTTGGACTACGCCAACAAAAAGGAGATACCGTTTGTAATTGTAATCGGCCCAGATGAAAAGGAAAGCGGAGTTTTAACGTTAAAAGACATGAAAAAGGGAGAGCAAGAAAAACTTTCAGTTGATCAGATTATCAGAAAGCTAATGAAATGAACATTTGAAATTTGAATCCAGGATTTTGATTCTTGAATTTTAACAAGTCTAATGCAGTCAACCCATATTGTATCGAACAAACAGTTAACCTTGAATGAGTTAGATCAAATTCTTCATGGTCATTCGAAGATTGGATTGTCTGCTGATTCTTCTAGTAAAATTGTTCGTTGCCGCGAGTATCTAGACCGCAAAATAGCCTCATCGACCGCTTCGATTTATGGAATAAATACAGGATTTGGTTCATTGTATGACCGCAACATCCCAAAAGATCAACTTGAAAAATTGCAGGAGAACTTGGTGATGTCTCACGCCTGTGGTGCGGGACAAGAAGTGCCACGTGAGATTGTTCTACTCATGTTGTTTCTAAAAGTGCAATCCCTTTCATACGGTCATTCCGGTGTTCAGTTAGAAACAGTTGAACGATTGGCCGCTATGTTCAATGAGCGTGTTTTACCTCGAATTTTTGAAATGGGCTCATTGGGCGCTTCAGGAGATTTGGCTCCTCTTGCGCACCTGGCGCTCCCTTTAATAGGTAAGGGAGAAGTGCACTACCTTGGGAAAGTCTATCCTAGTGCCGAGGTTTTAAAACTTTTAAGATGGAATGCCATTCACTTTCAAGCCAAAGAAGGGTTGGCGCTGTTGAATGGAACCCAGTTTATGAGTGCTTATGGTGTTTGGTGTTGTTTGCATTCGCAGCGCCTGCTACGTTTGGCAAATAGAATTGGCGCTCTTTCGTTGGATGCCTTTGATGGTCGTATCGAACCCTTTGATGAACTAGTACATCAAATTCGCCCACACAATGGTCAAGTCAAGGTAGCTAGGGAGGTTCAGCGTTTACTTTCTGGCAGTGCGATTATTTCACAATACAAAAAGCACGTACAAGACCCGTATTCGTTTCGTTGCA
Organism: Cyclobacteriaceae bacterium; assembly: GCA_031400595.1. Classification (GTDB taxonomy): domain Bacteria; phylum Bacteroidota; class Bacteroidia; order Cytophagales; family Cyclobacteriaceae; genus ELB16-189. Next base: position 328,528 of record JANNQG010000019.1, read on the forward strand.
TACCTCAGGTACACGGAGCAAGTCTTGATACTATTGAATTTGTAACCCGCACATTCTTAACGGAAGTCAATAGTGTTTCCGATAATCCCAATATTTTTCCGGAAGAGGATAAAATAATTTCAGCGGGTAATTTTCATGGACAGCCATTGGCTCTCTCACTGGATTTTTTGGCGATTGCCTTGGCTGAATTGGGTAGCATATCCGAAAGAAGAACCTATCAGTTAATATCCGGATCACGCGATCTGCCCAATTACTTAGTGGCCAATCCCGGTATTAACTCTGGCTTGATGATCCCACAATACACGGCAGCTTCGTTAGTTAGTCAGAATAAGCAACTCTGTACACCGGCCTCGGTCGATTCGATCGTTTCGTCCAATGGGCAAGAAGATCATGTCAGTATGGGCGCCAACGCAGCAACAAAAGCATTTCGGGTCGTCAATAATTTGTATTCTATTTTGGCCATCGAATTGATTACCGCAGCGCAGGCGTTGCATTTCAGAAAACCAGCAAAGACATCTGTTATGCTGACTGCATTTGTAGATACTTTTAGGGAAGTAGTTCCGTTTATAGAAACAGACCGCTTATTGCATGACGACATGGTGAAAGCAGAGAAGTTTTTGAGGCAGGTAAAGCTAGACGAGTGAGAAAACAGATCCTTTTACTGGTTATGGTTTTTTCGGCAACTGTGGTGCAAGCTCAATATGTTAGTCGATTAGGTCGATTTCAAGTAGACCAAGTGAGAGGCTGTGCTCCATTCACGATTACGATTACAAATGCGAATTTGATTACTGTTGGTGAATGCACACCCGGAAAGCCCTGCTTGATGGATTTTCTTGGTAACAATACACAGCAACAAAATCAGTTCACTTTTACCTATGCAAATCCAGGAACATACAAACTTTCCGTTTTTTACCAAAGCATTTTGAATGACGATATAACTGTCACCGTTGATCCAAACATCCAGCCGGCTTTCGAAATATATACCTGTACGAATTCACAGGTTTCTGTTAAAGTAACTGACAAGAGCTACGATCAGTACGCGATCGATTTTGGCGATGGTTCTCCAGTCGTTCAAATTCCATTTAGTAACAATCAAGTTGCACAGTCTGCCTACGCAGCTCCGGGAAATTTTACTATTTCTGTTCAAGGGAAGAAACTCAATGCAGCCAATAACTGCAATTCACTTAGTAAGCCCTTTCAGGCAATCCCGGTTCTACCGACCACCGAAATAAATTCTCTAACGGCCATTGATGCATCAACACTCAGATTGGACTTTGCCCCACAAGCAAATATCCAATACAAATTAGAAATCGCGATCAACTCAACCAACTTTCAACAGTTTCAAACACTGTATGGAGTGAATACAATTACAATACCGAGTTTGCGATTGGACGACAACTACTACTGTTTCAGGCTTAGTTCGTTTGACCCGTGTAGTGGACTGAGTATTAACTTTTCGCAACCAGTGTGCAGTCATAACTTGGACTTTACGTTACTCAGTGATGTCAATCGATTGGATTGGCAAACATCGTCTGCGGGCGTAACTAGGGTTGACGTTTTTCGCGATAAAAATTTGTATACTGGCATTCCGGGTGCTCCAGTAACATTTGCAGATGTGGATGTGGATTGTAACATTACCTATTGCTACCAAGTTCGAAGCACCTTTGTTGGTGGGGCTACCAGCATATCTCTTGAAAAATGTGGCGTTTCTTTCACAGCCATTAAGCCATCTACTATTTTAAATGTAAGTGCAGTGGTGTCTCCAACGGATGTTCAATTAGATTGGATTCAGGACCCTGCTTTCAAGTCATCTACCTATACCATACTTCGTGCTTCCAATCAAGGAATCTATACCCCTATTTCAACCACGATTCCACCCAAGTTGGTTGATGACACATACACCACCAACGGCTCATTTTGTTATAGGATCAACTATCTAGATGAATGTAAAAATAAAAGCGATAACAGTGAACCAATATGTCCCCTCCGACTACAAGGAACAATAAATAATAGTAATGAAATTACACTTACTTGGTCTACCTATACTGGTTGGAGCTTGGGCGTTCAAAGTTATTCGCTCGAGAAGTATGACAAGGCGGGCGTGCTAATTCGAACTGTTAACCTTGGTACTGCCACAACCTTCTTAGACGATCTACCGGACACAAAGAACCAGATTGTTTCCTATCGGGTATTTGCAAGATCTAACCAAGCTGGTTTGATTGCCTCTGCTTCTAACCAGGTAACATTTACCAAATCGATAAACCTGGTTTACCCGACAGCCTTTACCCCCGATGGGAGAGGGCCTACAGAAAATGAAGTTTTTGAGTTGAGGGGTCAATTTATTACCCGACTGGAACTGTCGATTTTTGATCGGTGGGGTGCGCTGGTATTCTATTCTGACAAGAATGAATCGTGGGATGGTACCCAGCTTGGTTTACCAATGCCCTTCGCTTCATACGTTTGGACTGCAACGATCACTGATTTGGCAGGCCGCTCGTTGAAGCGGACGGGGACAGTGGTATTGCTTCGGAAGTAATCCTATACTCTCCCGTATTTGTATTTTTGCGCTTTTTCCCCCAAACATAAAACGTACCTTTGTCCACTTTAACGGCTACGTATGTTTGATATGATGAAAATGATGGGCAAAATGAAGGAGGTGCAATCGCGCCTGAAAGAAGCCCAGGATAAACTCGCTTTTGTAACGGCTGTTGGGGAATCCGGTGGAGGTATGGTGAAGGCAACAGTGAATGGAAAAAAACAAGTGGTAATGTTGGATATTGATCCTGCGATATTGACGTCAACGGACAAGATACTCATCCAGGATTTAGTGATTGCTGCTGTAAACATTGCTTCTGAAAAGGCCGATGCATTAGCGAAAGAAGAATTAAAGAAAAGTACCGAGGGATTATTGCCAAATATTCCCGGACTTGATCTAAGTAATTTGATGGGATGACTGAGATTGCCGTTGTTATCCTTAACTACAATGGAAAGAAATTTTTAGAACAATTTCTACCAACGGTCATTTCACATAGCGATGGTGCACTTATCGTAGTCGCAGATAACGGCTCCTCCGATGACTCAGTTGATTTTATTCGAATTTTTTTCCCGTCCGTTCAATTAATTTGTATCGAACGCAATTTAGGTTTCTGTGGTGGCTATAATTTTGCGCTAAAACAAGTCTCAGCCACTTACTATGTTCTTCTCAACTCAGATGTAGAAGTTACCGTTGGTTGGTTACACCCAATCGTTTCATTGTTCAATAGGGATCCGACTATTGCTGCTATCCAACCAAAAATTTTATCATTCAGGCAGAAAACGCGTTTTGAATACGCAGGTGCAGCGGGAGGGTATTTAGATGCATTGGGGTATCCATTCTGTAGGGGAAGAATATTTGACAAATTGGAAGAGGACCAGGGTCAATTCAATGATACTGTTCCCATATTTTGGGCCACAGGCGCCTGTCATTTTGTGCGTTCAGCCATTTTTCATGAAATGGGTGGGCTCGATGAAGACTATTTTGCACACATGGAGGAGATCGATTTTTGTTGGAGACTAAAGCGCGCGGGTTATAAGATTTATTTTGAGGGGGGTAGCACTGTTTATCATGTAGGTGGGGGGACGCTGTCATCAGCGAGTCCGAAAAAGACCTATTTAAACTTTCGCAATGGATTGAGTCTTATTTTTAAGCATTTGCCTACTTCCCAATTGATCTGGAAACTGCCATTAAGGGTGCTCTTGGATTGGGCTGCTGCGGTCAAATTCCTTTTGCAGCCTTCACCAAAGGACTTTTTTGCAGTTTTTCGGGCTCAATTTGATTTCTTCAAGAACATCCAAATTGAAATCCGTAAACGCAGGGGGTTGGCAAGCAAACTCGATAATTTTAACGTTACTCAAATTTACCCCAACTGGTTGGTGGTCGATTATTTCCTTTTACGCAAAAGCAAGTTTAACCAGCTGCGGTTTTAGAGATCCCAGATCGTGCTTCGTTTCCGAAGATGCGCCCGCATATTCATTACAAAAGCAAGGGAAAGGTAGATAATAATGGGTGACCCTAGGGTCAAAAAAGAAGCGTAAATAAAAAATAATCGTATCGAGGAAGTTGCAATTCCGAGCTTATCCCCTAATGCAGAGCAAACACCAAACGCGTGTCTTTCAAAGTAATGTTTGATCGGTTCAACGAACTGCATGATATTTAATTAATTTGACTCTTTACCCGAGTAAATCGGCTTTTCACCGATTATTCTTTCAAACAACAAATATAAGCGTTCCAAAGGGGCTTTATGCCGATCAATTTTCTATTTTTTTGAGTATTATTGCAAAAAAAAAGGCTTACACCTAAATTTGCCACTCTTTAAAAAAGACCACTAACACCAAATCCATGAGAAAATTAGTTTATTCACTGCTGATCATCGGAACTTTGACTTTCACAAGTTGTACGCTTCCGCAAATGATTAAAATGGCTAAAGAGCAGAAGCTCGAAATTAAGCCAAATCCGTTGGAAGTTCACAAAGACACTGTCAATTTTGACCTGTCAGGCAATCTACCGGTTAAGCTTCTAAAAAAAGGAACTGTTTATACCCTCAATACTTTCTACAAGTACGGTGAAAATGAACTAGCGCTACCAGCCATTCCTCTAAAGGCTGAAGATTATCCCAATAGTGCGAAAGAAGAGACTAAAGTTACCAAAGCCTTTATGTTCCCTTATAAGGACGCCTACAAAACAGGGACTGTAGAAATTCAAGGAGTGGCATCAAAAGGCACGAAATCTAAAACAACCCCAAGGTTGTCATATGCTACTGGCATCATCACAACATCTAAATTGGTTCAAAACTCTTACTATGCCGCGTTTGCTTCTCACAGCTATAATCCACAAGAAGAATTGATTCCGGTTGTTATCCCTGATTTTATTTTTGAACGAGGCAAATCTGTTTTACGTGCTTCTGAGACGAAAGCTGAGAAAGGAAAACAATTGGACGCATTCATTGCCTCAAAGAATGTAACTCGCACTGTAACAATTACAGGTACACACTCTCCTGAAGGTTTGGAACGAATCAACACCAATCTTTCAAAAGAGCGCGCTGCTGCGATAGAAAAATTCTACCGTGCCGAGATGAAGAAGTATGACTACAAGGACGAGGCAGCCAAGATCAATTTTATATTGAAGCCTATTTTTGAAGACTGGTCAGAGTTTAAGACAGCTTTAGCAGCGTACGCGGGCATTTCAGCTGACGACAAGGCGGCTTATTTGAATGTCGTAAATAATGGCGGATCTTTTGAAGATCAGGAGAAGCAATTGAAAAAATTAGCGACCTATAACAAAGTATTTAAGGATGTTTATCCTGGTCTACGTACTGCAAAAACGGAAATCTTAACAATCAAGGTTAAAAAGACTGAAGCTGAAATTTCTGTTTTAGCTAAGCAAATTACAACAGGCCAGGCTGGGCTAGATGTATTAACATTTGACGAATTAATGTACGCTGCGACACTTACTCCCTCTTTGGAAGAAAAGACTGCGATCTATGAAGCCGCTACAAAAAAAGGAACAAACTGGACCGCTCACAATAATTTGGGAGCTGCTTATTTGCAAGCTGTAATCGAAAATCCAGCAAAAACTGATTTGGTTGATAAAGCAGCAGCTCAATTGGAGATTGCGGCAAAATTAAATCCTTCGCCTGAAGTTCACGCAAATCTTGCCTCGATTGCTTTAATGAGAGGAAACCCTTACAAAGCCTACAGTCATGTTTCAGCATCTTTTTCTGGAGCAAGCAATGATGTAACCCGTGGTGTAAATGGAGTAAAGGGAGCTTGTGAAATTTACATGGCCAACTACGGTGCTGCGGTTAGTTCTACTTCTTCGGCAAATGCCAATGCAGTGAACCTGTTCAATAAAGGTTTGGCACAAGTATTAAGCAAAGATTTTAGCAATGCCTCCTCTTCTTTTGCAGAGTCGATTCGTTCAAATGCAAACTATGCGATTGCTTATTATGGTGCCGCGGTAGCAGCAGCACGATCTGGCAATGGAGATGCGGTGGTTAGTAATTTGGTCAATGCCGTTAAAATTGACTCAGCGCTGAAGGAAAAAGCGCTTACCGATCTTGAGTTTGCTAAGTTCAACACTACGGATGCATTCCGCAATGCGCTGAAATAGGCAATAATTATCAATTTGATTTAAAAACCCCCGTCAGGACACTGACGGGGGTTTTTATTTGGACGGCATTAAAAAAGTAGTCAAAACTTTCATTGTGACAGTTCTGCCATTAATTTTACAGACTTGCTATATTAACTAATAATCCGATTGCTATGAGAGAGATTCAGTTTAGAGAAGCTTTGCGCGAGGCCATGAGCGAAGAGATGAGACGGGATCCCAGCGTGTTTTTGATGGGCGAAGAGGTAGCTGAATACAATGGTGCGTATAAAGTAAGTCAGGGCATGCTTGATGAGTTTGGTGCCAAGCGGGTCATTGATACGCCTATTGCTGAATTGGGTTTTGCCGGATTAGGAGTTGGCGCAGCGATGAATGGTATTCGACCAATTATCGAGTTTATGACCTTTAATTTTTCACTAGTAGCCATCGATCAAATAATCAACTCTGCAGCAAAGATGCTATCCATGTCAGGAGGGCAGTTTAATATACCGATTGTATTCCGTGGGCCAACGGGAAATGCGGGTATGCTTAGCTCACAACATTCGCAAAATTTTGAAAACTGGTTTGCGAATACTCCAGGTTTAAAAGTGGTTGTGCCTTTTACGCCTTATGATGCGAAGGGACTTTTAAAAACAGCCATCCGCGACAACGATCCAGTTATTTTCATGGAATCGGAAATGATGTATGGTGATAAGGGTGAAGTACCAACAGAAGATTACTTGATTCCTTTTGGTGTTGCAGATATAAAAAGAGCAGGGACTGATGTGACCATCGTCTCATTTGGTAAGATTATGAAGGTTGCTTTGGCAGCAGCTATCGAGTTGGAGAAGGAGGGTATTTCTGCCGAAGTAATCGATCTACGTTGTGTGAGGCCCATCGATTATGCAACCGTGGTTGAATCGGTTAAGAAAACAAATCGCCTGGTAATTGTGGAGGAGGCGTGGCCTTTAGCGGCCATCTCTTCGGAGATCACTTACCACATACAAAAGCATGCTTTTGATTATTTGGATGCCCCTATCCACCGCATCAACAGCATTGATGTACCACTACCTTATGCGCCAACGTTGATTGACGCGATTCTGCCAAATGTTACTCGAACCGTGAAAGCAGTTAAGGCAGTTTTGTATAGAGATTAACGGACTTAAAGAGCACCTCTTTTTCCGAGTTCAATGGCTTCCATATTAAAAATGGAAGCTTTTTTTATTTCAAATCGAATGATCGTTTTGATGGTATGGAATCCATGATTGCCTGCTGCTCCTGGATTTAGATAAAGCATGTTTTTATAGTTGGGATCTTTTTTTACTCGCAGAATATGCGAATGGCCACAAATAAAAACATCGGGTATCCTCTCCTTCAGAATTTTCTTAATGCGTGGATTATAGTTGGGGGGCGAGCCTGCAATATGTGTCATCCAAATGGTTAATCCTTCACAAGAAAACCAGAGGTCTTCATGAAGTGAGTTTTGTAACTCTTTACCGTCAATGTTCCCAAACACGGCTTTTAACGGTTTTGCCTTTTCAAGTGAATGAACAATTGTTGGGTTGCCAATATCTCCTGCGTGCCATATTTCGTCACAATCTTGGAAATAGTCAAAAACTTTCGGGTCGAGATGACTGTGTGTATCAGAGATAAGACCGATTTTCATTTCAGCTACGAGATTTATTCAAATAAATAAAAAAGGAGTGGATTTACGCCACCCCTTTTTTTTCCTGATCAAGTTCTTCGACTAATTCTTATTCTTTAAATCCAGCGCAAAATCTTTAGCGGTTTTAGCAGTCATGATATCCATGAAATTAAGTGCTCCATTGGTTGTTGGCCCACCTCCTGTTTGGATCTGAGGAACGACAGCGCCTGTGTATTTGCTAAAAGCATCGGCCCATACCTTTTGCACTTCTACTTGCGCTTTTAACTTCATCTCCAATGCACCGTCAGCTTGCATGATTCGCTGCCTGGCGTAAGCATTTGCATCTGCTAATTCTTTGATTTTTTTTGCTTCTAAAATAGATCCTTCGTAAGCAATTTTTTGTTGTAACTTATCTTGTTCAGCGACCTTTACTTTGGTTTGTGCTTCCACCACTTGCTTGGTTTGATCTTGTTTTTGTTGATATTCAATTTCAACCAAAGCTTGCTCACCTTTCGCTTTTGCAGTCAATGTTTGTTGTTGGGCCGTCATCAATTCTTGTTTTGAAATAGATGACTTAGTAACCGCATCGATAATTTTTACTAATTTTTCATCAACCTTATTTTCATAATCCACGTCAGTAATCGCGGCATCCGCCACAGTAATTCCGTATTCCTTAATAGAAGAAAGTTTGCGTTTAGGCACATTTGTCTTTTTGTCGAATTGAATTTCTGTTTGATAGACTCTTTTCTTTTCCATTTCCATAGAATCGAATACAAGGTTCTCCTCTGTCTTGAGTAGATACACTCCTTCTTTCAACTGATCTAAAAAATCTTGAGCCATTTGTGCACGGCCACCACCATAGTGCTTTTCGCTGCTCATCAATTGGGCAGACGATTGCAAGCACTCTTTCGTATACGGAGCAAGTCTTTTTACCACCAGAGACTGCGGTGTACGGTGCGTATTGTGAATCAAGATCATTTCTTTTTCATCGGATGGCAAGATGAACTGTGTGATACCACGCACATCTGCTGTCGTAGCGTCACTGAAGCGGATCATGATTTGGCCGACTTCAATTCCATTGTCTTCAATGTCAAGCTTGGGTTTGACCTCCTGATAAGTGACCGAAATTTGATTAGGCCATTCTTTTTCCTTCGCGAAAAATCCCGCATAGAATATTCCGGGAGCAAATTGAACAATCTGCTGTCCATTGGTGCGCTCCACGACTGTTCTATTACCGGCATCATTCCATGAAAATGGGTTGACGATGAGGAAAAAAATCAAAAAGATGATGGCTACTACGCCAAATGCAATAGTTTTTCTTGAAATGATTGGGTTGTTTGTGTCCATGAGTCTAGTTTTTGTTTTTAGTTGAATTGTTTTTGTTTGAAAAATAGTTGGTCAGTAGCAACACAATTGCATACGCGACAATACCGAATACGGCCAGAAACCCGACCGCTAGAGCTAGTCTAATCATAATTTTGTTTGTTAAATTAATTGTGAAAAAATGGAGACTTGATTGCCTCGAACCTGCAACAAGAATAGTTGGTTACATGCCTTTGTGAATTTGGGTATCTATCCACTGTCAATACGAAATGAAACCAGAGAATTCATACTTTTTTTTAATGCCACTTTTTGGCCTTGATTACTTAGTTTCGGGTGTTTAGCGCCAATTTGACCTCATCAAAACCTTTTTTTGATTTTGGATTCCCATAGATATGCCTGCTTTTGTGTTTTCATCTTTCCGCTCTCGATGTATTCTCTTAGCTTTTTATTAGGGTTACCCTGTGAGGTGAAATGAAAGTTCCCACAATCGTTGCAGAGATACACTGCAATGGGGCCGCCCTGTTTGCCATATTCGAACCGTGTATGTGCCTCGATTAGAGCATCTTCCGCAATTTCTTCCGTAGGATACATCCTTTTGTGGCTTGGACAGGTTTTCATTTAGTTGTTGTCAATTGGAAAATCTGCTAGTACCTTGTGCGAAATTTAATTATACCAATGAAGATAGCGGAAATTCACACCAAAAAGGGAGTCATGAAGATTAATTTCTTTGAGAAAGATGCTCCTAACACAGTCAAAAATTTTATTACTCTAGCTGAAAAAGGTTTTTATGATGGACTTACCTTTCACAGGGTTATTCCCAATTTTATGATTCAGGGAGGTTGCCCCAATGGAATAGGAAACGGAGGCCCTGGCTATAAAATTGATTGCGAGCTCACAGGTGATAATCAATACCATGATCGTGGTGTTCTTTCAATGGCACATGCCGGAAGAAACACAGGAGGTTCTCAATTCTTTATCTGCCATTCACGTGATAATACCAAACACTTAGACCGTAATCATACGGTGTTTGGAAAAGTTGTGGAAGGAGTGGACATTGTTGATGCCATCCGCCAAGGAGATGTCATGGAAAAAGTAGTGATCAAAGAAGAGGCAGTGGCCTAGTTTACAGGTACCTCAGCAACACATTCTATTTCAACCAAGGCCTCACGTGGAAGTCTACTGACTTCCACGGTGGTTCTTGCCGGCTTATGATCTCCAAAAAAAGCTTCATAGGCTTTGTTCATCTTTTCAAAGTCTGCGAAGTTTTTTAGAAACACCGATGTTTTCAACACGTTCGTACGTGAACAGCCTGCCGCAATCAACACAGCTTCAAGATTGGTTAGAACTAAAGTGGTTTGTTCAGTGATCGTTGCTCCTTCTATCACCATGGTAGTTGGATTTAGAGGAGTTTGACCGGAGCAGAAAACTAGATTTCCAGATTGAATCGCATGTGAGTAAGGTCCAATTGCTTTGGGCGCGTCATTCGTAAATATTTTTTTCATAGGTGTTTTAAGTAATTGTAAATACTATTGATACATCTTATCAATATCCAATTGATAGTTTTTCTCTAATTGACTTCTGATGGGTTTCCAAGTGGGCGTTACTTCTCCCTTCTCGATACTCCAATCCTGGTGACACAATACAAAATTTCTAATGGTTTCATAGTGTGGGAGTTCTTCATTGAGTTTGTCTACCTCCTGTTGAAATTTTGCGCGTACTTTGATATTATGAACCATAAATTGTGGAGCTGTCCAGTGAATGTCATTTTGTTCGCACCAAGATCTCAGGATTTCAAATTGTGGTACAATTAAGGCAGTGACGTAGGGGCGTTGAAAGCCAATGACAACGCTACGTTCGACAAATAGTGATTGCTTTAGATGATTTTCAAGTTGCTGTGGTGCTACGTATTTGCCTGAAGAAGTTTTGAAAATATCTTTCTTTCGATCAGTAATTTTTAAAAAGCGCTGATAAACAAATTTCCCGATGTCACCAGTGTGCAGCCAGCCTTCAACAGATATGGTGTCAGCTGTTAAATCTGGTTTTTTAAAATAACCCATCATCACGTTTGGTCCCTTCACTAAAATTTCGCCTTCCTGATTTTCATTTGGGTTATCAATTCTTATTTCGATTCCTGGTAGAGGTAACCCTACTGTACCAAAACGATTAAGTCCGGGTTCAAATCGGTTCATAGATATAAGTGGAGCAGCCTCGGTCATTCCATATCCCTCTACAATATATATACCGGCAGCAGAAAAGAGCCTTCCTATTTCCGGCCGTAGGGATGCAGCGCCCACTGCCATGTATTTTATTTTTCCGCCCAATCTCTTCTTCCACTGTCGCAATACTAGAACTCGGGCGATCAACAGCTCCATCTGATATAAGAGTTTTAATTTCTTTTCTGGACCATAGTGTTTGCCCACGTTCATGGCCCAGGTAATGAGTTTCTTCTTGCCAATATTTTTTCCCAATGTTTGCTCTTCCATATATTCGTACATCTTTTCGAGCACGCGCGGCACGCTACTGCAAAAAACCGGTCGAACTGTTCTGAAGTCGTTTACAAAACTTTCTTTATTTTGACTGAAATAGAGGGAAGTTCCAAAAGCTATATACACATAGCAGGATGTTCTTTCGAATATGTGACTGAAAGGAAGGAAACTCAACACGCGATCTCCTGGCTCAAGTGGCAGAATAGTTAAAACTGCCTTGATGTTGTGTACGATGTTCCGATGGGATAGCATCACACCCTTAGATAGTCCGGTACTCCCCGATGTGTAAAGTATCGTAACCACATCGTCTTCTCCGATCGTATCTCGAAATGAATTCACCATTGTCATGAGGTCGTGACTGGTTTTAGACTCTTGAATAGGTTTAAAAAAATTTACTTTTTCAGGTTGCAGATGAAATAGAAGAAGACCAGCATTTACTTTTTCTTGGAAGGCGAAGAATTTAAAGTACAGTCCTTCATCCAGCGTGATGCAAAGTCGAGCTTCCATTTCGGTCACAATAGCATTAAACTCACTTTCGTTTAATGTGGGATGAATGGGTACTACAATTAGGCCTACTTGCTGGCAGGCAAAATCCAATATCATCCAGTCAGCGCTGCCTATGACGGGAACAAAAATAATTTTTTCCCCTGCTTTAAACTGATTTGCTAAAAACCAACATGATAGTGCATTGATTCTATTTTGAATTTCCTCCGTTGATTGACTTTTCCATTGACCCTGAGAAAAAGAATTGAAGGCCTTTTGATTAGGATATTTTTCCTTTTGATAATGAATCAATTCAAAGACACGGGTGAAATCAACTTTTTTAGTGACGATGGCCATTGTTATTCTGTCTTTATGCCTTTGGTTTTACATACAACACAGAATAGAGAATCTCAAAAAACTCAGAGTAGTCTGGCAGATTATTGTGACGAGCCCCTTCGATAGCATGCAATTCAATTTTTGAAGGATATAATGCTTTTAATTTTTCACTCTGTTCAAATGAAACTAGGCGATCTTTCGTGCCATGAATTATGTGTATGGGGCATTCCGTAGTTTTTAAATATTGATCCGTTCGGATATCATACTTTAGCATCCACCGAAGAGGAGTGAAGAAGATATACCGGTTAATGTTGTAGAAAAAACTGAAATAAGGTGAGTCCAGAATGAGCATGCGGGGCTTATTCCATGAAGATACTCGAGCTGCAATGCCGCTGCCCCACGAGCGACCGTACAACACAATCTTATCTTCAGAATATGTTTTTGTTAGCCATTTGTAAATGAATTGAGCATCATTGAATACTTTTTCCTGACTTCGTTTTCCCTGGCTCTTACCAAAGCCACGATAATCCATCATAAAAAAATCATACCCGTTGCTCAAAAAATCTTTCGCGAACTTTCCCCACCCTTTGATGCTTTTAGAATTTCCCTTTAAGTAATAGACAACTCCCCTTGAGTTGGGGACCTTAAAATAGATGGCATTAATTCGTCCTCCATCTTCCATTTCAAAATCTAATTCCTCGAAAGGGAACGCATATTTGTATTCAAAAGCTCTGGTTAGTTTTTCTGGTCTAAAGAAAAAGAGGTGTTGGAAGAAATAGAAAAAGAGGCAGAAGCCAATATAGATACCCGCGATAGAAAATAGCCACATCATTTAAGCCAAGATAGGAAAATATTTCCGGAAGTTGACTTGCGTAATTAGATAGAATTCAATTCAATACTTCTGCAAGCCCCGCTTTAAATTCTTTGAACTTATTTAGGTTTCTATGGCCACCACCTTCAATAATAAAAAAGCGATCTCCCTGACTCAACAATGGTTTTAACTTGAGCGCGGATGACAGTGGAACTACCCAATCAAGCGTTCCATGGAAAATTACTTTTGGGCATTTTAATAAAGGAATGTATTTATCATTGGGAAAATGATATCGTGCAGGAAAAAGCGAAAGCAAAGGCTGCAAGGGTGTATTAATAACTCCTTTCAACTCGTTAAAAGGTGTTTCAAGAATGAGTAGGTCGGGGGAATTCTTTATGGCTAGTTGGGTGGCTACACCAGACCCTAGTGATCGCCCATAGAAGATGAGACGTGAGAAAGGGATTTTCTTTTTCGCCCAATCTAAAACAACTTTTGCGTCAGCGTAAAAATCAACTTCACTTGGCTTGCCGGTACTTTTTCCGTAGCCTCTGTAGTCTACCATTAAAATATCATAACCGAGCTCAGTAAAGTCGATAGCATAATTACCCCAGCGCTGCAAGTTGCCCGCATTGCCGTGAAAGTAGAGGATGAATCCTTTGCAAGGAGTGGGGGATTTAAATAAAAGGGCATTTAGTGTTTCTCCATCTGGTGTTTTGATAAAGTGTTCTTCGAATGGCTTATCAAATTGAAACACATGATCAACAGCCAGCATCTTAGGTTGGAAAATAAATTTTTCGGGAAAGAGATAGAATAGTCCTGAAGACACTATAACCAGCGAAGCCATTAAGGCAAGAATCAGGAGCATCCGTTTAATGATTTTTTTTGTAGCCACAGCTCCAAAAATACTCGTTTTTTCATTCACGCCTTTTGATTACTTTGTTTCTGTTATTAACTAAACGAAGAATGAAATGAAAAACTCAGGTCTTTTCCTCCTCCTTTTCCTACTTATGCAATCGTTACTTCAAGCACAGACTCAGCCAAGTTCAAGTTCTGCTACCGTTGATCCCAAATACTACGACAAACTGAAGTGGCGCAATATAGGCCCGGCACGAGGGGGCCGTTCATTGGGTACGTCAGGAAGCCCGGGTAGAATTAACGAATATTACTTTGGTGCAACTGGTGGTGGACTTTGGAAAACCACCGATGGCGGACAAGAATGGGCTCCGGTAACGGACGGACAAATTTCTTCTTCATCTATTGGTGCTGTGGCAGTGGCCGAAACCAATCCTGATATTGTTTACATCGGTGGGGGCGAGACTCAGCTTCGCGGAAGCATCACGCAAGGCGATGGTGTTTATAAAACGACCGATGGTGGAAAAACATGGCGCTCTCTCGGCTTAAAAGAAACACAAGCTATCTCGCGTATTCGCGTTCATCCTACCAACCCGGACATTGTGTATGTAGCTGCACTCGGTCACCCCTATGGAGATAATGAAGAGCGTGGTGTGTTTAAATCTATCGATGGAGGTAATACATGGAAAAAAGTTTTATATGTAAACCCCAAAGCGGGTGCAGCTGATTTGATTATTGATAAAACTAATCCAAAAATTTTGTATGCCTCTACCTGGCAAGTCTATCGCAAAACATGGAAGATGTGGGGCGGTGGCCCTGATTGCAAACTATGGAAATCGGAAAATGGGGGAGAGACCTGGAATGAATTAACGAAAAACCCTGGCATGCCGGAAGGTCCATTGGGAAAAATAGGAATTACCGTCTCACCAGCTGATAACAAAAGACTGTGGGCGATAGTCGAGGCAAATGATGGTGGAGTTTATCGTAGCGATGATGCCGGTGCCAGCTGGAAGAAAACCAATGACGAACGCAAATTGCGTCAGCGTGCGTTTTATTATTCAAGAATTTATGCTGATCCATTTGATCGCGAGACCGTCTATTGTTTGAATGTTGATTTTTGGAAATCGACCGATGGTGGGGTGAAGTTTGATACGGAAATAAAAGTGCCTCACGGTGACAACCACGATTTGTGGATTGATCCGAACAATCCGCTACGTATGATTACTTCCAATGATGGAGGTGGTGCCGTGTCTGTGAATGGCGGCAAGAGCTGGACTGACGAAGATTATATCACTACACAGTTTTATCATGTTACCACAACCAACCATGTGCCATATCATATAGCTGGTGCGCAACAAGATAACTCAACTATCGCAGTTCCTAGCGAAGGCTGGCGCCACATGAATGTATTGGGCGAATGGGGTTATGACGTTGGTGGTGGGGAGAGTGGATATATTACTGCTCATCCTGATAATCCAAATATTTACTATGCCGGTAGTCAAGGAGCATTACTTACCCGAAAAGATGTTTCCACGGGACAGACGCGCGACATACAGGTGTACCCAAGATTTTTTTCTGGAGAGCCGGCCAGTTCATTGCCCGAGCGTTGGCAGTGGACGTTTCCAATTGTATTCTCGCCAAAGGATTCTAAAGTTTTATACACCTGTTCACAACACGTGTGGAAAACAACCGATGACGGACAGAGTTGGGAAAAAATTTCTCCAGACTTAACCTATGCTGACCCCGAAACGTTGGGTATATCAGGTGGAGAAATCACTCGCGATATGAACGGTCCCGAAATCTATGCCACCGTGTTTGCGTTAGCGCCTTCCTTTCATGATGTCAATACCATTTGGGCCGGCTCTGATGATGGAAAATTAAACATCACCCGCGATGGTGGAAAAAGTTGGACGAACATTACGCCAAAAGAGTTACCTAAGAATTCAGTCGTAGCGACAATTGATGAATCGCGACACAAGGCAGGCACAGCTTATGTGGCGGCCTTCCGTTATCAAGTGGACGATCGTCAACCCTATGTTTTCAGAACGACTGATTTTGGAAAAACATGGACTAAGATTGTAACCGGTATTAAAGACGGGCATTTCTCCAGATCAGTACGTGAAGACCACGTACGTCCCGGACTTTTGTTCTTGGGAACAGAACATGGAGCGTATGTATCTTTCAATGCGGGCGACAACTGGCAACCGCTGCAACTGAATTTACCTGATACTCCTATTCGTGACTTGGTTGTGAAGAATGATGATGTGGTATTAGGAACACACGGTCGTGGTTTTTGGATTTTAGATGACATTAATCCATTGCGCCAACTTACTCCTGAGTTGATGAAACAAAATGTGATTCTGTTTCAGCCTAGCGATGCGATTCGCGGTGTGTACGATGCCTCTTTTCAATATTACCTGAAGGACAAAGTCGATACAGTTAAAATTGAAATTCTAGATGCCAATGGAAATTTGGTGCGCAAGTTTATCGGTACCAAGCCCGAAGATAAGCCGATTGCCGGAGATTTTTGGGGAGGTGGCGACAGCAAGCCTACCGCTGCCGCGGGATTGAATACTTTTAGATGGAACGGCCGGTACGAGGGCGCTACTATTTTTGATGGCATCATCATCTGGGGCGCACGTCCGCAGAATGGACCTGAGGCACCCATCGGAAAATATCAGGTTCGCTTTAAAGCAGGTAGCTATTCGCAAACGTATTCGTTCAATGTAAAAATGAATCCGAACGTAAAAGGCGTGAGCGAAGGAGATTTGAAAGAGACGTTCGACTTAGCGATAAAAATCCGTGACCGCGAATCAGCCGCTAATGAAGCCGTAATCCGAATTCGTGATTTAAAAAAACAAATTGAAGAACGAGCAAAAGAAGTGAACGACCCTGCCTTCTCTTCATCGGCAAAAGAGCTGACAGCAAAAATTACTGCTATTGAAGAAGATTTGTATCAAACCAAAAACCGGAGCGGTCAAGACCCACTCAACTTTCCTATCAAATTAGGCAATCGTCTTTCTGCTTTGAGAAGAAGTTTGGAGACAGGCGATGGCAAACCTACAGCTGGTGCGTACAAAGTGTTTGATGAGCTGAACAAAGAACTGGATAGTCATCTTGAAAAATTAGAAACTACTCTGAAGACGGGCATCGATGCGATCAATCCGGTGTTGATGAACAAGCAGATGAAGGCCATTATTGACAAGAAGAAATAGATTATGGAGAAAAACTTATAAGGTTTTTAAAACCTAATAGGTCTGGCTTATGGTAAACTGATATTATGCGATGTTAAAATAAAATAGGGGAAATGATGCAAGAAACAGGTCCGCTTGAGCCAGCACTAGAAAAAGGCTCCATTAATAAAAACTGGAGAAAATATTTGTTTGAATTTATTTTGATTTTCCTAGCGGTTTTCCTTGGCTTTTTGGTGGATAACATCCGTGAAAATTATGGTGAACAACAACATGCTATCGAACTCGCTAAAAGTCTATATGATGAGCTAAAGAATGATTCGATTACTGTGGTCACCAAAATCAATGGACGACACGAAAAGGAACGAGCGATAAAGTACATGATTGAATTTTTTCGCGACAGCAGCCTGACCTCAACCTCAAAAGAATTGCCTTACAACTTTATTTGGGCGATTACAGCAAGATCGCCTACTATTTTCACTCCTCGAACGGTTGTTTTAGAACAATTGAAGAGTTCGGGTTCACTTCGGTACTTCAAGAATGATCGCTTGCAAAAGTTAGTTGGTGATTTGTCTGTTGGCATCGACTTTATCGATTCTCGTCAACAGTACGAGAATTCAATTTTCCACGCGCACATGGAGCCCATCATGACCAAGCACATGGATTTCGATTTTCAGTACAAGTTGTGGATTAATAGCAGTAATATGTTCGATCGACTTTCGGATTACCGAAACAGCAAAGAGAACATTCCGTTTAAAATATCGCAGCCCGAGCGTTTAGATCGACAAGCGCTTATGAACGCACTGGGCTACTATCATACCAATGGGCTACTTTCTACAAGGCTAATTGCTTTTCAAAAATATGTAGAAGTAAATGCAGATTTATTAAACGAGCTTAGAGTTGAGTATCATCTTAAATAAGTACTTAGATTTTTAATGTTCACATCGATGCAAAACAGAAAGCAATTTTTGAAAAACTCACTGGCGATGGTTGCCGGCTATACGTTACTTCATGGTTTTGAGAATGAAGCAGCCGCGCAAAGGACAGCTTATTTTACATTTGATCTTCACTGTCATCCCGGACGGCTTTTTGCGAACGCAGACAGTGGCTTTGGAGAGGTTGGTTCTACAAAGACAGTTGCCGACATGAAGAATGCTCATTTGAGTGGAGCCTTCTTTTCTTTGGTAGCTGATTCGCCTTTGATAAAGTTGGGCGCTACAGGGGTATCGATCACAGGAAAGTTTGCACCGGGCGAAGCCTGGAAGGAATACCAACGCCAGATTAAAGACATGAGAAATTTCCTTAGTAACGTGTCTGTTAATATAGGAAAGCAGAAAAAGGATTTGAGCGATAGTCAGCAACTTACCGCTTATCTATCAGTAGAGGGTGGCGATTTTTTGGAAGGGAATTCCGAAAAGGTGGATGAAGCTTATCAAGACGGAGTCCGTTCTATTCAGCTTGTACACTATGTTCCAAATAAGGTAGGCGACCTGCAAACATCAGAACCAATCAACAACGGCTTGTCAGTATTTGGCAAAGAGGTGGTGCGCAGAATGAATAAACTGGGAATGTTGATTGATGTAGCCCATGCCAATTATCAAACAGTTAAGGATGTCGTTTCGTTGACAGACTCGCCTGTCATGTTATCACACAGTATTTTGGAAATGGAAAGCGATCGACCGATTGCAAAAAGAGCGATTTCGAAGGAACATGCAAAACTAATTGCGCAGACAGGTGGCATTATCGGTGCCTGGCCTTCCGGTTTTAATAAAAGCTTTGACGAATACGTTGACAACACCTTGCGTTTGGTGGAGGTTGTCGGAGTCGATCATGTGGGTATCGGTACTGATATGGATGGAAATTTCAAACCCGTGCTTTCCAGCTACGACCAATACCCAACTTTTGCTGAAGCCCTAAAAACAAAAGGATTTTCTTCAAACGAGGTTGAAAAAGTAATGGGGGGAAATGCGAAGCGAGTCATTGGCAAAATTCTTAAAAAATAAAGGTTAGCTTTCTCAAGTCTTAAAAAATGTCTTGATGATTTCGCGCATAAAACTCTAACACCTGTCATACATGAAAAAACCTATTCAACAGCTCCTTCAGCTGACATCGATTGTCAGTCTGCTTGCCATCGTGATATCGTGTGGTAAACGTGCCGAACAGTTTCATATGCCTGCAGAATGGGAAAAACACGATGCGATATGGCTGGGATGGGAGAAGGATACGATCAGAGGATATTATCCTCCAATCATAAAAGCAATCAATGCATTGACACCGAACGTAGTGGTGAACATGGCCTTTAACTCTGATAGCTTAATGCAAGTGGCTAAACACTATTTAGTCTCGCAAAAAGTAGATACTACCAATATCAGATTCTATGTAATGCCGGGCGATCGATACTGGATTCGCGATCACGGAGCTGCTTTTTTAATCAATGGAAAAGGAGAGCTGGGAGTAGCTGATTTTGCCTGGAATAGTTATGGAAGGCCGGGATTTCTAAAAGAGAAGTACAATGGAAACATGGATAGCGTCCAAAAATATCTGGATAAGTATAAAGTCTACACAAAGAAAACAGGCTCAGTCGATAGTTTGATGGCTATGGCTGAGGGTGCAAAAATTAATAAGACGGATGTGGTACATGAAGGAGGTGCGATTGAAGTGAATGGCAAAGGTACACTGATACTATGCGAGGCAACAGTATTTGAGCGCAACCCTGACTTGACGAAGGAATATATTGAAAGTGAGTTCAAGAGAGTCTTAGGTGTATCCAAGATCATTTGGATGAAAAAGGGATTGGCAGATGACCCGCTCCATTTCTTTAGAAAGATCAGCAGAAACTACTACGGAGGTGGAACGGGCGGACACACAGATGAGTTTGTTCGATTTGTCAATTCGACCACTATTTTATTGGCGTGGGTAGAAGAAAACGAAAAAGACCTTAGTCCAATTAACCAAATGAACTACGACCGGATGAGCGAAAACTTAAAAATCCTGGAGCGCACAACTGATCAGGACGGAAAACCCTTCACCATCGTGAAAGTTCCGCTACCAGACTTTATATACAAGAAAGTGGCTGTGCGCAAAAAGATTGAAGACAATGAAGTAACACTGGATATCGAGTTAGAGGGATTTATCCCCTCGGAGGCACCCAAGCTTGGTGATAGTGTTTTACGAGTACCTGCAGCAAGTTATATGAATTACCTCGTGACCAATGGCTTGATAATGCTGCCCACTTACACGGCCATGGGTTCTTCTAAGGAAAAAGAAGAAAGAGTTGAAAAGATATTTAAAGAATACTTTCCTGACCGTAAAGTGGTCTTCATTGACATGATGCCGCAAAATTGGTCAGGCGGAGGGCTACATTGTTCAACACAACAGCAGCCTGCAAAATCAATTCAAGTTCTCATAAAATAAATTGCAAATTATGCAACGCAGAAAGTTCATCAAACAATCGTCACTCACCGTAGTGGGCATGAGTGTATTTGGTCCCTTACTTTCTAACAACAAGAAAGCATCCATCAACCTAAGCGTAAACCGCAAGCGCATTGAAAGCGGCATTTTTGAACTCGCAAAATTTGGGGTGGATGAAAAAGGCTGCGGTTATCGAGTTGCCTATACGAAAGGTGATATTGATGGACGCGCGTGGTTTATAGAGCTAATGAAAAAAGCCGGACTCAATCCAGCCATCGATGCAGCTGGCAACATCATCGGGAAAAGAAAAGGAAAAAACGCATCACTCAAACCAATTGGCTTCGGTTCGCATATTGACATGGTGCCCGATGGAGGAAACTATGATGGTACATTGGGTTCACTCAGTGCATTGGAGGTAATTGAAGTGCTCAATGAAAATAACATTGTTACAGAGCATCCGCTCGAAGTAATCATTTTTGGGAACGAAGAAGGCGGCACTATCGGTAGCAAAGCCATCGCAGGGTTACTTACGGAAGAACTTCTTAAAAAAACTAGCCAAAGTGGAATGACAATGGCAGATGGCATTAAAACTATCGGTGGCAATCCAGATAACATTCAATCATGCATTCGACAGAAAGGCGATCTCCATGCTTGGTTAGAGTTACATATCGAGCAAGGCGGAATTTTAGAAAGTGAAAATATTCAGATAGGGGTGGTCGAAGGAATTGTGGGCATTATGGACTTTGAAGTAACCATCGAAGGGCTAGCCAATCATGCAGGCACTACACCTATGAATATGCGCAAGGATGCCTTGCTTGCCGCCTCCAAGCTTGTCATTGCAGTGAATGAAGTAGTCAACAGTGTGCCCGGCAAACAAGTAGGAACGGTTGGGAAAATTGCAGTGCAACCCGGAGCCTATAATGTAATACCCGGCAAAGTGGTGATGAGTTTGGAAATTCGTGATCTATCCTTCGAAAAAATAGAAAAGCTTTTTGGTGAAGTGAAAAAACGGGCTGAACAGATTTCCTCGGCTTCGAAAACCAAAATCAGTTTTGAGCCGCTCATTGAAATCAAACCTGCGTTGGCTACGAAAGTCCTGCAAGAAAAAATAGACAGATCGTCTAAATTACTGGGCTTCACCACCAAGTTCATGCAAAGTGGTGCTCTTCATGATTCGCAGAACATGTCGCTCATCGCACCGATGGCAATGATTTTTGTTCCAAGTGTGGGTGGCATCAGTCATTCTCCCAAAGAATTCACTAAAGCCGAAGACATGACCAATGGTGCCAATGTGTTGTTGCAAACTATTTTGAAAGTAGATAAGGAGGTTTAACACTCGCCATCGTCCGCTGCTAATGCAGCCTATTTTTTGACTTGTGCAGAGTCTATTTGGGCATCATTTGGAAATTAGGTGACATTAAATACTTGCCGAAAAAAATTAAGCAATTCATTACTTGACAGTTACAGTATTTTTATAACGCTATTTGGAATAATTATAAATAATGGAATACCTTGCATTGTTTGTAATCATTCTAAATAACATATGAAATTGTTGAAGAAATTCTTGGCTGCAATGGCCTTTGCATTGATTACGTCTTACAGCTTTGCACAAAAGGAAGTAGCCAATGAGGATACATTGGCAACAAGGATACTTCCCGAACTGACATTGGTTGGTCGGGGTAGTAAGTCAGATATTCATCAGCTTCCGCAGATCGTTGGCACCTCCATTTATGCTGGAAAAAAAAGCTCGCTGGTGGTGATGGATAATGTGCAAGGAAATATTGTCTCCAATACAATGCGTCAGGTGTTAGGGAAGGTTCCAGGTATTTTTGTTTGGGAAAGCGAAAGCAGCGGCATTCAAATAGGAATAGCAGCGAGAGGCTTAAGTCCCAACCGATCATGGGAATTCAACATACGTCAAAACGGTTTTGACATTGCTGCCGATCCCTTTGGATATCCTGAAGCGTACTACAATCCACAGCTTCAATCGGTGCAGCGAATAGAAATTGTTCGAGGGCATGGCTCTTTACAATACGGACCTCAATTAGGTGGCATGGTCAATTACATATTGAAGAACGGCAGTGAATTTACAAAGCCCTTTCAATTTGAGACAAATCAGACCGTTGGTAGCAATGGCCTGTACAATTCTTATAACGCCATAGGCGGTAACACAAAAAAAATAAACTATTACGGCTTTTATGATTACCGAACAGGAAACGGTTGGCGTGACAACAGTCAGTTTACTAGCGGCACTTTATCAGGCACCATCACTTATAAAATTTCTAGCCGACTTTCGCTCACCACCGAAATTACAAAATGGGCTAGTCGCAGTCAGCAGGCCGGTGGCCTCACCGATACTCAATTTCAGCAAGACGCGCAGCAAAGTCTACGGGCCAGAAATTGGTTTGACTTAGATTGGCTAACCCCTGGTATAACGGCCGAATATAAAATAAACCGTAATCAACACCTGAATGTAAAAGTGTTCGGGATAGTAGCCGACAGAAATAGTGTGGGCTTCTTTCCAAGTGGAGGCATCTTGGTGAAAGATACGATCAACACAACGATAAGTACTTATAACTCACGCACTGTTGATATTGACAAGTACAGAAATTTTGGCGCAGAGGCACGGTACCTTCTTCAATATAACATTGGCAAGCAACAAAGTAATTTAAGTGCCGGGTTGCGACTTTATCGAGGCAATACACTTCGGTATCGAGGTGGTGTAGGCACAACCGGCACAGACTATTCAATCGATCGCAAGGAAGGTACTCTTTGGGTTAGCGACATCAACTATCAGAGTGGGAACGTGGCTGTCTTTGCTGAAAATCTTTTTCAGCTTACCGATAAATTGCTGTTGGTGCCAGGCATCCGGTACGAATACATTACTTCTCAAGCAAGTGGTTACAATGGATTGAGTAACAACGTTCCCCTTGTCATCCAAGATCAATCGCGTAGCAGAGGATTTTTGTTGGCTGGCTTGGGAGCCGAATATTCTATTACCCGTAATACGTCACTTTATGCAAATGCCACTCAATCCTATCGGGCGGTGCAGTTTGCCGATCTTACAGCCGCGCCAACTACCGATGTGATTGATACAAACCTAACAGATGCAAAAGGATTGAATGTAGATGTGGGTTATCGCGGAAATGTAAAGAACTATTTAAAATTTGATGTAAGTCTGTTTTTACTCGACTACCAAAACAGAATTGGTACCATTCGTCAACAGCGACAAGATGGATCGTTTTATAATCTCCGTACAAACGTGGGCAGCAGCACAACTACTGGTGTAGAGGTTTTTGCTGAGAACAATATCAGTGAATCAGTGGGTATTCCGACAACGTTTGGGAATCTCTCTTTCTTTGTTTCGTTTGCCTACAATAATGCGCAGTACAATAGTTTTAGGGTGGTTACGGTTGTCAACAATCAGTTATCGGAAAGCAATTACAAAGACAAAAGAGTGGAATACGCTCCTGAAAATATTTTCCGTGCAGGGGTAACTTATACCTACAAGAGTTTTTCTGCCACACTGCAGCGGAGTTATACGGATAAGGTGTTCACTGATGCTAATAATACCGAAACACCCTCGGCTAATGGACAAAATGGAATCATCCCCGGATATACCGTTGACGATCTCACGATCAGCTATCAGCACAAAACAGGTGTGAAAGTAAAAGCAGGCGCCAATAACCTGGGAGACTTACGTTACTTCACGCGAAGGTCGGGCGGTTATCCTGGTCCTGGCCTTTTGCCAAGTGATGGAAGGACCTACTTCGTTTCGTTGGGGTATGTGTTGAGGTGACAGTACATAGAAATTTGAGCATACTTCCTTGAAAACAACTGGTGTAGGGTTGCGTCTTTTAAGCATTTGATCGAATAGTAGTCTTGTTTTCCATAAATGATAGAGATTTCTGTTTGAAATCGTACCTTGCAGTAAATCAACCACTATTATTAACTATGGCTAAATCGCAAGACACCTGGAACAAGAAGGAAATGGAGAAGAAGCGCCTGAAGAAGAGGCAAGATAAGGAGCAAAAGAAGGAGGAGCGGAAAGCCAATGCTAAGGAGAGTACCAGTTTTGACGATATGATTGCTTATGTGGATGAGTATGGAAATTTAAGTTCTACGCCCCCTTCTGCCATTCGCAGAAAGGATACTGTCCGCGCTGAAGATATCCAAATTGGGGTGCCAAAGCGCATAGACGTTGTGCAAGACACCTTGCGCAAGGGAATTGTTACCTTCTTTAATGATTCTAAGGGCTACGGTTTTATCAAAGATTCTGAAACACAGGAAAGCATTTTTGTCCACGCAAATGGCTTATTAGATCCTATCAAAGACAACAATAAAGTTACTTTTGAAGTGGAAATGGGACACAAGGGCCCCAACGCTGTCAAAGTAAAATTGGCGGTTGGCTGAGTTTCTTTATAGTCACTTACCTTAAAACAAGCTTGTTCTTAACTGGCAAGTGGCTTCAACGTAGATTTTCTTCTCTTTTTACCTGGAACTTCAACACCTCAAAGAATTAATCCATCGCTCTTTTTGGCAGTTGGACTATTGCTCACGATTAAATCCCTAATGAACGGCTAGTTTCGAGAAATCAAAGCAGAATTTATGAAATACCTTTTTATCGTTTTTGCTTGTTTTTTTAGTTTGGAGGGCTTCAGTCAATTTGAGGCTGCGAAAGCAAAGGAACTAACTCTTCAAGATCGTTTTGATTTAATGAAAACCACATCACAGACTTTTCAAGATTACAAAGTAATCAAAGAAGTTGTGCTGGATGGTGTTTGGAAAATTTCGCAGGATTCTGTTAACCGTTTAGAAGGAGCCCTAGCAACTCAAAGAGCATCCATTGCTCAATTGGAAAGATCAGTGGCAGATGAACGTAGTCTAGTCGAGAAGATACGGGCGTCTCAACAAGTGCTGGAATATGAAAGCACTCATCTTTCGATTCTTGGACTTTCGTTTAGCAAAACACTGTTTGTGACGGGAGTCTTTTTCGTGTTTTTAGGTATGCTCTTACTTATAGGAGGTCTTTTGGGAAAACTAAGACTGATTTCAAGTGACGCAAAAGAGGCAAGGGATTTATTGAATTTTTCAGTGCACGAGCTAGAAGAGTACAAGAAGAAATCCCTTGAAAAACAGGCCAAGCTTTCAAGGGAACTTCAGACAGAGAGGAACCGAATCGCTGCTGAGAGAACTCCAGTCTTTACGATAAAACCACTTAGTTCCGCTCAAACTATTCTTTAGGAAAAGCCCTATCGCCTTAATTTTCCCTTATATGTTTTTTTAAACAATTCGTATCGGGGAATAGACACGCCCATTACATAGGGACTATAGGGGTTGTGCTCAATGTAATCCTGGTGATAATCTTCCGCTTTGTAGAAAGCAGTCAGCGGCTTTATCTCTGATACAATAGGTTTTTTGAAATTAGGGGCATAGGCTGCCTTGGCCTTCTCTGCCAATTCTTTTTCTTCTGGTGTGCTGTAAAATATAATAGAGCGATATGAGTTACCGCGATCAGGCCCTTGTTGATCGGGCGTGGTAGGATCTTGTGATGTGAAAAAAACGTTGAGCAACTCAGCATAGCTCACTTTCTTCGGATCATAATATACCAGTACTGTTTCTGCATGTCCGGTCGTTTCCGTGTTTACCAATTCATAGGTTGGATTTATTGTGGTTCCACCGGCATAGCCTGATATCGCAGCATCTACGCCTTCAACCGCTTCGAAAATATGTTCAGAGCACCAAAAACATCCTTCTGCGAAGGCGGCTACTGCTTTGCCGGCTGGCGGAGTCAAACTCAATTTTAGATCACCTTGTTGCTTTTTACCCGATTGTGCATTGCAAGAAGCTAGCGTCAGAGAGATTACTACTGCTAAAAGAAGAGAGAATTGCTTTTTCATGCTGTTAGTTATTGTTTGTAAATATACGCAGCTTTCATTTTCGGGTTTTAAGTTAGCGATTGATATGTCGTACCCACGTCAAAGTAAAAATGCCATCCTTTTAATAGTACCACACTTTTTAGGTTTTTAGAGATGTCCATAACCCTCTAACTATATTGACTACACTTGCTAATTGCTCACACTTCCGAATACAACTTACCGATTACTTTTTTACAGAATAGGCAAACTTGAAATAGATCAACAACAGGCTTAGAAAAAAGATGAAGCCGTTCGCTAAGATCACCGGCCAAAGCATTAATGCAATCCCGTACACGAGCCAAATCAATGTGCTTGAAGCGACAATCAACATCATTGCCAAGCTAAGATCTTGAACGCTCTTCGTTTTCCAGACTTTATAAACTTGTGGAATAAACGTGATGCTGCTTAAGAATGCACCAACATGTCCAGCTATTTGAATCCAATCCATAGATGTTAGGTATTAAAAAAGTTCATTGTTCGTTCTGCGCCAATCGTACAAAAGGAGAGGATCATTTCACCCGCTTTATCCATGATCGCTGGTAGTTCTTTGAATTGATCTTGGCTAAAGTTACTTAATACATAATCTACTTGTTGCCCCTCTGCGAAATCATTTCCAACCCCCATTCGCAATCTGCTGTAATCTTGCCCACCCAAGAGTTGTTCAATATTTTTCAAACCATTGTGACCAGCCGCGCTTCCCTTTGTACGCATTCGTAAACTCCCAAAAGGTAAAGCAAGTTCGTCAACCACTACCAATAAATTTTCTTTAGGAATTTTCAAGTCTTGTAGCCAATAGGCAATCGCTTTTCCACTCAAGTTCATAAATGTATTGGGCTTGATGAGGTGCAACTGTCTTCCCTTATATTTGAGTTCTGCTTTGTTTGCTAATCGATCGGTTGTAAAATTAATTTTGTGAAGATCAGCGAATCTATCCAACGTTAAAAAGCCGATGTTATGCCGCGTAAGTTCATATTCCGGGCCTATATTTCCCAAGCCGGCAATCAGATACTTCATACAAAAATGCAAATTAGATTGGTCGCAAATTACAGAAATAAAAAATCCCGCGAGGAGCGGGATTTTTTATTAACAAAGACCGAAAGTTGATTACTTCTTTTTCTCATCTTTCTTAGGCGCTTCAGCTTTCTTGGCGTCAGCAGCAGGTGCAGCAGCGGCTCCAGCGGCAGGTGTCGCAGCAGCGGCTCCAGCAGCAGGTGCGGCAGCAGGAGCTTCTTCAGCTAACTTAGCAGCACGCGGCACTTCAACAGAGGCAATGGCCGCCATTTTAGGGTCGAGGAATTCAAGATTGGCCATTTTCATGTCTCCAACTTTCACCGCGTGATGAAAATCAAGAGCTGAACAATCAACATCAATATGGTCAGGCATGTCTTTCGCAAAGCCATAAATTTTTAGCGATGCACGCTTGCGTACAAGAGCACCTCCTTTGGCAACACCGGGTGCTTGTCCAACTAAGCGAACGGGTATGTCCATTTTAATTTTGCGAGCGTCTGTAATGCGTAAGAAGTCCACATGAAGAATAATCTCACTTACTGGGTGAAATTGAATTTCTTGCATGATAGCTTGGCACTCTTCTCCCTCAATATTTAGGTGCACGAAGTGAGCCTCATTGGTGTACACTAAGTCACGGAACAAAATCACTGGCGAGTAGAAATGAATCTGGTCATTACCTCCATAAAGCACACATGGCACATTGCCTTCTTCACGGATTTTTTGAGAGTCAGTCTTGCCGAGATTTGCTCTGCGATACCCTATAATCTCGATGGTTTTCATAATTGTTTATTGTTTTAGTTTAAATTGTTTACAAACGGATAAAAAGTGAACTGATCGACTCGTGATCATGTATTTTGCGAATAGCTTTCGCGAACAAATCAGAAACGCTTAGTACTTTGATTTTACCTGTGACCTGCTTCAACGGGATTGTATCAGAAACTACCAACTCAGAAAGTGCAGAGGCTTCAATGTTTTCGTAAGCTTTTCCTGAAAGTACGGCATGCGTGCAAATGGCGCGTACTGAACTTGCTCCTTTTTCCTTCAACAAAGCGGCTGCCTTACAAATAGTCCCTGCCGTATCCACTAAATCATCAATCAAAATGACATCTTTCCCCTCTACCTCGCCAATCAATCGCATGGATTCTATTTTGTTGGCTTCTTTTCTGTACTTATCACAAACAGCAAGCTCAGCATTAAAGAACTTGGCAAAACTCCGGGCTCTTTTTATTCCGCCCACATCGGGAGTGGCGAACATGATGTTGGAGAGGTTCAGTGACTTCACGTAGGGGACAAAGATGTAATTGCCATCCAGGTGATCTACCGGAATATCAAAAAATCCCTGAATCTGATCTGCATGAAGATCACAAGTCATGATGCGACTTGCACCAGCAGCGGAAATGAGATTAGCAATAAGCTTTGCAGCAATCGCCACGCGTGGCTTATCTTTTCGATCCTGACGGGCATACCCAAAATAGGGAATGATCACGTTTACGTTCAGTGCGCTCGCTCGTTTTGCGGCATCGATCAATAGTAGCAGTTCGAGGAAATTATCAGC
This sequence comes from Cyclobacteriaceae bacterium, assembly GCA_031400595.1. Taxonomy (GTDB): domain Bacteria; phylum Bacteroidota; class Bacteroidia; order Cytophagales; family Cyclobacteriaceae; genus ELB16-189. The sequence continues at coordinate 357,671 of JANNQG010000019.1, forward strand.
GGGAGCAAATGTCGATTGGACAATAAATACGTCATGTCCACGGACGGACTCGCCAATCAGCGGTGACATTTCGCCATCGCTAAATTGCTGGTAGTCAACAGTGCCAAGACGCTCGCCATAAGCATTAGCAATCTTTTCTGCCAAATACGCAGTGGCTCGCCCGGAAAATATCTTTACTGACATATTTTAAGTAAAAACCCGCACCAATTGAGGAGGCGGGTTTTCTATTGTTGTCCTACTAGGATTCGAACCTAGAAAGGCAGAATCAAAATCTGCAGTGTTACCATTACACCATAGGACATTCTATCCTTTAAAAAGGTGTGCAAAGGTAAAACTAATTTCCAAAAGCGAAAACTGAATTTTGGTTGATTTTAAGGGTTTTTTGGCCGTATCTAAAGTTCAGTCTCTTTTACCTCCTGACCCTCTACAAAGCCTTCCGCCCAAAAACGATATTTATCTAGAATGGAAATCACTGCATTGCGGAGATGCCGTTGGTTGTTAAAATCAATATTGCCATAAAGTGTGGTAGCGTATCCCTGCCAGACGGAACGATTTTGACGCCTGTCAAAAAATTGAATGAGTAAGGTGCCGCTCTTCATATCCAGTTTTTTAGAATCGTAATTGAGATTTTCGTCCTGTCTTTTCACCCACTCTTCAATTTCAGGCTGGTTGTAGCCGTTAAACTTCAAGCTGTCGGAGTACATTTTGAAACCAACGATCAAGTGTGGTTTGCTGGCCGTTTGCCGGTAACCCAAAAACTTCATGCGAGCGATGATTGATTTTTCGATCACGACATTCGTCATCGTTGAATCAACAACACCAAGAGGCTTCATGATACTGAATGTCCGGTATCGTTTGAAATTACCCCTGTAACTGTAATCATATTCCACCGGCAATTCCTTATACCCCAAGCAAGAACCAAATAGCAGCAATGCGATAAAATACCAGAATATTTTCTTCATAGTTGTTACATCCGAAATCAAAAGATAAGCTAAATTGAAGCGAACTGCAAAGGATGGATGTGAATTATTCATCAGGTTTATCTGAATAAAAATAAAGTCGTTGTACACCCATTCGAATTATGCCGAATTATGATCAGACTGTAGGTTCTCGCTATCATATCTACAATAGCTTGTTTCTCAATTTGCCTTTCCGAAATGTGAGTCGCACCGGAATATTACTACCTCTTTTGCAGCAATATTGCACGACCGGCTTTGCCAAGGGGAAATCGGCTGATGAAATTCTACGCGTGTTTTTTAAGGAGTTGGTGCCTACACTTACGGAAGAAGAGCAGTTTGACTTGTTGTTTAGTTTTATTCAATACATCGAGCGGCAGGTAGCATTATTTGATTCCGTAGAAGATGCAGCGTTTGAGCAAGTGCATAACCTCAACGGAAAAGGCACGGTACCCGCTTTGTTACTCCGCACAAAAATTGAAAAAAAGGAATCTGAATTAATATCCCGGCTCGACCAATTTAGCCTTCGAATAGTGCTTACTGCGCACCCGACTCAATTTTACCCGGGTAATGTGCTAGGTATCCTCACCGACTTGGAAAATGCCATCCGTGTGAGCGATGTCAATCAAATCAATTTACTGCTTCAACAATTAGGGAAGACGGGGTTTATCAATCAAAACAAACCTACCCCTTATGACGAAGCGTTGAGCTTATGTTGGTATCTCGAGAACGTTTTCTATCATTCCATTCCCGAAATTGTTAGTTCGCTTGCTGCTGGATTAGAAATACCCTTGCCTGACTGGAAGAATGATCGATTGATTGTTATTGGATTTTGGCCGGGGGGCGATCGCGATGGAAATCCATTTGTAACGAGTGAGATTACTGTAAAGGTCGCGTTGCGGCTACAGGAATCGATATTGAAGTGTTATTACAAAGATATCCGCTTGTTACGAAGACGACTTACCTTTCATGGAGTAGCAGAGCGGATCACAGCTATTGAGCAAAAAGTGTATGGGTTGGTCTTCCGCCAACAAAAAAATTATAACTCTGCCGGTGAGTTGTTGGTGGAACTTAACGAAGTTAGAAATCGCCTCGTTGCCGAGCATGATGGTTTGTTTTTAGAATTATTAGATGCACTTATCATCAAAGTGAGAATTTTTGGATTCCACTTTGCCGCACTCGACATTCGACAGGACAGCAGAAAACATGACGCTGTTTGGACATCAATTTTAGACAAACTGGTCGCTACGAAAAAGAGTATCTCCGCTTCAGAATTTCAAAAGCTGCGTTCTCAGGAACAGATTAACTATCTGCTTTCTTTGAAGGCGAATTTGGTTTTCGTTGACTTCGATGATGCATTGGTGAATGAAACCATTCAGAGTGTTTTGGCGATCAAAAAAATCCAGCAAGAAAATGGTGCAGCAGGCTGCCATCGGTATGTAATTAGCAATTGCCAAAGTGCGTTGCATCTGATGGAAGTTTTTGTATTGGCCCGGCTACTGATTGGAAAGGAAGAAGTATTGGATTTGGATATCGTTCCTTTATTTGAAACCATCGATGACCTGGCCCATGCACCCGCTATTATGGAAGAGCTTTACGCTATTCCAGCCTATCGGGAACACTTGGCGAGACGAAAAAATCATCAGACGATTATGCTTGGGTTTTCGGATGGCACTAAGGATGGGGGATACCTGCGTGCGAATTGGTCAATTTTCCGAGCAAAAGAAAACCTGACGGCTGTATCAAGAAGATTTGAGTTAAAGGCATTATTCTTTGATGGCAGGGGAGGGCCTCCCGCACGAGGTGGAGGAAACACACACGACTTTTACGCTTCATTGGGCGATACGATTGAACATGAAGAAGTACAAGTGACTGTGCAAGGTCAAACGATTAGTTCAAATTTTGGCAAAATAGCTTCGAGTAAATACAATTTAGAGCAGTTGATTTCTGCGGGCTTGGAAGGATCTGTTTTTGCCCGTACTGAGATGCAAATGACGGATAGGGACAAAAGTTTGTTGGATGCCTTAGCCGAGCAAGCCTATGCAGCTTACTTGGATTTGAAACACCATCCGAAGTTTGTCCCCTACCTGGAGAAAGTGACGCCACTTTCTTTTTTTGGGGACACGAATATTGGCTCGAGGCCGGTAAAGAGAAGCGCTTCTGAAGGCCTAAAATTTGAAGATCTCCGCGCGATTCCTTTTGTAGGCTCTTGGGCCATGATGAAACAAAACATTCCCGGTTTCTATGGCGTAGGAAGTGCACTCAAAGCGTTGCAGGTAGAGGGAAAAGAAGATCAGTTAAAAGAACTCTACCAAAACTCTCTGTTTTTTAGAACGCTGTTGGGAAACAGCATGATGTCGCTGACGAAGACTTTTTACGAGGCAACCGCCTATTTGGGTGATGATCCTGAATTCGGAGACTTTTGGAAAAAGATGCATGCTGAATTTTTATTATCCAAAAGCCTGACGTTGGACGTTTCAGGTCTTAGTGAATTGATGGGAAACAATCCAACGATTCGACAATCCGTGCATTTGCGAGAACAAATTGTTTTGCCGCTTATTGCGATTCAACAGTCATCACTCATGAACCTCCGGAACTTAAACGATCACAATAAAAAGCACGAGCAGCGTTATCGTAAACTGATCATTCGAAGCATGTTTGGTATTATCAATGCTGCCCGTAATTCCGCCTGATATGGATCTCGCTAAATTCGCGGTTGAAGCAAAGAAGAAGTCGGCAGAGAATCGTGTCTTTTTGCAGAAGCTGAAAAGCAAAAACGCGAGAGTTATTGATGATGCCTTTCACCAATTGCATGATGAGATTTTTGAAGAGATAGATTGTCTTTCATGCGCCAATTGCTGCAAAACGACAAGCCCGATTTTTTACCAAACCGACATAGAGCGCGTGGCCAAATCACTGCGCATGAAGCCGGGCGATTTTGTTGAAAAATATTTGCGGGTAGATGAAGACAAGGACTTTGTTTTAAAATCTTCTCCCTGCCCATTCTTGGACGCTGAAAACTATTGCAGCGTTTATGAAGATAGACCGAAAGCTTGCCGCGAGTATCCACACACCAATCGAAAAAAGATGGTGCAAATCCTTGACTTGACTTTTAAAAACACGCTGGTGTGTCCTGCGGTGTTGGAGATGGTCGAGAGGTTAAAGAAAGTTCTACCTTCCAAAAGTGCGGGTTGAGTCAACAAAAAAAGCCAAAGACTTTCATCATTGGCTAATTCTCAAATCGACTAATTTTCAAATTCTTAAGCTACTTGCGCTTGCAGTTTCGAGGCTAGTACTGACTTTGGCACAGCACCAACCTGCTTGTCAACAATTTGGCCGTTTTTAAAAACCAACAATGTTGGGATCGAGCGGACACCAAAGCGGGCTGTTACTTGAGGATTTTCGTCCACATTTAGTTTTGCAATCACTGCCTTTCCTTCATAGTCATTAGCCAGTTCTTCTACAACGGGGCCAATCATTTTACAAGGTCCGCACCATTCTGCCCAAAAGTCAACTAAAACAGGTTTATCGCTTTTTAAGGTTTCGTCAAACGTTGCATCGGTTAGTTCTAAGGTTTTTCCCATAACGGTATTGAATTTATAGTATATTTTTAAATTTCTACTTCTTCCAACACAAAGGTAGGAGAAATTGTTCCAACCTCCGTTTTTTGGGTCAACTTTAGTGATTGCTCTGTCAGCCACCTTACTTCTTGTTTGTCAGTCACTACACCCACATCAGCGAGTCGCTTCAATTCGTTGATCAGAAGATTTGTTGGTTTAATCCGCGCAGAACGGGAAAGAACCTCCGCTTGAAGCGAAGCACCTTCGTCTTTCAAATACATGCGCAGCGCAGCACTACCCGCATTCTTTTTACACAGTTTGTCGATGGAGTCTATGAATTGTGTTGTTACGGTCTGCACGTCAAATCGAAGAGCGAGGCCGTTTACCTTTTTAGTTGCTAGTTCATTGAGCAGATCGATAGACCTGATTTTAAACTCCAGGTTTTGTTCGCCCCAGGATTTGCGAACGATATTACCCTCAATAAATAAGAATAGCCCAGGCATCAAAAACGATTTAAACTTCAGGTAATCGTCACTCCACAGCACGATCTCACTTTTTCCACTGTAGTCTTCTAAGAATAACTTTCCAAAAGGCCGCCCTGTTTTTGTCATGCGATGTTCTACAGACGCTACAATTCCGCCCACTTTACATTCTTTGCCTTCGTTACCCTCAAGTTCGGTTAGCGAAGCTACCGGTGTATTGCAAAAAACTTCCATCTCAAACTTGAAATTGTCAAGGGGATGCCCTGAGATATATACGCCCACTACTTCTTTTTCAAAATGTAGTTTTTCGATTTCGCTGAAAGGCTCGATTGCGTCAATCTTCGGTAGTGGCATTTGTGTGCCGCTGGCATTACCAAATAAACTAGCCTGTGCGCTCTGCGATTCTTGTTGCATTTTGGCAGAGTACTTAATGACCTTCTCAGTCAGTGAGATATCTCCGTCCTTCGCGGCAATATATTGTCGTCTATGATACTCCGGGAAGCAATCAAACGCTCCAGATAACGCGAGACATTCAAATGTTTTTTTATTAACCGCTCGTTGACTGAGTCGTTTCGCGAATTCAAAAATATCTTTGAAGGAACCTTTGGCTTCACGCTCTTGAATAATGGCCTCTACAGCCGCATCGCCTGCGCCTTTGATCGCGCCCAACCCAAATCGAATTTTGCCTTCTTTGTTTACTTCAAAGTAAACACCCGATTCATTGACGTGTGGACCCAGTACTTCTATATTTTGTTTTCTACATTCTTCAATAAAATAGGTAACGTTGTCGAGGTTGCTCTGTGAATGAGTCAACACAGCCGCCATGTACTCAGCCGGGTAGTTGGCTTTTAGAAAAGCCGTGTGATAGGCAACTAATGAGTAGCAGGTAGAATGTGATTTGTTGAACGCGTATTGCGCAAACGCTTCCCAGTCTTTCCATATTTTTTCAGAAATGCGTTCATCGTGATTATTCTTTTTACACCCTTCGACAAACTTGCTTTTCATTTTGTCGAGCACGTCTTTCTGCTTCTTTCCCATCGCTTTACGCAACACGTCAGCATCGCCCTTTGAAAAATTGGCAAGCTTTTGCGATAGCAACATCACCTGTTCCTGGTAAACAGTAATGCCATAAGTATCTTTCAAATACTCCTCCATTTCTGGCAAGTCGTATTTGATGGGCTCGCGACCATGTTTTCTAGCAATGAAATTGGGGATGTATTCCATCGGCCCCGGCCTGTACAAAGCATTCATCGCAATAAGATCCTCAAACTTATCCGGCTTTAACCCTTTCAGGTATGCTTGCATGCCATCCGATTCGAACTGGAATGTGCCTGTCGTTTCTCCTCTTTGATAGAGTTGGTACGTTTTTAAATCGTTCAAGGGAATCTGATCGATGTCGATGCTGATTCCCTTGCGCTTTTTAATGTTTCTGATCGCAGTTGTAATAATGGTAAGAGTAGTCAACCCCAGAAAGTCCATTTTCAACATACCCGCACTTTCTACCACGCTGTTGTCGAATTGAGTGACCAGCATCGAAGAGTCTTTGGCCGTTGAAACCGGAACAAACTTGGTAAGGTCATCGGGTGTAATGATGACACCACAAGCATGTGTTCCTGTGTTTCGAAGAGAGCCTTCTAGTATTACAGCTTGTTTTAAGACCTGCGCCTTTAAGTCAGTTCCTTTTTTTACATCGCTAAGTTCTTTTACTTCTTCAAACGCCTTTGCGAGTGTAGTGCCCGGACGCTCGGGGACGAGCTTGGCTAGATTGTTTGACTCTGTTAAAGGTAATTCCATCACACGCGCGCAGTCACGAATGGAGGACTTGGCTGCCATGGTGCCGTAGGTAATGATTTGTGCCACTTGGTTGTGGCCATACTTTTCAATCACGTATTGCAATACTTTGTCGCGCCCTTCATCGTCAAAGTCAATATCAATATCTGGCAGAGAAACACGATCGGGATTTAGAAAACGCTCAAAGAGTAGATCGTAAGCAATAGGGTCTACATTGGTAATTCCTATGCAATAGGCAACCGCTGATCCTGCTGCCGATCCACGTCCGGGGCCTACAGAAACTCCCATTTCGCGTGCCTTTGAGGTAAAATCCTGGACAATCAAAAAATAGCCGGGGTAGCCTGTTTTCTTTATTGTTTCCAATTCAAAATCAATTCTTTCTTTCGTTTCTGGTGTTAGTGTAGGATATCTTTTCTTAGCTCCTTCGTAGGTGAGAAAGCGGAGATACTCGTCTTCGGTAGAAAATTCATTGGGGATGGTAAACTTCGGAAGAAGCACATCTCTCTTGAGCTCATATTTTTCTACCTTATCTATGATTTCGCTGATAGTTTCAATCGCTTCCGGCACATCCCGAAAAAGCGATTTCATTTCATCCTGTGATTTGAAATAGAATTGATTGTTGGGTAACCCGTACCGGGTTCCCCTTCCGTGCCCGATGGGTGTTGACTGAAATTCGCCTTCTTTGATGCAAAGGAGTACGTCATGAGCATTTGATTCTTCTTTTTCCAAATAAAAGCACTCGTTGGCAGCGAAGTAGCGCACGTTGTATTTATGAGCGAACTTTAGAAGGGTTTCGTTCACGCGGTCTTCTTCGGGCATCCCATGTCGGTTCAATTCAACATAAAAATCAACTCCGAATTGTTGGTGCCACCATTTGAATGCTTCTTCTGCCTGGCGCTCGCCTACGTGTAAAATCAAATACGGAACTTCTCCCAACAAACTTCCGGTGGTGGCGATCAACCCCTCCTTATATTGAGTGATAAGTTGCCTGTCGACACGCGGATAAATTCCATAGAGCCCTTCGATAAACCCTATCGAACTCAATTTTGCCAGATGTTGATAGCCCGCTTTATTTTTCGCAAACAATACCTGCTGAAATCTTTTGTCTGGATTGTCTTTTGTAAACTTAAGTGTCTTCCTTTCTTCAGATACAAAAAATTCACAACCTACAATGGGTTTGATATTATGCTTCAAGGCCTCGCTAACAAATTTGAAAGCACCATACATATTGCCAAAGTCGGTTAGAGCCAACGACTCCATGTTGTTGGTTTTCGCTTTCGCTACTAATTCAGCTACATCCGGTACGGCCTGCAATACGGAATACTGTGAATGTACATGGAGGTGCACAAATGGTTTTTCTGTCAGCTGAGTTTCCTCCGTGTCACTGTAATCGACCCCTTTTGCTTTTACCCGTTTTGTTGAATTGCCGGCATCTAACGTTGGACGCTGGTAAACGATATCATTAATGTTGGTTGCATCATATGGGGAAAGAACCCTGTTTTCGAGCAGCCCAAAGAATGATTTGGCTGTAGCATCGACATCATAAGCTGCATCGTGGGCATCGTGAAAGTTTTCGCCAAAAAGTTTTTCGTATAATTCTGAGAGGCGTGGCATTTTCAATTTGCCACCAACGCCTCCAGTTAATTGACAAAATTCAATCGATGAAAGCCCGGTATCCACTTTTTTAAGGGAGAGAAAATACTCGGTAGAAAGGAGACATCGGAGTAACTCTGCGCCAATGATGGAAACATCAAATTCTATGTTGTGCCCAACAAGCACTTCGGTTTTTTCTACATCTGACGAAAAGTGAGCGAGCACCGAATTTAAGTCGTGCCCTTCTTCTATCGCACGGCTGGTGGAGATTCCATGTACCTGCTCTGCCTTAAAGGGTATATCAAAGCCCTCCGGCTTGACGATAAAATTTTGTTGCGACAACAGATTGCCTTTTCCGTCATGGAGCTGCCAAGCGAGCTGCACCAGACGAGGCCAATTTTCGAAATCAGTTAAAGGCGCGTTCTTATTTCTCGGAAGCCCAGTGGTTTCCGTATCGAAAATCAAATACATGTTTTATAATTCGTGGTTGTAAACGGTAAAAATAGGACATCTACCTGAGCACGCCAATTGTCCCATATATGGAATAGTATCCCATTAAAGTATAAATCCCAAAAAAACATTTCCATAACTACCAGATAATCAAAGATTATGCTTTTTGGCGTTAGGTTAGCAAGAAGCATAGTATGTTCAACTTAACTTCAATGAAAACCCTGATTAACAAAATTGTGGCCTTCGTGCAGAGAGAATGGTTCCTTTTAATAATGGTAGCGACAATCGCCTTGATTGTCATTCTGTTCGAGTTAAGTTAAAGTTTGGTATTGTCGACTGACACCCAGATTTTTTTGGTCTGGTGCCGTTTTGTAACCTGTGGATTTGAAAAGATAATTGTTTCGTAATCCTTTGCAGAGTATTTTTGATCGTATCAATCACACAAAAATATTCTCCAATGAAATGGCTCCTTGACCTCTTTTCCAGTTCCATCGGTCGTAAAGTTGTGATGGCTCTGACCGGTCTTTTTATTATCCTTTTTTTAACGGTTCATTTAATTGGCAATCTTCAGCTTTTGAAAGATGATGGTGGCGAAGCGTTTAACGTGTATGCTTATTTCATGACGCACAATCCACTAATAAAAATGGTGTCGTATGTGAACTACGCTTTTTTCCTGTTCCATATAGGCTGGGCGTTGATGCTCACCATTAAGAACCGTCAAGCCCGGGGTACTGAAGGATACGCAATCACTACCTCCAAGTCATCGATTTGGTCAGCTCGCAACATGGGCATTTTGGGAACGATTATTTTAGTTTTTCTCGTTATCCACATGAAAGATTTTTGGGGGCAGATGCATTTTGGTGAAATGCCTACCAAGACGTATGGCGATCACGAAGTAAAAGATCTTTACACGGTAGTAGGTTCCGCATTTCAAGAATGGTGGTATGTTGCGTTGTATTGTATTTCTATGGTAGCCATCGCTTTCCATTTGTGGCATGGCTTTGAAAGCGCATTTCAAACGCTCGGCTTAAACCATATGAAGTATAATCCTGTTATTAGTTTTGTTGGCAAAGCATTCTCTCTTGTGGTTCCAGCGCTGTTCGCTATTATCCCAATTCTAATGTTTTTTGTTTAACGAAAAGTTTGAAATCACACTAACTTATTAATCACTTATCATGAAGCTCGATTCAAAAATCCCGGAAGGACCCTTAGCAGAGAAGTGGACCAAGCACAAGTTCAATTTGAAATTGGTGAATCCTGCCAATAAAAGAAAGTACGAAGTGATTGTGGTGGGAACAGGTTTAGCGGGCGCATCAGCTGCTGCTGCTCTCGGTGAATTGGGCTATAACGTCAAGGCATTCTGTTTTCAAGATAGCCCGCGGAGAGCACATAGCATTGCTGCTCAAGGAGGGATCAATGCCGCTAAGAATTATCAAAATGATGGAGACAGCGTCTATCGACTATTTTACGATACAATTAAAGGGGGAGATTATAGAGCGCGCGAAGCGAACGTTTATCGATTGGCAGAAACAAGTGTAAGCATTATTGACCAATGTGTTGCCCAAGGTGTGCCTTTTGCACGCGAATATGGAGGACTATTGTCCAATCGTTCATTTGGCGGGGCACAGGTATCCAGAACATTTTATGCAAGAGGTCAAACGGGACAGCAATTATTATTGGGAGCCTATGGCGCCTTGAACCGCCAAATCGCCAATGGCAAAGTGACCATGTATAACAGGTCTGAAATGTTGGACGTGGTAGTGGTAGATGGAAAAACCCGCGGAATAATTACCCGTGATTTATTAACCGGAAAAATTGAGTCGCACAGTGCGCATGCAGTTTTATTATGTACAGGGGGATATGGAAATGTCTTTTATCTTTCAACTAATGCGAAGGGATCTAATGTGACAGCCGCTTGGCGAGCGCATAAGAAAGGAGCCTTGTTTGGCAATCCTTGTTTTACGCAGATTCACCCCACGTGTATACCTGTCTCAGGCGATCATCAATCAAAGCTTACCTTGATGTCAGAGTCATTGCGAAACGATGGCCGTGTGTGGGTGCCAAAAAAGGCAATGCCGGGATTAAAAGGAATTGATGCGATGAACTTGCCCGAGGCAGATCGCGATTATTTCCTTGAGAGAAAGTACCCATCATTTGGAAATTTGGTTCCAAGAGATGTGGCATCACGCAATGCGAAAATTGTTTGCGATGAGGGGCGAGGAGTGGGCTCGGGCCTAGCCGTTTTTCTAGATTTTACAGATGCCATTAAGCGCGATGGAGAAGCAACCATTCGAGCTAAGTACGGCAACTTGTTCGATATGTACGCTCAGATCACAGGAGAGAATCCGTACAAGGGCCCGATGATGATCTATCCTGCGGTGCATTACACGATGGGTGGTTTGTGGGTTGATTATAATTTGATGACAAACATTCCTGGCTTGTATGCGTTGGGCGAAGCCAATTTTTCAGATCACGGTGCGAATAGATTAGGAGCTAGTGCACTCATGCAAGGTTTGGCGGACGGATACTTTGTTATCCCTTATACGATGGGAGACTATCTGGCTAATATCGGTTGGGCCGACAAAATTGGTACAGATCATCCAGCCTTCAAAGAGGCCATTCAAAGTTCTACCGAAAGGATGAATAAATTGGTCAGTATCAAAGGCAAGAAAACGGTGGACGAATTCCACCGCCAACTGGGATTGACCATGTGGGAGTATTGCGGAATGTCACGTAGTGAACAAGGGTTGAAAAAAGCAAAGCAGATTATTCAAGATATTAAAAAAGAATTTTGGACCAACGTCTGTGTGCTGGGTGGTAACAATGAACTCAACCAAGAGTTGGAAAAAGCAAACCGTGTTGCTGATTTTATTGAACTCGGTGAATTGATGGTTGATGATGCGTTAGCTCGTGGCGAATCGTGTGGCGGACATTTCCGCGAAGAATCACAAACACCAGAAGGAGAGGCGTTGCGTAAAGATGATGAATATGCCTTCGTTTCAGCCTGGCAGTTTAAAGGGGAGAACCAACCCGAAGAACTCCACAAGGAAGAACTGCGATTTGAGAATGTAAAATTGACACAACGCAGCTATAAATAATTTGGCCATCGAATGATTCGATGATTTAATTTATGTTCAAAAGAAAATCACTATGAAAATCAAGTTAAAGGTTTGGAGACAAAAGAACAAAGACACCAAAGGTGCTTTTAAGACATACAATGTGGATCATGCATCACCCGACATGTCATTTCTGGAGATGATTGATGTGTTAAATAGCGAATTGATTAAAAAAGGAGAGGAGTCTATTGCTTTTGATCATGATTGCAGGGAGGGAATTTGTGGAATGTGTAGTTTGTATATCAATGGCCATCCGCATGGGCCGCTACAAACGACTACTTGCCAATTGCACATGCGCACTTTTAAAGATGGTGAGACTATTACTGTTGAACCATGGAGAGCGAAAGCTTTTCCGGTTATAAAGGATTTAGTAGTTGATCGCACAGCTTTCGACAGAATACAGCAGGCTGGTGGCTATGTAAATGTAAATACAGGTGGCGTACCAGATGCCAACGAAATACCTATCCCAAAACGAATTGCTGACGAAGCGTTTGATGCTGCCACTTGCATTGGTTGTGGAGCTTGTGTGGCGGCTTGTAAAAATGCATCAGCGATGCTATTTGTCAGCGCAAAGGTGTCGCAATTTGCGTTGTTGCCCCAAGGGCAAGTAGAGCGCATGGAACGTGCCGAGAAAATGGTGGCGCAGATGGATGCTGAAGGGTTTGGCTCATGCACGAACACCTATGCGTGCGAAGCGGAGTGCCCCAAAGGAATTAAGGTAGCAAACATAGCTCGCATGAACCGTGAATATTTGGGCGCCATGATGACTTCTTATGAGGGTAGCACTGGTGGTGGCGGGGAATAAAAAGATGAATGTAAAAAATTAGCCCGGTTAGCCCGGGTTTTTTTTTGTTGAAGGACAGAAGGGGCAAATTAGATTATCTTAACTGTGGTATAAATAGCATGGTAACGCCTTCCATCAACTTCCTTAATCTTCGTACTGAATATTTTTTATCTTACCATTAAATTCCTTTCCTATGAACAGAATACTCCTATTCCTAATAGTTTTATCGTCAGCTAGCCTTTTTGCACAAAAGAAAAAGCTGGAGCCATCGGTTGCCCCTTCATCTCTAACTTCCACTATTGATGGCAAAGTAAGCGGCATGAAGAAGTATGCTGGCTTCTATGATTTTTACTATGATGAAAAGCAGGATAAGATTTTTCTGTTGATTGATAAATGGGATACAGAGTTTATTTATGTGGAATCTGTTACAGCTGGTGTGGGGTCTAATGATATTGGGATCGATCGCAATCAATTAGGAGGCGAGCGCATTGTAAAGTTTGAACGTAGAGGCCCCAAGGTTTTAATGACGCAGCCCAATTATTTTTATCGCGCCATTAGCACCAATGCAGCCGAACGTAAAGCAGTCACAGAATCATTTGCGCAATCGGTGTTGTGGGGTTTTAAAGTTGAAGTGGAAGAAGGAGGAAGAGTATTGGTTGATGCGACCGATTTTTTATTGCAGGATGCGCATGATGTAATTGGCACGTTGAAAGAAACAAAGCAAGGATCGTATTCTTTAGACAAATCCCGCTCCGCTTTCTATTTGCCACGCACCAAAAATTTTCCACAAAACTCTGAGTTTGAAGTAACACTAACTTTTACCGGACAAGCAACAGGCGGATATATAAGAAGTGTTACACCAACTTCTTCGGTTGTAACGGTCCGCGAACATCATTCATTTGTCCAATTACCGGATGACAACTTTAAGATGCGGAAGTTTGATCCGCGTGCAGGCTACTATCCTACTTCGTTTTATGATTATGCTACGCCTATCAGCGAACCGTTGGAGAAGAGATTCATTACGCGGCATCGCTTACTAAAGAAAGATCCAACAGCAGCACTTACTGAGCCAGTGAAGCCCATCATTTATTATATGGATCCAGGTGCACCTGAACCGATTCGATCTGCATTGATGGATGGAGCACGTTGGTGGAACCAAGCATATGAAGCTGCAGGTTATAAAAACGCATTTCGTGTAGAACTTCTTCCTGAAGATGCAGACCCTATGGATGTTCGCTATAATATGATCAACTGGGTACATCGCTCTACTAGAGGCTGGTCATATGGGGGAGGGGTGACAGATCCTCGAACTGGAGAAATCATCAAAGGGCATGTGGTATTAGGTTCGCTGCGTGTGCGCCAAGATTATTTGATTGCGGAGGGATTGCTGGCTCCATATGAAGAAGGTAAGCCGGTTTCAAAGGAAATGGAACAAATGGCTCTTTCTCGGTTGAGACAATTAGCGGCACATGAGGTAGGTCATACATTAGGATTGTCTCACGCCTATTCTTCCAGTTCAGAAAATTTGTCTTCCGTTATGGATTATCCTCATCCTATCGCAAAATTGAACAACGGAAAAATAGATTTAAGCGAAGCCTACGATACGAAGATTGGCGCATTCGATAAAGTATCTATCGCATTTGGGTATCAGGATTTTCCTCAAGGAACCGATGAAGAAAAAGCACTGGATGGGATTATCCAGAATTCGCTGAAGGCCGGCCTTACATTTTTATCTGATCAGGATGCTCGCCCTATTGGTGGAGCTCATCCATACACGCACTTATGGGACAACGGCAAAGATCCGGTCGATGAATTGAATCGAGTAATGGAGGTGCGAGCCGTTGCCTTGAAAAACTTTGGAGAGAAGAATATAAAAATGGGTGCACCAATGGCAACATTGGAAGAAGTGCTGGTTCCCTTGTATTTCGCCCATCGCTATCAGGCAGAGGCTGTAGTAAAAATGATAGGCGGATTAAATTATCGGTATGCGTTACGTGGAGATGGACAGCCGGTTACGGAACTTCTTTCCCCACCGCAAGAAGCAAAAGCGTTGGATGCACTTATTAAAACGGTTGACCCTTCTGCCTTAACTTTACCTGAAAGTCTGTTGAAAATCATTCCTCCTCGGGCGATTGGATACAGCCGTCATAAGGAGTTGATAAAGATTAAAACAGAATTAACATTTGACCCGATATCCGCAGCGGAAAGTGCCGCTGATCTTACATTCAGTTTGATTCTTCATTCAGCAAGGGCAAATAGATTAATAGAGCATCACGCTCGTGATCCTAAATCGGCTGGACTACAAACAGTAATCGATAAATTAGTGAATGCTACTTTTAAGTCTGCCACTAAACCAGGACTCGAGGGAGCTATTCAGATGTCAACCAATTATGTTTTATTTACCAACTTGGCAAAGCTGGCGCTGGCGAAAAATGCATCACCTGAAACGAAAGCAATCGTACTATTGAAACTAGAACAACTCAAGGGCTGGTTGCTAGCCAAAACATCCATCGATGAAGAATGGCGTGCGCATTATGCTTTTATAGCACGTCAGATCAATTCCATGCAGCAAAATCCCGAAGAGTTTAAGGGCGAGGAACTTTTACCCGCGCCTCCCGGCATGCCGATTGGCGATTCTGTTCTGGAATACTGTGGGAATTGATCGGGATCGATTGAAAAGCCTTGGATGTAGGTTTTGGAAAGTATTTTTAACTTTTAAAGTGCTGTTTGGATATACTTTTATGTGTTGAATTGTCGTAATTTATAACTGTAGTAATGAGTAGGCAGTTTTTTTTGTTCTGTATATCTCTTTTTCTTGCCCACTTGGCTTTTTCGCAAGATTATACGCTCGACAGCCTTACACAGAGGGCGTTAGCCGCTCCGTTGGACAGCTCGAAGGTATTATTGCTGAATGAAGTTTCTACCTCGCTACGTGAAGTGGATGGTAACCTTGCATTTCAGTATGCCGAAGAAGCGTTGGTATTAGCGGAAAAACTGCAATACAAAAGAGGTTTTGCGAAAGTGCAAGCTAACGTTGGGTGGATGTATTACCGCCAGGGGCGTTTTTCTAAAGCGTTGGAAATGTCGTCAAAGGCATTGAAGACAAATCAGGAAATTGGTGACAAAAAGGAAATTGCAGATTGTCTGATCAACATAGGGGCCATCAACCTTGAACAAAGGCACTATCCACCAGCAATCGAAAATTTTAAAAAAGCCTATGAACTAGCTAGTGAACTTAGTTTGAGCACTGTTAGAAGCCGTTGTTTGAATAATATTGCCTTTGGTTTTTTAAAAACTCATCAATTAGATTCTGCGCGGCACTACACCATGCGTGCAATTGATGAAAATGTTAACGATGATTTTCGCGCTGCATATTCCAAAAGGACATTGGGTGATGTTTTTTATGAGGAAGGTAATTTTACAGCTGCACTCGATAAATGGAACGAGTGTTTGAAGTCGGCTAAAGCACAAAAAAATATTTTTCTTATGGTCTCTACGCTTGCTCGGTTGTCAAAAATTCATGTCAACTTAAGTAAGCCTGGCCAGGCGATAGCGTACTTAGAGCAGGCCCTTCCTTTAGCCAAAAAATATAAGTTTAAAAGTGAGTTGGAGGAGGTTTTTAGAATAATGGCAGAAGCATACGTACTCAAGAATGACTTTGCAAAGGCGTACCCCTATCAAGAGCAATATCATTCTCTTCATGATTCTTTAGCGGAACAAAGAAATGGAGAGCAGATAGCAATGGCCCAAGCTCAGTTTGAATCGGATATCAAAAACTCCCAAATAGAATTGCTAACTAAAAATGGACTGCTGAAGGAGAATGAATTAAGATTGCAACGAACCTTGATGTATGTAGGTATAGGCGGCTTGATCCTTTTGTTGGCGCTGGTCTTAATACTGACCAGGAGCAATCGAAGAAGCCAAGCGATCAATAGAATGTTGGCTGAGAAAAATGTGTTTATAAACGAACAAGCACAACAGTTAGCGGCATTGAACACCACAAAAGATAAGCTCTTTTCCATTCTTGGTCACGACTTGCGCAGCCCGTTGAATAGCCTAAGGGGCATGATGGATTTGTTGAACAAGTCTATTTTGACGCAAGACGAATTTGTTTCATTCTCAAAAAAAATCAAAACGAATGTAGACTATGTCTATGCCGACCTCGACAACCTATTAAGCTGGGCGCAGTCTCAACAAAAGGGATTAAAGTCTGCCATTGAAGAGCTTGGCTTGTATGATGTGATTATAGAGAAAGTTCAACTTTTGACTGAGAGTAGTTCGGTCAAAGCCATAACCATTCACGTGGAGGTTGATCGAGACTTGCGGGTGCGAGCCGATAAAAATCAAGTTGGATTGATAGTCAGAAACCTCGTCAGTAATGCAATCAAGTTTAGTAACGAGGGCGGGGTGGTTATCATCGGAGCTATAAAGAAGAAGGATCAAGTTGAAATTTCTGTTACTGATAAAGGTGTAGGAATTGATGTAGCTGATACAGAAAAGCTCTTTCGGGCGGGAGTTAATTTTTCAAAGCCGGGTACCAAAAATGAAAAAGGCATTGGCCTTGGACTCTTGCTAGTGAAAGAATTCGTTGAACTTAACAAAGGAACCATTCGCGTTACAAGTAAACTGGGCGAAGGCTCAACGTTTACTTTTTCCATACCGGCCAAGGCCTAGAGTTTGTACCCACTTGGCCGTCATAAAAACCACTCCTGTAAGGCCGCCTAAAACTTAAATAAAACTTCTTACCTTTTCGGCTCAAGTTTAATTTTATGGTCGAAACAAGATTTATTCAACGAATTACACGGGGAGTTTTGGCATTGTTGGTTTGTGGCTTCTCACTTTTTGCCCAAGATGAAAAGGAACTCAAGCCTGTGACCCGAACCTACGCCATCACGAATGTTAATGTCGTACAGGCTCCCGGAAAGAAAGTAGATATGGCAACCGTATTGATCAAAGATGGTTTGATCACTGCAGTAGGTAAAGGGGTCGCTATCCCGGCAGATGCAGTAGTCATCAAAGCAGATTCCATGTATTTGTATGCTGGATTTATTGACGGGTTGTCCAGAGCAGGAGTGGCAAAGCCAAAAGAAGAAGTTGGCCGCGAGCGTGTCAAAGATCCGGGGAACCCCGCTCCGGAGCGAGCAGGTATTACTCCTCAAAATGATGTTCGTAATTCTTTGAATGCTTCCGATAAATCAATCGAAGATCTTCGAAATGTAGGATTCACAGTGGCACAGGTTGTCCCTTATGGAAACCTATTACCCGGGCAGGGTAGCATCGTTTTATTGAGTGGTAAATCGGCAGACCAAATGGTATTGGTGAGTAACTCATCGTTGTATTCCGAGTTGTCGGGTGCCAATGGTGTATATCCGAATACTACAATGGCCGTAATGGCCAAGTGGAGGGAATTGTATCGACAGGCTTCTCAAACAAAATCGTATCAAAGTTTGTATGCTTCAAATAGGACTGGGTTAGAAAGGCCGGGTAACGATCGGGTGTTGGAAGCGTTTTATCCAGTAATCGATCAAAGAATTCCAGTGCTATTCAAATCGGAAAAAATGTTAGATGCGCATCGGATATTGATGCTAAAGAACGATTTAGGTTTTTCTTTGGTGTTGGCGGATGTAAAAGAGGGTTGGCCAGTCGCAAACAAGATAAAGACTTCGGGTGCCAAGGTTTTCTTATCGCTTGATTTGCCTGAAGAAGTAAAAAAGGATGATAAGAAGAATGAGAATAAATCGGCTAAGAAGGCAGACTCTACAAAAGCCAAAGAAGTAGCCAAGCCTAAGACAGCAGCTGACCTTGAGAAAGATGCGTTGGAAAAAAGAAAAGCTGAAGCCATTGCTAATTACACTTCTCAGGCAAGTGTCTTTAATAAAGCTGGTGTTTCGTTTGGCTTTTCGTCATTGAGCGCCAAGCCAAAAGACATTCCTGCCAATCTTCGAAGAATGATTGCGGCTGGGTTATCGGAAGATGCGGCCTTAGCAGCGTTGACCACTACACCTGCGCAACTACTTGGACTATCAGATCGGATGGGCACTGTTGAAAATGGAAAAATGGCTAACCTCGTCATTTCAGATAAATCGTATTTCAATGAGAAAGCGAAAGTGCGCTACGTTTTTGTAGATGGCATGATGTATAAACTAGAAGTGAAAGAGGAAAAAAAGTCTGATCCCAACGCAAAAGTAGAGATTGAGGGAAGCTGGTCTACGGTTACGCAAACCCCACAAGGCAGCAACGATGGAAAAGTGACTTTTAAAAAGGACGGAAGTGGGTACAAGGGTACTATTTCAGGGGGAAGAATGCCTGCCCCAGCTGATTTAACTTCCGTCACCTTGGAAGGAAATAAGTTATCTTATACCTACTCACTTAGTTTTGGAGGCAACTCTATTAAGGTAGAAGTGGAGGCAACGGTAGAAGGCGATTCGTTCAAGGGGAATGCACGCGTTGGGCCTCGTGGAAGTTTCTCCATTGAAGGAACAAAAAATCCTAAAAACTAAGACTTTAAAAAAATTGATATGAAGAAATTATTCGTACTGCTCTTTTCAAGTTTTATTCTGCTTGGCGCAATGGCGCAAGTGGACAAGGGAAATTTGTTGATTAGAAATGGAACGGTCATCACCATCACCAAAGGTAATTTGGAACAAACCGATGTGCTGATTAAAGATGGAAAGATTACCCAGATAGGTAAAAATATTGCAACACCAGCAGGGGTAAAAGTAATCGATGCATCAGGACAGTTTGTAATGCCCGGAATTATAGATGCGCACTCGCACATTGCCCTGGACGGAATCAACGAAGGATCAAATCCCATTACTCCTGAAGTGAGTGAAGAAGATGTTATTAATCCTTTTCAGATAGGAATCTATCGTGCGTTAGGTGGAGGAATCACAACGGTGCATGCCATGCATGGGTCGGCCAATGCAATTGGTGGCCAATGCGAGACGATCAAGTTACGTTACGGCACATTTGATCCGGAAGTGTTGAAGATGGATGGAGCACCTCGCACCATAAAATTTGCGCTGGGTGAAAACCCTACTCGTAGCCATGGAGAAGGAAGTGGCATTGTGCCTCGTACACGAATGGGCGTGGAATTTGTGATACGTCAGGCTTTTACTGAAGCAAAAGAATATTCCGAGAAGTGGAACCAATACAACAAAGTTAAATTGGTAAAGGGCTTTCGTGGTGCGCCTCCTGCTTATAGCTATCGACATGAAGTATTGTCTGATATTCTGAACGATAAAATTATTGTTCATTGTCACAGCTATCGTGCAGATGAGATTTACATGATGTTAAAGGTGTGCAAAGACTTTGGCATAAAACGTATTGTATTTCAACACGTGAATGAAGGTTTCAAAGTAGCACCAGAGTTGGCGGCACAAGGCGCCATGGCTTCCGTATTCTCTGACTGGTGGGCTTACAAATTCGAAGTGTATTATTCTACTGCCTATAATGCTGCAATACTTGCAAAAAACGGAGTAGTTACCTCTATCAATTCAGACGATGGAGAAATGATGCGCCATTTGTATCATGAAGCAGGCAAGACGCAAAAGTATGGCGGATTGAGCGATGAAGAAGCGTTGGCATTGATCACCATCAATCCAGCTAAACAATTGGGTATAGATAACAGAGTTGGCTCTTTGGAGGTTGGAAAGGAAGCTGATATAGCGATCTTTAAGAATCACCCATTATCGATATATGGTGTGCCGATGTTTACGATTGTAGATGGTGTCATACGCTTTGATCGCGAGAAAGACCCGGATGACATGCGGCTAATGGTAGATCCCAAACAAGCCATTGAAACAGCTACTTTCAGAGACAAACTTTCCGATCAAGATCATTGCATGGAGGGCGCAGAGTTTATTTTGGATTCAAAATTATTTAATGCCAATAAGAAATAATATGAAAGGCTTACAAACAATAATGGGTTTACTAACAGCGATCGTCTGTATCGTAGTGTTGCGCGTGGAGGCGCAGAGTCCTAAGGGAAAATATGGAAATGTTGCGTTGACCAATGCAACGATTGAAACCGTTACGAAAGGCACTATTCAAAATGGCACTGTTTTGATGGTAGATGGAAAAATTGCCGCAGTGGGTGCCAACGTATCAATTCCATCAGGCACAGAAACTATTGATTGCAAAGGACAATTCATTTATCCAGGGATGATTGATGCGGGAACAAATCTTGGATTGAACGAAATAAGTGCAGTAGCTCGCACCACTGACTTCAATGAAATCGGAGAAGTGATTCCCCAAATGAAAGCCTTAACTGCTGTAAATCCAAGTGCAAGCGCAATACCAGTAACGAGAATAAGTGGCGTAACAACTGCACTGTCAATTCCAACAGGCGGAATGCTCCCTGGAACTGCTGCTCTCATCAATTTGCATGGATATACACCAGATCAAATGTATGCGGGTTTTGAAGGCATCGTTTTAACGTTTCCTAACACGGGGCGCAGGGGATTTTTTGATAGAAGGACAGATGAAGAAATAAAGAAAGCTTCAGACAAGGCGCTAGCTAGCTTGAACGATGTTTGGGAAAAAGCCACTCAATATCAAAAGCTTGATTCTGCTACCAAAGGAAGGGCCGGTTACTATCCTGAGTTGCAAGCTCTGATTCAAGTCATGCGTGGAGAACAAACTTTGTTGGTGGAAGTAAATGCATCTAAAGATATTCAGGCAGCTTTAAAGTGGTTGAAAGAAAAGAAAGTGAAGAAGTCAATTTTAACGGGCGTTGCTGAGGGTTGGAGAGTGGCTGATGAAATCGCGAAATCTGGTATTCCAGTAATTACAGGCGGAGTTTTAGAATTACCAACACGCGATTATGATCGTTATGATAAAGCGTATGCAAATCCGGGGTTGTTAAAGAAAGCCGGAGTGAAGGTGGCTATCAAATCAGAAAGTGGAAATAATAATTATCGCAATTTACCTTACCATGCTGGCTTTGCTGTAGCGTATGGCATGAGTAAAGAAGATGCATTGAAAGCCATTACAATAATTCCGGCAGAGTTACTTGGCGTGGCCAACAAATTAGGATCTATAGAAGTGGGTAAGAGTGCCACGCTATTCATTTGCAATGGTGATCCGTTTGAGACGAAGACTCAGGTTTCTCATGTATTTATTGAAGGCTGGAGTATGCCGATGGTGAGTCGTCAGACTGAGCTATATAATGAATTCCTAAAGCGAGAACCAGGGGTGAAGAAGTAGACAAGCCTAATGCGTAGAGTTGAAAGTTTTAAAGTAGGTATAGCGTTGAACTTTAAACTTTGAACTTTGAACTTTTAGATTTTACACTTTCAACTAATTTTGAATTCTCTCTGTCTCATTGCTTCGTACACTACCACAGCGGCAGCATTCGAAACATTCATGCTATCAATTGTACCGAGCATAGGAATAATAATGTTCGCGGTTGAATTTTTAACCCAGATGTCTGATAAGCCGGTGGCTTCTGTCCCCATGACAATGGCGGAGGGTTGCGTGAAATCCGTTAGATGATAGGACTTAGAAGCTTTCAGGTAGGTACAAAAAATAGCAATATTATTTTTGCGTAACCACTCAATGGTTTCTTCTGAAGAAGCTGCAGCTAGCTGATTGGTAAAGACACAACCCACACTGGATCTAATAACGTTCGGATTGTAAAAATCCGTTTGAGGATCGCAGATAATCACAGCATCTACAGCTGCAGCATCGGCAGTTCTCAAAACTGCACCTAAGTTACCTGGTTTTTCTACGCCCTCTAAAATGAGAATGAGTGGGTTCTTACTTAACTGGATACCATCCAGCCGATGTGCCTTTTGCTCTGCTACCGCCAAAAATCCGCCTGTACTTTCACGAATCGCTATTTTATCAAACACTTCCTTTGAAACAGGTATGAGTAGTTTGTCTTCCAGTGGAAGTTCAGCCAATTCTTTTTCGCTCACGATCTCATCACAGAAAAAAAGATTGCCGATTTTATATCCGGCCTCCAACGCCAACGCAATTTCTCTTTTGCCTTCAATGATAAAGAGTTGCTGTTTTCTGCGCTCGCGTGGCTTCTCTAGAGAAAGCAAGCTCTTTACTTTTGGATTTTGCGTGCTGGTGATTTTGAAATGCATCGTACTTCAAAATTAGACATTCAAATCGAAAGTGATGCAAGTTGCGGGTTTCCGGTTTCCAGTTTTCGGACTTCAATTATTAAACTCCTGAGTGTTTTAAGCCCAAAGGTCGCAGCCCTAAACTCTTGGATTCAAACTTCTACATTAATTTTTAATGTTTACAAACTGGAACTGGCAAACCAGCAACCAGAAACTGGTAACAGGTAACTATATTTACGCCATGAACATCATAAGCCCTTCTTCCTGGATTGACTACGAACTTGTTGATTCCGGTAATTTTGAAAAGTTAGAACGCTTTGGTGCTTATCACCTCATTCGGCCCGAACCTCAGGCTATTTGGAATAGTTCTCTGTCGCAAGACGAATGGAACCGATTGGCTACCGCTCATTTTAATCGTGAGCAAAAGGATAACTTTCGTTTTGGAGAAGATATAAAAGGTGGATGGAAGAAGTATAAAACCATGCCCGATAGTTGGGAGATAAAATATGGTTACGATAAGCTTTCACTTTCACTTCGTTTGGCTTTGACAAACTTTGGACATGTTGGGCTCTTTCCGGAACAGGGAGCGAATTGGAATTTTATTTATGATGCCATTTCAAGTTGGGGTCTATCAAGTCCTAAGGTCTTAAATTTATTTGCTTACACTGGGGCTGCTTCTGTGGTAGCCAAAGCGGCAGGGGCAGATGTGACACATGTAGACGCTTCACGACCCGGATTGAACTGGGCCAATCAAAACATGCAGATGAACCGCTTGGATAATATTCGTTGGGTACATGAAGATGCGCTCAAGTTTGTAAAACGTGAAGCCAAGCGTGGGAAAAAATACAATGGTATCATTATGGATCCACCGCCTTACGGAAGAGGTCCTGATGGAGAGAAGTGGACATTGGAAGAAAAGTTGAATGAATTAGTTTCGTTAAGCAGTGAATTGCTGGAAGAGAAAAATTCATTCTTTATTTTATCGATGTACGCGGTGGGGCTTTCATCGATCGTGGGCCTTAACGTAGCTAAGAGCAATTTTAAGAACATCGATCCGGAGTTTGGTGAATTTGTCCTTCATCCCAAAAAAGGAAATGATTTGCCTATGGGTACTTTCTTGCGCTTTAAAAAGCCATAGAACCTTAGAAACAGGGGAATAACATAATTTTCTTTTGATCTGGGTGACCTCGTTACTTTGGCGATTAAAGCCTATCTTTGCGGCCTTAATTCAGAAAAACCACTAGAATAGGCCATTTATGGATGTTGAAAAAATCAGGAATATTGCGATCATCGCGCACGTTGACCACGGAAAGACAACTTTAGTTGATAAACTGCTTCATGCAGGTCATATTTTCAAGGATCATGAGAATCCCGGTGAATTGATCATGGATAGCAATGATTTGGAGCGTGAGCGTGGTATCACAATCCTTGCAAAGAACGTTTCAGTTCGCTACAAAGATTACAAGATCAACGTAATCGATACACCGGGGCACAGTGATTTTGGGGGAGAAGTAGAGCGTGTGTTGAACATGGCTGATGGTTGTTTGTTGCTGGTAGATGCTTTTGAAGGCCCGATGCCGCAAACTCGCTTTGTATTACAAAAAGCACTTCAATTGGGTTTAAAGCCTATTGTCGTGGTCAATAAAGTAGATAAGAAAAACTGTACACCTGATGAGGTGCATGAGGCAGTATTTGATTTGATGTTTGCATTAGATGCTACTGAAGAGCAACTTAATTTTCCTACCTTCTATGGTTCAGCCAAACAAGGCTGGATGAGCGATGATTGGAAAAAACCAACCACTGACATCACTGCGCTTATCGAAGGCGTTATCAAGTATATTCCCGCACCAAAAATTGATGTAGGTCCTACTCAATTAATGATCACTTCACTTGAATATTCTTCCTACATAGGTAGGGTGGCCATCGGCCGTATTCAACGTGGAAGTGTTAAGGCAGGTCAATTTGTTGCCTTGGTAAAACGTGAGACAGGTGCGATAGTTAAAACACGCATTAAAGAAGTTTATGTCTTTGAAGGTTTTGATAAGAAGAAAGCAGATGAAGTAATTGCCGGGGATATTTGTGCGCTGGTAGGTTTAGAAGGATTTGAAATTGGCGATACCGTTTCGGATCTGGAAAAACCAGAAGCGTTAAAATCGATTAAGATTGATGAACCAACCATGAGTATGATGTTCACCATCAATAACTCTCCTTTTTATGGCAAAGAAGGTAAGTATGTTACATCACGTCACATCAAAGATCGCTTAGATAAAGAGTTAGAGAAAAACTTAGCGTTGAAAGTAGGCGATACAGGATCAGCTGATAGTTTTTTGGTTTACGGTAGAGGGGTTCTCCACTTATCGGTTTTGATTGAAACCATGAGAAGGGAAGGGTATGAGCTGCAAATCGGACAACCACAAGTAATCTTCAAGGAGATTGACGGTGTGAAGTGCGAGCCGATGGAAGAGTTAACAATTGACTTGCCTGAGACGGTGGCTGGTAAGGCCATTGAAACAGTATCGCAGCGCAAAGGAGAGATGACTAACATGGATCCTAAAGGCGATCGCATGATCTTAAAATTTATTATGCCTGCCCGCGGTATAATTGGATTAAGAAACTATTTATTGAACGTTACAGCCGGAGAGGCAGTAGTTACTCATCGGTTTAAAGAGTACCAGCCGTACAGAGGAGAAATTCCTGGAAGAATTAATGGTTCTTTGATCAGCATGGAGATGGGCGAAGCCATTCCATATAGCTTGCACAATTTGCAAGACCGGGGAAAATTCTTTGTAGATCCAAGTGATTCAGTATATGAAGGCCAAGTAGTTGGAGAAAACAACCGAAGTGGAGATTTGGTTATCAATATTACAAAGACGAAGAAGCTTACGAATATGCGTGCTACTGGTTCTGAAGAAAAGATGGCCATTCGACCGGCTACTAAATTTTCATTGGAAGAAGCGCTTGAATACATTCAAGGTGACGAGTATGTTGAAGTAACACCGAAATCCATCCGCTTGAGAAAAATTTATTTGAACGAAACGGATCGCAAACGATTTGGCAACAAGGCAACGGTAACAGCTTAACTTTATTTGTGTAAAGTGTCTTTAGTGGCTCTTTTTATAGGTAACCTTAAAATGACCAGACTCTATTTGAGTTTGGTCATTTTGTTTTTGCTCCATTCCGCCACGTTCGCACAGTATGGCCATTCGGAGATTGAGGCAGATACACTGATGAACAGACAGCAGTTCGAGGAAGCGGCAGAGCTGTATTCAAAAGTGATAACAACAAGGGGGCTAAAAGAGAGAGACGATTACCGAACGCTATATAAGCGTGCGTTTTCCTACTACTACGCAGGTGAATTTGAAAAGGCTTTGAAAGACCTTGATGCATTTATTCCGGAATTCCCTCAGGTGGCGCAAGCGTATGTGCTCCGCGCTTTTATTTGCCGCGAGTTGGATAATGTTGACGGGCAGTTGGTAAGCATTCAAAAAGCTATTGAACTGCAGCCGGATAATTTGGAGCTTGTCAGGTGGCGGGGTTCTTTGTTGCTTCAGAAAAACGAATACCAACTGGCGAAGGCAGATTTTTTGATAGTAAGAAATCAGTCGGGTGATCCTGAATTGGAGACTAACCTGGCGTTGGCCTACTATTCTCTGAGCAATATTGACAGCGCACTCATCGCCATCAATAAATCGATTGAATTGGATGCCACCTATGAACCTGCGTACCTGTATGGCGGATCCTTCTGCCTGGAAACTGAGAAATATGGTAAGAGTCTTGAGTACCTCAATCTTGCCTTGTTGGTAAATTCCGAGAATGCGAATGCCATGTTTTACAAAGGCATGGTTTTGGTTGAGTTGAAGAAAGAAACGGAGGGCTGCCGACTTTTGGCAAAGGCCTTTAAGGCTGGTCAGGATGACGCAGCCGGGTATCTAAAAGAGCGTTGTTACGATATTTTTAAGTAGCACAACTACTATCGCAATCAGTTTACTATTTTTACACATGGCAGATCATATTTTAATCCTAGACTTTGGTTCTCAGTATACGCAGTTAATAGCCCGTAGAGTGCGGGAACTAAACGTCTATTGCGAAATTCATCCGTTTAATCACGTCCCCGTCATTGGAGCAAATATCAAAGGCATCATTTTATCAGGTAGTCCCTGTTCAGTAAGGGATGAGGGTTCGCCAGATATTGACCTGAGTTTGTTTGGAGCGCTTCCGGTCTTGGGTGTTTGCTATGGGGCACAATTGATTGCTCAAAAAACTGGAGGTTCTGTTTTACCTTCGCAAATAAGAGAGTACGGAAGAGCCAAGTTATCTTCAGTAGATAATCATAGTCCCCTGATGAAAGAGATCGCGATTGACTCACAAGTGTGGATGTCACATGCAGACACTATTGCCACGGTGGGAGCGGACTTTGAAGTCATCGCGAGTACGCCTTCCGTAAAAGTAGCAGCGTTCAAGAAAAAGAATGCCGCTGTATATGGTATCCAATTCCATCCAGAAGTGACCCATTCGCTACAAGGAAAAGAATTGTTACGAAATTTTGTGGTTCATATTTGTGGCTGCGCACAAGACTGGACTCCTGATCAATTCGTAGAGACAACGGTAGCAGAGTTGAAGCACAAGTTGGGGAAAGATAGAGTGGTCATGGCACTTTCAGGAGGTGTAGACTCTACTGTAGCAGCCATGCTAGTGCACCACGCCATTGGCAAAAACCTGTTTTGCATTTTTGTCGATAATGGATTGCTGAGAAAAGATGAGTTTGAACAAGTGCTGACTTCCTACAAAGGGATGGGATTGAATATCAAGGGGGTTGATGCAAAAGACAAGTTCTATCTGGCACTTAAAGACCTTTCAGAGCCCGAAGCAAAGCGCAAGGCAATAGGCAAAACTTTCATTGATGTTTTTGACGAGGAATCTCACCGGATTGAAGATGTAAAATGGTTGGGTCAGGGCACAATTTATCCTGATGTGATCGAGTCTGTTTCTGTGAAAGGCCCCTCGGCTACCATAAAATCACACCATAACGTGGGTGGGTTGCCTGCTAAAATGAAACTAAAGATAGTTGAACCTCTCAATACACTCTTTAAAGATGAGGTTCGTTTGGTTGGTAAAACATTGGGGATAGATCCATCGATCTTAGGGCGTCATCCGTTTCCTGGCCCCGGATTGGGTATCCGAATTTTAGGAGATATCACTCCTGAGAAGGTACGAATATTGCAGGAAGTGGATAGTATTTTTATTGGAGCCTTGCGAAAACATAATTTGTACAATCAGGTGTGGCAAGCAGGAGCCATGTTGTTACCTGTTTATACGGTGGGTGTAATGGGTGATGAGAGAACGTATGAACGAGTTGCTGCGCTTAGGGCGGTGATTAGTGTAGATGGGATGACAGCGGATTGGTCTCATTTACCACACGAATTTTTGAGTGAAGTGTCCTCGGATATCATAAATAAAGTGAAGGGTGTAAATCGGGTGGTATATGATATCAGTTCGAAGCCGCCTTCTACTATTGAATGGGAGTAATTGAATAGACAATACGATAATTGGATGATTCGATAATTTGAAAATGAAGCGCAACAGAATGATCATTAGTTATTCTCACTTTACTTTCTCAGTAAAATCAAGTCTACGATTTTTTTTGTTGATCCTTTTGCTTGCTCTTGGAGGAAATGCAATTTCACAGGACTTCAAAAGGCAGTTTAACAAAGCAAAAGATCAATTTGAAAAAGGCAACTATAGTGCTGCCATGGATGGGTTCAACCCGCTGATTGTTTACGATAAAAACAATCCCTATTCGGAGTACGCCTCTTTTTATTATGCCTTGTCCGCACAACGCCTGGGGTTTACCACATTGGCAAAGAATCAACTTTCGGCTATACGGAAAACATACCCCACTTGGATCCAGATGAACGAAGTGAATCTCTGGCTGGCCGTTTTGTTTTTTGAGCATGCTGATTTTTTTCAGGCGATGCTTTTGTTAGCCGACATAAAAGATACTTCGCTGGGTCCCAAGTGCGATTCGCTAAAGCGGTCCTATCTTTCAAGGATCGAAGACGTGGAGACGATGAAGATGCTTCGGGAAAACCATCCCAATGATGCCGAAGTGGACCGTGCCTTGGCCAGAGCCATTGGCAGGAAAGGTTTTTCAACCTTTGATACGACTCTTTTTGACTCGCTCCTAACAAAATATGCATGGAGCCGTGATGAGTTTCTTGTGCCCGATCAAACGAGATCCTTTAAGAAAGATCGATATCGAGTGGCGCTGTTGTTCCCTTTTCAAACTGCGACCCTCGAGCCAAGTCCCGAGAAAAAAAGAAATCAGCCCATTCTCGATTTGTATCAAGGGATGCTACTTGCTGCTGATTCTTTAAACAAGGCTGCAATTGGCATTGATCTGATTGCCTATGATACAGAGCGAAATACAGAGACAACAAAAACACTTCTTACCCGACCTGAACTAGAGGGCGTAGACCTCATCATTGGACCGTTGTTTTCGGAAGACGCCAAAGCAGTTCAGCTTTTTTCACAAGAAAATGAGATTAATCTGATCGTTAATCCCGTTTCGAGCAACAGCGATTTTGTCCAAGACAACTCATTCTCATTCCTTTATCAGCCCAGCCATGCTACGATGGGCAAAAAAGCCGCAGAAATGGTGGCTACAATACCGCGAAAGAAAACCTCGATGGTGTATTATGGGGAAAGCCCGAAAGATTCAATACTGGCATTCAACTATATCAAACGAGCGCTAGACTTGGGTGTGAAGGTGGTGTATGCAGAGGAAAT
>JANNQG010000002.1:0-9126 GCA_031400595.1 Cyclobacteriaceae bacterium
GTTCTTCAACTTTGTCCAACGTGAAATCTCTGAAAGTCGAGTAGTCGATTGCCTTTATTGAAAATCTGTCCCCGAATAACTTTATTGTCGGGTGTCCTTTTTGTTCAAAAATTGTTGGGTTGTCCATGTTGTCCAGAAAGTATTGCCGCCAACGTTTGTGCTTCTGCAGTAGCGCGCTTCCGAAGCCGCGTCCTGTCCCCGACACCAAACGTGGAACGAAGATAACACTTATAGCTTACACGTCACCGCGCTATTGCAGAAGCATTTTGTTAGCAACATGTGCCCTTCTTCTCCCTCTTTGTAAGTCGGTTGTTACGTTGTCGTCAAGGTGTCACGTTATAGAATGGATTGTCCCGAAACATGGTCGTCCGTTTCCTATTCATTTCTTCTTTGTCCACGGGTCACTCTATATAAAGTGTACTTGCGCGGGGGGCAACCTTGACTACTCTTTAAGTTTACTCTTACTACTCTGTCCAGTATTGGTGATGGGGTGCGGCACTCTTGGCAAAGCTTTGGTTTTGCGGGTGGAATTGTGCGGGCTTTGGCAAGTGTGCCTTGGCTGAATACTCAAACCAACTAATTTTTCAAACACAATTTCTTGCCATCTTCCTTTACCGATTGTAATCTTGAATGATTCACTCCGGCCTGCAATAATAGTTTTTCGTTTAAATATACATCTTTTGCCAACACGTAATCATGCTGGAGCAACCATTGCTTTTCAGCGACCTTCAGCGAGGTAAGGCAGGTGAGGGGATAGAGCCCTGCTTCGTTAATCATATCTCTCAATGAATTATCCTTAGGGTAATCCCAACTGAGCAAACGCATTTTTTTGCAAAGCGCATAATCAATGGCATCTACTGTGAATTTTGCGTTGGTAGCAATCCACCCTATGAATGTGCCTTTCTTATTTTTTCGCGATTCCAGCACATCCTCAAATCTGGACTGTATATAGAGCGGGGTTTTTACATCTACGGCCATACCAGGTCTATTGCGGTATTTACATTCGACAAACACAGTCGTATTTTCTTTTTCTGCAATCACATCAATTTCGTGGGTCACGCATTTTCCTTGTAAAATTTTTCCAATCTCCACTGCATATCCATGGCGTTTGAAGAGTTCGCCAACCAATTGCTCAAAGGGGAAACCCGATGGCCCTAAATCCATGATGCCTTTTTTTAAATAATACTGTGCGGCATGCGACTTTGATAAATGGCGAAGCAGGCGGAACGCTTCACTATATATTTTTTGGGTGCTGATGCCATGATATAGTTTGGGCATAAGGGATTCAATGATCGAGCGGATTTCATCTGGTGTCGCCTCGGAGCGTGATAATGATTTTTTTAGTTTGTCGATCGAGAATGGTTCTGTCAAGCCCGATGCTTTCGTTACGATAATCTTATTTTTCATGAACTTGGTCATTTTTACTTATTTATTATCAGTCCCACAGACGGTGGCCACGGTCTTCTATCCACCACTCAAACAATGTACTCGTAAATGCGTTGGCGTTTGTACTTCGTCTTTACAATACCGCTTTCTTTTTTCCAGTTTCAATTTCACCAATCAGAAAACCATAAGGTTTTAATGGTTCAATATGGTCACAGGCAATTTTAACAATGGCAATAAGAGGGATCGCAAGAAAAATTCCGGGTATGCCCCATATTAGTTGGCCTATTACTAAAGCAATGATTGTAGTGAAAGGGTTTATTTTTACATGTGGCCCAACAATTAGCGGTTCTAATATCCATCCTTGTATTAATTGCACCAATCCATAGATGCCAATTATTCCTCCAAGCATTGGAAGGCTCGCACCCTGTACAGCAGCTACAAATACCGTGAGTGAAGTTCCGGTAATGTTTCCGATGTAAGGAACTATTTCGAGCAGCCCGCAGACTATTGCGAAAAAGAGTGCATTTTTAACTCCTATTATACTAAACCCAATGCCATACATAATCCATAAGCATACTATCATTTTTGTAAGCCCGACCAGATATTGTTGGGATACCTTAGTGGCACTGCTAACTATCTGCTCCATTTCGTCTCGTTCATAGGATGGTGTTAGTTTGAGAATGAATTGTTTAATGTGACCACGATAATAAAGCAGACAGAAAAGATAAACCAGCGTTAAAACTAAATTGGTGAATATATAGCTAAATGAATCAACCATTACCTGTACAATATTGGTAAATGATGGTTGCTCATTTTTTAGTATCTGTAATTGTTTCTCTACTGAAATCCCTAAGTGATTAAATATATATTCTTGAATTCGGTCAACTGTCTCAATGCCCTTTTGTTTTATCAGAGGAAGATCATTAGTCAGAGCGGACATCTGCCATCCAAGTAGTGAACTTATGCCTGCGATAATTACTAACAATACTATCAGGCAGAGTAACACTGCTATCCCTTTGGGTATTCTCTTGCCTTCCATCCATTTGCAAAACGGTAAAAATAGTGCTGCTAGAACGCCCCCAATCGCAAACGGCATCAGAAAATCTTTTGCATAGTGAAGTCCCGCAAAAGTCAGGAAGATTATGACTAGCGTTTTTATTGCAGAAGATTTAGTGATTGTCATACTTCGCTTTATTTAAATGATAAAATATATTTCTATATGCATAAAAACTAATTCTTATGTTTTTTCTTGCTATTACCTTCTATAGTGCCTAGCAAGTTGTACTTGTAAAGCCTATTCCAATACCAAATAACAGTTGATAAACACTCAACACTTTAAAATTCAGGAGATTCAAAAAAGCTCAAACTCACTCTTTGTTCCTTTCTCCCAGCAATCCAAGCTATGGATAGTTGTTTTCGAAATGTCTTGCAATGCCTCATGCGTTAGAAATGCCTGATGGCTTGTGATCAGCACGTTCTTAAAAGTCATGAGTCGGGCAATCACGTCATCTTGCAAAATATTGTCTGAATGATCTTCAAAAAAAAGCCCCTTCTCTTCTTCATACACATCCAGCCCAAGATACCCGATCTTGCTTTTCTTGAGTGCTTGGATTACTTCTTTGGTATCAATTAACGCGCCCCGACTGGTGTTGATCAACATTACCCCCTCTTTCATTTGTTCAATCCGTTGTTTGTTGATGAGATATCGATTGCTTGCCGTCAATGGGCAATGCAAGGTAATGATGTCGGAATTTCGGCATAGTGTATCCATGTCGGTGAATTCCAGATTGAATTCTTCCGTCAGTTTTTTGTCGGGGGCGACATCAAAGGCCAATAGCTTGCAGCCGAACCCATTCATAATCCGCGCCACTACTCTTCCTATTTTTCCAGAGCCTATGATGCCAACTGTTTTTCCGTGCAGGTCGAAACCCGTTAGCCCGTCCAACGAAAAATTCATATCCATAATGCGACTGTGCGCACGGATGAGCTTGCGGTTTAGAGCTAGTATCAACGCAACAGTATGCTCGGCCACGGAGTAGGGTGAGTATTCGGGTACATAAGCCACTTGTAATCCAAGATTTTTTGCGGCCACCAGATCAATATGGTTGTGTCCGGCTGAGCGCAGCACAATAAACTTTACGCCATTGGCCTTCAGCGATTCCAATACTGGAGCTGTGCCATCATCATTTACAAACATCGAAACTGCCTCGCACCCCAAACTGAGAGATGCGGTATCTTTTCTAAGATAGGTAACGATGAACTGAAGCTCGTGCTTTTCCTGTCTGATTGGTGTGCAGGCATCATTGGCAGAGATGATATAATTTTTTTCAAAAGGGTGAGTACTGTAGATGGCCACTTTCATTTGGGTGCGGTTGTTATTTTTGTCCTGCTATCGATCATACATTTAAAGAGCATAGGCTGATGCTTCGCAGGTTGAATCATTAATTGACGCTGGTTGAAACCTTACTTCGACTTCTCCTTGAAATCAGCTTTTCGATTTCAACTGCAATTAAAACCAATGAAGCGGCAGCACTGACCAAAACAAATTCATTCAAGGTCAAGGCTTCGGTTTTAAAAATTGGTTGTAACAGCGGAGTATAAGTGATAACCATTTGTAGAAGCAACGCTGTTGCCACAGCGGCAATTAATGGTTTATTTGAAAACATACCCCAACTGAACAACGATTTGCTTTCGGAACGGATTACGAGTACGTGGCCTAACTGACTAACGCATAGAAAATTAAACACAATGCTTTGCCAGTGGAGACCGTTTTTGATTGCCCATCCTTGCAGCGACAAGGCAATACCCGCCATCAGCATGCCCACCCATATCATGTGCAACCCTCTGCCTTTATCAAATACACTTTCTTGTGGTGCCCGTGGAGGCCGGTTCATAATATTTTCTTCTTCCTTTTCAAAGGACAATGAAATGGCGGGCAATCCGTCCGATACTAAGTTTATCCATAAGATATGAATGGGCAATAACGCGATGGGCAAACCAATGATAGGACCCAGGAGCAAAGTCAACAGCTCGCTGGAGTTGGTGGTCATGAGGTACTTGATGAACTTGAGGATGTTGTCATAGATCCTTCGTCCTTCGCGCACGGCTTTGACAATGGTAGAAAAATTATCGTCCAACAAAATCATGTGAGCGGCTTCTTTGGAAACATCCGTGCCGGTGATTCCCATAGCGATTCCAATATTGGCACGCTTTAAGGAAGGTGCATCGTTTACGCCATCGCCTGTCATGGCTACATAGTGCCCCTTCTGTTGCAGTGTTTTTACGATCCGCAATTTTTGTTCGGGCGATACGCGGGCATAGACTTTTATTTTTTCAACCTTGGCCAAAAATGTGTCGTCATCCCACGCTGCCAATTGTTGGCCTGTTATGACCAAATCATTTTCGTTGTTCAAAATCCCGATGCGCTGGGCAATGGTCTTGGCCGTAAGCGGATGGTCGCCAGTAATCATCACGGGAACAATGCCAGCGGTTTTGCATTGAGCCACCGCGGCAAACACTTCGTCACGAGGCGGATCGATCATGCCTGTCAACCCCAAGAACTGCAAACCGGATTCGTGAATTTTACTAGTTGGGTTTTCGGGGAGCGCATCCCAGTGGCGATAGGCAAACCCAAGTACCCGATGCCCTTTAGCCGCTAAGTCATCGACTTGTTTTTGCAGAGAAGGGGCATCAATATTTTCACATCGGAGCAACAAGAGATCGGGAGCCCCTTTGGTGAAGGAAATGATTTTGTTATCATGCGCGTGAAAGGTGGTCATTAGCTTACGATCGGAATCAAAAGCAATTTCTGCCAGTCGTGGCCAAGTATCTTTCTGTATGTTATGATCTCTCGCTACTTCCATCAATGCCACTTCTGTACTGTCGCCCTTTATGATCTTGTCTTTGTCTTCCGCAGCATCATTGTTCAAGGCAAGTGCATGCAGCAATAACAAAACCTGTTTTTGTTCATTGATTGGGGACAATGAATTTCGTTCATGCAGTTGACCGTTCACAAACACAGTCTCCACGTGCATTTTGTTTTTGGTAAGTGTGCCTGTTTTATCTGTGCAGATATAGGTAACAGACCCCAATGTTTCCACGGCAGGCAGTTTTCTAATGAGACTGTTGAACTTGATCATCCGCTTGGCGGCCAAAGCAAGGGAAATGGTGATCACCGCGGGAAGCGCTTCGGGAATGGCGGCAACGGCCAGTGAAATACTGGTAAGAACCATTTTTGTTATGTCTTCGCCACGCACCCAACCCGCCACAAAAAATAAAAGACAAAGAAACAATACCAGCACGGAAAGTTTTTTTCCGAAAGAAGCCATTCGCTGTTGCAATGGGGTAAGCGTTTCTTCTTCCTGCAACAGCTTGGCAATACGTCCCAATTCCGTTTGCATTCCCGTGGCCGTCACCACGCCACTGCCCCGGCCGTAGGTTACAAACGTACCTTTGAACGCCATGTTCTTTTTGTCTCCAATCGGCAGTTCATCTACTTCAATGGCTTGTGTGATTTTATCAATAGCGTGCGATTCGCCTGTTAGTGCGGCTTCCTCAATTTTTAAATTTTTAGAATCAATGATCCGTAAATCTGCCGGAACAGCATTGCCCGCCTCCAACAATACCACATCACCAGGCACCAATGCGGTGGCTGATAACCAAGCGATGCTTCCATCGCGCAATACCCTGGCTTGTGTAACGGCCATTTGTTTTAATGCTTGCATGGCTTTCTCTGCACGATATTCTTGAAAGAAACCAAGGAAGGCATTTAGCAAAACTATAATGAGAATGACAATGGTATCGGTAAGGTCACCAACAGCTCCCGCGATGATGGCAGCGACAAGCAAGATGAGGATCATCACAACTTTAAACTGCGCCAGCAACATACCAACAATGCTTTTCTTTTTGCCCTCTTCCAATTCGTTGGGGCCGGATTGCAGCAATTTTTCTTCCGCAGCAGTGGCAGTTAAACCGTGTTGGCTTGAACCAAGCAAGTCAAAAGTTTCGGGTATGCTTAGTTTGTGCCAGTTCGTTTGTAAATTACTTTCTAGTTTATTGTTTCTCATAACGCCCCGAACTTTCGAGTATCTTTATCCGATAAACAATTGCCTTTACTTGGTTTTCAACCATCTGCGGTCGCATAGAGTGGTGTTCATCTGAATAAACAGTTTCGCTTGCCATTAACGGCTTCAATCTGTCTATTAAAATTTTCATTCCTTTTTCTTTAGAAGCAGTATCCTTTAGTTCCTCATATTCACCCCACAAAATCACACTGCGCCAATTGGCCATATTGTCCACGGCATCTACTTCAAAACATACTTTCGGATTCTTGCGCATCACTTTTATTTTCATACCCTCCTTTGAGTGTGCGTAAATACATTTGCCATCATATGCGTAAGTAACAGGTACTACATATACTTTTCCATCGCCATAACAGCCGATGCGGCCGAGTACTTGGCTATCAAGTACGTGATTGATTTGGTTTTTTGTAAGGATACCTAGCATTGCATTTGTCTATTTACAGTTTAATACTACTCCACCAATTAAAACCATACGATGTCAACTGAGTCTATTATTCTTGCGCTACTTTGAAAATACGAAAACAGGGACTCTAGTTGTATATGTTAATTCCGATGATTTGCTGGGTAGAAAGATACTCTCAAAAAAGCCCTTTTCTCTGTTAGTAAACATTATCAATAACTCAGGCTTTGACCTGTCCACGTACTTTGATATTTTCTCCACAAGTGATAATTCAAGATTATTTTCAGAAATAGTTAGCTTAATGTTTTTGTATTCGGCTGTAGCAAATAATGCTTTGTTGTTTTGGAATTTCTTTTTGTCAACAACTAATGATGAATAATGGAGCACTTCTAAATTTATTTTAAGAGCAATTGAGATCGCAGACACTTTTCTTATTTCTTTTTTTAGATTCTCAAAATCAGAAAGGTAGGTAGCACTTTTTAGTGGTTTGACATGGTAATGGCTTGGAATGACCATGATCGGAGTTTTGGAATTGTTCACTAAATAAGAAGTATGCGTACCTATAATTTTTCTTAGAATACCAGCACCTTTAGTGGCAATACAAATAAAGTTAATTCTATTTTT
The DNA here is from genome assembly GCA_031400595.1 of Cyclobacteriaceae bacterium. Classification (GTDB taxonomy): domain Bacteria; phylum Bacteroidota; class Bacteroidia; order Cytophagales; family Cyclobacteriaceae; genus ELB16-189. The sequence goes on from JANNQG010000002.1 coordinate 7,492, forward strand.
TTCGGCATAGCTTATTATATCTTTCTCCGTTGAGATAACTTCATCTATAACAAATTTAGTACTAGCAAATTTGCTTTTACCCTTACCGATAGAATCAGACACGAATTTTTTGAGATCAATTGAAAGTCGTTGGACTTCTTCCTTTTTATAACGGTTAAAAAAATCACTACTCCATCTGGTTGGTTTCAGAAAATGTACAGCGTGATAAAAAACTACGTCTATGCTTTTTGATTGATGTGCAAGCGTTTGGGCAAATCTAATTGCTCCTGCAGAATTGACCGAAAAATCGGTAGTAACTAATAGTTTCATTTTTAGGATATTTTTATTGTTATTATTTGTATCAATTAGTCCATAAAGCGATGATTGATCATTGCTCTGCTTTGCCAACTGCTTTCTTTCCTCATCTTTTTCACTCGCAATGGTGGATTTATTTTCTTTCTCATTCAAATTGCGATTAGTGACTCTAACGTTTACCGATCGGGAATTGAAGTCGCTTTGCTTAATTTGTAGTTTTGGACTTACAATTTTTATTTTGGCTTTCATTAATTAGGTGCGTTATGTTTATACTTTTCTCACATATACATAAGCATACCATTCATTGAGCTAATAGAAACAGTTTCTTTTGATCACGCTTGAGACTCATTTTTTAGAAGCTTTTTCATAACGAGAAGATAACCCCACTACAGCCGCTCTTTTCTGGCTAATCGCTCCTCCGTTATTTTCGCAATGATTCTTTTCCGGTTCCGAAAACAATTGGTCTTAAGCCACTTTGAATAGACTTCCACCAGAAGTTAAAAACGAATCGCTTCCTATCATGATCTTTGTCTATCACGCTTGCTTTTTTAGAGTAAGCTAAGGATTGATTTTTATCACTTTAAACAAATATAGCTCTTAATAGCGTAGGATGTCTGGAAATTAGTTATTGGTACGTTTTCGGTGCTGTAACTTGGATTTGTACAGATATGTCAAGTACTCCAGCGAACATTTGAATTTGTCGAGTGCCTTTTTCGATTTGTTAATTGTGTCTATCACTTCCCGAGTTTATCCATTTCTTTGACATTACTAATAGAGTTTCAAGTTCAAAAGGTTTGATAATATAATCATCCGCACCCAGTTCAAGGGCTTTCGTTCTATCCACCTTTTCAGAATTTGACGTGCTGAAAATAAATGGTATCTCATGCGTTTTAGCTGTATCTAAAATCAACCTCAACACTTCGTGTCCATCCATTTCAGGCATTAAGACATCACATATTATTAAGTCAGGAATAAATTTTATGGCAAGCTCAAGTCCTTCTTTTCCATTGCTAGCGAATAAAACTTTATAGCCTTCAAGCTCGAGGTATTCAGTCAAGTTTTCAAGAATATCCTTGTTGTCTTCAATCAGCAAAATTGTTTTCATGCTCTCTCCGAAAAAGGGTGGCGTAAAGTGGACTCAATTCACTAGCGTATCACAACTTGAAATGGCTAACACATCGATAAGATAAATATAGGTAAAATTAGGTTGCCTGAGTTGGCGATGCCCTCTTGATCTACTTGCTTTAACGTTAGGGTGTAGCGGGTGGGTTTGGCTCTTGCTATTGCTTTGGTGTCGCGGTGGCATGAGCGGCAATGGTAAGTGCTAAAAGCGTGGGCGAG
>JANNQG010000008.1:0-243968 GCA_031400595.1 Cyclobacteriaceae bacterium
GCCTTCACTTTTTAGTAAAAATGAATTGTATTTATCGTTACCAACCGAAATGCTGACCATGGCATAAATCAGTATATGATCTCCACTCTTTAACAACGAAACGAAGGGAGGCTGAATGGAATTTCGATTGGATTGCAGTGACACAAGCCATGATTTGAAATTTCCTGAGCTAATAAGTGAAAATATGGATTGCCCAACTAAATCGATCTTGGATTGCCCAAACCATTGGCAGGAGGCTTGATTGACATAGACAATCTTCCCCTCATTATCAGTCCAAACCACACCTTCGGTAAGGTTGTTTAAAGTTGACTCGTAAAAGTCAAGTTGCTTGGCACCCAGTAGCGTAGGCTTGCTCATAGAACCTCAAATTTCAAGAAATTAACACTTTTAAATTGTCTCGTAAGTTACTTACATGAAATTAATAGAAGATTAAATAAATGCATATCTATAATACCTCGTAGCAGGATTGGGGATACTGTTTAAAAACAAAAAAGCCCGAATCCATTACGGATTCAGGCTTTTGTTGCTGTTTGAAGAAGTTATTGTGGAGCTGCAGGGAATCGAACCCTGGTCCAGAGAAGATGAACGTGTACCTTCTACATGCTTAGTTGACTTTGATTGTCGGGAGAGGCAAGGCAGGCAACAGCCTCAACTCCTCCTTAGTTACTGTTTTCTTGACAGCCCCGCGCAACAACGGAGCGGCCCAGTTCAAGCTGTCGACATCGCTGATCCAAACCCGCAGAACAGAGGTTTGGGCGATGATGGCCTCCCACTTCTTAAGCGGGACAAGCTAATCTAACGGTACGTCAGATTAAGCAGCCATGGCGTAAGTATTTTCGCCACGTAAATTGTTGGGACCATCTTTCAAGGCTCTCATCCCATGAGCCTGCATGCTTACTCACACCCACACGCGTCCTGTCAATACCGGTCAGCCCCAAATAAATTCAAGATTCAAGGTTCCAGACTCAAGGTTCGCTGTTCAATTTTGAATTTTAAACTTTGAATTTTGAATATGTCTTACAAAAGTACAGTAAAAAAAGTTCAGATGGCTATTCGATCACCTCAAAGCCGCTAGCGCGAAGTGCGGTAATAGCCGTGGTTAGCTTCGCCTCTTCCACAAGAATATAGTCTGTATTGTAAGTGGCAATTACTGAAAGGTTTACATCTGCTTTTGCCAGCGCTGTTGAAAATTGAGCCGTGATGCCCGAAAGCGAAAGATCCAATATTGCATCGATCTTTAGCAACCGCCAACCAACACTCTTTAGGATTTCGTCTTGCACCAAATCCTCTTCACAAATGACTGACAACTCATCGGTCGTTTTGGATACCGTATAAAATGAAGAGCTATAGAGCCAGTTTGGCAAGGGCTTTGCCATGTCTAGCTGACACACCGCAAATCGTTTCGGTAAAACTTCAAATTGAAGCACAATCAGTTCTTTTTGAACCGTTGGCCACGGCCAGAAACTGCTGCTACATTAAAAAATCCGAGCGCCTTTTTTCCGTTCTTGTTGAGGTTAACAATGTTGGTAGAAACGTTAGAAATTGGGCGCGCAAATAACTCACCAAAGCCCCCCGGGCGATCGGTTTGTATTTGCACTTCTTGCAAATAGTTGAATGCTTGAACCGTTACCGAACTGATCTCTACATACACAGAATCTCCCGGCAAATAGGGAGATAGTGCCTTGTCATTAGCATCTGTGTCATTCGGGTTTATCCCCCTACGTATAGGCGTGATAAAAGCAACATGATCGAAGTTTCCACCAGCCGAAAATCCCGCATCATAGGCCACATTAATATCTGAAGGCTTGTTGAGCAGAACACTATTCTTGGTAGCCCGAATCCAATACGTATCACCTGGCCCTTCAAAATCGATCGCCACAAACTCAGCAATATAAAAGTCAGGGTTCGTTTGTTCAGGTAGATTTTTCGTCAAAGTCAGTGTATCAATTTTCGGAGCACGGCCCATTTTCGAGCTTGCTTCATATACTTCTCCTTCTGCCTGAATAGTTAATTTGTAAGAAGTGCCCGTTACTCCAAGTCGCTCATTGCCTACCGGCTTCCACACATAATTGCCCTTTGCTGCCGGATCTTCATTGAATGCGAAAACTTTTCCCGCGTTGTCAACAATTGTCACACTTGCTCCGCTTACTGCGGGAGGCAATGAATTATCAAAATAGGATTGCGTCTTTGTAAGTGTGATTACCTGGTTGCCGGGCTTATTATTGACCCATGCATCCACGACCAAAAGTGCATCTGCATTCTCTAGCACAGGGTTAATCTTTGTTTCACACGATAGCAATGAAAAAAGACATATACTGGCAACTATCTTTAAACCAACAGCCATTTTATTTGAAAATCGTCTGGAATATTCTTGGCAATTCATCTTCAGTTAGAATTTAAAATTATACGAAATAGAAGGTACCACCGTACCTATAATCGAAAGCTGAGTAGCCTCAGATGAAATCGGCTGGCCAGGGTCCACTCGTTTGTCTGCCTGTGAAAAATAAATAGAGAATGGATTTTGACGCGCATACAAATTGTACACACCGAAAACCCAATAGTCGCTGTTCTTTCTCACCTTGCCCCTCTTCTGCTTTTTTCCATCTAGACGAAATGAAACATCTAACCGGTGGTAGTCCGGAAGAGTTACATTGTTGCGCGAGTCATTTGCGTTGTACGGAATCAACAAGCCTTGACTGATGTAGCGTGAGGTGGGGAAAGTAGTTGGGGTGCCTGATGTGTATACAAAGTTGGCCGAGAAAGACCAACGTTTTGAAATATCGTAAAAGGCAGCAATTTTCAAATTATGCGTTTGATTAAAACGTGTCGGATACCAGTTACCCTGATTAATTCCATTCACCTTTAACTCCGTGCGAGCTAACGTGTAACTCACCCATCCCGTAAGGCGCCCCGTTTTCTTTTGAAAATACGTTTCTACTCCATACGCGCGGCCTTCGCCCGAAAGAAGGTCACCCTCCAAAAATTCGTTGATCAATAAATCAGCTCCATCGATGTAATCAATCTGGTTTTGTGTGTTCTTCCAATATCCTTCAACTGACAATTCATAGGTTCTGTTTTTACCCAGGTCTTTGAAAAATCCTATTGTGTACTGGTCAGCAAGTTGAGGTTTAATATTATTTGAACTCGGATTCCAAACGTCAAGCGGATTGGATGCAGTAGTATTAGAAATCAAGTGCAAGTACTGCGCCATTCGGTTATAGCTACCTTTAATGGAACTGGTTGGATTTACCTGCAGCTTAAATGATATCCTTGGCTCAAAATTTCCATACGTGGCAATGGCTTCACCGCTTTTATATTGACGTTCACTTACTTTGCTTCTTCGCAATCCGGGTACCGTGTCGTTGTATGTGTATGACTTCCCAGGGCCGTACGCGTTGAAGAACGAATAGCGAAGCCCATAGTCTATCGTTACAACTTTCGAAATTTTTTGAGAGTTGCTAAGGTAAATTGCAGTTTCCAAATTATACTTTCGATCTAAGCTCACATCTGTCCGTTGCCCCTTGCTTACGCCCACTGCATTAGCAGGCTCGAAATTGTAATAGATTACTTCCGCACCAAAATTTAGTTCGTTATTGCTGTTTAAGAAGTAGGTAAACTGAGGCTTGAAGATATAATTTGAGATAAGCGAATTCCACTTAAATGAGTCGTCATCATTACGACCAAACTGCAAACTGTAATCATAGTTGCTGTACAAAGCCGTAAAATTGGAAAACAAACGATCATTAAAAATATGATTCCACCGCAACGTGGCGGTAGCATTGCCCCAACTAAAACCCTGATTGCGATCGAACTTGAAATTATCTCTCCCAAAATAACCTGACAGGTAAATCCTATTTTTTGGATTGATATTATAATTTGTCTTGAGTGTTACATCATAAAAATTCAGCGCTCCGCCATTTTGCAGAATGGGTGCGAAAGGTCGGGCTAACACGTCTATGTAAGATCGTCTGGCGGCTACAATAAAAGACATCTTATCTTTTATGATCGGTGCTTCAACCGCTATCCGACTAAAAATAGTGCCGATGCCTCCGGTCACTTCCCATGTTTTGCTATTCCCCTCTTTCATACGTACATCCAACAGGGAAGCCAGTCGCCCGCCATAGCGAGCGGGGATACCGCCTTTGTACAGTTTTACATCTTTTACAGCATCTGGATTGAATACTGAAAAGAAACCAAGTAAGTGCGATGAGTTGTAAACAGGCGCTTCATCCAACAAAATCAAATTCTGACCTACGCTACCGCCTCGAACATTAAACCCGCTCGCCCCCTCGCCCACCGTACTCACACCCGGAAGCAATTGCAAACTCTTAATCACATCGGCTTCACCCAAAAAAGCAGGGATTCGTTGAATGGTTTTAATGTCCAATTTATTAGTACTCATTTCTAAATTCTGAACGTTGGCCTGTTCTAATTCGGCCTGAATAACCACCTCCTGTAGTTGTTCTGCCTCACCCGAAAGTTCAATATCAATACGATTGTTCTTGTCTAGTTGCACTGACTTTGTAACGGGCAAATAGCCCAGATAACTATAGTGGAGAGTATAGGTAGCAGCAGGAAGTGTGATAGAATAAAAGCCGTACTCATTAGTAACACCACCTCCTTGTGTCTCCGTAACATACACCGTTGCGCCAATTAGCGCTTCGCCATTGCTTGCATCTTTGATATAACCGCTGATTGTGAATTTGTTGGTAGTTTGGCTGAAAGCAAGCGTGGACATAAACAGCCACGCAAAAAGAATCAATCTCATAGAATAAGTTAAGCTATCATTAAAGCGTAAAAAGGGGCGCTTTGTTACATGTAATCGAAAATTTTCGCAAAAAGTTTAGACAATCGTTTCGATTAGCTGGCGGAATCGATTCCAATCGTATCAATCACTAAATAGTCAGCCTTGGAGACCGACTGCCGGGCGAGAAGTTCTGCTATAAATCCAGTTAAGAAAAGTTGAACCCCGATAACCAAAGCCGCCAACGCCAGATAAAAAATTGGCTGATCCACCACATCACGCTTCAGCGGAATTTTGGAAATAAAGAGAGCATCCAACTTATCCCAAAATATTTTCACGGTAAAACCAAAACCCACTAAAAAGGAAACGATGCCCCAAGCACCGAAAAAATGCATGGGTCTTTTTGCAAATCTACCCACAAAAGTGATTGTCAGCAGATCTAAGAATCCGCGTACAAAACGCTCCCAACCAAATTTACTCACCCCATATTTCCGCTCTCTGTGCTCTACTATTTTTTCGGTGATTTTAGTAAAGCCCGCCCACTTGGCTAGTACCGGGATGTACCGATGCATCTCACCGTAAACAGTAATATTTTTAACAACTGAATGATGGTATGCCTTCAACCCACAATTAAAATCATGTAAATAAATACCCGAAATTTTCCGAGTTACATAATTGAAAAATCTAGATGGGAGTGTTTTTGAAATGGGATCGTGCCTTTTTTTCTTCCAGCCGCTGACCAAATGAAATTTCTGCTCTTTGATCAGTTTGTACAATTCCGGTATCTCATCCGCGCTGTCCTGCAAATCGGCATCCATGGTAATTACCACCTCACCTTTTGCAGCTTTAAACCCGGTATGCAGGGCAGCCGATTTCCCAAAATTTCTATTAAACTGAAATCCCTTGAAAGATGGGTTCGCTATGCTTATTTTCTTTATTTCTTCCCAAGTGCCATCGGTGCTTCCGTCATCGATAAAAATTACTTCATACAAAAAGCCGTGTGTTTTCATCACACGGCTAATCCAATTACTCAATTCAGGAATCGATTCTTCTTCGTCCTTAGCAGGTATAATCAAAGAAATAGCAAGGGGATGAAGCATTAAACGAACGGATCAGGGTTTTTCTTTTGGGTGAAAATGGTAACTATAAGAGCAACAACAATACCTCCAATCAAACCTCCAATCACAGCAAATAACCAAAACAACTTTTTCGTCCACTCCATGGCAGTCTCAATCGCATTTTCATCACTTCCGGCCTCTTCCATTTTTGCAGTTTGCTCATCTAGCATTAACTGCAATGGGCTGTAGTCAACGAAATTTATGTAGACATACATCACCGTTATAGCCAACAACGCTGATACTAACGTAAACCAAAACCCAATTCCCATTCCTTGTCCATAAGACATAAAACCATCCCCTGAATCTTTAAATTTCTTGTGTGCCAATACGAGTAACACGATACTAGCGACCGTGCCGATATAGTTCAACCCTCCTCCAAAAGGATTGTATCCCAAAAAAGAGGTTATTAAAAATACTACCGCAGAAATTGCACCAGCGTATAAACCAAAGGTCAATCCGATGGTTCTGGCATTTGGAACTTGAGCATTCTCTTCCATAATTATTCGTTTTTAGGTTGACGTCTTAAAATTACTGATATTATTATGCTAATAAAAAAACTGATGATAAAGCTTTGCCAGAAATAGTGTTTGGCCAAAAGGTAGCTATTAGTAGCAGAAATGTACTCCAAATTACGTTGATACTCAATTTTTCCTATCCGTTCAATCGCCTCAGCAGGCAGCGTTTTCATCTGAGCGACAGCCGTAGTCACATAATCTGACAAGAAAGCAGGAAAAAGTCCACACCAAATCAAAATCAACAAAGATGTAATGACTGCAAAAAGAACCGTAAACAGGAAGTTGGCAATCATCCCCTGCCAAAAGAAAATGATACCATCTTGATGGTTGTCTCTGATCTCTTTTAAGGTGAGCGTCATGAAAATCGCAAACAGGAAAATGCGAAAATCAAAAAAAATCATGAACAAGAATGGATGTTTACCCATGAAATAGAGCACCAGCAAAATGAAAAACCCCAGCACTCCGGCAATGGCCCCATTGCGGAGTGTGACGGATACTAATGGAGGTGCGTTATTAAGCATCAATCCATTGCTTATTGTTATTGAACACGGCCACCGCTTTCCCTTTCAGCTCTTTGCCCAACCAGGGGGAATTCTTCGATTTTGAGAAATTGGTTTTCTCATCCAGGCGCCATTCGCGATTAGGATCAAACAATGTTAGGTTGGCTTTCTCATCTACCTCAATAACCGACACCGGCAATTGAAGAACAAGTCGCGGTGCTGTGGTCACTTTTTCGATGAGGTCTTCCAGGTCAACCCATTTGCCTAACTGAGTTAACTGGGATGCAAAAGTTTGAAGGTTTATTATTCCAAAGTCAGCCTGATCAAACTCCAACAATTTACTTTCATCGTCTTGTGGCAAATGCCCGCTTGACAGAACATCAATCGTTCCATCCTTTAGGCCCTTTATCAAAGCATCATTGTCAGTCTTCTCCCGAAGTGGCGGGTTCAGTTTATAATTGGTATCAAAATCTTCCAGATAGCTATCATCCAACAAAGCTTGATATCCAACTACATCGCAACTTACTTTCATTCCCTTTTTCTTTGCCGAACGAATGAGGTCGACTGTCCGACCGGTAGATATTCGGGACAAGTGCAACCTTCCCCCTGCATACTCCAATAACTCCAGATTTTTTCGTACCGCAATCTCTTCAGCTATTCGAGGCATCCCTTTCAGCCCCAACGAAGTACTATTTTCACCTTCATGCATTTGCCCAAATAAATTCAGCCAATGATCTTCGGAATGATCGATGAGGAGGCCATCGAACTTCTGGATGTATTGCAATGATTTTAGGAAAAGATCAGTATGAACGAGTGACTTTAGCCCATCGGTGAAGGCCACCGCACCCGCTTCGTGCAGGTCGATCATTTCAGTCAGCTCTTCTCCTTTACAATTTTTTGTTACCGCAGCCATCGGATGTAGCTGGACCAACCGAGTTGAATTTGCTTGTGTTATATAGCTGATCTCATTTTTTGACTGTACCGCTGGTTGGGTGTTTGGCAAAAGTACAACTTCGGTAAAACCACCGGCTGCAGCCGCCTTTGTCAACGTTGCCAAATCCTCCTTGTGCTCTAAACCCGGATCGCCCACAAATGCCCCAAGATCCATCCATCCAATACTAAGTAGCATACCCTCTGCGTCAATCACACGATCTGCCGAATAGTTTTTATCGCCAATTTCAGTAATACGCCCACCGGAGACAACCACATTCTTCCTTTTGAGATGATAGGGTGAACCGGGAGAAACAATTTTTGCGGATTGGATGACTACTTTCATTGTTACTGTTTATTTCAAAAACCGAATCAAAAATATTTCAATGAAGAGCAAGAGCAACGCCAACACAATTGCATACTTCCACAGTGGCGTGCCCAAATATCTCTCTTTTATTTCGTTGCGGAAAGTGTCGGTAGTACCAGAACCAAAAATGGATATGGATGAGCTGCCGCCCAACCTAAGTTTTGCCTCTTCCGGGATAAGATTCTCTAACATCGACTCACCTTTTGTGAGATTAAAGGCTACCAAACTCAGCGTGTCTTTTTGGTGAACCAGCGAATAAAATCCCCTTTCCAACAAAAATTTAGGCAACTCCAGGATGATTCGACTTCCAATTCTATGTTGTGCCGGGATTACTTCCTGTTTTCCAATCATTTTTATTGGCACCTCTCCCACCAAACTGTCACCCTCGAATGAGAAAACAGTTGAAGACAGTGAATGGTATAAACGCTCTTGGCTGCGACTGCCAATCGAAGCCAACCGATACATCACGGGAACAAAAAGTGCGTGGGCATAAAAATCCGTGGTGGATTTAATCAGCGGACAAGCAATCACGAACAAATCGTTCAACTGAGATAAGAATGGCCTTCCGTCTTTAAAGGTAAGAATGGCAGAACGATCAGCGCCCCAGTCAAGTACTTTCGTGGCAACGGGCATCGCCATGGCGGTGTTTACTTCTTCGAATACATTTTGAAACAGGGGAGCCTTAAAATCTGGAACTGCCAACGCCAAAGGTTGTTCCTGTTTATTTATTTTCAATGGTACCCTGACGAATTGTTGATACGAGTCCGCATCGGGTAACAAACCAGGAATCAATGCTATCGAATGGTTTTTTCGGAGACTGTTTAATGTGGTCAATAGCGGCAATTCAATTTTTTCTAATTGATTGACTACAATCAAATCAACGTCATTCAACAAACTGTAATTCAGGTTGGCCGCCTGAAAACTATTAAAAGTGAATAGCTCTTTGTTGCCAAATACACGCTCGACTGGTGTAACTTCTTTGACGCTTTTAATTTCGATCACTTTCAACCTAGTGGTCAAATTCAGGGTGAAGTAAAATTCATTGTCGAAACTTACTGGATAATCACTAAACGAGAGCACCGCTTTATTCAATCCGTTCAAATTGGTTGGCAAGTCGAAAACAAGAGAGTTTGTGCTATTCGGTTCAATGTTGATCGATGCGGCCGATGCCTGAATGGAATTGATAGACAGTTTTGTCACCAGGCCCTCCACCGCGCGGTCTCCCACATTTCGCAAGCGAACGTGGATGGCATTTTTTTCACCCTTCGTAATCGATGGATTTTCCAGGTAAACAGTATCGACCAGCACGTTTGACAATTTACTGGTTTTGATAGGCACTAACTTTATCAACAGGGACGAGTCAGTTTTTGAAACGCTCCCGAATGTTGCGCTTTGAAAATCCGAGATCCAAAAGAGTGTATTGGCCTCATCCAATATGCGACTTTCAATTTCCTGGGCACTTCTGCTAATGGGCGAAAGTCGAAGTCTTGACAATTCATCTTCCACTTCTGACTTCGCTTTGAAGGAATTCGAGAAAGAAGCAAAATCATTTGTGATCAGTTGATATTTGACGTCCGGGGGCAAGGCGGTTACAATCTCTCGTACCCGTTCGCTGGCTTCATCAATCGCTCGCCTTTTTTCAGCCACCGGTGCCGACATGCTCAATGAATTATCGATATAGATAGCTACATTTTTTTGAGCGCCCACCTGCTCGGCTGCGGGCAGAAAGGGTTGTGCAAAGGCCACAACTAAAAAAAAGATAAACAGCAGCCGTGAAGCGAGGATCAAATACTGTTTTAGCTTTCTTTTCTGCGTGGTCTCTTGCTTCACTTGTTTTAAAAACCGCGTATTCGAGAAGTAGATCCGAGTTGTTTTGCGAAAATTGAAAAGATGAATGAGAATGGGTATCAGCAAGGCACCGAGTGCCCAAAGAAAGGAAGGGAACTGAAAAATCATTCGCGCGAAATTACGACATAATGTTGGAAAATGTCTGCCCTATAGGGACAGTTAATCGCGTAGATTCTTCCGTAAGTACTTTTGACAAATCGGACAGTTGTGCCAAACATGGCCACGAGCGGGGCAATAGGCTCTGCCAAAGTAAATAATTTGCAAGTGCACTTTATTCCAACAGTCTTCCGGAATCAATCTTTTCAAGTCTCGTTCTGTCTGCTCCACATTTTTACCCGCAGTCAATCCCCAACGAAAAGCAAGCCGATGGATATGCGTGTCAACCGGAAAAGCCGGCTTACCAAACCATTGAGTCATTACAACCGATGCTGTCTTGTGCCCTACTGCGGGAAGTTCTTCTAATGCTTCGAACGTATCAGGCACTTGGCCTTCGTACTTTTCAATTAGTATCTTTGATAGCCCCCATATCCCTTTAGATTTCATAGGTGATAGACCACAGGGCTTGATGATCTCCCGGATCTCTTCCACCGACATTTTTAGCATGTCGAAAGGATTATCAGCTTTCTTAAAAAGCAATGGGGTAATCTTATTCACCCGCTCATCAGTGCATTGTGCAGATAGCAGCACGGCAAGAAGCAAGGTGTAGGCATCTTTGTGATGAAGTGGAGTTTCAACCGTAGGATAATACGTATCTAAAATATGTAAGATATCACTTACTTTCTCTGCTTTGTTCATTGCCCCAATGAGTATGCTGAACTAACAATAGTGGAAATCGAATGTTTCAACGATCAATCATTTCTTGGCCTTCACGACTATTTGCTGGTCCCCATCAGTGTCAGGATAGAATAACAGCAAACTCTGATTCTTATCAAACTCGAGTTTACCTGTCGAGCTATAGACCTGAAAACCATTGCCAAAATGAAAAGCAGGAAGAAAAACTTCAGTCGGGGCAGCGATTGATTTGTTGCGGCTAAATCTCAGATAAAATTCCTTTTTCTCCACGCTAAAAAAGTAATCTAGAGGCTCGCCTGCCACTTTATATGGATAAGGTCGGATAGCTGCCGCCAATGCTCTGCCGCCTGAATTGATGTCACTTTTATTTTTTTGCTGCGACCTACTAAAAATTGAAAGGTCTTCGCCATTCCATTGATCGCCATGTTTGTTGTCGTTATCCGATGTGTAATTCCACAACGTATAACTGAGTTGATTGGCCTCCATCGCTCTGAACGAACGATCCAGACACGCATCCTGATCAGCAAAGTCCCCAGTGCTAAATGCTTTTTTTTCACCCATGTCAAAAGGAATCCCAAATTCACCAACGAGTGTAGGATTATTTCCCAAAGAGCGGACGGTTTCTTCTTTCAAAAAGGCTAAGTTGGCCTGAAACGCCTTGCGAACACCTCTCTTTCCAAAAGCAAGTTTAGCGTTAACAATATCAACTCCAAACCAAGTGGAGTACTCCTTCATTACTAGTGTTCCGTTATCGTACCAATGACTTGCGTTCACGAATTTTTTTGATTCGACAGCCTCAAATTCGGGTAAATGGTCAAGAATTGCTGGCTCCACAAAAATCAACCAGCTGCTATCGATCGAGTGCATTTCCTTCTGAAAAGCCAGCGCAAAAGGTTTGAAATAGTCTCTTGAGAAATCGACTTGCCTGCCGTTGACTTCCGTAAAATAGTTGGACTTCAACACGGTGGCCTTTTGCTGCGAATCATAATCCCAAACACCAGCATTCTTCCAAATGTCTAGTTCTTTTGCCTTCCACGCAGTGAATTTATTTGGATTTACGATTACCTTTCCCTTTACCTTCGCTCCCGTCAATGCAAATTCGTAACGTTCTATCTCAATGGTATTGCCCGCACCCAACACCATTCCCTCAAAGGGAGTTGGCATAATTCCACTTTTTAAAAGACCAAATGCGTTTAAATCGGTCATTCCAATGTATCCTGCTCCGGGTTCATTGAAGGTATCAAAGCCAACAACATTGGGGAGGCCTTTTAGTTTTAGTGCAACTTGCTTGATCGCATTGATGTAATGTGACTGTAAATAATCCTGTGCACTTACACTATCGATCTTTACCTGAGGCGCAAAATCATTCCCGCCAAAGAAAAGCGTAAACATAGTGGCTGCACCTAGCTTATTGTAGTTGGTAGGCCAGATCATACGCGGAAAAGGATCGCCTTTTACATTGTGAATAATAGCAGAACCCGTCTCGCTAAACTTGAGCGGATCAAAACCTACTTTATCCAGTGTCCAATACGGAGCTCCATCACCTCCAGTGAATCTGCTCCAAACATCCTGATGAGGATCAATAAAGATATTGATATGGTGATCGTCTGCCTTCTTTACGATTGTTTGAATATAATTGAGGTAATCTTCGTCATACAGTCCAGGGCCGGCATGTTCGATGGCCTCCCAGGTTACCAACAACCGAACAAACCGATAACCCCACTGATAAAGTCGCTCAAAATGTTCATCGGCCTGATTTAGCGAAAACGGTCTTCCTACGGAAGATACTGTATAAACCGTCTCGTAAAATTGATCTTTCTGATGACTTGGAATCAAAGGTTCGAAGGGAAGTTTAGTACTCCCTCCCACGTTAATGCCGTGTAAGATCATCGCCCGACCAGTTTGGTCTACAAACCATGTTCCTTTGGAAGAAATATTTTTTTGTAAAGAGTCCTTTTTGAACAATGGAGATTGAACAACTGATAGTTGACTACTTTCAGTGACCTGTAAGCCAGAAGTACTATAGTCAGGAAATGGACTATCTACAAATAGGTAAACGGTTACTACACTGACGGCTACAAAAATTACAAGTAAAGTTCCGACAGCTATTTTTTTTAGTCGACTCATTATTCTATGTATAGATTAGATATTTCTTTCTGATTGTTTTATAGGTATCCAGATCCTTCTTCCAGGTAGCTTTAATCTGTTTTTCCGTCATTCCCTTTTTGATTTGTTCTTTCAACAGTTTTGTACCGGCCAGCTTATCAAAGTATGGAATGAAAAATTTCTCTTTGTCGGGATATTTTTGGTAGAGTTGAATAATATACTTCAACGAAATTTCCTTTCCGGTCTTCTCCTTACTCAAATCAATTCCAAAGCAAACCATATTTTCGTGGGGTGGCTTCTTGGCCATTCCCTCAATGCTAATCGGTGTAAATTGAAAAGGTTGATTTTTCAAATCAGGATGACCAATCCACTCAAACGGGTGCTGTGTGCCGCGACCTACACTCAAGACGGTTCCTTCAAACAGACAGGTGGAGGAATAAAGTAAAACTGACTGTTGATTCGGAAGATTGGGAGAAGGCTTTATGGGTAGCGTATAGGATTTCTGGTGTGTATAGTTTTTAAGCTTAATGATTTCCAACTCGCATTTTCTTTTTCCCTGCAACCAACCTTCACCGTTGATCATTTGAGCGAGTTCACCTACTGTGAGGCCGTGTACAATTGGAATTGGGTGCATACCCACAAAAGATTTTAGAGCAGGGTCAAGCACAGGCCCGTCCACATAACTTCCATTCGGATTTGGCCGATCTAAAACGATGAGTTTCTTATTTTGCTCCGCACAAGCCTCCATCAAATAATGAAGTGAACTGATGTAGGTGAAAAAGCGCACGCCCACATCTTGAATATCAAAAATAACAATGTCGATATCGCTAAGTTGCTCGGCCGTTGGTTTCTTATTATTGCTATACAAAGAAATCACAGGAAGACCCGTTTTTGTGTCAACTCCATCAGTAACGGTTTCCCCAGCATCGGCATTGCCACGAAATCCATGCTCGGGCGATAGAATTTTCTTGATGTCCACACCTCGTTTTTGAAGAGAGTCAACCAAGTGGGTTCTACCGATCACGGCAGTATGGTTGACTAAAAAAGCCACGCGTTTGTCTTGGAGCTTAGGAAGCAACAGATCCAATTGTTCTGCCCCTGTTTTAATACCGGAGGGTTGACTGTTTGCTACGATGGCTACAAACAAACTGAAAGTAAGACTAAGTATCTTGGGCATTTTCTTTTACTTTGCTAACTGTAATGTTAATTACCAAAATTAAGCATTCTTTGAACCTTTCGTATTTCATTTCAAAAAGACTTCGTCAAGGCACACTGGATAATTTCTCCTCCATTGTACACAAAATTGCTGTGGCCAGCATTGCCATTGGTCTGGCGGCAGCCATCGTCTCCTTTTTGGTAATGCACGGATTTCAATCTGCTGTAAAGAACAAGATCTATGGGTTTAGTAATCACCTATTGGTTACCAAGTTCACGATGAACAATGCGGTGGAAGAGCAGCCATTCGATTTCAAAATACCACTCTATGAGCAGCCCGCGCAGTTTCCATTTGTGAAAAGCGTTCAAGAATTCAGTCACAAAGCAGGATTGATAAAAACGGAAAACGAAGTACTTGGTATTATATTTAAGGGTGTAGGCAGGGGCTCAAACAATTTTGCCGTCAGTGGCTCTTACTTTGACGAAAATATTATTGAAGGCAGATTCATTCATTTCTCTGACTCTGGGTATTCCAAAGAAGTGTTGGTTAGTAAAACGATCGCCAATAAAATTGACGCAAAAGTCGGTGATGATATTATTTTGCACTTCTTCCAGAACCCACCCCGTTTTAGAAGATTGAAAATTGTTGGCCTCTACGAAACTAATTTATCAGACTACTTTGATGGAAAAGTTTTGATTGGTGACATACGAATGGTTCAACAATTGAACGGATGGAAAAGCAATGAAGCAGGTGGGCTAGAAATAGCGCTTGATCTAAACTATTTCAATGCCTTCGACTTGTGGAAAAAAAGCTTGCCAATCCCATTTTTGAAAGAAACCAAAATCGATACGTTGATATCTCACGAACAAGCAATGGGTTCATCTCTTCCTTTTGACTTTGATCGGGCAGCGGTAGTCAATGCTGCCACTGAAATTGGCGAATCGATGGACTATGATCTTAATTTAGAATCGGTGCGCGACAAATACATTCAGGTTTTTGAATGGCTGGATTTAGTGAAACGTCAGGTAAAAATTTTATTGGGGGTGATTCTGGTAGTCATTTGTGTCAATATGATTTCAGTGATTCTTATCCTGGTAATGGAACGAATTCCGATGGTTGGCATCTTGAAAGCAGTGGGCGCGAGCAATCGAACCATTCGAATGGTTTTTATTTACAATGGGATGAATCTCATTAGTAAAGGGCTCTTGTGGGGCAACGTAATTGGCATTAGCATCTGCTGGTTACAAGATAAATACAAAATCATGAAGTTGAACCCCCATGACTATTTCGTCAGCTATGTACCTATCGAATGGTCTTTTGCCACCATCGTAGTGTTGAATTTGCTCATTTTTGCAACCGTGACTTTAGTCCTCCTTGTGCCCACTCGGTTCATAACAAAAATCAGCCCGGTTAAAGCCATACGGTTTGATTGAGCGGCTTTAGAAAGTTAACACCGTTGAAAAAATAAGCTTTTACGTCCTTCTGGAAGCCCTTTAACTAAACCGGAATTTGGTTTATTAGATTTTGAGATTACATTTGATACTGTGAAAAGGTCACTAACCCTAATTTTACTCGCGCTATTCGTGCTCAACATGGTTGGGTATTATGGGGTTTTTGTAGGGTTAAAGTTTTCGTCTGAGATTGCAATACGCGAACAATTTGATTCAGAAAGCTATACGCATGAAGAGGTTATGATTAAAGTGCCAATAGCAATACCCTACGCAGCAGATTCAAAAGACTACGAACGGGTAGATGGCGAATTTGAGCACAATGGCGAGTTCTATCGATTGGTAAAACAAAAATTACAAAGCGATACCCTGTTCATTGTTTGTATAAAAGACAAGCTAGCCCAAAAAATGAATCAGGCGCTGGCCGACTATGTAAAATCATTTACGGACAAGCCTGTTAGTTCAAAACAAAGCACCAAAACGCTGAATTCCTTTAGCAAAGACTATTTATCAACTGCCACCGTTGTCGAAACTTTTTCAACGGGCTGGAATCTCTCTGCTACCCCATCGAAGCTCATTACAGATTTTTATCTTTTCGATTTTAGTCAGTCGATAACTCAGCCCCCCGAAGCATAGTCTTTTCTTTCGCGCAAAATTTCTTGCGCGCAACTCAGCCTACTAAAATGCTGCCTAATAATATTGGCTCACTAAGGTGAATTGCATTTTACACAGCATTTGAGTTTGTATTTAATCCTTTAGTTTTTAATAGAAATATTGATGCTGTTTTACCAGAGGCAGTTCAGTCAACATAATGAGAAACACATGAAGACACTTCGACTTTTGATGATTTTAGTTTTTACCACAAGCGCATTAGGTGCACAAACCCTGATGGATGCGCTGATGATGCCCAAAAAAGATTTCTGCACGGGCGTGCTTTACACACACGACCAATGGAAAGACTATTGGGAAGGCACCAACAAGCGTGACAACCAAAATATCGGCACGATAACTACTACTCTTATTACGTGGGTAGGCAACTATGGCATCACCGATAAACTGAATATTATTGCCATGGTGCCTTACGTAAAAACTTCTGCCAGCAGCGGCACGCTCACCGGGCTGGAAGGAGTACAAGATCTTACTCTTGGTGTAAAATACAATTTGATAAAGAAAGAAATGGGTTCAGGAAATTTCACCGCTTTTGGTGTGGGCTCTTTTTCCACCCCACTGACAAACTACGTTGTTGATTTTCAGCCGCTATCTATTGGCATGGGGAGTACAACGGTATCTGGGAGATTGATTGCCAATTATAAGTTGACGAGTGGTTGGTATGCAACTGCAACTGCTGGTTATACCTGGAGAAGTAACGTAGCACTTGACCGCCCCTCGTACTACACCGATGGGACTATTTATTTCACCAATCAAGTCTGGATGCCTAACCAGATCACCGCGGTTTACAGCATTGGGTACTATAAAAATGTAATACAAACAGAAATCAATTTTTCCCAACAAAATACCTTGGGTGGTGGTGACATTCGCAAACAAGACATGCCCTTTGTTTCGAATCGCATGAATGCCTACCGAATGGGTGTATTGGGAATGTACTATTTCACTAAACCTAAAAATCTAGCAGTTCGTGCAGAAATTGCTTACACAGTTGACGGACGAAATGTGGGCCAGTCGATCACGCTAACAGGTGGGCTCCTTTATACCTTTCATTTTGCGAAAAAAGATAATCAATAATAAATATGAAAAAATCTCATGTGGTCGCTCTAGCAACAGCATTCTTATTGGTAGCTGTTCCATTTAGCTGCAAAGACATTACTTCATCTGAAGTATTAGTCCCCTTGATTCCAAACAATGTAGATGCCAACGCGGGTACTTGGCAACCCATTATTTTGACATCAAATGGTCAAATTGGCGTGCCTGCTCCAAGCTTCACAACAAGTGCTGCTTACCTGGCAGAACTCGCTTCAGTAAAAGACATTCAAAGTAAGCTTACCTCCGACCAAAGAAAGTCGATTGAGTATTGGAGTGTAGGTGGCGTACTTCGCTGGAATCAAATATTCAGGAAACTTGTCGCGCAATATAATCTTCCCCCGGTACCCAATGCCGATGGCACTTACCCAACACCGGATGCAGAAAATCCGTTTAGCAATCCTCAGTTTCCATTTGCTAATCCGCCCTATGCGGCTAGAGCCTATAGTTATGTCAGTGTAGTCATGTACGATGCGTTGAAGGCAGCCTGGTACTATAAAGATATTTACAAAGCCCTTCGTCCGGACTCTCCCTATGAGGTAGATAACGGTATTCAATCATTGATGCCTAAAATTGATTTACCACCCTATCCTTCCGAAGAAGCAACCATGTCAGGTGCTGCTGCAGAGATGTTGAAAGTACTGTTTCCTGCTGCAGTGGAAGAAATTACAAAAGTTGCCGCTGACCAACGCAATGCAGCGTTATGGTCAGGCAAAGCCACAGCAAGTGATGTTACAGCCGGGCTCAATTTAGGCAAAGCTGTTGCCGGTTTTGTTACGGCACCTGGCACTGGCCGGTTTAGAACGGATGGAATGGGCAATGCCATTGGCACTCCTGCACAATGGAAAGCTTTGGCCGACAATGCTACATCAAGGGGAGAAATTCCGTGGTTGAGTTTAGATTTACCTTCGCGCCCACCTATGCTGCCAAACTTTGGAAATGTTAAAGCGTGGAACCTAACCCCGGCACAGATTGTTGCCGTGCGCTCTTTGCCACCACCGTCTACATCGTCAGCGGAAATGGCAGCAGAAGTTGCGGAAGTAAAATATTTCGCAAACAATCTGACGAGAGAACGAATCGCTATTGTACACAAATGGGCGGATGGGGTAGGGACCTACACACCCCCCGGTCATTGGAACGACATTGCCGAGGAATACATCCGTGATGCAGAGTTTAGTGAAGTACGCGCGGCACGTGCATTTGCACTGTTGAACATGGCGATACATGATTCAGGCGTATCCTGCTGGGACACAAAATATTTTTATTTCAACCCCCGGCCCACGCAACTAGATCCATCGATTAAGACGGGTACAGGCATTCCTAATTTTCCTGCTTATGTGTCAGGGCATTCTACTTTCTCCGCAGGTGCTGCCACCGTATTGGGCTATCTGTTTCCCACGGGTAAAACCTATTTTGACGAGCAGGCCCAAGAGGCATCCATGTCTCGCCTATATGGTGCCATTCATTATCGTTCTGATTGCAAGGAAGGAATTGAATTGGGCAAGAGAGTAACGGCTTACACCATAAATTTTGCTCAAACAGACGGAGCGAATTGAGCAATGGTTTTCTGATTTAAGGTTGACGATGTCGGGACCTGAACAACCCCGGCATCGTTTTTAACACCTTCATAAAAATTTATCGTCATCAGATCACAGCACTACTATGAAAGCACCTTATATGTTGCTTATTACCGGCCTTATTTCTCTTGAATTACAGGCGCAAGAAGCAACCGACACATTAAGAACAAAAAAACTAGAAGAGGTAGTTATTAAAGGCCAGCGCCTATTTAATGATATTGAGCGAGCCGCTGAAAGTTCAGGCACGTATCTCTATGCCGGAAAAAAGAACGAAATCATCAATCTTAGCTCGGTTAACGCAAACATCGCTGAAAAAACATCGCGCCAGATTTTTGCAAAAATCCCTGGCGTGTTTGTGTATGACATGGATGGCTCGGGCAATCAAATCAACATTTCTACGCGTGGGCTAGACCCCCACCGAGGATGGGAATTCAACAACCGCTTCAACGGCATTATCACCAATTCAGATATGTATGGTTACCCGGCCAGCCACTTTAGCATGCCCATGGAATCGATCGATCAAATCAAATTGGTACGCGGAACTGGGTCACTGCAATATGGTGCACAGTTTGGCGGCATGATTAATTATGTGGCCAAGAAAGCGGACACTACGAAATCATTTTCATTCGAGAGTATCAACTCAATCGGTTCGTTTGGTTTGCAGACTACCTACAATGCGGTGAGCGGAAAAATTGGGAAAGTGGAATACTACATTTATTACCACAGGCGCATATCCAATGGCTATCGCGACAATGGAAAATCGGACGCAGAGGGTCAGTCGATACGACTGACTTACCATGCTTCTAAAAATGTAAGAATTTTAGCAGAGCTGTCGCGTTCTAATTATGTTTACCAAATTCCAGGGCCCTTAACAGACAGTATGTTCCACTCCAATCCACGAATGTCCACACGGTCGCGTAACTATTTTAATCCGGATATTTACGTTCCTTCCCTTACGTTAGATTGGAAACTTTCTGATCGTACTCGCATAACCTGGGCAAATTCAGCCGTGTTGGGCGCACGCAGCAGTGTACAGCTTGATAAACCTGCCACGGTGGTTGATAAGATTGATCCGGTGACGCTCACGTACGCGGCACGTCAGGTAGATATTGATCGATTCAACAGCTACACCTCTGAGCTTCAGGTGTTGCATCGACATGCGTTGTTTAATAGGCCAAATATCTTGGTGGTAGGAATGCAAGCAATGAACAACGACTTGCAACGCCAGCAGTTAGCAAAGGGAACTACAGACACTGATTTTGATTTGTCACTCTCGCAACCAGGCTGGGGCAGAGACTTGCGTTTCAAAACAACCAACCTTGCCTTCTTTGCAGAGAATAAAATAAATCTCACCGAAAAATTATCACTAAGCCCGGGCGTCCGCATCGAATCGGGCGAATCAAAAATGTCAGGTGTTATCAGTTATTATGATCCTGGTCAACTCCCAAATGTCATCTCGCGTCAATTTACCTTACTCGGAATCAATACATCCTACAAGATCAACGAAAAACAAAATTTCTATGCAGGCTTTTCCCAAGCCTATCGTCCCGTGATTTTTAAAGATATCATCCCGGCAAGTACGTATGAGCAAACGGATAAAAACCTGAAAGATGCCAATGGATATAATTTAGAAACCGGCTACCGTGGTTCGTTTCGATCGTTTCGGTGGGATGTCAGCATCTTTCAACTGCAATACGATAATAGAATGGGTTCGTTGTCACAAAAAGATGTAAATGGAAATTTCTATTTGTACAGAACCAATATCGGAAACTCGCTGACGCAAGGCGTAGAGCTTTTTGCAGAACAGCAGTTTACATTTGAAAATACGTTCGGGCTTTCACTTTTCACCTCTACCTCTTTCTTTGATGCCCGCTACAAAAATGCCCGTGTGCGATCAGGTGAAACAAATGTTTCGATTGACGGAAACAGAGTAGAAGCAGTGCCCGAATGGATAAGCCGAAGTGGACTCACGGTTCGCTTTCAACAGGCAAGTATTTCAGTGCTTTATAGCTATACGAGCCAGACTTTTGCGGATGCCATTGACACAGTTACCCCCTCTGCGAATGGAGCTATTGGTATAGTGCCCGCTTATGGCATTTTGGATGTGAACGCCTCGTGGAAGATCTCCTCGCAATTGTTTGTTCGATTAAGTGTAAACAACCTAACCGACCTTCAGTACTTTACCAAGCGCCCCACGTTTTACCCGGGGCCTGGCGTATGGTCGTCAGATGGAAGGTCAATGAATATTTCCGTAGGATTTAAAATTTGAATCCGAAAGGCTTCCCAAAATAGATAAATCATTTGGTCGGCACCTAGGGTATCCGTATCAGGGTCGAACAAACCCCGCACCGTTTTTTTTCGCCCAAATTCTAAGTATGCAATCGGTTTCAAAAATTTATCTCGCGCCTCTCCCCTTGCATCCTAACTTTCGATTACTATCTTTAGCTGATGCCTTTCAGCACACTCCTTACCGACTACCAAACGCCATCTGATGTTTGGGATGAAATGTGCGTTCGGCAAGCGATCCGTAGTCACTATCAAGTGTTTCTACAAAGCCTCAAAAATGATTCAATAGTAGAGTTGGCCAAGAAAAGCGAATTGGCCAAAAAAATATTCATGAGTCAAGGTATCACTTTCACAGTGTACAACGATGGAGAAGGCATTGAGAAAATCTTTCCGTTTGACATTCTGCCAAGAATTATCACAGCTACCGAGTGGTCGATTATTGAGCGCGGAATTAAGCAGCGAGTAAAGGCGCTCAATATTTTTCTGGCAGATGTCTATCACGACCAGTTTATTATCAAAGACGGAAAGATACCGGCCGCGCTAATTCTCTCTTGCCCCAATTTCATGAAAGAAATGGTGGGCGTGGACGTATCGCATGGAATCTATACTCATATATCCGGTATTGACCTTATCCGCGATAGCGATGGTTCTTTCTACGTGCTGGAAGATAATCTAAGAACACCCTCAGGTGTTTCGTACATGCTGGAGAACAGAAGTATGACCTATAGGATCTTTCCAGGTTCGCTCCCACAAAATAATGTACGTTCTGTAAAAGACTACCCGGATCTGCTACTGAAAAATCTAATGGCGCTTTCTAAACGCGCCATCAGTAATCCCACGGTGGTACTACTCACGCCCGGGATTTATAATTCTGCTTATTTTGAACACACCACACTCGCCCGGTTAATGGGTGTTGAGTTAGTAGAAGGTCGCGACTTAGTTGTAGACAATGCCAAAGTCTACATGAAAACAACAGCTGGACTTAAGCTAGTGGATGTGATCTATCGAAGGGTAGACGATGATTTTCTTGACCCGTTGGTATTCAATCCGAAAAGTATGCTCGGTGTACCAGGCCTGTACTTTGCGTTTCGATCAGGCAATGTGGCCATCATCAACGCGCCCGGCAATGGTGTTGCAGATGACAAGGCTGTCTATCCTTACGTTCCAGAAATGATTAAGTATTATTTGAACGAAGAGCCCATTTTAAAGACAGTACCTACGTACTCGATGAGCAACCCAGAACATTTTTCATTGGTTTTCTCACAAATCAATAAGATGGTGATTAAGAAGACGAATGAAAGTGGTGGCTACGGCATGCTCATGGGCAACGCAGTGACTGAAAAAGAAGTCGCGGAATATAAAAAGGAAGTCGAGAAAAATCCTCGTCAGTTTATTGCGCAGCCCATCATTAGTCTTTCTACCGTGCCTTGTTTCATTGATAGCAAAATTCAACCACGACACGTAGACTTGCGACCTTTTGCATTGTACGGTCCCCAAGGAATTGAAATTGTGCCTGGTGGTTTAACAAGAGTTGCATTACGCGAAGGCTCATTAGTCGTCAACTCATCGCAGGGTGGTGGTAGTAAAGATACGTGGGTATTAGCCGGATAAAAGATGACCGCCAACCAAAAACTAAATTGGGAGTATGTTAAGTAGAGTGGCCGACTCGGTTTTTTGGATGGCTCGGTACTTAGAGCGCACCGACAACGTACTTCGTCTACTGCGCACCGACTACATAGCATCTCAAGACGAGATATTAAACTTCGATTGGCAAAGGGTAACCGATACACTCAGCGCCAAGAGTGAAACACCAATAGTCATTACCTCTTATCGTGAAGCACTTTATCATTTGGTCCTAAACAAAGACCACGATGCTTCGGTATTTACCAACATCGTTCGCGTGCGCGAAAATGCCCGATCGGTGCAAGACTACATTACAAAAGAGCTTTGGCAATGCCTGAACGACTACTACCATATAGTACGCGACCCACATACAGAAGACTTACTTCTTCAGCAAGATCCCGTAACAGCGCTGGATATGTTGTTGCGCGAAAGCATCATTTTTTATGGTACAGTGGAGGTAACGATGAACCGTGGTGATGGATATGCCTTCCTTAATTTAGGCAAGTACATTGAGCGATCTCTTCAAAGTTTAGACTTGCTGGAAATGAAATGGGACATTGCAGATGAAGTGACGGAGCCCGTTAGCTGGAAATATCTACTCTATGCCTTATCGGGATTTGAATTTCATACGAAGTTTTATAGAAATGCACTACAAACAGAAGATGTCATTCACCAGGTTTTATTCAATACTCAGTTCCCCCATTCAGTAAGCTACAGTCTAAGTCAGATTGATCGCTACTTTCAACGATTGAAAGAAACCTCACTCACTGACAATTTTAAAGAAATGGAATTCTTGGCGGGGAAAATGGTAAAGGATATTCAGTATACCACCGTGAATAGAAAAGATAGTGTGGCCGTACGTGAATTGATCACAGCGACAAGGAACCAAATTTTAAATTTCAGCCACAAGCTTACCACACTGTACTTTGGCTATGCATAACATAGATTAGTTGAATGCCTGAATTCTATATCCACCATCGAACATTGTATAGCTACCCTGAAAAAGTAGTAGACTCGGCTAACCAAATCAAACTTTACCCTTTTAACGACAACCACCAACAGGTGGTTAGTCATCAGTTGAAGATTTCGCAACAGCCATCTATTTACACGCTACAAGACTATTTCAATAATACCACCGGGTTCTTTTCTTTACTGCAGCCTCACCAGGAGCTTTCCATCGAAAGTTTTCTTCGCGTACAAATGAGCAATCCCCTCTATCCATCGAGGGACGTCTCAAGCGAAGTTTGGGAGAAAATATTGACTGAAGACTTTCAACAACAATTTTTTGACTACTTGCGGGCAGAAATTGCAGAATGTGAAACGGAAGTGCGTTCCGTACTAAAAACAAGCGAGGATAAACTGATTCATCCGTTAGATTCACTCACTTCTTTGTCGAGTTTTATTTATAAAAACTTCACCTACAAAAAAGGTGTGACCAATATCGAAACTCAAGTGGATGAAATCTGGAAACTGAAAGCTGGAGTTTGCCAGGACTTCGCTCACTTGCTATTGTATATGATGCGCTTGCTGAAAATTCCAGGACGTTACATCAGTGGATATATCTGCCCTGGCTCTAGTGAATGGCGTGGAGAAGGCGCTACGCACGCCTGGGTAGAAGCTTGGCTACCAGATTTAGGCTGGGTGGGCATCGATCCTACCAATAATTGTTTGGCTGGTGAGCGACATGTGCGACTAGCTACGGGACGAAATTTTACTGATACAACCCCGGTGAAAGGAACCTATAAAGGAGCCGAAGAGCACATATTGGAAGTGACTGTTCAATTCAGCACCACTGAATTTACCGAACCTCAATTGGCAGGAATATTGCCAATTAACTTAGTAGCCATCGAGCCTGAAATCATGGCTCGCAACTCTTATGTTGCCTACTTGCAAATGCAGCAACAACAGCAATAGAAAATTAGATTAGATCACCTGTATTCAACATAAAACATCCTTGTTTCCGCCTATCACATTTCAGACACCGCTGCATGATATTTAGAATTATATTTAGCTCCCAAATCCAATTCACCATGAATAAAAAAATCACACTATTTTCATTACTAGTCTTTCTTTCTTTCAGCGCTTTCGCACAAAATAGCAAGAAAGAACTGGCGGCAAAAACAAACACTACTGCCGTAGACCTGAATTCCTATTTCAAACCAGTCAAGTGGCGAAATATTGGCCCTTTCCGTGGAGGGCGATCAGTATGTGCAACGGGTGTGGTCGGTGATATCACTACCTACTATATGGGAACAACAGGCGGTGGTCTTTGGAAAACAGAAGACATGGGTCTGACATGGAAAAACATTTCTGATGGATTTTTCAAAACGGGCTCTGTCGGAGCGATAGCGGTGGCAGAGAGTGATCCCAATGTTGTATATGTTGGAATGGGTGAACATGCTGTAAGGGGCGTTATGACACATCATGGCGATGGGGTCTACAAATCGACAGACGCAGGAAAAACATGGAAGAAAATAGGGCTTGACCTTACTCAACATATTTCAAGAATTGCCGTCCATCCGAAAGATCCAAATGTTGTGTTTGTTGCGGCTCAAGGAGCACTCTATAGCAACTCAAAAGAGCGGGGCGTTTACAAATCAGTAGATGGAGGAACTACCTGGACCAACGTCCTATTCGTAGATGATAAAACAGGTTGCGTAGAACTATCGATGGACATGAATAATCCTCGCGTCTTATATGCTGCAATGAATGAATATGGTCGCCTTCCCTGGAAGGTAACCAGTGGAGGCGCAGGAAGTGGACTCTACAAATCCACAGATGCAGGAACAACTTGGAAAAAAATTCAAGAGGGTCTTCCCAAAGAACTGGGAAAAATGGCGATTGCGGTCTGCAGATCTAATTCTGAAAAAGTATATGTGCTGGTCGAATCTGACTCTGACAAAGACTTGGGCGGTTTATTCGTATCTACCAACGCAGGCGAAAAATGGACCCGTGTAACCAATGACCATCGTCTTATACAAAGAGCGTGGTACTACATCGAACTGTTTACAGATCCCAACAATGAAAATACTGTTTATGTATTGAGCGCGCCTGCGCTACGTTCAGAAGATGGTGGCAAAACCTGGGAAAATCTATCCGGAACACATGGAGACTTTCATGACCTGTGGATTAATCCCAAGAATTCAAAAAACATGGTGATCGCTGATGATGGAGGTGCGGGTGTGTCAGTTAACTATGGAAAGAGTTGGTCCACCCAGAGCAATATGCCTACGGCACAATTTTATCGGATCAATGTCGACAACTTGTTCCCCTACAACATCTACGGAGGACAACAAGACAATTCCAGCGTGAAAATAGCTAGTCGCGAATTAGGTAGCGGTGGAATCACCACTGAGAGTTGGACTTCCTCTGCGGGTGGCGAAAGTGCTTTTCTTGCATTTGATCCAAACGACCCTCGCTATGTACTAGGTGGCAGTTATCAAGGCACGATTGAAGCACTTGATACAAAAGCAAATGCTGCCACGAACATTATGACTGCTCCCATCCAATATTTAGGAATGGATGCGAAAGATATTAAGTATCGCTACAACTGGAACGCACCCATCATCTGGTCTAAGCATGAACCAAATGTCTATTATCACGGTGCACAACTTTTGCTGAAGACAACAGACATGGGTGTGACCTGGAAAGAAGTTTCTCCTGATTTGACCAGAAACGAGAAAAGCAAACAAGGAAAAGGTGGTGGGCCTTACACCAACGAAGCGGTGGGCGCTGAGAACTATGGCACATT
This sequence comes from Cyclobacteriaceae bacterium, assembly GCA_031400595.1. Lineage (GTDB taxonomy): Bacteria > Bacteroidota > Bacteroidia > Cytophagales > Cyclobacteriaceae > ELB16-189. The sequence continues at coordinate 26,520 of JANNQG010000008.1, forward strand.
AAGCTACGTCATTGAATCGCCCCATGAAAAAGGTGTGATCTGGACGGGCAGCGATGATGGACTTGTCCATGTAACAAGAGATGGAGGCGCTACCTGGCAAAATGTTACTCCGGCTGGTTTACAGGAATGCTTGATCAATGCTATCGAAGTTTCTCCACATGATAAGGCAGTTGCCTACATCGCTACCACTCGTTATAAGTTTAACGACCATGCGCCAGGGCTTTATAAAACAATTGACTATGGAAAGACTTGGAATAAAATTGTAACGGGCATTCCGAACAATGCATTTACCCGAGTAGTGAGAGAAGACGATAAGAGAAAAGATTTACTCTTTGCGGGCACTGAACTTGGAATTTTTATTTCGTGGAATGGTGGCAAGGAATGGTCACCGTTTCAGTTGAATCTGCCTGTTACGCCCATTACTGACTTGAGCGTCCACCAGAACAACCTGATCGCGTCAACCTCGGGAAGGTCTTTTTGGATTTTAGACGATCTTGATTTGGTTCGCCAATACAAATTAGATGCGTCAGCCTTAACACTATTTCAAACGACTCCGACAACGATTGTAAATGGGAGTAGTGAATTGGACAGGATATCCGATGACTTTGATGGCACTCATCCTTATCGTGGAGTGAATCCAGCTACAGGTGTCGTATTGTATTATCAGTTGCCCGAGTTAAAAGGAGGTGAGCCCATTACTCTAGAAATAAAAGATAGCCAAGGCAATGCGGTTCGTACCTTCAGCTCTCAACGTGACACCACTTCTGTTAGTTATGCTGGCGCACCTCCTACCGACCCTACCCTTTCCAAATCAAAAGGATTAAATCGGTTTGTCTGGAACCTGCGTTATCCCACAATGACTGGTGTTCCTAATATCTATATTGAAAGCAGTTATCGCGGGCACAAGGCTTCACCCGGAAAATATACGGCTATACTGCGAGTGGGCACTCAACAGGCGATGACTGACTTTGCTGTTGTACCAAACCCACTCTATCCTACCAATGCAAAGACATATCAGGATTACCATAGTTTAATGTTAGGCATGGAGACAGATTTGAACGTGATGCACCAAATGGTGAATTCACTTTACACTAAAAAGGAGCAACTTGAAACCCTATTGCAAAGTTTACCAAAGGACGGCAAAAACGCAGTCTTAAGATCAGAGGGCGCGGCACTCGCGCAGCGAATAAAACAATGGGATGAAGAGATGGTGCAGCGCAAGTCAAAAGCTTATGATGATGTTGAGAACTTTCCAAATAAGTTTATAGCCAACTATTTATTCATGATCAACCATGCAGAGAGTGACATACCAAAGGTTACCCAGCCTACGCTGGATCGATTGAAAGAGTTGAATGCAATCTGGTCAATGCTGCAGGCAAGAGGGCAACAGCTATTGGAAAAAGATGTGCCCGCTTTCAATAAGCAATTATGGGAAGCAGGACTCGGTGCTATTTGGAAAAAATAAGGTAAATAAAAACCTGCTCCACCAAGCAGGTTTTTTTATAACCACTCTTTCACCTGAGTCTGTGTAAGGTTGCCGCCACATAAGATAGTAGCTACTTGCAATGATCTGAAGTCGCTTTTGTTTTCCAACAAAGCTGCAATCCCCACCGCACCTGAAGGTTCAACAACTAAACCAGTGTGTTCATGAAGCAACTTCATCGCGTGGAGAATCGATTTCTCATCCACTAGCAAGGCATCATCCACTAATCCCTTCATGTCTTGCAAAGCCTGCTCGACCGGAAGACGCACGCCAATTCCATCTGCAATTGTGTTAATAAGGTCATAGGAAATCAATTTGCCTGCTCGCCAAGAATCAACCATGGCAGAAGCCCCCTTTGCCTGGACAGCTATTATTTTTGTTTTTGGCGACTTCTCCTTCATTATTCTAGCCACTCCGTTTAGCAAAGCTCCATTTCCTAAAGGCACCAACAATACATCAATGGATGAGAACGTTTTCATCAATTCAAGAGCAATCGTCCCGGCACCCGCAAGGGTTTCAATATCTACACTGTCTTCAACAAAACGAATATTTTTTTGTCGAGATATCTTCCTCGCCTCCTCTTTGGCTGCGTCAAAATCTTCACCAAACAAAATAACGTCCGCACCAAGCAGTCGCATCCTATCTACCTTCAACGGATTTGCATTTATCGAGGCATAAACAATCAATTTTTTTTTGGCCTTACGGCAAGCATAGGCCATCGCCTGTCCAAAATTGCCGGCACTCGCACAAATTAATTCTGTCTCCGCAGCTTTCGATATCAGATAGTCTGCGCCCCGGCCTTTAAAGCTTCGAATTGGGTTTATAGTTTCAAATTTCAATACTAACTCACAATTGAAGAAACTACTAAGTGGTTCGCAAATGTATTGCGGAGTATGAATAAATTCGGGTGAAACAACAGCGTGTGCTTCCTCTACTTGAATGACAGATAAACGATGACTCATGATAATTCCTTTTTCATCGTCAGCAATGTGTAGGGACCCACCTGTTTTTTGCCTGTTATAGTGTGATATCCCAAGTCTGAGTAAAACTTCTCCAGATAAGAGTGTGGACGTAAGCTTACCGTTTGAATGCCCTGTTCGATCGCTATTTTTTCCAGTCGCCTTACCACTTCCTGGCCCAGTTTCAACCCGCGATATTCTTTCTGTACGGCAATACGGGAAAGGACCCCGGTGTTTCCAGTAATAGTCAACCGCCCTGAAGCCACTGCTACGTTTGTATTGGCATGATAACCTATTACATGCACGCTCGTATCATCCAACCCATCCTCATCTAACTCGTGCGCAATACCCTGTTCGATCGTAAAAATAGTGTAACGCATCTCCTTTATGTGCTTGACATCTTCACTCGATGAAGCCACCCTGAAGTTAACCTCATTCATCTTGCAATAGGCGATCTAATTTTTCAACTATTTTCTCAAATCCAATATGTGCATTGTTGCATAACACGACCAACGTTTTGTTTTCGTCTATGTGCCTGATGATTTGCGTTTTATAGCCTGGGTTATCGCCATTGTGCTTAACTACTCGTTTTCCAGTTGGACTGATTCGAATGTCCCATCCAAAACCATAATAAGAAAGCGAATCATTCTTTAAACGTGCTGGCATAAATGCCTCAGCAAGTATTTGCCCTTTGACTACTTTTTCCGAATACAAGGCTTGATCCCATTTTAGTAAATCTAAAGAAGTGGAGCTAATACGGCCTGGTCCTTTTCGATTGCCCAGCCAAATTGTATAATTCGAAGATGGAAATGAATCAGCTCGTACGTACCGTGATTTCTCAGTCACGTAAATATGACCCCACGCAAAGTTTTTCATGTTTATTTTCTCTGACAAGGTTCGGATGTCAGTGGCATTCATACCTACTGGTCGAAATATTTTGCTTCGCGATCGTTCAATGAAATCCACTCCAGAAACCAGTTCGGCAATGCTCGCCAGCAATACGTAACCGGTGTTACTATACTCATACTGTGTGCCCGGCTCAAACAACCCAAGCGGATGATACTTCCTTAAGTACTCAATAATATCATCATTACCGGCTACTTTGGACTTGTCCCAATGTGTATCCATAATCGCTTGATAGTCTGGCAAGCCTGAGGTATGATTCAATAAATTACGAATCGTAATATTGCTGTAAGGTAGTTCACCTAAGTACTTTTCGATTGGATCGTCAAAATTGAGTTTGTGTTCCGCTTTCAACTGCATAATGATCATGGCTGTAAACTGCTTAGAAACAGACGCCAACTCAAACACACTAGTTGTATCTAAAACGTCCTTTGTTTGAAAATTTTGAAAGCCAAAAGCCTGGTGATAAATGGGAGACCCCCCTTTTGCCAATAATACGACACCGCTAAAATCAGGGACTGTCGACATCAATGAGTCTGCCCTAGTTGAAAATAAGTTGCCCGGTTGTACTCGTTTTGCCTTGCACGCGCTGCAAATCGCAATAACCGCTAAAAATATTACCAATGAATTGACAAGCTGTTTCATTATTTTTGAATTTTATAGTGGGGCCCAGGCCCAACACATAGTTGAAATAAATCTAAATTCCAGCCAATTGCAAGACGCAGCTATTATATCCCGGTATTTTCCGGACTTGAGCGAAAAACAAAAAAAACAATTCGCTCAATTGGGTTCCTTATACAAAGAGTGGAACGAGAAAATCAATGTCATTTCGAGAAAGGACATTGACAACCTCTATATAAATCATATTCTCCATTCAATGGCAATTGGCAAAGTCATTCAGTTCAAGCCTGGTGCAACTATTCTCGATGTAGGAACGGGTGGTGGCTTTCCCGGAATACCGCTCGCTATTCTTTTCCCGGAATCTGAATTTCATTTAGTAGATTCTATTGGAAAGAAGATCACGGTGGTAAAAGAAATTGCAGGAGCTATAGAATTAGACAATGTCAATGCCGATCAAATACGAGCGGAGCAACTTAAGTTCAAATATGACTTTGTTGTGAGTAGAGCAGTCACGCGGATGAAAGAATTTTATGGCTGGATCAACACAAAAATAAAAACCCATTCAATCCATGATTTAGATAATGGCATCCTTTACTTAAAAGGTGGAGACTTAGAGGAAGAAATGGACGAACTTAGAAGAAGATACAAGCTGTACGACCTTACCGAATTCTTTAAAGAAGATTTTTTTGAAACCAAGAAGATTGTCTATCTCCCCGTTTTTAATTGATATGTTCTCCTAAGTACAAGCCTAGATAAGTTGCTGCCAGGCACAACAACAAACTAGCCAATACATACACCAGACTCGAAAACTGAAATCCGGTTTGTATGAGCGTCAGCGTCTCGCTGCTAAACGTTGAAAAAGTGCTAAAGCCTCCACAAAACCCAACTGTCCAAAATAAGCGAGCATTCGGGGAGATGATTTGTTTATGGTCTGCAACACCAACCAACGTGCCAAGCACAAAACAAGCAAGGACATTCACAAAAAGCGTTCCCAAGGGGAAATGATGAGAATGAAAAGAGGAGATCCATTTCCCAAGAGAGAAACGAGTCACGCTTCCGATTCCCCCGCCAAGAAAAATTAAAATAAGTTCGCGCATTGACGATCGGTTATCGTTTTGAAAATTTCGTTGTCCAATTTCCCATCCGAAGAAAATAAATACCGGGATTTAGCTGCCTCACATCTATTGCACTCTTTGCATCATCCAGATGTTGGATCGCAACAAGTTTACCCACACTATCAAATATCACGTATTTTCGATCCGTCAATATTGCCCCCAGTGGTAATGCGATGAAAAGCTCTTCACTAGCAGGCTGCGGATACAAAGAATATTCGCTTTGCAAATTTGGCTCAATAGCTGTAATCGGAGTTGCGTACAATTGGCTTTTTGGTATGGGTTGTTTGGGGGTTCGTAAGCTACTCCACAGCAACTTAGCGATTGCTTGCCCTGCCAATTCAAAATACTCAACCCTTATTTTGTATTTAGTATCAGCCTCTAATGCAATGGTTCCGCTCCACTCTGTAGAGGCTTGGGGAATCCACTTGTTGACCAATAGGATGTCGTTCACCCACAGACGGCTACCATCATCGGAATTGACATAGAATGTATACAACTCCGAAAATTGCGGCTGTACCTCTCCGTCCCAAACTGCTGTAAAATAATCGATGTTAACAGGACTACCGGGTGAGGCCAATCCCCAATCAAAATTTATTTGTGGGTCAACTTTGCTCAGGACAATTGGGCCATCCAAACTACTTTGCTGCGTAGTATTGGCATTAAATGTATTTCTATAACTAGCTAAAAGCCCTTGCCCATTACCCGTTTTTACCTGACTATAATTGGCAGAAAAATTCTTATCGATCGATGGCGCATCAAAGCTGACAAATCTGGAAAGTCCAGATTCGGTCCAATTGGCAAACGAAAAAAGACTGTTGTTCAAGGTCTGAGTAACGGGCGCTTCAATGGTCCGGGAAATACCAACTACGCTCTGCACGAAGGCTGGTGTTTGAAGCGTTTGGCCGTCAACTATCAAGTTTAGTCCTAGCGGACTGGTATTCAATCCAATCGTAACCTTCTGCGGAAAAACATCTTTATAGGTAGAATTGGCTAACCCCTGACTATCTGTAACAGATAAAATTACCCGATACCAAACATTATCTGTCAATTCACCCACTTTTGGAATCGTGTAAAAACCTGAACCCAATCCAACAGTAGGCGCCAGTCCTGGATGCGTGTGTTGGTCGTGATGAAAATCAATTTTCCAACTGAATGCGGAGATCGCAATTGTGCCATCTTCGGCATCAGTAGCAGAGCCTGAAAATTGCAGCGTTTGACCTGCTTGGTAGAGTGTGTTTCCTCCTGGGAGTAAAACAGTAACTAGAGGAATGGGGCGAGTATTACTCGTAACTGTAAGAAGTGCATTATTTGTCGACACGCCTCCTAACCCATTTGAAACTTGGCAACGAAAGTTTTTGCCATTGTCACTCAATTGAGTAACAGTAAACATGTAACTAGAAGAAGTCGCATTGGGTATTGGCACACCATCAACCATCCATTGATAAGACAATGGTTGCTGGCCAGAAGCAGAAATGGTAAAGGTTACTACGTCACCCACGGCTGCCGTTATACTTTCAGGTTGTGCCGAAATAGTGGGTGCACCAGAGCCTGTATACTCCACTTTCCACAACGTTCCATTTGGAGTGGTCGTATTGTCTTGCTCAGAGCCACCACCGAGGCCCGCTCTTGCCAAATAGTATAAGCTACCATCGGGAGCCACAACCATTGCAAGTGGTCTATTGATGCCCGTTGCGAAAATTTGAGCCGTGCCCGCCAACGGATCAAGGTATTTCATGTAGCCATTGCAATAATCTGCAAAGAAAAATTTTCCAAAATACTGTGATGGGAATTGTGCCACTGTCGGGTTGTAAAAAGCAGCCCCAATAATTGCGCAACCCTTGTCATTACCAGTACCATGCGGATACGCAAATAAGGGGTCTTGATAATTCGCAGGAGGTGTTTGGGTCGTTCGCGGACCTTCAATCCCTGGCCAACCATAATTTTTCCCTGCCTGAATCTCATTTATCTCCTCCCAGTTTGCTTGACCGACATCTGACACCAATAGTTTCCCTGTGCCCGGTTGAATATCCAGGGAGAAAGGATTACGTAGACCCAATGCCCAAATCGTTCTACTCTTTCCAGAAGTCGAATTAAAAAAAGGATTGTCGGTCGGGATGGAACCGTCTCGATTGATTCGTAAAATCTTGCCAAGAGTTGTTGCAAGGCTCTGAGAATTGGCTGGGTTTGCCCCATCTCCCGTTGTAACATAAAGTTTGCCATCCACTCCAAAGACCATATCTCCTGCATTGTGAATACTACCAGAAAATAAATCTAAATCAAGAAGTACAACTTCGCTTCCAGGTAGCGTTGAGTTTCCGTTCGCAGTAAAGCGACTTACTCTGTTAAATCCAGCATTGGGTACTGTATAGTAGATATAGTAAAAGTTGTTGGTGTTGAAGTTTGGATCTAGAGCGATATGACCAAGCCCGCGTTCGTTGAAATTGTCAACCGATAATGTCAGCAAGACAGAACTGGATAAAACTCCATTCTCGACAATCAAAATTTTTCCGCTCTTAATAGTGATAAAAATTCTTCCGTCTGGTGCAATCACCATGTCAGTAGGATCCAGATTTTGAGCAATCAATTTTTCGACAAAGCCTGCGGGCAGTTGTGAGCCAGCCAAAGGCGATGCAAGAAAAATAAAACAAATACACAAAATTTTTCTCATTGTGCAACGATACAATGTGTGCTACGAGCCCCTTTCTATCAACGCTTGCAAAACCTTGAAGGTGTGATCTTTTAAGCGCGGAACTTGATCAGCACCAGACCCATCAACTGGAATCGCATCCCCCACAACGATTTTTATTACTCCGGGTTTGATCTTCAATGTACCTGGTGGCATTAGCGCACCTGCACCAATCACAGCTAAGGGTTGTATGGACTGTCCAGTATCCACGGCAATCCTAAATGCCCCTTCTTTAAAAGGTTGCATGATTTCTTTTGTCCGATTTTGTGTGCCTTCTGGAAAAATCAAAATATTGATTCCCAGACCCAAAATTTTCTTTAGATAATTCAAACTCTTTTTTCTGCTCTCCTGGCTTCCCCTATCTACAACCACACAGGTCGCTCGCGTAACCCACCCAAACACCGGAATTTTTAACAACTCTTTTTTTGCTAATGGCCGAAACTGCCCGCGAATCATCATCGCAATTCCTGGCAAATCCAAGAACGAGGTATGATTGCTGACATAGATGTATGATTTTCCTTTGACAATCTTTTCGCGCCCAATCATCTCATACCGAATGAAAGTGAGCTTACTAAAGATCCATGACCAAAGTTTCATGAAAAAATAAGTCACGGCAACAGCCCTTGGTCCGAAAAATGCGGGCAAAACAATACCGGGCAAAAACAACAACATGAAAAAAGAAAAAACAAATAAAACCCAAAAGGAATAGACCTTTGTTAAAATCGTTTTCATCAACAATGCTTTGTTATTTTAATCTTTTTAGGCGTGCCATAAAGAATCCATCAAACCCCGCGGAAGGCAATACTGTCTTTTGATCCAGTAATTCAAAATTCTCAGGTTGATTCTTTAAAAATGTTTCCACTTGTTTTTCATTCTCCGATGGGAATAAACTGCACGTAGAATAAACCATCTCTCCACCTGTTTTTACCATCGAACTATAATCGGCAAGAATTCGCTGTTGCAACTCTTTTACTTGTTCTATAAAGTCAAGTGACATTTTCCATTTTGCGTCCGGGTTTCTTTTCAAAACGCCTAGCCCTGAGCAAGGAACATCCAGTAGTAATCGATCAGCAGAATTCTCCAATCGTTTAATCGTTTTTGAAGATTCAATCAATCTTGTCTCCACGTTGGCCACGCCCGCTCGTCTTCCTCTTTTTTTCAATTCATCTAATTTCCACTCCTCGGTATCCAAAGCAATGATGCGTCCTTTGTTTTGCATTAAGGCAGCTAAATGGAGCGTTTTACCGCCTGCACCAGCGCACGCATCAATCACGCGCATACCTGGTTTCACTTGCAAAAACGGAGCGATCAATTGCGATCCACCATCCTGCACTTCAAACAAGCCGTCTTTAAATTGCTGTCTTGTAAAAATATTTTGGCGTTCTTCCAGTAATAAAGCATCGGGAAAATCGCCTGGAGCTTCTGTGGAAATACTCTCCAGTTCCAGCAGTTGCTTTTGGAGTTCAAGTCGAGATATCTTGATTGTATTAACTCTCAAGACAACTTTTGCCTCTTCATTCAGTGCTTCTAACTCTTTCTCCCATTTTGTGCCCAGTTCTTTAATGCCCAACTCGTCCAGCCAATCAGGAATTGACTCCCTGATCTTTCGGTTCGCTTTCAGCTGTTCATAATTCTCAAGTATTTTCTTCCGGTTAACACCTTTCAACTCCTCCCAGTCGGGAAACTCTACTTTATTCCAAAGGCACCAAACAGCAAGTAATTTCCAATAATCATCCTCTTCCGCCCCTGTGAGTTCGATAAACAGCCTGTACCATCGAACGATATCATAGATCGTTTCGGCAATAAAACGCCTATCACGAGCACCCCACTTAGGATTGCTCTTCAGAATCTTCTCAATAACCTTGTCAGCATACTTTTTTTCGGTGAAAATGACACTCAGCCCATTTACCACAGCCTCACACAGATTTCGATAGATTTTCAATGCTAGTTATTTGGCGGAAAGGTAATCACGTTTCACGGGATTACCTTGTATTTTGAAGAAAGGCATTTTTGTCACTGGGTCATCGAAAAGGGTTTGGTAAAAATTCTGTGGCTGTTTGCTGTTAATCCAAACCGATCATCATAAAAGGTGCCCAGTAATAAGGCTCGGGATATTCCACACGCAATTCCTTTTTTGCATCAATAAAACTTTGACGCATGTTATTGGTGGTTAGCCATTTTTTATAAAAGTTAAGAATTAGTTTTTGGGTTGCATCGTCATCTACTTTGAACATACTCATGATAAGCACTTTTGCACCCGCAACAAGGAAAGCCCTCTGTAGACCATACACCCCTTCGCCATTGGCGATCTCACCTAAACCTGTTTCGCAGGCACTAAGTACAACCAGGTCCGTTTTATCAAGGTTCAAGCTCATTGCCTCATAGGCAGTAAGAATTCCACTTTCCATATTATAGTTGAAATTCGTTTTGTCTAAAATGTCGCCTGCTCCTTTTAACAGAAGCCCGGTTTTCATCAGAGGGTTTTCAGTCATCATCGCCTCGCTCTCAGTCAACGCGTCCGTCTCTGATTTATCCAACGCTGGAGTGGTAAAGCCATGAGTAGCCACGTGGAAAATTTTTGGGCTTTCCATCTCTTTGACTCTATCTTCACTTGCAAATCCCTCCACATACTCGGTAGTTTTCCAGCCTTTTTCTTTCAACAATTGCTCTAGCTCGTTTACTTCCTTTTCCGTTCCTGGCAAGGAAGATACTTTTCTACTATTCGATGCTGAGGCATAGAAAGCCGGATTACCAAACATCGTTGCTGTTTTTGATGGAACTCCAGTCTTTGCTTTGAGTTTTCGTAAATACAAATCTTTGGTATTGCTAACCAACACAATATTTGCATTGTCGATCACATATTTGCCGTCTGGCGTTGGAATGGCCTCCAGGTTTAACTGGTTATAAACACCGTCTGGTGAAAGGTAGATCACTGAACTTAGTCCAATTTCCTTTTGTATTGGTTCCCAGAATACCTTGTAGGAATATTTATCTTCTCCTTTAGTAGTTATTACATTTCTAAAGTACTTAAAGAACTTCGTCTCCATGCGGTGCCCTTCGGGCAATTCGATGGATCTCGGCCGGCCGATATCGCTCTTCACATAGAGTGCCTGATAAATAATAGAGTCGGTAAATGTGTGATCGAAGTAGCGATAACGAACCATCTCCATGGCCACTTCATTCTTACCCAGAGACTTTTTCACATTCTCGTAGGTCACCTTTTTTACTTCTAGATTTTGACCAAACAATTCAGATTTTTCGCTTAGTATACGCTCTAACTTTTCAACTTCACTGTTCAGTGCTGCCGCATCAATTGCATTCAACGTCAACTGTTCCGTGCTCATAGAAAGAACGTTCGTGAGGAACTCCTTTTTCTTCACCCATTCAGCATACGTACTTTTCAATGTTTCATCGTTGCTGCTCAGAATACGCTCTCTGATCTTTATAGATGAACTCAATAACAATGCTTTCGTCAGCAATTGGTAATCATACACCTTACCGCTTAGGTCTCGAAAATCATCCAACTGACCAAATGCCAATGTGTTATAAAATTCAAAATCGCCTTTAATTGTATTCCAGTACTTTGCTTTCTCGCGCTCACTAAGAGCAGGGAAATATTGTTTGATAAAGTTCTCATAGTTTAACAACGCCTCTTCGATGTTTCTCTTCGACCTCTTGTAATCTTTTTCCATATAATAGACTTTCGCCTGCTTGGAAAGAATCTTCACGTATTCCGGGTGCGCCTTATTAAAATACTTTTCATAAATACTCTTCGACTGCAAATAATACTCCTCTGCTTTTTTGTAGTTCTTCAATTGGTAGAACACATCCCCGGTAAGGGTAAAAATGGCTGCGGCATTGATATTATTTTTCGACCCGGTTTTTTTTCTCCAAATCGCTTCCGCCTGAGTGAGCGCGCTAAAAGCTGCGTTGTACTTCCTTGCCGCAATATTTATAAAAGCAACATTTTTTAAAATATCCGCATACTGTGGATTTTCGACACCCAACCTTTTGCCCATAATCTGCTGGGCTTCTACCATTAACTTTTCAACATTCTCAAACTTATCGCCCTTATAGAATTTGATCAGGGACAACTGCGCCAGAGATTTGGCTACCTCGATGTGAATACGTCCAAATTGTCTTTCTTGACTAGTAAGTGCTTTTTCAATATTTTCTTCGGCCCTTTCATAATCGCCAATCGCATATTCGATATCTCCCAATAGTTTTTGTGTGGATGCCGTTTTTGACGACTTATCTCCATAGACTGCAATCGCAATTTGATTGGCTCGCTGGGCAATTTTATCGGCTTCGGTATAGTCGCCTTTCGCCAAGGCAAGCTTGCCTTTGTTCACCAAGGGTTCAACCAATCGAATAGAACTTTTGCCATAAAGTTTTTCATATTCTGTAATAAGTTGTCCCAACAATTCTTCTGTTGCGGTGTAGCGGCCTAATTGGATGAAAAGACTGGATAGTTGCTGAGCCGTGCTTAACGCATCAATTCCAACTAGATTGTCGGCACGTGAAATGATTTTGCGCGTTCTATCCAGATTATCTTCCGCTTCATCAAAAAAGCCCTTCACCCCAAATAGAGTGGCCTGGGTTTCGATGGCAGAAATCAAGTATACTTTTTTATCCTCATCCTTGCGAAACTCTTCCAGTATTTTTAGTGATTTATTAATGCTTTCTTCCGCTTTTTCGTATTCGCCAAGTTTTATTTGTAGGCGAGCAATGTTCGTAAGCTCAGAACCATATAAGAAATCGGTGTCATCGTATTTGGCGCGAGCCACGAGACCTGCCTTATCTAATGTTTGGCTGGCATCTGAGAAATGATCTGTTAATTCATACAAAATGGCCAGGTGATTGAGAATATCTAAATGATCTTTGTGCCATGCGCCAATTTCCTTTGCTACTACATCGTCAAAACTCTCTTTATAAATTTTTGTTGTTTCCTGAATGTTGTTGGTATAATCGAGGTAATAGTTAGCCAATTTTATTCTGGCCAAATGGGTTTCGGGAGCTTGTTCTCCAAACAAGTCAGATTTTATTTCAACAATTGATTTCAAGTATTTCTCTGCATTCGAATAATTCTTTTCATAGATGGCTAAACCAGTCAAAAACTCTAAGACATTTGCAGTGACAATATTGTTTTTTGGCAGCTCCTTTGCATTTGTCAGTAAGGCATTTGCATCTTTCTCTAGATTTTTGGTCTTCTCTTTACTTAATTTAGAATCAAATTCTACCGCACTCAAACGCACCTTGTATATACTGCCTTGTTTATAATTTCTATTGATCATTTTTTCGTACTCCAATTTCAAATTAGCGTACCGGCTCTTGTTTTCTTGGGCTAAAAGTCTTTTTAACTGCGCCTCATAAATGTAGGCAGCGAGGTAGTGTGAATTCTTGTGCGTAGACAAAAGACTGTTCAGGGCTTTCGTATAACCCGTGCCAGAAGGGAAATCCTGTTCTACGTTGAGCCCTCCTTCTACCAACAAATTAGACCAAAGAAATATACAATTTGCATATGCCGCTGATCCGCTGCCCATGTTCTTGTCAATCCATAGACTAGTTGCAGCAAAACTAGAGTCGGCACTATTGAACAGGCCTTGATTGCTGTACGCATCGGAAATTCCGGTTAGAAGTCTGGCGTAATCCTGTAAGCGAGGGAGCAATTCAGCTTCCGAAAGTTTTCTGCTCTTCAAATTTCCCTTGTCATCAACATAAGTGACTTGCTTGACGGAACGGCCTGAATAATACTTTTCGTTTTTTCGCAATAGAGCGATTGCCTCCCGGAAGTAACCTTGGCCTGTCATTGCCTCAGCGATCGCCACCTCCCAACGAGCCTTTGTTTCCTCGGTAAAAAACGCGCCCTTGTCAAGAATTTTTTTTGCGTCTTCCAAATAAGTCCTCGCTATTCGATAAGACCCATTTTGAGTATACAATTCAGCGACACTTAAAAGTAGCAAACCGTGTTTCTGACTAGCCTCTTGATCAATCAACAAACTTTTTGAAATAGCGGTTTTGACATTGCTCTCAAAGTCGGCAAAACGACCAGAAGCTAAGTTGCACTTGGCGGTAATCAGGTGATATCTAACTAAATAAGGGTTGGGTTCTCCCAGTTTCTTGAAGTTCTTTTTCTTGAATTTCTCTAATGCTGAAATGGCTTTGTTGTAGTCGCCCAATTCATAGGCGGTTTCAATCGCCAAAATGGCTTTGTCATATTTGGCTTGCGACCAAGCAGCAGATGAAAGGAAACAAAGTAACCCAACGATTTTTACAATTTTCATAACTTAAAAATTTGCAGAATAAAGATACTAACTTTTGACGAATCGAGGCTTTGATACTTCGTCAAGAAAGACACAAGGAAATGAGACTAAGACTCTAAAAGTTGATGGAGGATTGTTTTTGCGGCTTCGGTAATGGGTGTTCCGGGTCCAAAAATTCCTGTAACTCCTGCATTATACAAAAAATCATAATCCTTTTTGGGAATCACTCCACCAGCCACTACGCGAATATCCGGACGTCCAATTTTTCTCAGTGCTGCAATCAACTCCGGCACAAGCGTTTTGTGCCCTGCCGCCAAACTGCTGGCACCTACTACGTGAACGTCATTCTCTGCGGCTTGCTTGGCCACCTCTTCGGGTGTTTGAAAAAGTGGTCCAATGTCTACGTCAAAACCTAAATCAGCAAAGGCGGTGGCAATGACTTTAGCACCACGATCATGACCGTCTTGCCCCATCTTAGCAACCAAAATACGGGGTCTTCTCCCGTCCAATTCAGCAAATTCATCCGACAGCGCCCTTACTGCGGCCAACTCTTCTTTGTTTTTCATTTCACTCGAATATACACCCGAAATAGATTGAATGGTTGCCTTATAGCGGCCAAACGTCTTTTCCATCGCTGCAGAGATTTCACCAAGTGTTGCTCGATGCCTTGCGGCAACAATGGCAAGCTCAAGCAAATTGCCTTCGCCAGTTGAAGCGGCCTTCTCCAATTCCTGCAATGCTGCGTCTACAGCTTGCTGATTTCTCTCGCGTTTCAGCTTTTCTAATCGTGCAATTTGTTCTATTCGTACTGCTGTATTGTCGATATCCAAAATTTCGAAATCAGGCTTTTCTTCCGTCTGGTATTGATTTACTCCTACGATCACATCTTTACCGGAGTCGATTCGCGCTTGTTTGGCAGCAGCCGCTTCTTCAATTCGCATTTTTGGAATACCACTCTCTATCGCCTTCGTCATTCCACCCAGACTCTCGACTTCTTCGATCAACGCCCAGGCTTTATCGACCAATTGTTCTGTTAAATATTCCACATAAAAGGAACCACCAAGTGGATCGACCACTTTTGTTACGCCCAACTCTTTCTGAAGGTATAACTGCGTGTTACGGGCGATTCTGGCAGAAAAGTCTGTGGGTAAAGCAATGGCCTCATCTAATGAGTTGGTATGCAGCGACTGCGTTCCACCGAACACAGCAGCCAACGCTTCGATGCATGTGCGCGTGACATTGTTATAGGGGTCTTGCTCAGTTAAGCTCCAACCAGATGTTTGGCAATGCGTGCGCAACGCCATGGACTTTGGATTTTTCGGATGAAATTGCTGTACAATACGCGCCCACAGCAAGCGGCCGGCACGCATCTTGGCCACTTCCATAAAAAAATTCATACCGATGCCCCAAAAGAAAGACAGCCTTGGCGCAAAATCATCGATAGCAATTCCGGCTTTCAAACCCGCACGAATATATTCTAGGCCATCGGCCAATGTGTAGGCCAACTCTAGATGGGCTGGTGCGCCAGCTTCGTGCATGTGATACCCGCTTATACTTATACTATTGAACTTAGGCATCTCCTTCGAGCAATAGGAAAAAATATCCGCAACAATCCGCATAGAGTGCGCAGGTGGATAGATATAAGTGTTCCGCACCATAAATTCTTTCAAAATATCATTTTGAATCGTGCCACTGAGCTGACCAGGTTTTACGCCTTGCTCTTCTGCAGCCACAATATAAAAAGCCATGATGGGAATAACAGCTCCGTTCATCGTCATTGAAACCGACATCTTGTCAAGCGGAATCTGATCGAACAAAATTTTCATGTCCAATACAGAATCGATTGCCACACCTGCCTTGCCCACATCACCTGCCACTCGCGGATGATCTGAATCATAACCTCGGTGCGTGGCAAGATCAAACGCGACCGAAAGGCCTTTTTGACCAGCCGCTAAATTTCTCCTATAGAATGCGTTCGATTCTGCTGCTGTAGAGAATCCTGCGTATTGCCTGATTGTCCACGCCCGCACGGTATACATGGTAGCATACGGGCCGCGCAAATAAGGAGGAAGACCCGCTTGCAAATTACCAAGGTTCTCATTTTTAATATCTGCGGCAGAATAGTCTGTTTTAATATCAATTTTCTCGGGAGAGATCCAAGATTCGCGAGCTACACCATCAAGCACAGGAGTGAACGAACCAAATGGAATTTGCGAAAAATCAGGTTTCATGCTTTTGTAAGAAGTTGAAATTTACTCCAGGTTTCTTCTGCCAAGTTATTTGATAGTTGCTCCACCAAGTAAGACCCTGCCAATGGATCGGCCACCAAAGAAAAGAAAGATTCCTCTCTCAAAACGCTCGATGTATTTCTGGCCATTCTAACCATCGTAGGATTGTTGTAATCTTCTGGCTCGGTCGTGAGGCCCTCACAACCACCCAATATAGCTGCCATTGCTGCATAGGTTTCTTTAATCAGATTTCCATGCGGTTGAAACACCACATTCACCTGAGGGTTGGATAAAGCATGAATAAAAAGCGGCTTCGAAGATTTGACTTGGTAGGCAACCAAGATTGCGTTCCATAATGCCCGCAAAACCCGCAGCTTCACCGCTTCTAGAAAGAAATCGTTTCCCAATTGAAGCGAAAACGTTATATGAGAAGTCGCTTCCTCGACCGAAAGTCCAAGCTCTTTCAAACCTTCTACTCGATCGACCGCATCCTGCAAGGCAACCGCCAATTGATCGACTGCTGCATCTCTATGCGCAACCAGAACACCAGCACCCCGAAAGTTTGTAAACTTTCGAGGTTTTACAACCTGCGAAAGATTGGGGTTGCCTTTCCAATACAAATTGGTATTAATATTTTCCTTGGGAAACGTTTGGTCTACAAACGCTTGAAAGGAAGTCAAAAAATAGTCAGACTGGTCGTTCACAAAAAAATGTGTAGTGCAATAGGGCATCTGAATTCCCTCTAGAAGCCTTGCCACGTCTGCAAAACTACTCGGCAGATCGAAAACAATTCCATCAGCACCATTTTGAAGATGGTCAAGCGCTTGTGTATTTGCTCTTGGCGCGTCAGTTACCAATATTTTTGGCATGTTGACCCAATAACGTGCACCGGCAAAATTTACATTCGAAGAAGGCAGTCTTGCTGCTTCCCAACTTTTTACATCGGTAGCCGAATAATATGGGTTCCACTCAAGTCCTTCTTTTTTTATCCGCAGATCTTCCAGCCTGCGTCCTTTTTCCAGCTCACTATTTGCAGCTGTTGCCCAATTTTGGGTTGATTGCGCAGGAAAGATATGTTCCACGGATTGTTTCACGAATTCAATTTTGGTTCTGCTCTAAAGTTGGATTTTAGTTTGCACTTTTTCAATCAGAATTGTAAAAAAGAATAAGATTCCACTACTGAAATTCTTTTCGAAAAGTCAAGTGAGATTTTTAGTTTATAACTCTTTTGGTTTTCATTTTTTTTTACACCTTTGTCTCCCCCGAAAGTAAAAAACAACAAAAACCCCTATTCATTGAACTCAACAATGCCCGTTGAAGCCGCTACTGTCTGGAATGATTGCCTGGACATCATTAAGGCGAGTGTGGACGAACAAAGCTTTAACACCTGGTTTAAACCCATCACTCCTTTGCGCAATGAAGGAGAGGTATTGACGATCCAAGTACCCTCTCAATTTTTCTATGAGTGGCTGGAGGAGCATTATGTTCCCGTTCTCAAAAAAGCAGTGCACCAAGTCTTGGGTGCCAATGGCCGCCTAGAATATTCTGTCATCGTAGACAGTGGAAATCATAATAATCCTCCCGTATTGGTAAATTACCCCAACGGAAATGGATTTAAAAAAAGCAACGCACAGGCCGTTAATGGCAATAGCCACGATGAATATTCACCCTTTAGCTTCAAGGCGCTAAACCCACAAACGGTAAACTCTAGGCTCAATCCCAATTATTCGTTTGACAATTTTGTAGAGGGAGACTGTAACCGACTGGCTCGCTCAGCAGGTGTAGCGGTGGCAAAAAAACCAGGTACTACTTCATTCAATCCTTTGATGCTCTATGGCGGAGTGGGCGTAGGCAAAACACATTTGGTTCAAGCCATTGGAAATGAAATCAAGAAAAATCTGCCTTCGAAGATTGTGTTGTATGTAGATCAAAACGATTTTACAAGTCAGTTCTTGAATGCGTTGCAAAACCACAAGATGCAGGAATTCCAAAATTTCTACCTGCAGGTAGATTTGTTGATTTTGGATGACGTGCAGTTTTTAGCGGGCCGAGAAAAAACACAAGAAATATTTTTCCATATTTTTAATCAACTCCACCAGTCCGGAAAGCAAATTATCATGACGAGCGATTGCCCGCCACGTGATTTGAAAGGATTTCAGGAGCGACTGCTATCGCGATTTAAATGGGGCCTCACGGCAGACTTGCAAGAACCTGATTTCGAAACAAAACTTGCGATCATTCACAATAAGATGCAATCCGATGGTATCGAAATACCTACTGAGGTGGCGGAATACCTCGCGTTTAGTGTAGATACCAACTTGCGCGATATGGAAGGAGTTTTAAACTCCTTGCTATTCCACGCCACCTTGTTGAAAAAAGAAATCGATTTAGAGCTCGCAAAAGAAGTTCTAAAGAACATTGTCAAAGAAATTCAAGCAGATGTAAGTGTTGACTTCATCCAAAAAACAGTCGGTGACTACTTCAAAGTCGATTTGGAAGCAATGAAGAGCAAGGTGAAGAAGCGCGAGATCGTTATTCCTCGCCAAACCGCTATGTATTTCTGCAAACGCTACACACAATTAACGTTGGCGCTGATTGGTGAAAACTTTGGCGGCAGAGATCATAGCACTGTAATCCATGCCCTGGAATCTGTCGAAGACATGATGAAAACAGACGCCAACTTCAAAAATAGCATTGAAGAATTGACGAAGAAGTTTAAATCGAGAATTTCGGCTTAGTATTAGTTGGGCACGTTTCTGAAAAGAGTTTGATCTATTCCCGGGATCACCTTTAATGCATTTTCATAATACACTTTTTTCAGTACCGAATCAGGTAGCTCAAGCCCATACATCTTCCAGTGCGCGTGATATTTTCGGTAGTAATCAAAATACTCATCGCCTGTCTCCAGCACTCGGAAGTAGGTATAGTATTCTTCTTTTTTATAAGTGTCTTTACCAAACATCACGCGATCCTGGTATTTGATCATAAACGCATGTGCCGCCTTCGGCTGCCGACCGAGCTCGGCCAGCACCGCACCGAGTTCTGTATAAACGTTAGGCATTTCATCGAACAGTTTACCTAACCGTTCTAAATCATTTCCGAACCAACCGAGGTGGGCATCAATGAACTTCGTATTTCGGTGCTTTTTGAAAACATGATGTTGCTCTCCCATGATTTGTTCGAAAGGAGGAATTTTCTTCGGATCACGATATCGATCGGGATTCTTCTTCAATTCTAACCACCGTTCATTGTGCTTGTCCTTGGGATTCCAAAATGAATTAGGCTCACCCGAATGGATTAATACCGGAATACCCAACTCGCCACACTTCGCCCAAATAGGATCAAGACGCGGATCATCTACAGCAATGCGTTTACCTTCATTGTCCTTGTCTGTTAGCCCAAGTCCCTTATAAACTTTCAATCCTTTTACTCCTTGTTTCACCGCTTCTTCCATCATTGCAAGCGTTTCTTGTGGCCAACCTTTGTCATCCAGATTTTCAAAGTTGATGTTTAAAAAAATAACGAATCGATTGGGATGATTTTTATTCACATTATTTAATGACCATTCTAATACTTTTCCGCGAAAGCCGCTTAGGTTCACCATTACTCCCATGTTGAGTGAATCCATTTCTCTGACTAACTTATCTAAGTCTTGAATCGGCATAATCCATTGGTGATTGTGCACATCTATGAAAGGAAACTTAGCGTGAGTGCGTGGATGCTCTGGAACTTTTAAGGTAGAGATTGGATCATATTCTTCCACGTCCATCACATTTAACTTGTATTGGATTCTTCCAATCAACCAAATGGCTACGCCAAGAAAAACAAGTAGAAGGATAGGAACCCCTATCCATTTCCGTTTGGAAAATGACATGGTTAATAGAAAAAGTGCTTTTAAGTTTACTTAGTCAACTACTGCACCGTGATTGGAACTCGAACAATAATCTTATCCCAAACAAAATCCATATTTACTCCAGTAGAGTCGCTTGCAAAATTGATGGTGAACTGCTCTGTCTCTGTGGGCGATTGGATGACGGGGACATCTACTTTTAACACGTCT
Source organism: Cyclobacteriaceae bacterium (assembly GCA_031400595.1). Classification (GTDB taxonomy): domain Bacteria; phylum Bacteroidota; class Bacteroidia; order Cytophagales; family Cyclobacteriaceae; genus ELB16-189. Next base: position 46,838 of record JANNQG010000008.1, read on the forward strand.
TTCGAATAGTCGGGTTCCTGAACGCCAAAGAAAACACCCACTTCACTATTTAACGAAATCTGAAACGACTCCGCTCCTGGTACAGCGTACATTCGATAACTCCCTGCTTTTACGGGCTTTCCGGCAAAGCTGATATCTTTATTGAAGGTGATCTCTGTTGCCGCATTCGCACCAAGTCTCCAATATTTACCGTGCGGCTGCAAAGCACCGTCTTTCTCTTCGCCAAAAATCAATCTACCTTTTTTAAAGGGTTGGCTGTAAGTAACCTTGATGTCAAAACCGTTTTCGCTGAACACCTTAGTCGTAGGGGGGCTTTTCGGGAATAAATTACTGTATACCAAGAAACCAACGATAGCGATAAGAACAACGCCTACACCGATGAGTATTTTCTTTACCATAAAACTGGGGTTTGGTTGAAGTGATTCACAATATACGAAAATTTTAAAGAGCACTTTGGTTTAACTCCCGCTTGTTAAGAAGGGATATCTTACCCGGCAATTATCGCAGATTAAACCGAAGTGGTACCTCTTGCCGTGAGCTATTAAACCCGTAGAGATAAACCTGCCCTTTAAATTCATTAAAGAAATCAATTACCTCTTGTGGATCTTTTACTCGTTGACGATTAATGGAAACAATCGTATAGTTTTCAGGAAGTCCCAATCTACTAAAAAGACCATCGCGTATTTTATTGATTTTGACCCCGTATTCAACGGCCTCCAGGTTGGCGCCCAATGTGCCGTCATTGAATATTTTTCGCTTCACTAAGTTGGTGTCGCCATTTTTATTAAAAAGGGTAACAGCCGCACTCGATTTCTTTCCATTCCGCAAATAATCAATGTTCACTTTGTCGCCCGGATAGCGATAGCTCAATTCCTCTTCGAACGCACTCTTTGAGTTGATCTCTATGTCGTTTAGTTTTATAATGATGTCACCCTCTTGAAGCCCAGCCTTGTTGGCACCTCCCCCTCTTGTTAAATCACCCAGCAACACGCCTTTAAATTCTTTAACATTCACATCCAGATCATATTTCTTAGCATTTTGATAATCATACTCCATCACATCTCCACCAAAGATTGCTTTTTGTGGAAGTCCATACTTAATCAAATCTTCAACTACCTTTTTTGCAATGTCAACTGGGACCGCAAACGCATAGCCAGTATAGGAACCCGTTCGTGATAAAATAGCAGTGTTGATTCCAACCAAGTCCCCATTCTTATTGACCAATGCTCCTCCGCTATTTCCCGGGTTAATCGCAGCATCGGTTTGAATAAACGACTCAATTGGGAACTTGTCCTCGACCACATTGATTCTCCTCCCCTTCGCACTCACAATGCCCACTGTTACCGTTGAGGAAAGTGAAAAAGGGTTTCCTACGGCCACAACCCACTCACCTACCGCCAGACTTTTTGATGTGCCGAGTGTGATGGCAGGAAGGTTTGACTCTTTGATTTTCAGAACCGCCAAATCCGTTGATGGGTCGGTTCCAATTAACTCTGCATCATAGGATTTTTTGTTGTAGAGGACTTGAATTTTCTCAGCCGACTCTACTACGTGATTGTTGGTAACAATATATCCATCCTGCGTAAAAATGACACCTGAACCGGAGCTTACCTGAGTTTGAGAACCTCCTCCTCCAAACAACAGATCCCAATACGAATAGCTTGCTCCGCTCTGCGAAATACTATTGATGTACACCACACTGGGTGTAGCTTTGGCAGCAGCAAGGCTAAAGTCCACATTGTCGCTAGCAACAACCGTAGATGGCTCAATAATGTTGGGGCGGTATATTTCTTTCGGCTCAAAATTATTCACATTCAATTCTTGTTTCGCCTGCTGACGGGCGGTCTTCTCTGTCTGGTAGGCAAAAAAAGTATAAGCCCCAGCTAAGCCTGCCAAAAATCCCACTAGTATTGTTTTGAATGTATTCATCTGATTCCAGTTTAGTCCGTCAACGCAAACCGATTGCTTTTGTTGAGTGGTGGTGGCGCAAATGTCGAACCAAAACCAAAAAATGAAATTTTGGCAGTAAAAGATAGAATCCGAACCTCCATACATTTTTTTACCTTTGCGGCATCTATGGGAATTCGTTCAATCCTTGCTAGACCTTTTGCCGCATACATTGCCAAACAGACAGTTGAATGGTCATCGCAGCCAGTACGGTACCAGCAACACGTTTTCAATTATCTAATCAAAGAAGGAAAGAAATCCCTTTTTGGCAAGGATCATGGCTTTGCGGATATCCGATCGCACTCGGATTTTATTAGGCAAGTACCAATCCGCGACTACGAAGCATTGAAGCCATATGTAGAAAAGGTACTTCATGGAGAATCTGATATTCTCTGGAAGGGCAAGCCAGAATATTTTGCTAAAACATCTGGAACTACGTCAGGCACCAAGTATATTCCAATTACCAAAGAATCTGTACCCAACCACATCACTAGTGCCCGCAATGCTTTGCTTAGCTATATACACGAGACAGGGAATGCATCCTTTTTAGACGGAGGCCTGATATTTCTTTCAGGCAGCCCAGTGCTGGACGAGAAAGCAGGAATCAAGACAGGAAGACTTTCGGGCATTGTCAATCACCATGTGCCCCAATATCTTAGGTCGAATCAAAAACCCAGTTATGAAACTAACTGCATCGAAGATTGGGAAGAGAAATTGGATAAGATTATCGATGAAACGATCAATGTCGATATGTCATTAATTTCGGGCATACCACCTTGGGCGCAAATGTATTTTGATCGCATTCAGACGCGAACGGGAAAGAAGATCAAAGATGTATTTCCAAACTTCTCGATGTTTGTCTATGGTGGTGTCAATTTTGAACCCTACCGTGCCAAATTATTTGAAACCATAGGAAAGAAAATTGATTCAATTGAAACGTACCCTGCGTCAGAAGGATTTATCGCCTACCAAGATTCGCAGCACGCGGAAGGATTACTACTGTTGCTAAATACAGGCATCTTCTTTGAATTCGTTCCTACCGAAGAATACTTTAATGAAAAACCAAGCAGGCTTTCTATTGAAGAAGTAGAAATAGGAAAAAATTACGCAGTCATCATCAATAACAACGCGGGTTTGTGGGGCTACTCTATAGGCGATACGATAAAATTTGTTTCAAAAAATCCCTACCGCATTGTAGTGACAGGTCGGATTAAGCATTTCATTTCTGCTTTTGGAGAGCATGTGATTGGTGAAGAAGTGGAGAAAGCGATGAAGTTTACGATGCAAAAATTTCCTGAGGTGGAATTGGTAGAATTTACCGTGGCTCCTAACGTGGCTCCGACAGAAGGCATGCCACATCACGAGTGGTTGATTGAGTTTGCGAATAAGCCAAATGATATCGAGGCCTTTAGAACCGAATTGGATAGTCAGTTGCGTCAATTAAATGTGTACTACGATGACCTGATTAGCGGGAACATTCTCTCCCTGCTAAAAATCTCCTCTCTACAAAAAAATGGATTTATTAATTATATGAAGTCGCAAGGGAAATTAGGAGGACAAAATAAAGTGCCTCGGCTTTCTAATGACAGAAAGATTGCTGATGCGATGCAGCCTCTCATCGACTAATTGGCGATTCAACAAACGCATGGCCCAGCTCACCATCCTCATGCCAGCGTTCAATGCAGCCCCTTATATTAAAGAGGCAATTGAGAGTCTGTTGACACAATCCTTTTCAGATTTTGATCTTTGGATTATTGACGATGCCTCCACAGACGAAACACTGAATATCATAAAATCATTTCAGGATCCGCGTACCAAAATAGTAACTAATGAAATAAATCAGGGAAGAGCACGAACCATCAACAAGCTGATCAAAGATATTGAATCGCCTTATTTTACCATCACTGATGCCGATGATGTATCTGACTCAACTCGACTTGAAAAACAGTTGGAACTATTGGAACGAGAGCAATCTTTGATGATGTGCGGAACCTCATTTTGGGTAATAGACGAACAGGGATTTACGGTCAGAGAGTTGAAATTGTTAACCGACCTTACGCAACTGAGGGCAAAAGCAGTACATCAATCTCAATTTTTAGGGCCAACCACGATCATGAGAAAAGACGTGGTGACTGCTTTTCCGGAATTCTATCGTGCGTACATTCAAGATGAATTTGCAGATGCTGACTTAGCTACACGAATACTGGACAAGTACACCGCAACCAACATAGCAGAGTCATTGTACTATTACCGAATTTTGCCTTCTTCTCTATCTAGAAGAAATGTAACTCCCCGGAATCTCAACCTTCACTTATTGGTCGGATTCCTATCGCGCCAGAGGCGAACAGATGGCCAGGATTGCTTACAGCGAAATGCACCGGACGAAGCGAATGAGTTTATGCGCCAAATTGAAGAACCATACAACCTTGACACCTCTTTTTTATTTAGACACCAGGCATTTGTTCATTTGTATTGGGGGCTAAACAGTCTTGCGTTCGAGAATGCACGGCTAGCTGTTTCGAAAAGCCCTTTTCGAGCAAAGAATTGGCTAAGTGGCTTATACATTATTTTTCGGATCGGATTGTTTTACTTAAATCGAAGCCTGAACAAAATACACTATCGCCAGTTAATGAAAACACATGAGGGAAGATCATAAAAAGCATATTGCCATTTTAGGCTCAACTGGCTCTATTGGCACCCAAGCATTGGAAGTAGTTGCCGCCCACCCGGAAAAATTTGGAGTAGAGGTACTGACTGCACAGAATAATGCTGATCTACTGATTGAGCAAGCCAAGAAGTTTAAGCCCAATGCAGTCGTTATTGGGAATGAGGACTACTATAATCAAGTGAAAGAGGCACTCATTCCTCTTGATATCAAAGTCTTTGCAGGTGAAAGTGCGCTCGCTTCCGTTGTTCAAATGGACACCATTGATTTAGTACTGACGGCACTGGTGGGGTATGCAGGGCTTAAACCTACCATAAAAGCTATTGAAGCCGGGAAAACTATTGCGCTGGCTAACAAGGAAACCCTGGTAGTCGCTGGCGAACTGGTTACTCAATTGGCTCGGTCAAAAGGCGTAAACATTTATCCGGTAGACTCAGAACATTCTGCCATTTTTCAATGCTTGGTGGGTGAGTTCGACAACCCTATAGAAAAAATTATTTTAACAGCATCTGGCGGCCCTTTTCGGGGAAAGAAAAAGGACGAGTTGAAGAATATCACAAAAGCAGAGGCACTAAAACATCCAAATTGGGTAATGGGCGCCAAAGTTACCATTGACTCAGCCACTCTAATGAATAAAGGGCTCGAAGTAATCGAGGCAAAATGGCTTTTTGGCCTTCGGCCACAGCAAATTGAAGTAGTTGTACACCCACAATCCATTGTCCATTCGTTAGTTCAATTCCGTGATAGTTCGATCAAAGCCCAACTTGGCTTGCCAGATATGCGTTTGCCTATTCAATATGCGCTAGGCTATCCCGAACGCTTAACTGCTGATTTCCCGCGATTCAATTTTGCCAGTTATCCCGCGCTCACTTTTGAGCCTCCCGATACAGAAACTTTTCGTAATCTTGCACTCGCTTTTAAAGCTATGGAGAGAGGCGGAAATATGCCTTGTGTGCTAAATGCGGCCAATGAAATAGCGGTAGCGGAATTTTTAAAAGATAGAATTGGTTTTTTAGAGATGTCAGACGTAGTCGAGAAATGTTTGTCAGTAGTCAGTTTTGTTTCGAAGCCGAGTTTGGAAGACTATGTTGAAACGGATGCGGAGACAAGACGTCTGGCAAATCAATTCATTGCATAGCGTTGACATAGAATTTTCAAATCATCAAATTAACGAATCTTCAAATTAAGGTTTTATGGAAGGAATGATCATGACAACTCAGCTTTTGTTGAGTCTTTCAATATTGATAGTGGTACATGAAGGCGGGCATTATTTTGCGGCCAGACTGTTTAATATCAAAGTGGAGAAATTCTATCTCTTCTTCGATTTTTTGTTTCCAATGGCGAACGTACTCAACTTTTCGTTGTTGAAAATAAAAAAAGGGGATACTGAATACGGTATTGGCTGGTTTCCATTGGGCGGATATGTAAAAATTGCTGGCATGGTGGATGAGAGTATGGATAAAGAACAGCTAAAAGCCCCCGCTGAACCTTGGGAGTTTCGTTCGAAGCCGGCCTGGCAGCGATTGATTGTGATGATGGGCGGAATCATTGTAAATGTGGTGGTTGGCATTCTCATTTTCATTGGCTTAGTCTATTTCATGGGCGACAAATTCATATTGAACAATTACGTTAACAATCATGGTGGAGTACAGGCGTTAGAATTGGCCGAACAATTGGGAATAAAAACGGGTGACAAGATCATCAAAATCGGTGGAAAAGAGTTTGAATATTTTGACGATATCTATAACGCAGATATGTTGCTTTCTCAAAACGCGTCATACACCGTGTTGAGAGGAGATCAACAAATTCAAATTCCAATCCCGGCCAACTTTATCGAGAATTTTAACAAGAAGAAGGCACAATCAAGTTTTGTAATGCCCAGGTTCCCCGCCACCATTGAAACCATTTCGAACGCGTCAATAGCCGCTAAAGTCGGATTGAAAAAGGGCGATAGTTTTGTTGAGTTGCAAGGACAATCAGTGACATATTTTGATGAAGTGAAGGCGATCATGACAAACCTCAAAAGTGACTCGATCCAATTCAAGGTAAAAAGAGATCAGCAAGTACTAGCTTTTAAAGAGCCCTTAAATGGCGACAACACCATTGGGTTCTCTGCGATGTGGATCGAAAAAGAAGGATTGAAGGACATTCAATATTCGTTGGGCGAGTCGGTTGCGATCGGCCCAGGCCGTGCTTTTGATGTCATATGGCTGCAGATCAAAGCATTTAAAAGGATTTTCTCCGGTGACATTTCATTTAAAAAATCGCTGTCTGGCCCAATTGGAATGGCACAGATGTACGGTGGTGTTTGGGATTGGGAACGATTCTGGCGCATGACAGGATTACTATCAATGGTGCTGGCATTTATGAACTTCTTGCCGATACCCGCATTGGATGGAGGATATGTTATGTTCCTGCTTTATGAAATGGTCAGCGGACGTGAACCCTCTGAAAAATTCTTTGAGAACGCGATCAAAGTAGGAATGGCTATTCTTCTTCTATTGATGGTCTTTGTATTCTACAATGACATCGCTAAACTTTTTACGGGCGGCTAAGACTGCCGGCTACTGGTGGCTGTGATTCGATGGTTGGCCTTTCCTATATTTGAGAGTGAACCCAGAGAAAATAGCCATTCGGACCACCTATTTCAGTATTGCCGGCAATACGGCAATGGCAGTTATCAAAGGGTTAGCAGGTTTTTTTGGAAACTCCTACGCCCTTGTTGCAGACGCCATTGAGTCCACCACCGATATTTTTTCGTCCATTTTGGTCTTGATCGGGCTAAAGTACTCTAGCAAGCCTCCTGATAAAAATCACCCTTATGGTCACGGAAGAATTGAGCCGCTAACGACCTTCCTCGTAGTTGGATTTCTAATTACCTCCGCTACTATTATTGCCTATGAAAGCATTCTGCACATCGGCACGCCTCATGATTTACCCAAGCCCTATACACTCATAATTCTTGGAGCTATTATTCTTTGGAAGGAAGTCAGCTATCGGTTGGTGATGAAAAAAAGTGTGGAAACAAAAAGTTCATCCCTCCGTGCCGATGCGTGGCATCATCGTAGCGATGCCATCACTTCTATGGCTGCCTTTGTCGGAATCTCTATCGCGCTTTACTTTGGAAAGGGCTACGAATCGGCAGACGACTGGGCAGCACTGTTTGCTTCAGGTTTTATTCTATACAATAGCTATCTCATCTTCCGACCTGCATTAGGAGAAATTCTAGATGAATATGTTTACGATGATCTGGTTGAGGAAATCAGAACGATCTCACTGCAGGTGAATGGAATCATTGCTACAGAAAAATGTTTCATCCGTAAGACAGGCATGAAATACCAGGTAGATTTACATGCGATTGTTGACGGGTTATTGACCGTAAAAGAAGGCCACGCTATTGCCCATCGACTAAAGGACACTTTGCGTGAACAACTACCGCAACTGGGTCAAGTATTGATTCACGTTGAACCGAATAACAACTAGGCACAAATCACCCCAATCCTTGAATTGGTACACTAACGTTACATCCGTTCTGGCACTTGGATGCCCAACAGATTCATCGACTTCTTGATGACATCCGCCACGACTTTTGAAAAAGCAATCCTAAATTTCAATTTACCCTGATCGGCTTCGTTGAAAATTGGGATCGCTTGGTAGAACTGATTGTATCCTTTCGCCAATTCGTAGGCATAGTTTGCAATTACCGAAGGTGAATATTCGCGCGAAGCTTCGTGCAGCTTATTGTGATAATTGTTAAGCGTGAAAATGATTTCGCGTTCAGAAGGCTGTAGTGAATTGATGTCTTTTAAATCTGACCCGACCACTTTTATACCTAACGAGTCGGCCTTCCGCAAAATAGACTTCACACGCGCATGGGTGTACTGAATGAATGGGCCCGTGTGACCTTGCAATTGGATCGACTCACTCGGGTCAAACATCATCCGTTTCTTGGGATCAACTTTTAGCAAAAAGAATTTCAATGCGCCCAAGCCCACCATCTCAGAAAGGTTCTTGATCTCCTCCTCGCCCATATCATCTATCTTGCCAAGTTCGCGCGTTTGCTTCTCTGCTTCGTCCACCATCTCTTGCATCAAGTCATCTGCATCTACCACCGTGCCTTCGCGACTTTTCATTTTGCCCGTTGGCAAATCAACCATGCCATAGGAAAGATGATAACACTTCTCTGCCCACGCATAGCCCAACTTTTTCAAAATTAAGAACAACACCTTGAAATGATACTCTTGCTCGTTGCCAACGGTATATACCTGCCCCTCTATCTTTGGAAAATCGCGGAAACGCAAAATGGCCGTGCCGATGTCTTGTGTCATATACACCGAAGTGCCATCCGAGCGCAACAAAACTTTTTGATCTAATCCATCCGAAGCTAAATCAACCCACACCGAGCCATCTTCTTTCTTATAAAATACCCCTTGTTCTACGCCTCGAAAAACTTCGTCCTTACCTAGCAAATAAGTTTGTGATTCGTAATACAATTTCTCAAAATCAACACCCATGCGCTGGTAGGTCGAGTCAAAACCTTTGTATACCCATCCATTCATGGTCTTCCATAACTCCACCGTGGCGGAGTCATTCGCCTCCCATTGCAATAACAAGCTCACCGCCTTTTGCATGATGGGCGCTTGTTTCTCTGCTTCCTCTTTCGTCAACCCTTTACTTTCCAGTTCAAAAACTTGTGCTTTAAAATGCTTGTCAAACTCCACATAATATTTCCCTACTAGCTTATCTCCTTTCAATCCACTTTTCTCTGGAGTTTCTCCATTTCCAAACAATTGCCAGGCCGCCATACTCTTGCAGATATGTATGCCCCGGTCGTTGATGATTTGAACTTTATGAATTTTGTAGCCTAGAGCTTTATAAATCTCTGCTACCGAGTAACCCAAAAAATTATTTCTCAGGTGACCTAAGTGTAATGGCTTGTTTGTGTTGGGAGAAGAATACTCCACCATCATCTCTTTGCCATTATCTGGCAGTTGCCCAAAAGAAGTATTCGAATAAATCGATTCAAATACCTGCGCACAAACGGAATCGCTGATCGATAAATTCAAAAAACCTTTCACCACGTTAAACTTACTCACCAAACCCGAATTGTTTTGCAAATACTCTCCAATCATCTTCCCGGTTTCTTCGGGCGACTTCTTAGAGAGTTTTGTCAACGGAAAACACACCAGCGTGTGCGAGCCTTCGAACTCAACATTAGTCGGTTGCACCTGCACTTGTTCAACGGATTGATTGAAAACCGCAGTGATTGCTTTTTGGATTTCAGTACGGAGGGTGACGTCTAAATTCATTTGGAGACATAAAAATCAAGACATAAGACATAAGACATGAGTTCTCAGACCTAAATTGTCTTACTACTTAAGTCCTACTACTTACGTCTATTACATATCAAGTATATAGGCAAACATCAAAGGAGCTACAATAGTCGCATCGCTCTCAACAATAAACTTAGGCGTATCGATATTCAATTTGCCCCAAGTTATTTTTTCGTTTGGCACTGCACCTGAATACGAACCATAACTGGTTGTGCTGTCGCTGATCTGGCAGAAGTAGCTCCAATACGGAATGCTGTCTCTTTCCAAATCTTGGTGCAACATTGGCACAACACATATTGGGAAGTCACCTGCAATACCTCCACCAATCTGGAAGAAGCCGATGCCATCTTTGCCTGAATTTTTGGTGTACCAGTCTGCCAACCACACCATGTACTCGATCCCGCTTTTCATCGTGCTGGCTTTCAATTCGCCCGTGATGCAGTACGAAGCAAAAATGTTTCCCATCGTGCTATCTTCCCATCCTGGAACTACCATCGGCATATTTTTTTCTGCCGCGGCAATCATCCACGAATTCTTAGGATCAATCTCATAATACTGTTTCAAGTCGCCACTATTGATCATGCGGAACATGAACTCATGTGGGAACAACCGCTCGCCTCTGTCTTCTGCATCCTTCCACACTTTGAACAAATGTTTTTGCAGCCTGCGGAATGCCTCTTCTTCAGGAATGCACGTATCCGTCACACGGTTCAAGTGATTTTGCAACAAGTCCCACTCTTGCTCAGGAGTTAAATCGCGATAGTTAGGTATTCTGCGGTAGTGCGAGTGCGCCACCAGGTTCATGATGTCTTCTTCTAAGTTGGCACCCGTGCAAGAGATAATGTGCACCTTATTTTGGCGGATCATCTCCGAGAAACTGATGCCCAACTCGCCTGTGCTCATTGCACCAGCTAGCGTCACCATCATTTTTTTGCCTTCGGCAATATGTTTTTTGTAGCCTTTCGCAGCGTCCACCAATGCGGCCGAGTTGAAGTGCAAGTAATTTTTCTCAATAAAAGCGGAAATGGGCCGGTTTGTGCTCATGATAATTGGTTTGGAATTCGATGCGAAAATACTCAATCTCTCTCAAGTGACAAGCAGAAGTTTTTTGGATGTTTGTGGGGCCTAGCTATAGAAAATGGAGGACGGTCTGCTTTCTCTTTAGCTTTGAATAGTTGTATTTGAATACACCCTATCCGGCTAAATTCTTATATTGGATCACAAATCACGTTCATCTAAACTAAACCTTATGCGCTCTACCCTTCGAATTTTTTTCCTACTCGTTTTTACATTGATATTCTCAGTTACACAAGCCCAAACCAAACAACCCGATTGGGCCAAATTGCAGGAAGAAACACTCAAGCATTTTCAAGCCATCTTAAAAATCAACTCGAGCGTAGCGACTGGTTACGAAGCTCCAGTGGTAGAGTACCTCAAATCGGTTTTGGATAAAGAAGGGATTTCCAACAGTGTTTTTTCGAACGATCCCAAGCGTCCCAACTTGGTTGCACGGATCAGAAGCAACGGCACCAAAAAACCCATTTTGATCATGGCGCACACCGATGTGGTCAGTGTTGACACGACTAAATGGATACATCCTCCCTTCTCCGCGACACGCGATGGTGGTTATGTGTACGCACGCGGTGCGGTAGACGACAAAGACAATGTGGTGGCCGCGTTAATGGTGATGCTGCAACTAAAAAGACTAGGTATTGTGTTGGATAGAGACGTGATTTTCTTAGCAGAAGCAGGCGAAGAATCAAACACAAAAGTGGGTATTGATTTTATGGTGAACGAACACTGGTCAGATATTGAAGCAGAATTTTGCTTTGCCGAAGGCGGGGGCGTCACGCGCAAAGATGGCAAAATAGTATATGCTGCCGTTTCTACTACAGAAAAAGTGCCGAGAGGCGCAAAACTAATCGCACGAGGAACAGCTGGTCATGGGTCTGTTCCACTACAAGACAATGCTATCGTGCATCTCTCGCAAGCCATTTCAAAAATTGCAGCCTGGCAAACTCCCATGCGGTTGAATGAAACAACCCGAGCCTTTTTTACACGTCTGGCGTCCGTAAGTGCACCAGGCGATGCGGCACGCTACCTTGCTGTGGTAAACAACAAGGAGGCTGAAAAAGCACAAGAGTATTTTGCGGCCAAAGAGCCACGCATGTACTCCACGCTTCGCACCTCTATCTCGCCCAATATTTTTAAAGGTGGCTACTTGAGTAATGTAATCCCCAGTGAGGCTGAAGCAACTTTAGATATACGCGCTTTGCCCGATGAAGACATGTCAGCGTTGTTAGCCGAGATGAAACGCGTGATCAACGATTCGCAGATAGAGATCATCGCAAATACAAAAAATCTGCGCCCGTCAGCCAAGCCTTCTCGGTTAGAATCGGATGCATTTAGAATAACTGAAGCTGCGGTGAAGAAAGTTTACAACACCGTTACAATTCCAACCATGCCAACAGGTGCCACCGATATGGCATTCCTACGTGCAAAAGGCGTGGAGTGTTATGGCATCGGCCCGATGACGGACATAGAAGATGGTCCTAAAGGTTTCGGAGCCCACAGCGACCAAGAGCGTATCCTGGAAGAATCACTGCACAAGTTTGTTCAGTTTAACTGGGAAGTGATTGTGAATTTGGCAAAGGCTAACTAGCAGGTAGAAAAAGTCTTCTAATCCACCAATACGGGTCTTGTCTCAACCGACTTCGCGGCAGCTTCTAAAATCTCGAATGCACTTTCTGCTGTTCTGTTTTCGGTATCCAGCGTTGGGTTTATCTCTACAATTTCCCATGCACACACGCGGGGGTCTTTACAAAGTTCGGCATTAATCACTTTTGCCTCCTCCACGGTAAGTCCATTGGGTACAGGTGTACCAGTGCCCGTTGAAAAACGACTGTCAATGGCATCTACATCAAATGAAACATAAATCAAGTCACAGTGATCGAGCATCTGCAATACTTTTTGGGCCATTTGTTCTGCTCCGAATTTTTTGATGTCTTCTACCTCAATAAAGTTGATGTTATTTTTATTGATCAAGTAATTTTCCGGTTTCTCAAAATCACGAACAGCTATGTACACAAGGTCTTCCGAATTTATCTTTGGTCCTTGCATGCCCACATTTTTGATCTGTTCCCAATAGTCCAAGGTCTCACCACGCGGGTCATTTACCTTACACTCAAAGTTGTCAAGACCTAGTGCCATAGCAAGGGGCATTCCGTGCATATTGCCTGACGGAGTGGTAAACGGTGTATGCATATCGGCATGTGCATCGATCCACACAACACCTAGTTTCTTTTTTGGGTAGGCCTTCTTAATACCCGCAATTGTGCCGTAAGCGGTGGAATGATCACCCGCCATAATCAACGGAAAAAAATCATCGAACAATTGCTCGTATACCTCGAGGCAAACACGTTCTTCCATGATCAAAACGCCATCAATGAACTTAGCATAGGCATGCTCTGCACCATCGAATAGCAATTCGTTGACATTCTCAACTTCAATCGAATCGTATTTTCTAAATAAGTCTGACTTCAAATCTAAGCTGGCGATTTTCATCGCTTCCACGCCCAAACTGGCACCGCGCGTTCCGGCACCGATTTCTGACTTTACCTCAATGATTTTTATTTCTTTCCCCTTCACAAAAATATGATTTGTATAAAATGATTAACTACCGGTAAAAACGAACGTTCTTTGGCTAAATCCCGTCAGAAATCGGGGAGCGCATGTGCGATTGCAAAAACCAAGGAACTGTAGCTAACCATACCTTTTGAATTATTGCAAAGATGGCAAAATTATGGCAATATTGCACCCAAATTTTTAGGTTGTTGGTTGATCGCTCAGCGTTGTTCGAAGACCTCCACCAGCCCACCAACGAACAACTAGTAAAGAAATGAAGAGCTATCGCGAACTAATTGAGCAAACCTTCGAATTCCCACAAAAGGAATTTAAGGTTAGAAACCACGAATTGTTGTTTAATGATGTGCCCTTAATGGATATCATCAAACAATATGGAACACCTGTAAAAGTCACTTACCTCCCAAAGATCAGTGAGAATATCCGGTTCGCAAAAGCGGCATTTAATAACGCAATGGAGCGGTTTAAGTACAATGGTACGTATACCTACTGCTATTGCACCAAATCATCACACTACGATTTTGTGTTGGAGGAGGCACTAAAAAACGACATCCATATTGAGACTTCATCAGCTTTTGATATTCCTATTGTAAGGACACTTTATGGACGCGGGAAAATTAGCAAAGAGACGTTTATCTTGTGTAACGGATTCAAGATGCCCAAGTACCGGGATTACATTACAGATCTCTTGAATGATGGCTTTAACTGCATGCCTATTCTGGACAATCTCAGTGAAATTGATACTTACGAAAAGAACGTAACGAAGCCCTACAACGTAGGAATTCGTGTCGCTGCTGATGAAGAGCCCAAGTTTGAGTTTTATACGTCTCGCCTGGGCATTCGGTACAATGACATTAATACGTTATACAAGGAAAAAATTGCCACCAGCAATAAGGCATCTCTTAAATTATTGCACTTTTTTATAAATACCGGAATAAAAGACACGGCTTACTACTGGAGTGAATTAAGTCGATTTATCTTCAAGTATTGTGAGATGAAAAAAATCTGTCCCACCCTCGACTCGATCGATATTGGTGGCGGGTTTCCGGTTAAAACCTCGTTGACTTTTCAGTATGACTACAAGTATATGATTGAACAAATCGTGGAGAACATCAAGTGGATCTGTGAAAAGAATAATGTACCCGTGCCCAACATCTTTACGGAATTCGGAAGCTTTACGGTAGCCGAAAGCGGAGCTGTACTTTATTCTGTAGTAGATCAAAAACTACAAAACGACAAAGAGCTTTGGTATATGATTGATGGCTCGTTCATCACTCATCTACCCGATGTGTGGGGAATGAATCAAAAGTATATTTTGATGGCCTTGAACAAGTGGGACGACCCCTATCACAAAATAAATATTGGCGGACTTACCTGCGATAGCCAGGACTACTATAATTCCGAAGCGCACACGGGAGAAGTTTTCCTTCCTATGATTACGGATGAAGAGCCGTTACATATAGGCTTTTTTCATACAGGTGCATACCAGGAATCTCTGGGAGGCTACGGAGGCATCCAGCATTGCCTAATACCCGCACCCAAGCACGTGCTTATTGATCGCAATGACGATGGCGAACTCTCTACGGAACTTTTTGCCAGCGAACAGACCAGCGAAAGCATGATGAAGATTTTAGGTTATGAAGAAGCTCATGCACCGAAACGCCAGAAACCAACTAAGTTGAAGGTAACGGGTACGGTTTAGACAGACGGAATTTTAAGGACAAATCTATTATCTGGGAAAAGCTACGCCTTGAGTTTCCTTAAAATCAGCAGGCAATGTGAAGTCAGCCATATTGAGTGCTTCGCGTTTGATGTCAGCTATTTCCATCACAATTTTGGCTTCCTGAACATTCATCTCAATTTTCAAAGGAACGCCTTCAATTCCATCATAAAACAAAGGCTGACCCCCACCCACCATTCGCTGTTTTGTTAAACTTTTGATGTCCAAGTCTTTAATTTCAGTGGTGGTCCAGTAAATCTGGTTAACGGTCTCCTCATTTTCGGTGACTTCAGCAATGTACTTTGTGCAGGTATATCCCAGAATCTTGGCGGTCTCGTTTGTTTTGGTAACACTCACAGAAAGTGCATTTGCTTGCCTGCTTGAACTAGCACCTGTCAGTACCGAAAACGTTTTGTTCTTCCGGTCCAATCGAACAGTCTTGTCTTGCTCTTTTAAAAACAATACCTCCATTTGCATCGCGCCACCCTCCATCGTAGTCAGTGTATTTCCTTCTTTCACCTTTACGGAAAATCCGGTAGGCACCAACGAGGACAAATCCGGAGCAGCACCTCCTTGCATCATTTTTAATGCATTTTCCATCTGCGTCTTTATTTGGGGATTCGCGTCCATCATCGCCTTTGTCTGAGGATCCTTCATTTTCGCCATCATCTCTTTCATTTTCTCTTGCATGGCTGGATCCTTTAACATCTGCATACCCTGATCCATCTGCGCCTTCATCGCGGCACTCATCTGCATTTTCATTGTCCAACGCAACGTACCTTCAAACGTTTGGCCAGAGGCGCCAATAGCCACAACTAAAAAGCCAAAGCAAAGTATTTTTTTCATGTTATTGTGATTGAGATTTCGTTGAAATCAGACACTACCTATAATCAAAGATGCAGCCTCTTTCAAATTCATACAAGCAAAGTCCGCTTTATTCTCGGGTTCAATGTCATGGCCTATTTGAATGGTCCGCAGACCCAATTGCCTGGCCGGAATGATATCCCTGCCACGATCGCCTATCATCCATGAAGAAGAAAAATTAACGCTAAATTTTGCTCTGGCCTTTTCAAACATAAGTGTTCCGGGCTTGCGAGCCAATGAGGCAGAAACGGTTGGATGGCAGGGCGAAAAATAGAAATGATCAATGAGATTCCCACAAGCGTGTTGCAGGAATTGATGGCAGGCTTCCATTTCGGCCTGCGTATAAATGCTCTGGGCAATGCCGGATTGGTTGGTCACCACCACCAATAAATAGCCAGCAGACTTTAGTTCGCGTAGCGCTTCCAGCACTCCGGGTAAAATTTTGAATTGATGAACGCGATAGGTGTAATTGGGATTGTCTTCGTTTAAAACACCGTCACGATCTAGGAAAACACATTTTGTCATGCCGTAAAATTAATCAATTGTATAAACGTTCCTTTTTTATAGTTTTGTTATCAACCCCAAGGTTTTGAGCAACGCATTAGTCATCATTCCCACCTACAATGAAAAAGAAAATATACAAGCAATTGTAAATGAAGTACTGTCTTTGCTAAAAGATTTTCATCTTTTGATAGTAGACGACAACTCACCGGACGGAACAGCTGATATTGTAAAGGGTCTTCAGGCCAAGTACAACGTACTAGAAACAAGGCTGCATTTATTGCAACGGGCGGGGAAATTGGGGCTGGGAACAGCCTATATCGAAGGGTTTAAATTTGGTCTACAAAAGGGATACCACTACTTATTGGAAATGGATGCGGATTTTTCGCACAACCCAAAAGACCTCACGCGACTATATCTTGCCTGCGAAGAAGATGGCCATGACTTGGCCGTTGGCTCCCGTTATTCAAAAGGGGTGAATGTTGTTAATTGGCCAATGAGTCGCGTGTTGATGTCGTATTTTGCGAGTAAGTATGTGCGCCTAATCACCGGCCTTCCTATTCACGATACCACTGCTGGCTTTGTGTGCTACCGTAGAAACGTCCTGGAAACGATTCAACTTGACAACATCAAGTTTATCGGTTATGCTTTTCAAATTGAGATGAAATTTCTCACCTGGAAGTATGGATTTAAAATTACTGAAGTCCCGATCATCTTTACCGATCGCACGCTCGGCCAGTCAAAAATGTCAGCCGGGATTTTTAAAGAAGCTGTACTCGGTGTGTTAGCCATGTCGATCGGTAGTTGGTTTAAAAAATATAAGCGATAGCGGTTAGCATGCGATCCTGTTTTTTGGGCGGAATGCTTTTTCTTATTTCAATTCTTTGCCAAGGTCAAGATTCGCTTAAAATTTTATCGTGGAACATTCAGATGTTGCCGCGAGGCATCAACCACAACGGAAAAGCAAAACGAGCCAGGGCCATTGCCGAGCAATTTAAAAAAAGCCCGTATGATGTAGTGGTGTTTCAGGAGTTATTCTATCGAAGGAGCAGACGGATTATTACCAAAGGACTTCAATCTGAATTTCTCGCTCAAACCAAAGTACTCAACAATAAATCAATCGCCCTTAAGACAAATGGTGGCGTTATGATTTTCAGCCGCCACCCCATTAAAGAAGTAAAAGAAATCAGATTCAAAGATCGCAGCGGGCCGGATCGCCTTTCCAGAAAAGGTGCCATGCTGGCTGAATTAAATGTTAACGGAAAAATAATTCAAGTCATCGGAACTCACCTGCAAGCCTTTGGAATGCAAGAAACGATGTACAGCCAGTATCAACAATTATACGATGAGCTTCTAAAACCCAACGGGAAAAACGGAGTCCCGCAGCTCATCTGTGGAGATTTCAATACGATCAAGACGATACCGAAAAATCTACCTGCCAATCTACCCAAGAATTTTGAGCAGCGAATTGCAAGATATGAAACGATGCTACAAACGCTTCGAGCCAGCGATGGTGAATTGAACGGGGAACAACAGTTTACCATGGATCGACCGAATAATGATCTCTGCAAGAAACGAAAGGAGTTTCGTCTGCTGCTAGATTATTTCCTTTTTCGTCCTATGACTTCTAATCTAACAATTGCAAAAAGAAAGGTCCAAATCATCAGGTATCCATGGCGTACTGGCAACAAAGATCTTTCAGATCATTTTGCACTGGAAGCGGTTGCAACGGGTTTTTAAAATTGATCGATGAAAAAGGTTCGAAATTTAATTAAGCCCCTCCCACTTCATCCGTGTTGATATAGTTAATCAACACAAACGTGACGAACAAACCTGAGAAAACTCCCTCCAGGGCTACGATAAAAGCAGCCATATACGCATTCAGGTAGCGGCCCATCGGTTCGTTTTCGATAATCGCTTGCATCATACTCGAATCCAATTTCATCCAAGTAAAAAGAAACAATGCAAAAACCAATGAGCCAATGGCAGAAGTGCCCACGCCCGTTGCCAGAGCCAAGAAGTAATTAAGGTGTTTGCCATGTGTCTCCTTGAATTTTTTCAATGCAAAGTATACACCGGCCACCAAAACGAACAAGTTGAGCAACCTTAGTTCTACGATATGGCTAAGACCCGTCACCTTCATCAAAAGAAAATAAGCAATCAGGCCAGCAGCTATTTTAAGGCCATAACTCTGTGGAATTTGGTTAGGATTGTTAAATAGGTTCATTGTATTTGGGTTTACTGACCCTAAGTTTGATTTTTTTGCGCAATTCAGCAATCTTTTGAATACATATTTGTTTAACTTCGACATCCCAATACCATTAAATACATAAACTATGAAAGCATTAAAAATTGTCGGATTTGTTGTGATTGGCATTCTGGCAGTAGCCACGATCTTTGTGTTGGTTCAACCTTCCGCAGGCCATGTTGAGAAGTCTATTGTGATCAACGCCCCTGCATCGTCCATTTTCCCACACTTAAACAATATGAAGAGTTTTACGGCTTGGTCACCGTGGAGCAAAATGGATCCACAGGCAGTACAAACCTTTGAGGGCGTAGAAGAAGGTGTGGGTGCAAAAATGAGTTGGGTTGGTGAGAAGATGGGGAAAGGCTCTCAGTGGGTCGAAGAAAGTGTGGAGAATGAAAGGGTTAAAACAGGCTTGGCGTTCGAAGGCATGGAAGGCAAAGCGTGGGCAGAGTTTAAGTTGAGCCCAGAAGGCAATGGGACAAAAGTGGTTTGGACCTATGATGGTGAAAACAAAGGCATGGCTGGCAAAGCGATGTGGGCCATGATGGGTCCAATGCTTGGTGGCCAGTATGAAGATGGGCTGAAAGATTTGAAGCAATTGGTCGAGAGTACTTCAACACAATAATTACAGAGCCATAGGGTTAAGTTACCACGTGTACAAAAAACTCGAATGCATTTCCCAATCAGACATTTGGTAAAAAACGTACAATTTTTCTGCATTGCAGTCATTTTGTTGTCTTCATGCAGTGAAGAGCCCGATAGGCAAGAGATTGTCTACGTGGCAGGTGCTAAAAAAGGTAATGCTGCTTACTGGGAAAACGGAAAAGTTGTCCTATTGCAAAATGATAATTTTGTTTCAAAAGTACTTGGGGTATACTTCTACAACGGAGTTCTTCATGCAGTTGGGTTCACGAAAAAAGGCAGTTCAACTAGTTTTGCAACTTATTGGAAAAATGGTGAAAAGTTGGACTTACCATTACCCCAACAAACGGAGTCTTCTGACGCTAGTTCAATTTTTTTGTCTGGCAAAGATATCTACATCGCTGGAGGCATAAGAACTAACGCCAATTGGGAAGCTGTTTATTGGAAAAATGGAGAGATTAATCGGTTAACTGATGGAAAACATTATAGTGTAGCGAGCACGATTTTTGTACTTGGTGGAGATGTCTATGTTGCGGGATGGGAGCAGGATGACCAAGGAATAGCAGAGGCAAAATACTGGAAAAATGGTAGGGAGTTTATTCTTGCAAAAGCAGCCTTTGTCTACGCAATGTTTGTTACAAGTAACGATTTATACTTTGCTGGAGAAAGACTTAATACTATTGATGGCCAATTTTATGCAACCTACTGGAAAAATGAAAAATCAACAGATTTGCTTCAGGACGGAACGGCTACGTCAATTTATGTGGTGAATAATGACGTTTATGTTTCTGGCCATTACTTGTTTGCGCAGGCATACTATTGGAAAAACGACAAGATTTTCAGTCTAACAGACGGCACTAAACCAGCAACTGCTGAATCCATCTACGCCATAAATAATGATGTCTATGTGGCTGGGCAAGAAGAAAATATTGCAAGATTCTGGAAAAACGGTGTCGTTTATCCTCTAATCGAAATCAATGGTGGAACAGGGCAGGCGACTTCAATCTTTGTTAGGCCTTAGAGAAAATTGGTCCTAATTGCACTCAAAATACTTAACAACTTTTCACCGAAACGTAAACAAAAAATTAGAGAGGAAATTCCAAAGTGTAACGATGAGGGTAGCTACTGCCTTTGACAAATAGAAATTCTTCTTTAGGCGATCATTCAGTAGCCATACAATGATAGAGTTGATCAACAAACCCACCATAGAAAACAAGATAAACTTCAGGTATTGACCACCCACATTGGGGTCTGCGCTGGCGAACGTCCAAGAACGGTTGATGAAAAAGTTGCTGGTGGCGGCCGAAAAAAACCCAACTCCATTGGCGATGTACTTATTCACTTTCCATTTTTCTTTGAATAAATAGGTAAGCCCAAAATCAATAATCAAACCGGAAGCCCCCACCAGCACAAACCTCAAAAACTTTACGGCAATGGGCGATAGCGTTTCGAGCATACTAGCGGGTTAACGGATTTTTAAAATTTCCCCTGTAATTTTTCAATCGATAAAAAAAAGCGTAGCGCATTGTCTCGCCTCCTCGTGTGATACGAACGGTGTCAAGAGGTTCAATCGTTTCAAAGTATTTTCCAAAGGCTTCAGTTGGATTCTTGTAATAGTTACTGACAGCTATATGGTAATAGTCTTGTCCTTTCTCTAACCCTCCACGCTGCTCATTGATCCAAGCATACTTATGAATTTCATTCAAACTGCCAATTAAAAATAGGTTTCGATGTGTGGGTCGAGCGACATAGAAATCCAAATGGGTACCAGGAAACCATCTATTTGAAATCAGGCTCGATCCTTTCTCCATCGCACCATTCGATTCTTCTCTTGCAGCAATTCTTTTAAAGGCATTTTCGATTTGATCATAGCCAAACATGTCTTGCGTAAAATCGTATTCACCAAAATTTTGGACTTCCGATTGCTTTCCCAAGGGAAACGGTGAGTAATTGATCACATATAGCGTGGCACCCAAAAGAAATGCTAAAAAATAGCTTGGTAACAACAACCGAAATGGCCGTAGTAGCTTGACATCTGAGAGGTGTTGCGCGCTTATTCGCTCAGACCAATAGACAGCGCTTATCACTATCAACGACAAGAAAGCCGGGCCCGACCAGTGCGGCAACGTACTTCTAAAAACAGAAAAACCGGTGAACAACAGCCAAAGTGGAATGGCATTGAATAACAGAATCCATTTGAATGATGAATCCAAAAAGCGTTTACCCTTCGCCAGCGCCACTAGCGCTATTACGATCAAAATAATATTAAGGGGATTGTTATATGCAATTTGCCCTCCTATCTCTGTGAAAAAATAATCGGGTCGAATTTCGAAGGCGGGAGCTACCCGATCGCCATGAAAAGTAAAACTTATAAAATTGTTTTTTACATTCCAGATAATCACTGGCGAAAAAACAAATAGCGAAATAATGCCCGATGTATACAGGGAATAATCCAACAACCATTTTCGATTTTGAAAAAGCACATACAGCAAAATTCCAATCCAAATAAAAACAGAGTGATACTTGGATAACATCGCCAATCCGGCAAACACTCCAATGCTTACCATCTTTACTCGATGTGCGTTCGTGATTTTCTCAACGGGCAACACATCCAATGCCGCATTCAAACTCAACAACCAGAAAAATACCTGAGGTGCATCGGGAATTAATGAAAAGCCGCTAATGATGGAGCAGTAAATGGAAGATGTATAGAGAAACGCGGCATAAAGTCCAGCCAATTCATTTTTCACCTTTCTACCTATGCAGAAAATCGTCCATGTACTTGCTGCCGATAACACTATGGTTCCCAGTCGCAAGAAAAAATCATCTGTAAAAAACAGATTGGCTGTGAATACTTGTGCTAAAAAACCCACCATGGGTGGATGATCGAAATGACTTAGATCAGGAAATAGCGCATAGGTCCAATAGTACACCTCATCATTCGCCAATTCCAGTTGTGAAGCCAAAAACAGTCTGATCGCTGCTGCAATGACAATAAGCCAAACAACTTGTTTGCGTATTTTAATTACTTGATCGTTAGTTAAAGTCATTGAGGATTGTAAACGCAAAGATGTTAAAATATCTTTTCAATAGTATGATAAAGATTATCGATATAGGATGCCCGATTCAAAAATTAGACACCATCTCGAAAATCATCTTACTGTCAGCCTGATCCCGATTGCTATCAGGACGAAGGCTATTAGCAACTCTCCCATTCAGGTTTCGACAGGCTCAACCTGACAACGGTATTATTTTTGAGAGTGCTTCTAGTTTCCTTCCGTTTCGTGCGCACGCGGATTCGACAACCGTTGCTCTTTCCACTTTTTCAATTCCTCTCTCCTCAATATCAATTCCTCTTCGGTGGGTTTATAGTCGATTAACATTTTTAAGTCTGGCTGACCGGCATCGACCCAGGCAGTATACCAAACATCACCGATCATCTTTACGCTCGCTCTCATCTGCCGCTCAACCATACTTGACAGCAACTGATGGTAGCTTCTGGCATATTCTACCGATACCACTTTCACCGTCTGTTTCCCTTTCGACTCAAAGTTGAATTTTCTGTCTCCCATTTTTTGAGACAATTGCTTTTCAAAACGTAGCACCGAATCAAGGGCTAAGTTGGCTTTTGCCACCGCATTCCATGCTGCCAATTGGACATTTGGAATGTATTGAGCCTTTCCGACAAAGAAATCGTAGTCTGTGAAAAACAACTCGGGTAAACGCGATTCCCAAAAGCCATGAATACCAACTTGATCTGTTAATTGACCATCATAGTTTTTTGTGGTATGCAACGGCACGTGAGCATCTGCAATGTAATGACCGAGATCAGCCGATATTCTCAACATACGATCTGGATCTTTTAGTAAGAAAGCCTCTTTAAGTTGAAAATAAACCCGATAGATATGCCAGGGGACAATTCCATGCTGCATTAGACTTTCCTCTCCGTATTTCGCTACTGCATCTTTCCAATAGCGTGGCAATTTTGCCGCAGCACTACCGCCATACTCATCTAAGTCAATGTAGTGCCGAGGCGCTTCTTCAGGAATAGCATATCTCCTGCGATCGGGATTCACTGACGCCTCAGAGATGTATTGGATATTTTTCTTGTAAAAGCCAGTCATCTCAACGGGCAATGTAAATACAGCTAGCCGATTAATTTTTTGATGAGCAAAAAATCCCCAACTAAAAAAAAGAAACGGAATAGTGATTAGCAATATCTTTTGAAAATGCTTCATTCGAATACAAATTTCAAGCAAAGACGCCAAGACACAAAGGGCTAGCGAATACTTTTCTTGGCGATCTAGTGCCTTTGTGTGAAATCTTTACCTTTCGGAATAAAATCCGAAGCATGAACAAACTTCTCTCGCTCCTCCTTTTCATCGCCACGGCCTCATTCGCCACAGATCCCTACCCAAGGAATCCGTTCATCGATGTAAAACAGTACACCTTTCAGTTAGAAGTGAATGACTCCACCGATGTGATTTATGGAAAAGCATCTATTCTAATCCTGTTCAAAAAGTCTATCGCTGAATTTGAACTTGACCTTACCAATAAGAACGCCCAAGGATTTGGAATGGAGGTCACCGGAGTGAGGCTAAACGGGAAAATACTTTCGTTTCAACATAAAAATGATCGCTTGAAAATCACTCTCGACCAACGAATAACGATCAATGAACAACTTAGCTTCGAAATAGACTATAAAGGCATTCCCCAAGATGGGCTCATCATTGGCAAAAACAAATATGGCGACCGCGGCTTCTTTGGCGACAATTGGCCTGACCGCGGCCACCACTGGCTACCTGTAATCGACCACCCCAGTGACAAGTCTGCCGTTGATTTTATCATCATAGCCCCGTTGCATTATTCGGTTGTTTCCAACGGTTTAAAAATCGAAGAGAGCTTTATTGATTCAAAAAGAAAATTGACACACTGGCGCGAAGAGGTGCCCATCCCGGTGAAAGTAATGGTGGTGGGCATTGCTCGTTTTGCGGTGCAACACGCAGGTAAGGTCGATGATATAAGTGTAGAGAGTTGGGTCTATCCCCAAAACCGGGCTGAAGGATTTTATGACTATGCTGTCGCGGTAAAAGTGCTGGACTACTTTCACCGAAACATCGGCCCTTACCCATTTAAGAAATTGGCAAATGTTCAGTCGAAGACCCGTTGGGGAGGACTGGAGAATGCGGGTGCTATCTTCTACTCCGAGAGCTCAGTCAACGGAATGGGTGATCACGAAGGATTGATTGCACATGAAGAAGCACATCAATGGTTTGGCAATTCAGCGAGCGAAAATGATTGGCATCATGTATGGCTAAGTGAAGGCTTTGCCACCTACTTCGCGAACTTGTATTTAGAACACGCCTATGGCCGCGATCGACTGGTGAAAGAACAATTACTTGACCGCGATCAAGTCATCAAGTATTACCAAAAAAATCCAGCACCCATTGTTGACACAACCTTAACCGATATTAATAAAGTGCTTAGTACCAATACGTATCAGAAAGCAGGATGGGTGCTGCATATGCTTCGGCATAAAGTGGGTGACGCAGATTTTTGGAAAGGCATTCGCCAATACTATGCTACGTATCAAAAAAGCAATGCCATGACTGTTGATTTCAAGAGAACTATGGAAACAGCTACCGGAAAAGATCTGACCTTGTTCTTCGACCAATGGTTGTACGAAGGGGGACACCCAAAAATTACAGGTACCTGGCGGTATGACGCCAAGACCAGCCAGGTACTGCTTGAGATTTCTCAGGTGCAGCCTGGAATATATTTTCACTTTCCGCTAGACTTAAAAATGGTGGGAAAGGACGGCAAAACCCACATTCAAACGATTCAAATTGACTCTAAAACATCCAAAACAAGCTTGATTATCCCTTTTGTACCCAAGGAACTGACATTAGATCCTGACACCTGGTTGCTTTTTGAGGGTAGTTTGGTCAAAAAATAAGAGGGTCTTCAAAGTCATTTATACACACTTTTTAAGACTTTGTGCTTGCAAATCAGCTTATTGCCCTTATTTTTGCAGTCCTTTTAGAAAAGCAATATGGCAAACCACAAATCAGCAGAGAAAAGAATCAGAGCAAATGAGACAAAACGCGTGAGAAATCGCTACCAGGCGAAGACTACTCGCACTCAGATAAAGAAATTGACTGGCACTACTAAGAAAGACGAAGCAGCGGTACTTTTAAAAGAAGTAAGCGGCATGATCGACAAGTTGGCCAAGAAGAATGTCATTCACTGGAAAAAAGCTGCTAACCAAAAGAGCAAGCTGGCTAAGCGCGTAAACGCACTCGCTTAATTCCATTTCCAAAAAAATATTTTTCCCTCTCTAACTACGGTTGGGGAGGGTTTTTTTATGCGAATTCTTGGATGATCGAAAATGGTTCGATCCTGCAAAAAGAGAACTTACCCCGTTAGCGCCTTTGCGCGAAATAGATTTTTTCTAACTTTCCATTGATGAAAATCGAAGACGGCAAACCCCTCAACATCAAAGACTGGAATCCGGAAGACCGGCCGAGA
This sequence comes from Cyclobacteriaceae bacterium, assembly GCA_031400595.1. Lineage (GTDB taxonomy): Bacteria > Bacteroidota > Bacteroidia > Cytophagales > Cyclobacteriaceae > ELB16-189. Next base: position 72,928 of record JANNQG010000008.1, read on the forward strand.
GAAAAGCTATTGCTGAAAGGTACTTCAGCCCTCTCCGATGCCGAGTTGATCGCCATATTAATCGGCTCCGGCACCGCCAATTTGAGCGCTGTAGATGTCTCCAAAAAAGTATTACTGCACGGAAAGAACAGTCTGAATGAACTGGCCAAACTCTCCGTAAAAGAGTTGATGAAAATAAAAGGTATTGGCGAGGCAAAGGCGATCACGATAGTCGCTGCACTAGAGCTCGGGCGTAGAAGAAAAGAAACCGATAGCGAAGAGAAGCCAAAAATTAGCAGTTCAAAAGACGCGTTTGAATTGCTAAGAGGCGATCTAATGGACTTGCCACATGAAGAATTTTGGGTGCTGTTACTCAACCGTGCCCATCGCGTCATCAAAAAGAAAAGAGTTAGCGAAGGTGGCGTCTCCGGCACGGTGGCCGATCCGAAGATTATTTACAAAATGGCATTGGAGGAATTGGCCAGTGGCGTTATCGTAGCGCATAATCATCCTTCTGGCAATCTAACCGCCAGTCAAAGCGATATTGACCTCACAAAAAAATTAAAGGAAGTCGGAAAATTTCTGGAAGTGCAACTCTTGGATCATCTCATCATTGCTGGCTCAAAATATTATAGCTTTGCTGATGAAGGAATTATTTAATTCAAGATTCAATATCCAATATCAAAAACCGAAAACAAATTTTGAACTTTGAATCTTGATTTTTGAATTGACAACATGAAAGCGAAACAAATCATTGCACTGGGGGTTGCGGCTTTTTTGGCCACGATGGTTTACTATAGTTTTAGAAAAACCGATTCGCCAGAAGATTACATCAGCACCATTCTAAAAGAACGCCAGGAGAAGGATGAGTTCATGAAAAATGATAAAGATTCTCCCTTTCGATCAACCAAAGCAAGTACACTGGGTGTAGCCTCTGTGCCGATGGACACCACACAAGCAACTGTCGTAGTCAATAAGCTCAACTATTTTCCGCCCGATTTAAAATACAAATTGAAAGCTAGCCTCGAGCCAATCGAAAACAAAAAAGTAATTGTACTGCCTACGAGTGATGGCAAGGAGAAACGTTACCTGGAATATGCATTTGCAAAATTTAGTCTGGATGGACAGGAAAACAGCCTGTTGATCGTGGAAATCATGGATGCAGGACCCTACAAAGGAACACTCTTTCTTGCTTTTGCGGATGAAACCAGCGCCAACGAAACCTATGGCGCAGGCCGATATATCGATCTTAAAAAAGTACCAGGTGCCACCTCTGTTGTTCTCGATTTCAACCAAGCTTACAATCCTTATTGCGCCTATTCCGATGGCTTTTCTTGTCCTTTTCCGCCAAAAGAAAACATCATGAAAATTGCGATAAAGGCTGGCGAGAAGAAATACCATGATTGATAAATGCCTTTAGAAAACATAGGAGAATTCCGTATTTTTGAAGTCCTGATTTTTCCTAAACCATGAAGATTTCTTACAACTGGCTCAAGCAATATATTAACATCCCCGAATCGGCTGAAGAAATTGGCCAAACACTAACCGGAACTGGCCTGGAAGTGGAAAGTGTCGAACCTTTTGAAAGCGTCAAAGGAGGCTTAAAAGGTTTGGTCATCGGTGAAGTGCTTACGTGTAGCAAACACCCTAATGCTGATAAACTTTCTATTACCACGGTCGATGTTGGCGGAGAAAAGCCACTGCAAATTGTGTGTGGCGCGGCTAACGTAGCTGCCGGGCAAAAAGTAGTCGTGGCAATCGTGGGCACCACCGTTCATCCAACAAAGGGCGAACCATTTCATATCAAGAGTGCGAAAATCAGAGGCGAGCAATCAGAAGGAATGATTTGTGCAGAAGATGAAATAGGGCTCGGTGAAAACCATGCCGGCATTTTGGTGCTTGACACCAAAATTTCAAATGGAACGTTAGCGACTGAATTTTTCAACGTGCAGTCCGACTATGTGTTTGAAATCGGCCTTACCCCGAACCGGGCTGATGCGGCCAGTCATCTAGGTGTAGCGCGTGATATAAAGGCTGCCAAAAAACGCGAACTAAAATGGCCTTTAGTAGATCATTTTGAAATTGACAATACAAGCTTAACCATTCCAGTAACGGTAGAAAATAGTGAAGCCTGCCCACGGTATTCTGGTGTGACTATTTCAGGTATTAAAGTCGATGAGTCGCCTGATTGGTTAAAGAATAGATTAAAATCAATAGGTCTTACTCCCATTAACAATGTGGTAGACATCACCAATTTTGTGTTGCACGAAACGGGGCAACCACTTCACGCTTTTGATGCCGACCAGATTGAAGGAAAAAAAATCATCGTAAAAACAGTACCTGCAGGAACCAAGTTTTTGACATTAGATCAGAAAGAGCGAACGCTTTCTGCTACCGATCTGATGATCTGTGACGCAAACGAAAATGGAATGTGCATCGCGGGCGTGTTTGGAGGAATCAAGTCAGGGGTATCAGAGAGAACCGTCAATCTTTTTTTAGAAAGTGCTTGTTTCTCCTCGCAGTATATACGTAAGACCGGAATGCAACATGGCTTAAAGACTGATGCTTCATTTCGTTATGAGCGAGGAACAGATCCCAACAATACCATTTATGCACTCAAAAGAGCGGCACTTTTGATCAAAGAACTTGCCGGTGGCACTATCTCCTCAGAAGTCGTTGATATTTATTCTACGCCCATTGAAAACAGGAGCATCGAAATAAAAGACAAGAATGTCAACCGACTCATTGGCAAAAAGCTGCCCCGCGAAGAAATCTTCTCCATTCTTGAAAGCCTTGACATTTCAGTTTCAAATAAAAAAGAGGATCGTTTCACTGTGTCCGTTCCCCCCTACCGCATAGACGTGACGCAGGAAGCCGATGTGGTGGAGGAAATCTTGCGTATTTATGGATTCAATAAAATCGAGTTGACAGAAATAGTAGGTACCGATTACCTGGCAGAGTTTCCGGACAAGGATCCGAACAAATTCAAAAAATCTGTGGGCGAAATGCTGGCCGGGAACGGGTTCTACGAGATACTCACGAATTCTTTGACAAATGCAGCCTATCACCAAAAGCACCAATTAACGTTTGCCGGAGAGCCGGTAGAAATGCTTAACAAACTCAGTGAGGAACAAGGCATTCTCAGGCAAACGATGCTCTTTACTGGTCTAGAGGTTTGCTCTTTCAACATTAACCGCAAACAGAAAGACTTAAAGCTTTTTGAGTTCGGAAAAGTCTATTGGAAAAAAGATGAAACTGAAGGCAAGTACCAGGAAGAAGAACGATTGGCACTATACCTAACAGGCAATATTGAAAGTGAAAACTGGCAAACCAAAACACGAAACTCGGGCTACTTTGATTTGGCTCAGCAAGTGGCGCACATTATTCAAAAATCATCTGTAGAAAATGTCAAGCAAGAGGCGTTGAGTGACCCATTGTTCGAGTACGGCATGAAAATCGTAAAGGGCACAAAAGAAATTGGTAAGTTGGGCAAGGTAAAAACCGCTTTACTCAAAGATTTTGGCATCAAGCAAGAAATATTTTACGCTGACTTGAGTACGGCCTTGCTTTTCAAATCGGCAAGCCCTAAGTTCGTTGTGTCAGAGGTGCCAAAATTCCCCGAAGTAAGACGTGACCTTTCTTTTGTGGTAGATAAGAAGATCAGCTTTGCAGAAATGAAAGAGTTGGTACTAGCGACAGAGAAAAATTTGATAAAAGATATCATTGCTTTCGATGTTTACGAGGGGGATAAAATTCCAGAAGGAAAAAAGGCATATGCACTTGGCTTTACACTGCTAGACGGTGCAAAAACCCTGACGGATGAGGAGATTGATAGAACGATGGGTAAGCTAATCGGAGTGTTTGAGGATAAGATGGGTGCTGTGATACGGAAGTAGAAAAAATGGGAGATGTTGAATACAAGATTTAGAATTCAACATTCAAAATTCAAAATTTGACATTTAAGACATGGACCAAGAAGCATTAAAAGCCAACCTCAACGGACTCGAGCGAAAAATTTTAGTGTTGCTAAATGAGCATAAAACCGTAAAAGATGAGGCGCGGGGGCTAAAACTGGAGAATTACGAGCTCAAAGCTGATCTTCGCAAACGGGACGAGCAATTGCATAATTTTAAAAATCAGATTAAAATAACTAAGATTGTAGACCATATTAACCCGGAAGACGAAAATGTTTCTGAGTTGAAAAGGAAAGTAGACGAGTATATCCGAGAAATCGATAAGTGCATAGCTCACTTGAGCAGATAACCCGGTTAGTTGATGGACGAACTATCAGTAAAAATAAAAATTGCGGACCGCGAATACCCCATGAAGGTAAAACGCATGGAAGAAGAGAAGGTACGTGCGGCCGGCAAGCTCATCAACGAGAAAATAAAGCGTTACCGCGAGCAGTTTGGTCTGGATGATAAACAAGACCTCCTCGCCATGGTTGCCTTTGATTGCCTAGTAGATAAAATGGCAGAAGAAGAGAGCCTTCAGGTAATTGACGACACCGTAGTGGAAAAGGTAAGTTACCTCAACCAGCTGGTTTCTCAAGCGCTCTAAGTCCCCTTCCTTTCAATTTTTTTGCATTTCCATACCTGAACAAAAAATGGTTGGCTATTGGCCAAACTGAGTTGAGGATCCTTCGGAAATAAGGTTTAACACCTAAATTTTTTCAACTATGGAAATAATCGTAATTGCCTCTATTGCCACTATGGCTACTGTATTACTAAGCCTGGTAATCGGTTCGCTCATGGCAAAGAGAAAAATCAAAAAGAACGAACAGGCTGCCGGAGAAAAAGCAAAGCTGATCATTAAGGAGGCGGAGATTCAAGGGGAGAACATCAAAAAAGATCGGATTATTGATGCCAAAGAAAAACTTCTGAAGATGAAGCAGGAGTTTGAAGAAGAAGCCAACCGCAAGAAAAATCAAATCATCAGCAACGAACAAAAGATCAAGCAACGCGAAGCACAGATTTCGAAAGAGCTGGAAACGTTGAAAAAGAAAGAGGGCGAAGTAGACGAAGAAAGACAAAGCCTTGCACGCCAACACGAGTTAGTAAAGAGCAGAAAAGAAGAGCTAGACAAATTCAACGCACAGAAAGTGGCAGTGTTGGAGGGCATATCTAAACTGTCGGCAGATCAGGCCCGTGACCAACTGATTGAATCCATGAAAGAAGAAGCGCAAACTAAGGCGAGTTCTTATATCAAAGAAATCATGGAACAGGCAAAACTGACAGCCACGAAAGAAGCCAAAAAAATTGTCGTAGAAACCATCCAACGCACCGCAACGGAGCATGCGGTGGAAAATTGCGTCTCGATTTTCAATATCGAAAGCGATGATATCAAAGGAAAAATAATTGGTCGCGAGGGCCGAAACATTCGCGCACTGGAAGCAGCGACAGGAGTAGAATTTATTGTTGACGATACGCCCGAGGCGATCATCATTTCAGGATTTGATCCTGTGCGCAGAGAAATAGCCCGGTTGTCTTTACATCGATTAGTTCAGGATGGACGTATTCACCCTGCCCGAATTGAAGAGATCGTTGCTAAAACAACCAAGAACATCGAAGACGAGGTATTAGAAATTGGGGAACGTACAGTAATCGATTTAGGCATTCATGGCCTTGCCCCTGAATTGATCAAAATGGTCGGTCGGATGCGCTATCGTTCTTCGTATGGACAAAATCTATTACAACACTCACGCGAGGTAGCAAATCTTTGCGCTATCATGGCAGCAGAACTTGGGTTGAACGTGAAGCAGGCAAAACGTGCCGGACTTTTACACGATATCGGCAAAGTTTGGCCTGAGGAATTAGAAAAGCCACATGCTATTGTGGGTATGGAGCTAGCCATCAAGTATAAGGAACATCCGATTATTTGCAACGCCATTGGCGCCCACCATGATGAAATTGAGATGACGAGCATCATTTCTCCGATTGTTCAATCATGCGATGCTATTTCAGGTGCAAGACCAGGCGCAAGACGTGAGGTAATGGAGCAATACATTAAGCGTCTGAAAGACCTGGAAAATGTAGGATTAAGTTTTGAGGGTGTTGAAAAGTGTTATGCCATTCAAGCCGGACGCGAATTACGTGTGATGGTGGATGCAGAGAAAGCAACCGATGAACGTGCCTCACAACTTAGTTTTGATATCTCACAAAAAATTGAGAAGGACATGCAGTACCCTGGGCAAATCAAAGTCACTGTAATACGCGAGATGCGAAGTGTAGCCTACGCGAAATAGGTTTTATTCAACTCTAATTTACAAACGAAAAGCCTCAGCAATGAGGCTTTTTCATTTGTAACGTGTCATTGGCGATCGTAAACCGCCTCTTTATTTTAGAAAGGGGATGCAGTAGCATAGAAGTTTACTTCAACGAATAAACTGCTTTGCAATCGATAGAGTGCATTCATTCAAGAATTCTGGAAGATTGTTGCTTTTATGTGCTATTTTCGATTTATAAATAGTACTGTTTTGAGTCCATCTCGTATCGCAGTTAAACTCATCTTCTTCATTAACGGGTTCGTCCACGCTAACCTGGCCGCCCGCTTTCCGAGAGTCCAGGAGTTATTTGATATCGATAACGGAACGCTTGGCTTCGTGCTGCTATCGTCATCTGTTGGAGCATTGATAGCGATGCCATTTACGGGCTGGCTGATTATTCGAAATGGAAGTAGGCGAATCACCATTTTTTCAATATTCCTGTACTGCATTTTTGTTCCATTGGTTCCGGTTATGCCAGGACTACCCGGATTAGTTGTATTATTTTTCATCATGGGCTTAACAGCCGGCATGCTGGATGTTTCTATGAACTCGCAGGCGGTGATGGTTGAGAAGATTCACGAAAAACCAATCATGACTTCGTTCCATGCCCTTTTTAGTATTGGAATGGTGGCCGGTGCTTTTTGCGGAGCACTATTTGTAAAATTAGAAACCACTCTTTTTGTTCATTTGTCGGTCATTGTCGTCATGAGTGTAGGAGCGGCAGCTTGGGCACGCTATCATCTAATTCACGATAAGCCAAAAGAAAAGGAAGTTGATGGTCCTGCTTTCCGTTTGCCCAATGCAGCGATGGTAAGTATCGGAGTGATTGCCTTTTGCTGTATGTTAGGCGAAGGCGCGATGGCTGATTGGAGCACCAACTACATGGAGAATATTGCCATGGCATCTCCAGCACTCGCTCCATTGGGTTTATCTGCATTTGCACTAGCTATGACGATCGGTCGGTTTTTTGGTGATGGTGCACGATTAAGATTTGGAGATCGTAAACTGATGGTGATGTGTGGACTCATCTCCACGTTGGGTATTGCACTTACTTTACTTTTTAATAATCCCTATTCGGTTATCTCCGGGCTATTTATCATCGGTATTGGGCTTTCATCCATTGTGCCCATCGCATATAGCATTGCAGGCAATTCAAAAAATCTTCCTCCCGGTGTCGGCCTTGCCATGGTCACAACGGTTGGTTATTCCGGATTCTTGTTCGGACCTCCTGTCATTGGTCTACTTGCCAATTGGCAATCCCTGCGAATTGCGTTGATGGTCGTAGCTTTTCTCTTTGTCATCATGACCTTTTTAAGTGCGAGGTATAAATCAGCCTAATGCTTATTTTTGTTTGATGGATATAAAACAAATTGAGCATGGCTCAAAAGGTGCGTTTGTCATTGACGAAGGCAGTGAGCGCTTAGCAGAGATGACCTACTCTAAAGCGGGAGAAAAAATAATCATTATCGATCATACAGATGTGTCCGATAAACTCCGTGGACAAGGCGCTGGTAAGCAACTAGTCCTAAAAGCTGTCGAGTATGCCCGAAAGAATCATATAAAAATTTTACCGCTTTGCCCGTTTGCCCGATCTGTCTTTGACAAATCTCCAGAACTTTCTGATGTGTTGAATACATAGCGCATGCCTCTCATCGAAAACTCATCGTACAAAAAACCATTCTACTATTGGAACGGACATTGGGAAACAATTATTCCCAGTATGTTTCGCAAAATTGAAGGAGTAACCTATCAACGAGAGCGGTTGGAGTTGAGCGATGGAGATTTTGTTGACTTAGATTGGCTTAAAAAAGATAGTTCGAAACTTGTAATTATTACCCACGGCCTGGAGGGAAACAGCGATCGGCACTATGCTAAGGGAATGGCAAAGTACTTTTTTCAAAATGGATGGGATTCGATCGCTTGGAATTGTCGCGGATGTAGTGGGGAATTCAACAGGCTCCCCAGATTCTATCATCATGGGGCTACAGAAGACCTCGCGGCAGTAGTTCAACATGCACTTGATAGCAATCGTTACAAAACTATTGTTCTTATCGGGTTTAGTATGGGTGGGAGTATGACGTTGAAATACTTGGGTGAACGGGGAATGTCGGTGAATTCAACTGTAAAAATGGGAGTCGTGTTTTCTGTTCCCTGCGATCTTGGATCTAGCGCCCGCGAACTGGATAAACCATCCAATAAATTTTATCTCAATCGCTTTTTAAAAAAACTTAGCGTTAAGATAAAAGATAAATCGAATCGTTTTCCGGAAATGATCAATGCAGAGGGCTTTGATCAGATTAAATCATTTCGTGAGTTCGACAATCGATATACTGCACCTTTACATGGATTCAAAAATGCGGATGATTTTTATCAAAGAGCTTCATGCGGTCCATACTTACCAACTATTCAAAGGCCAGTACTCATTGTAAACGCGTGGAGCGATCCCTTCCTCTCCCCTACCTGCTATCCTACTGAAATTGTAAAATCACATAAGTATGTTCATCTTGAAACACTAAAGCACGGTGGTCATACGGCCTTTTCTCTAGCTGGTAAAAAAGAGAATTGGATGGAACTACGAGCTTTAGAATTTATCAGCAACAACATAGAATGAGAGTAGCCGGGCAACTATACTTCTTTCTGGTCGCATTTGCTATTTCTTGCACGCCCGTTAAAAAAGAAAATGTAACATCTCTCACCGATTCGTTATGGCACGCTCCCGATACTGCTCGCATTCCCAACGACCTCACCCGATACGGAAGGAAATTAATTGCCAATACGTCTTTTTATCTCGGCCCAAAAGGGTTGGTGGATTCCATTTCGAACGGAATGAATTGTCAGAATTGCCATTTGGACGCTGGCACAAGGCCCTTCGGAAATAATTTTGGATCGGTCGCATCACTCTACCCAAAATTTCGGGCACGATCTGGCGGACCTGAAAGCATTGAGAAACGGGTAAACGATTGCATCCAGCGTAGCCTGAACGGCAGGCCACTTGATTCTCTTTCAAAAGAGATGCGTGCGTTGGTGGCATATATTACGTGGATCGGTCACGAAGTGCCAAAGGGAAAGAAGGCAAAAGGATCCGGACTTATTGAAATAGAATTTTCAAATAGATCGGCTGATACCCTTAGAGGAAAAAAACTTTATGAATCTCAATGTCGGGTATGTCATCAGAAAAATGGACAAGGAATGTTAGCTAGCAATGAAAAAAGTTATATCTATCCACCGCTCTGGGGTACACATAGCTTCAATACCGGAGCGGGGTTGTATCGAATTTCGAATTTCGCAAAATACATTCGCGCCAACATGCCGCAGGGCGCTACTTACGCAAATCCTGTTTTGACAGAGGAAGAATCCTGGGACATCGCTGCCTATGTTGTTTCTATGCCTAGGCCAAAAAAGGATTTTAAAGGAGACTGGCCTAGGATTGAAACCAAGCCATTTGATCATCCATTCGGCCCTTATGCTGACACGCTCAGTGAAACCAGTCATAAGTATGGGCCTTGGAAAAAGGCCAAATTATAGCAGGCCTAAACGATCTAAACTTCGACTATTTTTGTTTCATCAATGTACTCCAGATTGGAGTACTACAAAGATGAAATTGCTACCAATGGACAAAGAAACTACTATTCGTCAAACGTTTCCGGTATTAGAAATGACGTGTGGCGCTTGCGCGGTCAGCGTAGAATCAATCTTAAAAAAAACGGAAGGAATAGAGGATGCGGCCGTAAACTACTCAAACCAGACCGCCCTCATCGAATATGATCAAAAGCGTATTCAACCATTGGCGATTCAAGCAGCCGTAAGAGCCATAGGTTATGATCTGGTTATCGACACTGAGAACGCAGAAAACATTCAGGAGGAAATCCAACGTAGTCAGTATGAATCTCTGAAAAGACGAACCATTTGGTCGGGTGTCCTATCGCTACCCGTTTTTATCATAGGCATGTTTTGGATGGATATGCGGTATGGAAATTATATTTCAATGGTATTGTCAGCCCCAGTCGTATTCTACTTCGGCCGTAGCTATTTTTTTCATGCCTACAAGCAAGCTTCTTTCGGAAAAGCAAACATGGATACCTTGGTTGCGCTTTCTACCGGTATTGCATTCTTCTTTAGCATGTTCAACACCCTCCTTCCGGAATTCTGGCATCAACGAGGTATTCATCCACATGTCTACTATGAGGCAGCGGCTGTGGTGATTACTTTCATCTCGCTTGGGAAATGGCTGGAAGAAAAAGCAAAGTCAAACACTTCTTCTGCCATCAAGAAATTGATGAGCCTTCAACCGAAAACGGTGCGAGTTCTTAAAAATGGTTTGGAAGAAGAAATTGCTACTTCTCACGTAATGGTGGGCGACATCATTATCACACGACCGGGAGAAAAAATACCTTTAGACGGACTAGTAGTTGAAGGCAGTTCATTTGTAAACGAGTCCATGATTTCTGGCGAGCCGATTGCGGTTGAAAAATACGCTGGCGAAAAAGTATTTGCAGGCACCATCAACCAAAAAGGAAATTTTCAATTTGAAGTACAAAAAATAAGTAGCGAAACAGTACTGGCTCAAATCATTAAAATGGTTCAGCAAGCACAAGGCAGCAAAGCGCCTGTCCAATTAAAGGCAGATAAGATTGCCAGCGTGTTCGTACCGGTAGTGATGGCGATCTCAGTTTGTACCTTTATCATCTGGATGATTGTTGGTGGAGAAAATGCATTTACGCACGCACTTCTTACTTCAGTTACCGTCTTGGTCATCGCCTGTCCATGTGCTTTGGGGTTAGCAACACCCACTGCCTTGATGGTAGGAATTGGCAGAGGCGCGGAAAACAATATTCTCATCAAAGATGCAGAAAGCTTAGAGCAGGCTCATCGGATTTCGATAATCGCACTGGATAAGACCGGAACAATTACGGAGGGAAAACCAACCGTAAAGGATATCCGTTGGTTGGCTCATTCTTCCGCCCAACATCAATCGGCATTATATTCTTTGGAATTAAAATCTGAACATCCTTTAGCGCATGCTATTGTTGACAACTTGACAAGAAACAATATTTCAACGGCACCTATCACCGAGTTTGAAAGCATCACAGGAAAGGGTGCCAAAGCAAATGTGGCTGGTGAAGTCTATTTTGTGGGGAATAAGAAGTTGATGTTCGATAACAAAATTAAATTCTCTTCTGATGTAGAATCCCTTACTCTGGAATGGCAAACAAAGGCTTATACAGTCGTTTACTTTTCCGATTCAATCAACGTGCTTGCAATGATTGCGATAGAAGACAAGATTAAGGAGTCATCAAAAAGTGCAGTTGCTGAATTGCAAAAAATGGGGATTGAAGTACATTTATTAACTGGAGACAATGCTCAAACAGCCGAGGCAGTAGCCAGACAAATGGGAATCCAACACTTCCAATCAGAAATGCTTCCTGCTGACAAAGCGCGGTACATCGAGCAATTGCAAAAGTCGGGGAAAATTGTGGGCATGGTTGGCGATGGTATCAATGACTCACAGGCATTGGCTCAAGCGAATGTGAGTATGGCGATGGGAAAAGGATCTGACATTGCTATGGACACGGCCGCGATGACACTACTCACTTCCGATTTGCAAAGCATACCAAAAGCCCTCAGGCTATCGAGCCGAATCGTGCAGGGCATTCACCAGAATCTGTTTTGGGCATTCATCTACAATGTTATTGGAATACCACTTGCAGCCGGAATATTGTATCCTTATAACGGATTCCTACTAAATCCCATGATTGCGGGTGCGGCTATGGCGCTTAGTTCGGTGAGTGTAGTCGCTAACAGCTTGCGATTAAAATTGATTCACTTGTGATCTTAAACATCTAAATTTGCAGTATGGAAAAGCAACATTTCAAAACCAATATCAAATGCGATGGATGCATTGCTAAAGTAACAAAAAGCCTGAATGAAACCGCGGGAGAAAATAACTGGCAAGTAGACCTAGCTGATCCCGCGAAAATCCTAACTGTAACGGGAATTGCAACCACAACCAGCATTATCGAATCACTTCAAAAGGTTGGTTACAAAGCCGAGAAATTAGACATTGCATGAAGTGCTGAATTACAAAATTCGAAAACTGAGTTCCCAAATGCAAACAACTTCTCATCTCCTTCTGATACGGCCTTCTAAATTTACCTTCAATGCCGAGACAGCTGTTAACAACGCATTTCAATCGGCAAGGGACATTGATGCGCAAGTAACTGCCTTGAAAGAGTTCAACGACCTTGTGGGCCTACTGGAACAAAATGGTGTGGACGTCACAGTAGTGAATGACACTGAAGAGCCGCATACACCCGATTCCATTTTTCCGAATAATTGGATTTCTTTTCATGAAAGCGGTCAGATTGTGTTGTACCCCATGTATGCTCCCAATAGAAGGCAAGAGAGAAAACCACACGTGATAGAAGAAATTAAAAAAAGATTCACTGTCGCTAATGAAATCGATCTAACGGCATTCGAGAATAACGGAGTCTATTTGGAAGGAACCGGAAGCATGGTATTGGATCGCACAAGTAAAATTGCATATGCTTGCCTCTCGGAACGTACAAATGTAATTGTCCTAAAAGATTTCTGTGAACAACTAGGGTACAAGCCAATTGCATTTACCGCCACCGATTCAAAAGGGTATCCCATCTACCACACTAACGTGATGATGTGTGTGGCCAGCCAATTCGCGGTCATTTGCCTAGAGTCGATTAAAGATATCAATGAGCGCAACCATTTAGTGGCAAGATTCAAAAAGACTGGTAAAGAAATTATAGATATATCATTAGATCAAATGAATCATTTTGCCGGCAATATGCTTCAAGTGGAAAACGATAAAGGCACGAAAATTCTAGTGATGTCTTCTCAGGCTTTTCATTCTCTTACTCAATATCAGATTCAAAAAATAGAGTCTTACAATAACATCCTTCATTCAAATCTGGAAACCATAGAAAGAAATGGTGGCGGAAGTGCCCGCTGTATGATTGCAGAAGTTTTTTTGTCACCCATAAGACAACGCTAAGTACTAAATGGTCAAAACGGAAGACGCCTAGAGCGTTTACGAATTCATCAGTAAATTCTTTAGTATATTTAAACACACAATCATTTTGATATGCTTCAATCTCCCTTTTTACAGTCGAATCCGAAATTGCATATTTTTCTACCTCTCTTCTATATTGTTTGGAGTGACGCGGTACTCACGCCTAGCGAAATAAAGGTAATTAAAGACTCTATTGACCAACAACAATGGCTAAGTGACCAGGAAAAAAGATTTTTGCTAGACCAAATCAATCCTGCACTTCCGCCTTCACCCGATGAATTTAGAGACTGGCTTACCGAGATTCGCAAATCACTGGACACTACCCCCACTTCCTCTAATCCGAAACTTGTTGATATAGGCATAGCGCTTGCGCAGCTTCACTCTTCCAAACTTCTCACTGGAGAACTCACCCAAGCGAAAGAGTCGCTATCGGGAATTGATAAAACGCTTGGACTTATTGATGGAGAACTTGTCTATCAGTTCTATCCGGAAAAACGAACCACCATTACCGAGCAGCAAACCACAAAAACTACTTTTGATATTAACCAACTCGCAAAACTACTGGATGGAGATCAAGCCGATATCATCAAAAAAGTAAAGGCGGTTATTGCTGATCCTGAATTTAAGTATTTCGAAACAGACAATCTTCAAGCCAATCGCGAAAAAATTTACCAATGGTGCAAACAATTGGCTGAACAGGGTTTTGGATCCATGGCCTATCCGAAAGAATATGGTGGGCAGGGCGACATGCTAAAGTATTTTTCAATCATGGAAACCTTAAGCTATCATGACCTCAGTCTGGTTATCAAGTTTGGTGTTCAATTCGGATTATTTGGAATGAGTGTCTATTTTCTAGGAACAGAAAAACACCACAAAAAATACCTACAACAGATTGGTACCCTTGATTTGCCCGGGTGCTTTGCCATGACCGAAACAGGGCATGGATCAAATGTAAAAGGCATAGAGACAACGGCTACCTATGAACACACCACCAAAACACTTATTGTTAATACACCTAATGAGCTAGCAAAAAAGGAATACATCGGGAATGCTGCTGTTCATGGACAGATGGCAACTACGTTTGTGAAATTAATTGTCGATGGTAAAGATTATGGAGTAAGTGCTGTGCTTGTTCCTATTCGAGATAAAAACGGAAAAACACTTCCCGGAATCACCATCGAAGATTGTGGTCGTAAGATGGGATTGAATGGCGTGGACAACGGAAAAATACACTATCACAATGTTGCTGTCCCAATTGAAAATCTTTTGGATCGTTTTGCCAGCATCAATAGTGAAGGGAAATTTGAAAGCCCCATTGCCAGCGACAATCGCAGGTTCTTTACCATGCTTGGCACCCTCGTGGGTGGTAGAATTGGTATACCGCGTTCGGGACTAAGTGCTTCCAAATCCGGATTGACCATAGCCATCCGCTATGGCGATCAACGAAAACAATTTGGACCAGAGGGAGCCAGCGAAATTCCAATTTTAAACTATCGAACCCATCAGCGCAGATTGATGCCACTACTCGCCAATGCCTACGCATTGCATTTCTCACTGCAATACTTAACCAAGCGATTTGTGAATCGAACAGAAGAAGATATGCAGGAAATTGAAGCACTGGCCGCGGGGTTAAAAGCGTTTGCCACTTGGAATACAACCGATACGCTACAAGAATGTAGAGAGGCTTGCGGTGGCAAAGGGTACCTTTCTGAGAATAGGATTGAGCGACTAAAAAACGACACGGACATCTATACTACTTTTGAAGGTGATAACACAGTTCTGTTGCAACTGGTGGCAAAAAGCAGGCTAACTGAATTCAAACAGGAGTTCAGCAATATGGGCATGTTTGGCATACTTAATTTTGTTGCCGAGCAGGCGTCCTCCTCTCTATCCGAGTTGAACCCGTTCTTTACAGGCAATACCAATGAAGAGCACCTGCTCGATTTTGAATTTCAGCTAGAAGCATTTAGACATCGCGAGCGAGACATACTCATCTCTGCGACTCAACGACTAAAGAAACATATCAAAGGTGGCATGGATTCCTTTGATGCTTTCAATGTAAGTCAGCATCATCTCATCGAAGTGGGATTGGCACATGTTGAAAGAGTGATCCTCGAAAAATTCATTGAGCAGGTCAGTCAAACAGAAGACGCGGGCTGCAAAGCAGTGCTCACGAAGTTATGCCAACTTTTCGCTTTGTCACACATTGAAAAGAACAAAGGGTGGTATTTAGAAAGCGGCTATATGGAAGGCGCCAAGACAAAAGCCGTTCGAAAACTCGTCAATCAACTTTGCTGGGATGTAAGACAGGAAGCTGTGCCCCTAGTAGATGCGTTCAAGATACCTGAGAGTTGTCTGGCAGCACCTATCGCAAGAAGGTGATACAATTCAAAAATCAACATTCAAAATTTGAGATCGAGTTATCTTAAATCTTGAGTTTTGAATTATTTTATTCCAACGGAATATCCCCAGGCTTCTCCCCAAGCACTTCTACCTTTGGTGGAAGCAATTTATACATGACAGGTGTCACTAATCTTGAGAGCAGTGTGGAGCTGATTAAGCCTCCAATGATCACAAGCGCTAGTGGCGAGTACAATGGATTTCCTTCAATTGCTAATGGAATCAAACCGCCAATAGCAGTAAGTGAAGTTAACACAATTGGCACAAAACGAATCTCTCCGGCTTTTTCTATTGCTTCGTTGAGTTCAACGCCCCGTTCGCGCAGCTGATGCGTAAAGTCAACCAGTAGTATAGAATTCTTTACTTCAATTCCGGCAAGTGCAATCAATCCTACCACGGCCACAAAGGACAAGGGGTTTCCCGTTAAGAATAACATGAATATCGCGCCTATGATCCCAAGCGGGATCACCGAAAGCACGATGAGCGTACTTTTAAAATTCCCAAACTCCAAAACAAGTACGGCAATAAAACCAAAGATGGTTATCAATATAATTGTGCCCAAGCCACCAAAAGACTCTTGCTTATTCTCTACCTCACCTGCGGCCACGTATCGATACCCCTTCGGGAAAGCAAACAAATCCAATTTCTTAATCACTTCTCTAGTTACATTTTCATACAGGAATCCACTTTTAACAAATGAGGTAACTGTTGCGTAGCGGGCTTTATCATAGTGACGAATCAAGTTGGGGGAGGTTTCAAATTCAACACTAGCAACTTGTCGCAATGGAATCGCTTGCCCGGTGATCGAATTAACTTGAAGTTTATTAAATACTTCATAGGTAGCATACTGTTCTTTCGGAAGCGTTACGTTGATGTTGATTTCGTCTGCCCCTTCACTTGGAGTGAACTTCGCCACGTTAAGTCCTGCTACCCCTAAGCGAATTGTCCGGTCGATGTCGGCAATCGCTATTCCCAATTGAGCAGCTTTCTCCTTGTTGATCTTTACTTGCAAATCGGTCTGTTGGTTGGCTAAGGGGTTATTTACATAGATCGTTCCTTCTGTTTGTTTAATTAACTCTTCTACTCTCATGGAAATACTTCTCAGCGAATCCAAATTTTCCCCAAATATTCGGATCGCAATAGGCGCTTCAAGCGGTGGTCCTTGCTCAAAATCCTTCACCTCAATTTTTGCATTTGGATAGCTGACAAACTTTGCTCTCAGCTTATCGATAAGCCGTGTTTTTTCGTCAGGAGATAAATCATTCAATTGAACCAAGAACTGCGCAAAATTACTTGTCTCACTCCGTGCGATGACGTTGTAATAAATACGTGGATTGCCCTTACCCACGTTAGTGGTGTAATAGGTGACCTCTTCTTCCTTCTTCAATTCACTTTCTACATACCGCGCTACTTTGTCAGTTTCAAAAATGCTAGTGCTGTTGGAGGTTTCGATATTAATCAAGAATTGTGGTTTCTCTGATTTTGGAAATAAACTAAAACCTACCAACGGAAATAAAGCCAAACTACTTACAAACAACACGACTGTAATGGCCAAAGTAGCCCAGGTATGGCGCAACGACCAATGTAGTAGTCTGGTGTAAGTTCCACTAATACCCTTCTTCAAAGCACGCAAAAATATGTTTCCCTCCTTTGAGGTGTGAGTCTTCAACAAGCGGCTGGCCAAAAAGGGTACAATTGTCAATGACACAAATAACGAAGCGATGATTGTAAGAATCACCGCCATCGGTAGGCTACGGATAAAATCACCGGCCGTCTCCGGTAAAAAAAGTAGCGGTAAGAAAGCGAGAATCAATGTAGCGGTACAACCCAATACGGCCAACCCAATTTGCTTAGTAGCCTCAATGGATGCCTCGCGTTTTGATTTTCCCGCTCGCAGGTATCGTTCGATGTTTTCAATGACAACAATCGAATCATCCACCAATATTCCGAGCGCGACAATCAATCCGACAATACTTAATTGGTTAATCGTAAATCCAAATAAATCGAGCAAGAAAAGCCCTGTAAAAATGGAAAGAGGTATAGAGATCATCACTACGATTGCTGCACGGGTTCCTAATGGTAACAATGTGATTGAAACTAAAAGAATCGCAATGATGAAGTCTTTGCCAAAGCGCTTGAGTCGCTTCTCCACACTCTTTGCCTGGTCAAAATTCTTCACCATTTTGATATGACTGGGCAAACTCTTTTCAAATTGTTCCAAAATGGGCGTCACTTTTTCATCCACAACAAAAATATTCTGGCCATCTTTTTGGCTGGCGGTGAGCAATACAGCTCGGTGGCCATTCAATCGGGTAATATGAGTCTCCGCACGGTGGGAACTCTCCACGTTGGCAATGTCCTTTAGGTAAACGATTTTTCCATTGGCAGAATAGACCACGGTATTCTTGATCTCCTCGAGGTCTTTGTAGTCACCGCTGGTCTTCACGTTAAAGGTACGAGTGTTCATCAAAATGCGTCCTCCGGGAATGTTCACATTCTCGCTCTGCAATGCACCCAGTATGGCATTAACAGGTATACGATTCTGCGCCATCTTCTCAATATTCAAATCCACACGCACCTCTTGCTCCGGATATCCGAAAGTCTCGATTCGCTTCAGGTTCTTTACTTTTTCTAACTGGTCTTCCAAAGACTCAACCTGCACCTCCAGTTCGCGAAAAGAAGCGGTTTCTGAGATCAATGCCAGCTGCAAAATATTTACATCGGTAGAAGAAAACCGCTGAATAGTAATCGAGTAAATATCCTGTGGCAACTCAGCACGTAATGCATTGACCTCTCGAACAATCTCCTGGTATTTCTCCTCTATGCTTGATTCATGTTTATAGTCAACACGAAAAACTGCGAGTCCGTCATTCACGTTAGCAGTAACACGCTTTATATCTTCTAACTCATTTACTCTCTTCTCAACCGGATCGACCACGAGTTTTTCCATGTCCACCGGACTTGTGCCCGGATAGACAATCACTACCGCGAAACTGGGTGACTCTGTCTCCGGATCCTCGGCACGTGGCATATTCAGCAGGGCATTCAAGCCCATGGCCAATAACAGCGCGAAAATGATTAGTGTGAATTGATAATTCTTAACCGAAAATTCTGCGATCCGCATGACTACTTATTTTTGGGTGATGGTAATAACCGAATTCTCTGTGAGGAAGGCTGACCCTGACGTGATTACTTCCTGCACATTTTCAAGCCCCCCCGATATGAACGCCTGTTTTCCATGCAAGTACGCTACTTGAACAGGAATCTTATTCACAGCTGTTTTGCTACTCCCAACTACAAATACATATGCATTTTTTCCAGACCCTTCCAGCAGTGCTTCAATCGGGATACTTTTCAATTTCAATTTTACTGAAGGCAGAATTTCAACTCGGGCAAAAAGACCTGTAGCGAGTTTGTATTTACCGGGACGAATTTTTACTTCAGCCTGATAAAGTCCACTTAGAGCATCTGCTCCTTCATTCACCGTTTGCACTTCTGCATCAAGCGCCACATCTGGGTATGCGTCAACCGAAATTTTTGCACGATCTCCTGATCTTACTCGCACCCAGTCAACATCAGGCAAACCAATTTTTACGATCCATTCATCTTGTGCCGATGAATTGACAATTAATACGGGCGCCCCTGGTGAAGCTAATTCACCCTCGCTTAAAAACTTGCGGATCACTTTCCCTGAATTAGTTGCACGGATCGTGGAATACAGTCGGTTGAAAGAAGCTATCCGATAGCTCTCTTCCGCCACCTGCGCTGCTGTTTGTAAATTCTGGATCTGTTCAAGTGTCGCTGCTGAATCTTTGAAAAGTCTTTGTCCTCGTTCCAAATCGCGCTTGGTTTTATCGAGGCTATTCTTGGCTTGCGATACTTGGGCATCAATTTCCGTCAAATCCAAAGAAGCAAGCAATTGACCTTTGGTAACAGATTGACCTTCTTTAACCAATATATCCTTGATTACACCACCTACCTTAAATGACAACCTAGATTCTGTTTCAGTCGCGATCAGCCCAGAACTAACAACAGGTAAGCTATGCTCCATCTCCTGAACTGCAACCAAATTCACCGCTATGGAAGATTCGTCCAGCGAGGATGATGGGTTGTCTTTTTTCTGTTCCTTTTTACAGGAACCAAGAATGACGGTAGCCAAAAGAAATAAAGGAAGAACGCTAACTGCTTGTCTCATAAAATAATTATCTAATCGTTTTTACTATTTACCAGGTTGAATATGGGTGAGAATGTCACGAACCGTTGCCGTTGAACTAATTGAGTTCAGGTGTACGTGGTATTTATTTTCTAAATGATAAAGCAAAGCGTTCCACTCAAAAGAAGAGAGTCCGGCAGAAGTGGTTATTACCTGATCCAATTGAAGATGCCGCACAGGTATTAACAGCTCTTTTCGAAGAATATGTTCAACAGTCGCTACAGTAGTTCGCATGTGGTTAACCATTTATAAGTTGGAAATTACTTTTTGTAAGGCTGCTTCCTTGCGCATCAGCTCAAAGTGGTTAATGGATTGAGTAAGCTGCGCTGTGGTTAGCTTGTTTTGTGCATCAAGGTATTCTAGCAAAATCACCTGGCCTTCTTTGTACTTAGCTTGAATAATTTGAAACGAGCGCTCAGAGCTTCGCCTGCCGTTTTGTGAGGCAATCAATGTCTGTTGAGCTGTCTCCCACTCATAGTAAGTTTGCACCACTTGTAGTTCAATCTGCTTTTTTAATTGTGTTAGTTTATTTTCCAGAACCTGGTTGTCGATTCTTGCTTGCTGGATTTTCGTTTTCTTTTCACCTCCTTTAAAGAGATCCCAACTCAATCCAAACTGAACCAGATAAAATTGCTGAGGCGAATCAAACTTATATTGGAAACCCTGGTAGCCTATATCACCAACTGCGCTCAGCTTCGGCCAATACGCGCTGCCCTTTTGTAGATGAAGCAACTGCTCGTTGGCGCGGAGACCACCTTCTACTTGCTTTAGCTCCTGACGGTTTTGAAGAGCCTGCGAAGTCATGTCTTGAATGGATACATTCTGTATCTTGCCCGACATGATGACAGAATCCTTTTCGATACTTGCTGATAACTCACGGTTCAGCAAAAAGTTAAAATAGGACTTTGCTACTTGGTTGTTTTTTCGGGCTTCTGCCAACTGGTACTCAGACTTACTCAACTCAAACTCAGCATTCAACTCTACATCCTTTGTAGCTTTTGCATTGTCCACCAACCGTTGGTTTAATCGATAGAGCTCCGTTAGCAGCGCTTTCGTTTTTGTCAAAATGCCAATCACTTCTTCCGTCTGTAGGTACTGGTAGTAAGAGGAAATAATTGAAAATTTTAGCTCATTCTCATAGGCTTCTTTTTGTGCTTGTTGTACTGTAATTAGTTCCTTTTGTGCTTTGTAAGCAAAATAGATGTCGGGGTTAAAAAGAGGCTGAATTACTCGCAGTTTTGTTTCGTGAAAATTGTTTGGTAAAAATTGTTCGTTCACATTGGCTATCTGAGGAAATGAGCTGGAGTTAGTAAGTTGGTTAAGTGTTGAATAAACCGGATTCAGCAGGTCGCCAACCGGAAACTGAATTTTTCGACCACCGCCTGCCAGTGTATAATTGCCCACGGCAGAAACTTGGGGAAAAAATAGCGCGTTAGATAAATTCAAATTCTGAACGCTTCGCTCGTAGTTGAGCTGTTCCTGTTGCAGCTGCAGATTACTCTTAAGACCTTCTTGAATATAGCTTTCTAATACCCGTGATTGTGAAAAGCTATTCTCAGTAAGCGAGATCGTGACCAGAAATGATATCAGTAAAAATTTAGCATTCATGACTTATTCGTTTAACGCAATTCCTTTTTCTATTTTTATGATTTCAATCGCTCCATTACGGTTTGAAAAGTTTGATAGGTGGACGCCATCACGGCATCTACAACTAATTTTTTATCTCTGGCCTCCTTAACATGAGCAATGTGATTGCTGATTCCCAACGAGCAAAGGCCGTGGATAAAACTCCAAATCATCATCGAAAGATTTTGCGTATCCAAGCCCTTGAAATGACCTGACTGTTGACATTGAGAGACGGTTTGAAACAAGACGTCAAATGCGCGGTCTCCTTCTTTCCATTCTTCGTCTAAACAATTTGACACATATTCCATTGGCTCTGTGCGTACAAAAAGTAGTTCATACACTCCGGGATTGGTGGTAGCAAACTTGATATAAGCATTACCCATTTCAATCAGGCGCTCAAAGGGATCAGTAAATTTTACCAACGGCTCGAAATGCCGGACAAGAAGCCGAAATCCATCCTGATGGAGGGCGTGGACAATTTCATTTTTGTCTTTGAAGTAGAGATAGATGGTGGCCGGACTGTACTCGATGGCCTCAGCAATGTTTCGAATGCTGATCTGATCAAACCCCCTGGCCAGGAAAAGATGTTGTGCAGATTGAAGGATTTTGTCCCTCATTTCTACCTTTTCTCGCTCTTTTCTTTCTTTTACCCCCATATAATCGACTTATACGGGCAAAATTACTAAACGGTGTTTATTTTTAGATCATTGTTTATTTAAAAAACATAACATATTGATAATCAAATACTAAAATTTCAATTGTGTGATTTGTGAAAAGCGAACAGCACCTATTTTGTCAACTCAAAGACAAAATTTCCTTTAATATTAGCCAGGATCATTTGAAGAACAGGAAAAGGAAGGCAATCTGCTTCATCTGCAATTGGACGAGTCGAATAGTTTAAAGAAAATAATCTATTTCTACTTGTTCTTGCGCGGTTGGAAATAAGCCTTACCAAAGCCAAAAACCATCCCGGTAAATCCTGACTCAACGAACTCTACATTTAATTGCTCTGGTTTTGTAGCTACTAATCGCATTTTATTTAATCTAACAAATTGCATTGAAATAGTGCCATTTTCATCCCGTGCAAGTAAAGTGTCGAGATTATCGGGAAAGGAAATTGTATTCGTTGAAATATCAAGCTCATATCTCGTAACGCTCTTGTTTAATATAATCGGATCAGGATCGCCCGAAACGTTTCCATAGTCCATTTCTATTTCAACATAACTGTCATTTCGAAAAGAGATTCGATAAAACATCTTTAGAACAGTATAGCTGCCATCGACAATACCTGTCATCTGTTCCCATTCGTTAGCAGTTAGTAGCTTCTTAAGATCAATTCTCTCTTCAGTATGACACGATAGCACCAGTAGAAACACACCTATCAAACCCAATTTCTTCATTGCCTAAAAGCTTAATCTATTCGATCAGTTAAAGTAAGGGCTTCACCGGCTCGCGATGTCCTACCCACGTAAATCGCTTGGTCACATAATCGGGATTTGTAAATGAAGCATTACCGGATGGATTTCCGCCTGTTACGTGAAAATCAGAGAAGGCGGCATTTTGATTCATGTAGATTCCACCCACCAAATTAAACGATACAGGCGTAGCTGCTAACGACATTTCATCCGCTATTTTTTCACGAACTGTTGCATCAGTCGTATAGGCGCCACACGAAATGGCTCCATGCTTTTGAGCCATTTCTTTCGCTAACGCAATTGACTCATCCGTATTTTTAGTTTTGATCAAAAGTGCAATCGGTCCAAACAATTCTTTGCTGAAAATTTCTTTCTTACTTCCATCTATTTCTATCACCACAGGTGTCGCAACTCTCGCATTCTTAAATTGTGAGTTCTCAAAACTTCGAGATTTCAACCACACCTTTCCTCCAATTTTTTCTGCATCAACTACACGTACACTTGTATTCTTATTTTGCACAGCGCCCAGCACAAAAGGGCCCGCTTTGGGGTTGTCAACCAGTCCATTTACGTTAGCCACAAACTTTTCAGCAAACTCGTCAAATGAAATCGCACCAGTCGAAGTTTTGATACCGTTGGCCGGAATGTAAAAATTTTGAGGAGCCGTACACATTTGACCGCTGTAGAGATTAACAGAAAAGGCAAGATTGGCAGCTACTTTATCCGCATCATCTACTGAATCCAAAATCACAGAATTTACACCCGTTTTTTCAGTGAAAACCGCTTTGCCTGGCAACGCCTCTAAATAAGAACCAAAGGCTGAGTTGCCGGTGAAGTCAATCAATTTTACTTCCGGATTTTCGGCCAACTCTTTAGTGATCATTTTATCAAATGTGTCAACAGCGAGCTGACACGTATTTGGATCTAAATTATTTTCAGCCAACACTTTTTGAATCTCTGCTACAAAAATAGCGATAGGCAAAATAGCTCCTGGGTGTGGTTTCACGATCACTGAATTGCCAGTTATCAAACTTCCGTAGATACCCGTCACGGAATTCCAGGTAGGAAATGTCGAACATCCAATAACAACTGAAATTCCTTTAGGAACGGCACGCCATTCTTTGTTAATCTGAAGATTGAATTTGCCCATGGGTTTATCCCAAAGCGCCCTCTCCGGAAAACGATTTAATTCTTCGTAGCCCGCTGCGATGGCTTCAACAGCTCGATCAGCAGCGTGGGGCCCTGAAGCTTGAAAAGCCATCATATAGCCTTGGCCTGTCGTGTGCATGGTGGCATAGGCCACTTCAAAGAATCTGGCTTTTACTCGATCCAATGATTCCATTAGAATACCTGCCCGATCTTTGGCTGACACCTTACGCCATTGGTGAAAAGAAGTATTGGCGCGTTCGATCAAGGTCGCTGTACTGAAAATCGGGTACGAGACATTTAGTGGCTCTTGAAGATAGGGGGACTCCTCTTGCCCTGCCCAACTACTGGGACTTCCTTGTTTAAGCTCTTCAAATTTTTGACCGAGTCTACTCTTAAATTTTGCCTGACCTTCGGCATCAGCTGTTTCACCATAAACTGCCGGAGTGGGTTGCTCAACAAAAGCTGCGTAGAAGGTACGTGAATGCAATGCTTCAATCGCTTTTGAAATACTACCTTGATGTTTTTCGAATAATGTCATACTATTTTGAATTTGATATTTTAAAAAGGCTTACCGTTGAACCCCGTCATGAAATCCTCGTTCTATTTTGAACCAAAAACTTTTTTCAACAACTCCGTGGTGCGAGCAGCCGGGTCTTGGCGAATACTTTTTTCTTCTTTTGCAATCATCGTAAACAACCCTTGTATGGCCATATCGGTAGCATACTCATTCAAATTTGGATTTACCTTGGAAATAAATGGGATTCGGTTGTAGTTGGTGATCAGATCGCCATAATACTTCGTTGCATTTACCTTATCCAGATTTGCCTGCACCACCGGTTTAAATTTTTCTTTTAACTGATTAGAAGTTGTGCGTTTTAAAAATTGTGTGGCCGCATCTGGTTGGCCTTTCAAAACAGCAAAAGCATCATCAATCGACATTTGCTTAATGGCCGAAATAAAAATAGGCTTTGCTTCTTTGGCCGCTTCTTCTGCCCCCCGATTAAGTGTGAGTACAAACCTATCGACTTCACTTCCCATGCCGAGTTGACGTAGCTTATCCTCCACCTTTTTTACATCTTGTGGAAAAGGAATCCTTATCTCTGGATTTTTAAAATACCCATCCATCTTAGAAGTCAAGTCAGTACCTTTTGTAATCCCATTTACCAGTGCCTCTTTCAGTCCATTCGTAACTTCTTCTTTGGTGAGTGCCTTTGGTGTACCTACGGCTTTCTTTGCGTCATTTATCAGTTTATCCAATTGCCCAAATGTATTCAGCTGAGCGACCACCAAAAGAGCCATCAAGAGATGCTTCATAGAAATAAATTAGGTTGCTAAGGTACGGAAACGATCAACAAAGAAACAATGTGGCTTAGACCAGGTTCTGCCGAGTTATTTCGGAAATATTTCTACAGCCGGCCAATCCCATAGTCAGGTCAAAGTCAGCCAAAAAATTCCGTAGCACTTCGGCAACACCGGCCTCCCCTGCAAGCGTTAGCCCATAAACATAAGGGCGGCCAAGACAAACGGCTGTCGCCCCCAAGGCAATTGCTTTGAACGCATCCGCTCCACCGCGAACACCACTGTCTAATAAAATGGGAATTCTACCGGCAACGGCCTCAGCGATTTTAGGAAGCGCCTCAAACGTACTAATGGACCCATCTACCTGTCGCCCCCCATGGTTAGAGATAACAATACCATTCATACCATAGTCAATTGCAAGGCGCGCATCATCGGGATGCAAAATTCCTTTTAGTAAAATAGGGAGCTTAGTATGTTGGCGAAGAAATTTCAAATCGCCCCAGGTAAGTGCAGGATTCGAGTAAATACTGACAAACTTTTGCACTGCCTTGATGGGGCGCCCGGATTTCAATTTTGAAAAAAATCCGTTGCCGGGATAATTTTTCGTCATTGTAATAAGACCTCCTAATAATTGATAAGTTAATCTTTGTTGTGCCTTTGGACTTGGCTCATCCATAAGCTTTTGAAATACTGGATCAGAAGTGTATTGGGCGATCCCGCGGCCTTCCATAAAAGGTAAATAAGCCATATCTAGATCCCGCGTGCGCCAGCCGAGCATGGTTGTGTCGAGGGTTACCACAATGGCAGAACACCCACACTTTTCAGCACGTTGCACAAAACTCGCCACCAACTCCTGCGACTTGCTCCAATACAATTGAAACCAACGCGGACTATCCCCCATAGCGGCCGCGACCTCCTCCATCGGGCGAGAGGCCTGGTTAGAAAAAATGTAAGGGATACCCATTGACGAAGCCGCTTTTCCAACAGCTACATCTGCTTGCTTGTGAACCATTTCTAATACGCCAATGGGGGAAAGTAAAAAAGGCGAAGAAAACTTTTTCCCAAATAACTCAATGCTCGTATCACGTTCACTCACATTGCGAAGCATACGCGGAACAATTTTATATTTCTCAAACGCAGAACGGTTTTCACGAATCGTTGATTCGAAGCCTGCTCCTCCAAGAATATAAGCCTTTGCCTGAGTACTCATTTTTGCAGATGCCTGTTCTTCCAACCTATTTGCATCAATGGGAACAATCGGCAATCGCCCAGCAAATCCATTTGAGTAAATCTCTCTTTGTTGGTTGGCACCGGATGTAGAAGAGGCGATCATAACTGATTCAAAATTTAAAATTCACGACTCAAAATTTATTTTTAGTGTCGATTAAAATAGTGACTGGGCCGTCATTAACTAAACTGATCTTCATGTCGGCTCCAAACTCACCCGTTTGTACAGCTTTGCCCAACTCCTGTGCCAATTTGTGAATCATTTTTTCATATAAAGGGATTGCAATCGGAGGTTTGGCCGCTTTGATGTAGCTCGGTCGATTGCCCTTTTTAGTACTCGCGAGCAACGTGAACTGACTTACCAACAGGATATCGCCACCGTCATCTTTGACATTGACGTTCATCACACCTTCGTTATCACTAAATATTCGTAAACTAACTAGTTTGCTACTTAACCACTCGATGTCTTCATCACCGTCCGCTTCTTCAATCCCAAGCAAAATCAAAAGCCCTTTGTTAATTTTTGATGTAACGTTGCCCTCGATGGCAACTGCGGCTTCTGTTACTCTTTGTACTACAGCAATCATACTAATAATCTTGCATTTCAGCAGACGAATGAACGCGCTTTCCTAGCTGTTCTTGCTTTGCAAATGCCAATAACGCACGTGCTACTTTGATTGATTCAATAGCCGCATATTTTTTTGGAATGAGAAAACCAAAAATTTTGTAAAACGTCTGAGCTGCTCCTTCGCCAGTGCGTTGTTCTTTGCGTGGACCTGTTAGTAAAGACGGTTGTAGAATATGAAAACTTTTGAAGCCAATTTGATCAATGGCCTCTTCCACCTCACCTTTTACTTTATTGTAAAATATCGAAGAGTTCTTATTTGATCCTAAAGCAGAAACAATCAGGTAATTCGTTGCTCCGTTTTGTTTTGCCACTCGAGCCAATGCCAAAGGCGCATCATAATCGACTGCCCGAAAAGCCTCTTTTGTCTTCGCCACCCGCATTGTTGTGCCCAAACAGCAAAAGACATCGTTCGTCTTTACTTCAGCCAAGGCAGTAGTAAGTTCGCTAAGTTCGCATACAATATTCGTAAGTTTTTGATGTGATTTACCCAACGGTCTTCGACTAATGGCAATCACAGATGAATAGTGGTCATCTGTCAATAGGATCTCCAAGAGTTGGCTACCTATCAACCCAGTAGTGCCTGCCAGTAACGCGACTTTTGCCATACCTAAAAGATCTGCTGAATTTCCTTTTTTAATTCCGATAGTGCATGACTTATTAAATCCACCTTTTTATCCATCGTCATTTGAAAAACCTTTTTAGCCAAGTCAATACTCGTGGCGTCCAGTGGCATGCCTGTGGCTGACTCGTTGATCATAATAATTAAGTCTTCCTTTGCATTTTTTATTTGGCTCCAAACCTCTTCGCTCATATACACTTGCTGAGAAACATTATGGTTGTATTCATTGCGCACCTCATCAAGTAGAATTTTTTGAAAATCTCTTGCGGAAAACCCGGGGTTGTTTAGACGAATGAGTAAATTTTGAGGAGAAATACGCTCCAAAAACAAGATCATCCGCTCATAGGCTTGAAGTCTGGCGGGCAAAATCGTTTCGATGCTGCGGCCACGTATATCCAGTTTTTTTAGCTCTATTTCACGCTGGATGAATGACCGCACAATGAGAAAAACGGCATATAACACGATCGAGGCGGGAATCAATATTTTTCCAAATTCTAATAAGGCATTCATGGGAATTATTTAAAGGTCTATTATGTTCGAAATTTAGCTAATTTTAAACGCATACGCGTACACCGAATAGGATGTTTGACAACGTAAAACCAATTGGAATTAGTGCAAGGGCTGCCCAAGAAGTAAAGAAGATCATGCAGTCTAAAAATATCCCTGCGGGTTATGGCCTACGACTAGGAATAAAAGGTGGTGGATGTGGGGGTGTATCGCTTGTTATTGGCTTTGACAAACAAAAACCAACCGACTTGGCGTATGAACTGGAGGGTATACAGGTGTATGTTGAAAAAAAACACACGATGTACTTGATTGGTAAAGAGGTTGATTTCTATGAAGGTGCAGATGCCAGAGGGTTTATGTTTGCTGAGGCAAAGTAACATCTTGCTACTCTACTACCTAAAAGTTGCTTGTCAAGGCTTGCTACTTTAAAAACTCACAACAGCTTTTGTCTGGGAACAAATATTTTCTTCACCTAGGTTTCGAGACCACCACACTCGCTTTCTTGCAGACACCACCTATTGGCGGATTGAATTTCGAGATTTTTACTTCCACTGCTTTTGCCGAAGGAAAAGATCGAAGTGACTGTTCAGCTATCAAATGGCCAACCGTTTCCAATAGTTTGGCAGGTCGCTCCATCACATCTTTCACAATTGCATACACATCTTCATAGTTGATGGTTCCGGTCAGTTCATCGCGAAAAGCAGAATCTGAAAACTCCGTGTCGATCACCACGTCTACTTCAAACTTGTTTCCAGATGATCGCTCGTGTGGATAGACTCCATGGTAGGCGTGGAACTCAAGACCCTCCAGCACTACTTTACCGGTCATTGGATATCGTCAAAAAATGATTTTTGAGCTTTAAATTCTGTAGAAAAAACTGGTTGAGACACTTCTTTCATTGCTTCCTGAGAGGGTAAAGCCATGGCGTTTTTTATTTCACGCTCCACTTCTGCATTCGGGAAAAGGGTTCTTTTAGACTCTCGTTTGGCCAACGCCAAGTGTTGATCTGGATCGAAATCACGAGCTGCCGTTTTCGCTCGCTCTACTCTATCAATTGTCTCTGCCGCCAAACGTTTCATATCTGACAACAAATTGTCTTTATGCAACTCGAGCGTTTTATAATGCTGGCCAAGCATTTTTACACGTTCCTCCATTTCTGCCAGAAGCTGTTTTGAAACATACTCGGCCTCCTCGATCGAATTCTTTGCTTTTGATCTTGCTTCGTTAACCATTGAGTCAGCCTTCATTTGGGCTTCACGTAAAATTAGTTCTGCAGTCTTGTTCGCCTGATCAATTACGTTCGCGCCCGTGTCTTCTGCCGTCTTCAATGTTTTGTAAAGAGAACTTTCTACTTCGCGCAATTTTGAGACTTCGCGTTCTGTCGCTTCGTATTTGATTCGGATTTCTTTGATATCGTCCTGCATGCGTTCCCATTCCTGAGAAAGTGATTGCAGGTACGCATTTACTTCGTCTTTGTCATAGCCACGCAATACTCTTTCGAAAGCTTTTTGGCGAATTTCCAATGGGGTGATTCTCATAATGTGATTTTTTAGTTAACCAGTTAAAAAAATAGTAGAAGCTTAAAAAATGAAAAAATCGACAAACAAATATAGTAAATTGTTCTGAATATGCTTACAGTCAGCTGTTTACTTTTGGTTTGTCTATTTACCGCGTTCGAGAAAGTTAACGTTGTATTTGTTCAAGAATTTCCTGGAGTCATCGATAAAAGTCTTAAACTGAAGTAATGAGGTTGGATCGGTGATAAACCCCGTTGGATCGAGTTCAAAAGAAGGTACGGGTAGTACATAAAATTTTCTTTGCCCAGTTGGTTTTTTGTAGACCCACTGGAGTAGGTAACCGGCAGAATCGATTCTGCTTATTGAAGTCTCTAGTGTCTTTACCTTTACCAAATCAACTCTTACCATTCCCCCTCCGTTTTTAAATCTATCTCGCTGCCCCGAAACGAAATTTCCGAGAGAATAAACAAGTACCTGGTTATCTCTTTTACTCCATTCCATTGGCTGCAGCACATGTGGGTGGGAGCCAATGACCGCATTTGCACCCAACCGAAAACAAAGCTCTCCGATTCTCTTCTGGTCGGCAGAAGGTTGTGATTGGTACTCCAACCCCCAGTGGGTAAAAACGATAATGAAATCAGGAAGCAACGACTTAGCCTTTAGTAAATCTTTTCGAATCAGTGCTGTATCTAAAAGGTTCACCACATTTGGCTTGGTCACCCGAAGTCCGTTGGTACCATACGTGTAGTTCAGAAGCGCAATCGTAAAACCATTTTTTGAAATTAAAAGAGGGTACTGGTTCATTCTTTCCACAGAATCGCGAAAAGTACCTGTATGTAAAAACTGCAAACTGTCGAGTCGATTGATGGTTCGTTCCAGCCCTCTTCTACCCCTATCTAAGCTGTGATTATTCGCTGTCACCAGAACGTCCACACCCGCATCTTTTAGAGCCACAGCCAATTCATCTGGAGCACTAAATTGAGGATATCCTTTATAGGGAGCGCCTCCGAACGTCAATTCCAGATTTCCGATAGTAATATCGACCGACTCAAAATAAGGCCTAACAAATTGTAAGCACGAATCATACTCATATTTTCTCGTAACGTGATTAAATGCGGACTGAATTTGCGAATCATGCTGCATAATATCTCCCACAAATAACAGTGACAAGCGAGTGGTGTCCTGGGAAAAAGCCTTAACAACGGCTGCTATTGACAAGACTGCAACTAAACACAAATATCTCATTGTCGGCATTTTTCTAGGGATTTTCTCCTCTAAATTCAATATTCCAGATCGAAATGCTACGGTCATCACTTGCACTAACAAGATAGTTGTGGTATGGCATCCATAAAAGCTTGTTGACGGACGTGCCGTGCCCTGTGTGGCGAGCCCTATCGATTACCTTTAGCAGCGTAAGAAGATTGCTATCCCACACTTTTATTGACTTGTCCATACTTGCTGTAGCGAAATAGTTACCATCCGGACTATAAGCAATATGATTAATCGCGTACAAGTGAGCTGCAATTTCCTCCACCTGCCTATAGTCAGCATTCGCATCCCAGACTTTGAGTTTAGCATCGCGCGAACCGCTCATCAGAAAATGACTGTTTGACAAATACTGCATGGTGAAGATGGAATTGGAATGAGCCTGCCATTCTTTGATCAATCGAAAATCATCAAGCGCAAATACACGAATAAAAAAGTCACTATAGCCGATGGCACACTCGCCACGCTGCGGGTTAATCGCAATTGTCCGAGCACTTTTTTCAGTGGCCAAGATCTTCTTCTTAATAACCCATTTTTCCAAATCGACAATGATAACGGATCCCTCACCTGTTGCAACCCATAAATCGTTTCCAAATACCTGCATATCAAAAATGAAAGAAGACGTTAATTTCAATGAAGCCAACTCTTTTTTTTCACGCCAATCCAACAAATGGATCCCCTCATAATTTTGCCCTGCCAATAGCAAGTCCTTATCCTGAAGATGAAGGAGTGAATAAACTGAGTTCGGAAGTTTCGCAATCAGCTCGCCCTCCGCAAGGCTTTCAGCGTTCCAAGAAACAACCATGCCATCTCCCGCGCCCGAAAAAAAAAGTTGAGGTTCGTTACTTGGTTGTAGTGTATAAACGCAATCTCGGTGTCCCGTCAGCGTATTTACTTTTGAAACAATGGGTGTTATCATTCTTGTATTAAAAGAGACTTAGGTCCAAATGAGATGCAAGATTAGTCTATTGGGATATTTTTGCCAAAATTGTATCCTGAACGTAACTTCAACCAATGCCTCTTTATAAGCTAAAAAACACGGGAACAGAAAGTGCATGGGGCATCTGGAAGGTAGAGGAATCGGTAGAAGAACTAGCTTTTGCCGCATTCGAAGAAGCTCCGGATGTAATCGTACACTTAACAAAAAGACTGGAGTGGCTAGCTAGTCGCGTATTAGTTCGAACACTTTTAGAGCAAAACGATCTTTCTTACTCCGGCATTCACAAAGATGAATTTGGGAAACCGTTCCTTCGTGATCTACCCCATCACATCTCACTTTCACATGCGTATCCTTATGTGGCTGTGCAGCTAGATAGTAATAAATTGGTCGGCATTGATATTGAACAACCCACCGAGAAACTATTACGAATTGCTCCACGAGTGCTTTCCATGGAGGAGTTGGAAAATGCGGGATCTGATATTCGGAAACATTGCGTCTATTGGTGCGCCAAAGAAGCTTTGTACAAAGTGTATGGAAAGCGTGGCCTTCATTTTGCAAGTCAACTGCTGGTCGACCCGTTTATTCTTGGCGAAATGGGTGATTTGAAAGGAGTAGTCAATGTGCAGGAAGAAAAACTAAATGTAGCTTTGTCTTATGAAATTGAACCTGAATTTGTCGTGGTCTATACCAACCCCCATTAGCATGAAAACCCTGTTTTGTCTTTTTCTGTTGCTTTCCACTGCTGCCAGCGCACAGTTGAACGTACCTGATTTTACACTGAACGATGTGAATAAAAAAACACCGGTTGCGGTGAGCGAATTTAGAAATCTAAATGCGATTGTGGTTTTGTTCACCACCAACGAGTGTCCTTTCGACAGCTACTACAAAGCAAGAGTAAAGGCACTTATTGATTTGTATAACGGAAAGGTGCAATTTCTTCTAATTAACTCCGCCAACGATCCACAAGAGACCTCCGAAAAAATGGCAATCCATTATACCGATCTGGGTGTGCCTTACTTGGAAGACAAAGAACAGACTGCGATGGATTTGTTCGGAGCGCGGAAATCTCCGGAAGTCTATTTGTTAAAGCCAGAAGGCGATCAGTTTAAGGTGGTCTACAGCGGAGCGATTGATGACAATCCGCAGGTAGCAGAAGACACCAAAGAAAACTATTTGAAAAATGCCATTGAGAAGTTGTTGAGCGGGCAGAAGATTGAAATTGAAAACAATCGCGTTATAGGCTGCACGATCAGGCGATAAAGTAGCGTAGGAACAGAAAAATAGTTGACTACTCGTTAGACGCCCAAATCACCACCGTCAGAAATTTCGATAAGAAGCAGTTTCACTTCCTCGGCTTTTGCATGTTCGCCCATTTTTTCGAACGACATGACCAAATTCCGAAGTGCTCGCCTGACGATATCGATGCTATTGCAAGGCTCATAGAATGAGGTCTGTGGAACCAAATGGAGCTCGTTGATGTAATTTTCGATGTCTTGCTTGGAAAAAATAAGCCCCCGATTGAATGCATTAATATAGAACTGGTGATTATCGTCTTTGTAAGTGAGGATAAACAAATTGGGTAGATTAACGCCACTGACTGGCAGCTTTAACTTCTGTGCCACCAACATGTAGATCACACAAAGCGTAATTGGGTTTCCCTTATGAGACTCCAGCACCACATTGATCATTGAGTTTCCCGGAGAATGAAAATTTTTAGTGTTTGCTCCGAATTTTAATTTGTTGAATAAGACACCGTTGATCACCTTTACTTGATCATAGGGATACAAATCGGGGCGAAACTCAAGCCAAGTTTCATAGTAGATTTGCTCTAAATCCTGTCGCAGTTTTTCTAGTTCGATTTCTGGATATTGGTACGTGGCCAAAATCCACATGCCTGTCAACAAATCATGTTCCGTACCTGCATACCAGTTTTTCAGCCTCTCTTTGAGTAATTCGTATTGGAGAATGTGAATCAGCTCTTCAATTCGAGCCTGAACAGCGGGATTCAGATTGCTTTCCCATTCATGTTCAAGAAACGGAATGGCTTCCTTCCCCAACGAAAGAATTTTCTCCTCTACGTGAGAACTGACTTGTTTATCCTCATCGTCCAACAATGAAACCAATGCTTTTAATTCACTCTCTTGCATCAATAAACGATTTGAAAATTTGAAGATGTGGCAATTTGAAAATGACTACTCATTCAACTGTTTTTTAAACTCAGCAGAAAGTATCTTTCTAACCCGACTTTCAAACAATTTATCAAAAACTATTGACCGTAAAAAACATTTTCAAATTTTCAAATAAATCAATTTTCAAATTACCTAGGTTTGAATAACTCCTACATTAAACTTCTCAACGCGCGCGTGATTCGCAGCTTCAATTCCCATTGAAATGACTTTTCTAGTTTCCAGTGGATCAATCACCCCATCCACCCACAATCGCGAGGCGGCATAATAAGGACTCAATTGCTCGTTGTATTTATCCTTGATCTCCTTCAATAACAACTCTTCCTCTTCTTTTGAAATTGTTTTTCCCTGTGCCTTCAACGTACCTACCCGAATCTGCAGCAATGTCTTTGCCGCAGAAGCTCCACTCATGACTGCGATTTGAGCTGTCGGCCAGGCATAAATAAGACGCGGGTCGTACGCTTTACCACACATCGCATAATTGCCGGCTCCATACGAATTACCAACGATGATTGTAAATTTGGGAACCGTGGAGTTGGCCATGGCATTTACCATTTTTGCGCCATCTTTAATGATGCCACCTTGTTCAGCCTTACTTCCTACCATAAAGCCACTGACGTCTTGCAAAAACAACAATGGTATTTTCCGTTGGTTACAATTCATAATGAAACGCGCTGCTTTATCAGCAGAATCTGAATAGATGACGCCACCCATCTGCATTTCACCCTTCTTATTTTTTACCGTCTTGCGTTGATTGGCAACGATACCCACAGCCCACCCTTCAATTCGCGCAAAGCCACACAAAATGGTCTTCCCATACAATGCTTTATATTCATCAAACTCGGAATCATCTACCAATCTTTTAATGATCTCGCCCATGTCATAGGGCTTCGTACGATCATTGGGTATTAGCCCATAGATTTCTTCTGTCTTTAACTTTGGTGTCTTTCTTTCCACTCTATCAAATCCAGCCTTCTCTTTGGCTCCTATTTTATCGAATAGTCCACGAATATGATCTAAGCAAGCCTGATCGGAGGGAAATTTATTATCTGTGACACCGGAAATCTCGCAATGCGTGGTGGCGCCCCCCAATGTTTCATTGTCAATTTCTTCGCCAATAGCCGCTTTGACGAGGTAGGATCCAGCCAAAAAAATAGAACCCGTTTTATCAACGATCATTGCCTCATCTGACATGATGGGTAGATAAGCGCCACCGGCCACACAGCTACCCATAATAGCAGCAATTTGTATGATGCCCATGGAGGACATCTTTGCGTTGTTTCGAAACTGACGGCCGAAATGTTCTTTGTCTGGAAAAATCTCATCTTGCATAGGGAGAAAAACGCCAGCGCTATCAACAAGATAAATAATAGGCAAATGATTCTCCATCGCAATTTCTTGCGCCCGAAGATTTTTCTTTGCCGTGATGGGAAACCAAGCTCCTGCCTTTACCGTTGCATCGTTCGCGACAACAATACACTGTCTACCCTTAACATAACCAATACCCGTTACCACTCCACCAGAAGGGCAACCGCCTTGCTCCTTGTACATGCCGTCTCCTACAAAAAGGCCGATCTCTAGAAAAGGACAATTTTTATCGATGAGATAATCAATTCGCTCTCGTGCCGTTAACTTTCCTTTTTGATGTTGGTCTTCAATCTTTTTCTCGCCACCGCCCAACATTGTTTTTTGAGCCTTCGACTTCAACTGAAAACAAAGTTGTTTCAGCTGATCTTCATTCTTATTGAAT
Source organism: Cyclobacteriaceae bacterium (assembly GCA_031400595.1). Lineage (GTDB taxonomy): Bacteria > Bacteroidota > Bacteroidia > Cytophagales > Cyclobacteriaceae > ELB16-189. The sequence goes on from JANNQG010000008.1 coordinate 108,956, forward strand.
TCTAAATCCATTCGGTCGTAAAGCGCTTATGGCTTCTTTACAGGTGTGTTTGATGCAGCCTTTTTCTTCTTCTCTTCCTCGGCCCTGCGCCTATCACGGTCAATCTTCTTTTTGCTTTTCCCTAGGGGAGAAAGAAAGTGCTTCGGATTATCATCTAAATGATTCGCCAAACTATCTAAACTTCTAATCAGCTTATTCAGGTTAACATATAGCGTATCCTCAGTCAGCAACTTACTCATCGTATTGTCACCTTTGTTAAGTTTAGCCAAGGTAAGATTGAGGTTAGAGATTGCTTGCTGTGTCTTGCTTAGAGTTTGGTTTAGCTTCAGCATCTTTAACGAGTCTGACAGGGTCTTGAAGTTTTGCAGGGTCGGCTTCAATTCATTTAGCGTGGCGTTAAAATTTTCACCAACCGATTTAAGTGTTCCCGACACATCTTCAATTTTGCCATTCGCAGTAACCAGCGTTGTATTCAGCAAATCAGGGGTTTTTTCAAGTTTAGAGAAGATGACCTGCAACTGCTGAGAGTTTTTTGTCAGATTATCAATAATAGTATTAAATTTTCTAAGCGTTGTTTGCAAATCGGTTGCTACAGGTGAAGCTGTCTCAGAGAATACATCAAACATTCCCTTGGCCACCTCTGCTTTCAAGGTATCACCATTTTTTAAGCTTTTTGATGACTGTCCGAAAGTCAACAACACCGATTTACCTCCCAATAATTCACTGGTAAGAATTGCTTTTGTTCCATCGTTCAAAACAATGGTGGCATCAATTTCCAATTCTACCAACACGCGATTATTTTTGTCTTGCAGAATTCCAATTCGACTCACGCGTCCCACAGGATAGCCATTGACCAACACGGGATTGGAAATTGCCAATTGGTTGATGTTGTCATAGACCACATAGTACCTCTTTACACTGGTAAAAAAATCTATGCCTTTCAGATAATTGAATCCAAAATACAGCATTACAATGGCCATGGCTACAAATAGGCCAACCTTAAATTCTCTTGTCTTAAACACCATTAGTTTATCGATTCAATTTCCGTTTTATAGTCTTTAAAGGCTCTGTATATTCCAGATGCAATCATGTCCTGGCCGTCATCAGAAGCCAAGAACCCTTCCTCTTTGCCGTTCGACAAAAACCCACACTCGACCAATACGCTTGGCATAGAGGTGCGCCACAAAACCAAAAATCCAGCCTGCTTTACGCCCCTACTAAACCTACCCGCTTTCGTCTTAAATTGCGATTCGACCTTTTGAGCAAACTTCAGACTACTTTCATGGTACGCACTTTGACTCAAGGTAAACAAAATGTAAGACTCCGGACTCTTAGGATCAAACCCTTCGTAGCGTTCTTTGTAGTTTTCATCCATCAAAATTACTTCGTTCTCTCGTTTCGCCACTTCAAAATTTCCCTTGTCTTTGTGAAGCCCCATTACGAACGTCTCGGTGCCGTAGGCAGGAGCACCCGGCAATGAGTTTGCATGAATGCAGATAAAAAGCTGTGCCTTATTTCGATTCGCAATCTCTGCCCGCTCATCGAGTGAAACATATTGGTCACTTTTACGCGTATAGATCACCTTTACCCCTGGGATGTTCTTTTCAATATAGCTGCCCAGCTTCAGCGAAATCTTGAGAGCAATATCTTTTTCCTTCGTTTTTTTGCCATGAGTACCAGGATCCTTGCCACCATGACCAGGGTCAATGACAATAGTTTCTAGTTTGAAACTTGATGGACGAAAAGTAGCCGAAGAGTTTAGCAAGGTTATTGCTAAGATCAAAAGCTTAAGTTGGATATTGGGCACGGTAATACTGTGGTCTGGACTAATTGCAATAAGTTTGTGTAAAGTTGTGAATTTTTCATTAAACCGTAAACTACTGAAAATCAATTCCAAAGGAAGGAAGACTCCCTCTGTCATAGCTTTATTCACTTTTATCCTGATGATTGGATCTCCTGCGTTTGGCCAAGTTGAGCGCTCGGTTAGACAACCAGGCCTTCTTCCGATGAAGACTGACACACTCGGAACCAGACAATCAATTAGTAACCCACGAGATACGTTAGTCAGTCAAGATTCATTGAAGGTCAAAGCGCGACAGGACTCCATCAGGAACGCAAAAAAAGGAGATATCGAAACCACCATCTTTTACTCTGCCACAGATTCGATCAATTTCAGCCTCGATAATAAAATCGTAAAGCTCTATGGCGATGCAAAAGTGAAATATGGCACTATTGAGCTAGATGCTGAATTGATTACTATTAACTACGAAACATCCACCATTACGGCCAATGGCAAGCCCGACTCGCTGGGAAGGCTGGTTGGGTTTCCGATTTTCAAGGATGGAAACGATTCCTATGAGACCAAAGACATGGTCTACAATTTCAAAAATAGAAAAGCCAAGATCTCAGAAGTCGTCACCAAGCAAGGCGATGGCTTTGTGGCTGGAGATGTAGTTTATAAAAATGCAAAAAATGAATTATTCACTATTGGAAACACCTATACGACCTGTGATTTAAAAGATCCTCATTTTCGAATCGTTTCCAAAAGAGCAAAAGCGATACCCGGTGACAAAACGATTACGGGTCCGTTTTATATGGAATTTAATCACGTGCCAACCCCATTGGGCTTTGCTTTTGGCATGTTTCCATCGCCTCGACAAAGCGCCTCGGGCATCATCGTGCCAGAGTATGGAGAAGAACAACGAAGGGGGTTTTTCCTTCGCAACGGAGGATACTTTTTTGACATTAGCGACTACCTAAAAATTACCTTACTGGCAGATCTTTACACAAAAGGATCTAACGCACTTAAGATAAACACCGTCTATAACAATCGGTATAGATATAATGGCTCATTTAATTTCTCTTATACAAGCAATCAGGTATCTGATAAGTTCGAAGATCAAAGCCGCCTTCGAGACTTTCAACTTACCTGGAGCCATACGCCAAAATCAAAAGGAAATACTCGGTTCTCTGCATCTGTCAATGCAGCCACCTCATCGTTTACAACAAACAACTTTCTAGGTGTAAATGTGAATCCTAATCAACAACGCCCTGACAACATTTCCAGAAAACTTACCTCCAACATCTCTTTGTCAAAAATATTTCCGGGCACTCCATTTTCAGCAGGTATAAACCTCCGGCACAGTCAGGATTTGGCAACCGGACAGGTAGATTTGCCGATGCCTGACATCACTTTTAATGTCAATAACCTATATCCACTAAAAAATAAGAAGCTCGGTGAGGCCGCTGACAATTTTAATATTAGATATAGCCTGGCTGGAACAAACCAAATCACTAACAACTTGGGCAGAATAGGAAACTCGACAAAAGACAGCATTGCGAGTTTTGATTTCCAAAACCTGCCTACCCTTTTTAAGAACGCGAAGAGCGGTATCAAACACAACATCCCTATCTCAACCACCGTGAAGGTGATGAAATTTTTTGCCGTTAGTCCAAACATGTCTATTGACGAAACATGGTATTTCAGACAACTCAATTGGGGTACGGATGCGACAGGAAAAACAGCTGTGATCAAAGACACATCTAATGTATTCAATCGCATCAATAATTTTTCACTGGGAGTTTCAGTTACCACCCGGATTTTTGGAACCTACCTTTCCAAAAATCCAGACAGCCGTATTCGAGGCATCCGACATGTGATCACACCTAATGTCTCCTTCAACTACACACCCGACTTTGGAGACCCCAGTTATGGGTATTTCCAAGCGGTTAAGCTAAAAGACGCAAAAGGAAAGGAATTCGAGGTAAGAAGATCGAGGCACGAGGGATTCGTTTATGGAGGTTCTAGACAGGGCATTAGTAACTCGCTGAGCTTTGGTTTGGGAAACACCATCGAAATGAAAGTGAGAGGAAAAAAAGATACAGTCGACAAAAAAATCCCGATCTTTAACAACCTATCTATTGGTTCAGGTTACAATTTCGCAGCCGATTCGTTTAAGCTAGCCACCATTTCAATCAGCGCCAACACCAACATCTTGAACAACAAAGTGAATATCAATATTAATGGTTCGCTAGATCCTTACCAATACGAAAAGAGCAGAAATGATTTGACGATTCCGGCCGAAGGCACCTCTATTATTGAGAGAAGACTGGATCGATATGCTTGGAATGTTGGGCAGGGTATTGGCAGGATTACATCTGCGGGATTGGCATTTAGCACCAATCTTAATCCAAAGGGCCAGAAGAGCGACACCCAGTCGCGTGACCAAATTGCAAAATCAAATGCATCAGAGGCTGACAAAGCCTATCTGTTACAAAATGCAAACACGTATATCGATTTTAAGATTCCCTGGAATCTACGATTGAACTATAATATTAATTATTCAAGAAGCACCAATCAGCCCGCACAGATAACGCAGGCCTTAAATTTTTCGGGAGATATTTCTATGACTGAAAAATGGAAAGTAGTATTTAACTCCGGCTACGATTTTGTGAGAAGTGAAATCACTCAAACGAGTTTTTCGATCAATCGAGATATCCACTGCTGGCAGCTTTCTCTTAGCTGGGTTCCTTTTGGTCCTTTCCAGAACTACATGTTCAACATCGGTGTCAAATCCGCATTACTACGCGATCTAAAACTTAATCGGACGAGATCATTCTTTGATGTTCGCTAGGCGTTTTGCCATCCTTCAATTTCTTGCAAGGTTGGATTTTGCACCATTTCAAGTTTTAACTTTTTTCGCATCCCTGGGATGTCATTAAAAAGTTTTGTGGGCTTCATCTCTTTCAATTGAATCATCGACTGAACGCCCATCTTCACCAAGATCGGAATCAATTCAGCACGAATGCCTGCTTGCTCAAATTCAGTTTGAGGATCTACCGTCAGATTTTTTTCCGGCTTCATTTGAGGAAAAAAGATCACATCTTGTATAGATGGTGAGTTGGTCATAACCATAGCAAGGCGGTCAATACCAATTCCTAGGCCCGCAGTTGGTGGCATTCCGTATTCCAGCGCACGCAAAAAATCCTCATCGAGCGTCATCGCTTCTTCATCGCCTCGTTTACCTAGCTCCAATTGTTCTTCAAATCGGGCGCGCTGATCGATCGGATCATTTAATTCAGAAAACGAATTGCAGATCTCTTTTCGATTACAAATGGCTTCAAAACGTTCTACTAACCCGGGTTTGCTTCGATGCTTTTTTGCCAATGGCGACATCTCCAGCGGATAGTCAGTTATAAAAGTAGGCTGAATCAATTGATGTTCACATTTCTCTCCAAAAATTTGGTCGATGAGTTTTCCTTTTCCCATTGTGGCGTCAGCCGGAACATGCAATTGCTTGCACGTTTCTCGCAACGCAGATTCATTCATCTCGGATATATCAACGCCTGTAAAATGATGAATGGCCTCATACATGGTGAATCGTTTCCATGGTCTTTTAAAATTGATCGTGTTCTCCCCCACTTTCACCTCCGTAGTTCCATGAAGGTAGAGAGCCACCTTTTCGATCATCTCCTCCACCAAATCCATCATCCAATAATAATCTTTGTAGGCCACATACAATTCTACCTGAGTAAACTCCGGATTATGGAACCGCGACATGCCTTCATTTCGGAAATCTTTTGAGAATTCATACACACCATTGAAGCCGCCAACTATCAATCGTTTTAAATACAATTCATTGGCGATACGCAGGTATAATGTCATATCCAGCGAATTGTGATGCGTTTTAAAAGGCTTCGCGGCTGCTCCCCCATACAGTGGCTGAAGAATCGGTGTCTCGACTTCCAGGTATCCTTTTCCGGTTAAGTAGCTACGCATGGAGTTTACCAATTGGGTACGCTTCACAAATGCATCCCGAACTTTGGGGTTGACAGTCAAGTCTACGTAGCGCATACGATAGCGCTGTTCAGGATCGGTAAATGCATCGTGTAAAATAGTATTCCCTTGTTCGTCTTGCGTTTCTTTCACAACGGGTAACGGGCGCAATGCTTTTGCCAGCACCTTGAAGTTTGTCACATGAATAGAGACTTCTCCTGTTTGAGTTGTAAAAACAAATCCATTGACACCGATAATATCGCCAATGTCAAGCAGCTTTTTGAAAACGATATTGTAAAGTGTTTTATCGTCTGTTGGGCAAATATCGTCTCGCCTGAAATAAATCTGAATACGACCTGCTTCATCCTGTAATTCTGCAAATGAGGCATTCCCCATTACTCTGCGTGTCATAATGCGACCAGCAATAGAGACGTTCTTAAATTCCCGTTTCGGATATTGAGTATGAATCTCCTGTGATGTTACATTCACTTCAAATAACTCCGCAGGATAGGGATTAATTCCGAGTTTGTTCAACTCGTCCATGCTTTGCCTACGGATGGTTTCTTGTTCGCTTAACTGCGTCATAATTTCTTGATCTAGTTGACTACTGTCTTCTTCTCTTCAATTCCTTTTTGATAAGCCCAAGCTCCCTACTGCTTTGTCCTGCGACAGACGTATTTTCAGCCGCCCGCCTCAATAGATAAGGCATCACAGACTCAACCGGCCCATAGGGAACATACTTCGCCACGTTGTAACCAGCCTTTGCCAGGTTAAACGAAATATTGTCGCTCATTCCCAACAGCTGAGCAAACCACACGCGTTGGTCGTTGGCCTTCATTCCATGCTTATGCATGAGAACGGTCAAATACTGGTTACTGTATTCGTTGTGCGAGCCACACAAGACAGAAACGCGCTGTTTGTTGTCAACACAGAATGCCAATCCTTGATTAAAGGCATCATCGGTTGCTTGTTTTGATGGGTGAATCGGGTTCGGATATCCCAGATTGGCCGCCCGCTCTGCTTCCTTCTCCATGTAGGCACCACGAACCATCTTTACGCCCAAGAAATAATTATGCATGGCTGCAACGTGAAAAGCGTTGCGCAAATTACCCTGCATATCGGCCCTATACATTTGAAAGGTGTTGAAGACAATCGCTTTTTGCTGATTGTACTTCTTCATCATTTCGTAGGCCATTTCATCAATGGGGTTTTGAATCCAACTGTCTTCCGCGTCAATCAAAACAGGCACCTGAGTTTCAAATGCACGCTGGCAAATCTGTTCTACCCTCATTTTCACCCTGCCAAAAGCAGCTGTTTCTTCAGGTGTGAGTACGTCCTTTGCGTGTACTTTTTCCAGAATTTCGGAAGAGCCGAGGCCAGTCGTTTTAAACACACAAAAGGGAACAGAACGACTTTTCGTTGCTTCGTCAAAGGTGGATAATATCTCACGGGTCGTCTGGTCAAAACTCGCTTCATCATGTTTGCCTTCTACGGAGTAATCAAGGATAGTACCCACTTTGTATTGCGCCAATTTCTCAATCGTTTTTTCGCTTTCCTCGGCTGTTTCTCCTCCACAAAAGTGTTCAAAAACACTAATACGAATTAGATTTTTAACCGGCAGATGAAGGGCCAAACTGAACTTCACCAAGGAAGTTGCCAAACTGGATATCATCGGGTGATTGACCAAGGAAAAAATGAAGTTGGCTTTCTTCAATTCCCTGTCGCTTTTATAAGAAAAAGCAACCTGGGTATTGTCGAACTGAATAGACGGGATAGTTTCCATAAGCGATTTGGCCACAAATATAAGAGGGAAGCAGATTTCTAGGGATTAAATCATTCGAAAGGAGATATTTCGCCTATTTTTAAGCTCGAATGTTAGCCATGTCAACTGCCCAGATTTTGTTCAATAAAGACGCCAGCCTGCTTGTTTCCAATTTTCTAAGAGAACAGTCCTTTACTCAATTGGCCGTTGTTGTTGACAACAACACAAAATCCCATTGCTATCTTCTGGTGAAAGATGCACTTCCAACCCATTCATTAGTGGAAGTTAATGCGGGGGAAGAATCGAAAAATCTGGAAACCTGCACGCAAATCTGGCAGCAATTAACCGACCTCAATTTTGATAGACATTCGTTCCTTCTTGTTATTGGAGGGGGAGTGGTGAGCGATATGGCAGGATTTTGTGCCGCCACATACAAGAGGGGGATCAACTTCGCATTGGTGCCAACGACACTACTGGCACAAGTAGATGCAAGCGTAGGCGGTAAACTGGGCATTGATTTTCTCCACTTCAAAAATCAAATCGGGGTTTTTCAGGAGCCAGTAGCTACGCTCATAAGTTCTTCTTTCCTGAAGACTTTACCTGAGCGAGAGCTTCGTTCTGGGTTTGCCGAAGTGATTAAACACTGCATTATTGCAGACAAAGAAATGTGGGATCACATCTCAAGGAAATCGTTGTTAGAACAAGATTGGGATCTGTTGATTGCCCATTCTGTAAACATCAAGAAAAAGATTACTAAAGAGGATCCCCGCGAACAAGGGCTACGGAAAATACTGAACTTCGGGCACACGATAGGCCATGCCCTTGAAACCCACTATTTGGCAATGGGGATGCGTATCTTCCATGGGGAAGCTATTGCAATGGGGATGATAATGGAGAGTTTCATCGCTTTCGAGAAAGGCTTACTCTCGGAAGTCGAGTTAACCTCGATTTGCCGTTTTATAAGCCTCATTTTCCCGAAGACTAATCAGCCCTTCAACCATACCCAGGTAGTAGGGCTGATGATGCAAGACAAGAAAAACAAAGGTGATAAAATACTAATGGCACTACCGAATGGGCTTGGACAAGCCATATGGGACCAAGAGGTTGGTGCTGCCGAAATTAGGGATGCATTTGAGTACTATGAAAGCCTTTGACACACATCTTAGACGTAATGTACGTCTGAGTCGTCTTTCTTTTTATCCTCGCTATTAAACACGTTCTTAATGTCGCTAGCAGCCTTAGACACAAACTCTTTTGTTTTCCTTTTTCGGTCGCCCGTTAAAAGCCAAGCGGCCAACAACGCTCCACCTGCTACCCCTAAACCAATCGCTATTTTCTTTGATGTATTCATAAAAGCATTAACTGATTATAAAATTAATTTGTTTCACGTAAAATAAAAAAAGTACATTAAATTTTTGTGTCCCAATTCTAAAACGAAAGATTACTTGACTTCATATATCTCCATCAAAGCAAATTCTATAGTTCGAGGAACAATCAACGAGTTATCCTCTTCCAAAAGTATTAGTAACCGGGCATTGTTGCTACAGGCGCTAAGCAATAGCCAATCGGTCGTTAGTAACTTGTCGGTTGCCAGGGATACCCAACTGATGGAAAGGCTAGTCTCTAGCACGGACGTTGTAATTGATGTCTTGGACGCGGGAACAACAATGCGATTTCTGACCGCCTATTTTGCTCTATCCGGAAAAAACAAAATAATGACCGGAACGGATCGAATGAAGGAAAGACCGATCGCGTTGTTGGTCGATGCCTTACGAAAAATTGGTGCCTCTATCGAATACAAAGAAAAGGAAGGTTTTCCACCCATTGAAATAAAGGGTTTCAGCGACCAACTAGCTGATGAACTGGAAATGCCGGGAAATGTGAGTAGTCAATACATCTCTGCTCTGATGATGGCGGCACCCATTCTGCCAAAAGGGTTGACAATCCGTTTAAAGGGAAAAATCGGCAGTGTACCCTATATTAGAATGACCGCAGAACTGATGAAACAGTTTGGGGTGGAGCCGTCTTTGGATTTTGACAAAGGGCTCATCAAGATTCAAAATTCAAAATTCAAAAGAGCTGATATAACAGTGGAGGCTGACTGGTCTTCTGCCAGTTATTGGTTTGCTTTTGTCGCATTGGCGAAACAGGCTGAACTAGCACTTCCGAGGATATCTGAAAAGTCATTGCAGGGCGACAGGGTGATCGTTGATATCATGAACCAACTAGGTGTTCAAACTATTTTCAAAAACGGGAATGCGCTACTTTCTAAAAAGGAGGCCGCCAAAAACCTGACCTGGGATTTTAAAGATTGCCCCGATCTGGCGCAAACTGTATTGCCAGTTTGCGCGGCAAAAGGGATACCTTGCGATTTTACAGGGTTGGAAAGCCTCCGGATAAAGGAAACAGACCGAATCGCAGCGCTTCAGAATGAACTGCAAAAAATCGGTGCCACCTTAAGCGAGCCATCCACCGGAAACTGGAAACTGGAACCGGGTCGAATTCCCCCTCAATCAATTACTATACAGACCTACCACGACCATCGCATGGCCATGGGTTTTGCTCCGTTAGCAACGATACAAGACTTGAAGATTGAATCACCCGAAGTTGTAAACAAATCATATCCCGGTTTTTGGCGAGATATGAATTCCGTGGGTTTTGAAACGACTACCCTGTGAGAGAGGCAAAATAATCAGGGGCTAGCAGCATTCTACTTCCATACCAGGAAAACAATTCTCCGTCCACTAAAACGACTTCCGAATTTGGAACAACAGACTGTAACTCGTGGATATGCTCTTGCTTAAACGGATAAGGCTCCGAAGAAAGATAAATTAGTTCTGGCTGCAATTGCCGAAGTTGGTCAGCCGAAAGGGTCGGGTATCTTGCCTCTTCCACTACGTTCACTAATCCGATCTTGGAAAGTATGCTATCAATAAATGTGCCTTTACCTGCCGCCATCCACGGTTGGCGCCAAATAAGGTATAGAACACGTCTGGGCTTTTTTTTGGGCAATCTTTCAAACCTTGCTTCAATCTCGTTTCGGAGGGCATTGGCCGGGTCAATTCTGTCGGTCAACGCACCAATCGCTACAATCATTTCGAGCGCTTCGGCATAAGACGATACATCACTTATCCAGACCGGATATTTTGCCTGTAGCACGGAGATTCCGGACTCGTAATTCTCCTCCTTATTGCTAATAATCAAATCCGTTTTAAGCTGATCGATTACATCGAATCTGAAGTTCTTGGTGCCCCCAATCTTTGGCAACCTCTTAACCCACTCTCGTGGATGGACACAGAACTTCGTGATGCCAACCACCTGATTAGACAAGCCCAGATAAAACAAAAGTTCCGTCTGAGACGGAACCAATGATATGATACGTTTTGGTGGATAAACTACTTCAACTTCGCGATGTAAATGGTCAATAAAAACCATTCCTATTGCCTTACAACAAAATCGCCATACTACTTAATTGACTTGCCACTTTTAAGGTAGAAGCAGTAACAGAAGCTTGATTCAATTCAAATTTTAGTTTTCCGTCTAACACTTTAAAGTTGATGCAACTGCCCTTCTTTCCAAGATTCGAGCTGTCAGTAATTGTTAAAACGGGTTTCCCAGAAACAGCATTCTTTATATTGTCAAATTGACCACCCTTGTTTTTGCCGATGTAAACCACGTTACAGTTGGCAGCTTCATCTGCACCAGATAATTTTCTAATTGAATACTTTTTTGCGCCCTTTGGCTTGCCATCATAATAACTCTTGAGGGTGTTGAAAACATCATCTTCTCCCACAATACCAACTACAAATTCTCCAGGTTCAGTATCATTGGGCCATTGAATATACTTGATGAAATTATAGATCATTTGCGCATGGATCTCATACATCGGTTTTTCGGTTTGAGCAAAACCAACTGTACATACCAGTAACAGAATACTTACTATCAATAATCTTTTCATTTCAAAAGGGTTAATCCTATTTAAATTTAGATCAAAAATATAAATTTAGATCAATATAGCCATAGATGTCAAGGCGCTAGAAACCTTCAAATTCGCAGTCTCAATTGCCCTAGAATTTAACTCAAAACGAAGTTTTTCGTCAACTGTTTTAAAATTGATACAGCTTCCTTTCGCTCCAAATCCAGTGCGGTCAGTTACTACCAACGTTCCCTTGCCTTTTACCTTTGAATTGGCAGCATCAAATTCTCCACTTTTGCTTTTATCTATATAAAGCACCGCACAGTCTGACACTTCTGACGCGTTGCTAAACTTTTTAATTACATAGGTTTTTGCACCCTTGGTCTTGCCATTGTACCAGGTAGTGAGGGTTTTGTACACATCTTCATTTCCTATTACTCCAATAACAAATTCACCTGGCTTATCTGAATCTGGCCATTGAACATACTTGGTGAAATTGAACACCATCATGGTGTAAATTTCATGTACTGGACGATCTTGAGCGAATGATGCACCACCTACAAAAAGAAGTGAAGCGGCAAAAAGAGCTTTAACAGTTTTCATTGTGTTGTTTTTTTGTTGTTTAGTGATACAAAAGTAGACCCCTCCAGAAAACTAGAGGGGTCTCAGTTGTTTCAATACTATCGAGTGTAAGATTTCTTATCCTTCTAAATAAAAGTCTAGGCTTTTATTTTCACAATGGTTAAAAAAGCCAAAAAAAAGCATTTTTACCGAATATACCGGTAGTCAAAATTTGGCTTTACTTGTAGTAGAACCTCATAAATGAGGTTAATTACGCTTTCAACATCGTCTTTATGAACTGTCTCCACCGTGGTGTGCATATATTTTAGGGGTAAAGAAATAAGCGCTGAGGCTACACCTTCGGCAGAATAGGCAAAAGAATCAGTATCTGTTCCTGTAGACCTCGACACCGCCTGGCGCTGGAATGCGATTTTCTTCTTTTCGGCAGTCTGGGTGATCATCTTAAGCACATTATTCTGTACGGCCGGGCCGATACACACTACGGGACCCAAACCACACTTTAAATTGCCGCTCTCCTTCTTGTTATACATGGGTGACTGCGTATCGTGGGTTACATCCGTACAAATGGCTAAATCAGGCTTTATTTTGCGCGAAATCATTTCAGCACCTCGCAATCCGATTTCTTCCTGAACGGCATTGACCACATAAAGCCCAAAAGGTAGTTTTTTCTTGTTTTCGCTGAGCCTGCGCGTCACCTCTGCAATCATAAAGCCACCCATACGATTGTCCAAAGCTCGGCCCACCAGATAGTTCTTATTGAGTTCCATCAAATCCGCTTCGAAGGTGATTACTGTGCCCACATGGATACCCATCGCCTCTACCCCCTTTTTATTGGCGGCACCACAATCGATGAAAATATTCTTCAAACTTGGCGCTTCTTCTTTACCTGCATCACGCACGTGAATGGCTGGCCAGCCGAATACGCCTTTTACAATTCCTTTTTCAGTATGAATGTTCACCCTCATACTGGGCGCAATCTGATGATCCGAACCTCCATTTCTACGGACGTAGATATAGCCATCATCTGTAATATAATTAACAAACCAGCTGATCTCATCGGCATGGGCTTCAATCACTACTTTATATGATGCCTTGGGGTTAATAATCCCCACTGCCGTGCCATAGACATCGATCATGTAGTCATTGATATAAGGCTTGATGTAGTCCAACCAAATCTGCTGACCAGAAGATTCAAAGCCTGTGGGTGATGCGTTATTCAGGTACTCGTAGAGAAAGTTTTTACTTTTTTTGTCCATTGTGAGAGTTTTACATTAAAATTTATTCTAATTTTTTATTTCTGAACGCTCGTACCCGCCCAAACACCTACAACGGTATATTCCCGTGCTTCTTCTTGGGCAATACGGCCACTTTGTTCTCCAGCATTTGGAATGACCTAATTAATTTTTCTCTGGTTTGGTCAGGGAAGATTACCTCATCAATATAGCCTCGATGAGCGGCTCGATAAGGAGTGGCAAACTTGTTCGTGTACTCATCTACCTTTTCTGCAATCTTAGCTTTCGGGTCTGCTGCTTCGGAAATCTCCTTTTTAAATATAATCTCTGCGGCACCCTGTGCTCCCATCACAGCAATCTCTGCAGTTGGCCAAGCATAGTTCATATCAGCCCCGATGTGTTTTGAATTCATGACGTCATAAGCTCCACCATACGCTTTTCGCGTAATGACGGTGATGCGTGGAACGGTAGCTTCACTAAAAGCATACAACAACTTTGCTCCATTCGTGATGATTGCGTTCCACTCCTGATCTGTGCCGGGGAGAAAACCTGGCACATCTTCCAATACCAGCAAGGGGATATTGAAACTATCGCAGAACCGAACGAATCGTGCAGCCTTAACACTAGAATCAATATCCAAAACACCTGCCAGGCAAGCGGGTTGATTGCCAACTATGCCAATACTTCTACCTGCCAATCGTGCAAAACCGACAACAATATTCTCAGCGAAATTTTTGTGCACCTCCAAAAAAGAATCTGCATCAACAATGCCGGTAACAACCTCTCGCATGTCGTAGGGCTGATTGGGATTCTCAGGGATAATAGTATTTAACGAAGGTCTTTTTTCGTCTTTGCCAGTATACGCCAACCGGGGAGCATCGTCTTCGCAATTTTGTGGGATGTAGCTAAAGAGTTGTTTGATTTGGTTCAAGCATTCTACCTCATTAGCGCAGGCAAAATGGGTAACGCCACTTTTAGTACTGTGGGTAGCAGCGCCTCCCAATTCTTCAGCTGTTACCGTTTCGTGGGTTACCGTCTTTACCACGTTAGGCCCCGTGACAAACATGAATGAGGTCTTCTCCACCATAAAGATGAAATCGGTCATAGCAGGTGAGTAAACGGCTCCGCCCGCGCATGGTCCCATAATAGCCGAGATCTGAGGCACCACACCAGAGGCCATTACGTTGCGATAAAATATATCCGCATAACCACCCAGCGAAACCACCCCCTCTTGGATGCGTGCGCCACCCGAATCGTTCAATCCAATAACAGGAGCACCATTTTTCATGGCCAGATCCATCACTTTTACAATCTTCTCTGCATACGTCTCGGACAACGATCCTCCAAAAACAGTAAAATCCTGCGAAAAGATGTAGACCAACCTTCCTCCAATGGTTCCGTACCCTGTTACAACTCCATCGCCCAAATAATGCTCTTTATCCAACCCAAAGTCCTTGCATCTGTGCATCACAAACTTCCCCAACTCTTCAAATGACCCTTCGTCCAATAATAGCATTACTCTTTCGCGGGCTGACAATTTCCCCCGAGCATGCTGTTGCTCAATTCGTTTTTCACCGCCACCTAATAAAGCCTCCGCATTTTTGCGTTTGAGCTCGTTGTTTTTCTCTACTAAGGATTTATTCGCCATTTGTAAGAAGATAGACTTTTAGTAAACCTTCCGAAATATAGTTAATGTATATTTCGAACTCAATAATAAATGTCAGAGAAAAGGATTGCCATTATCGACCTCGGAACCAACACATTCAATCTGCTGATTGCAGAAAAAAGAATGGGGAGATTTGCGACCCTACACCAGGAACGAATCGCTACCAAAATGGGGGTGGGTGGAATCAATAATGGCTTTATCACGAGTGAAGCTATCGAACGAGTAATAGGTGCGCTAAAAAAGTTTAAACTGACTATAGCAAACTGGCAAGTGACTCAAGTAACCGCTTTTGGTACCAGCGCATTACGCAGTGCTAAAAATGGTGTTGAGTTAACTGAAAAAATCTTCATCGAAACAGGCATCTCGGTAAGAATAATTTCTGGTGAGGAAGAGGCTGAGTTAATTTACTTGGGCGTACGTAACGCTGTTCCACTTGGCTCGCCAAAATCACTAATAGTGGATATTGGCGGAGGCAGTGTTGAATTTATTATTGCGAACGCTACAGAGATATTTTGGAAAAAAAGTGTGGAGATTGGGGGCCAACGTCTCATCGAAAAATTTCAACACCACGATCCTATACTTTCCGAGGAAAGAGCACAGATCAAGGATTATCTTGAGGTAGAACTGGCGCCTCTGCTTAGTGAGCTAAAGAAGCATCGACCCGAAACGCTTGTTGGCTCATCAGGTTCGTTCGATACGCTAAGTGAAATTTATTGTAACAAGCAAGGGTTGCCATTTCCTAGAGAGCCGGAAACCCCACTAACCATTGCAGGTTTTGAAGCGATCTTCGATGAACTACTATCCAAACCAAGAAGAGAACGTCTGGCTATTCCGGGCATGATTGAGATGAGAGTAGATATGATTGTGGTTGCCTGCTGCCTCATTCAATTTCTTTTAAAAAAACACATCTTCAGATCAATCCGGGTTTCTGCCTATTCCCTAAAAGAAGGTGTGCTTGCTAGTAGCAACTAGGTTTAACAACTCGTTAACGGTTTCTTTAAGAAGAATTAAGAATTGCCTCAAAAATATGTTCGACATTTGGACAAAATAATATGCAATGAACATTAAAAAACGTTTTCTGATTGTAAGTGGAACCTTTGTTGCCCTACTCCTTTTCTTTTATGCATGCAAAACGAAAACTGAAGCAATCAATTCTGAGCCGACACCAGCAACAGTCCTAAGTGGAAAGGGAGATGTATATCTGGTGGATACCCTAACCAGTGTTATTGAATGGATTGGCGCCACACCCGGTAACTACCAACACAATGGAACTATCCGTTTGAGTGCCGGACAGTTTACCGTTAGCGACAATCAACTAACCAGTGGAAAATTTACAATCAGCATCAACTCAATCACAAACCTTGACCAAACCGGAAAAGACAAAACCAATCTAGAAGGTCATTTGAAAAACGAGGATTTTTTCGAAGTCGAAAAGTTTCCTTTCGGCAGCTTTGAAATCACAGCCATTCGCTCCGATAGTACTGGCGAAAAAATTGTTGGCAATCTGACGCTCAAAGAAAAGACCAACACCATCGAAATTCCTGTTGAATTAAAAATTGATGAGAAATTTGTTTTAGCTGAAACCTCTACGTTCACTATTGATCGGACAAAATGGGGCATCGTCTACAACTCCGGAATCATCGGCACCATCAAAGACGATTTAATCAATGATGAGATTTCGCTCAAGCTCAAGATTGTTGCTTCCAAAAGCCAACCATAATGTTTTGCTAGAACCAAGCCGTCAGACTGGCCGTTAATAATGAACTGCTCCCGGTAGGATTAGCGCTTTCGTCTCGATACAAATTATCGGGTGAAAAGAATTGACGTCCTTCCAAACGGAATAGCGCGTTGTGATTAGCCTGATAATTGAAGCAGAGGCCTGTGCTGTACGATCTAAAACCATCAATACCGGTGATGGGCAATTGATGAACACCCGAATCGCTGTAATATTCGATTCGCCCCGAAAGCGAAAGTGTCTCAGTAAAATGATAGCGACCTATAAAGTTTGCAGTCCACCAGTTCTTGGTGGAAGCGTTGTTCCTTTCTTGCAGCCCGATGTAAACACACGAGGTAGCATCAAATTTGTCATTGGCTTTGTATATCCAATACAAATCAGTGAAGTACCGCATCCGAAAGTCAGGATTTTGAGCCGTTTGATTGCCTCCCACATAGGTATCCCAATTGAACAACATTTTTTTGTTGGGTCGAAATTCGACTTGTGTGCCGATTGCTTTATTCCTATCGTTCGACTGAATGACCTGCCAACCATTTAGCAAGTACAAATAAGCAGTCCACTTGCTGTCAAGTGGAACGCTCACCTTCACCCCAGTTAAATAGTAGGGAACATTTTCGGGGGCGAAGGATCGGGTATACATCAAGTGATCTTTTGAAATCGCGCTCTCATTCGTATACGGTGACCCTAGTACTCCGACATCAATCCAAATATTACGCTTTCCCGAGAGTTTTAATCCCACGCTTGCCTCGATAATGTTTTTTAATGTGCCGGATTCAGATGCATAATTTGAATTAACATAAGTCCCAAATCCTGGCACAAAGCGCGCCCGAAAATTGGTAGACCGATAACGAAGGTCGATGTAAGCTAGATTGATATTCATCTCGTCATGACGATTAGATGAAACGAAGTACGGATTAATACCGTTCGCGGGTCTGCTGAAATTATATCCGTAATAAGTATCAATGTAGCCGCCTACTGCTAAATGTCCAATGACGGTCGACTCTAGCGTGTCCATCGTAGCGGTATTTACTATTTGACCAGCACTTGTCAAAGAGATTGAGCACAAAAACAAAAATAATTTGAATCGCATGAAACTTGTTTCTACACAAAGAACAAAACAATATTAGTAGAAAAAAAGCCCTGAAAAATTCAGGGCTTTTGGTTACAGTCCGTTGATCTGTTTATCCTTCGGGTACTTTACTTCAAATTTATACACCAGCTTTCTGGTTTCGTTGGGTTTGAGTTCCAACTCCCAGACCAATTTGCCCGTGTTCTTATTAAATTTTGCTCCTGCAATATCTTGAACACTCACTTCAATTTGGGTATTTTGAGACACCGGTATCTGATCCTCAACGATCACTTTAATACTCTCTCCTTTGGTATTGCGTATGGATATTTCATAGGCGTAACTTTCCTTCTTGGTTGAACCAATAAAATTACGGGATGTTAGGTCTTTCAATTTCTCGCGCTTCACCACAATTCGCTTATCGCGACCCAATGAAACTGAAAGGGTATCTTTGATATTATTGGGATCAATAAATGATTTGCCCACGAAAGTGCCTTCAAAGAAAATATTGGCTTCGCCCGGCAAAAGATTAAATTCTTCCCACCCGGTTGCTCTTGCCAACAAGAATGCATCGTTATCTAATTTGGGAGCCACCGAATAAGTGTAGTCAGACTTCATTTCGTAATTGCGAATATCCACCGTTGTCGGCTTGGATGCAGACAATACCGAATAAGGAAGGGAAATATCGAATTCTGTGTTCAACGTTGTTTGAATGGTCGACACATAGTCAGCCACCGAAGCGGCCGTAACCACTACTTCGGAAAGCCCTTGTGAATCTTCCATTGCTCTCGTCATAGCAGGCGCTGCTTTGCTCTCTTTTCGATTCCTCTCGTATCCATAAGCAATCGGCTGATAAAAGTCCAAATACCAGGAACTCAATTCTGGCTTCAGTCCACTCTGGTTGGGATTTGCGGTTGACAATTTCAACTTCACATTCTTCCATTCTTCTCCGGTACTTTGAAAAACGTTGGCTTTGTAGCTCAATTGTAACGGACTTTTCGTGTTGATCGCTCTCACGTCATAGACGGGATACCATCCGGCATTGGCCACCACATAGTTGACATCTAAATCAACGGAGGTAGCAGCCTCTGCAGAAATACTCACTACAATTTCGCTGGTGTTGCGACCATACATTTCATTCTGGCTGTTGATTTGATTGGTAAGCTTTACTATACGCTCATTGATTTTCTTGATCTTGTCATCTTGCTTCATTCGCGAAGTAACAATATCCCCCAATCGACTTCTGTAAAAATCGGCCATTGCTTTTAGCTCAGCTACCGTCAGGTTTTGAGTAGTCCCTCCGATCTTCTGATTACTCAATAGCATCTGCTCCTCTTTATTTAAAATTTCCTTCTGACTCTGCTCCAACTGCAATTGCTTTTGCAGTTGCTCCACAGAGTCCTTTAATGCCTTCAGACTTTTGGGCATATTCAACTCATTCAAATAATTTTGCTGATGGCTAATACCCATGATGATAAAGCTTCCTTTTCCCGTTACTTGAATGCTCTCCGGATCAAGTTGAGAAGTAAGTCCCCGCACCACCAAGTTAACTCTCCCCGACTCAATGCGGGTCTTCACTTCGCGGGTAACTTGCGCTTTGTTCAAAAAAACGGTGACATCTGTGATCTTGGAGTCGACATTCTTCTCATTTTGCCCCATCGCGACCAGCGCACTTACTGACAAGGCGGTGGCTAAAAGTTGGTTCTTCATATAGATTTTCATTTGTTTGGGGTAAGATGCGACAACGATCAAATTTCCATAATTCGAACGATAATTTTATCAAAACCTTGCAAATTGCGATTCATCTGATTTCCAATCAACGCTATGCCTAACGATCCCATTTTTAAGTACCAGCCCCTTTGGCAATTTGCCTACGCTGTCTTTACTAAAATCAACTGCCCGGATGAGGAAGCAAGGTTAGCCGCGAACGTGTTGTTAGGTGCCGATTTACGCGGAATCGATTCACACGGCCTGGCCCGACTATCTGGTTATGTCCGTTTGTGGGAAGCCAAACGAATCAATAGCACACCTAAAACCAAAATTGTTCATGCCAGAGCAAGCACCTCTGTGTTGGATGGTGATGGTGGCTTGGGGTTAGTAGTAGCTCCAAAGGCTATGGAGATTGCTATAGAAAAAGCAAACAATGTGGGCACCGGCTGGGTAGCAGTAAAAAATTCAAACCACTTTGGCATTGCAGCCTACCATGCTATGATGGCCCTGCCACATGACATGATTGGTATTGCCATGACGAATGCTAGCCCATTGGTCGCACCTACTTTTTCAGTCGAAAGATTATTGGGCACTAATCCTATTTGTGTGGCGATCCCTGCCGGAAATCAACCGCCTTTCGTAGCTGATTTTGCAACAACAACAGCCGCCAACGGCAAACTAGAAATTCTCCAACGAAAAAATAAAGAAGCACCTCTTGGCTGGATTCAAAAAAAAGATGGCAGCCCATCCACCAATCCGAATGAACTAAAGGATGGAGGCGCGTTGGTTCCACTGGGCAGCGATCGCGAGCATGGAAGCCACAAAGGTTTTAGCTTGGGAGCTTGGGTAGATATCTTTTCCGCTGTACTAAGTGGAGCCAATTATGGTCCTTGGGTTCCACCGTTTGTTAGTTTCCTCTCCCCTCCTGCCGACCCGGTTGGTGAGGGTATCGGTCATTTTTTTGGCGCAATGCGTGTTGATGCTTTCCGTCCTTCCGAGGATTTCAAATTTCATATGGATAAGTGGATCAGCCGCTTTCGAGAAGCGAAAACAGTCGAAGGGCAACCGAAGATGATTATCCCCGGAGACCCAGAACGCGAAAGTGAAGCCACACGGATGAAGGACGGAATTCCGCTCAATTCAAAAGTGGTAGAAGACTTACAGGAGCTAGCTAAGAAATTGGGGGTAGAATTTCCTTCCTAAAAGGAAAAGAATACACGGTACACCCAGGGTGATCCAAAAATACGTTGTTCCGGTTTGTACAAAACGTCATACATTCCAACCACGTTGATGGAGCCTCTTTTTCCAAGAGGTTGCGAATAGCCAAGTCCAACTAAAAACCGGTTGAAGATAGCGCGGCTCTCGTAATTGCCCCGACTTAGATTATAGGCTGGTGTGGAAATATAATTATACTCTGCGTAAGCAAACAGCTGATCGAAATTGTAGCGTGCAAAAGGACTCAGTCCAAATTGATCAAGCGTAACACTGGGTCGATCATAGCTTGTGCGTTGCCAATTTATACCCAAGCCCGAAGAGAGCTTTGGCGTGATCATGTATCCTATAACCGGATTAAGCGCAATGAAAAAATAACCGTTGCCATAAATGTCCGTTCCGGAATTGAGACCAAAACCGCCCCCTAAATAAAACCGATCCTTGAACCTGTGTGGAGTATCTTCATCGATCTCGCGCTGAGCTGCTACGAAAAGTGACATACACATTAGCAACAAAAACAACAGACTTCTTTTCATATCCCTTCTCGTTAATCTTCTGCTTGAATGATGAAAATATCTTCGGTCTCTTTTTTCATCAGATATTTTTCACGAGCAAATTTTTCCAGCAATTCCCGGTCAGTCATCAGCTCATGCCGGTCCTTCTCTACATCAGCAATCTTTTCCTGGTAATACGCTTTTTCCCGATCGAGGTTTCGTAGTTTGGCGCCCAACTTAAAGCGGGAAATCAAATCATTGGAGTCCAAGAAAAGCATCCAGACAAGGAAGCAAAGACCTGTAACAAAATAAAAATTGCGAAAGGCGGGTGGTAATCTCTTCAACATAGCTTAAAAAATGGTTGTACGAAGATAGGGAAATTTTAGAAATGCTAGAAACTCAGCGATAAAGGCTCTGCATACTCCCATTTTTTCGGAGTAATAAAAAAGCCGAGGATACCCCCGGCTTCAAAAATTTACTGAAAAACCGTTCTAAAACTTCTTCCCCGGAAAATAGGCCACTTCACCCAATTCCTCTTCAATGCGGATCAACTGATTGTATTTCGCCATCCTATCTGAACGTGAAGCAGAACCCGTTTTGATCTGGCCACAGTTCAAGGCAACAGCCAAGTCAGCAATAGTATTATCTTCAGTCTCACCCGAGCGGTGGCTCATAATGCTCTTGTATGAATTACGTTTTGCCAGGTTCACCGCGTCAATAGTCTCTGTCAACGAGCCGATCTGATTTACTTTAATCAAGATCGCATTGCCTACGCCCTTGTCAATTCCTTGTTGCAAACGCTTTACGTTGGTTACAAATAAATCATCGCCTACCAATTGAACATTCTTTCCTACGTTCTCTGTCAACGCTTTCCAGCCAGCCCAATCATCTTCAGCTAATCCATCTTCAATGGAAATTATTGGATATTTCTTCGTCCAATTCGTCCAGTACTCTGCCATCTCCAATGGCTTCAATTTCTTACCTGAAGATTTTTTGAATGTATATGTTTTGGTTTTGCTGTCGTAAAATTCAGAAGCAGCGGGATCCAAAGCAATCATCACATCGGAACCTGGTTTGAAACCAGCCTTCTCAATCGCTTTTAATACAATCTCAATAGCCGCCTCATTTGATTTGATGTTTGGTGCAAAACCACCTTCGTCACCCACATTTGTAGAAAGACCTTGGTCGTGTAATACTTTTTTCAACGTATGGAAAATCTCAGCTCCCATGCGCAACGCTTCCGAGAACGTCTTTGCACCTACCGGCATCACCATGAACTCTTGAAAGTCGATGGAGTTATCGGCATGGCTTCCACCATTTAGAATGTTCATCATCGGCACAGGAAGTGTGTTAGCATTCACGCCACCGATGTATCTGTACAACGACTGACCGGCTTCCATCGCAGCAGCTTTTGCCACAGCTAACGAAACTCCTAAGATTGCATTCGCGCCCAACTTGCCTTTGTTAGGCGTGCCATCTAACTCGATCATGATCTTGTCGATGAGCGATTGATCCATTACAGGGAAACCAACCACCTCGGCAGCGATTTTTGTATTGACATTGTTCACGGCTTTTAGTACGCCTTTGCCCATGTATTTTTTGGCATCGCCATCGCGGAGTTCTACCGCTTCATGCGAACCGGTGGAAGCACCTGAAGGCACTGCCGCGCGACCAAACGCGCCCGATTCTGTGAATACGTCTACTTCTACTGTTGGATTGCCACGGCTATCAAGTATCTGACGGGCGTGGACGCTTTCGATTAAACTCATTTTGATTTAGATTTAGGATGTTAGATTTATTTTTTACCACTAAGGCACGAAGACACTAAGTTAATTTTTATTTTATTTTGTAGCCAACACCAAACTGAATTGCTCGATTGTATTCAGTAAACGTTCCTACTGTTCGTAGACTAAAGTCGAAGAAGGTTATCTGGCTAATTCCAGCTAGGCCGTAGTAAAATCTTCCTGTCACGAAAAACTTTTCTGTCACATATACTCGTAGCCCACCCGCCAAGCCGAAATCAAAATCCTTATAAGTATCTGCAAGAGTTGAGGATAATCGATACGAAATACTAGGTCCAAGATCTACGCCTATCGCCTTTATTCTGTAGGACAATAAGATGGGTAGTTCAAAATAATTTATCCTAACTGAAGAACTGACCTTGGTAACTGAATAAGTAACCTCATATCCTTTTTGTGAGAATTGAAGCTCCGGCACTACGCTCAATTTCTCAGACAACTTAACCTGCCCAAACACACCTACGTGAAGCCCTGACACCCATGAGGGTTCATTAGCCGAGGTGAACCCAATTGGGAGATCGTTGTAGACAGTTTTCGTCAAATTCAATCCACCTATCACTCCAAAAGAAACTTGCGCTAAAGAAGTCAAATAGCAAACTGATAATGACAAAATTAGAACTAGGGTTTTCATCAACACTCTTCCGCTAAGACACAAAGACATTAAGATCATTTTCATTGATTCTATCTTTTCCTTAGCTACATTTTCAAATCACCGAATTGTCGAATTTTCAAATTAGCTCTTAATCATTGAAAGAAATTGGTCAAACAAATACCGACTATCATGTGATCCTGGCGATGCTTCCGGATGATATTGTACCGAAAATGCATTTTTGTTTTTTAGCCGAATACCCATGATGGTGCCGTCATTCAAATGAACGTGTGTTACCTCTACTTCCGGATGTTGCTCAAGCCCCTCGTTCTTTACCGCAAAGCCATGATTCTGCGAAGTCATTTCTCCTAAGCCTGAAATCAAATTTTTTACGGGATGATTTAATCCGCGATGGCCATGGTGCATTTTAAATGTTGTGAGGCCTGCAGCTAAAGCGAGTAGTTGATGTCCGAGACAAATTCCAAATACTGGCTTGTCGGCATGTAGAATATCTTTTACTGTTTTTATGGCATATTCCATCACCGAGGGATCGCCTGGGCCGTTAGAAATAAAATAACCGTGGGGCTTCCACGCTTCCATTTCCTGGTAAGTCGTTTTTGCCGGAAAGACTTGCACGTAGCAACCTCTTTCGGCTAAACATTTCACAATATTATTTTTAATGCCAACATCGAGTGCCGCGATTTTAATCGGTGCATTTGGATCGCCTGCAAAATAGGGTTGTTTGGTACTTACGATAGAAGATAATTCGAGCCCATCCATAGATGGCACTTTTTTCAATTCTTCTTTCAATTGTTCGGGCGTAAGCTCAGAGGAAATGATCGCATTCATCGCCCCCTTACTTCTTATGTGCCGCACCAACTTGCGCGTATCGATATCCGCAATTCCAACTACCCCATGTTTTTCCAGGTAAGTCTGTAAGCTCTCTTTGGCTGTCTTTCGGCTGAATTCTTTTGAAAATTCATTAATTACGATACCCTGTATCTTGGGTGAGCCAGATTCATTGTCTTCGACCACGGTACCGTAGTTGCCAATGTGTGCTGAAGTATTGACAACAATCTGACCATGGTAGGACGGATCAGTATAAATTTCTTGGTAGCCGGTCATGCCCGTGTTGAAACAGATTTCACCACCACTGGTTCCTTTTTTACCGATGGCCTTCCCCTCCACGAGGAGGCCGTCTGCTAAGAGTAAATATGCTTTTCCGTTCAAAGAGAGTAGAGTTAAATGGTTGACAAAAATACTTTTGTTATTGAATCAGTGATCAAGGTCGAGGTTAATTCTTTCCGCATTCGTTCGAAAAAGGGCAATAAAAAAGGGATTGAACGATGTCCAATCCCTTTTTCTGTGCCTATTGAAATCACTATTCGTCTTTTTTAGACTTTTTAGCTGCTTTTTTGGGCTTTGGCTCAGCTGCTTCCGATACTACTTGAGCATCTTCTACACCGCCTTCATCTTTCTTTGCCTTACGGCCTCTGCGTGTCTTAGCCTTTTTCTCAGCACCATCCTTTTGGTAGATTTCATTGAAATCAACCAATTCCATCAAACACATGTCTGCGGCATCACCGAGACGAGCATCTCCAAGTTTAATAATACGTGTATATCCACCAGCACGGTTGGCAATACGTCCCGCTACTTCACCAAACAAGGTCTTAATGGATTCTTTGTTTTGCAAATAAGCAAAGACAGTTCTGCGCGAATGCGTGGTGTCATCCTTTGATTTTGTAAGCAAAGGCTCCACATATCTCTTCAAGGCTTTTGCCTTTGCTACTGTTGTCGTAATTCGCTTATGCAAGATTAGCGAAGAGGCCATGTTGGATAACAACGCATGACGATGCGCTGACTTTCTACCAAGATGGTTAATTTTTTTACCGTGTCTCATTAGTCTTCTTCCAATTTATATTTCGCAAGATCCATTCCGAAAGTAAGGTTCTTATCGGCCACCAATTGCTCTAATTCAGCCAACGACTTCTTACCGAAGTTGCGGAATTTCATCATATCAGAAATGTCCAATCTCACCAAGTCTCCCAGAGACTTCACTTCAGCTGCTTTTAGGCAGTTGTAAGCACGTACTGAAAGATCTAAGTCATGAAGTTGTGTTTTCAACAACTTGCGCATATGCAACATCTCTTCATCTACTTGCTCTACTTCGCTATCTTTCGTTGTCTCTAATTCGATTGACTTGTCAGAGAACAAACGGAAATGCTGAATCAAAATGAAAGCAGCGCCTTCCAATGCCTTCTCGGGATGAATTGAACCATCTGTTTCAATATCAATCAACAATTTTTCGTAGTCAGTCTTTTGCTCCACACGCGTGTTCTCTACACTGTACTTCACATTTTTCACCGGTGTGAAAATGGCATCAATCGGAATAAAACCAAATACTTGCTCGTTAGGTTTGCTTTCCTCAGCAGGTAAATAACCTCTACCCTTTTCTACTAGCAATTCAATTTCAAAATGAGCAGACTCATCTAAGTTACAGATTACGTGCTCTGGATTTAGAACTTCGTAGCCCGCAGTGAACTTTGCAATGTCACCCGCCTTCAACTGCTTTTGCTTCTTGATGTTAACAACCACTTTCGTGTCGTTAGATTCGCCCACTTTGCGGAAACGAACTTGTTTCAAATTCAAGATGATTTCAGCAACATCTTCCACCACACCTTCAATGGTGGAGAACTCATGCAACACACCCGGTATTTTGATACCTGTGATCGCATAACCCTCTAAGGAGGATAACAAAATTCTTCTTAACGCATTGCCGATGGTTACTCCATATCCTTTTTCCAAAGGCTTGAAGGTAAAGAAGCCGTGAAAGTCGTCTGACTTCTCCATCACCACTTTCTCCGGCATTTGAAATGCTAATATTGACATACGTGATTTTAATTAAAGGTTAGACTTACTTAGAGTACAACTCGACAATCAACTGCTCGTTGATATTCTCAGGAATATCTTGACGAGGAGGAAGATTGATCAATTTTCCTTCCATTTCTTTCATATCCCACTCCAACCAATTGTATTTTTTGGCACCCTGAATGGATAACGAATTGTTGATTGCCTCTAATGATTTTGATTTCTCGCGCACCGCAATTACATCACCTGGACGTAAGAAAGCGGAAGGTATGTTCAACACATCTCCGTTTACGGTAATATGCTTATGTACCACCAATTGACGAGCAGCTCTGCGAGTAGGCGCAACGCCTAATCTATAAACTGTGTTGTCTAAGCGTGATTCTAGCATCTGTAGAAGAACCTCACCCGTTACGCCTTTCTTAGCCGAAGCCTTGTGGAACGTGTTTTCGAATTGGCGCTCTAAAATGCCGTAGATGAATTTCGCTTTTTGCTTTTCAGCTAACTGCACAGCATATTCTGACTGCTTGCGTTTCTTGCCCTTGCCATGCTGGCCAGCAGGATAATTCTTCTTTGCCAACGTTTTGCTGTCGCCAAAGATAGGTTCGTTATACCTTCTGGAAATCCTTGTTTTGGGTCCGGTGTACCTTGCCATGATTTATACTTTCTTATTACTGAAATTAAACTCTTCTTTTCTTTGGAGGGCGGCAGCCATTGTGCGGCATTGGAGTAAAATCTCTAATGATTGTTACTTCAACACCAGATGCTTGAATGCTACGGATAGCAGACTCGCGGCCAGCGCCAGGTCCTTTTACAAAAACCTCCACTTTTCGAACACCTAGTTCAAATGCTTTGGTGGCTGCCTCCTGCGCAGCAACCTGTGCAGCATACGGAGTGTTTTTCTTTGAGCCTTTGAAACCCATCTTTCCAGCCGATGCCCAAGACACAACTTGTCCTGTAGTATTGGTGATGGAAATGATGATGTTATTGAAGGTGGCGCGAATATGTGCCTGGCCTATGGCCTCCACATTTACTACGCGCTTTTTGCTCTTGTCCTTCTTCTTTTCAACTGCAGGTGCTGCCATACGAAAAGTATATTATTTTATTTATTAACCTTTAACTGCTTTCTTCTTATTCGCTACTGTCTTACGCTTACCCTTACGAGTGCGTGAGTTGTTCTTTGTCTTTTGTCCACGCACAGGTAATCCTTTGCGGTGACGAAGACCTCTATAACAACCAATGTCCATCAATCGCTTAATGCTTAACTGCACTTCGGACTTTAAGGATCCTTCAATTCTAAATTGCTCCGCGATAACGGCTCGGACTGCGTTCGATTCTTCATCGTTCCACTCCTTCACCTTCTTATCCAAGTCAACTTTTGCCTGAGCAAGTATTTTTTGGGCTGACCTACGGCCAATACCAAAAATGTACGTGAGGCTAATCTCGCCTCGTTTGTTATCCGGAATGTCAACACCAGCAATACGTGCCATAATTATCCTTGTCTTTGTTTATACCGTGGATTCTTCTTATTGATCACAAATAATTTCCCTTTGCGCCTGATGATTTTACAATCGGCACTCCGTTTTTTTATGGATGCTCTTACTTTCATAACCTATTTATATCTAAACGTTATCCTGCCTTTTGTCAAATCATAGGGCGACATCTCCAACCGCACTTTGTCCCCAGGAAGAATTCGGATATAGTGCATCCTCATCTTTCCGGATATATGTGCTAATACTTCGTGTCCATTTTCTAACTGTACTTTAAACATTGCGTTAGATAAGGCCTCTTGTATTGTTCCGTCTTGCTCTATCGACTTTTGTTTCGCCATTTAAAACTATAACTCTCTTCTATGTACTCGTGTGTCGTCAAAATCTCTGTCCGATCAGGTAAGACGGCCACCATGTGCTCAAAGTGAGCTGAGGGTTTCCTGTCTTGTGTCCGGATCGTCCATCCGTCTTTCTCTTGTACTACTTTCTTCGTGCCCATGTTGATCATTGGCTCTATGGCAAAAACCATTCCTGCTATAATCTTAGGGCCCTTTCCCCTCTTTCCATAGTTTGGCACTTCCGGGTCCTCGTGTAAACTTCTCCCCACCCCGTGACCAACTAACTCTCTTACCACTCCGTAACCAAACTGCTCAACATATGTCTGCACAGCATGACCAATATCTCCTATTCGATTCCCGACCTTTGCTTGAGCTATACCCAAATACAAAGATTCATAGGTTCTTTCTAACAGCCTCAACGCATCGTCACTGGCTCCCTCCAATGGGTAAGTATAAGCTGAGTCACTATGAAAACCCTTATACAATACTCCGCAATCAATTGAAACAATGTCCTTCTCCCTCAATTCATACTCTCCGGGAAAACCATGCACCACTGCATCATTTACTGAGATGCAAAGGGAAGCCGGAAATGAACCATTATAGTTCAAGAATGAGGGCACTCCATTATTGTCACGTATAAACTCCTCGGCAATGCTATCCAGTCTCTTCGTTTTCACCCCAGGCTTTATGGCCTTCGCTACTTCCGCATGCGCCTTTCCTAAAATCTGGGCGCTTTCTTTAATAATCTGAATATCACTGTCCGTCTTATAGTGAACCATTCAACTTTAAGCCGCAGCAAACTGAGAACGTCCTTTTACTCTTCCTGATTTCATCATTCCCTCGTAGTGACGCATTAACAAATAACTTTCTATTTGTTGAAGCGTATCCAATACTACACCCACCAAAATGAGGAGTGAAGTACCACCATAGAAGTAAGCAAAGTTCTGTGTAATGCCTGCCTTCACCGCAAAAGCAGGAAGAATGGCAACAGCTGCTAACAACAATGCACCTGGTAAAGTAATCTTTGATAATATACTATCGATAAACTCAGCAGTTTGTTTGCCTGGCTTTATACCCGGCACAAACCCACCATTTCTTTTCAGATTTTCTGCAATGTCGTTAGACGGCACTGTGATGGCTGTATAGAAGAATGTAAAAATGATAATCAATGACGCAAACAGCAAATTGTATTGCCATGATGTAAAATCTGCGAAAGTAGAACCAACATATGCGCTCACATCGCTGTCTCTCCAAATTTGTGCAACCAATGGTGGAATGAACATCAACGCTTGCGCGAAGATGATCGGCATTACACCTGCAGAATTCAATTTCAAAGGGATAAAATCGCGCTTGCCGCCATACAATTTGTTACCTACCACTTGCTTTGCATATTGAACAGGTATTCTCCGCACTGCTTGGGTCATCGCGATGACACCAACTACCACAAAGAATAAAGCAAGTGCTTCGATGATCAACAACAATCCACCGCTAAGGCCTTTTGTATCCGCCTCTTGATAGATCGCAGCAGGAAAACGAGAAACAATGCCGATCATGATTAGCATACTGATACCATTGCCAATGCCCTTATCGGTAATGCGCTCACCCAACCACATACAAAACATGGTTCCCGCCACAATGATCATCATGGATGAAATCGTGAAAAATAGACCTGGATTGATAATCGCCTCTTGATTGACGGTTGCGCGCAGATAACCATACGACTGAGCCGCTGTAATGACGATCGTCAATACGCGAGTAAACTGATTTAATTTTTTTCTTCCACTATCTCCTTCTTTTTGCATTTTGGCAAAATGAGGAACTGCTACCGTCAGCAATTGAACAACGATAGAAGCGGAAATGTAAGGCATGATGCCCAATGCGAAAATGGAAGCACGGCTAAATGAACCACCTAAAAAGGTATTTAAGAAATCAAAAATTCCTCCTTGGTTGCCTGTCAACAAGTTAGGGTCGATTCCTGGTAAAACGATATAAGACCCCAATCGAAAAATAATGAGGAAGCCCATCGTGTTAAGAATTCTTACACGAAGATCTTCGATCGCAAAAATGTTCTTTATAGTTGTAAAGAAACGCTTCATCTATTTCTTGGTTGTGGCGCTTCCGCCTGCTGTTTCAATTGCTTTCGTTGCTGTTTCAGAAAATGAATGTGCTTCCACATTTACTTTCGCCTTCAATTCGCCACGACCCAATACTTTTACTCTATCTTTTTTGCCAACAATTCCATTATCAATCATCAATTGAATGCTAAGCGAAGAGGCACTAGTCTTTTTAGCCAACTCTTCCAACGCGTCCAAATTGATCGCTTTGAACGTGATTTTGTTGTTGTTTTTAAAACCGAATTTTGGTACCCGTCTCTGAAGTGGCATCTGCCCACCCTCGAAACCACTTTTCTTACTATTACCAGAACGTGATTGTGCTCCTTTGTGACCACGACCTGCGGTACTGCCGCCAGAACCCTGTCCGCGACCCAATCTCTTATTTGTTCTTACCGATCCTTCGGCCGGCTTAAGTGTGTGCAGCTTCATCTTATAATTCTGTTACGCTCACTAAATGACTAACTTTTTTTACCATCCCCTGTATCTGCGGAGTGTACTCCACTTCCACTGACTTATTGATCCTGCCTAGACCCAACGACTGGATAGTGCGCTGTTGCGTATCAGGTCTCTTGATCATGCTACGAGTCTGGGTGATTTTAACTTTTGCCATGGGTATTAACCGTTAAAAACTTTTGATAAAGAAACACCTCGATTTCTCGCTATGGTTTGAGGATCGCGCATTGTTGTCAGCGCCTTGAAAGTTGCCTTCACCACATTGTGTGGGTTGGATGAACCTTTCGATTTTGCCAACACATTATGCACTCCCGCACTTTCCAAAACCGCACGCATCGCACCACCTGCAATTACACCTGTACCTGGAGAGGCCGGCTTCAAAAGCACAAATCCACCACCAAACTTGCCAAGCGACTCATGGGGAACGGTGCCCTTAATAATTGGAACCTTTACCAGATGCTTCTTAGCATCGTCTATTCCTTTTGTAATGGCGTCTGTTACCTCGTTAGCTTTACCTAAGCCGTAACCTACTACTCCATTTCCATCGCCTACCACCACAATGGCAGCGAAACTAAATCTTCTACCACCTTTCACCACTTTGGCTACCCGTTGGATTGCAACCACCTTTTCTTTAAGGTCGATTTCGCTGGCTTTTACTGTGCTGACGTTACTTTGTGTCATGCTATTAAAAATTTAAGCCTCCCTCTCTGGCACCTTCGGCCAAAGCTTTAATGTTACCGTGATATAAATAACCGTTGCGGTCAAATACAATGTCCTTAATTCCGCTAGCCAACGCTTTTTCCGCTAATTTCTGACCCACTGTCTTTGAAATCGTCAGAGTTACTCCACCTTTCTTGTCAAGCTCTTTTGAAGAAGTGGCAAGAAGCGTATGTCCTTTCGCGTCATCAATTACTTGAGCATAGATCGCCTTGTTGCTTTTGAAAACAGAAAGCCTCGGACGAGCCGAAGTTCCTTCCAATCTTTTGCGGATCCCTTTTTTTATCCGAAGCCTTCTAACTTTAATATTTGGCATACCTTCTATTATTTAGCTGCTGCTTTACCAGCTTTTCTACGAACAAACTCACCAACATAACGAATACCCTTTCCTTTGTAGGGCTCTACGCTGCGCAACGATTTAATTTTGGCAGCTACCTGACCGATCAATTGCTTGTCGGTTCCCTCTAATGTAATAATAGGATTTTGTCCTTTCTCTTGAGTAGCCACTACTTTTAGTTCAGAAGGAACAGCCAAGATAACGCTGTGTGAATAGCCCAAGCTTAAGTCTAACAAATTGCCTTGCGCAGTAGCCTTGAAACCTACCCCTATCACTTCTAATTGTCTTTTATAACCTGTACTAACACCCTCGACCATATTAGCGATGAGAGAGCGATACAATCCATGCATAGCCTTGTGTCTCTTCTGCTCAGTAGGGCGATGAACCACAATATTTCCCTCTTCTAAGGTTACTTTAAAATCAGCATCAATGAGTTGTTTCAACTCACCTTTGGGTCCTTTCACCGTAACTTTATGGTCTGTTTCCGCAAACGTGAATGTTACACCTTTGGGAAGTTCTATCGGAAGTCTACCTATTCGTGACATGACGTTGTATAATTAATAGATATAACATAAAACCTCTCCACCTACATTCAATGCTTTTGCTTCCTTGTCGGTGATAACACCTTTAGAAGTAGATAGGATGGCAATCCCTAAACCGTTCAATACCTTTGGAAGACGATCAGCTCCTTTATACTGGCGCAAACCAGGTGAACTGACACGATCTAACTTGGTAATAGCCGACTCTTTTGTCTCGGGGTTATACTTCAAAGCAATTTTTATGTTGCCTTGCTTATTGTCCGTTTCCTCGAACTTGTAGTTTAGGATGTACCCTTTGTCAAAAAGAACCTTTGTTACTTCTTTCTTCAGGTTAGAAGCAGGCACTTCCACTACACGGTGGCGAGCCTTGATGGCGTTGCGCAACCGGGTTAAATAATCTGCAATTGGATCAGTAGTCTTCATTTCACTTTTCTTTAAAAAGCAAGCCCCATTTTTCGAACGGGGCTGCAAAGATAAATAACAATTTTTGTTATCCAAACTGTTACCCGGTTTCAACCTCGATATTCTGGGAGTTGACCTCGGTACTCAGCAACCAATAAATTTTATGCCTTTGGCAGGCTAAAACAAGCTTACCAGCTTGACTTAGTTATGCCAGGGATTTTTCCCTCACTCGCCAATTGGCGAAACTGATTACGACAAATGCCAAACTTAGCCATATAGCCTCTGGGGCGTCCGGTAAGCTTGCATCTGCTATGTAGCCGTACTTTTGACGAGCTTCTTGGAAGTTTATCCAATCCAACCCAGTCTTGAGCTTCTTTAAGCGCAGCACGTTTTTTGGCGTAGCGCTCTACTAATCTTAACTTTTTCTTGTCTCTTGCGATGACTGCTAACTTTGCCATGCTATTAGTTTTTAGTGACGAAAGGCATACCAAATGCTTTCAATAATTCGTAGCTCTCCTCATCCGTAGGCGCGGTAGTTACGAAGGTAATATCCATTCCATTAATTTTTTGAACCTTGTCAATAGAAATCTCTGGGAAAATGATCTGTTCCTTTACCCCTAATGTATAGTTTCCACGACCATCAAACCCCTTGTCATTCACTCCTTTAAAATCTCTCACGCGAGGAAGGGCGATATTCATCAAACGATCCATGAATTCATACATTCTATCTCCTCGCAACGTCACTTTTGCACCAATAGCTTGGTTTCCACGAAGCTTAAAGTTAGAGATATCTTTCTTCGACTTGGTTGAGACCGCTTTTTGACCAGAAATAGTTGTAAGCTCTTCAACGCCTACTTCAATCAATTTCTTGTCAGCTACAGCTGCGCCAATACCTTTGTTGATACAAATCTTTTCGATCTTGGGTACCTGCATTACTGACTTATACTGAAACTTCTGTTTCAGCCCAGGAACGATTTCCTTGAGGTACTTTGCTTTTAATCTTGGTGTTGCCATTACTTTATAAATTCACCTGTTTTCTTAGAAAATCTTTGAAGCTTTCCTTTTTCATTCAATTTCCGACCGGTACGAACAGATTTGCCCGTTCCTGGATCAACTAGCATCAAGTTACTGATGTGAATCGTTCCTTCCATTTTTTTGATGCCGCCTTCCGGCTTGCCGGCAGTTGGTTTCTGATGTTTGGTAACGATATTAATTCCCTCCACAATAGCGCGGCTCTTATCCGCAATGATTTCCAATACTTTCCCAGTCTTGGTTCGGTCATTGCCTGTCAACACCTTTACAGTGTCGCCTTTCCGGATGTGCAGTTTCTGCTGTTTGTTTGATTTTCTTTCCATATGCTTATAATACTTCTGGAGCCAATGAAATAATTTTCATGAATTGCTTTTCACGAAGTTCACGAGCTACCGGCCCAAAAATACGAGTGCCTCTTGGCTCATCTTGAGGATTCAAAAGAACAGCTGCGTTATCTTCGAAACGAATATAAGATCCGTCCTTTCTTCTGATTTCCTTTTTGGTGCGAACGATCACAGCCTTTGACACTGTACCTTTCTTGATTTGGCTGGTAGGGATGGCCGATTTAACGGTCACCACTATTTTGTCGCCCACGCTAGCTGAACGTCTTCGTGTTCCTCCTAGCACATGCAAACACAATACCTCTTTTGCGCCACTATTATCGGCTACTGTGAGCCTGGATTCTGTCTGTATCATGATTACTTCGCTTTTTCAACTATTTCAACCAATCTCCATCTCTTGCTCTTGCTCAACGGACGCGTCTCCATAATGCGAACAGTATCTCCAATACCTGCCTCATTCTTCTCGTCATGCGCCATGAACTTGGTTGTTTTGTTCATGAACTTTCCATAGATCGGATGTTTCACCTTTCTATCAATGGCAACCGTGATTGACTTAGTCATTTTATTACTCGTCACTCTGCCTACCTTTTCTTTTCTGAGGTTACGCTCCGCTTCCATGAAATTATTATTTTGATTCCTTTGCTGTCAATTCTGTTTTCAATCTCGCCACCAACTTGCGAGCCTCTTTAATCTTCATTGGATTTTCAATAGATGAAATCTGATGGGCAAATTTTATTTTGCGCAAGTTTTCCGTTTCACTTCCAATTTTCTCTTTTAGCTCAGCTACCGTAAGCCCTTTGATCTCAGTGTTTTTCATTTTATTTCTTCTCTACTTGTTCTACAAAATCTCTGCGAACGGTAAAGCGTGTTTTCAACGGTAATTTGCCATCCGCCAGTGCCAGTGCTTTTTTAGCCGTTGCCATGGTCACGCCACCCGCTTCAAATATGATGGTACCAGGCTTAATAACCGCTACCCAATATTCTGGCGCTCCTTTACCTTTACCCATACGCACCTCAGCAGGTTTGCGAGTAATTGGTTTATCAGGAAATACTCGGATCCATACTTGCCCTTCACGCTTCATTTCGCGTGTAACCGCCACACGAGCTGCCTCGAGTTGACGAGCGGTTAGCCAACATGGCTCCAGCGCTTTCAATGCAAAAGATCCAAAAGCGATTTGATGCCCACGTGTGGCCAATCCCTTGGACTTCCCTTTTTGCATTTTCCTAAACTTGGTACGTTTTGGTTGTAACATGATTCGCTACTTTATAAATCTTCAATTATCTTTTTCCACCTGTTCTTCTGTCGCCACCACCACGAGGGCCACCACTTCTTTCGTTGCGATCACCTCCTCTTTCATTTCTTCCTCCGCGATCATTGCCACCTCTTCTTCTATCTGGTCCACCAGCTGGTGCTCCTCCCTTATTTTCTCCCGTAGCATTGCTTACCATTCCGATATTAGGAGAAAGGTCGCGCTTGCCATACACTTCACCTTTGAAAATCCAAACCTTGATACCGATTTTGCCATACACGGTTTGGGCTTCGGATATTGCATAATCAATATCTGCACGAAGTGTGTGAAGAGGAATTCTGCCCTCCTTGTATTGTTCTGTTCTGGCCATATCAGCACCTGCCAAACGACCGGATAATTTAACCTTGATACCTTCAGCGCCAACACGCATCGTAGAAGCGATTGCCTGTTTCATCGCTCTTCGATAAGAAATCCTTGCCTCTAATTGCTGCGCAATAGATTCACCTACCAACCGAGCATCCATTTCCGGACGCTTAATTTCGAAGATGTTGATCTGTACATCTTTCTTAGTAAGGTTCTTCAACTCTTCCTTAATCTTATCAACCTCAGTTCCTCCTTTACCAATTACAACTCCAGGACGAGCTGTATGAATTGTAATTGTAATTCTTTTCGAGCTACTGCGTTCAATCACAACTTTGGCAATGCCACCTTTTTGAATGCGGGCATCGACATACTTTCTGATCATATGGTCTTCGACCAATTTGTCAGAAAAATCTTTGCCTCCGTACCAGGCTGAATCCCAGCCACGTACTACGCCTAATCTAAAACCTACAGGATTAATCTTTTGTCCCATTATTTTGCCGTTTCTGTTGCTACTGGTTTCCTTTTCTTTCCTGCCGCCAATTCAGCTGGCATTCTATCAACTACTAGGGTAACGTGGTTAGATCTCTTTCTCACCCGGTGTGCCCTACCCTGAGGTGCAGGACGCAAGCGTTTCAATATGCGACCACCACCTACGTATATCTCTTTAACAAACAAATCTGCCTCTTCTAATTTCACATCAGTATGCTTAGCTTCCCAAGCGCTGATTGCAGAAAGAAGTAACTTCTCCATTTTCGCGGAAGGGTGCATCGCATCGTACTTCAAAATGTTCAACGCTTTGTTGACACGTTCTCCACGGATCAAATCAGCTATCAATCTCATCTTGCGAGGAGATGTAGGGGCATTATGTAAGTATACAGTAGAGGGACCCACCTTCGCGGCCTCCTTTACAGCTTGGATTTTAGCTCTTTTTGCTACAGATCCTTTTACTTTCTTTTCTGTTTCCATCTGAGGAATTATTTTTTAGCGCCAGGGCCTTCTGACTTATTATTACCACTATGACCTTTAAAGGTGCGAGTAGGCGCAAATTCACCTAGCTTGTGACCTACCATGTTTTCAGTTACATAAACAGGGATAAACTTATTCCCATTATGCACTGCAAACGTATGTCCAATACAATCTGGAGTTATGGTTGATCTGCGAGACCAGGTTTTGATTACTGATTTCTTTCCAGATTGCTCCATTACCTGCACTTTCTTAGCAAGGCGGGCATCTAAATAAGGACCTTTTTTTATTGACCTTCCCATATTATTTCTTTTTCCTAGCTATGATTAAACCATCAGAATACTTCTTAGGATGACGGGTCTTCTTGCCCTTAGACAACAATCCGTTTCTTGATCTTGGATGACCTCCAGAAGCACGACCTTCACCACCACCCATCGGGTGATCAACAGGGTTCATTGCTACCGGACGAGTACGAGGACGTCTACCTCTCCAGCGGCTACGACCTGCCTTACCTACACTTTCGTTCATGTGTTCAGCATTTGAAACTGCTCCCACGGTTGCCATGCAGTTTACCAACACATTGCGCATTTCGCCAGAAGGCATCTTCAATGTAGCGTACACGTCTTCCCGTGCCACTAATTGAACAAATGAACCCGCGCTACGTGCAATTGACGCACCTTGACCCGGTTTCACTTCTACATTATGAACAATTGTACCTACCGGAATCTTTGATAATGGCAGTGCATTACCAACCTCAGGTGCAATATTATCTCCTGAATATAACGTCTGTCCTACTTTTATTCCTTGAGGCGCGATGATGTATGTCTTTGTACCATCCGCATAATAAAGTTTTGCAATCCGTGCAGTGCGAGATGGATCATATTCAATCGATTTTACAACAGCGGGAACACCGGCTTTGCTTCTCTTGAAATCAATCAATCGCAATTTTTGCTTGTGTCCACCACCAATATAGCGCATGGTCATTCTGCCATTCGTATTACGTCCACCTGTTTTCTTCAAAGTCACCAACAATGACTTCTCGGGCGTAGTTTCCGTAATGTCATCAAATACAGGAGCCAAGCGATGGCGGGTTCCTGCAGTTACGGGTTTCAGTTTTCTAAGTGCCATGTCAGCTCTTTATTAAACGTTACTATAAAAATCAATTACTTCACCAGCAGCCAATGTCACGATTGCCTTCTTGTAATCAGGCTTTTTCCCAGACACCGTGCCACCTTTCGTAAAACGTGACTTGGCTTTGCCTAACACACTAATGGTATTTACTTTAGCTACATTCACTGAATACATTTTCTCTACGGCTTTAGCGATCTCTACTTTGTTAGCAGATGATTCTACGATGAAACCATACTTGCCTTTCTCGTTGAGGCTTGAAATTTTCTCAGTAACCAGGGGACTAATTAAAATGCTCATTTGGCTTACTGTTTATTTTAATAGACTATTGATTGAATTAATGGAACTCTCTGCAAAAACCAAGTTGTCTGCATTCATCACATCATACGTGTTCAACTGAGCTGCCGTGATGACTTTGGTATTACGAACATTTCTGCTTGACAAAACAACGTTTTTGTTCACCTCAGGCAGAATGAACAATGTTTTCTTATCGCCCAAAGAAAGAGCTTTCAACATTGCCAAATACTGCTTTGTCTTAGGCGCTTCAAAATTGAAGTCTTCCAAAATCGCGATAGAATTATCTTTCGCTTTGTAAGTAAGGGCAGACTTTCTGGCCAACTCTTTCACTTTCTTATTCAGCTTAAAAGAATAGTCACGGGGTGTAGGTCCGAAAATACGACCACCACCTTTAAATTGAGGGTTCTTGATATTTCCTGCACGAGCACCACCTGTGCCCTTTTGCTTTTTGATTTTTTTAGAGGAACCAGAGATCTCGTTACGCTGCTTCGACTTATGAGTTCCTTGACGCTGATTGGCCAAATAGCTCTTTACATCCAAATAGATCGCATGATCATTAGGCTCAATGCCGAAAACCTCTGTTTCGAGGTTTACTTTGCGGCCCGTGCTCTCGCCACTGTACTTTACAACTGCTATGTCCATTACTTTTGCAGGATTATCGTTGAATTCTTTGCGCCCGGAACTGATCCACTGATCAAAATAAGATTTTGCTCGGGCATGATCTTAACCACTTTTAGATTCATTGTTTTTACTCGCTCTCCTCCCATTCTACCGGGAAGTCTCTTGCCCTTGATTACACGGGCTGCAAACGAAGCGTTACCCATTGAACCTGGAGCACGAAGACGATTATGCTGTCCGTGAGTTTGACCACCCACACCAGCAAAGCCGTAACGCTTTACAACTCCTTGAAAGCCTTTACCTTTTGAAGTGCCAACTGCATCGATGAAATCACCTTCCGCAAATATGTCACCTACTTTTATTTCTTTACCCAACTCAGCAATAGCATCAAATTCAGCAGTAAAATCACGAAACTCCACCAGATTCTTCTTTGGCGTTGTATTCGCTTTCTTAAAATGACCTTGCATTGCCATTGAGGTGTTCTTCTCTTTTTTCTCACCAAACGCAAGTTGAACGGCTTTATAACCATCTACTTCTTGGCTCCTTACTTGCGTAACTACGCAAGGGCCTGCCTCAATGACCGTTACCGATATACTTGTGCCATCAGCACCAAATACACTGGTCATTCCTACTTTTCGTCCTAATATTCCAGGCATGATTGAAACTGTTTTACTTGTTTTTAAACCAATTTGAGGGTTTCCTACCGCAAAAAGGACTGCAAAGATAGGAACATAAGGTTAGTTACCAAGTGAGCAATTCAAAAAAAGATAAGGTTTTTGGGTAGTCTTAAGAATAAACCATTAAACAACTCATTTACAACTACTTACTGTTTAAAAAATTAACCAGCTTTTTCAGCTAGCTGGGTTCAACCTGTTATAGATCGCACACATCAGGAGAACTGATTACCCAAAAAATGACGATACCGTTTAATTGAAAAATGTGGCCTAATTGTCAACCTTAGAACTTTATTAGAGCTGTGTAATGAGTTATCTTTACCCGTCAAAAATCAGTAACACCGTGAAATCAAATTCAAAGTCGTTTATCGTCCTCCTTGTATCAGTTTGTATTTCCTTGTCAGCCTCAGCTCAGTTTAACCAGCAGCAGATGAATTATCGGCTTAAGGTTGAGAAGTATAAAAAGATGAAGACGACCGGCATTGCTCTGACCGCTGTCGGTGTCGCTGCCGTAATCATTGGGATTGTAAATGTAGCAGATGCACCAACTACAACAACCTATACTTCAACTGGCGGAACCCAACAAACCTCCACTGGTCCGAAAGCCGTGACAGGTGCGCTTTTAACATTAGGCGGCTTCGCCTTCATGGGCACCGGCATTCCGCTGACCATTGTGGGATCAATTGCTTCTACGAAGTACAGGCGGAAATTAGAGGCTACCTCTGTTCATTTCAATATTACCCCGCAACAGCAAGGAATAGGGTTATCTTACAGATTCTAAATCAACCTACGGTCAAAAAAAATCAATCCGCTTGGCCAATAAAATGAAATGTGGTTCATTTCCTGTAAATAGTTTTTACTTTTAGGCTCAAAGCTATTGGGTCTTTGAACACCTGAAAATAGACGGTGTCTGGCCAACCTAGCGCGGACGCGATCATTTGAGCAGACTGACTAAACATGAAATTTCTAGGATCCAGAACGAGCGCTCTATTTTTTCTCATGACTGTGGTCCTTTTTGTGACAGACGTGGCAATAGGTAGCATCTCTATTTCCTTGACTGATTTGCTGTCTTCCTTTGTAGATCCAAAAGGTTCTTATATCAGCGAAATCATTTGGCAGTTTAGAATACCAAAAGCGGCCACGTGCCTACTCGCTGGCTCTGCACTGGCGGCCGGAGGATTGTTAATGCAAACCCTTTTCAGAAATGCGCTGGCGGGGCCGGATGTGTTGGGCCTTAGTTCCGGTGCCAGTTTGATGGTTGCTTTTGTGCTAATGCTCGCCCAAACTTCTGTGGGTTTTCTAGCCGTAGTTTCTTCTAACCCTTGGAGTCAGGTTATTGCAGCTAGTCTGGGAGGAGTGCTTGTATTCGTGTTAATAATTGCGGTTGCCCGTTTTGTGCAGGACAATACGTCTTTACTAATTATTGGTCTGATGATCAGTGCTGGAACATCTTCAATGGTGGCCATGCTTCAGTTTGTTAGCAGAGCTGAAGATCTGCAAACATTTGTTATTTGGTCGATGGGTTCTGTAGGCAGCACGAATTGGCAAGAAGTAAAAATACTTGCGCTCGTGGTACTGATTGGTATTGGTATTGCGGTATCGCAAGTAAAATCGCTTAACGCACTTTTGCTTGGAGAAAGCTATGCCAGAAGCCTCGGAATAAACATTTCATCCTCTCGACTGTGGATAGTTGTCTCAACAAGCTTGCTGGTGGGGAGTGTTACTGCTTTTTGCGGGCCTATCGCATTTGTTGGACTTGCTGTGCCTCATTTAGTTCGCTTGGCCGTCCCAACGGCCAATCACAAAATACTTTTGCCCCTAGCAGCAATGGGCGGGGGCAGCATGTTGTTACTATGTGATATATTAGCGCACCTTCCCAATCGAACTCAAGTGCTTCCGATCAATGTGATCACTTCACTGATTGGTGCACCACTTGTCATTTGGATGATTATTCGAAACAAAAAAGTGAGCGTATGATTTCCGCACAGAAACTTTCTGTCGGTTTCCGAGCTCGAACAAAAGAACACATACTGTTCGAAAACCTTGATTTGCATTTAACTCCCGGTGAGTTGGTTTGTTTTATGGGTTCAAATGGAGTTGGTAAGTCCACTTTATTAAAAACACTTGCCGGGCTTTTGCCTCCGCTTGCTGGCAAGGTAAATGCGCTTAATAAAAATGTGGCATTGGTGTTAACTGATAAGATCACATCCACCAACATGACGGTCTATGACCTCGTTTCCTTTGGACAATATCCATACCTCGATTGGCGTATTTCTTTATCTGCCGCTAACAGGGAGGTAGTTGAGAACGCCATTTGTCAAGTTCATTTGGAGTCTTTGCGAAACCGAAAACTAAGTGAATTGAGCGATGGCCAATTGCAGCTAGTTATGATCGCCAAAGCGCTTGCACAGCAAACCCCGGTAATCCTATTGGACGAGCCGACCGCTCATCTCGATTTGAATAATCGCGTTGAAGTGATGAACCTGCTCCGGTCGCTTTCTAGAAAGATGGGCAAATCTATTTTGGTGACCACGCATGAACTAGACCTGGCGCTGCAAACGGGTGACCTTATCTGGTTGGCAACGGGTGACAAAAAAATAAAAACTGGGATGCCTGAAGACTTGGTGCTTGAAGGGGCCTTCGATGAGGTTTTTAAGTTCAAAGGATTCGACCTTAAAACCGGGAAAGTTGAACACGAGGCTCACCGCAAAAAAGAAGTACAATTATTTGGTACAGGCTATTCTTTTCTTTGGACAAAAAATGCATTGGAGCGAACTGGCTACGATATTGTGGAAGAAGCAGAAATTCAAATCACAGTCTTTGAAGAAAGTAAAATAGTATGGAAGCTGAATGGATCGCAGTTTGAAAGCCTCGCCACCTTGCTATTCGCATTATCTCACAAATAAATTTTCATTTTGACTTTGTAAAACGAGCGGGGTGTTTCTGTTCAAAATCAGTGGCTTGCTGAAAAAGATAAGCCGCTTCAAGGAGTGGTCCTTCATCATATAAATTACCTATCAAGGTAATCGAGGTGGGGCGCCCCTTTTTATCAAATCCATTAGGAATAGTAATAGCGGGATGACCCGTGAGGTTAGTGGCTAGCGAAACGTGTTCGCCATTTGTGGGGGACACAATGAAATCATACCCTTTGATCATGGCATTAAATTTCTCTATAAGAACTGTTCGATGCCGATTTGCCTGCAAGTATTCAACAGCGGAAATAAACCGTGACTGCCGCAATGAGTTGGCCCTTGATTCTTTGGTTTGCTCCGAGAGCAAGCGATCTCTATGTTCACGAACCAGATCATCAAACGAAGCACCCGCTTCTGCTCTTAGTATAATATCAAACGCATCAAAAGGAATGGAATCCGGCATTTTTACTTCTTCCAAAACAGCTCCTAGCTCCTTGAACTTCTCCAAACTAATAGAATCATTCACCTTTACTTTAGTGGAGTCTTTTTTACTGAAAAGCTTTTTGAGATATCCAATCTTGTATCCATTGAGTGTAGGTGGGGGGTTAAATGAAAATGGGTAGTCCACTACAGAACGATCCTGCTCATTATTATTTTTTCCTTTGATAATGTTGAATACTATCGCACAATCCTGTGCCGATCGAGAGATTGGTCCAGCCTTGTCCATTGACCAAGAAAGCGTCATGCATCCTTCTCGACTCACTGCCCCAAAGGTTGGTCTCAAACCAGTTACTCCGCAACGAGCGGAAGGCGCAATGATAGAGCCTAATGTTTCAGTACCAATTGCAAATGCAACTAATCCGGCAGAAGTCGCTGATGCTGATCCGGCAGATGAACCGCTGGCGCCTTGCTTCAAATCCCATGGGTTTTTTGTTTTGCCACCAAACCAAACATCGCCTCTTGCGAGCGCACCCGAAGTTAGTTTTGCCACGAGTATAGCTCCAGCCTCTTCCAATCTTTTAATCACGGAGGCTGTCTCATCAATTACTTGATTTTGATATGGTTCAGCGCCCCAGGTCGTT
Organism: Cyclobacteriaceae bacterium; assembly: GCA_031400595.1. Lineage (GTDB taxonomy): Bacteria > Bacteroidota > Bacteroidia > Cytophagales > Cyclobacteriaceae > ELB16-189. The sequence goes on from JANNQG010000008.1 coordinate 152,410, forward strand.
TTATAGTCAGGTGTAGAAAATAAATCCTTGACCCCGTAAGGAATACCATGCAAGACACCGCGATCAATGCCTTGCTTGATTTCCGAATCTGCTTTAGCCGCCTGCTTCAACGCCATTTCTTCTGTTATGGTCACGACCGCCAAAAGAGTGTCTTTGTATTTCTTCAGCCGATCTAAATAGATTTGTGTGAGCCGAGTTGAAGTTATTTTCCCAGCCTTGATCAACGCACTAAGGTCTGTTACTGAAAGGAAAGCTATTTGGGCATCCGTCTCTGGCAACGAAATCTCTTTGATAATCTTCCAATCGGATTGGCCGGTACGGGCCTTTGGAACAAAATGATCGGGTCTTGGATCAAAATAAAGAGCTGGTGAGGTAGCGAACTTTAGTTTAACCCTCCGCATACTATCGTAGCCCTTTCGGTTGCTAGATAGATAGTTTAGCATAGTATCAATCTCCCCCTTAGAAAACTCTATTCCCACCAATTTCTCGGCAGATTGCACATCACCTCTGTTAATATTTTTTGGGCTGGCGCACTGCACCAATAAAAAAGTAAGCAGAGCTAAAACAATCGATGTTGCGTTTTTCATCCGGAAGAGAAATTTTAAACTCTCTCGACCCCTAGACCTGGCTTGTCCGAACATGTCATGATTCCATCTTTCAAAATAAACCCGCCTTTTACCACATCACGAGCGAGATCAAGACTTCCATCAAGGTCAATGTATTTTGTATTAGAGCAAGCAAATGCCAAGTGTAAAGCAGCTGTGATACTCACAATACTTTCGTCATTGCAGCCCCAGAAAAGATCTATCCCTTCATGGAGTCCAATATCTGCAATTTTTAACCCCTGACTGATTCCACCACACTTCATCAACTTGATATTGAAAATACCAGCAGCACTTGGTGGCTTCACTAGTCCCATCGCGCTCGCAGTCGTTAGCAAAGATTCATCTGCGGCAATTACCTTTCTGATTTCGTCCGGCAATTTGCGCATTTCGTCAACCGCTTTTGCAGGAAGAGGTTGTTCAATCAACTCCACATCAAGATGCTTGGTCTTATTGTAGAACTCAATTGTCTTAGCCACATCGTAACCCTGGTTTGCATCGATTCGGATCACGAACTTCTTTCCGAATTTTTCGCGCAGTTTTACAATTCGCTCAATATCTTCACTTAGATCCTTACCAAGTTTAACTTTTAAAATTTTAAATCCTCGCTCATGATACTCTTGTGCTTCCCTTAGCGTGTCTTCGACATTCTTAATTCCAATTGTATTCGAGGTGGGCAACGAATGTATTTTCTGACCCAAGTATTGCACAAGTGGAACACCCAAGAATTTCGTGAAGGCATCATACAACGCGATGTCGAGAGCCGCTCGCGCAGCAGGGTTAGCGGGAAATTTTTGCCAGACTTCAAAAGTAAGTTGATTCAACTCTCTAATATCGCGACCCACCAAAAACTGAATATTTTTTTCCTGCAAGGCTGATTCGCATTGCTCGAAGCTTTCTCCCGTAACATATTCGCTTGGATTGGCTGCGCCAATTCCGGTTGCACCGTTTTCAAGTTCGATTTCCACAAACGAATTGAGTACTTCGTCAATGGTTTTGAATGCGATCGTGTAAGGCTTGGTATTGCCGAGGTCGGCAGACCATGATTTGATTGATCTTATTTTCATCTAACTGTTTTTATTTCAAACCTGGGCAATGCTTTTGTCAATCATATCCTTAAAAATAGCCACTAACTGCTGCACACCATCTTCCAATGGAAGAATAACAGGAATACCTAGTTCCTTTTCTTTAGAAGCTGCAAATGTTCGCGCATCGCTTTCGCTCATTTTATGTGTGTTGATCGTGATGGCCACCGTATGAGCTCCATAGATTTTGATCAATGCAATTTCATCTTGCAGATCGGCAATGTTGGCCGGATAATCCTCTAGGCCTTTATACTTTTTCCTTGCCGGATTATGCTGCAAAACGACTGCGTTGGCATCCGCGGAAACAATCCACTCTGCCCCTGCCGGACCACTTGGATTACGCAATGATGATTGACCTTCGATGAACATAATATCTGGCTTGGCCTCTTCCCAACACTTTACTACAGCATGTTCCATCTCACCAGAAATAAAGTCGTTTAAGGTGCTGTCAAATACGAATCCATACTTAGCACCTTGCATCCAGCCCGTTTGTCCGGTATAAATCATTTCAGCACGATAGCCTGCTTCTCGCATTGCTTCGACCAGGAATCGAGCAGTGGTTCGCTTGCCCAACGCACAGTCGGTGCCAAGCACGGCAATTTTCGGACAATGCACTGATTTTATTTTACCCGACCAAAAGTGTAGGTCTTTGAATTTTTTTGGTTTTCGTACATCAATGATTTCTAACCCCCTTGACTTTGCGAAATCGGCCAGTTCTGTAATATCTGAGATATACTCGTGCAACCCATTGATCAGTCCATAGCCATGAATGAGTGCATCTTTCAAAATGGCGCGTAATGAATCAGGTATTACTCCACCCTTGGTTGCCACACCAATAATTCCATAAGCGGCTTTTTCTTGGCTGTTCTTAGCAAAATCATCAATGGAGGAGTAGATAGGAATGTTCCTTTTTTTTCCATCCAACACCTCTCCCGCGTCCTTGCCAGGATGCTTATCGTCAATAACACCAACAATGTTGAATCGCTCGGTGCCTCGAATAAGACCATGAGCTGTTTTTCCATTGGAGGAATCTAAATGCCCGGCCGTAATAATGATTGCATTTGACTTTTGCATAGTGATAATTTAAGAAACGGAAAATTCGGTGAAAGCCCTCTTTTGTCCAAATTATTTTGCCTCAACCGAAAAATAAAAACTATCAATCATAAGATACTTTCAAGTCTAAAAGGTCAGGTTTGAATTTTCGCTTTCTTTTTAATTCGTAGGTATAAACAGCTCTGCCGAGATGCTTCATAAATGGATACCCTATGGTTTTGTATTCATATTTACCATCATTGTAAACCCCGTCAGTATTGGTATTTATCACTGCTGAAAGCATAAACTCTACACCGTTTTCAAAATCAACGATATAGGCATTATCAATCAAGTAACCGTAGGCGTCACCCACTTTATTAAAAATCCTAATATTTTTTGGGATTGGCGATCTGTCCTCTCCATACATCAAGAATTTACAATAGGCATCGTACAACGCAGTATCCTGATCATAGCGCGGTATTTTAGTTTCACCAGGCATTTGTGACATGTATTTCATCACAAATTTTCTATCCTCCTCTGTTATATTGAATCTCCGGTTCGTTTCCACCACCTGTGGAAATAGTATTGCCTTTAATATTTCTTGTTGCTCCTGCAAAGGATAAAAATTCTTGTAAGTAAAATCAAACGGTTTGTTGATCAACGAATCCATCTTAATATAGCCCACGCCCTTGTAAACTTTTCTTACAGGCTGAATTGAATCTTCATTTACGCCCATCGGCTGACGATAGATAACACTGTCGTTTCGAACAAAACGGATTGCTTCGGTGTGTCTATTTTGATCAGGAGTTAGCGGCCTTTCTAATCGATGTAAAAACCGAACGTTATACCCTTTGCGTTTCAATATCTCGTTCGTAGCCTTTTGACCTATAAATTCATATAGCCGGTTAAATGCGTCATTGTCACTCACCACCATTATTTTCTTTGAGTAATGTGCAACAGAAGGAACACTATCGGCAGCAGTCGTGTCCCATTTTACAGTTTGTTGGCCTTGATACACGCTATCATGATACATCGCTGTGTATTTATCCAGTCGATAACCGGATGACCGAAGTTCATTGATCTTTTCTAAAGCCAATAAAACCTGCGGCAGTTTAACAGTGCTCGCTGGGTAGAAATAGTTTGTCGAGTCTACGTGATAATAGAACGACTTAAAGTTTGGCCTGTTTATTGAGTCTCTGTTGATTTGAGTATAGATAATTTGTACCTCCAGGCTGTCGTTTAACAATATAGAATCAAATTCAGCCGGGTTTCGCTTCATCAGGTTTTGAAGAAACAACTCATTTTCAATCAGAGGGGAATTGCAACTTATCAGAAAAACGATCGAAAGAAAAAACCACAACTTCTTCATTAGAAAAAAATATAAATGGAAAGGGTCAAATTAGGTTAATTTTACAACTCTAAAAATCATTATATGAAAAAGTTACTTTTCGTGTTGATGGCAGTCATTTCGTTTTACCTTCAGGCACAAAGCGTTATCGGCACTTGGCAGCTTGTTGAGGAACAAACTTGCCTACAGGTGCAGTTTGAAAAAAGTGAGACAGAAACGGAACTTGAACAGTCGATGGGTAGCTCAAAAAATGCTGTCGCGAAGTTAATCCGGTTCGACAAAAAGGGAACGGGTGAAGAGGGTATCTTTTCACAGGGCAACAAAAAAGGCACGGGCATGAACTCTTTTCGTTACAACGTCAAGGGAAGCGAATTGAGGTTCCTAGATAACAAGTCGGGAATCATTACACAGCGGTTTGTTATTGACGAATTGACCGAAACTACCTTGAAGATTTACAACGCCATGAAGGATTGTGAAGTGAAGATTCTCTCGCGGGTAAACTAATTATTATTCATGACTACTCCTCTTGAAAAACGTGACATTCGAAAACTAAAACTTGACGAGTTAAAAGAGTTTTTTATTTCGCAAGGCGACAAAGCTTTTCGCGCCCAACAGGTCTATGACTGGCTTTGGATCAAATCAGCCAAAACGTTTGAGCAAATGACCAACATCTCGTTAGAAACCAGGGGGCTTTTAACCGACCACTTTGTCATCAACCACATCAAGGTTGATAAAATGCAGCGTAGTGAAGACGGCACGATTAAAAATGCAGTTACTCTTCACGATGGCCTTGTTGTGGAGTCCGTTTTAATACCCACGGAAAAACGGATCACGGCCTGCGTATCATCACAAGTAGGATGTAGTCTCGCATGTAAATTTTGCGCCACTGCTCGCTTAAAAAGGCAACGCAATCTAAGCGCTGATGAAATTTATGATCAAGTAGCCGCGATCAAAGAACAAGCCGAGCTATTTTATGGGAGACCGTTGACTAATATTGTTTTTATGGGAATGGGTGAGCCCCTTCTCAATTACGCGAATGTGACAGAAGCTATTTCAAAAATCACCAACCAAAAAGGGTTGGGCATGGCCACTAAAAGAATAACGGTCTCTACCGTGGGAATTGCAAAAATGATTATGAAAATGGCCGATGACGGAGTGAAGTTCAACCTGGCCGTGTCATTACACGCTGCCATTGATAAAACCCGTTCCTCAATAATGCCGATCAACGATTCTAATTCGCTGACCGAGCTTGGCGAATCATTAAAATACTGGTACCAAAAAACAAAAAGCAAAGTAACCTACGAATATGTGGTGTGGAAGGGAATTAATGACACGGAAGAACACGCCCACGCGTTGCTGAAATTCTGTAAGCTGGTGCCCTCCAAAGTGAACTTGATTGAATACAACCCAATTGATGATGGGGAATTTAAGCAAGCCTCAGATCAAGTGCTAACGATGTATATGGACTTGCTTGAAAGAAATGGAATAACCTGCCGAATTCGCAAGAGTCGTGGAAAAGACATAGATGCAGCCTGTGGGCAGTTAGCGAACAAGGGATAACCATGAAACCTTTTCGCGCCATTTAGCATCCTTAATCAAGTCTACACTGCGCTATAGAATGCTGTTTCGTGAATCCATTGTTATATTTTTCTTGTGTTGCATCGGCACTGCATCCATCGGTCAAAAGATGATCAAAGGCATCGTTGTAGACTCCACCTCACTCACCAATTTAGCTGGCGTAAATGTGAAAGTAAAAAATACCAACAGGGGTACATCAACCAACGCAAGTGGAATTTTTGCACTGATTGTGACAGAAACAGACACACTTATCTTTTCTTCGGTAGGGTATGCCAGGGCTGTTCTACCAGTCTATCTTGAGGACGAGACGATGTTCGTACGAATGAGGGAAGAAAGTATATTACTGCGAGAAGTAATCATTAAAGATCTGGGTTTTCGCATCAACCAACGGTATGTGAAGTCGCCCACCCTCACGACCACAAAACCACTCAAAGCCGGCTCGAGTGGTGGCGTGGGCGTTAATTTCGCCTACTTCACAAAACTTGAAAAAGAAAAAAGGAAGCTTGTTAGAATAATGGCCGACAATGAAAAAGTAAAAATCTACCTGGATGTGGTCAATGACCCGGATGTGAAAGCTGAAGTATTAAATCGATTTACCATCTCCGAAGACCGATTTTATGAGCTGTTGGCTATTTTCAACGCAAAGAACAAGGAAATCACATACTCCGCAAACTCGGCCCTCATTTTAAACTCGCTATTCTCCTTTTATGAAAATGCAACCGTTAGAAAATAATTTGTACCAACATTAAACCATCCGGTAACTTTCACATCAAAGGGGCAATTAAATCAAAGACCTATGAAAACAATTTGGAACACAATAACCTGGAAAAATGCAGCGTTTGCAGCTGCTTTCATTGCCGCAAGCATGGCAAGCTGCAAAGACAGATCCGAAGATTTCTCGGATGAAGAGTCGGTAATAGAAAACGCATCTGTGGGCGATAACGAAGCAGATGATGCCTCACAAATTTCTTACACGGCCGAATTTGAGAACAAGAGTGGAAGAACTGAAAAATCTCTTCCCGCCTGCGCTGTAGTTACAAACGACAAGACTGCTAAAATTCTGACCATCGATTTCGGAGCCGGATGTATAGGCGCTTATGGCCGAACACGCAGCGGTAAAATATTGATTGCTTACTCCACTACGCTTGGTGACAGCTTGTCTAATCGCATCATTACGTTTGAGAACTACAAAGTCAATAACAAGAGTGTGGAAGGAACAGTGGAGGTAAGGGATATCTCCATCAACCCGGCAGGCTACTTGCAATCCACTCGCAAGGTGACCAATCTCAAAATCACGTTCCCTAACGGCAAGTCTGTAACCATGAATGGGTCACGCACTCGGGAATGGATTGGAGGCAGAGGAGACAACGATCCTACAAACAACAAATTTAAAATCACCGGAACGCTGACGGGTGTTTCGTCCACCGGGCGCGCATTTACACATGAAATAACAAGCCCCATTATCGTAGATTTTGCTTGTGCCAAACTGGGCAATTTTGCGAGGGTACAAGGTGTAGTTGAAACCACAAAAGTGGGCGGCTACGGTGACCGCAAGCGAACTGTTGACTATGGCGATGGAACGTGCGATAAAACGATAACTATCACCACATTTAGGAGAACCTACACGATCACCGTTGATTAGAATAACTTCAGAAGGAACAAGAAAACCCTTGAGCCAATCAAGGGTTTTCTTTTTTGTAACTTTCCCAAAAGTTTGATTGCATGGAAGAACATTTTGAGAGCTCGGAAAAGGTAAGAGATTTTGTCATTGGCATGAGCGATGGACTAACGGTTCCCTTCGCGCTTGCGGCAGGGCTAAGTGGTGCTGTCAGCTCAACAGACATTGTTATCACCGCGGGGTTAGCTGAAATTGCGGCTGGATCAATTGCAATGGGACTTGGGGGCTACCTGGCGGGGCGCACAGAAATTGAACACTACGAATCGGAGGAGCGAAGAGAATACGATGAGATTGTACACAAGCACGAAGTTGAAATAGCGGAGACGAAAGAAATTTTTGCCCAATACGGCATCAGCGAAGAATTACAGGAAAAGATAGCCCGAGAAATGGCCAAGAAGCCGAAGCAATGGGTGGATTTTATGATGCGATTTGAACTAGGCTTAGAACGCCCCGACAAAAACAGGGCTCACCAAAGTGCGTTTGTTATTGCCATCAGCTACATCGTGGGTGGCATGATACCACTAAGCGCCTATTTTTTTACTGCCAGTGCCCAGGAAGGTTTGATCTACTCAAGCATTATCACATTAATATGCCTGGTTGTATTTGGTCTTGTGAAGAGCAAACTAACAGGGCAGCCATTGTTGAAAGGCGCCATGAGAGTAACATTGATTGGAGCGGCAGCAGCAGCGGCAGCTTTCGCGATTGCTAAGGCTATTGCCTAAAGAAAAGTCATTATTATTTTTTACTGGCGTTGAAAAGTTTTTCTTTCTCTTCTTTGGAAAGGCTCTCGTAGCCGCGGTCCGAAATTTTGTCCAAAATTGAATCTATTTCTTCTTGGGACGCTTTGCTCACCGATGGAGACGGTTTCTTTGCTTTCGGCTCTTCTTTGCGATATGTTACTTTCACTTTTGGTCGCGTTTCGAACAACGATTTTATCCAATCGACAGTAGCCGTAATCCAACCTCCCCAATCCACTCCCACCTGCAATTGTTTTATGTAAATGAACCCCATCAAAGCGCCTCCTAAGTGGGCGATATTACCACCCGCATTTGATCCAATCGTTCCCAAAAAGGAAAGAAATACAATCACAGCAGCAATGTATTTGATCCTAACCGCACCAAAAAATAGGAGAAAAAATGTGTAATCAGGGAGCAACACAGCTGCACCTACAACAATCGCATTGATACTGGCTGAAGCACCAACCATGACTATAGCCCGCGAAATAGACTGGTTGACAAAATAGGGTACTAGATTATAGGATAACAGATAGAAAACTGCTCCTCCGATGGCACCTAAAACATAGAGTGCAATTAGTTTGGCGCCTCCAAGATATTCTACAAACAACTTCCCAAACCAATACAGCGTCAGCATATTGAAAAGAATGTGTAAAATCCCCGTTAAATCATGAGCGAATGAGTAGGTGAGCAATGTCCAAGGGCGGCTTATAAATTCTGTAAATCGAGCAGGAATTTGAAATTGAGTATGTATCGCCTCAAAAAAAGATGGGAACCCGCCTATTTCCGAAATCACTCGGATAACCCCTAGCACAATGAACACCACTACGTTGATAATGATCAACTGCGCATGAGCATTGTTGGGCCTTTGAAAAGCATTTTTAAATTCTTCTAACACAACAAAAGAAATTGGTATCCTGAGTAACAGAACTTAATCAAACAAAGTTACAGCGTTTTTACTTACCCTGCGTTCTCCAGTAGCTGATCAACAAAAAAGCAATAAACGCACCACCGAAATGAGCCAAATGAGCTACTGTGCCTGACCTATCTAGCGCATAGGTGATAAATCCCATTAAAAAAACCATGTATTTTGCTTTAATGGGAATGGGGGGAAATAACAACATCAGTTCCATATTGGGGAATAACATGCCAAAAGCCATCAGTATGCCATAAATAGCGCCTGATGCTCCCAGCATATATCCTCCATTGCCCGGAAAAAGATAATTGAAACCCGCATAGATCACGCCAGCCCCGATACCCGTGGCTATATAAAAGGTTAAGAACTTCTTGTCTCCCCAGTATCCCTCCAGGATAGGAGCAAACGAAGCAAACGCGATCATATTAAACAAAATATGAGTGAAACTGCCATGGGCAAACATATAAGTAAAAAACTGATAGGGTTTGAAATATCCCGAGTGAATGTCCCACAACGACATTAATTCCGTGACGCCAAGGTTCGCGAATAAGTTTTGCAAAAGAAAAACAGCGACATTGATGATAATGAGTGTGCGAACGAGAGGCGTAACGTTGAACATGATGAGGACTTAACGATTAAAATGACTTTCTATCTTAGACGAGTCAAAAGTAAAAAATGTTGGCTTCCCTTCAGGAGAATAATTTGGATTCTGGCAGGCAAAAATCCGTTCAACTAATCCATTCATCTCTTCCATCGTTAGTTTTTGACCTGCTTTGATAGACGTACGCTTGGCAAATGCCATGGCAAGGTTTTCATTGATTGGTAACTGAAGCTCTCGTTGGTTTTTCTTAAACTGCTCCAACAAACCCTCCAATAATTCTATTTCACCACCAGGCGCATCCGCGGGGGTACCCGTTACCAAGAGCGCATTTTTTCCAAAAATTTCGAACCGAAAGCCTAGCGCCAGAATTTCCTTCTCCATCTCCATGAGCAAGGCAAAATCGGCCGCACCAAATGTGATGGTTTGTGGGAACAAGGTTTGCTGACTTGCACCGGGAGTTCCCTTAATGTGATTGGTGAATTTTTCAAACAATACCCGCTCATGGGCAGCTTGTTGATCTATAATTAGTAACCCCTGCCGCACTGAGCGAATGATATACTTCTGGTGCAACTGAAATGTACCAGTTTCAGGTTCTGGAGAACTAGGTGGTATCGGCTTATTCATGGAACTCTCAAAACGGAGTTCCATGGTAGGTCGAGGTTCTACTTTGTCAAAAAGTCTTGAGTTTGTTCCCTCTTCAAATACTTTCTCCCAATTTTGAAGATTCGATCGGTTGAGAGAGGTGGCAAACTGTTCATCAAAATATTGCTCTTTGGTAAACGATTGACTGCTCAATTTGCTAGTCAAATTTACATCCGCCTGAAAGTCAAGGGCTGGAGCCAAATGGTGCACGCCCAATGCTTGTTTGACAGCTGACCAGAGCACCCCATATACGGCACGTTCGTCATCAAACTTGATTTCCGTTTTTGTGGGGTGCACATTTACATCAATATGCTTAGGGTCAATGTCAATAAACAAAACGTAAAAGGGGAAACTTCCTTCGGGAAGCAGACCCTCATAAGCACTTGTTATGGCGTGGCCTAGATAGTTATTACGGACGAATCGTTGATTCACAAAAATGAATTGTTCGCCTCTGGTTTTTCTGGCTGATTCCGGCCTTCCTACATATCCTACTATTTTTAAAAGTGCTGTTTCTTCGCTGGCGGGCGCGAGTTGCTGCTGATAATTTTTTCCGAACAATGCCACAATGCGTTGGCTGAGCTTGCCAGGTTGCAGCTCATAGACGATTTCATCTCCCTGAACCAGCGAGAAGGCAATCTCAGGATTAGCCAAAGCCAATCGATGAAACTCATCGGTAATATTGCGCATCTCGACAGCACTGGACTTTAGAAAATTTCTTCTCGCTGGAATATTAAAAAATAGATTCTTGATACTAATACTAGTCCCCTTCTCACATGCCACCGCTTCTTGCTTTTTTACCTCCGATCCCTCCACCACCACCAAAGTGCCCAAGTCATTTTGTGCGAGTCGCGTCTTCATTTCGAATTGCGAGACAGCTGCAATAGATGCTAGCGCTTCACCACGAAAGCCCATCGTGCGGAGTGTAAATAAATCTTCAGCTTTGCGAATTTTAGAAGTAGCATGACGCTCCAAACTCATACGGGCATCTGTTTCGCTCATGCCACTCCCGTTGTCGATCACTTGAATCAGCACTTTACCGGCTTCCTTGACAATCAATTTTATCTCTGTGGCACCCGCATCGATGGCGTTCTCAATCAATTCCTTCACCGCTGAGGCCGGCCGTTGAACCACCTCACCTGCCGCAATTTGATTGGCAATAGAATCTGGGAGTAGGCGAATAATATCGGGCATGGACTATCGACTAGAATAAAGGTGTAAGCTGCAAGCTGCGAGACGCGGGCTGCCTAGCTTCTCAAAAAAAAAATATGCCACAATACTTCGAATCGCCAACAAACTGTTCGTTTTTAGAGGCATGAAGCGTGTCGACCTATTTATATTCATTTGTCTTGCTTCTTCATTCCTTTAAATTTCAAATACAGATAGACGGGCACAAAGGCCAACCCAATGTAAAGAGCCGATTTACCCCATTGTAAAAATGCCACAATTAGTAAAGTCATAAACAGCAATACACCTAAGCGCATGACTACCTCACCCGTTTGAGCGGAGGGCTTAGATCTCTTGCGTGCTGCCTGAAATGAACCAGCTATCCGTGAGCGGTAATCCGCATCTGGCTGACTGACGCCTCGTTCCCTCTCAATTTCCTTTCTGATTCGATTTTCACGTTCGAGCATTTCATCCTTGGATGGATCGTAATACCGAGGGCGATAAGTAAACCGCTGATGGGTGGGTGCTTTGGTAAAAAGTGAGATTATCTTCATTGTCTTTTCATTTAAACGAAATGACGAGTAGCTTCGCAACGGCAAAGCTACAAAATCCAAACGGCCAAACAGTGAAAAAAGTTTTCCCATCAACCATCGTTGAACCAGCGCATGGGAGCGATCGTTTCAGAAAACAGAAAAGAGTTTTCCCCGTCAAACTCACGATTTGTATCCTTTCATTCTTCCTCCTGCTAGCCTCCCCCGAATTATCCGCGCAAGCGAGTAAACAACAATGGGTGGACAGCGTGTTTCAAAGACTGACTACCGCTGAAAAAATTGGGCAACTTTTTATGATTCCGGTTTCTTCCAGCTCCAGCAAAGAAGAAATAAGCCTGCTCTCTGCTCAACTCAAAAAATATAAACCGGGCAGCCTCCTTATAACCAAAGGAAGCCCGATTCGTCACGTTAGGCTAGTGAAAAAATTTCAATCGCAGGCAAGTGTTCCTCTACTGACCGCCATCCATGCGGAAGAGGGTGTTGCATCTTGTCTAGATAGCACTATTCGCTTTGCTCCCCCTATGCAACTGGGAGCAATTCAAAATGAGGATCAAGTTTTTGGGCTTGGTTTGGAAATAGGACGTCAGATGAACTTACTTGGCTTACACATGAATCTGTCTCTTAACGCAGACATTCATGTTGCTGATGACATGTACCCCGGCACGCTCCGTTACACGAGTGACAACAAATACCAAGCCACCGGTAAATTAATTGCGCTAATGACTGGATTGCAAAAGGCGGGAGTACTCGTTAGCGCCAGCCATTTAGGGAACTCAAAAAAAGACCGACATCTGGCAATCCAAGATAGTTCGGTATTACTAGACGCAAATAACCTTGATACCGTTGGTTTCTACCCCTATCAAAAGCTGCTGCAAAGTGGGGTGGATGGGATTGTAACATCCAATTTGGATTTTGTTTTGCCAGGGAAAAAGAAAGCCCTGTTAGCTTCAGTTTCCGATCTATTTGTGGCTGACGTAATTCAAAAAAAACTGGCGTATGAGGGCTTGACTATGGTCGAGATGCCCTACTTCAGGAAGGTCTCTCGGAAAAAAAGAGCCGGTGTGGCTGAACGCTTAGCCTTTGAAGTCGGGCATGATGTCCTTATCGAACCAGCAGATTTGGGTCGCAGCATTAAGCGGATCGCGACCGCCATCAGAAAGGATAAAGGATTACAGCTCCAACTTAACCAGTCCGTTAAAAAAATATTGGGAGCAAAACATGACGCGGGCCTTCACACGCTCCACATGCTAGAAGAAGACAATCTTCTGTTGAAATTGAATTCACCCCAGGCGAAAATAATGCAGCGCCATTTTGTGGCAGCATCGATCACTTTACTAAAAAACGACAAGGCTTTGATCCCCATTTCTTTGTTGGAAAATGCTACATTCTCATCCGTTAGCATTGGAAAAGATGAGAACAATGAATTTAATCATCACCTGACAAAATATGCTGATTTTGCTAAACATGCGGTGCTTAGTTTGAAAGACACAGTTGGCCTTGGCCAAAAAGTAAGGCACACATCCATTGTCGTAGTGAGCGTGTATCCTCTCGCGAAGGGAATCACCCTACAGGTTGCTTCTATCATTCAGCGTTTGTCATCGAACCACCAAGTGATCGTTTGCAGTTTTGGCGACCCGGAAGACCTGAAGTTTATTCAATCAGAAGGCACGGTGATAGCGGGTTATACAGACGATGATCTGACCCAGCAAGCAGTTGCTGAAATTATTTTTGGTGGTCTCCCTGCTAAGGGCAAATTGCCGATCACGGTGAGCGAAATTTTAAGAATCAATCAAGGTGTCCTTACTGATACGCTCGACCGATTAGCTTTTGCTTTGCCGGAAGAAGTTGGCATGGACAGCCGCGTATTGGAAAAGATCAAAAACATTATGCATGAAGCAATCGATGCGGGCGCAACTCCGGGCTGCCAGGTGTTGATTGCGCGCAACGGTAAAATCGTATATGAAGAAAGTGCTGGGTTTTTTACTTACGACAAAACGCAACCAGTTAACGATGAAACAATTTATGACCTTGCCTCTGTCACCAAAGTTTCTGCTACATTACAGGCTGTCATGTTCATGCATGAACGAAGACTCATTGATATCAATAAAAAAATATCGGTGTATCTGCCAGAGCTAAAGGAATCAAACAAGAAGGATTTTACGATCAAAGATATTCTTACACATCAAGCTGGGCTGTGGCCTTTTCTGCCATTCTGGGCAGGCACTGTGAAAGATTCTACTTTGTTCAAGGCGTTTTACCAAACACGACTAAGTACTGACTATCCGTTTCCAGTGGCCGACAGTCTTTTTGCTAACAAGACCATGAAAGATTCATTGTGGCGATGGATTGTCGATGCGAAAGTGCGGGAAAAAATACCACGAACAATCTATGACTACCGGTATAGCGATATGGGATTTTACATGTTACAGCATTTAGCTGAAAAAATACTGAATCAGCCTATGCATGAATTTTTAGAACAAAATTTCTATGGCCCACTTGGCGCCTACACAATGGGTTATCTGCCAAGGCAGGAATTTCCGGCTTCGCGAATCGCCCCAACCGAAAATGATCAACTGTTTAGAAAGCGATTGTTAGTGGGTTACGTGCACGACCAAGGTGCTGCTATGCACGGTGGTATCGCTGGTCACGCGGGACTTTTTGGCACAGCCAATGATTTGGCCAAGCTAGGTCAAATGTGGCTGCGAAAGGGTAAGTATGGTGGGCAGCAGTTTTTTAGACCCGAAACCTTTGACCTATTCACTACCAAACAATATGCTGACAGTCGTAGGGGCTTGGGCTGGGATAAACCCGTGGCGAGCGATCCGGCTGGCCCCACTTCCATTTATGCCTCATCAAAAACCTTTGGCCATACCGGGTTTACCGGCACATGTATTTGGGTGGATCCTGAATTTGATTTGGTCTATGTGTTTTTGTCTAACCGAGTTTACCCGGATATGAGCAACAATAAGATTCTCAACGCGAACATCCGTCCGCGAATTCACGATGTGATCTATCAGTCATTGTTTAGTTATTCGGCAACTCAACGATAGTTTTGCTAGCATATAAAACGTCATTGCGAACACCTGCAGTGGCATGCGCTATGGAGTGAAGCAATCTCCCTTTCGAAGTCCGAGTTTCACCAGATAAGATTGCTTCACCCATCTGCACTAACCCGCGCTCGGTGCTCGCAATGTCGTGTAACAAAACAGTCATCGCGAGTACCTGTGGTGGAAAGCGAAATGGCGCGAAGTGATCTCCTTTTCGAAGTCTGAGTTTTACGAGAGAAGATTGCTTCGCCCCTATGCCCAAATCCCAACTCGCTTGATGCTCGATATGACGTCTAACTGAAACCGTCAAAACCCCTCGCACTTTGCCCGCAAAGTGGCAAAAGCAATGGCTAGATATCGAAACTTTTACCCCTCGGATCAGGTTAAAGAGTTTGTTTATATTTAACAGATGAAAATAGGCATTGTATGTTACCCTACATTTGGCGGTAGTGGTGTGGTGGCCACTGAGTTAGGAAAAGCCTTGGCCAAGGAAGGCCACGAAATACACTTTATCACCTATAGCCAACCCAGCCGACTGGATTTTCTCAACGAAAATCTTTTTTACCACGAGGTAGACTTTCGCTCCTACCCACTTTTTGAATATGCCCCTTATGAACTCGCCCTGGCGAGCAAAATGGTGAGCGTAGTGAAAAATGAAAAACTGGACTTACTTCACGTTCATTATGCCATTCCACATGCCTCTGCTGCCTACATGGCCAAGCAGATTTTGAAAACAGAGGGCATTTACATTCCGGTGGTGACTACACTGCACGGCACTGACATCACCCTAGTCGGCAAAGATCCTTCGTACGAGCCGGTGGTTACCTTCAGCATTAATCAGTCTGATGGCGTGACGTCCGTATCCGAAGATTTAAAAAAAGAAACATACGAGTTTTTTAGAATCACCCGCGACATAGAAGTGATTCCCAATTTTATCGATCTGGAAAAATTCAAAAAGCAAAAGAAAGATCACTTTAAAAAAGCCATCTGTCCAAACGGAGAAGCGCTGATCGTACACACTTCTAATTTCAGAAAAGTAAAACGCATCAAAGACGTGGTCGATATCTTTTACAATATTCAAAAAGAGATTCCCGCCAAGTTATTGATGATTGGCGATGGTCCCGAGCGAGCAAAAGCTGAAAAACAAGCGCATGATTTAGGCATAGCCCACGATGTGCGCTTTTTGGGCAAACAAGAGGCTGTCGAAGAGGTTTTATCTGTAGCGGATTTATTTTTAATGCCTTCAGAAAAAGAAAGCTTCGGTCTGGCAGCCTTAGAAGCAATGGCCTGTGAGGTACCGGTTATATCGTCTAATACAGGAGGATTACCAGAACTGAATGTTCAAGGCATTACCGGTTTCATGAGCAATGTAGGAGACGTAGAGGATATGACCCGAAATGCGCTGCACATTTTAGACAAAAACAACCTGCCCACCTTTAAGGCGAATGCGCTAAAACGTGCCAAGGAGTTTGATATTTCGAATATTCTACCTCTCTACGAAAACTACTACCAAAAGATCCTTGAAAAATCAGCGCTGAAAGAGACGGTTTAACGATTCTTGTTGACGCTTTTTTTGCGGTTGATAAAATTTGAGTGAACAAATTGCATTAGTTATGGAAACTGCTATCACATCCTGAGTTAGAATCTAAACAGGCCAGCATAATTTTAAAGATAAGTAGGTCCTTACACAAAAAAAGCCACATCAAGCGGCTAGATAAATTCTTCAAAAAAGAAAGAATTTAGATTCTGGAAGGCTTCACCTCTTTCGTTTGAGGTGCCTTTGAATATGTAGGGCATGTGTATGAACTGCAAGCTGAAACAAACAGGGCTACTGCCACGACCATTAATAAAGTTGATTTTTTCATTTTGAATTTGATTAAAGCGTTCACAAATGTAGACGATCTCCGAGTTAAAATATTGTCAGTAACGGAAAAATCCTTACACAAGTTCCATAAACCAACTATTTTTCCGGATAAGCGGCATATGCGAAACAAAGTTTAGCAAGATGGAAACAGAATAGACAATTATTTGGTTAATTAGCCAGCGAACCGATGTAATTCAGGATTCAAAGTTTAAGGTTCAAAAGTCAAAACTCAAGGTTCAAGATTAGAAAAATCAAGGAGAAAAAATTAAAAATTGCAATTCGTAAATCGTACCTCTTAAATCGTCAACTCACTTCATGCTCGGCCATCGTTTCTCAAAATACATCCCGCCCCCTGATAGCGAAAAAAGCGACTTTGAGCGTTTGTTAAAAGTTTTCATGCAGTTGGTGTTGATTACGGCCGGCAACGTGGGCGAAGCGCTTCAGTGGCTGACCGAAGTTGATAAGCAATATGGCCTTTCGAACGACCAATACGGCATCGGTGATTTTATTGAGGATTTGAAAAAGAATGGGTACATCTCAGATGCCGGCCCGGATGGCGAATTCAAACTGAAAGCCAAGGGCGAACAAAACCTGCGGCAGTCCGCTTTGGAAGAGATTTTTGGCAAATTGAAAAAGTCAAAAGGCGGGGATCATAAAACACACCATAGTGGTCGAGGTGACGAAGCTACGACTGACAGGAGGGATTATGAATTTGGCGATTCAGTAGAACAAATTTCTATGACAGACTCATTGCGAAATGCCCAAATTAATCACGGTTTAGACGATTTCAGGATGACTGAAGGTGATCTGGAGGTATTGGAAAGCGAATTCAAAACACAGACTTCTACGGTGCTGATGATAGACATTTCTCACTCCATGATCTTGTATGGCGAAGACCGGATCACACCTGCTAAAAAAGTGGCCATGGCCCTCGCAGAGCTGATCAAGAAAAAATACCCTAAAGACACGTTAGACATCTTGGTATTTGGAGATGACGCGTGGCAAATCGAAATTAAAGATCTGCCGTACTTACAAGTGGGCCCTTACCACACCAACACGGTAGCTGGCTTAGAACTGGCCATGGATATTCTGAGAAGAAAGAAAAACGCGAACAAACAGATTTTTATGATCACCGATGGCAAGCCTACTTGCATCAAACAGGGGATCAAGTACTACAAAAACAGTTTCGGCCTAGATCAGAAAATACTAAATCAAACGCTAAGTCTAGCTTCGCAGCTCCGAAAAATAAAAGTACCCGTCACCACATTTATGATCGCCACCGATCCCTACCTCAAAGCCTTTGTTCGTGAATTCACCAAAGCCAATAATGGCAACGCCTATTATAGCAGCTTGCAAGGTTTAGGCAACCTGGTGTTCGAGGATTTTAAAAAGAACCGCACTAAGAATTTATAGTATCGTTGATCGTTTTGATTGCTCGATAGCCAATTACGATCAACTAACATCAAAAAAACGACCAACCAATAATAATGAAAGACCACAAAGACATTAAAACACTCGCTCAATTAAAATCAGCTGGGTATAAGTTCAAAACGATCAAAGACGAACTACGTGCCAATTTGATAGTAAAACTGAAAAATAAAGAAAATGTCTTTGAAGGCATCTGGGGATACGAAGAGACTGTAATTCCTGATTTGGAACGAGCAATTTTGGCGGGGCACGATGTGAATTTGCTAGGCCTTCGCGGGCAAGCGAAAACACGTTTGGCGCGGCTGATGGTAAATCTGTTGGACGAGTACGTGCCAGTGATTGAAGGTTCCGAGCTGAACGATGATCCGTTGCACCCGATTTCCCGATTCGGAAAAGACAAAATAGAGGAGCTGGGTGAACAAACTCCAATCACTTGGCTACATCGCGATGAGCGATATACCGAAAAGTTGGCAACGCCTGATGTTTCAATCGCAGATTTGATTGGTGACGTAGACCCGATTAAGGCAGCCTCCTTGAAGCTTCCTTACTCTGACGAGCGTGTAATCCACTTTGGATTGATACCTCGCTCGCACCGCTGCATTTTTGTAATTAATGAATTGCCGGATTTACAAGCTCGTATTCAGGTGGCGCTCTTTAACATATTGCAAGAGGGCGACATTCAGATCCGCGGCTTTAAGCTTCGCTTGCCACTGGCTATTCAATTTGTGTTTACTGCTAACCCGGAAGATTACACCAACCGCGGAAGTATTGTTACCCCTTTGAAAGATCGAATTGATAGTCAAATCATTACTCACTATCCTAAAACACTCGAAATCGGTAAGAAGATTACTCAACAGGAGGCTAACATCAGCGAAGAGCAGAGTAGGATTGTGTCAGGCGTAGAGATCACCAAAGATCTAGTGGAACAAATTGCTATTGAGGCGCGCAAAAGTGAATTTGTAGATGCAAAAAGTGGCGTTTCTGCACGGCTCACCATCTCGGCATATGAAAGTTTAGTTGCCGCGGCCGAGCGAAGAGCGTTCATTAATCAGGAGAAAAATACCAATATTCGAATCTCAGACTTTGTTGGCGTAGTTCCATCTATTACCGGCAAGGTAGAATTAGTGTATGAAGGTCAACAAGAGGGGCCCGGTATTGTTGCTCAAAATTTAGTGGGCAAGGCGATTCGGTCACAATTTCTTAATTACTTCCCAGATCCGGATAAATTCCGAAAGCAGAAGGAAAAGAGTCCTTATAAAAAAATCACCAATTGGTTTGGTGACGGGAATACGATTGATCTGCTTCACGACATGCCCAATGCCGAGTTCGAAAAATCGTTAAAGGCCGTACCCGGGTTAGCTGATCTGGTCAATGAGTTTCACAAAGGCCAAGATTTGCCAATGAAATTATTTTTGATGGAATTTGCTCTGCACGGCTTGGCTGAGTACAGCCTGATTAGTAAGCACAATTTAGTGGCAGGCCACCAATTTAAAGACCTGCTCAGCAGTATGTTTAGTTTACCTAAACCTGGTGACGATGAACCAGATGACGATGAGGCGATGGGAGGAAGTAAGTATTGACGAATCACAGCTATTCGAACTTCGATTACTAATCGCACAAGGCGAAGGGCTCCATCTGGAATTCAAAAAAAAAGCAACCCATCCCGAAAAAATTGTTCGGGAGATGATTGCTTTCGCGAATACGTACGGAGGAACTATTCTTATTGGGATAGATGATGACGGCAGTATTTCGGGATTAAAGTATCCTGAAGAAGAATGGATGGGTGTCTCCGCTTTATTGGCAAACTGCAGGCCCCCCATTCCTTACCACGTCTCGCTAGTAGCCATTCCCGACCATCGTTTCATTATTCGACTTGATATTGCAGAAAGTGATAGACGTCCTCATTTTCTTGTCACTCATGATGGATTACAAGAAACCTATGTTCGCGTGAGAGACATGAGCATCAAGGCTAGCGCAGAAATGGAGGAAATTGTGCGAAGGCAAAAAAAGAAAAAAGATATCAAGTTCGTGTATAGCGAACATGAACACCAATTGATGGAGTACTTGGCTGATCACAAAGCGATTACATTACCTCAGTTTCGCGAGCTAACAGGGCTGAATCGATTCAAGGCTTCGCGCAAATTGATCCTTTTGGTTTTGGCCAACGTGCTCAAAATAGAAGCTACTGAAAAGGGCGATCTGTATTCACGCGTGTGAATATTTCATTGGTAACAAAAAGATCAACCTAAACCTTTGCTTTTCTCCCTTCGCTTTGCTTAGTTTATCCCATCGAACTTATGTCGCGAAGAAACGTCTCATACCTACCTCACCGGCAGGTAAACTTGCAAGGCCTATTAAAAACCATTGTGAGAAACGTATCTCCGCGATTTTTATTTACCCACCGTAGCTTCAGCGAAGGAGTGTTTTATTTTCCATTTAAACCTAAGCCTGTTCTCCCCTGCCCATGAGTAAACTAAAGAAAGACAAGGAAAAAAAGATTTTCGTTCTCGATACTTCGGTCATCATTTTTGAACACAACAGCATCCTCAACTTCGATGAACATGATATTGGTATTCCCATAACCGTTCTAGAAGAACTGGATAACTTTAAAAAGGGGAATGACACCAAAAATTTTGAAGCCAGAGAGTTTATCCGCCTTATTGATAAGTTGGCGAAAGACCAAATGTTGCATCAATGGAATCCTATCAATGGAAAGGGAAAAGGAAACTTTAAAGTGGTGATGGATACAGGCGGCACTGGTTCGCTAGACGCCAACAAAGTATTTAATGAAGACAAGCCTGATCATAGAATATTAAATGCTGCTTTAGTATTGCAAAAAGAAGAAAAGGGGCGCAAAGTAATTCTAGTTTCTAAAGACATTAACCTCCGCCTAAAGGCAAAAGCATTGGGGTTGACAGCAGAGGATTACACCACCGGTAAAATTCAAAATATCAGTTCGCTCCACACAGGTCGCACTACCGTGGACAATGCTACCTCCGAAACGATTGATCTTATTTACGAAAAAGGGTACTGCCCACCCGATGAGGTGTTGGGGAAACAAAAGCCACTGAAAAACCATTACTATATTTTGCGCAATGGAAAAAAATCAGTGCTCGCATTTTATAATTCGGCCAATGGCATGGTCGAACAAGTGGAAAAGAGAACTGCATATGGTGTAAAACCGCGTAACGCAGAACAAGCATTTGCTATTCATGCTGTTCTAAAACCTGAGATCAAGTTGGTGTCAATACAAGGTGTGGCTGGAACTGGAAAAACGCTGATCGCGTTGGCTGCGGCACTCGAGCAAAAAAGAGAATACAAGCAAATCTACCTCGCCCGACCAATCGTACCACTTAGCAACAAAGATATTGGTTATCTACCAGGTGATATCAAATCAAAGTTGAATCCCTACATGGAGCCGTTGTGGGATAATTTAAAGTTTATTCAAAATCAATACAGTGAAAGCGATAAAGAATACGCCAAGATTACAGAGATGGTGCAAAATGAAAAGCTGGTAATAACGCCATTGGCATATATCCGAGGTAGAAGTCTCTCCAACATTATTTTCATTGTAGACGAGGCTCAAAACCTGACTCCTCATGAAGTGAAAACAATTATTACCAGAGCGGGTGAAAACACGAAAATCATCTTTACGGGCGACATCCACCAGATTGATACTCCATATCTTGATTCACAAAGTAATGGGCTATCGTATATCATTGATAGATTGAAAGACCACGAGTTGTACGCCCATATTACGCTCGAGAAAGGGGAACGTTCAGAACTGGCCAATTTGGCGAATGAGCTATTGTGACAAGGCGCATGAATTGACGCAGTAGTCAATTTATGCATGCTCGCAATATTTCCAGACAAATAAAACAAAATGAATCGCAGAACCCGCTTTCTGCTGCAATTCAGCATCTTGACTGCTTTTGGAGCCAAGTAAGATTGTCAGCGTCTGAGCCATTAATAAATACCCACGTTATTAATCAAGCATAGAACTAAGCCGCTGAAGAAACTCTCCATTTTTCAGATCCAGTCACACCCACTTTCTTTGCCGTATAAACGGAAAAATTAATTCTCTATTTATGTTTTTCAAACTCTTCTTTAAGCACCTGTCGGAGTCTAAAAAGTTAACCTATGTGCGCGAGCATGGTGTAATGATTGGGTCGAGAATGCGCAATGAACGAAAAGTATTTTTGTATATGATCAAAGATCTCTTTGTGGAGGTGATTTACAAAAACGACAACATGGATGAAATTGCCGAGCGCCTTGGCACATTTAATAGCCTAAGTGGCTTAAATAGCTATTTGGAAAGGGAGTTCAAAACTGCCTTTTAGCGTTTGAAGACTATTTGCCCAACGCCTTTAGCATTGTGTCACCGATAAGGGCAGGAGACTCCACTACGTGTATACCACACTCACGCATGATCTTCATTTTAGCTTCGGCTGTATCGTCTGCGCCACCGATGATTGCTCCGGCATGTCCCATTCTGCGACCTGGAGGTGCTGTTTGACCAGCGATGAAGCCCACTACCGGCTTTTTATTTCCGTTTTCTTTGATCCACCGTGCAGCAACCGGCTCATAGCTACCTCCGATCTCGCCAATCATGACAATCGCGTCAGTCTCCGGATCATTCATTAATAACTCAACCGCGTCCTTTGTTGGAGTGCCAATAATCGGGTCTCCACCAATACCAATAGCCGTACTAATCCCTAAACCAGCCTTCACAATTTGATCGGCCGCTTCGTAGGTTAATGTTCCTGACTTCGACACAATCCCGATTCTTCCTTTCTTGAATACGAAACCGGGCATAATACCCACTTTCGCTTCTCCGGGCGTAATTACCCCAGGGCAATTAGGTCCAATCAGCGTCACTTTTTTATCTTTTACATACTGCTTGGCAATCATCATGTCTTTCACCGGAATACCTTCTGTGATGGCCACAATTACCTTGATTCCCCCTTCAGCTGCTTCCATAATCGAATCTGCAGCAAATGCGGGTGGAACGAAGATGATAGAAACATCAGCCCCAGTCTTCTCGACAGCTTCTTTCACCGTATTAAAAACTGGCCTACCCAAATGTACTTGGCCTCCTTTTCCGGGAGTAACCCCACCTACAACGTTGGTACCATACTCAATCATTTGACCTGCATGAAAAGAACCTTCTGAGCCGGTAAATCCTTGAACAATTACGCGGGAGTTCTTATTAACGAGTACGCTCATAAAATAGTAGGGTTAGCTCACAAAATTAGGATATTAAAGTTGTCGGGCAAATGAATTGATCTTTACAAAAGTTTGAACATTCTCAACACTGCACTGAGTGACAAAAAAGTAACTTTCAACCATAGCTGCGATTAATCGAAACTTGAAAAAGCAGGCGTCAGACTGCTTAGAACTGTCAGGCGTCTACTTTCTGCTTACCATCACTTAATAAAATTGGGCAACACCGCATTGCCAAAAGAATACACAGCAAAAGTGAATAAAGCTGACCAGAAAATAGAACTAATCAACATGTAAAGTAGAATCTTCTCACGCGGCTTATTAGTACTGAGTGCTAAAAGGGTGCCCCCGATGGGTGTTAATATTAGCGGTGTAAAAAAGGCAATCCCACCCAGTCCATATTTTCGCATCAAGACTAAGAATTTTCTTCTCAGAGTAGATGGATTCGCTGGCGGCTCGAAATAGCCACGGAAAAAACGTCTCTTCAGCCAATCTCCAAAATAGGTAAAGGCTACTACGCTGATCATCATCCCCAAAATCGTAGATAAGGCTGTAGTAAGCGGATGTAGTTTTAGTGCATAGCCCTGTATTGGCCCTAAAACAAATTTCAAGCAACTCGCCAACACAACTGGAATTGCCTTTAATATCTCCTCAAGCATTTTACTATCCGATCATTTCTTTTTCCCAAAACTCAAATCACCCGCATCACCCAAACCGGGTACAATGTAAGACTCAGCGTTTAGCTTTTCATCAACCGCGACAGTAAAAAGTGAGAAAGGTACTTTTAGCGTATCTGTTATTCTCTGAATTCCCTCGGGCGCTGCCACTAATGCGGCAATAAAAACATGTGAAGGGTGACCATACTTTGACAGTTCATTAATCGATCGAATAAAAGAAAATCCGGTTGCCAACATCGGATCAATCAAAATGACTTGCCTATTTTCAAGGGAAGGCATTGCCATGTACTCTAATACGATCGAAATTTCTTCTTTGCCTTCTTTTCGATAAGCACCAATAAAGCCGGAGTCAGAGGTATCAAAATAGTTTAAAAAACCTTGAAAATAGGGCAACCCGGCACGCAGTACCGTTAGCAAAATGGGCTTCTCCTTTAAAAGCTGCATCTGTGTGGCCTTTAGTGGCGTTTGTACATTGGCCGACTGGTACGACATCTTTTTTGAGATCTCATACGCCATGATTTCTCCTAATCGAATCATGTTCGTCCGAAACCGAAGCCGATCGCTTTGCTGATTCACATTACGCAACTCTGCCAAAAAATGATTGGCAACTGAATTTTGTTCGCTTAAAACAAATACATCCATAATTTCACTTTTATCTGTCGAAAATTTAAGATAAAGTTGTGGATAATGTTGCAAATAAAATGAAAGTCACGTCCCCAAAAAGCATCACCCAAGATTGGAGTCTGCTAAAGCATCTTTGCGAAGTTCAGGCTCCGTCCGGGCACGAAAAGCCATTGCGCGATTTCTTATTGCAATGGATCAAAAAAGAAAAGAAAAACTGGAAGACGAAGCCAACTATTGTAGCCGGTGAGGAATTTCAAGATTGTATTATCTTAAAATTTGGAAAACCCAGAACAGCCGTTTTTGCCCACATGGATAGTATTGGCTTTACCGTTCGATACTTCAATCAGCTGCTAAGCATTGGTAGTCCGGATGCTGACATGGGAGCAAAACTCGTTGGACACGACAGTCTCGGTCCCATCGAATGCGAATTAGAGTTTGATAAGGAAGATCACGCGTTCTACAAATTTGGCAGACCCATCGACCGCGGCACCTGTCTGACCTATAAAATTGATTTTCGCGAAACGAAAGATTACATTGAAACCGCCTATCTCGACAATCGTCTTGGCATTTATAGTGCCTTGCAGGTGGCGTCAACGTTGAAAGATGGTATCATCGTCTTTAGCTGTTGGGAAGAACATGGCGGTGGCTCAGTGGGATACCTTGCTGATTACATCTTTCGAAAATGGAAAGTGAGACAAGCGTTAATTTCCGACATCACGTGGATTACAGAAGGTGTCGAACACGGCAAAGGAGTTGCCATTTCATTGCGTGATAAACACATACCACGCAGAAGTTTTGTGGATAAGATTATTGCGATCGCTAAAAAAAATAAAATTGATTATCAACTTGAAGTAGAAGGCATGGGCTCTAGTGACGGGGGTGAGCTGCAAAGAAATCCTAACCTTTTCGATTGGTGCTTTGTGGGCGCACCTGAGTTAAATCCTCACACTCCCCATGAAAAGGTTCACAAAGCAGATATTAGAAGTATGATCAGTTTATACCAACTATTAATGAAGGAGCTATGATAACCACAAGGCGCGATTTTATAAAGACAACAGCTACCGCAACCCTAGGTGCAACTCTAGCGGCAAACCAAGCTTTTTCAAAATCCGATGACCAAAAAGTGCGTATAGGAATTATTGGTGTCGGTCTTCGGGGACAAGGTCATTTGGAACTGGCTTTAGCGCGACCTGATGTAGAAGTAGTTGCGATTTGTGATATCCAACAACGAATGGTCGATCTATGTCTTCCATTGATAGCAAAATCGGGCAAGCGCAAACCCCAAATTATTTTAGAAGGCCCACAGGGCTACAAAAAACTATTGGACAACAAGGACATTGATGCGGTTATCATTGCAACTCCTTGGGAATGGCATACGGTAATGTGCCTAGATGCGATGAATGCCAAAAAGCAAGTGGGCTGTGAAGTAATCACCGGGATGACGGTGGAAGAATGCTGGCAACTGGTTGACTCTTCTGAAAAAACGGGCATGCATCTGATGATGCTAGAAAATGTCTGCTACAGGCGGGATGTAATGGCCGTTATGAATATGGTTCGCCAAAACATTTTTGGAGAGCTGATTCATTTACAAGGAGGCTATCAGCATGACTTGCGTGAGGTAAAGTTCAATGACGGAAAGAAACCTTATGGAGGTGGTGCAGAGTTTGGTGAAAAAGGATTTTCAGAAGCACAATGGCGAACCCAACATTCTGTAGATCGCAACGGAGATCTTTATCCAACCCATGGCATAGGGCCGATTGCCATGATGATGAATATCAATCGTGGAAATAGATTTACGCAATTGGTCTCCTACGCAACAAAAGCACGAGGCCTGCATGAGCACATCATAAAAGTGAGTGGCCAGAATCATCCCAACGCAAAAGTAAATTTCAAATTGGGAGATGTCGTTACTACGATGATTGAAACTACCAACAAAGAAACTATTTTGTTGCAGCATGACACGAACTTGCCGCGCCCCTACTCTATCGGCTTTCGGGTGCAGGGCACGAGTGGCATTTGGATGGATGTGAACAAGTCAATCTATATTGAAGGCAAAAGCGAAAAACCACATCGCTGGGACGATGCTCAAAAATGGTTGGATCAGTATGATCACCCATTATGGAAAAAATATGGAAATGATGCTACTGGAGCGGGACACGGTGGAATGGATTGGTTTGTATTAAATGCTTTTATCGAGGCGGTAAAAAGAAAAACACCACCCCCACAAGATGTGTATGACGCGGTAACCTGGAGTGCGATTACACCTTTGTCTGAAACATCGATTAAACAACATGGCGCCAGTGTGTTGTTTCCTGACTTTACTCGCGGAAAATGGCGAGAGCGAAAAAATTTATTTGCACTGGATGATACGTATTAGCACGGAAAGAGCTAAAAAGATTCTCACCAATCTGTTAAAAAACTAACATGTTACCCATTATTTCTGGCATTCAACAAATAGGGATTGGTGTTGCGGACGCTAATGAAGCCTTTAAATGGTACCGGCAACATCTGGGCATGGATATTCTGATTTTTGAAGATGTAGCGGAGGCAAGCTTAATGAAACATTATACTGGCGGCCAGGCAGAAAAGCGACACGCCATTCTCAGTTTAAATTTGAAAGGAGGTGCAGGTCTTGAAATTTGGCAATTCAAGAATAGAAGGCCACAATCAAACACTTCTATTCTAGCTGGCGACTTGGGAATTTTTTGTACTAAAATCAAGTCAGATAATGTGAGGGCCTCCTTTCGATTTTTGAAAGAAAAAGGCGTGAAGCCTATTGGTGATGTTTCAAAAACACCAGAAGGTAAGGAGCATTTTTTCTTTCAAGATCCCTTCGGCAATATTTTTGAAATCGTAGTAAGTAAAGATTGGTTTTCAAGCAATCGATTTCATGCAGGCGGTTCAGTGGGTTGCATCATCGGTGTTAGTGATATCGATCGTTCAAAAAAATTCTACCAAGAAATTCTTGGTTACGATCACGTGGTGTATGACCGTGACGATTTTTTTGATGATTTATCAACTCTTCCTGGAGGGGAAAATAAAATCAGAAGAATTCTGTTGCGGCATTCTGAAAAAAGGAACGGGGCCTTTTCAAAGTTGCTGGGCGAAAGCGAAATTGAACTCTTTCAAGCGGTTAATAGAAAACCGAAAAAAATTTATGAACAACGCTTTTGGGGAGATCTGGGTTTTATTCACTTGTGTTTTGATGTCCACGGAATGAAAGCTTTGAAAGAAAAGTGCGCGCTTTACGGAAGTGCATTTACCACCGATAGCTCAGCTAGTTTCGGCATGGGCGAGGCAGCGGGTCATTTTAGTTATATAGAAGACCCTGATGGAACGCTGATTGAATTTATTGAAACTCATCGCTTACCCATTCTAAAAAAATTTGGCTGGTATTTGAATTTAAAAACGCGAGAACCTCGCAAGTCACTGCCCTCGTGGATATTGAAAGCGCTGCGATTCAATCGGGTGAAGGAATAACATTTTACTTGAAGTGGTAGAAAAAATTCTTCCTTCGGATAACACCACCTATCTTTGCAACTTTTCTAAGGCCAACCAATGCAGATTAGAGATTTACAGTTTGAAAAGTTTATCGATTCAACATTGATTACCAATAAGGTTAGTGAACTAGCTGCAAGGTTAAACAACGATTACACCAATAAGATACCTGTACTGTTGCCCATCTTAAATGGCTCTTTTATGTTTGCTTCCGATCTGATGAAAGAATTGACCGTTCCTTGTAGGGTCTCTTTTGTAAAAATCTCTTCCTACTCAGGTACCAACAGCACGGGACAACTTAAAACACTGATTGGCCATGAAGAGAGTCTCTTCAATCAAGATATACTTATTGTCGAAGATATTATTGACACCGGGCTTACCATTGAAAAAATCATGCACGATTTACGTGAACTGGGCGCTAAGTCGGTAGAGACCGTTGCCCTCTTACGCAAACAGCCGGCTAGAGAAAAAAAAGTAGACATAAAATATGTAGGGTTTGAGTTGGAAGATGAGTTTGTGCTTGGCTATGGCATGGACTATGATGGTTTGGGGAGAAATTTGAAAGATCTCTATCGTTCAATTTCCTAGTTACCGCGACTTCTCTCCATATGTAAAATTGTTGAATTAGAGAATCATCGCTATCTTGCCTGTCTTTTCTTAAACCAAACCTTAGCAAGGATGAAAAACTTAGTACTCTTTGGCCCGCCCGGAGCCGGCAAAGGAACACAGAGCGAAAAGCTTATCAAAAAATATGGATTTGTACACATATCAACTGGGGATTTGTTCAGATGGCATACGAAAAATGATACAGCACTGGGCAAGAAGGTAAAAGAAATAATGAATAGTGGCGCTTTAGTTCCGGATGAGATCACAATAGCGATGTTAAAGGAAGAGCTGGACAAAAACCCACAAGCAAAAGGTTTTCTGTTTGATGGTTTCCCTCGCACGGTGCCACAAGCCGAGGCGCTGGATCAATTTATGAAAGACAATAATTCAGCCATTCATTTTATTGTGGCTTTGGACGTCACAGAAGAGGAAGTTCGCACACGCATTGCAAAGCGCAGAACGACTGAAAACCGCGTGGATGATGAAGAAGAAAAATTAAATAAACGCATCACCGAATATTTTACCAAGACCGTTCACGTACTTCCTTTCTATCAAAAACAGGGTAGACTGAATACGGTACATGGGATCGGTGAGGTGGAGACTATTTTTGAGGACATTTGTAAAGTGTTAGACAAAAATTAGGCTCAATTGTTTCCGGTTTCCAGTTACCGGTAACTAGCAACTGGCAACCAATTATGTCCTCAGTTAACTTCATCGATTACGTCAAATTTAATTCACGGTCTGGCCATGGAGGCGCAGGCAGTAGGCATTTTCACCAAGAAAAGTTTATTGATAAAGGTGGCCCTGATGGTGGAGATGGCGGTCGCGGTGGCCACGTCATTCTCCGCGGCAACTCGCAAATGTGGACGTTGCTTCACTTGAAATATCGCAAACATGTTTTTGCTGAGAATGGACAGGCAGGGCAAGGACAAAACATGACGGGCGCATTCGGAAAAGATCAAATTTTAGATGTACCCCTTGGTACCACGGCCAAACGATTTGAAACAGGTGAATTGGTTTGTGAAATCACAGAACACGGACAAGAAATAATTCTTTCACCGGGAGGGCGGGGAGGTAAGGGTAACTCACATTTTGCAACGCCTACCAACCAAGCACCCCAGCATGCACAGACAGGCGAGCCTGGCCAAGATGAGTGGATCATTCTGGAATTGCGCTTGCTGGCCGATGTAGGCTTAGTCGGGTTTCCTAACGCAGGTAAATCCACACTGCTGTCAGTAGTGTCTGCCGCTAAACCAAAGATTGCTGACTATGCTTTTACTACACTCACGCCTAACTTGGGTGTGGTTGCCTATCGTGATGGTCTATCTTTTGTAATGGCCGATATTCCGGGGATCATTGAAGGTGCCGCAGAAGGAAAGGGACTAGGTATTCGTTTCTTAAAACACATTGAACGAAACTCTTTGTTGTTGTTCATGGTGCCTGCTGATGCGAAGGACATCAAACAGGAATTTGAAATTTTATTGAACGAATTGAAAAAGTACAATCCTGAACTATTGGATAAAAAGCGACTACTTGCCATCACCAAATCCGATTTGTTGGATGAAGAGTTGAAACAGGCCATTCAAAAAGAATTGCCCAAGAAAATCCCTTCTGTTTTTATTTCTGCTCTCGCCAGTCAAGGCATTTCAGAGTTGAAGGATTTGATTTGGAAGAGCTTGCATTAGCGGGAGCGAATTGAACCACATAGGCACATAGAAGCATAGTACTGCACATAGTACTATGAAATAATTGGATAGTGAACATTCTCATACGATTCAACCAATGTTGAAATGAAATCCAATTCTTTAAATGCCTCAGTGCCTTCTTTTGGATCGAGAGCTATCAATTCATCAATGCGCTGGAGGGCAAGTCTGTAGTCCTTTTCGTTGTCGATTAAGTTGGCTTTTTTCATAGCAGAGTTTTAATCTTTAAAATTTTATCGTATCCATTGTAATAGTCGTACCGAATTCCATTGAACAACAAGACTTGCTTTGGTGTCAAAATTTTTGGCGGTGTTCTTAGGTATGATGTTGGGGAAATTATCATAAAGAAGTTACAAGCAACTAGGATTGACTAACCTTATCAATCCTTATTATCAATTGTTCCGATGCCCATTCAAATGTAACTTATATACACACTTATTTCTGTGGGTTAAACCAAGAATTATTGATGAGCTACGCACTGGCTTCGGCCAGGGATAGTAGTGGAAAGCCCGAAGTGAGATGGGATCGTGCGCGGACGGACTTGTAACGGATAGTCCGTTGGCCACATCGCCTCGAGTGGCCAGGCCGCATAAGCCCCAATGCCCAAGTCCTAATTTCTAGTGCCTATTTGTCACAATTGCTCAATTGGCAAAATTCTTGTCTCTTTGCGCCTTATTTAATCGATAAAAATGGAAAATACTGTACATATGGAGCCAGAATTGCCAAAGCACGATGATTTGGCAACTGAAACGCCAATCGGCCAAAGCCCCGAGCAAACCGAGCCTGAGAAGAAAGAAGCGCTGCCCGATCCACTGAAAAAACTACAAGACGAATTGGCAGAGGCCAAAGAAAAATACGTGCGCCTGTATGCCGAGTTTGATAATTTTAGACGGAGATCTGCCAAAGAGAAGTTGGAGATGATTCAATTGGCCAACGAGCAACTGCTTAAGTCGATGCTTTCGGTTACAGATGATTTTGAACGTGCAGAAAAATCGTTCCAGGATAAAAATGACAAAGAAGCAGAAGGCTTTTTCCTGATTCAAAATAAATTCAAAAAAATATTGGAACAGTATAGTGTGAAGGCGATGGAATTTGGAAAAGAAACAGACTTCAACCCTGACTTGCACGAAGCCATTACGCAAATACCAGCACCCAGTGAAAAACTAAAAGGCAAAGTGATGGACGTGGTGGAGAAAGGATATTTGTTAAACGATAAAGTGATCCGCTTCGCAAAAGTTGTTGTTGGGAGTTAAAATTCTGACTTCTAAATACGATATTCTGACTTCCTTTTTTTAACTCACTCCTCGACAAATGGCAAAGAGAGATTTTTACGAAATATTGGGTGTAAGCAAAAGCGCTTCTGCGGAAGAAATAAAAAAGGCTTACCGCAAAACGGCTATTCAATTTCACCCTGACAAAAACCAGGGAGACAAAGCAGCTGAAGAAAAATTTAAGGAAGCAGCCGAAGCCTATGAAGTGCTAAGTGACGAAACCAAGCGAGCCCAATACGATCGGTTTGGCCATAACAGGCCGGGCGGTGGCGGTGGCGGCTATAGTTCGCATGAAATGAACATGGAAGATATCTTCAGCCAATTTGGGGATATTTTTGGCGGAGGGGGAAGTGGAGGAAGCCCTTTTGATAGCTTTTTTGGAGGAGGCGGAAGATCACGCCAACGCAAAGGATCAAACCTACGCATCAAACTAAAAATGACGTTGGAAGAAATTGCCAATGGCGTGGAGAAAAAAATAAAAGTTAATCGGCTCATTCACGCTGAGGGAGTAACTTTCAAAAATTGTAGTACTTGCCAAGGCACAGGCCAGGTAAGAAAGGTAGTAAACACGATGCTTGGGCAAATGGTATCGTCAAGTACATGCCCAACTTGTAATGGCGCTGGCCAAACCCTTGACAAACGCCCTCCGGGTGTCGACAGCTCAGGTTTAGTTTCGAAAGAAGATCTTCTCACAGTAAAGATTCCAGCCGGGGTCAGTGATGGAATGCAGCTCTCCATGTCGGGAAAAGGCAATGAAGCACCCGGTGGAGGAGTACCAGGGGATTTGTTGATTTTGATCGAGGAAACAGAGGATAAGGAACTGAAGCGAGATGGCACTAACTTAGTATACGATTTACACATAAGCTTCATTGATGCAACCCTCGGTACGTCCGTGGAAGTGCCCTCTATCGGAGGCAAAGTCCGGATTAAGATAGAGCCGGGAACACAGAGCGGGAAGATCCTGCGCTTGCGCGGAAAAGGGCTGAAAGACATTAACGGTTATGGTACTGGTGATCAGCTTATTTACATCAATGTTTGGACTCCGAAAAAAGTGAGCAGCGAGGAAAAAGCCAAACTGGAAAGTCTTCGCAGCTCAGCTAATTTTCAACCCAGCCCAGATGCCAACGAAAAGGGTTTCTTTGAGCGCATGAAGGAGTATTTTGGATAACAATTACTATAACCATTTGATGAATAACCCGTATAACAGCTATTACGGGTTATTTTTTTGACTAAAAATCCCCGTTTGTCGATGTTTTAAAATTTCAGTTGCATAAAACTTAAAACGAAGCGTGTTAAAAACGGTTTTAATTTGGGTAAGTGTTGGCACACATTTGGTCAGTTTCGGTCAAATTAAGAAGCAATTTTCAGTCGAGAAAGACCAGCTTTGCAACAAGATAAATCTATCACTGAAAGCCAAAACCGGTAACTGTTTTATTCGGCCAAGTCAAAGCACCGATTTTCTTAATATATATAGCAATCAGGATTTAGAACAATATTCTCATTCATTCAGTAATGAGATAAAGGGCACAACCAGCATGATCAAATTGGCGCTGGAACAAGAAAGCCACCGGGGCGTTGGCAAAAAGATATCTTATCAGGTCTTTGGAAGTGACGACAGGCCTTCTGAAAAATTTTGGAAAGTATATCTCACTGAAAGCACTCCTTATTCACTTAACCTAGACTATGGCTTGGGGAATGCAAATATTGACCTCTCTGGACTTTCGGTAGAAAAACTAAAAATAAATACGGGTAGCGCAGACGTAAACATCACCTATGGTACAGGAATTGAAAACAAGGTAACAATGGATACCTTTTTCATTAAAGTGGATATGGGAACGGTGAATGCGCAACATATTAATCTTGCAAAATCTAAAGTGGTGGTGGCCAACGTTGGATTTGGAAACATGTACCTTGATTTTTCTGACAAACCCACAACCAGTAATCACATTATTGGCAGTGTTGGCGCGGGCAACCTTACTATTCAGTTACCCAATGACGAAGTGCCTGTAGTCGTTAAAATAAATGACTCCTGGCTTTGCAGTCTAAATCTATCTAGGAGCCTTAAAAAAGTGGGGACCAACAAATTTGCCAACGCAAGCTATTCGAAGAATTCCAAAAACGCATTGAATTTTGATCTGGATGTTTCAATGGGAAAAATCATCTTTAAAGACGCCAAGTAGTTTAATCTCTGTTCAAACCCTGGTCGATTCGAAGAGAAATCAACCTAATACTGTAGGTAAATCATTCGCGGAAATTCGCGCATTCCTGGCAATCTCTTGACCTTACTTCCCCTCATCTAATATTTTGAATTATTACATTAGTTGTATTGTAATTCTATTGCTATTTTTAACACTAATACAAAAACCAAACACGTGAACGCACTCATCGCCAAAGACGTAACCAAAATCTACTCCGAACACACGGCACTAGATCATGTAAGCATCACTATACCCGAACAAACCATTTTCGGACTTCTTGGCCCGAACGGTGCAGGAAAGACTACACTCATCAGAATCATTAATCAAATCATTAATGCTGATAGTGGCGAAGTATTGATATTCGGTGAAAAACTTCGACCCAATCATATCGAAATTATTGGATACTTACCTGAGGAGCGTGGTTTATATAAGAAGATGAAAGTGGGCGATCAATTATTGTATTTGGCCCAGCTTAAGGGACTCAGCCGGCATGACGCAATGGCTCGCATAAAAGTATGGCTCGAAAAATTTGAGATTAAAGACTGGTGGCACAAGAAGGTGGAAGACCTTAGCAAAGGGATGGCGCAGAAAGTGCAGTTCATCAGTACCGTTTTGCATGAGCCAAAATTGATTATTTTAGATGAGCCATTCTCTGGCTTTGATCCAGTAAATGCGCAGTTAATCACTGAAAAGATTCTGGAGTTAAAAGCCAACGGAAGTACTATTATTTTTTCTACGCACCGCATGGAGACGGTTGAATCTCTTTGTGATCATATTGCACTGATCAATAAGTCAAAGAAAATTCTGGAAGGCCCAAAAAAGCAAGTGAAGGAAAGTTATCGCTCTAACACTTTTTTGATCGAACATCGTGGAAATCATTTTACGCTGCCGGCTGAAAAATACGAGATCAAAGGGCAGACAAAAATCGAAGAAGATTTATTTTCTACGACTATCAAAGCGGCAGACGGAATCAAAGGCAATCAGGTCATTCGCGATTTGATTGATATCACCGAGTTATACAGTTTTCAGGAAAAGCTGCCTACTATGGCTGATATTTTCATTGGATTGGTTAAGGCCGATGGGGACGAAGCCCTGAGAAAGCATTTACAAGAAGTATAGAACGGCCCTGTATCAGGCTGTACGCTGGTGGCGTGCGGCTTGAAACTTGTACATAGTACAATACACAATATTTACCCAAGAGAAAATATGAACAAAGTCTGGTTGATCATGCAGCGCGAATTCTTAAACCGCGTACAAAAGAAATCCTTTCTCATCACTACTATTTTAGTGCCTTTGATTTTCCCGGCCATCATTGGTGTATTGGTTTATATCATGAAGAAGGAGGCAGAGTCGGCCAAAGCGGATACCGTTCAAGTGGTAGATGAAAGCGGAAAATTTGCTTTTGAAAACAGTAAACGGTACGCTTTTGTGCCGCTATCAATGCCTCTCGAGCAAGCCAAGAAAGCATACAATGAGACAAAAGATTTTGCATTATTGTACATTCCTCCATTTGATTTGAATAAGCCGGAAGGCATGGTGATCTACACCAAAGAAAACCCAAGTATTGAAAAAGTAGGAGGACTTGAGTCGATCTTGCAAGATCGTATTAGAGACTTAAAACTGGAAGAGTATAAAATTGACAAAGCGACACTGAAGGGGTTGAAGGTTAGCATTAATCTAAAGCAAATCAATTTGTCGGAGACGGGCGAAGAGAAGTCTAGTAATTCAGGCATTCTTTATGGTTTGGGATTCGGCCTGGGCATTTTGATTTACATGTTTGTGTTAGTTTACGGCATTCAAATTATGCAAGGTGTGATTGATGAGAAGACTTCTAAGATTGTGGAAGTGATCGTTTCATCGGTAAAGCCGTTTCAACTTATGCTCGGAAAAATTATTGGAATTGCCTCTGTTGGGCTACTTCAATTTACCATTTGGATTATACTGATAACCGTCCTTTCTACAGGTGTTCTTGGTTATTTTGGATTGAAAATGCCACAGAAGCAAGCAATGGAGGAAGTGACAAAACAAATGGCAGATGAGGATGTAAAGGAAGCAATGAGTCAGCAGAACTCAAAAATTGATGAAACACTGGCTAACCTAAGTCAAATACCATTTGGAAAAATTGCTTTTGTTTTTGTCTTCTATTTCCTCGGTGGTTACCTGCTCTATGGGGCGCTCTTTGCAGCCGTTGGGTCTGCTGTAGAGTCAATGCAAGAGTCTCAACAATTTCAGTTTCCCATTACCCTTCCTTTGTTGATTGGTTATCTTGGGCTGTTCATGTTCATCTTGCGAGATCCTCATGGCCCTGTTAGTTTCTGGCTTTCTGTAATCCCTTTTACCTCTCCAGTTGCAATGGTAGGAAGAATTGCATTTGATGTACCTAATTGGGAACTAGCCCTATCGATGGTTCTGCTGGTTGGGGGGTTTTTACTTACCACCTGGATTGCGGGCCGTATTTATCGAGTAGGCATCTTGATGACCGGGACAAAAGTAAGCTGGAAAGTATTGATAAAGTGGTTCCTCCTAAAAGGATAATTAAGAGAATCCTTTTTAACTGACGCCTTAAGGCAGAATATTCATCAACCATATACTTTTGGTTGATGCTTTTTTGCTACCTTCCATTTCATTTATGCCAGGCAATCCCTCCTCACCGGCTTCCATGGAGTTCTACAAGGATAACACCAATCTGAAGTGGATTATTCTGGCTGTATCGGTCATTATCAGTGGCGGAACAATTTTATTTACTAAAATCCTTGTTGATCAATTAAAAGAACGCGAGAGAAATCAAGTACAGCTCTTTGCTAAAGCGCTCGAGTACAGTGCCAATGATACTGAAAATGAAATTCTTTTCATTACGGAGGAGATCATTTACAAAAACAACTCGATCCCCACCATCCTGTTGGACGAAAAAAATAGCATCACTTTCTATCGCAACATCGACATCGATTCATCTTGGAGCAAGGGAGAACAGGAACGCGTATTGAAACAGGAACTGGAGGATATGAAGAAAGCCTATCCGCCTATAGATATACGTTTGAAAGATCCGATTAGTCAGGAAGTGTTTGCAACTCAAAAAGTATATTACAAAAATTCCTTCCTGCTGGCCGAACTCACAATCTTCCCATACATCGAAACTTCTATCCTGGCGATTTTTGGATTTATCGCCTACCTCGCATTCAGTTATTCAAAAACATCTGAACAAAACCGAGTATGGGTTGGATTGGCCAAAGAGACAGCTCATCAAATAGGTACTCCGCTCTCTTCTTTGATGGCTTGGGTGGAAGTGCTACGTGACGACCCCGAACTAAAAAACAAAAGCTTTGTAGATGAATTGGACAGAGATATTCGAAAGCTGAGGGTAGTGACAGAGCGGTTTTCAAGTATCGGATCAACACCCGTGCTAAAAAAAGAAAACATTTTTCATCTGGTAAACAATGTTGTCAGTTACCTTCAGCCAAGACTTTCTTCAAAGGTAAAAATCGAAGTATATACGTTGTCAGAAAATATTCAGGCCAACGTTCATGCACCTTTATTTGAGTGGGTGTTGGAGAACCTTTGCAAAAATGCGGTCGATGCCATGGAGAATACAGGTACCATCGCTATAAAAATACTGAGAGGTAGCGAAAGCAAAGTATTGATTGACATTTCCGACACCGGAAAAGGAATCCCTAAAAAATTAGTCCAGAGTGTGTTTAAGCCGGGCTTTACTACCAAGAAAAGAGGATGGGGGTTGGGTCTAGCTCTCGCTAAAAGAATTATAGAAATGTATCACGAGGGAAAAATATTTGTTAAATCATCGGACGAGGGTCAAGGGACCACTTTTCGTATTGAGCTAAAGAGTGCCTAGCTGGATGGGTTAGGTATCACAGGCTCTTCCATAAATAAAGTGTTGCGTACGCCTCCCAGCCCTTGTATTTCTTAAAAATTCTTTTGACTTGATCCAATGTTGGCTTGGCTTTCATTTTTTTTAAACTCTTGATAGCGTTGTGAACGCCAGCGTCTTCTAACGGGAAGGCCTCCGGATATCTAAATGTTTTCATTAGCGCATAGTTAGCCGTCCAGTTTCCAACTCCTTTGATACTCATCAATTTCTCTTTGGCCTGGTGAAAAGGCATTTCCCTTAATTTCTCTTTAGAGATCGATCCACTCAAAAAAGCTTGAGCAATCAACACCACGTACTTGCTTTTTTGTCGAGAGAATTGAAGAGGTAAAAGGTGTTCGTCCGAAAGTGCAGAAACTGCTTTTGGGTTTGGGAATAGATAGTAGGCCTTATCATCAACCATGTGCTTTTCACCAAATTGTTCTACAAATCGTTGTTTCAATGTGTAGGCAAATTGAAGACTAATTTGCTGACCTATCACCGCCCACACCAACGACTCAAATAAATCAGGTTGTCCAATGATTCGATAGCCAAAATATTTTTCAATCAACGGGCCCAGCAATTTATCGTCCTTAAAAATGGTGTAAAATGGTTTCAGGTCAGTCTCCAGATCAAACCACTCTTTGATAAACTGAATAAGCTGTGCCTTTTCAGGTTGCTGCAGTGGGAAGCCACATACTACTTTTACTTGTAGCTGGTTAGATTTCCTTTGGGTTAGTTCAAATACAATTTTTTTTGATCCGATTTCAATCACTTTTGAAACGCGATGATCATCTACAAAATGCAAAAGCTCTTTTGGAGAACGTTGAAGGAACTCTACCGATCTTTTAAAA
Organism: Cyclobacteriaceae bacterium; assembly: GCA_031400595.1. Classification (GTDB taxonomy): domain Bacteria; phylum Bacteroidota; class Bacteroidia; order Cytophagales; family Cyclobacteriaceae; genus ELB16-189. The sequence continues at coordinate 191,193 of JANNQG010000008.1, forward strand.
CTGAATTCATCGAAAACCGGAATGTGAAAAGACTCCATACCACAATACTAGAAAATAATTTTCCTTTAAAAAGACCGCATCACTAAAACAGCAAGAATCGGGTTTTACAGATTCACGGTCAGTCCTATGTTTGCCATATGATTGATTTGACATTGATCCGATGGAACGAAACGTATCTTTCTCATTTGTATATGATTGCACATGAAAAACTAACAAAGAGTGGGTTGGTCAGGCTCCTAAAAAGTAAAAAAATAATCTTTGCCGGAAACAAGAAGCTTAAAATCTATGGTTCGCTCGACTGTCGCTCGGGAAAACGAATGAAAAAAGTAAATCGTGTATTCTTTAGAAGTCAAAAAGAGGCAACCGATTTAGGTTATCGGCCTTGTGGGCATTGCATGAAAGTTTTGTACAAACTTTGGAAAATAAGTGCTACTTTTTAGCGGGCAATAATGACTTTAGATCTTCCGCTGCAAGCATCACAAAATCCTTGCCTTTTAAAAAGCCTTTTCCCAATTCAGCATCATATTTATCGGTGATTCCCAGGGCAGGGATATCTTCTGTTTTTTTCCCTTTCTTCAATGCGGTCAGCACTTGATCGCGAATGTCATATAACTTATCCCGTAATGCTTTCACATCAGCCTTGGTTGCTAATTCGCCATGACCAGGAATGATCTTTGAGTTGTCATCAAGCAGTGTCAACATCTTATCTAATGATGATAGGAATCCAGAGAACGTACCTCCGCTTGAAACATCAATAAACGGATAACCGTATCGAACAAATGCATCACCCGTATGGTACACATTCGCTTTTTTAAAATGAACAAGCACGTCACCATCTGTGTGTCCCTTATCTAAATGAATAAGTTCAATATCTTCCTCATTCAAATGAAAATTTATCTTGTCAGCAAAGGTGATGACAGGCAAGGCATCTGGGTCTCGTGGAGGCGTGGTTCTGTTAAATACCTTGTTGACTTGCTCTTTGGTCATGCGCTCACGAACCTGATCGTGCGCTACGATGGTTGCGCCCATCCGTTTAAAATTTTCATTTCCCCCAGAATGGTCTCCATGCAAATGGGTATTTACCAAAAAGCGAATTTCTCCTGGATCAATTGTTTTTATCGCCCCGTTAATTTTATTTGAAAGTGGCGCAAACTGATTGTCAATTACTAACGTCCCGTCCTTGCCAACAAATACTCCAATATTCCCGCCCGAACCCTTCAACATATAGATATTATCAGTAACCATCACAGGCCTGATCTTGACGGTATCCATGTTTTGTTGTGCGTTACCCAATAAGGTCAATGAAACAAATACAGAAAAAAGGATTATTCTATGGTTCATATAAGTTAATTGTCTGTTTTCAAATATACATGATTTGGGTTTAATCCCTGAATATTCAGCAAGAAACAGGTTGAATCCAAGAGGCTGGGACACCAATTTTGATCCATCAAAAAACAATATCTTTATGATGGTGATCGAAGACAAAATCAATTACCTGCGAATAGAGCAGGCCATTCAATACCTGGAGAAAAACTTTCAACGCCAGCCAGAGTTGGAGGAGGTGGCGGAGAAAGTGCACCTCTCCCCATTTCATTTTCAACGAATATTTACAGAGTGGGCCGGTATAAGTCCGAAGCGATTCTTGCAATTCCTTACCGTGGATTTTTTAAAAGAGAAATTACAGCAAACCAAAAATCTGGTAGATGCAGCAGAGGCCGCTGGGCTTTCGAGTCAATCGCGTGTATACGATTTGTTTACCACCTTGGAGGCTGTCACACCGCAGGAATACAAATTGCGTGGTTCAGGCATACGAATAGAGTATGGCTTTCACGAAACGCTATTTGGACTTGCCCTAATTGGAGTTACTGAACGAGGTGTTTGCTGGCTTTCGTTTATTACAACCGATGAAGACCCTAAATACGAACTTGAAAAAATGAAAGAACATTGGGGTCACTCCATTTTTCATCATGATCAAGAACTAACGGCCAGTTTCATAGATTCTATTTTTGGCCAAAGATCTTCATCGAAAAAATTACATGTATTTGTGAAGGGTACCAATTTTCAAGTGAAAGTATGGGAAGCTCTTTTGCGATTACCCTTGGGAAGCGTAACCACCTATCAAGGAATAGCAGAGAAAATACAAAATCCAAAAGCCATGCAAGCGGTTGGATCTGCGGTTGGGTCAAACCACATCGCCTATTTGATTCCATGCCATCGGGTGATTCGCAAAGATGGAATTCTGGGAGAATACAGATGGAATGCTATGCGGAAGAAAAGTATTATTGGATGGGAGATGGCGAGAGTTGACGTAAATTAGATTGACGTAATTGATATTGATATTGATATTGAGCAAAAAAAGGGCGAGCAATGCTGCTCGCCCTTTCCTACAAATTGGCGTTGCCAGTTAATTATGTATTACCAGTCGTTTGGTTACACGCTGTGTTCCCTGCATCACCTCCACTACATACACCCCTGCTTTTAGCTCTTCTGCCTTCAAAGAAATGTTCGATTCCAAGTCTTCCGCGCTAATAGTTGCTTGTAATGAGATCCGTCCTGTCATATCCAAAATTCTAATATTCAAGTACTCCGTTGATGGATTGATCAATTCCAGATTTATGTTTTGAGCATTCGTTGGGTTAGGATACAAAAACACATTCAACGGAGTGGAGCCATCGTAGTCCAAAACAATAACACTACTGTAAGATGACTTTCCATCGAAGTCAATTTGTTTTAGTCGGTAGTAATTATTTCCCTTTAGCAAGCTTCTGTCTTCAAAGAAATACTCGGAAGCCAAATTGGTCGTGCCATTCCCAGCCACCTTCCCAATTTTAATAAACTCCAGACCATCAGAAGAGCGCTGTATTTCAAAGTAATCATTATCTATTTCAGAGGCTGTCTTCCAATTTAGGCTTGCAATAGATCCGTCAAGTCTGCCTTCAAATTTTACCAACGTAACAGGCAGCGGGTTGGCCACTTCTGTAGAACCTAGAGTCACAATGTTTTCGCTAAACGAAAGCGCTCCTGTAGATTCAAACGTACCCCTTGATTGAGTATGCGCTCCACCCGGTTGAAAATTTGTACCTCCATTGTTTGTCCAATCCGTTCCATTCCAACTCATTACTTTCATGGCTTCTCGTTGGGCTAAATTGGCAGACACGTCACTCTGAACACCCCAACTAATTCCTACCACGGCAGTTCTACCATTGGCTGTTGCGCTGCCATCTGAAACTCTCCAATACTCACCAGTTGCCATTCGCAATATCAACGGATCTGCAGAAGTAAAATTACTGACTGGATTGTTTCGTGGTGCAGGGGCTGATGCCACCACACCAGTGGCAGCACCTGCAAAATATTCCATATCCCACGTAACGGAACCTGACTGTGATACATTATTGACTGAACCACTTCTCCAACGTACTCCTTTGCCTATCGGAAAAGTGAAGGTTTGACCATTGGCAAGAACTTTATACAACTTACCATTCACAAAAGAGGTAGCACTACCAGCCGAAGGCGTAGAGATAGCACTCGCCTCTAGCAGAATGACTACCGATGAAGAAGAAGGAGTTATCAACCCAGATGTTAACAGCACTTCGCTGTTGATAGTGGTATTGCCCGCAACAGTCAAGCCTGTTGAGTTGTTAATTTCCAATCGGTTGAAAGCACGTGTGCTAGTAAAAGTACCTGTTAAAAGCTGTGCTGAAGATCCACCAAAAGTGAATCGTTGGCCTGTTGCACCACCCGCACCAGTTGTAGTAGTTGCTCCGCCAGCCACAGTCATATTTCCATTGACTCGAATGATGTTTGAAGTACCGGTTCCGGGTGTGAAAGTCCCACCGTTTACTGTCAGATTTCGGCCAATGGTTTTTGCTCCGCTCGTTCCGCCATCAAACGTGCCGAGTGTTTGTGTAAAGTCTCTTGTAATGTTTAGCGTACCGGCAAGGGTGTTAAATGTACCGGCATTTAACAACACATCATTTTGTACGGTAATGGTTTGGTTGTTTGAATTACTAAATGACCCGTCATTTATCGTGAGGTTATTGCAGATCGTAATATCATTGTTTGCCAATGATTTTGCCCCTGCTCCGGTTAGCGTCAAGTTTCGCATGGAGGTGATTCCTCCCAATACTTCATAATTTCCGGTACCTCCAAAGATTAAGCCTCCACCTGCACAAGATAAAAATGTGTCATAAATAGCAGCTGGCAATACTGCACTCGTGGTATTGCTATTAATTTGCAAATCTCCCGTTCCACTCAGGTCTCCGAGACTATGACCAATAGACCCGGAAGGAATAGTGATAGTACCGCCCGCATTAATTTGCGTTTGATAGAGATTCATATTGTTGACATTAAAGGTAACGGTGTGTCCTGTGGCAACAATTACTTTTGCACCGGTAGGAGCACCACCACCAGATACAATTGGTGTATAAATCGCTGCGTCAACATTACCCGATGAAGTAGTCGTATAGATCGGTAAGTTATCTGGAATGGCCACCGGAATTCCGGCAAAGTAATCACCGGCTATCCCATCTTGTGTGACTGCACTAAAGTTAAAGTTAACAGTATTAGCCACATCGTTTACATCAGTCGTACTAAATTTATTGATCAACAGCGTTGGGTTGGTAACAGGATCTGACAAGATTCGGGCAGAGATGTAATCTGTTTCTGCATAGGGGCTTACCACCGCAACCAACGGCTGCACATACTGCATCGTCATGGTGGAGGTAAAGCTAGAAATATTGGCAGCACCCACGATCCAATAATACTGAAGTACATTGTTCAAATCGTTGAAGGTACCCGGGTCTGGCAATTCGCCTACACCGTTGTCATTAACAATAGATGGATGCCTTCTATTGGAAGGCCGAACGGTGATACTTGGGGAACTGCCATTAATTGAGCCAGCACTTAAAGTAATGGGAGTATAATAGAGTTGACCGACCGGAAAAACAAAAGCAGGACTCGTTCCTGTTGTAAATTGTTTCCTCACTCCTTTGTCTGTAAACGAACTATTCGTTTGAATCATGTTGTTTACTGAGAAGGGGGCTACAGGAGTAATAGATGCCGTAGTGCTAAGTGATAAAAGACTACCACCTATATCAAATACACCGGACTGCAATCTAAGATTGTTATTGATGGCGAAGTCATAGCCATTCCCATCAGGTATTATAACCCCTGTAGAATTGTTAACAGTAAGAATACCCAATGTGCCAGTGCCCGAAACCGATCTTGTTAACTGCTGTTGAGCTGTGCCGTTGAATATCAAACCCGAACCACTTGTACTTGTAATCGTGGCGTCAATCTCAGCATGCCTTTTCAAATTGATGGCAAAACTTGCTGTAGCAAGCGTGGCTGTTGAGACTTTTAAATCTCTGTTGATGGTAATGTCTTTTAAAAGTGATAGCGTGCCTGCCCCTGTTTTTGTGAAATTGTAGAATGAGAGAGTTGGAGTAGCACCAGAGATATCCGCTGCACCTGCATTAGTAAAAGTAGTTAAGTTAGTACCTGGTGTGTAAGTGCCGTTCACCACAAAATTGCCGCCTATGGTAAGGTCAAGGTTTTGTGAATTAAAGGTATTGTTTGCCGATACCGTGAGAATATTATTTACAGTAAGAGGGGAGATGTAGATACTCGAAACACTGGGCGTAGTACCGGAAATAGTGAGGTTATTAAGTGCAGCAGTGGATTGGATACCAAAGTTGGTTAAGGCAACACTACTACCTACAACGATGGTTGAACCCGATGTAATTGTCGCGCTTGCAGGTTCAAGCCACAAGGAAGGTACAGTTGCACTACCATTGCTGCGAACAATCGTGAAGGTTCCACCCGAATGATTGAATTGACTTCCTGCATTGAGCACTTCAAAAACGCCACGCGTTGCACTAGCTACGGTTCTGTTACCAACCACAACTGTACCTCCAGATTGAGTATAGACCAAACTACCAGTACTGTTTGTCAGGCTGCGTCTAACTTGTCCACCTACCGTAAGTGTTCCTGAGCCAGACACTTCTAGCCTTGACAGACCAGAGTTCGAATATTCAATATCGTTTGTGAACCCAGCTACATCGATCGTGGCCGTACCCGTACCGCTTACCCGAAGTAATCCACTTAATATGATATTGCTCGAAGCAAGAGCCATGCTAACTGTTCCCGCGCCTACCTCAAGTCCAGCTGTACTAGGGATATTGAAGTTCCCTCCGCCAGATGAAAGAATAACAGAAGCCGATGCATTATTTACAATGAATAACCCATTTTGCAATACGAGCGACTTAGTGGTTGCATTGGTAGGGCCGTTAATGGTAAAGTTAGAATTGAAAGAAGCTGTGGTTGCGATAGACGTACCTTTGTTAACAGTCAAGGAGTAAAACTGAGGCACATCTCCTGCCGTATTGGTAAGTGTCATGGAGTTGCTGCCCAACAAATTCACTTGTATTCTGTCAGCAGCTGCGCTTGTACCACCTTTAAATCCATTTCCATTGGGCGTTACGTCTGTGTTATTTCCAGAAGTGTTTTGAATAAAATTACCATATAAATTTATGGTGTGTATTAAAGGCGTAGCCCCTGGGGTTCCAACCCTTACAATTGCCCCAATACTTGCCGTCCCCGTTAAAGGTCCAAGTTGCAAGTTCCCTAAAATAGTAACTTGTCGCGCAGTTCCTGAATTGCCAAAACGCAACTCTCCGCCAACATTGCCACTACTGTTGGATGGAATTAGTCTTAAATTTCCTTGAATTGTAAGATCGCGGCTGGCCACTGTAGAAAGTAGAAGATTAGCGCTACCCAGCACATCTAAATTACTTCTGACAGTGACCTGTTTATCTAAAGTAATATTTCTATTGTTCGCACCAAAACCATCAGAAGTAAGCATTAAGCCTGGTACTTCTGAAGGAATACGCGTGATTGAGAAATCATTAAAAGCTTCATAAATGAGATACGAAGAATCTTGTGCAGCAAAATCCCCAATATCAATAATAGCAAGATTGGGATCCCTACTATCAATATCGGCTGTGGCCCCTCTTGCTCTGATTGCACCCTCTCCTCTAATTGCATTAATCGTACCCAACGCAGCATCAGTGTTTAATGTCAGCAGCGGCCTGAACTGAAATGTATTTCCTGCACGTGTCCTTCTGGCCGTAGGATTTCCAACATTGTCGAGCATTTGAGTAAATATTATCTCCGCACATGAAATTGTTAGAGGGTCATTTACACGGGCAGAATGGGGTAATCCACGTTCGGCAACATTTGAATCATCCCAGGGTATCCATCCAATAACTGCAATATCACCCGCTTGGGGAAAATCGGGCGCGGCTGGATTATCCCTTCTGTGAGGGCTCGCTGCAATAAATCCAACTAAATCACTTCGCGTCCAAGTTGCATTAGTGTTCCAAGGAGCTTGCAATGCATTGTCTCTTGTGTAGTATACCTCTGGTAGACCAGTAAATCTCGTAGAGGCACCTGCAGTATAATTAGCCTGTTCTAAAGCAAAGCCTGAACCCGACCCATTGAAGGTTATTGTGTTTGCAGCTTCGCTTACTTTAGTTACATCATTTTCAAAAGATCTTGTAAATGGCGAATTATCCAACACCTTGCCGGGAACATAAGTCGTCTCTGTGCCACCCACGTCATTGTTTGCACTGACATCGATGTAAGTAAATACATAGGATACTAATGGAAAAGAGGGATTAGCAAAATTAGATTTAGTCACTTTCCAATAATAGTTGAGGATATCTGCGCCCCCAGATAAATTGGTGGTTTGCAATACCCCGTTTACTGGGTTGATGTTTACAAGACCATCATCACTAAACAAAGTAAAAGTTGCTGTTACCGGAGTGTACTTACCAGAGACACCTAGAGGGTATGTCAAGGTTTCGTTCGCATCAACATACAACTCCAGTCCTCCGTCAGATGGATTAGCAGAAGTTTGAATCATCTTAGTTACACTAAAAGGAGAACCGGCAATGTTGGCTGCCACTCCGTTCAATGTGAGCTTTCTGGTATTGATATTAAAAATACCGGCAGTCATTGTGAGCGTTCGCAGCACCGTAAGATTACCAGTGGCTAAGGTTATTACAGGGGTTGCGTCTGTGTTATTCAATTCAATGTTGTGTATAGAGGCAGAAGAAGAATTCAACGTTTGGTCAACTGTTCCGTCTAACAATAATCTACCTGTACTAGTACTCTTGCCAACCGTTACCCCGCTCGCCAAAGTCACAGTCCCTCTGGCGGAAGCAATGAAAGTAGCATAGTCAAAAATACCCCTTGACACAGTGAGTATACCGTTTACGCGCAAGGCTGTGGCATTGCCTGTGGTAATGGCCGCTTCGTCTGTTGTATTGGTTTTATTGATAGTGAGATTATTGAAAGTTTGGGTAGCCCCTGTATTTCCAAAAGTAAGAGAGCTGACACCAAGCCCAGTGATTGTAGTTGTGTTTGTGCCGTGCGTATATGTACCTCCGTTTTGAATTTCAAAGTTTCCTCCGCCTGTGACATCGGCATTGTTGGTAACAAAAGTTGCATTGTTTTCAATGGTAATGTCGTTTAGCGCTACCAAAGGTTGAATAGCCACGCTTGGCTCATTTGCTCCTCCTCCTGCTCCAGAAGTGGTCCCTAGTAATTCAAAGGTTCTAACTCCGCCTGTGCCTCTAAGAATAACATTCCAAAAGGAGGCGCGAGAGGTGATTCTATAATTGATTCCATTATCCCCTTCCATAATGACGGTACCACCCGTAACGCTGACGTTCGCAGGATCTGAATTAATAAAAATGGCACCTCGCAAGTTACCCGTACCTAAATTAGCTCTATTCTGGATGGTAAGTGTACCCCCACTCATGTTGAAAACGTTGCCGGTATACGTCAGACTAAATACTGCATAATCATTACTCACAACATCGCCTGTCAATACTACGGTACCTCCCGATTGAATATAACTACCGACAGCATTAGCGCCCGTGACAGATGTTCTGATCGCTCTTACTGTTACCGTTCCTCCATCGACAAGAATTACTCCGCTTTCTCGTAGCGTCAGTCCGCTATTTTCGTCCACTGTTAAACTTCCCGCGCTTACACGTACGGTTCCATATGGAACAATCGCAGCACCGCCTGTCTTAGATACGGTTGCTCCATTGACCCAAAGCCGAGCTTGCTGATAGATTGCGTAATTACCGGTTGTGTTTAATAAAACAGTGACGTTGGCACCCAATTCTACGGTACCAGAAATGAGTCCTAACGCATTCGCATTGACGACATCTTGAGCTGCATTAATATCTTGGTTTGCAAAACCAAACAAATTAAAATTGCCTGCTGCCGAAGCTGAAATGCTTGCCTTGTAGGTATCATCGGAGCCTTTGTTTATTTCAAGTCTATAAAAACGAGTGACTCCATTGCAGGCTGCCTGCTGATTGCGTGTCCCACTTAAAAAATTAACATCTACTATTCCATCCGTTGCTTCAGCTGCAGTATTGGCAACAACCCGGTTAGTAAAATAGGCCGTGCCACTATTCGTGAAATCGCCAAACAAATTAAACTCATGCCGATTGTTTGTAGACGCTGTACGGATACCCCCTGTCGCGCTTACCGTAACGTTGCCATACACACTGAAAACACGATTCACTGGTGCTGTAGCATTTTCAAATTGAAACAGCCCATTAGAAATCGTAAGGTCGCCATTTACCGAAAAATCATTTTTTAAAGTAACCACATCAGCCGAACCCGTCATGTTGATGACTAGGTTGTTAAATGTACGAGCGGCATTTAATGAAATGGTTGTTCCATTTACTTCCACTGTTCCACCCACGGCAGGGTCCGCAAAATTCGTGGCTGTACCTGAGGGGAAATTGTCTACGACTCCAGCTATTTTTATCCTACCGGAACCAGAGATGGCAGTGAAATTGTGACCTGTAGTGGCCAGCACATCTAAAGTGCCCGTGACCAAAATACTTGTGATGCCTACATTGTTGACATCCATTGTTACTGTACGTCCTGATGTGATGACCACATTATCTGCGGCACCGGGCACTGCGTTAGTTGGGTTTGAGTATACTGGAAAGATACTGCCATCAAGCGTCCAGGTAAGTGCATTATTCCAATTACCTGTCTGATAACTGAACCACGTTTTTCCATAACCGGTAGGAGTACCGATTGTGTAAAAGTAAGTATCGTTGGCTAAAGATTGAGCTACCGAAGGCCCTGTGAAAAAACCTGAGCCACCCGGTGCAGTACCTGTTAGTGATGTCCACACACCATTGGATTCCCGTTGGTACCAAATCGTATTATAATTTGCGAAAACATCACCAAGTGATAAATCAGCTACCGAATTGTAACTAAACTGCCCATTCGTAAAAGTAGTGGCATTTGAATTTCCTACTACTTTCATGCGGAACGTTCGCTTCATCTGACCTGTTACATCACTGTTCAAAACAGCTTTCACGGCCAACGTACTATTTAAAGTTGGGGCAGTGGTAACAGTAGCTATCGATAAATCTAAAGGTGTATAACCACCAGTGGCGGTACCAATCGGAAACAAAAATTGCCAAGCCGCGACTGTATTGTTGTTTACCCGAATCAATTGACTATTTGAATCTCCTGTGCCATCTAGCTGAATGTACCTGACGGTGCTTGGTGACGAAACCACAGCAGCACTGCCTAACGTAATGTCGTTTGTGCCAACAACCAATAAACCATTGGCAGCCCAAGAAAGAGTACCATTAATGGTGATGTTAGTATTCACATTTACATTGGCTGCCCCCGAGGTATTAAGAGAAAGATTTTGAAATGTAAAAGTGCCTGATCCACCAATTGTTTTGGCTCCTGCACCATTAAAAGTGAAATTAATAATACCCGAGCCATTTACTGACGTAAACGTTCCACCATTATTCGTAAAATTACCAGCGTCATTTAGGGTATGTGAGGTAGTACCACCGGCTCCAAGCGTACCCCCGCTAGCAAGTGTAACATTGCCTGTCATGTTGAGTGTTCTTGCTGTACCATTATTACCTATCGTCAAGACTCCAGATGAACCCTCACCAACAACTAAGTTTACGATACTAAAAGCAGGAGAGACATCAAGTATCCGCGTGTGCGTATTTAGTATAGTTACCGTAGTGCCTGCAACAGCCGCGATCTCTCCAGGATAGGTTGCGCTAGCAGATCCAGGCCAGACACCGTTGACGGCACATCTCTCCCAGTTTGCCGCGTTTGTCCAAGAGGTGCCCCCACCAAAACTTCTGTAATCGCCAACAATCTGCCCGGAAGATTCAACGGAATAGAATGCCCCAAAAAGCCAAACAACGAAAACTAGTATTTTATGTCTCATAACGGTATGCCCAACTATAGGCTTGCAATGTTTATTCAATTTCTAATCCAACACTTTAATCAGTGGAAATGTGCTACTAAACAAGGTATCGTTCCCCAAAATGGGAATCTTAACCTCAAATTTAACACCTAAATACCAAAGCACCATGCTTTTGTAAGTTAGAATTTGGATTTTTCTCTGATTGTTTGCTTTCCAGTTTTCGGGCCACCAAGACTGACGATTGGCGCACAAGCCAGAATGTGACAAGGGCATCGAAAAACGAACAAAAAGTTTAAGAACTGAAATGCTCTAATGTAAGCATCAGCGTAACGGTATGAATAAACTGATCCATTCCAATAATGGGAAAATAGATTCGTGGCTGGTTCTTGAATCGAGCAGACACGCGGCTGGTCAAAAAATCAGTTGCCCAGTGCAAGGCGGCATTGGCTAGGACAAAATAAAGTGCAGTAGCCACATTAAAAAAAAGCAACGCAAAACAAAAAAGCACGGCTGCGTAAACAGCCACGTGGATACTCAGCCAACGAATTCCGTTCGCCTTATTGGCGGCCATTTCATTGGTCTGAAGAACATAGTCACCGACCCAATGAGAAAATAGCAGGACTACGATTTTGACTATCACAACGTCAATTTAGCATTTTTTTCAGGCTAACTATTCTCGCAATCGAAATGTTAACAGAAAGTTAAAGGAATAATAGCTGCCTGTTAAGCTAAAGTTGAGTACTTTCCATCCTAACATGACTATGTTCTCGACTTTTCGACATCGGCTGCTCTTCTGGTTTTTTGTTTTTATCAGCACCAACTTGATAACGGTAGGATTGAGTTTGCGCTATTTGGAGTCGCGGAAAAAAGTGGAAGACACCACGCGCCAGTTGGAAAATGTCAATTCCCTTGTTTTAAGATGGACCAATCAACAGCAAAATTTTTTCAGCTACGACACGAAAAGCGATGTCTATTTTAGCTCTGGCAAAAGTTCTTACTTAGATCAATACAATGGACTGCACCAACAAGTGCTCACACAACTCAAAGCATTGAGAGCAGTCTTACCTTCTTCAAGGTCATTCAATGCCACGAACTCGCAAATACATCAAACCGATTCCGTGTTTAGCCAACTCAGGACACTCATCGGTGAAAGAGGCTACAAAAATTACGGTTTGGAAGGCGCCATGCGCCAAGAGGCACACTGGCTTGAAAATAAATCGGGTCTTTCTGCCGAAACTATTCTTACGTTGCGCAGGCACGAAAAAGATTATATCATTCGCAACGAAGCAACCTATGTAGATCGATTTAATCTTGCCTGTGACCGAATCGCCCGCAAGCCATCTGATTCCACAAAGATCCATCTACTCCGGTACCAGGGGCTCTTCAATCGGCTCGTAGAATTAGATCGAGTCTCGGGCATCAAAGACAATTCGGGTTTGAAGGAAAAACTAGATCGCCTTTTAGAACAAGTGGAACGGTCATTGACCGGATTAGCGCTACAAGCAAAAAGTCAAGAACAACGGGAACTTCAACAGCTTAACTATTTTTTTGGAGGGTTGATAGTTATTCTCTTTTTAGCCGGCATATTAATAAGCTATGTGATTGCCACGCGCCTCACCAGGCCTTTAAAGGATCTTACCATTTTTATTACCCGTTTCGTGGATAGCAACTTTACCGTTGAAGAAGACAATCCCTTCGTACGCACAAAAGATGAGATTGGGAAATTGACGCGCAATTTCACGTTAATGAAAAACGAGGTGATCACCCGGCTGAAATTTTTCAAACAAAAAGTAGATGAACGCACCGAAGAACTAGCGCAAGCGAACAAAAGACTGATCAAACTGAACGAAGCTCACAAACGATTCGTTCCCCAGGAATTCCTAAAACTGCTCAACAAACCGTCCATTGAAGAGGTAGAATTGGGCGACCAGGTGGAACAAGAAATGACAGTAATGTTCACGGACATCCGCTCGTTCACGCAGCTGTCTGAACGATTAACTCCGCAGGAAAATTTTGATTTTATCAATACGTACTTGAATAAGATAGTTCCTGTGGTTGAACAACACGGTGGAATCATTGATAAATACATAGGCGACTCGGTGATGGCGCTATATCCCGATTCTCCTATTTCTGCCGTCCACGCAGCACTTGCCCTGAAAAATGAGGTGGGCAATTTTAACAAAGAATGGACCCTGAAAGGCAACGAACCCATTGCGATTGGTGTTGGCATTCACACGGGTCGATTGATACTTGGCACGATCGGCCACGACAAACGAATTCAAACCACGGTGATCTCAGATGCTGTCAACATTGCATCGCGCGTAGAAGGACTTACCAAATATTATGGTACCACCACACTCATCACACACGACACGTTGAGCCGCTTGCCCGACCATTCGATAGACTATCGGTTCATTGATGTTGTAAAAGTAAAAGGCAAATCAAATTCCTTATCCGTTTATGAAGTGTTGGAGAAATCGGAGGTAGAAAAAATCGAAACCAAAACAGATTTTGAAAATGCTCTTCAGCTACTTCGCCAAAAGCGGCTGGCGGAAGCCAAAGCGCTACTGGCACAATTACACTCCAATCAGCCAAGCGACCAGACCATTTCACTTTTTCTAAATCGATGCCAACACTATCTAGTAGATGGTCTTCCAGAAGAATGGGATGGCATTGAAGTGATGGAATCAAAATAATATGAAGAAATACGACTTGATCGTGATCGGCTCTGGCCCCGCTGGTGAAAAGGCCGCGGCAAAGGCCGCCTATTTCGGACATAAGGTTGCCTTGATTGAAAAAGAAGAAAAGTTTGGTGGTGCCGGAGTGCAAACCGGAACCCTGCCATCCAAAACACTAAAGGAGACAGCTCTCTATCTATCTGGCGTTTATCACAAAGGTATTTTTAGTATTGACAGAGATTTGGGAAGGGCGGCTGGAGTGAATGATTTTTTGTACCGGAAAAATGTGGTGGTGGAAGACATGGGGCAAAGTGTGAAACAAAACATCATCAAACACCGGATTGATTTGTTTTCCGGGACGGCCAGTTTTGTAGATGAGCATCGGGTGAAAGTTGCAGGACACTTAGAAGAAACTATTTATGGAAACTATATTTTGATTGCTACTGGCTCCTACCCTTTTCATCCCTCTTTTATTCCTTTCGATGGAGTTCGGGTACATGATTCAGATTCAATCCTATCATTAAAAAAATTTCCCCAATCCCTTTGCGTATTAGGTGCCGGGGTGATTGGCTGCGAGTATGCCACCATCTTCGCAGCCATGGGCATAAAAACTTTTATCATAAACGATCGCGACAAAATTCTTGGCTTTCTCGATCAAGCTATTTCTGCTGCTTTAGTGGAGCAAATGAAAAAAAGCGGCATCACCATTTTGTTCAACAACTCGATTGCCCAATTTGAAAAACAGGAAGACGAAGAAACTCTTTTGCGCTTAACGCTGAAAACCGGTGAAGTACTCCAGACGGATATGTTTCTTTTTGCTGCCGGACGTAGCGGAAATATTGCCAGCCTGGAATGCGAACGGGCAGGCGTAAAAACCGGAGACCGCGAAACGATTTTGGTAGACGAAAAATTTCAAACCAATATTTCTCACATTTATGCGGTGGGTGATGTAATCGGATTTCCCGCCTTGGCCAGTACCAGTATGGACCAAGGTAGGATTGCAGTAGCCCACATGTTTAACACAGGTGATTTGGATTCGATGACATCCATTTTTCCCTACGGGATTTATACAGTTCCTGAAGTTTCAATGGTAGGCCTCACCGAAGAACAAGCCATAGCGAGCAATATACCCTACGAGGTAGGGTACAGCTACTATCGGGATACGGCACGCGGAAAAATTATGGGCGACAAAGACAATGGGTTTTTGAAAATTGTCTTTGAGCGATCTACCAAGATTGTACTGGGCGTTCACCTTATTGGAGCCATCGCCACCGAATTGGTACACTATGGAATGGCCTTGGTAAAAGACAAGAAAACACTTGATGAAATCATTGCCACCGTATTTAACTATCCGACTCTTCATGACCTTTACAAATACGCCTCTTACGATGGGCTGGGAAATCTCTCTGGTAAAAAAGTAAAGAAAGCCGGAGAGGTAATAAATGGGTAATAGCGGGTTGGTTTCTTCACAGAGCGATAACGGTTATTTCAAAGTTAGGTGATACTGGAAAAGTACCTTTCCATGAAACAAGAAGCATGCGCAGTCTTTTGGTTCTTTGCTCTATCTTCTCCCTGCTCATACCAGCTGTGCGCAGACTACTAAAACAAAAAATGTAATACTCATTACGCTCGATGGCTTTCGCTGGCAGGAGTTATTCAGAGGAGCCGATTCAGTGCTGATCCATAAGAACGAAATTGTCAATGATAAAAGCGTACTCAATAAATTCTGGTCTCCTTCTTCTGTTGAGAGTAGAAAAAAACTAATGCCCTTTTTCTGGACAACCATTGAGGCCGGGGGGCAGTTGTATGGAAATCGTCAATTTAACAATGACGTAAACTGCGCAAACATGCAGTGGTTTTCGTACCCAGGCTACAGCGAGTTGTTAAGTGGCTTTGTTGACTCTCGGATTAATTCAAACGACAAAGTAGACAATCGCAACTCCTCTGTTTTAGAGTTTATCAATCAACAACCCGGTTTCGAAAACCGAGTAGCTGCTTTTTCTACTTGGGATGTTTTTCCTTACATCCTACGCGAAAAGAAGTCAGACATTCTTGTCAATGCGGGCGTTGAACCGATGGAAGGTTCTCTCTCAGAAAGCGAAAAAATGCTGAACGAACTTCAGGAGTTAATCCCAAATCCTGTCACCAACCGAAATGATGCGTTCACTTTTTATTTCGCATTTGAGTATCTGAAAAGAGAAAAACCACGTGCGCTTTTTATCAGTTTTGATGAGACCGATGCGTACGCTCACAGCGGAAAGTATGATGAATACCTGAAGGCTGCCAACAAAACTGACAAACTCATTGCAAAACTCTGGGATTGGATTCGGCACGATGAAAATTACAAAGACCAAACCACTTTAATTATCACCACCGACCACGGCCGTGGACGAGGAAACAAAGACGGAAAGATGAGTTGGCGAAGTCACGGATTTCCATCGCTTGGTTCAGGCCAAACATGGTTGGCTGCCATCGGTCCGGATACACCGGCATTGGGAGAAGTCAGGGAAAAGATGCAGCTCTATCAAAAGCAAGTGGCGGCCACGATGGCGGCCAGTGTAGGATTGATATATGAAAACAGAAAAGAAGTCGGCTCGGTAATTTCAAATATACTCCCTACCCAAGTGGCTCAATCCACTACAACAACTACTGACGCATCGCTTAACAAGCAGTGACTAACCTCTTAGGTGATACGCCTTTACTTTTGCAAATGCCCTCAACCCAGCATGCGAAAGAGTAGCACCAAAACCAGAATGATTTCGCCCACTCCACGGTAGCGCGGCACTCACGCGGTCGCAGCAGTTCCAATACCCGGTGCCAGAATTGATTTGATTTAGTATTTTTTCAGCGCGTGATTGACTTGAACTATACACTGCCGCAGTCAATCCATACTCGGTGTCTTGCATCAATTGAATGGCTTCATCATCATTACTAACTTTCATGATTCCAATGATGGGGCCAAATGATTCATCACGCATCACGCTCATTTGATGATTGGCGTTGGTAATTACCGTTGGGTCAAAATAATAACCAGTTCCTGCCGTTCGCTTCCCTCCTGCCATTACGTTGCCTCCTTTTTCAATGGCATCTTTTGCTTGACTCTCTAAAAAAGAAACTTGTTCCTTTCTGCTCAGAGGCCCAATGTATACACCTGTTTCTGTTGGCTGTCCAATCTTCCATGATTTTACTTCCTTGATAAATTCATCAACATATTGATCGTACACTTTTTCATGCACGTAAATCCGTTCCACCGCACAGCAACTCTGGCCATTGTTGTAAAAAGCGCCATCCGCTGTGCCCGCAGCAACTGCCCTCACATCGGAAATATCATCGGCTACATACAATGGATCTTTGCCACCAAGTTCCAACTGGCAAGGAACCATTTTAGTTGCTACTTTTTCATAAATGTATTTTCCTGTTTTGTATGAGCCGGTAAAGAAGTAGCCATTGAAAGGAAGCTCTAACAGAATTTCTCCTACCGCTCTTGCACCAATGGAAACATGAAATACATTGGCGGGCACACCTGCTTGTTTCAATAGCTTTTCAATCTCCAAGCCGGTCAATGTAGAATACTCCGAAGGTTTGTACATTACTGCATTGCCAGCGAGTAATGCGGGAACAAAAACGTTAACTCCAACGAGGTACGGATAATTCCAGGCGGAGATATTGCAAACTACACCTAACGGCTCGTAGGATATTCGTTCGGTCAGATTTCCGTCCTGTGTCATCACTTCATCCGACAAATATTTTGTTGCATTATCGGTCAGCCATTTGATGCGTGCCCGTGCTCCGTTGATTTCATTGCGAGATTGCTGCAATGGTTTGCCTACTTCAGATGTAAGGACAGAAGCCAACGATTCGATATTCTTCTCCAATAAATCTGAAAAAGCCCGGAGAATTTCTATTCGCTTTGCCAGTGTAATTTTCTCCCAATCGGCTTGGGCGCCTTGCAGCATCTTGAATTTTTGATTGACAGATTCAAGTGAATCTTCCTGAATCTCACGAATAATTTCTTCGGTGGCCGGATTGATGATTTTCATTTCCACGATTTTATAAACTTCTCACTTGATCTAGAAAACTTTTCTTGATGCTAGCAGTCAACACGCTTGATTGATCGTTCATTCGCTCGGGATGCCACTGAACTAACATTACATACGATCGACTTTTAGGATCCATTCGTTCCAAGCCTTCAATCACACCATCCTGCGAAAAACAATTCGCCACCAACCCAATACCCACGTGCTTCACCGATTGATGATGAGCACTGTTTACTTCTCCTTCCACATTCGAAGTAATTTGACTCATCTGACTATGTGGATCAATGGAGATAGTGTGATAGCGATCTATCCCCTCGCCAAACTTGGAATGATTGAATTTTCCAAAAGAAGGGAGATCGGGAATCAACGTACCCCCAAAAAATACATTCGTGATTTGAAGTCCCCGGCAAATGCCCAGCAAGGGTAGATTATTTTGCTGGGTATAATTAATTACACTTAAATCAAATTCGTCTCTTCTTTCATCTACATCATCAGGATAACAAAACTTTAATAAATCTGGTCTGTTATAAAATCGCGGATGCACATCCTCTCCGCCCGTCAATAAAACCCCTTGACATTTCTTGATTTCCTCGAAGTCGTTTAATACATAGCCCAACTTGATGACTTCCACATCTGCGTCCTGAGATATCCAGGCCGCATACCTATCGTACTTACTGCAATCAGCAACACCTATGGTTATTTTTTTCATTTTTAAAGCGCCTTCAAATACAATTGCTTAAAATCTTCTCTACTCACCGGCTTCGGATTATTGGGATGAGCGAAGTCGGCAATGGCCAAGTCTGCCAACGTTTCGATGTGCTCGGGCTTAACACCGATCGCACTGAGTTTATGAGGGATATTGATTTTCGAATTCAGGTCAAATAAATAATCAACAACCGCTTTACCGGAATGTTCTTTCAACTCCAGAGTACTAGCTATTCGTTTGAACTTATCTTCAAATCCTTCGATGTTGAATTCCATCCCGTAAGGAATATTAACAGCATTCGCCAGGCCATGGTGCGTATCTAGCAGCGATGAGAGCGGATGCGCTAGTGAATGCACAACGCCTAATCCCTTTTGAAAAGCAATTGCCCCCATCAATGATGCAATCAACATTTTGCTACGCGATTCCAGATCAGGTCTATTCACAGCTACTTCCAGCGATTGGTGAATCAGGGATATTCCTTCCAAGGCAATTCCCTCACACAAAGGATGCGGCATTTTTGCTAGATACGCTTCCATGTTGTGAGTGAGCGCGTCCATGCCAGTAGCTGCAGTGATAAACGATGGAAGCTCCATCGTTAACAAAGGGTCAGCAAAAATAATTTTTGCCAGCAGCTTTGGCGAGAAGAGAATTTTCTTTTGGTGAGTGACATCATCGGCAATGATCGCACTGCGCCCGACTTCACTGCCGGTTCCCGCGGTAGTAGGAATGGTAATAAAATGCGGTACTTCATTGGTCACAAACACATCGCCTCCAATCAGATCATCATACTTAAATAAATCCTCGCGGTGATTGATTCGTAATAGTATGGCACGTGCCACATCAATGGCTGCCCCTCCGCCAATTCCAATGATGGAATCGCGTTTCGTATCGTCAAATACGTCTGTGCCTTTGTACACGTCCGACTTCACTGGGTTTTTATGGATATCTGAAAACACTTCTACAGAAATATTCTTCGCCTTCAAACTCTCCACCATTTTTTTGAAGAATGGAAGTTGCGCTACGGTAGGATCAGTTACAACCAGCGGCTTTGATAAATTATTCTTAACGAGATAATCAGGTAGCTCATTGCTGGAACCGGCACCAAAACGGATGGTGGTAGGGAAGTTATATTGATAGATTTTATCGAAGGTCATAATTCTTTGTTAACATTCTTTTATCTAATTGGATATGGCATTTTGCGATCTCCAATCTTGATTTTCATACGTTAAAGGTTGAATAAATTAAGCGCGGTTGATTTGTTTTTTAGTTCACTTCGTGTCAAATAATCTCAAAATACCTTTTAACCTCCCAGTCTGTCACTGCTTTCAGATGTTGCCTCCACTCCCACTCGCGTGTTTGGGTAAAGTGTTCTACAAATTGCTGTCCCAAAATTTCTCTAGCCACTACTGACTGTTTCATCTTCTGAGTGGCTTCATGCAGATTTCCTGGCAAGACACCATTAGAAAAATCCTTATACCCATTTCCCACTGTGGCAGGTTGTTTCAACTTCAATTTTTTCTTGATTCCGTACAACCCCGAAGCCAACGCAGCAGCCATCGCCAAATAAGGATTGACATCAGCGCCAATCACTCTCGTCTCTAACCGACATGATTTACTTCCGCTCGCCAGCACACGTAAAGCAACTGTGCGATTATCAATTCCCCACGTCAATGTGGTGGGTGCCCAGGCGCCTTCTACTAATCGCTTGTAACTATTGATTGTTGGCGCATACATGGGAAGCAAATGTGGTAGACAAAACAATTGCCCTGCGATATAACTCTTCATCACTTCACTCATGTGATGCTTGTCTTTCGCCTCATAAAAAAGATTCTTCTTACCTGCTTTATCCCACAAACTTTGATGTACGTGTCCACCACAGCCCGGGAGAGATTCACTTATCTTCGACATAAAAGTGGCCATTACTCCATGCTTATAAGCAATCTCTTTAACAGCTGTTTTGAATAAGATCGCTCGGTCTCCTGCTTCAATCACGCTTGCATATTGAATAGCGGCTTCCAATACGCCTGGTCCTGTTTCGGTGTGAAGCCCTTCGATGGGTACACCAAATTTTTTTAGTAAATCAAACAAATCAGAGAAGAATGGGTTTTCTAACGTGGTTCGCAAAATAGAATACCCAAACATGCCAGGAGTAAGTGGCGTCAGGTTTTTAAAATTTTTGTCCTGTGCACTTTGTGGGGTTTCTTGAAAATTAAACCATTCGAACTCTTGCGCAAAAAAAGGAGTGAAGCCTTCGCGTTTGGCATCGGTATAAACCTTCTTCAGCAACTGACGTGGACAAACAAAAGCCGGATTTCCTTTTGCGTCCATGATCTCTCCCAGAAAAAAAGGAAGATCGTTTTCCCATGGAATTTTTCTAAAAGTAGTGAAATCAATACGAGTAGGCGCGTCCGGATAACCGGAGTGCCAACCCGTGTATTGGCCGTTATCGTAGGCAACATCACTCACATCCCACCCAAAAGCCACATCGCAGAAAGTGGTTGCGCCATCAGTAAATGAAAGGAATTTTTCAGTTGAGATATATTTGCCCCTCAAGACCCCGTCAATATCTGCGTAAGCTATCTTTACTTTCCCGGAAGGATGATTTTTTACGTACTTAAAAATTTCTTGGGTACTCATGGCTTTGTAGCATTTCGTGAATTCCAGACTTTAAAGATGCCATAACTTACTCCAATAATCAAAAAATAAAGACCAGCTAATTTCAAATTAAAAATCGCCATTGCCACAAAAGAAAAGACGGCTATGCCAAGGGCCAGTAGAGGAAATATAGGATATAATGGAACTCGAAATGGCCGTACGAGATGTGGTTCTTTCTTACGGAGTTGAATTAAAGATAACATAGAGATAACATACAGTGTCAATGCGCCAAATACAGCAATTGTGATTATCTCTCCCGTCTTACCTGTCAACAATGCCAATATGCCAAACCCCATATTTACAAGCAATGCATTGGCTGGTGTTTTAAATTTTGGATGAACGTTACCCAAGAATGCTGGAGCATAGCCGACCCGGCCAAATTCATAAGTCGACCGACCCGCTGCCAACATCAATCCATGAAATGATGCTATCAAACCAAAAAGGCCCACGACTAGTAGAAATCGAAAACTCAAAGAATTGGCATCAACTACCTGCGCTAAAGCCAACGGCAAAGGTGAATCGGAAACCGTTCCATCTGATTTAAAAACAATGGCTTCCCAACCAGCCACACCCACCGAGCTTATAAATGTGACAAGGCATAACAATACGAGCGTTACTATTGCAGAGCCAAAACCAACAAGAATAGTTCGCTTTGGATCAATGGCTTCCTCGGCTAAATTAGCGACCCCTTCGATTCCTAAAAAAAACCAAATGGCAAATGGGATGGCAGCTAATACTCCCGCATAGCCAAATGGAAATGCATTTTGTTGCAAATGGCTCAAATGAAACTTCGGAAACGTAAGGCCTGCAAAAAATAGCAAACCCACTACGGCAAGAATAGTGATGACTAATTCAAAAGTAGCCGCCACTTTTACGCCAGAAATATTCAACGCCACAAAAACAAAATAGGCGATCACAGAAAAAACCAATACGGATACATTCGGAAAAAATATATTTCCATACGAACCGATGGCAAATGCAATTGCAGGTGGTGCAAAAATGAATTCGATGTTCTGCGCCATGCCAGTAACGAACCCAATATCCTTTCCAAAAGCGCGATTGGCATAGTCAAATGCACCACCTGACTTGGGGATGGCGCAAGCCAACTCTGTGTAACTAAATGTAAACGTGATATAGAGAATGACGATGAAGAAAATGGCAATCGCCAGGCCGAGTGTCCCTCCTTTCTCTAATCCTAAATTCCACCCAAAATAATTTCCTGAAATAACATAGCCTACACCTAAGCCCCACACCATCGCGGGCGTGAGTGAACGTTTGAGGTGAGGCTGCGACATGAAGTGTTTTGGTAAAAGGGTTCAACCAAAGTAGCTATTAAATCCCCGACATCAAAAAAGATAGTTATTTACTCTTCTTGTCTTTAAATCCGTACGGACAATGCCTGCACCCGCTCTGACAGCAATAACCGCGCTTGAGATGATACGTTTCCATAAAAACCATGAAGCCGTTTTCGTAATAGAAATCTTTGCCCTCTTGAGGAGAATAGTTAGGGCTATTTTTTGACGGTGTCGATTTCATTATTACAACACTATTTTTTATGGAATTAAATCACAATACCAAAAACCCATTTGAGAGTCTTGGTTAGGTGAGAAACAATTATCGTCACTATTACTAGGGGCCGGATACTCTTTGTAGACTCTTTCTCCAATCGAAAATTTAACTGGAGATTTGAAAATAGGGCCATCAAAAATAAATGTATGGAATTCACCATTCTCTCCACAAGGATCAACCGAATTTGGCAAGTCTTTAATAAAGTCTTTGTCAATAATGCGTCCTGCAAATGCTTGATCCAACATACTTGACTTCACGCATACAACTACGGTTTTAAAGCCCAAATCCAAAAATTCTTGTAGCAGCTCTTTCGTATTTCTTTGCCATAGCGGAAAATGCGCTTGCAATCCGAAAGGCGCAAGTTGTTGTTCACGATACTTCCGAAGGTCTTCTAAAAAAATATCGCCAAAAATAGTATGTCGAAATTTTTCATTGACTAAGGTGGTGACAGATTGATGCATGAGTGTATTATACTCATGCATCGAAATGGTTTCTGGCAATTTAATTTCGCGAATCGGTATGCCTATGCACTTAGCCTGAATGTTCAATAGCTCAACCCTTACGCCATGCATTGAGATACGATTCACTTGGGCGTTGACAGTAGTCAACAGCAATTCCACGTCTACTTTTTTGTTTTGTAAGATGTGATAAAGTGCCAGTGCGCTATCTTTGCCACCGCTCCAATTAAAATAGGCTTTGCGTGATGCTGTCAATGATTGGTTGTTTATCTAAAAACAAAAGAGTTAGGAGCTATCCCTGTATCCACGTTCTTCTCGAAAGATCCATCCGCCTTAAAAATAAAAGCACTTCCTGCACTTGAATAATTCTTAGCATCCCCAATATAAATATTTCCCGTTTTTGGATCAACATTCATTCCATAGAAAGCGGTGACATCGCTAGCGGTAAAAAGGGGGATTGTTGGCGCTGATGTAGTCTCAATGCTAATTTTATAAACTGCTTTCCCAATCGCGTAAATCAAACTTCTCTTATCGGGAGTAACCGCCAGATAACTTCGCGCATTGGACCCAATTTCGATGGTCTGTTCTACTTCAAATGTAGTGGCATTGATGCGAAAAAGTTTGCTTGCGTTTCCTTTAGAAATAGCCCACAATTTATTGTTAGCATCCAATACCATACTCAGGGGCTCTCCTGACAAATTAATCTCTTTCACAATTTTATTAGTGGCCGGATCTATAACCGATAAAGCCTTTGATCCGCTAAACCCATTCCTGCTCACAAATAAATATTTTCCGTCATACAAAAGATTTTCAACCCCCTCGTTCGTGTCAATCGCGCCAGCTATGCTAAGTGTTTTTGTATCCACGACCAATACATATGAGTCAACAAGGGCAAAATTTGAATTAAAAGGGCCCCAAACACTTATATACGCTTTTCCATTGATCACTTTCAGATAGCGTGGATTATTTAATTTCAAATCAGCAAATGTATTTTTGCGCTTCAAGGTATTGATATCTACTACCTCAATCTTGTTGCTCCCGTTTAACACAAGGTATCCATCATCTCCCTCCACCGAAATAGATTGCAGTACATCTCCAGCAAACACACCATTCACTTTCTTAAAAACGTTCTGCTCTATAACACCTAGCGAGGGGTTGTAGTAGGTAATATCACCATTAGCGGAACCAAAAGCCCCTTCGCTCACAACTAGCACTCCTGATTGATAAGCACCCTTTACTGGGTCAGATGCTTTTTCACAACTTTGTAAAAAGAGAAATAAAGTAATGGCGAAGACAACATGTACAAATTTGAAAACAGTTTTCATTCTTGATTGGATTTAGTTTTTAATAGATACGATAATTGAAAATTATAATTGCGGCCAGGCATGGCACGACCTGCATACATTTGATAGTCGGTATTCGAAATGTTTTTTACCGCAAAAGAGAAGTCAATGCGGTGCTGATTGACCTGCCAAAACTTTCCAACGGAAGCATTGAGCATGGCAAATTCAGGGAGTTGATAAGCAGTAGAGTTATCAGAAGTAGTAAATCGTACACCTGAATATTGCGTTGAAAAATCTATAGAAAATGATTTCCAATGCATTTGCCCAAATGCAGAACCAGCTTGCTGAGGAGTATAAATCAACTGCTTATCAATGACATATTGTTCGTTTACTGGTGCTCGAACCGTAGTTGACTTTGTGAATTGGTAACTGATTCCCAAAGTAAAAGTGAAGTCCCTGTACACGTGTTTTATATTTGCCTTCACTTCAAATCCTTCGGCCAATACTTGTTTTATGTTTTTGGGGACGTAATTTCCATTTTGCTGTGGTGTCCATTGAATCCAATCGTCTACTTTTTGAGTAAACCAAGTATTGACGACTTCCACACGTCCAATCTTCCAGCCCCAACCCGCTTCCGCTGAATGCGTGGTCTCCGGCAAAAGATTGACATCGCCTGCGTTTTGCCAATACCGATCGTTGAGTGTTGGCACTCGATAGTTTTTTGAAATGCTACCACGCACCTTTAGTTCAGAATTGGTTCTTTTGATTAACAAATAATCTGCACCCAAATAGGGAAGGAATGGAGCGCTAAACCCAGTAACTACAGGTTGGCGCAGGTTGAATGCCAACGACAATCGTTCACTCAATTTCCTTTGAAAGGACGCAGTGAAGTCGTAACGATTCTCGGTTGCCTTCCCATTTCCATAGTTGGAAATTGTACCAATGATATGATTCCACTCAGCACCTACTTGCATGTTCACTCCCTCCCAGGTGTATTCATGTTTGGCGCCACCAATCCATCGGGTAACATTAGAAGGGCCACCATTGTAAACTATTTCATCGCTCACATATCCACCAAAGGCATCAAGTAAACCATAACGAGTATTATTCTGAAAACGAATAACCAATCGATGACTTTGATCTTGTTGATTATCATCACTATTGAATTGCCCAATCGTTGGTTGAATTTGCCTATCTGCTTGATGATACCAATAGTGTCCGCTGATTTTCTTTGAAGACGACCATCGGTATTCCAAATCTTGCAGCGCGCCCGACTGATTGAAGGCTGCATGCTGTTGTCGATCTCCCGTTGCCAAAATCGGAAAATCGTTTTGTGATACCAATCGATAAATTTTGGTCTTTCCACCCCATCGGTCAGTTGACCATCCGCCATTGAGTGACGTGAAGTAACGCCCAAAGCTTCCTACCTCTTGCGAAATTTTGATAGAATTACTTGTTTGACTTACCCCTGTGTTTAAAAGTATCGTTCCCCCAATTGCGCCACTGCCAAAGCGCGCGCTGCCAGCACCCGCGTGTACTTTCACTTCATCAAAAGCTGCAGCTGGCAAAATCGAAAAATCAGCTTGCCCCAATGAAAGACTATTGACAGAAAGACCGTTCCACAAAACTGAAGTATGTTGGGGCGAGGTGCCGCGCATGCTTATGCTAGACAACATTCCATTTCCATAATTTCTAAAATAGATGGGTAACTGCAGCGAAAGTACATCGCCCAAGTGGCGTGAGCTTTCTGTGGTCAACAGAGAAGAATCAACGCGAATCAACTCCGACCCAGCTAGATAACGCTCTTCGGGCAAGCCAAAGACGATCACCTCTTTGAGGACAGTTGAATCTTTCTCCTGCGCCAAAATCTCGATGGCACAGAAAAAAATCCAAATAAAAATAATACCTGTACGCATCATCGTTTTTTAAACTGTGCGACAAGTGCAAACCCAGATTTGTATAAGACAACAAATGTTGCATTGTACATTTCTAGCCTTTCACCCGAAAGCCAAAATACTTTTGCGATTCAAGGCAGGTCTCCTGGCTCTCCCGACTTTTGTTGCCTTCTCGTGGCGCGAAGCGCGCCACAATGGCATTCGTTACAAAAGCTTTTCACTTGCTTTATAGGCAAGGGCGGGATTACAGTTGCGGGGACAGTCTCCGATTTTCACGGTGTTCCCTTTTAATCTTCGGATGTTCGAACGGCCGAAGAACCTTAAATCCGATGCAAACATAATAAATTCCGTAAACTTGCAGACCAATTTTACAATTAGGAATTATGATTTTAGATTTTAGCTGGCGAACAGCGTGCAGCTTGTGGCTTGTCGCTTGTAGCTTTTTATCATGCAGCAGCAAAAAAGATTCTGCTACAAAATCAGAAAGTATTTGGGTTACAAAATATGCCGTTGGGTTTAAAGTAACCATTGTCGGCAATTCTAAATTGGTCGAAGTCAAACAACCCTATCAAAACGCTACATCAGGTTATCAATATCTATTGGTTCCAAAAGGTGAAGATCCACCAGCGCATGATGAAGCAACACAGGTAATTACTGTGCCCATAGAAAATATAGTCTGCACCTCCACGACCCACATTCCCTTGCTCGACTATATCAACGAAACAGAAAAACTCATTGGCTTTCCCACCACGGACTACATCAGTTCAGAGAAAATGAGAAAAAGAATTGATGCTGGTTTGGTAAAAGACTTGGGCATCGACAAAGGCATGAACATCGAAATGCTATATACGCTCAAGCCATCGCTTGTTATGGGCTACACGATGACCAAAGATTTAGGTCAACTGAAAAAGATCCAGGAGTTGGGCATTCCAGTGGTGATCAACGCTGAATACTTAGAAAAACATCCGCTCGGTCGTGCGGAGTGGATCAAATTCATGGCACTTTTCTTTGGAAAAGAAAGAGAAGCCGATTCCGTTTTTGCGGAAATTGAAAAAGAATATTTAACCACACAGCAATTGATAAGCGAAATAAAAACTAACCCAACCGTATTAAGCGGAATTGTGTATGGAGATGCCTGGTTCATGCCCGGTGGTCAAAACTATGCAGCGAAACTTTTGAAAGATGCTGGCTGCAATTATTTGTGGTCTGCTGATTCAACCAGTGGCTTTTTACAATTGAGCTTTGAATCTGTCTATGCCAGAGCAAAAGAGGCAGACCTTTGGATTGGGGTTGGTTCTTTTAAAGGGTTAGAAGAAATCAAAGCCACCGAAGAACGATACACCCTATTTAAACCTTTCAAACAACAACAAGTATATTCCTATGACGCGCGAAAAGGTGCCAAGGGTGGCAGTGAGTTTTTAGAACTCGGCTACCTGCGCCCGGATTTAATTTTGAAAGACTTAGTGAAGATTGCCCATCCGGAGTTGCTGCCCGATTATAATTTGTACTTTCACAATAGGTTGGAGTAAAGTAGTACTCAGTATGCGGTTAACGGTAATCAGTAGCCATCTACTAGCTACTGACCAACCGTTTACCAATAATTACTACTCACTGATTCAGCTTCCTCAAATACACATTGCCATACTTTGACTCAAAGCGATAACCTGGTCCGTTGCCGAGTTGCGCAGAGACAAGTGTATGAAAATCTTCTTCCTCTCTGCCTGAAAACGGATGATTAAGATTGGAGTAGATTTGTCCATAATTGGTTTCTGCTTTTAGTTCGCCTGTTTTGGATTCGCTTAACGAAGCATCAATGCCTCCGTAGGTTGCATCTACCACGAGTGGGCCATTGAATTCTTTTATTTCTACCATTCCATACACTGATTCAATTGTAGTAATCATTTCTTTTGGCACTTTGACTTCCAACACAATATCCATATCAACTCCCTCTGAATAAAATTTATAGTTATTATGATTACCAGGATCATAATCTCGCAAGGCCGATTTATTTTTAAACATCATCTTCTTTCCATCCCTCACTACGGTAATTCTACGTGGAAGGTTTTTTAGGTTTACAATCTCCGATTCAATCACCAATGTATTCCCCATGACAGAAGAAGAAAGTTGGAAGGCCTCATCGTTCTCACCTGCATTGATACTTACAGTGCCTTGAACAGAAATTTCATTCTTATCCCACGTGCTTACTCTTATAAGTTCAGGATAATCGAAATGAAATCGGATTGCTTGACCCTCTTGAACAGGATATGTTTTGTTAACCACTGTCTGTGCGAGTGTTGCCTCACCCAGGCAACACAACGCAATCAATACAATGGCTCTCATTTTTTCCGTAGATAAACTTTGCCATAATCCGAACGGATGTCGATACCCATTCCACCTCCATTGATCTTGCCGTTGACTTTATCGCTGTAGCGAACCATGTCACCATCCTTGTCAATTTCAATTTTAAATTCTGGCGCTACGAAGATTTCCCCATACGAAGTCGAAAGCTTCAAATTTGCTTTAGTCGATGACGGTAGCGTCATGTCAACGTAGCCGTAGATAGACACCAGAGACAATGGGCCTTTTACATTTTGACTAAAGTTTGCTTCGATATGACCATAGATCACTTTTGCAGTTACAGGTCCTGTGATGTTCTCCATTTCCACACTATTGTAATGAGCGGATATCTCAATTTCATTTTCGAGATTTTTAAACACAGCCTCTCCTCCATATTGGGAAGAATGTTCGTAAGAAACGATCACACCCTTTGGTACCAATATCTTGATCTCAGGCGAATTCATCTTTTTCAATTGAAATACCTCAACCACGTTTCCTTTATCAGCCACGTTTATTCCCAGGCCTGTGTTGTCTTCCAGGCCAGAGCTATTAATGGCACGCAGCCCCCGTGCACGGTCGTCCTCATCTCGATCGCGATCACGCGAAGAGAAAATAATCTCATTCCCGTTATAGCCCTCCACGGTAACACGACCCAAATGAATTTCCAGCCGCCCTGTACTTTTAGCGATTTTAAAATCCTGTGCCGAGGCTACACAAATAGCCGCTATTATTATTCCGATAATTAATATGATCTTTTTCATTTCAGTTATTTTTAATTTTTTACGTTTCCTTTTTTACACTGAGACACCAAGGCACTCAGCATTCCATTTTTTGTTTAAGAGAGTTTTAATAAGCCTGAGTACGCTTCATCTTTTACCGCCTTGATGGATTCTTTATCTCTCGTAATCCGATCTAGCTCTTGGATCACTGATTTTTCTTTCATCTCAATCATCAAGCGAATCAAGCTGATTTGCACGACAGGGTCTTTTTGTTTTGCCAGAGCTGCGATGAGTGCTGTGCGTACGTGCGCTTGTTGATGAAACGCACTCAACGCTTCCAGCGCTGCCAGCCGCACATTAGTATTAGGGTCTTCATCCATCGATTTTAAAAGCGCATTTACAATCTCATCATCCGGCTGTTCGATTTGGTAAGAGGCTGCCACCCCCAACATTCGCTGACTCGCGGATTGTGGATTAGTCATCATCGCCATCATCATTCGCTTGGTAGAATCCATCTCCTCGCGAAGTCGGGCGATTTCCTGCTGTTGATCATTATTCTTATTGATCCAAAATGCGACACCAACACTTATCATCAGAAAAACAAAACCTGCCGCAATGCGCAAAATCATCGGCTGAAAGAAAATTTGCCTCCCTTTTTTCGAACTAAAAATTTCTTGCTGAAGTGATTTTTCAAAATTCAATTTGAGAGTGGACGAAGGCTTAAGCGTTGAAGCTTGATCTAGTTTGTCTATCACTTGTTTCAACTGATTATGGAGACGGGCTGCACTTTCGTTTTTAGCGATCTCCTTTTCTATAATGGCTGTTTCTTCTGCCGAAAGTTTGCCATCAATGTAATCAATCAGTAGGTCCTTTAATTTTTCGGTTTTCATAATCAATTCGATTTCTCTAATTCGAAATAATGCTCTCTCAGCTTTCCAATCGCGCGGTGCACTTTTACCTTAATATTGGCCACTGTGGTATCAAGCATCACGGCTACCTCTTCATACTTCAAATGTTGAAAGCTTGTGAGCACCAACAGCTCGCGTTGTTCTTCATCCAATCTGGCCATCGATCGGTGGAGAAGCTCTTCGCGGTCGTCTTGCCATTTGCTTTCTTCACTCGCAGCCATCGTGTCGCCCATCTTTTCCAGATTCAAAAAACCTTTCTTGCTTTTATTTGCCTGATAGTGATCTGAGAAAATGTTCCGCGCCAGTTGATAAATCCACGGCATAAACTTATTCCCTTCCCGGTAGCTACTTCGGTATTTGATCATTCTCAGAAAAACATTTTGGGTCAGGTCTTCAGCCACGTCTCGATCCAAGGTCATCCTGGCCAAAAAATTAAAAATCCGCAGATGGTAACGCTCGAACAAGACAGCCGCCTGTGGGAGATCTCCGTTCTTAACAGCTTCCATTACTTGTTCGTCCGTTGGCAGCACTTCAGCAGATTTCAATTTTCAGGTTAATTACAGGAAGGTATCTGAAAGGTTACAGCCAATTACTGAATTGTTTAGGTGAGGTTTTAAAACTTCATGTAAAAAATAAACAAAAAGACCGAAATATAGATTGGGTAGCCATTTCCTGTTCGTCTTGCGGATTAGAGTGGTTTCCTTCCCTAAAAAATTCGTATTATCGTATAACTTTGTTTGTTGATATTTTAATGATCGATTCTTTATGAAACGCACTTTACAACTATCCCTTTTTCTACTTCTGAT
This sequence comes from Cyclobacteriaceae bacterium, assembly GCA_031400595.1. Lineage (GTDB taxonomy): Bacteria > Bacteroidota > Bacteroidia > Cytophagales > Cyclobacteriaceae > ELB16-189. The sequence goes on from JANNQG010000008.1 coordinate 222,528, forward strand.
TTCAGCCCTTCATCCGGCAAACGGGCAGGTTGCGATTGGCACAGGCGCCACTGCGCCTACGCCTAACCCAAATGCTGTTCTTCTGCTGGTAGGCAATGGTTCCAATCAAGGCTTAATTATACCCTCAGTTACTAGTTTATCGGGTTTCGGATCTGCCGGAATGGTCGTTTATAATTCCAGTAGCAATACGGTTCACTTCCACAATGGCACGGCCTGGAATCAAGTTGGCGCAGGCGGAATCGGCACACAGGGAATACAAATTTCCGGAAATACCGTGTCGCTAACGGCCACTCCAAATGCGGGTTTTGGCTTGTCTAGCCCCATACCCACAGCTACAGGTCAATTATTAGTCTGGAATGGAACTGATTGGGAATCTACCCCTTCCCCTACTACCACCGGGCAAACACTTAGCTGGAATCAAGCAACAGGCAAATGGACGATTGGCACCGGAGCAACCGTAGCAACTCTTAGCGGAGATGTGCAGGGCACCAGCAACAGCACCACGATTGCCAATACGGCCGGCAACAGCATTGCCACCGCACTCAACAATGCAGCCACCACAAATAAAATTCTGGAATCGCGTATTACCCCCAGCGGTACAAACAATCAGGTACTCACTACCGTGGCAGGGGTCGCACAATGGGCTAATGCTACCGGTGGCGTTCTCCCTTCGCTGTCTGCCAACCAACTTCTTTCAAATAATGGAAGCAACACCGGCATTACAGTAGCAGGTGACCTAGGGCTTTCCGTGGCCGGAACGACCGGAACATTTACAATAACTAACAATGCTGTTACTACGGCTAAAATCAATAACGGAGCAGTTACCATCGCCAAAATAGGAACAGCTGGTGTGCCCGATGCTAACAAAATACTCAGTACCGATGCTAGCGGAGTTCCACAGTGGACAGTAGCTGCAGGCGGAGGTGATATGTTGAAAAGCACATACGACCCCACCAACATAAACGGAAGTGCTTTCAACCTAGCCATTCACACAGGACAAATCAGTACGGCCCAAATCGCTGACGCCAATGTGACCAATATCAAACTCGCTACCGGCATTGATGCGGCTAAAATCACAACGGGTCTCTTGCCAGTTGCTCAAATACCAAGTTTAGACGCATCTAAAATTTCGAGTGGCACATTTCCTGTTGCTTTAGGCGGAACCGGTGCTACAACACTTTCAGGACTTGCATTTGGTAATGGAACAAGCCCATTTACAGGTATTTCCACAGGAATTAATGGCCAGATTTTAACGGTGAGTGGTGGAAATCCTACGTGGCAAAATGCACCGGCTCCTTCCGGTTCGGCAGGTGGTGATTTGTTGGGAAGCACGTACCCCAATCCTGTTATTGCTGCCGGAGCTATAAATTCTACCAAACTTGCAACCAATGCGGTTGCCACTATAAACATCAGCAACTTGGCTGTCACAGACACAAAAATCAATGATGTTGCTCCGGCAAAAATAACGGCAGGAGGTGCTACCAGTGGGCAGGTATTAAAATTCAACGGCACTAATTGGATCCCACAGGCAGATAATGTAGGTGGTGGAGGAGCACCCACTCTTAACCCCGGGCAAGTTATTGTTGGAGATGGCACTTCCAACTCTGCAGCTACTTTAGGACAAGATGCAACTCTTAATAGCACGAATGGAAATATCACCGTACAGGGTTTGCGCGGAATAAGTATTGACCCAGCTGTGCCTGTTACCAACAGCGTATATCAATACGATGGCGCCAAATGGACACCCGTGGTTCTGGCAGGAGGTGGTACTGTTTCAAATATTGCCACTGGCACTGGCCTTGCGGGCGGTCCGATAACCGCCACAGGCACTATATCGATCGCACCGGGTGGTGTAGGCACAACCGAGCTCGCTGCCAATTCAGTAACTAATGCTAAAATTCCAGCTGGAGCAGTCACTACCTCGCAGCTATTAGATGGCACAGTTGCAGATGCAGATATCTCGGCATCCGCAGCTATTGCTGTAACTAAATTGGCAACTGGAACGAATGGCCAAGTACTAACTGTGAATGCCGGTGTGCCAAGCTGGCAAACGTCATCAGGTTTGACTAACCCAATGACCAATGCCGGAGACATTATTTATGGAGGGGTAGCGGGTATTCCCACAAGGTTGACAACAGGAACAGGGTTTTTAAAAGGCGGGACAACGCCAACTTATTCATCTATTGGCTTAGCAACTACAGATGTCTCGGGCATACTGCCAATTGCCAATGGCGGAACTGGAACTGCTGGACCCTGGAATGGGTTGCTGCTTGGCTCAGGAACTACCATTGGCGATATTTCTACCGGCATTAGTGGGCAAATCCTGCGAGTTGCTGGCACAACACCCACATGGTCTAACTTTGCTGTCACATCAGCCGACATTACTGATGGCACCATTACCGATGCAGATATCAATTCAAGTGCCGCAATTGCGGGAAGCAAAGTTGTACCTGCTTTTGGAACTCAAAACATAACCACCACTACTGGTTCATCTTCTATTGGGGGCGGCCTCAATGTGGGACTGGCCAATGCTTTCACTATCAACAATACTGGCAATATTACCAAAATCAACGGAGCAACTACGTCTTTCCCTGCTGCCAATGCGGCCGGAGTCTTAACCAACGATGGCACCGGTACACTAACGTGGGCCGCTGGCGGAAGCGGTTGGGGTTTAACAGGAAATGGCGGCACCAACCCAGCTACAAATTTTATAGGAACAACAGATGCCCAGCCTTTGCGTTTTGCAACAGGCGTGGGTGGCGTGGAAAGGATGCGAATTGATGCCTCTGGCAAAGTCGGGATTGGCACTGTCAGCCCTAATGCACCACTCCAATTTGCCAACGCTGCTGCTAATCGGAAGATTGTGTTGAGTGAAGTAGCCAATAATGACCATCAGTTTTTTGGATTTGGCCTTGCAGCCAGTGAAATGCGCTATCAACTGGGCAACTTTTCAAATAGCCATGTTTTCTATGGAGGGGTTTCATCAACGACTAGCGCGGAGATGATGCGCATTGGCAACGGATACGTAAGCATTGGAGGGAGAACTACACCTGTCAATGCTAATTCCTTTTTTGATGTTCAAACAGACAATGGATCTGGTTTTGGGGGTATGTATGTAGATGTTGCGGACCCAGACGGAAATGCCTTTTATGGATATTCCAATCTCGGCACTTCACGCGCTTTGACGTACATGAATGCCACTAGTGGATCATGGAATGTGCAGACTGCCGGCAGCGATAGATTGACGGTTAGCAGCACAGGCAATGTAGGTATTGGCACAACAACCCCAACATATCCACTCGATATCAAAACACCCAATGGAGCTAGTGCATACGGACTCAATCATTCAGATGGCACAATAATTATGAGTACTTATGTTGGAAGTGGGGGCGTAACTGGAGGCTCCATTGGAACTCAGTCCAATCACCCATTTTTTATTTATACAGCAAATGGGGGAGCAAAACTTACCGTGCTACCAAATGGCAATGTGGGTATTGGCACTACCGCGCCCAGTGCTACACTTGAAGTTTCATCTGCTGGAGGTTTCGCTGCTCCACAATCCCAGATCTATCAAACTAATGGCGCTGACTTTGGCCGACTCCGCTTCGCATCTGCGGCAACGGCAGCATCGTTTTGGGATGTTGGAGCACAGCTAACAGGCACTGCCAGTGGAGAGTCTTTGAATTTTTGGAATCAGGCATCGGGAATTAATGTTATGTCACTGCGAGGATCCGGATTGGTAACTCTGGCCAACACCGATTGGAATCTTAACCCATTGTTACTCCAGTCAAATGCCTCAAGCGCGGGCTCGTCCATTCGTTTTACCAACCCAGCAGTAGGCAACCGCACTTTTGATATTATCGGATCTAGCGGAACAGGTGCTTCAATGGGGGCGGGCTCCTTTGGTATTTGGGATAACACTAGTAGCGCCTACCGATTTGTAATCAGCCCAAGCGGCAATGTGGGCATTGGCGCTACGACACCCACTCAAAAACTCCATGTGATTGGCAACATTTTGGCTAGCGGAACTATTACCCCGTCTGATAGCCGACTTAAAGAGAATATAAGCGAGCTAAATTATGGGCTTAAGGAAATTTTGCGCCTCAGACCCGTTTCATACAATTGGAAAAATGAACCTAACGGAAAGAAAGTGCTGGGTTTAATAGCTCAAGAAACGGTAAAAGTGACACCCGAAGTGATTGAGTTACCCCAGAGCGAAAAAGACTACTATTCCATGAACTATGTGCAGCTGATTCCGGTGTTGATAAAGGCGGCTCAAGAACTAAATCAAAAGAACGAGTCGCTGGAAAAAGAAAACAGCTTATTGAAAGCAGAAGTGGCAGCTTTTAAACAAAAACAAGACCGGGAAATGGCCTCATTGAAAAAGCAACTTGAAGCCATTAACTCCAGATTAGGGTTGGAAGCTAAAAAAGACTGATCCGTTTGAAAAAAAATTGTCCATCTAACAAAAAGTAATACCTTCAAGCTATGAAATGGCTTTTTTCAATTTGTTTGCTAGGGTTGTCCTTTTTTGCACAAGGCCAACTCATTATTGGGGCCGGCACCGCCATAAAATCCGAAGCCACGGCAACCTTGGTTACCAGCCTGTCTATCACCAACCAAAGCGCTCGTACAGACCTTAGCAAACTCAACCTGGTTTTAGCGTCCGCTTCGACCCGAACCGAAACCTTGAGAACAACCGGAAATCCACTTTCCATTGGAAAACTGACCATGAATGGTGGAAACTATACCATATTAGGAGACGTTACTGTGACCGAAGAGTTGGTTTTTACCGCGGGTAACCTGATCGTAGACAAAGCAGCCTCTGCTGGAACGCTCACCTATATTGGCGCAAAAGATTTAGCAGGAAATGATAAGTCCTATGTCAATGGAAGAGTATTTATCCAAGGTAGTGGCATTCGCACATTCCCGATCGGCAATGCGAAAGGCTATTTTCCTGCCCGGCTTGATGGCGTTTCCGCAACGGATGCATCGATCCCGTTAGGGTTAGAAGTTATTTCCACAAACCCGGGTTTTGTGAAAACATCTGATTTAAAAGATATTTTCACATCCCACTTTTGGGAATTCTCTACAGCAGGAACCACTGCCTTTTCTGGCAATACACAAATCTCATTAAGCGATAACACGAGTGGATTTTTTGGAACAGATGGAGACGCCACCATCCTGGAATTGAATAACAGTGGGGTGCAAACAGATTTGTTTGGCGCCCCAAACAACGGATTTTACACGAGCAGTAGCCCTATGTCAGCCTCGGGCAAATATTATGGATTGGCTAAGGCCGATCAAATCACAGTTAAGATACACAAATTGATTACGCCCAACGATGATGAGGAAAACAATGTATTGGTAGTAGATGGACTAGATGCCTTCCCCGAAAATCAAATAACGCTCATCGATCGGTGGGGGGTTGTGGTCAATACCTGGAAAGGATTTGTTAATTATAAACAACCCGCTGCAACAGAACAACCCGACTTTAATTTCGCAAAATTAGCTATCGGAAATTATGTGTGTGTGGTGGAGTACACTGAGCGGGGAGCACGGAAAAGTAAAAAGCAAATGATTTCTGTTTTGAAATAGCACTAGAGCCTTGGCTGCATGAAGAGATTTTTACCCATTTTATTACTTATTCTCGTTGCTGGAATAGCTCAATCACAGGATATCCCCTTGTTCAGCCAAAAGCTGACTAATTCTTTTATGTACAACCCCTCTTTGGCGGGGAACACTTTCGGATCCATCACAGCCTCTTACCGAAGCAACTATTCTGGGGTATCAGACGCTCCAAGAAACTATTTTATCAGCGCCCATACACCGTTTGCTAATCATCGGTTTGGATTTGGAGCTAACGTGTATCAAGAAGAAGTGGCTATTTTAAAAAATACCTACTACTCTGCTGCCTTTGCTTATCACTTGCCATTCAATAAATTTAGTCGACTGTCGATGGGAGTCGGGGCTGAATTCAATCAGCTACGATTTGATTACAATGCCGCAACGGACCCTTATATCACCAGTGATTTGATTTATCAGCGTTATGCAAATGGTGCCGGCAAACCTGATTTTTCTTTTGGCCTGTCTTATCAAAATCGATTTTTCAAAATGGGCATTGCAGCCAATCGTCTGGCTACTGCCTGGCTTGAACCGGTTGATAAGAAACAATTATCAAACTACTATACGGGCTTCATTCAAGGTACGATACCCATTCGAGGTGGGGAAGACCTGTTAGAACCCTATTTTGCATTCCGTAAGTTTTCGGAAACAAACGACACCTATGATGTTGGTTTGTTCTACACCTATAATAACAAAATCACGGCCGGTGCCGCTACGCGAGCAGGTAACGTAATGAATTTTACATTGGCATATCGGCTTAGCAAATACTTGTTAGTCGGCTATTCCAATGAGATCATTACTAGTCCTGTTGGAGGATTTACGGGTACGTCAAACGAGTTTACTCTTCGGTACGATTTTAATGATCAAAGTTATCAGAAGAAATTCCGTCAAGACTACAAACAGTCGCTTTCTTACCGCAGAAAGGCATTAACTACTGCTTCCATCCGCAGAACACCTGGTGGCCATACACCGAAGCAATTGGCAAAAGCACAAAAACGTGTGGCTGCTTTTTCGCCCAATTCACGCTACCAAAACACCAAAAAGCTTTCCATGGGCAAAAAGGTTTCCTCTCGCAAACCAACGTATGCCAAGAAGAGAAAACCTAGCTACAACAAGAGCAAAAGGAATAGAGCTAAAGCGCCCTACAAACGCAGGAGATAAATTTGAGAATTATTCGCTACTTCGGCTTGTAAATCAAAAGCTCATCGTCAAGAACAAGGTCACTTTTATCGATTCTGGCTTCGATGCTTGGTGCTTTGACACCCCCTGCAAAAATTTGTCGTGAGGTAAATACCCTGGCTTCATCCCACCAACCGCCCGCCAAAAAAAGTTGTATCGTTTGCGCTCCTCCTTCAACGATTACCGATTGAATATTTCTTGCGTACAAATCACTGATCAGATCTATGATAAAGTCCTTCTCGCTGAGTTTCGCAAAGACAAGATGACTTTTTTCTTCTTGCTTTACCAGGTTATAGCAAATGGTATCCACTGACTGGTCAAAAAGATGAAGTGTTTCGGGTAGACGTAAGAAGCGATCGATGACTATTCGCTTTGGGTTTCGTCCAGACCAATCGCGTACGGTGAGCGATGGATTGTCATAAGCAGCGGTGCTGGTACCCACCAAGACGGCATCTTCTTCACTACGCCATTTATGTACAAGCTGCCTCGAATATTGATTACTGATCCATTTGGAATCATAGTTGGATCGCGCCAAAAATCCATCACCTGTCTGTGCCCATTTTAAAATAATGTAGGGTCGTTTCCTTTTAATAAATGTAAAAAAGCGCTCATTCAAATCTTCGCCCTTTTGTTCGAGCATTCCCGTTAGCACTTCAATCCCTGCGCTCCTTAACTTCTCTATCCCCTTCCCTGCCACCAGGGGATTCACATCTAAATTGGAAATGACAACTCTCTTAACCTGATGCTGAACAAGTAAATCTGCGCAAGGTGGCGTTTTTCCGAAATGGGAACAAGGTTCAAGGTTAACATATACGGTACTGTCCTTCAGAAGAGTCTGATCAGCCACTGAATGGACGGCATTCACCTCCGCATGTGCCTCCCCATATTTTTGATGCCAACCCTCACCAATAATTCTCCCATCTGCCACGATCACGCAGCCTACTCGCGGATTAGGGCTAACCGTGCCAATACCCAATTGAGCCAGCTCCATGGTACGCAACATGAATCGTTCGTCTGTTGTCACAGAATATAATTTACTTTGCAAAGGTAAGGATACCAGTAACATTGGAATGATCAATTCAAAAACACTCTTTCAACAGCTTACCCAGCAAATTCATCTTGCAGCAGATCCAGATGAAATCAAGAGTATACTTTATTTACTTTTCGAAAAAGAATTTGGATTGAGGCGGACGGACGTCCTAGCTGAAAAAGAGATTCTATTGGTTGATCAGGAAAGGATAGGCACCCTCCTCCAACGGATTAACAGCGAAGAGCCCATTCAGTACATTTTAGAAGAAGCTGAATTTTATAGCCGGAAGTTTTACGTGAACTCGTCCGTGTTAATTCCTAGACCTGAAACTGAGTTGATCATCCAACTGGCAAAAGCTGAAAAGATACAGCCCTCTTCGATCTTAGATATCGGAACAGGAAGTGGTTGTATTGCAATAACCCTTGCGCTAGAGTTTCCCTCATGCCATGTTCATGCTTTAGATGTCAGCAACAAAGCACTTACGATTGCTTGCACTAATGCGGAAGCGCTGAGTGCCGTTGTCCATTTCTTTGAATCCGATATTCTCACACAAACACTAGCACTTTCTAATCTTGATCTTGTCGTAAGTAATCCACCCTATGTGATGGAGAACGAAAGGAAACAAATGAGCCGTAATGTATTGGCCTATGAGCCTTCGCTCGCCTTATTTGTACCTGATCAAGATCCACTGTTATTCTATCGTGCCATTGCCGGAAAAGGGAAACAACTACTTCGTCCACATGGAATCGCGTTGGTAGAGATCAACGAAAAGTTGGGCAAGGAGACGAGTCACCTTTTTCAACAAGCTGGTTACACTACCGAAATAGTTACCGATATAAACGGGAAAGATCGAGTAATACGAGCTGAGTTACGTTAACTCTTCGCCTACCCAGAAAGGACTGGCGCTTTCGAGGTTCACCCTCCCATCTTGTATGGAAGTCAGATGTTGATCTAAGTTTATAGATGTTGTTTGAACGACCGGGTAAATTGACAATCGATTTCCCTTCGGCAACCATTTTTCAAATTTCCCGGATTCGATATACACCCACCTCTTTTGATCGAGGAAAACCTCCACGTCTATGGAAGTAAAACGTTGAATTACTTCAAGGTCTGTCAATCGTTCAACTAAAATATTGACGGCTTTGTAGTTCGAGGTTCTCAAAAAATCATATCCCACAGAAAGCGTATTCATTTGTTCGGTAACGGTGATAAAGCGAATAGGAACCTGATCGGCCAAACTAGCAGCCAACGCTTCTTGCTGCTTTTCTATGCAAAGCACCACATCTATTTTAATTCCCCACCCAAGTACGATGGGTATTGCTTTAGCATCTACTACAACAGTTGGACTCCATTCAAGCAGCTCTTGAATTTTTTCGAATGAAATAGCCGTAGGATTGACAATCAACAGCGCAGGCTCCTGATCTTCCTTGACAAAATGATGCGAGGACATAAATTGAAATTATGAGGAGTCATTTAGATTGAAAAGATCTATCGCTCAAAGAAACAGACCGTTCCGCCAACCCACGTCTTGTCTTTGTTGTACTTCACACCGATCATGTCTCCACGGCTTAGTCGCGCCAAGTTGGTCACCAACTCGGGTCGTAGTTTTCCCTCTTCCCAAACATACAGAAGTCGAACTTCGGCCTTCACTAACCCGTCCACCGCCTGTACAATCGGCTCATAGTGCACCTTTCGTTGCAACATAAAATTATGACGCTGGTCCGCTGGAATGGCTTCGATATCTTCCGCTTTCACGTGAAAAATGACGCCACTTCCCGAAAAGGAAAACAAAGGTTTCAACACATAATTCTCTAGGTCAGCAGGAATAGTAGATACCTGATCAAGGAATTGAGAATCAGGTACTGCAGCGCCCTTTAGAAAAGGCATAGTGTATTTGCTGATTTTGAAGAACCAATTCGGATGGCCGGCCCACTCCACGTCTACGTCTTCTGTTAAATGGAATTGCGTTTGCAAATCCTTCTTCTGCAAGAGTTCATCAAAAATCACCCGGTTATAAATTCGATGAATAGGAATTTCTTTGCTTTCCTTTCTGTAGAATAACCTTCGGTTTCGAATGATCACATCTCCGATGTGTACAAGTGGGGTTCCCAAGTGAGCCTGCGTGACTAAAAAATCGATGGTTGTATTTTGCTTTAGTGGATCGATTTCGAGTAGCACCACATTTTCGGGATTGTGATGCTTCAAGATGTTTCTCTTTAATAGTTCCCAGTACTCATGGGAGTTTAGTCCAAAATGAAAATTCCAGTTGTCGTCAATTTTATAGTGTTCACGAAACTTATTTCCCAGAAAATCTTGATAGCCGAATAAGGAGGGGAAACCCTGCATCTCAATAAGCTTTGGTACGAGCTCACTAGTTTCTGTAGAGCAAATAGCAAAGTCTAACGCCAGAAATAAAGTATGATTTGTTTCACGAGGCACCGCCAAAGCAGTTGGTAAAGCGGCTGACATCTGATTTTGAAATCCAGGTTGAACGATAAAATCAATGATCTCATTTGCACCGGATATGAGTTTGTCTTTAAACTCGTGGCCGATAAAAATGGGTGTTTCAGCCACCCGAAAAGGAATCGTATGTCTATAGCTGGCATTCAGATCATCCAGGAAATCACGGTATTTTTTTTCAGAAAATTGATTGTTGAAATGATCCCGGGCCAATGCAATCATACCACCACGGTTTTTAGTGTGGGCTGCAGGGCCATCATTAGAAAGCGCGGCAACACCGCGTGGTTAGTCTGCATGATCTTATCAGGATCATTCAGATGATCCAGCATTTCCCAATATTTCCTCTCGCCATGTTTTTCTATCACCAGGTGTTTCTTGTCTTCGCGCAACAAATACATGCGCATACCCACTGCATCTGCTTCGGGATGAAACTGCGTACCTAAGAAAGCTTCATCAAATCGGATAGCCATTACGGCTCGTTCTAACTCGACAGTTGGCCGATACTTTTCCAGACACAAAATAGCACCACCTCGCGCCTTGATCTTCTCATCATTCGGTTCTGTAATCTGATAATCGCGCGAGTCGACTGCCCAAAACGGATCGCCCAATGAACGTAACAATGGATCATGTATTCCCTCAAAGGTTTTGTGCATCGGCATCACGCCAAACGAGGTTGATCTTCTTCTACTCACCAACCCATACCCATAATACCTGCAGTAAACTTGAAAGGAGTGGCAAATAAGAAGCACATGTTTTTTCCCTTCGGGGTGCTTACCATTGTGCGCTTGTATTTCATCCATCAAACTGAAATACTTGCTTTCCCAGTATGAGCCTTCGCTATCAATCGGACTGCCCGGTCCGCCACTGGAAATGAAGGCATCATAACTAACATCAGGTACAGCGCCCGTTAGTCGCGTCTCAAAAATGTCATACTTTAGGGGAAGATGAAAATCCGCGCTCATTTCATCAATGAGTTGACGAATGCTGCGCATCCCCTCGTTGGCAGCGCCATCATAGAGGTCTAAAATGGCAACTCTTAAAACAGCGGAGTGTTCCAAAGCCTGATCTTTAATGACCACTCAAATTTACAATAAAGTTAAGCCAGTTGGAAGATAAAACGAGCTGATTTTGAAACTGTTTATTGATCAATAATTATACTCCTTCAAGCGTTTGGTGCGTGATGTAATCCACCACGTTGATCAAACTACCGGTTTCCGAGAAAATCTTCAATTGGCGGTCGGCCCCAGTGCCTTCTTTCAATATCGTGTGAACATATTCAATCGCTTTTCGGCTACCCAAATCATCGACTACATCATCCACAAAATCAAGTAGCTCAACAATCAACGCACGTGTGTCTTTTTCTTGCTGCACACCAAAGTCAATCATCTTTCCGTCTAGTCCATAGCGTGAGGCACGCCACTTGTTTTCATTGATCAGAGCTCTGCTATAAAGAATAAAACTCATATTCTGTGTGCGTAACCGATAGAGCTTCACTACCAACGCCTGAAAAATAGCGGTGATCGCGATCGTTTCTTCGACCAACATGGGCACATCACAAATGCGGAACTCGATCGTGTCGAAAAAAGGATGTACACGTACATCCCACCAGATTTTCTTGGCGTTGTCAATGCAATTCGTGCGAATTAACAGATTGACATAATTTTTAAATGCATCCCAACTCTCAAATTGATCAGGGATACCCGTGCGCGGAAACTTGTCGAAAACCTTAGTACGAAAAGACTTGAACCCAGTGTTTCTACCTTCCCAAAACGGGGAGTTGGCAGAAAGCGCATACACGTGCGGAAGAAAATACCTTACCGTATTCATGATGTGGATGGCCATGTCCTTATCCTTGATACCCACATGCACGTGCAACCCAAAAATCAAATTCGAACGAGCCGCCTCCTGCATTTCGTTTACAATGGCATCATACCTTGGATTAGGCGTAATCAACTGCGTATTCCAGTCAGAGAAGGGATGGGTACCCGCAGCGCCTATTTGCAGATCGAGGCGAGCAGCCACTTCGGCCACATGCCTGCGCAAGTTTCTGATCTCAGCGGCCGCTTCGTCCACATTTTTGCAAATGTTGGTTCCTACTTCTACCACGGCTTGGTGCATCTCAGCCTTTACCTGATCGCCATAGGCTTTAGAGGCAAGATCTACTATTTTTTGATCGTGTGATTTTAGTTCCCTGGTGACAGGATCAATCACCATGTACTCCTCCTCTACGCCTAGTGTAAATTTTTCCATGATCTTGAGGCCTTGCTCCTGCTTATTAGCAGGAACAATTTATTTAAATTCTTATTTTTTTGATTTAGTTTTTGGCTCCGGCTTTTTAGCATCGGCCGCAGCTTCCTTGGTTTTCTCAGCAGCCTTTGGCGCAGCGGTCGTTGCACTCGCCCTGACAGCATCTGAAACGAACGTGCCCCATGCCAAATTATCTTTGCCTGGCTTCTGAACTTGCGCACGCTCAATGGCCATTTTAGCTGCGTGTTCAACTACCCATTCAAAATTTTCCTGACCCACCGAAGTAACTTCCGCATCAGGCGCTGGATTACAAAAATCGATCGCATAGGGAATACCATTGCGCACAGCCATTTCTACTGTATTGAAGTCATAGCCTAATGCATTGCACAAGAGCAAAACATAATCATGTACTTGCTTCAATAACTTAGCAGAAGCGGGTCCGTTCTTGCTTTGATATCTTAAATGGTGTGGATTGCGTGGTTCATATTGCATAATGCGAACGTCTTTACGCCCTAGACAATAGCAACGGAAATAATCTTCAAAAACAATTTCTTCCTGCAACATCATCACCAATTGTGAAGTCTCACTATAGGATTTAAAGAACTCATCCATGTTATTGAGTTTGTATACGCTCTTCCAACCTCCACCCGCATGCGGTTTCATGTATGCCGGAAAACCAATGTGTTGAAATATCTTTTCCCAACTCAACGGAAACTTCAGGTTGGCAAACGAAGCATCACTGGTGTCTGTGGGGCGCTCGTGAGAAGGTAGCAGGACCGTTTTAGGAACAGGAACACCTAATTTTACCGCCAATGCATTATTGAAAAATTTTTCATCCGCACTCCACCAAAATGGGTTGTTGAGAACGGCTGTTCCGCTGATAGCAGCATTTTTTAGATATGCCCTATAAAATGGTACGTCTTGCGATATCCGATCGATGATCACGGCATAATCATCACCCGCCCCTTGCTGCACCATATCGATAACAACTGGTTCCGCCTTAATGTCTTTTAATCCTGCTTTATTGATACGCTCAACAAATGCTTCTGGAAATGAGCGCTCCATGCCGTGTAGAATTCCTATTTTTTTCATAGCGGTAAGTTTATGTAAATGGAAAAAATCGTTAGTTGAATGTAAGATTAGCTTTATGGATCGAAATAGTAAACTTAATTCTCACCTTTTTTTTATTAGCCAGAACCGCATCATTTCACGCTTTATCACTTAATCAACGACAAATAATGAGGGAACATCTCTCGCCAAACTGGCCAATCGTGATTTGCACCTTGCCGCACATCCAACCAATGGTGCATTCCTTTATTACGTAAAATACCCGCCATTTTTTCGTTGGCATCCCAGCACATATCGTTGGTGCCGGTTCCCAGAACAGTAAACTGATCCCACAAGAATCCATCATTAGCTCCAGGTAGAAAATCCGGAGGATTGTTAAAAAAGGCATCGTCATTATAAAACCCGTCCAATTGATCTTTAATATCAAAGGCAGCGCCCATATTGAAGACATACTTGACAACTTCGGGATGTTTATAGGCAAAATTGGTGGCGTGGTAGCCGCCAAAACTGCAACCAGCAGTAGCAACCCTACCGACCCCCGTCTCGTTCTGAGCCAGAGGTATCAATTCGTGAAGCAGCATCTGGTCATACCAAATGTGATTCTTCACTCTGTCGGCCGGATGAATGCCCTTGTTATACCAGCTTTGCTCATCTATTCCATCAACACAATAAATCTTCACCAGACCTTCATCCAAAAACCAGTTTACGCTGTCAATCAATTTGAAGTCTTTATTCTCATAATATTTACCCATTGAAGTAGGAAAAAGAATGACCGGATATCCCCTATGACCAAATGCCAAAACGTTGATGTGTTGGCTCAAACGAGGAGAATACCAGCGGTGGAGATGTTCATGTGGCATAGGGAAAGTATTGAGTTGAGATTTACTACTTTTGATTTTTCTAAATTTGGTAAAAAATTTATCTAAAGACAAACCGTGTCAGAATTGTCCACAATAAACCGCCAAAAGATCGACTATCGCGAAGAAAAAATAACAGGCATTCACTCGAATTTGCTGAATAGAAATGTAGACGTCAACGTTTTGATGCCAGCTGTCTTGGATCTGCCAACCTATCCGTTATTGTTGCTTAATGACGGGCAGGATATGGAGGGGCTACAGGCAAAAAATACCGTAGAGGTATTGGTTCGAGGTGGACAAATACCACCGATTATAATTGTGGGTGTGGTGGCTGCCGACCGACTGCAAGAGTATGGGGTGGCCTCCAGAAAAGACTACCTAAAACGAGGTAGTCTCGCAAAGGCCTATTCGACCTATATCTCAAGTGAATTATTACCATTTCTAAGACACCGATATCCTATATCCGGTGACCCCGCACATCGGGTCATCGCTGGGTGCTCCATGGGTGGGCTTAGTGCTTTAGATATCGCTTGGAATCACCCGGATCTTTTTGAAAAAGTGGGTGCGTTCAGCGGTTCGTTTTGGTGGCGCAAGCGCAATAGCCACAGCATGTTCTATTCCGATCATCGCGATCGACTTATGCACCAGGAAATCCGTCATGGCAAAAAGAAAGAAAATTTGAAATTCTGGCTTCAAACAGGTGCGCTGGATGAAATGGGCGATCGCAACAAGAATGGCGTAATAGATTCCATTGATGACACACTAGACTTGATTGCCGAACTAACAAAAAAAGGCTATCGCCCTTTCCATGATATCCACTATTATGAAATGAAAGAAGGGAAGCACAATCTAGAAACGTGGGCCCAGGCCATGCCCATATTTTTACAATGGGCATTTGGAAAATAATTTTGTAATTTAGAATCATGATAGCTCAAATCCCATCCCCCCCGCGCACGATCATGGAAGTATTTAAAATGCTACCAGAAGGAACGTTGGCTGAACTTATAAATGGACAGATCTATATGTCACCTACCCCAACAAACTTACATCAACGGATCAGCCGAAAACTAGAAATCAAACTGATTGAATTTATTGATCGTAATTTTTTAGGGGAGATTTTTCATGCGCCCCTCGATATTTATTTCGACAGTGAAGCTAATGCTGTTCAACCCGACATAATTTTCATCTCTAAGGAAAACGCCAGCCAACCCTTAGACGAAGTTCCTTACCAAGGAGTGCCCGACCTATTGGTTGAAATACTTTCGCCTAGTAATAATAAACATGACCTCGTTGTTAAGAAAGAGCTATATGAAAAATTTGGAGTAAAGGAATATTGGATCGTTGAGCCATTCTCGAAAGAAGTTACAGTATATAAACTTCAGGGTTCATCATACGTATTGGCTTCAAAAGAAATAGGAAAAGTCCATTCACCTTTGCTGAGTTATCAATTTGAATTCTAATATTCCTGATCTCTCTTTAGGGATTAATACTATCATCTTCGATCTGGGCGGAGTGCTCATCGATTGGAACCCACGCTACCTCTATCGCAAAATTTTTAATACAGAAGAAGAAATCACCTGGTTTTTGGAAAATGTTTGCACGCCTGAGTGGAACGATCACCAAGATGGCGGTCGCTCTTTTGAAGAAGCAACGAATGAACTGATTGCCAAATTTCCGGAGCATGAATCAGCGATTCGCGCGTGGTACGAACGCTGGCAAGAAACCATTGGCGGGCGAATCCATGAAACCGTAGAACTACTCGCTGAGATCAAGGAATCTAAAAAATACAAACTCTACGCCCTCACCAATTGGTCGGCAGAAACCTTTCCATGGGCATTAGCCAACTTCAACTTTCTTCATTGGTTCGATGGCATTGTTGTTTCCGGAATAGAAAAATCCAGAAAACCATTTCCCGAATTTTATAAAATCTTGTTTGATCGATATCAGATAAATCCCTCGCAGGGGATTTTCATTGACGACAATATCAAAAATGTGGAGGGCGCTTTAAAAGTGGGTTTGTCCACGATTCATTTTCAATCTGCAGAACAAGTGAGAATGGAACTTCAGCAAAAATTTCTTGTCTAGGTGCCAAGTGGTTTTTGGTTTGGCAGCACGATTTGAAATGAAGTGCCATGACCCAATGAAGACGTAATCTCAATGGTACCATTCAATTTGGCTATTGCATTCTTAACAATGTACAAGCCAAGGCCTGATCCTTTACTATCTGAATTAGCGCGAAAGAACATTTTAAAAACCTGATTGAGGTATTTTTCAGAAATGCCAACTCCGTTGTCCACAAAATTAATTGTAACTGCATCTTGGGCTGTGGTTATTTTCACTTTTATGAATGCTCCTTTCTCAAATCTCTTTCTGTATTTTACTGCATTGCCAACGATGTTATTAAAAACAATCAGCAAACGGCCGTAGTCAGCATAGAAATCGTGTTCAATAAAAAATTCCCGAATGCTTTCTACCTCTTCCGACCCACCGATATATTTTAGAGACTCTATGCACTCGTTCATCAAATAATGAAAATCAATTTTAGTGGCAATGATTTCCATACGGGAGTTTTGAGAATATTGGATGATGTCGGAAATAAACCGATACATTCGACTGATGCTCTTCCCAATGAGTGAATAGTATTCCTCCGTTTTTTCAGGATCCAGTTTTATCATATTCAACAATCCTTTCATTGACATTAGTGGAGCGCGTAAGTCATGCGAGGCGCTATACACGAAACGATCAAGTTCTTCGTTTACTTTTATTAACTCTTCGTTTTGAGCCATTAATTTCAATTCAGCCTCTTTTTGTTGAGTGATGTTCCTGCTGTACAAAGTCAAGCCTGTTATTTTTTGACTTTTCCAGATAGGATACATCGTGATTTCAAACGTTTTTAACTGACCTCCCAATTCATAATTGTCAATGTACTTTTCATCGCTGCCGGTAAGTCCTTTCTGATAGCGGTCTTTCCATAATTCTCCGAGTCCTGAATGTTTTGCTGGAATCATATCAATTATGTTTTTTCCCTTGACTAGACGGACCCCAAAAGCACTGAAGTATAGATCATAAAATTTTCGATTAAAATCTATTAACTCTAACTGGTGATTGATAAGCCAAACTACATCCTCGAAAGAGTCAAGTATCGATCTAAGATGGGATTCGCTTTCTGTGCTTCGAGTCAATGTAGCTTCATCTACTCTGCTTTTACATTCAATTTGATAGGACATGGTGGTGGATATCATTACGTTCGAAATTTCAACAAGCCCTCGCGAGTTTTTATTCGAACTAGTTTAAGACTTAATTTTAATTCACTAGCTATTTCAACTTGAGTTTGGTTCTGGTAGAAAAGCATATATATGAAGTTGTTTTCATCCCGACTCATTCCAATCAGCTCCGGCCTTTGTGCTAAGTTTCCACCCGAAGCAAGCAAAGTAGCCGGAGACTGAAGGAATTTTTCATTCAGAGGGAGAGTTGGATGCGATCGCAATGCTTCTCGAAGGATAGAGAGCATCCACACCACTACTCCCGATGTGCCCTGATAAGTAGAAGACTGAGCCCTAATTAGATCAACCGTTTTCCCTAATGCCTCTTCAGCCATTATCCCCTGGCCCAGTTTCTGAATAATTACTCCATAGAGAAGGGGAAAATAATCTGCCCAAGAGGCTCGGTCAAAACGTTTTCTTTCCAGTGGATGTAATTCGACTAGTCTGGATTCAAGATAATTATCATCAACGTCTGTAAAGACGGCTGACATGCTTCGGGTGGTCATAAAGCGATTATTTACACACCGCCTAATGCTCAAATCATGCCATCTTAATATTAAAGATTAAAGTATTGATTTACAATTAGTTAAAATAGAAGACTTCTAAAAAGTATTTGAATAAATTCCTAAATAAAAGCATTTTCCTAAATATCAGGAACGCTTGATATCCAATTTTCGCATGCGCGAGTCGAGTGTTTTTGCATTCATCCCAAGGATTATGGCTGCTCCGCTTTTCCCACTCACTCTCCAATTGGTAGATTTCAAAGTTTGAATGATATGTTCCCTTTCTACCTCTTCCAATGTCCTGGAGTTTTTCAGCATATTATTGTTATTCTGTGTGGGCAACCAATCGCCTCCCGCCAATAATTTCCCTTTACTGATAATTACTGCACGCTCAACTAAGTTTGTTAACTCGCGAATGTTGCCCGGCCAATTGTACTCTTGCAACGCCTCCATCACCTTCACGGGAATTTTCTCAATCGACTTGCCTTGCTTGGTCGAATGTTTGTTTACAAAATAATGAACGAGCATGGGAATGTCTTCTTTTCTTTCCCGCAGGGGTATAGTTTCTATGGGGAATACATTCAACCGATAAAATAAATCTTCACGAAACAATCCTTCTTTAATGGCTTGCTCTAAATTTCGGTTGGTAGCAGCAATTACCCGAACATCAACCTTCATGGTTGAGCTGCCACCCAATCGTTCAAATTCTCCCTCCTGTAATACACGCAGTAACTTTGATTGAAGTTCCACAGGTAACTCCCCAATCTCATCCAAAAAAATAGTACCGTTATTGGCTAATTCAAATCGACCTGCTTTTCTGGCCATGGCTCCGGTAAAAGCACCCTTCTCATGCCCAAACAATTCACTTTCAATCAAGTTGGCTGGCAAGGCAGCACAATTCACTTTTATTAAAGGCCGCTTTTCTCGATTACTAAAATGGTGAATAGCGTGCGCCAGCAATTCCTTACCGGTACCTGACTCACCCAATAGTAACACCGAAGCATCTGTCTTGGCCACTTGCTCGGCTTTCCGCAATACTTTTTTAAAAGCCTGACTATTGGTGGCTATGTCGCCAAAGTTTTGCTCTAAATTTATCTCTTGCTGCAAATAAATATTTTCCTTCTCGAGTTGGTTCTTGAGGCTCTCCACCTCTTCCAGTGCTTTCGTAATTTTTCCTTCAATCAATTTGCGCTGGGTGATATTTCGTACAATGCTACAGCGCAGCTCCCTTCCTTCGTACTCAATAATGTTGTTGGTAATTTCAACAGGAAATAGAGTTCCGTCTTTTCTTCGGTGTGACGTCTCGAATGTGAGTACGCCTGTCTTTTTGGTTTCTTCCCACAGCTTTCTGGACTTTTCGATGGTGAAAGTGGGGTTGACGTCAGCGCCCTGTAATTGATACAGTTCTTCTTTGGTATAACCTAGTGCTTTGCAAGCAGCTCGATTCACTTTTATGAATCGGCCTTTTTCATCTAGCCAAAACACACCATCCGAAATGCTTTCTATCGTAAAATCAGAAAATTGTAATGCCTTGACCAGCTTCTTAGTTTCAGTGATGTCTGTTACCGTGCCGAACAAGTGCAAGAGTTCACCCTTTACATTTAGGAATGGTCTGCCCAGAGCATTAACGTATTTTATTTTTTTACTTTTGGTAATAATCGTGCAATCCAAATTGTAAGAAGCTCCGGTGCGGATGGCATCATTAATAATCTTTTCTACCGATTCTTTTTCCTTTGGATTGGCGTAATAGAAAATGTCATCCAAGCGGGGTTGATCAATTGCTGGATCCATTTCGTAAATCCGATAAACTTCTTCAGACCATTTGATGATATTATTTAGTATATCATACTTCCACACGCCCATACCAGAAAGACGCTGAGCCTCCAACGAAAGAGCATTTTCCTCCAACGCTTTTTCAAGTTTGGCTTTCAAAATTCCTAGCTGATTGTCGTGAGAGGTCAGGTCCATCTTAAAAGCGATGTAAAGACGAAGATACTTGAAAAATCATCTTTATACTAAGTTTCTTGGCGCCTACATCGCTTCCTACTGGACGATTTGAATATTGCCCTGACAAAAAAATAACGCTTTACTAAATCATCCCGGCCATCTTTGCCAGCTGCACCAATGCAGTTGTATCTCTTGCGCCAAGTCTGTCAATCATATTGCTTCTGTGGTTACCTACTGTAGCTGTACTGATAAAGAGGCGTTCACCGATTTCCTTGGTGCCACAATCATCCGCCACTAGTTTTAAAATTTCCTTTTCTCTAGAAGACAAAAGATCCTTATTCGAATAAATTTTCTCTTCAGAATGAAAGGTATGTACGCATTCATTGTTCTCGCCATGCGAAATTCGTATCCAGTAATGGGTGAAATCTTTTTTCAACAGGTGGTTGATGTTCTGCACATAATTGAAGGTGTAACTAAATTTCCGGTTTGTGTCGTAGTGAATGGGTGAGCCTTTCGAAAAAAGACAGACTGGCTTGCCGTCCATTAGTTTATACCTGATCCCGCAGTGAAATATCTGTATGTTCGTGCTTAGGTCAAGTGGTATTTTCTCCAACACACCTGTAAACCATTTTACTGAATCTGTAAAAAATGGCAGATACTCCTTTTCCAAAAGACTCATGATCTGGGGCATTCGATCGGCCTTTGGCACTTCTGGAAGGTGACCCCAAAATTCCTTTTCTCCCACTTCAAGTACGGGTGTATAATTGAGATGATCAAATATTGCAATTACAGCATCGGTGCCACTGATTCCACCGAGTAAGAGATTCGCTTCCTTTCTAAAACGCTCTATTTCTTCCATGTCACCATCTCTAAAAAAAGAGGCGGACATGGCCACTATTCTTTTATACAGGATGTCTGCATCCTGCATCCTACTCAAACTATTCTCCTGCATCCTTAATTAGTTAGGAATCTGGCCATTTTCGCTGTAAAACATGGAGCAAAATAGTGATTCTCACTATTTCCCACCCGCCTCTATGCGCACACTTTTGTACCTGTAATATACGCCTTCATTATCACACTTAAAGATTGCATTATGCTAGCAACAATAAAAGTTTCTACTACGCAAGTGATCAACGCGCCATCGATGGCGATTAGCCAAAAACAAGGAAAAAATGCCGAAACGGCAATTCTTGTGCAGATGATTAAATCGAAAAGTGAGAGGGGCTTCAATACGTTTTATCGTAATTATCACAGAGCGTTGT
>JANNQG010000007.1:0-57169 GCA_031400595.1 Cyclobacteriaceae bacterium
CGGGGACAGGACGCGGCTTCGGAAGCGCACCACTGAAGAAACACAAACGTTGGCGGCCATGCCTCGGGACGTCCCAAGAACCAAGACAAAATATTCAGAATAACACTTACCAATACGGGAACTTTAGTTTACCTTTGACAAAAGATTAATACTTGAGAGTAATTGCTAAAAAAGTGCTCCGAGAGTTTTGGACTAAACATTCGGACTGCGAACAACAACTTAAATCATGGTATCGAGAAGCTGAAAAGAGTGAATGGAAAAATACCAATGAAATCAAAAAGGAGTATCCGACAGCAAGTATTCTTGGGGACAATAGAATTGTTTTCAACATAAAGGGGAACAACTATCGACTAATCGTTAAGATAAATTTCCAATATCAAATGATGTGGATAAGATTTATTGGGACTCATAAAGATTACGACAGGATTGACGCGAATAAAATTTGACGACTATGAACTTGAAACCGATAAAGACTAAAAAGGACTACCAACAAGCGTTGGACAGACTTGAATTAATTTTTGACTCCAAAAAAGGGACTAAGGAAGGAGACGAACTAGAAATATTGGGTATACTCATTGACCAATATGAAAACGAGCATTTCCCAATCGACCTACCTGACCCAATTGAAGCAATAAAATTCAGAATGGAACAACTTGGTTATACTCAGACAGATTTAGCGAAAGTCGTTGGACTTAAGAGCAGAGCAAGTGAAATATTAAGCGGAAAGAGAAAACTATCGCTGGACATGATCAGACAGCTACACGACAAGCTGAATATTCCGACTGACGTTTTAATTCAAGCTTACTAATCGGCACGAACCGCCAACAATGTATTTACGTCAAGCGGGATTGACGTGTAGTTCAAGGTTTTGTTATCTGTATTCTGTTTGGTGTCGGGGACGGGACGCAGATTCAAAGCCCCGCCCGATCACAAATACAAACGTTGTGCACACACACAGTGCGGTTCCCAAAATATACACCTACACATCTATTCAATCTCTATAATAAATAGATATTCTTCTTCAGTTGAATCTTTATTTGAACGAAAACTCAAACTGCCGTGTTTGCTGGGCAGAACCTTGCACACGGTTTGCTGCGCGCTTTTTTAAAATGTTGAGGTAATATTGTTGCTCGCAACTAACAAGTTGAATTTTACTATCGCCAACCACTTCATTGTCTGCTTGCTTAAAGAGTGTATCTAGCGGTGAAAATACAGTCTTATTATTTTTCATAACCACATGCAGATAAACCATTGTAGTTTCAACAAACGAATGCCCCAGTAATTCTTTAATCGAAACAATATCCAATCCTTGTTCTAACAAATGAGTAGCATAGGTGTGTCGTAGCGTGTGGGGTGTTATGCGTTTGTGAATAGATGTTTTCTTCTTTGCCTCGCACACCGCACGCTGAATTCCTTGAGAACAGTACCCATTGTTGTTCTTTCCGTTAAACAACCACTTCACAGGCTTATCGTGCAAGAGATAGTTTTTAATTTCATTCATTAGTATTTGGCCCAACGGTACGTACCGATCTTTTCTGCCTTTGCTCTGGCGGACGTGTATCATGTTCCGTTCAAAATCGATATCCTGTATTTGAAGTTTACGTAACTCCTGGCTGCGAAGTCCACATCCATATAGTACAGCGATGATCACCCGATGTCTCATTAGAATAGGAGCAGATAGCAATTCACGTACTTCTGTCTGGCTCAATACAGTGGGTAAAATCTTTTTTACATTCAGCTTCGGAAGTTTAATGGCTCGATCGGGCAATCCTTCTGCACGAAACAAAAAGCGCATGCCGTACACCGTCTGCTTAAAAACGGATTCCGCTGCCCCACGTTTTTTCAATAGAAATAAATAGTCCTCAATCTGGTCAAGCGAGAGATGGGTGGGCAATAAATGAAAATGAAGAGCAAGATGAGCCACGCAGCGCATGTAATTGTGGAGTGTGCTCATGCTCTTTCCGCTAATCAGGATTTTCTTTTCTAACCGCAAACATAGACTTTGGAAGCCCTCTACCTCTTGGCAGGCGCGTTGAACAATAGTGTGCATAAGTTTTAAATAAAAAGGTTGACGAATAAAAACCAGTGCAATACTTGTAGTATTCAGCGTCTTTCAAAAAAAATGGCAGAGGAATAATAGAAATACATTTGCTATTTTAAGAAGTGCTGTTGATGTGTTTGTAAATGACTTAGTGCGCTTTTTGGTGCATTTAACGGAGTAATCGGTATATTGGGTCACAAAAAAAAATTGTATTGTTGACTTCCTGTAATAAGACAGACGCTAAGAATCAAGAAATTTCTTGCAAGAAAAAGTCTGAGTGCTAAAAAAAATAAACGATTAACCTATGAACTTTTTTAAATCCCGGCAGCCAGAAGAACCACAACCTGTCGAAATAAGTGATCGCCAATTACGTTGTCCCGTTTGTAGCAACACGTTTTTTTGGACACGACAAGCTCAGCTAAACACAGCCGTTGCCACGTTCTTTAACATGGATTGGGCCAACAAAAGTGCGAGTTGCTTTATTTGCTCGGATTGTACGCACATCTCGTGGTTTCTTGGGAGATAGGGCATCCTACTCCGTTCATTAGCATCAATAGAAATATGAACATTATTCCTATACTGGCCTGTAAAGACATGAAGGAATCCCTCGGCTTTTATGTGGATACGCTAGACTTTACCTTAGTGGGCACCTGGCCCGAAATGGGTTCGCCCTCTTTCAGCATCCTTCTGCGAGAAGGGGCTGAGCTTCATTTATCGACATACCCCGGAGACGGAGTAGCCGGCACCATTGCAACGATTATTGTAAACGATATCGAAAGCCTCTTTCGGAAATTTGTTTCCAGAGGTTTGCAACCCAGAAAGCCAGCATCTCCGGTGCACGTGGGGCCAACCCGACAAACTTGGGGCACCACTGAGTTCTACGTTGACGACCCCAACGGAAACACCTTGCGATTCATTCAACGAACCTAAAAATATTTTTTTTCTGCTTGTCCGAAAAGAAAGGTCGCTCACGTCATAGAAGAAACAAAACCAATTAAACCTAATTTTTATGGAAAAATTTATGCTCATCTTTCATGGCGGCAGCGATGTGGCGCCAGAAATGAAATCACCCGAAGCGATGCAAAAACACATGCAAAAGTGGTTTGCCTGGGTAGAGAAATTGCAAAAAGAAGGACGTTATGAAGGGGGCGAGGCGCTGCTGCCCCATGGCAGATTTGTTAGTGGCCCAAACAAAATAGTCACAGACGGTCCTTTCGCTGAAAGTAAAGAACTGGTAGGCGGCTATTTCATTGTGCGCGCCAACGACCTGGAAGATGCCGTAAAATTAACTCACGACTATCCAGATTTTATCTTCAACGGCAAAGTGCAAGTGCGCCCTGTTCAAAAGTTGGATATGTAAGTTGTGGATCAACCACCAAAAAACGTAGAGCAGATTGTTAGCCATCTTTTTCGCTTCGAAGCGGGAAGGATGGCTGCTGTGCTTACCCGCCTGTTGGGCACTCAACATTTTGACACAGCAGAAGATCTTGTGCAAGACACTCTTTTGAAGGCGATGGAGTCTTGGCGCATACGTGGCATACCCGAAAATCCATCGGCCTGGATGTACAAAGTTGCATACAACAAAGCGATCGACTGGATACGTTCGCAGCAACGAATGGCAAAATCACTATCTGAAGAACCTGATCTGGTAGCAACGTCAGATCTTTTTGCGGGCGCACAGGAAATCTTTGCCGAAGAGGAAATTCAAGACAGCGTATTGCGTATGATGTTCGCCTGCTGCCACCCTTCGATACCCGTGGAATCTCAAATAGCTCTGACGCTTAAGACATTGGGCGGATTGAGCGCTGCCGAGATTGCCCGCGCGTTCCTAACCACTGAAGATACAATTGCCAAACGTATTTATCGAGCGAAAGAAAAAATCAAAGAGAAAAAAATAAAATTAGATTCACCCAGCATTTTTGAACTACCTCAACGGTTAAATAGCCTGCTACATGTACTCTATCTTTTGTTTAATGAGGGCTATCATTCCAGTAGTGGAGATATTCTAATTCGCGAAGACCTTTGCACAGAGGCGATGCGCCTTACGTATTTGTTGGCCAGGCATCCTGCTACTAATCTACCAAAGGTAAATGCGTTGATGGCTCTGATGTGCTTGCAATCCTCACGGTTTACGGCACGCACTAGTCTTTCGGGCGAGGCCATTTTACTTGAGCATCAAGACCGCAGCAAATGGAGCCAAGAGTTGATTCAACAAGGTCTTTGGTTTCTTGATAAAGCATCCACCAGCCCAACCCTAAACGAGTACCTGGTAGAAGCTTCCATCGCTTCTGTCCACGCACTTGCAACGCATTTTGAAGATACATCATGGGATAAACTAGCTACGCTGTATGAAGTACTTACTGAAATCAAGCCGAGCCCTATAGTTAGCCTCAATAGAGCAATTGCAATCGGCTATTCGATTTCACCCAAACATGGAATCATTGAACTTGAAAAAATAAAAACGCTGCAAGACAATAGCCACTACTATGCTGCTTTGGGCTATTTCCATTTTAAAACGAATAATTACACGGCTGCCACTACTTGCTTTAAAACAGCGATTGCAAAGACCATTCACACAGCAGAACGCGAAATGCTTGAACAAAAAATTATTGCGTGCCTAGGCAGCTCACCAAATGGAATCGATTTCCCAACCGCGCAATAACCGCACCTCGCCCACTGTTTGAAGTGTCATTTTTCCGGGCGCCATAAAGAATTGGTCGGTCAACACCCACGCGCCATTGTTAATAAATATTTCGATCACCGATTGGTCAACAAACGCTCTTACGGAAATGGTAGATGGTTTGGTGGGAATCGACACCGAGTCGATGGATGAAAAATCTTCTTGAAAGGAATTAATTTTACACTTCGTGCGATCGAATGTAAACGTGCCATTGGCATAAGCCATAATAACTTTGTCTTCAGGCTCTTGCGACAGAATAAGTTGGCCTCCATCCGGCATCTCCATTTCAATTTCAAAGCTACCAGAGACTGTGTGATTCAAATCTGCTAGTTCCTTTTTTCGAAGGGAATTTACACCTTCAATTGGTTGTAGCGCCAACTGAAGTTTGCCTTCCGTCTTTATCAGACGTAGTTCTCTTGGCAATGACATAGCGCCTCGCCATGGATGTGTAGGTACTTGATTGGCATACGTCCAATTATTTAGCCAACCGATCATGATCGTTCGACCGTCAGGCATGTTGTTAAATACAATTCCCGCATAAAAATCCTTTCCAACATCAACGAACTGATGCTCGGTGTCCGCATCCTTTCGAAAAGTAGTTCCATCAAAATCTCCAACAAAATACTGCATGCCCACAAACTTGCTTCCTTGTGGATGTGCGCCTGACAAAGAAAGAACCCATTTAGTTTCTTCTGTCCCCTCCACTTTCAATTCATAAAAATCCGGGCATTCCCAAACTCTGGTTGTATCGCCCGCGCCTGTAAACTCCCCGGTCAGTTGCCACTTTAGCAAATTCGAAGATTCATAAAACTGAACTTTGAAAAGATCGGGCACTACTAACGCCATGACCCACTTCTTAGCAGACTCGTACCAAAAAACTTTGGGGTCGCGAAAATCCTTTCGATGAATGTCGAGTATTGGATTGTTCTCATATCGTTTCCACGTTCTGCCTTTGTCGGTGCTATAGGCGAGACTCTGATGCTGCGCAATCCCCCGCCCGTTTTTATGAACGTTGGATGTGTAAATAGCAATCATCGCATCGATTCCAAATCCGGAAGTATTTGCATGATCCACCACCACTGTCCCGGAAAAAATCATGGTGCTGTCTGGTGTTGCAGAATTTGCGTATTCCTCTAATGCCACGGGCAGATGTTTCCAATGTAATAGGTCGGTGCTAACAGCGTGGCCCCAGCTCATATGCCCCCAAGTAGTACCAAATGGATTGTATTGATAGAAAAGATGGTATTCGCCTTGCAGAAAAACTAACCCGTTCGGATCATTGATCCAATTTTTGACAGGCGAGAAATGATAACGGGGGCGGTAGGGTTCGTTGTAGGCAGTCAATTCCTTTTGTTTCGAAGGGAAGCATCCCGCTAGCAAACAAAAAAACAAAAACGCCAAAAAGTAATTACGCATCTTTCAATAATTTTAAGGAGGCTGAGTTAGTGCAATACCTTAGGCCGCTCGGCTCGGGCCCATCGGCAAACACATGCCCCAAGTGTGCATCGCATACATTGCAAAGCACTTCTACGCGCACCATACCGTACATCGTATCTTTATGATATGCCACTACATTCTCTTCCACAGGTTGTGTAAAACTGGGCCATCCGGTGCCTGATTCAAACTTTAGCCGCGAGTCGAACAAAGATGTGTCGCAACAAATACATGCATAGAGCCCCGGCTCATGGGCTTCGCAATACTCGCCTGTGAATGCGCGCTCTGTTCCTTTTAGCCGTGCCACTTGATACTGCTCTGCGGTCAGCTGCTTTCTCCACTCTTGCTCCGACTTCTCTACCCGACTAGGCGGAACAGGGTTACCCTTGGTTGAAAATCGAATCACGTCACTCCATTTTAGCATATACCTTTATTAACTTTTCTATTGATGGTCAACTGAGTAGTATTATCTTACTGTTGCCTTACGCACAATCTTGGAAAACAAGGCGGGAAAAAATCGCTTTGCATAAACGGCAAAAACTTCTTTTGCACCACCAATGTAAACTTCTTCTTTCCGTTTTTCTATGGCCACCACCATCCGCTTAGCAAGTTCCTCCGGTGAAAGGCCGTGGTCAGTGGTTTTGTCCATTTGGTTTAATTTACTACCATCCCCCACTACAGCGTTGAGTGTAATGTTGGTGCGGATCCATCCCGGACAAATCAACGTGACGAAAATATTTTCTCTCCAAACCTCTGCGCGTAACGAATCAAAAAATCCGTGCAGCGCATGTTTGGCAGCTGCATAGCCCGAACGATATGGTGTGCCAACAATTCCCATGACACTACTCGTTACCACAAAGTGCCCCGATTTTCTATCCAAGAAATGAGGTAACAAAAATTTTGTTAATGCAACTGTTCCAAAATAATCAATCTCCATTAACACCCGATCGACTTCGAGGTTGGTTTCCCTTGCCAGGCTTCGTTGTGAAATCCCACCATTGTTAATCAATATGTCTACATGACCAAACATCTGGATAGCCGCCTCAGTACTGAGTTGCAACGTACCAGATTGAGCGAGATCTAACGGCAACACTCGAATATTGGGCTGGACAGAAGCCAGGCAATTGCCTTTTACTCGCTCCAATTCTTCCTTTCTTCTGGCCGACAGAATAAGCCTCGCCCCTTTTTTCGCCAATTGATAGGTAAGCGCTTCACCGATGCCTGAAGAAGCTCCAGTGATCCAAATTACTTTGTTGGTAAGGTAAGCCATCCTTAATGTCAGTTTGCAGTGGTACCTTTTTTATCTTCTGCGTAAACCCAAATGGAATAGACGCCAAGGGCAGTTCCAAACGGAAAAGAAAACAATTGAAAACAGCCAAGTACAAGCAACAGGGTAAGTGCCCAGCTCTTGTTGTTGAGCAAAGCGATACCTCCAACAATAGCAGGAATCGCAAATAAAATAATGATGCCCGTTGAAATAATGCTAACAAGGGGCATGATTATCTCAAGTATTCGCGGCACATCGGTCTCGGATTGATCAAAGATAAAGGGCAATAGCGCAGTTAAAAAAACAGACAAAAACAACATCGCCATAGATAAAAATACACCACTTACGATGTGGAATATCGCCAAAATTCGTTTATGTGTTTCCATGCTTTAGGTGGGTTAATTTTTCTTTTGGTATTGTACAAAATCAAAGGCAAAGAGATGCCGATCGTCTGGGCCGTGATGCACGCGAGATATCTCCTGCCATTGCGATCTATCTATTGCGGGGAAGTAAGTATCCCCCTCCAGTGTTACAGCAATTTCGGTTAAATAGAGTCGGTCGGCCAGCGGCATAGCAAGATGATAAATCTCTGCTCCACCGATGACAAACAATTCCTTCTCACCGGCTTCATTTGCAATAGTCATCGCTTTCTCCAATGAATCGGTAACAATACATTGAGGCGCCTGGAAATTGATGTTTCTGCTAACTACAATATTTTTACGGTTTGGCAACGGTCTGAATTTTTCCGGGATTGACTCGTAGTTTTTGCGCCCCATCACCACATGATGTTGTTTGGTCGTATTCATAAAATACTTCATATCGTCTGGTAAATGCCAGGGCAAGTCGTTATTCTTTCCAATGACTCTATTCTGTGTGAGCGCAGCTATGAGAGAGATGATCATAAGGAGAATATCTATGGTCAATGGTCAAATTAAAAATACCGAATACACGCTACAGTTTGTTTCCTCTAAAAAATTCAGCGATAGTCATTCTCTTTTTTCCCTCGGGCTGCCATTCCTGAATGGAGATCAGACCATCTTTTGTTCTTACACAAAGATATGTTTTGTTGTCGGTATCTACTGCACCTACCGGCAACGCCCTACTCGAATTGTTTAACACTTCTTCCTGCACACGAAATACCTTATACGTTTTTCCTTGGAAGACCGTCCACGCCCCGGGATAGGGACTTAACCCTCGAACAAAATTACGAATCTCGTTGCTCGGCTTGTCCCAATTCACTTCACAAGTCTCTTTGAAAATCTTAGGCGCGTGCCGTAGCTCCACACCAGCGGGTTGTGGTAAAGTTGGATATTCGTCAGCTTCAATCGCGCGAACTGTTTTTAAGACCATGGCGGCACCCTTTTTCATCAAGCGTTGATAAAGTGTTCCCACATCATCACCATCGAGAATAGGTTCATTCTCTTGAAAAATAATGCTTCCGGTATCAATATCATGCTGCAGAAAAAAAGTGGTCACACCAGTCTCCTTCTCTCCATTAATGATCGCCCAGTTGATTGGCGCTGCTCCCCGATATTGTGGAAGTAAAGATCCATGCAAATTGAATGTGCCATAACTAGGCATTGCCCAAACTACTTCGGGCAGCATCCGAAAGGCCACCACTACTTGCAGATTGGCGTCATAGCTTCTCAACTCTTCGATGAACTCCTGTGATTTTAAATTGGTGGGCTGCAAAACTGGAATACCTAGTTTTTCGGCAAATTGCTTCACGGGTGAGG
Source organism: Cyclobacteriaceae bacterium (assembly GCA_031400595.1). Lineage (GTDB taxonomy): Bacteria > Bacteroidota > Bacteroidia > Cytophagales > Cyclobacteriaceae > ELB16-189. Next base: position 9,159 of record JANNQG010000007.1, read on the forward strand.
CGATAAGCTTCTGCCCACGTCCCTGCGGCTTATCGGGGGCAGTAATCACCGCCACTACATTGAATTTGTTTTCCGCCAGTATCTCGAGGCTGGGCACGGCAAACTCAGGCGTACCCATAAAAATGATGCGAAGTGCTTTCAACTCAATCTCGTTTTTGACTACGCGAAGGAACAGATACTGCAGAAGATTTCAAAGATGAGGGGTCAATCTTTGAATATCTCAATTTCCATGCACTGATTTTTTATTGTGACTAAACGCATGTGAACGAATTATGTTAGAAAACAAACAAATGAAAACTGTTCGTCCTTCGGCAGAAGTGAGCACAAGCTCAATGGCCGACATTGCTTTTCTCCTACTGACCTTTTTTTTAGTTACTACCGTAATTGATGAGCAACGGGGAATTCCAATGCTATTGCCACAATGGGTAACGGAGAAGCCCGTGCCACAGCTCACGAGAAACATATTTAGCATCCAAATCAACTCCTCCAATCGATATTTGATTGAAGGAGAACCAAAGGAAAATCTAGTTGGGATAAGAGAACGAATCAAGAAATTCATTTTGAATAATAATTCCGTCCCCGAACTTTCAGAAAGCCCGACAAAGGCAATAGTATCCATAAATACCGATCGCGGCACAACCTATGAAAGTTTCATCGCGGCCCTGGATGAAGTCCACGCGGCCTATCTTGAGATTTACGCCTCTCGTGCTAATATGGGTGTGAAAGAATTTAGAAACCTCGACTTAAAGACTCCACAAAGCAAAGCATCGCACGACAAGGCTAAGGAAGGAATACCTATGAATATATCAATAACAGAACCATCGAAAGCAGAACACTGACAAACAAAAAAAGGCTGCCTCGTTAGAGACAGCCCTTTTTGAGAGGATAGCCACCAGGCCTATTTCTCCTTCCCACCCATAAGCACTAAATCATTTACATTGATTTCAGTTATATAGCGCTTTTCGCCTTTATCGGTTTCGTAGTTGCGATGCACCAGCTTGCCCTCCACGCACACTTCTGATCCCTTTTTCAAATACTTGCCAGCAACGTCTGCCAGTTGCCCCCAGATCACAATGTTGTGCCACTGTGTGTCTTCCACTTTTTCTCCTTTGGCGTTCTTGTACGAATCGGTGGTTGCCATGGTGAAGCTGGCTTTTTTTGACTTGTCGAAGTCTTTCACCTCCACATCCTTGCCTAACCGACCGATTAACTGCACGCTGTTTCTTACGCTTTTCATAACATTAAAATTTAAATGGTTAAAAATTGTTTTTGTTTTTGTCCCCGACTGAGTTGTTCAGCGATTGACGATGCAAAGGTGTGGGGAGGTCAAAAAAATAGTCGTTTGTTATCCAATTAATTTCGTTTATATTCGTTTAGAAACGTTTATAAACGGATATAGAAACAGCCAAAAACCGATTATTTATGCCCAAAACGCAAGAAAAAGCCTGCTTAGAGTGTGGCGAAAAAATAAAAGGTCGTGCAGACAAAAAATTCTGTTCGGACCAGTGCAGGGTAGCTTTTAACAACAAATTGAATCGCGATGAATCGAATTATATGACCAATGTGGTGAACCTGTTGAGGAAAAATCGGAGGATCTTAATGGAACTGAACACAACGGGAAAAACGCGTGTGAGCAAAGAGTCATTGGCCAAGAAAGGGTTTGATTTTAACTATCATACCAGCCAATACAAGACAAAGGAAAACGCGATTTACTATTATTGTTTTGAACAAGGCTACTTGCCCGTTGAAAACAATTGGTACCTCCTGGTCGTGAAAAAAGAAACCATGTGATTATTTTGTTACGATTTTTAAATGGCGATCGCAACAACGAATAAACAACTACATTTATCCTATGTGGAACCTACAAGGTAAAAAAGCATTAGTGACAGGCGGCACCAAAGGTATAGGCCTGGCCATTGTAAAAGAGTTTTTATCGCTGGGTGCCGAAGTATTGGTGGTCGCGCGCGATACCAAGAATATTCAAGGCAAAGTAAAACACTCGGCCAATCTGTTCACGATGGAGGGAGATGTCACCCATCCAACATTTCGCGTTGCGTTACTAGAAAAGGTGAAAGAGAACTGGGGCAAATTAGATCTGTTGGTCAACAATGTCGGCACCAACATGCGCAAAAAATTTGTTGACTATACGGAAGAAGAATATAAGCAGCTCTTCGAGACAAATCTTTTCAGCCTAACTGAAATCACGCGCCTTAGCTATCCTTTTCTTAAGGCCGCTGGCAATGCGAGTGTAGTTAACTTAGCATCAGTTGCTGGGTCATTTGATGTTCAAACCGGGCCGCCTTATGGTATGACCAAGGCTGCCATCATCCAATTCTCAAAACATCTGGCTGCAGAGTGGGCCAAAGACGGAATTCGGGTAAACACCGTTTCGCCCTGGTATATTCAGACGCCTCTCACTGAATCGGTATTATCTCAACCCGATCGACTTGAAAAAATTCTTGCCCGAACGCCCATGAACCGTGTGGGCCAACCCGAAGAAGTGGCTAGTTTAGTGGCCTACTTATCAATGGATATGGCCAGTTACATTACCGGACAGAATATCATGGTAGATGGAGGCATGAGTGTAAAAGGATTGTAAAATTTTCTAATGCAGAATAAAATAGCTCGAAAGATGAAAAAACTATTAATATTCTTGCTCGCAATGACCGCCATTGGCGCTCACGCTCAGACCATCAAAAATCTTGCACCCGGCAAACCAGAAGAAGCCGGCTTCTCTGCCGATCGTTTGGCTCGAATTGATCAATTGATCAATGATTATACGTCAAAAAAGTGGATCCCTGGAGCGGTGGTGCTCATTGCACGAAATGGCAAGATCGTCCAGTATAAAGCCTACGGTTATAGCGATTTCGAAAAACAGACACCTCTGAAAAAAGATGACATCTTTCGAATGGCTTCGCAGACAAAAGCAATTACCAGTCTGGCAGTGATGATGCTTTTTGAAGAAGGAAAATTTTCGTTGGACGATCCTATCTCTCGTTACATTCCCGAGTTTAAAAACCCAAAATTGCTGGGCACGGTGAATTGGTCAGATACCACTTACTCCTCTAGTCCTGCTAAAAATGAAATTACGATAAGGCATCTTCTCAGCCACACATCCGGTATCGATTATGCCGACATTGGCAGTCAGGAATTCAAAGCCATTTATGCAAAGTCAAAAGTACCCAGCGGCATTGGCACCAACAACATTGTTCTGGCAGACAAAATAAAAATACTGGGAACGCTCCCACTCAAACATAACCCGGGTGAACAATTCACCTATGGACTGAATACCGATGTGCTTGGCTATTTGGTAGAAGTGGTCTCAGGTCAGTCACTTGATCAATTTTTCAAAACCAGAATATTTCAACCCCTTGGGATGAATGACACCTACTTTTACCTACCTGAACAAAAATACAGTCGATTGGTAGGTCTTCACCAGACAAGTGGCGGTACACCGAAAAAAATGCTGCCACCGACCGGTAAAGGAATCAACCCTGACTATCCCGCGACCAAGGGAACATACTTCTCAGGCGGTGCAGGATTGAGCGGCCCTATCGAGGACTATGCGAAACTCCTTCAGCTGTTTTTAAACAAAGGCGAATACAACGGAGTTCGACTGATTAGTCGCAAGACCGTAGAACTAATGCTCACCAACCAATGTCAACCACCTATTACCAATCAGTTTGGTTTGGGTTTTGGATTGGAGACGGAAAAAAATGATTATCAATCTGTTTTTAGTATTGGTTCATTTTCATGGGGTGGTGCATTCAATACGCAATATTGGGCCGATCCAAAAGAAAAATTGATTGGGCTAATTTACACGAACATGTATGCATCACCGAACTATCAGGTTGGTGATAAATTTAAAGTGCTTACCTACCAGGCGATCGCAGATTGATATAGTGCACTGCACTAACTAGGAACATCTGCTTACTCTTGAACAGAAATCTTTTTGTGATAGCCGTTGGCGAGTTTGTTGAACGGCAACGTCACACACAGAAATCCTTCTTCTACCGTAGCTGAGATATTGGCAACATCAATAAAATAAGGAATGGCTTTGTGATAGACCACTTTTGGTATTTCGATGTTTGTTCTGTTTGATAGGAATTCCTGCGTATAATAGATGCTCAGGAAATTATTTATCACTTCCACCTGAAGTGCCGACTCTACCACACCTGGCACTTTACACTTTATCTCCCGATGGTCTTCGTGTTGTTTTAAATCAACAATAGGTTGGCTTACTCCACCACCTATCGTATTGGTAATATCAATTGAATGTAATAACTCGGTCGGAATCAGTCTGCTCTTTTTCATTTTCACTATTTTGTCTTGTTCTACCAACAATCAACATACCATCGAAAGTTCCAAGACAAAAGGACAGCAACTGTGAAAACATTACACTAAACTGAGCCTATTCGTCCTAAATTTATCAAATACAAACACGCTCGCATGAAGTTTTGGCAGCTAGGTTGCAACTAGAGTGTTTTTTAAAGAAGCCAAGTTGCAACAACCAACATTTTATTGAAAATAAAATTGCCGCGAAATCATATACACTACATTTGACAGTGATGAGCGATGTAGAGATGGTCGGGGTACAAGAAAAAAGCAATTTTAAAATCGCCTTCGGACTCGCCATTTTTACCATTCTGTACAATCTCACTGAAGGATTGATTGCCACTTGGTTTGGTTATCAGGATGAAACGCTGGCGCTTTTTGGTTTTGGAGTTGATAGTTTTATTGAGATGATCTCCGGCCTCGGCATTGCTGTAATGATTGCAAGAATACAAAGGAATCCAGCGAGTCATAGGAGCGAGTTTGAAAAAAAAGCATTGAGAGTTACCGGTACTTCTTTCTACCTATTAGTAGCCGGTCTCATTATTTCAGCGGCCCTGACTCTTTACTTGAAAAGGACACCCATAACCACTTTCTGGGGAGTAGTTATTTCAATTATCTCAATTTTAGTAATGGTATTTTTACTTCGCAGCAAACTTCGAATCGGAAAGCAACTAGACTCCGATGCAATTTTAGCGGATGCTAGCTGCACAAAAGTTTGTATCTACATGTCTTGCGTTCTGCTGATATCAAGTGGTGTTTATGAATTGACCGGGTTTACCTATGCAGATGCAATAGGCACGCTTGGACTTGCCTGGTTTTCATTTCAGGAAGGTAAAGAGTGTTTTGAAAAAGCCGCCTCCGAAAAATACTGCGGCTGTGAACACTAAATATCAGCCTTCTTCAACTTTAGATAACTGAAATAGTTAAAGAGGAAAGTCCAGCCGAGCGCAATCGCCACCGCAGTAATGCTCACATAATCTTGAATCTCCTGAAACGCATAGCGTGCGAAAGGCAACGGCACAAGGTTGGTGATGGATTCTAAGGGGAAAAATTGTTTTAGCCATCCAATGCTTGGATTCAAGCTCTCACGGAACAGATTGACTTTGATAATTGCTTCAATCATGTGCGAAAGCATTAACAATACAATCGTAAGTCCTGAACGTTGTACGAAAACACCCAACATCAATGCATAAGATAAAAACGCAAAAATCTCAATAAAATAGGCAAGCAAAAACTCGGTGCCTACCAGAATATCGGACCAAACCAACTCGGGCGTATAAATCAAACCGGTAACCATCACGATTAACAACAGCATGCCCACACTCATAACACTTAACAACAAGTTCGTCAGCACCTTTGATAGTACAAATTCAAATCGACTCATGCCATCAATAACATTTTGCCGCAACGTTCGATATTGATATTCATTGGTAATAGAAATTACAACCATGATCGACAACACCAATTTGAATAATCCGCTGAACCAAATCAGGTTTTGCCAGATATCGGGAAAATGATACAAGGGTATCCGATTTACATTGAGTGAAGATCCAAAGTCTTCAAACTTGCTGGCAATCCATTTCAATATCTCCATCCCGCTGGCGGTCGAGAACCCAAGCGTAATGAAATACAATCCACAAATGACCCAGAATGTGCGGTAGCTGGTCATTTTCTTAAGGTCGATTTTCAGTAAGTGAAGCATGATAAAACTTTAGATTTACAAATTTAGATTTACAAGTTTAGTTTTAAGAACTAATGAGCCTCAGCCAGTATTTCCAAAAACTGCTTCTCCAATGTTTTCTTTTTTGTAATGAGGTGAGAAGTGATGATTCCCTTCTCAAACAAAAACTTATTCAAATCCTGGCTATGAAAACCATCTTTCATCATGACTTGAAAAATGCCATTCTCTTTTTTGATAGTCGCACTGCCAACGAATTCCTGGAGCAACACGGAGAGGTCATCATGATAGGCCATTACCTCGACTGTTTCTTCTCCTTTGCCCACTTCATCTACAGGTCCACTATGCATGAGCTTGCCCCTTCGTAGCACGGCAAAGTGCGTACACACCTTTTGAACTTCATCTAGTAAGTGACTTGCCAAAATAATGGTTTTGCCATCGGCCGCTATTCTCTTCACGATTTCTCGGATCTCTGCAATCCCCATGGGGTCGAGGCCGTTTGTTGGCTCGTCCAAAATCAAAATAATAGGATCGCTCACCAACGCAGAAGCAATTGCCAACCGTTGCTTCATCCCCAGTGAATACGTTCTGTATTTATCGTCTTTCCTTGAGCTTAGCTCAACAATATCCAGCACCTTTGCTATGTTCGCAGGATTGGCGCCCTTGATCATCGCATTCAGTTCCAGATTCTTTTGCCCACTCAAGTAGGGGTAAAAAATGGGATGCTCCAACACAGCTCCAATTTTTTTGCGTGTGAGGTGCGTGGAGGGCTCGCCAAACCAGGAGAAAGTACCGGACGAAGGATTTGTTACGCCCATCAACATACCCAGTGTGGTTGTTTTGCCACTTCCATTTGGGCCGAGCATGCCAAATACTTGACCTCTTTTCACTTCTAAGTCAAGTTGATTGACCGCGCAAAGTTTTCCAAAATTTTTGGTCAGCTTTTGAATCGATAAAACAGTTTCCAAGGTTAGTTATTTTTAGTTTCGTCCTTTTCATCTTCTTCTTTGCGCCCCTTATGCTTCTTATCTTTATCACCACTGGCAAAGTCTTTTATTTTTTTTCCAATATCAGTGCTTCCGTCAATTGTATTGAACAAGGCGCTAACTTTATTGATGGCAACTTTGCCGAGTACATCCAGCACATACAAGCTTGCAGAGTCACTGGCCAGGATGACAGTACCCTTCACATTGCCATTCACTTCTCTTACGAATACATCAAAATTTCTTCCTTCCATTCTTCCCGACATCACTTCTTCGTAAGATTCCCCCCGATAGCTTTTTTTCAAAGCCGCATAACCTGCATCCTGAAATTTTTCTTTTGTCTTGTTAATCATCACAAAACGCATCTTTTCAATATCCTTGATTAACTCATCAAAATCTTTGTCATCTTTTTGGTTAAGCATCTTTAATGTGTTCTTATAAAAATACAGCGACATGCCCTCGTATTTTTTGTCGAGTTCCACAGTTGTTTTTGTCTGTGCCACTAGCTGGGACGAAACAAACAGAAGCAAAAAAAGAGTTTTCATATTTATAGTTGGATCAATTTTGTAGGGCAATCTAGACAAATCAAAAAGTCAGCTGATAACCGTAACGTGTATTTGAAAAAGAAGATGCAATTTGGGCAAAAAAAATCACCTCTACTATTTACTTAGAGCAACAGTAGAGGTGATTTTCTTATTTAGACTCTCAGTCCTTCTTTTTGTCTTTCACTTTATCCTTCATTTTATCAAGGTTCTGAAGGCCATCAATGTTAACTGATTTGCCAATTTTGCCCATCTCTTTCAAATCAATCTCCCCGAAAAGTGACATTACCAAAAACTCCTCGTTGCCTCCCAACACCATCACCAATTCACTGATTTTTCCGCCTGATTCTTTGGTAAAGAACTTCATGTCTTTATCCTTATCGCGCACCGTCATCAGCTCTTCAAATTGACCTGCTGGCACCATCGACAACGCTTCTTTGTATAGTTCGCGAGAATTGCGCGCATCATCCTTTTTCAAAATCTTTAATCCTTTGATTTTACTGATGGCACTAATCATTGCTTTTTCATCCTCTGTATTCCCATCAATATTTGCCATCATGCTGAACATTTTGCCGCTGATGCTGACCTTACTGAAGGTCTCATCTCCATCATACTTACTGAAGAACTTTGCAATTACATCATTCTGTGCTTGTGCTGCCACCGACAACAACACCATCATCACCACTCCCAACATTACTTTTTTCATAACATTTTTTTATTTTAGTTTTTACTTTTTAAATGTTCACTTTTTTTTCGTCTACCTGTTTCCCTTGAATCTTTTGCTCTGCTTCATTAAATAACTCAATCTTCCCCGCTTCTTTATGTGCCCTGTTAAAACTGTTAGAGATCATCATCAGCGCCTTCTTCGTTTCTTCTAATGCCATTCGCGGATCGCTAAAGGTGTCTTCTGTCTCAGCCGGGTAAGCCTTTCGCACCTCTTCCCGGATAAAAAAACCTGCCACGGCCACTACTGCAATCCCAGCAGCAATACGAGCATAGTTGAAATACATTTTGATCGATCTTCCGGCTGGGCTATTGTCCTTTATCTTTCTTTTTACCTCTTCATCAAAACCGCTATTCCCGATAATGGTTTTGCGCTGCTGCTCAAAATACCTAAAAAGTTCAGCTGTCTCATTCATCTCTGCCGGCACACTGCCGCGAAAAAAGGAATGCAGTTGTTGTTCCTCTTCCAGCGATGTCTCGCAATTCCAATACTTCTCCAGTAGTTCTTTTATATCATTAGAGTCCATACGCATTCAATTTTAATAGCCGCTCCCGCACAAAGTTTCTCGCTCTAAACAAATTTACTTTCACCTGGCTCATGTCCAGTTCCAGAATCTCACATATTTCATTGTAGCTGTACCCTTCTATATCTCGAAGGTGCATCACCTGCCGCTGCTTTTCAGGCAACGCCTCAATCAGTTCATTTACGCGTTGCATACTTTCATGTATTTCCGTTTTTTCATAGGGTGTCATACTTTCCTGACGAACTTCAAAGCCTTCTTGCATCGAATCGGTAGTTCTGCGTTCTTTTGAGCGAAGGCGATCCAGCGATAGATTTTTGGTGATGCGCATACACCAAGCCTCCATGTTGTCAATCGATCCCATCTGCTCACGTCCGTTCCACACCTTCATCATCACCTCCTGCACCACATCCTTGGCCTCTTCGCTGCTACCCAAAAGCCTGAAAGCAAACCGGAAAAGCTTGTTTTTAGTAGGCAACACTCGGGTTTCAAAGACTTCGATATTCATCGTTTCAAGAGCTAGACGGCAACGGTTTATAGATGTTACAAATTAATTCCATTTATTTTTGGTGACCTTCAAAGCCACAAGCAAAGAAGGTTGGGCGGCAAACGGACTATTCGCTATAAGTCCTCGCTCGTTCCCCGCTGTGGGCTTTTCGCTTCTATCCCTGCCGTTGGTGAAAGTTACTAAGAATCAATAAAGTTAACAGTAGAAGCAGTTAAATACTATCTTTAGATGCATGAATTAACCATGGACGAAACCGACAAGATCATCATTTTCACTTCCTTCGACAATGTGATTGCCGCCAACATTGCGAAGACCAAATTGGACGCTTATGGTGTCCCCTGCTTTCTGACCGAGGAAAATTTTACTGGGCTCTATCCACTACGCAACGATATCTTTCCCGGAGTACGACTCCATATTTTTGAAAGGGATTTTGATCAGGCAAAAGAAGTCCTTGAAGACACGGAATAGATCGCCCTACATTTTCAATACCGTAAATTCCACCCTGCGGTTGTTAGCTCGGCCCTCATCCGTGTCGTTGGTATCAATGGGCTTTGATTCTCCGTAACCATGAGCCTCCAATCGCGATGCTTCAATTCCCTGACTCACCAAATAGTCAACCACGGATTGTGATCTACCCTGTGAGAGATTCGCGTTGTACGTGTCCGAGCCTTTGCTGTCGGTGTGGCCTGCTATTTCGATTGAAACTTTTGAGTTTTGCTTGAGGAAATCCACCACTTTATTTAATTCAACAAACGACTCAGATTTGAGGGTAGTTTTATCAAAATCAAAATAGATATTTTTCAAGCGAACCGTAATTCCCACTTCGATGGGGGTTAAGAAAATATTTTTGGTAAAGGGGGTCAAATCAGCATTGTCTACTTGAACACTATCACTGGTGTTTAAATAACCTTCTGCGGAAGCACCCAATAAATACCATCCTAAACTCGGAATGTCCTGCTGGTATGTCCCTTCCATACTAGTTAGTTTATAGTCAACGGCTCGATCACTTTTTGACACAATGCTGACTTTTGAATTGAGTACTCGATTGCTTGTTTTTTTATCCAGCACATCTCCTACAATTGTCAATTGCTTTACCAATGGCGTAAGATAAATGTCCACGTGAAGTGTAGTGTCGTGTAACAATCTTGGCACTTTGAAATCTTGAGTATAAGGCAAAAACCCGGCCGCAGCCGCACTGATAGTATAGCCTGGTACTTCTGGGATATGTGTCTCAAATTTTCCAGCAGATCCGGATTTCAAGTTGATCTGTTTCTGATCTTTCATTTTCACTTCAATGGCTGCCTGTAGGGATTGTTTGGTCTTCTCGTTGAACACCATACCCGTTAACAAAATTTTGATATTTCGCGGTTTCAGTATTAGCAAATCAAAGTTGCCACCGTCCACTGTAGCACCTGCGCGAGCAGTGAAAATATTCCCGCTTGCATCAATTGAAAAATAAGCATCTTCTGAAGGGGTATTAACCGCCCTCCCCAGGTTTTGTGGTTCTGACCAATTCAACCATGTGTCGTCAAGGCGAGTTACTTTATACACATCGCTTTGCCCCACGCGATCTTTTGTGAACCGATTGCTGGCAAAGTACAAGGTCTTCTGATCGGGCGAGAGAAAAGGTGCATAGTCATCCGCAATGGAACTTATTTTCAACTTCACGGGCTTCGAAAAATGCCCGTCTGGCTGCTGAGATGAAAGGTATAAATCGCTGAACTTTTCCTTCTCTTTCTCCGCAAAGTACATGATGATTTGCTTTCCGGCCGCTGATATGGTCGCGCCATTGAATTGGCCTTTGTCCATCGCGTCAAAATCTGTCACCTTCAGTTCATTCCAATTCCCGGCAAGGGTGACAATTGAAAAACCTTTCGAATTCTTGCTTCGCCCGCCTCGGATAAAGAGTGAGCCATCTGGCATGAAGTTAAATACTTGGTTATATCGATTTTGGTTAAAAGGAGCCCCCAAATGCTTGGCTTTCATCCACTGGCCTTTATCATCAAGTGATGACACCCAAATATCTTGACTCCCATCCTTTCCATACGTGTTTTCGGGATGATTGGCCACAAAATAGTAAAGGCTTTTGCCATCTGGTGAAACAACAGGCGACACCTCGTTATAACGGGTATTCACGTTGTCATTCATTTTTACCAACTCATAGCGGGCGCTAATTTCTTGCGCGTGGGCAACACAACTAACACAAAACAAAAAAAATAACGAAAGGCGTTTCATAGGAAAATTTCTTTGGCTAGCGTCAACATTTAAAAAAGCAACACTATATCGGTCTATAATAGAACTAGTAAGTGATGCCCAAAAATCCACGTTTACTTTGGAAAATCATGAGTAGTATAATCGCTAAAGCAACAGCATTAAAAATGAACATCCTTTTGTGTTTAGAAATTGAATCGGTCATTTTCTTTGACGTAATACGCGCGATAGTAATGAAGGCAATGGCAACGAGCATTCCAGTGTTGTGCTCTACCAGCCAATAACGAGCTATAGGATCTTTCATCGAGGCTCCGCTAAAAATCACAACGGGGCTTACAAAAAAAAGAATAATGCCCAATAGCAATTGCGTGTGTGTGAGCATGAATAGACCAAGTCCAAGTTGGTCGTCCAACTTAACATAACCGGACTTATTTAACCACCCCGACAGCGAGCGGGCAATCACCCAAATAAGGCTGAGCAATATGAAATAGCGAAGAATCGAATGGGTGGCCAGTAATAACGAATGCATAAGCGATAGTTTAGTTTCCAAATGGAAAATTAGCTCAAGAAAAGGATATTTCCGCAAGCGGCCATTAATTGTTTGTTTGGAGCAGTTGTCATTATCTTGCCAGTCAATTCATATTACTATGAAATTCAAAACCATTTGGCTCCTTTTTCTACTTGCGCTGCCAAGTGGAACCGCAATAGCACAACCCGATACGGTGACTGTAGGCGCCTATGTCCTTAGCGTACACGACATCAATTTTCATGAAAAGGAATACACTGCCCGATTTTGGCTATGGTTTTTGTACGGGAATCCAAAATTTGACTTTCTCACCCAACTGGATATGCCAACAGCGAAAAGCTACGAGCAATCTACCCCCATTGAGGATAGCTTAAACGGACAGAAATGGGTCATGATGAAGATGAAAGCTACCATGAAAGAAAAATGGAACGTCCAGGACTTTCCTTTTGATCAGCAGCATTTGAGCATGCAAATTGAAAACTCTCAATATGATAGCAGTAGCATGATTTTCAAGGCCGACAAAAAAGGTAGCCGTTTCAGTCCCACCGAAGCAATTGATGGGTGGAACATTCGTGATTTTAAAGTTTCTGTTGGAACGACTCATTACGAAACAGGTTTCGGAGATTCGCGTCCGGGTCGCAACCCGCAGACTTTTTCTGCCTTTACTATTGAAATGAATTTGCAGCGAGATGCGGTTGGTCTTTTTATGAAAATATTCCTGGGTATGTATATCGCGTTTTTGATTGCCATGATCAGTTTTGCACCGAAACCTTGGGAACACGAACCTCGCTTTGGCCTACCTGTGGGTGGTCTTTTTGCGGCTGTAGGTAACAAGTACATCATCGACTCATTGCTACCGGAGTCTTCTACATTTACATTGGTCGATACATTGCACACGCTCACATTCTTTGCGATTTTTAGTATACTACTGGTGTCAGCCATTTGTTTGCGGCTGTATGATGGTGGAAAAAAAGATCAATGCTTGCGCGTGAATAAAATGGGATCGCGAGGGATTCTCATCGTCTATGCACTGGCAAACGTGATTTTTGTAGGGTCGGCTGCGTTCAATTAATCAAATCAAAGAAAATGAAAAAAATTCTGGCAGAGCTATTGACCATAGGCGATGAAATTTTGTATGGGCAAATTGTCGATACCAATTCACAATGGATGAGTATAGAACTGGATAAAGTAGGCATTAAAGTTATCCGCAAAACTACCGTTGGCGATCAGGAAGATGAAATCCTCACCGCTTTCGCGGAAGCCGAAAAACGCGCTGATATCATTTTAATTACCGGAGGGCTTGGCCCAACCAGCGATGATTTGACAAAACCTCTACTAGCGAAATATTTTGATTGTAAATTAGAAATCCACGAAGAAGCTTTGCAAGAAATTACTGCATTCTTCAAAAGCCGCGGCAGAGAGATGATCGAACCCAATCGACAACAAGCAGCTCTTCCTGTTTGCTGCACAAAAATCACAAACCCCATCGGCACAGCCCCTGGCATGTGGTTCGAAAAAGAGGGTAAGGTTTTTATGTCAATGCCCGGAGTGCCTCACGAGATGAAAAAGATGATGACTGAGCGAGTCATTCCGAAATTGAAAGAAAAATTTGAAACACCAAACATTTATCATAAGGTCATCCGCACCATTGGAATTGGTGAGTCCTTTCTGGCTGAGAAAATCGCCTCTTGGGAAAAAAAATTGCCTAAACATATCAAGCTAGCTTATCTTCCCAGCTTGGGGGAAGTCAAATTACGGCTGACAGGGTTCAGCAATTCTTCTTCGCATTTAGAAAGTGAGATTAATGAGCTGATTGAAAAATTGAAACCCCTTGCTGGCGATTACATCTATGGATACGGTGACGAATCGATTGAAGTAGCCATTGGAAAAATGTTGCGCGAGCGCAAGCTCACGCTTTCTATGGCGGAAAGCTGTACGGGTGGGTACCTCTCACACTTGATCACTAGTGTACCCGGCTGTTCCGACTATTTTTTGGGTAGCATGGTGCCCTATGCCTACGAAATAAAAATGCGCCAGTTGGGTGTAAAACCGGAAGTGCTAGAAAAATATGGGGCAGTTAGTGAACCAACCATTATAGAAATGGCCAATATCGTTCGCGCAAAATTCAATACCGACATTGGTGTTGCCACCAGCGGAATTGCTGGGCCAGGCGGAGCAACTCCCGAAAAGCCTGTAGGCATGGTTTGGATTGCTTACTCAGATAAGCATCACACAGTGACAAAAAAACTTCAAATCTCCAGCGATAGAGCGATCAATATTAAAATGGCTTCAGCGGCCGTGCTGAATCTCATTCGATTAAGCTTGCCAAAGTGATAATCTCGGTCAAGCAGAGCTTTTCCTCAATGGCTTTAGCGAAATAAAATAACACTTCGTCAATAATCTAGATCAAAGAATTTGCCAAAACCGCAAAATACCAGAACAATCTAAAAAAGCGATAACCCAGCCAAACCGAACTAAACTGAGTCAAATAATTTGAGCTTTTACTAGAGAAAAACTAATTACCTTTAGGGCACTCAAACGATTGAAATCATGGCGCAAGTAGAATTGATCATGCCTAAAATGGGCGAAAGCATTACCGAAGCTACTATTTTGAAATGGCTTAAGAAGCCTGGCGATAAAATTGAACAGGATGAAAGCGTACTGGAAGTAGCGACCGATAAAGTAGACACCGAGGTCCCTTCGTCTTATGCAGGTATCTTGAAAGAAATTTTGGCCAAAGAAGGTGAGGTTGTCAAAGTAGGTAAGGCAATTGCCATTATTACTTCGGATGTATCAACCGGAATTGAAACCCAAAAAAATACGGTTGAAGGCAAAATTGCTGAAGTAAAAAAAGAGGTCGCCATGGCTAACAATGGCGCGAGCCATGTCGTAGCTGGCGCGCCTCAAGCAGATTTCAAAAATGCGAGTCGATTCTATTCGCCTCTGGTAAAAAACATAGCCAAAGAAGAGCACGTTGCGCTGACAGAACTAGAGTCAATTTCTGGAACAGGGGCCGAAGGCCGAGTGACAAAAAAGGACATGTTGGAATTTATTCAACAAAGAAAGCTCGGGCAGGCGATCACTGCCACCCCACGCACCACTTCAGCTCCGTTGGTTCCTGCATCCATTAGCGGTGGCGATGAGATCATTCAAATGGACCGCATGCGCAAAATGATTGCCGAGCGCATGGTGGATAGTAAACGAATATCTCCACATGTTACCTCTTTCGTAGAAGCGGATGTAACCAATATTGTTTTTTGGAGAAATAAATGGAAGAATGACTTTCAAAAGAGAGAGGGAGATGCGCTGACTTTCACACCCATTTTTATTGAGGCGGTGATGATGGCCATCAAAGACTATCCGATGATAAACATACAAGTAGACGGAGATCGGATTATTAAAAAGAAAGATATCAATATCGGATTGGCCGTAGCGTTGCCAAGTGGAAATCTGATCGTGCCTGTGATCAAAAATGCAGACCAGTACAATATCAATGGGTTGGCCAAAGTGGTGAACGATCTGGCAAAGAGAGCGCGTGAAAACAAGTTAAAACCTGACGAATTAGCCGGGGGCACATTCACGGTTTCAAATGTTGGAAGCTTTGGCAATGTGATGGGAACTCCGATTATCATGCAGCCACAAGTTGCCATTTTGGCGTTGGGAGCTGTACAGAAGAAACCCGCTGTCGTGGAAACTCCCTACGGAGATGCTATTGTAGTGCGCCATAAAATGTTTTTATCCCACTCGTACGACCATCGTGTGGTGGACGGCTCTTTGGGCGGAAGTTTTGTAAGAAGAGTAGCAGACTACCTTGAGAAGTTCGATACCAACAAAAATATTTAAATGCTTTTCTCACTAATGCGCGATTTGTATTGATTCGTGTGTTAGTGGCTAGTTAAATTCTATAAAATGAAATTCGGAACCAAAGCTATTCATGCAGGTATTGAGCCAGACCCATCCACTGGCGCAATCATGACACCTATCTTTCAAACTTCTACGTACGTACAGGAGTCACCGAGTAAGCACAAAGGATACGCCTACGCACGAGGTGCAAATCCTACTCGAAACCAACTACAAAAAAATATCGCTGCCCTGGAAAATGGTAAATTTGGATTGTGCTTTTCGTCTGGGATGGGCGCAACAGACGCGGTGCTTCGGCTATTGAACCCGGGTGAGGAGGTAATTACCAGCAACGATCTTTACGGTGGCTCCTACCGGCTTTTTACAAAAGTGTATGAGCGGGCTGGAATTAAATTCCACTTCATTGATTTGACGAACCCTGAAAATATGTTACCGCTTATCAACAAAAGCACGAAGCTGTTATGGTTAGAAACTCCTTCTAATCCATTGATGCGGATTATTGATATACAAGCCTGCGTGGCCATTGCCAAAAAACACGCTATACAAGTTGCCGTTGACAATACCTTTGCTTCGCCTTACTTACAAAACCCGCTCGATCTGGGAGCCGATGTGGTGATGCATTCTGTTACTAAATACTTAGGCGGCCATAGTGACGTCATCATGGGTGCACTTGTCGTTAATGATGAACAGCTTTACAAAGACTTGGCGTTTATTGCCAATTCTTGTGGGGCCGTTCCAGGGCCTCAGGATTCTTTTTTGGTCTTGCGTGGAATCAAAACATTGCACCTGCGCATGGAGCGTCACTGCTTCAACGGAAAAAAAATTGCTGAATATCTGCGAAGTCATCCTAAAGTTGGAAAAGTATATTGGCCTGGATTCGAAGATCACCCAAATCATACCATTGCTAAAAAACAAATGAAGGACTTTGGCGGAATGCTTTCTTTTACCCTGAAAGATGATCGACTGGAGAAGGCTATTACGTTTATGGAAAACGTTGAATTGTTTTCATTGGCAGAATCCCTAGGTGGCGTTGAATCATTGATCAATCATCCTGCATCCATGACGCATGCAAGCATTCCGAAAGAAGAACGATTGAAAAACGGATTGAGCGATTCGCTGATCCGGTTGAGTGTTGGGGTAGAGGATGTGGAAGATTTAATTAAAGACTTGGAAAATACATTAGTCAAGGTATAAAACCAGAGGAAAGAAATTATTCGACTGGCCTAATTTTTTGTTTCAACGTAGGGAATCGTAATGGTGAATTCACTTCCTTTCCCCTCGCTACTGATTAGTTCAATAGTACCTCCCAATCGATCCATCAACGTCTTCACGATGGCTAGCCCTAAACCATTGGAACTCTCAGAAGAGGTTGGTTTTGCGCTTAGCTTTTTAAATTTTTTATAAAGCGATAGCTTATCGGTGTCGGTAAATCCAGGTCCTTGATCCCTTACCTTGATCACCGCGTTTCTATTTTCCATTCGACAGTTCAAAAAAACAGAGCTGCCGACTTTTGAAAACTTGATCGCATTGGATACCAGGTTCTCGATTATCCGATTAACATAGGATGGGTCTGACGCGAAAAGCGCAGTACCAGGTAAATCTTTCTCCAATCTTATATCTTTTTCTAACGCACTCACCTGAAAATACAAAATACTATCGTTGAGCAATTTGGCCAAATCAAAATTCTGGTAAGAAGGCGCATTCGAGTTTTCCTCAATGGCATGGGCGTCAAGCAAATCAGCTATCAAACGGGCACCTGATTTAGTTGAATCACGAATCATTTGAATATAGGTCTGCTGATTGGAATTGAGTGGTCCTTCTTTTTCAAGTAAGTAGGCTAGCCCTGAGATTCTGTTTAAGGGAGCCTTCAGGTCATGAGCCACAATGCTCATGATAGTATCCTTCTCGTGGTTTATATCTGAGAGTTCCTGATTTCGCTTAGATAACGCCTCATTTTGAATGTCATTTTCATGTTGGTGATTAACGATCTGGTCATTTTGAGTGGCTAATTTTTCGTTCAACGTTTTTCTTCGCTTACTAATCTGCCAATACAAAACGGCCAATATCGAAAGAAAGACGATGACGAGTACAGACAAAATATTCGCCAAGCGTTGACGACTCACCAACGTTTCGGTCTGTGTTTGACGTAGCTTAAGCAATTCATTTTCCTTTTCTTGTGATTCAATTTGTAATTCAAATTGTAATCTCTCTACTTTCCTCGCCAATTCTAAATCCTCAATCGAATCTTTCAGTATCAAATACTGATTCATATTCAGTATTTCCTCCTGGCGATTATTCATCATTTTAGATACCTGCGCCAACAAATAATAGGATTCTAACTGAAAAGCAGATTGTTGACTCGATTTTGAAAGTTGGAGTGCGCTACTGAACTGTTGCCTGGCCTGGCCATATTTCTTTTCAGCCAGATAGATTCTACCCATCAATAGATGAGCTTCAGGCAATCTCCTTACATTGGCTGCTTTCTCAATAAAAGCAAATCCCTTTTCACCAATATTTCTTGCTTCGGAAATCCTGCCCTGCCGCAAGTAGTTCTCCGCTAACAGCACTTTCGTTCTAGCCAAGTTGATCGCGTCATTTATCGTTTGGTACCCGGAATCTGATTTGAGAAAATAGAAATTCGATTTTTCCATTTCGTCCATCTTCTGATAGAGTCCACCCAATTGCGCATAAGCAGATGAGATATCCCGCACCTTGTTTAGTCTCAACCGAATCGAGAGAGCGTCTAGAAGCGATTGCTCAGCCTTCGCAAAATCCTGCTGTGCCAAATATAGATCTGCCAAACTTTGCTTGGTGTAAGCAATGCCAGACTGATCACCTGTTGACGTAAATATCTTTTGTGCGTTTATGAAATAAGGAAATGATTTTGAAAGGATGCCCTGCTCGAATAAGAGCCTGCCAATATTATTATTTCCATATGCGATCTGGTTAGAATCTTGTTGGATAGTAGCCACTCGAATTGCCTCCTGCCCAAGATCATATGCCTCAGAAAGTTTTCCCAAATAATTGTAGGCCACCGCCAAAAAATTAAGTGGCTTTGCCAAATTTGTTTTTATCTTTTCTCTTTTGCCGAGCTCATAAGCCTGTTCGCAGTAGAAAATAGTGCTGTCTGGTTTTGCAAATCGATATTCCCAACCAATCGAATTTAAAAGTTCAAATTGCTGATCAGTTGGTGCTTTTTTGAGCTTTGATTTGAGGCTATCTATGAGTGTTTTGTTTTGGCCTATAGCGGGCGGTGCCAAAATCAATAACAAACAAAAAAGCAAAAAGCCCCTCATTTTCTTGTGTTTTCAAAATTCAACCGCAAGATACCGAATAAGGCACCACCATCTAAATAGTTGGTGTTATAAAATATTTAAACAAAATGCTCATAATCTTTCCTTATCAATCTTCCTCCACAAAATTCAAATCACGGCTAAAAGTCTCTTCCACCCACTGTAATGCCAGGAATGCGATAATGATAGTAGTTATCCCGACTACTAAGGCTCCATAAATCACTGCAGATTCTCCCCCACCTAATTGCTCGCGCATAAAACGAAAGCCCAATGTTAGTGGCACGACCATGCCGCGGATAAAGTTAGGTGCCGAAGTGGCCACCGTGGAACGTAGGTTTGTTCCGAATTGCTCGGCCGCCATGGTGACAAAAAGCGCCCAATAGCCGATGCTCACGCCTAACAAAAAACAAGTGAGGTAAAAATTAAATACAGAACGACCAGGGGTAAACAAATAAATCAAAATCATAACGGTCGTAACGATAACATAAAAGAACACGACTTTTTTGCGCGATCGCAACGCCTGGCTTATAAACCCGCTGACCAAATCGCCTACCGCTAAACCAATGTAGCTATACATCACGGCATCCCCTGCCGAAATGGTGCCACTAATATGTAACGCTTTTGCAAACTCCGGGGAAAAGGTGATCAAAATACCTATGACAAACCAAATGGGCAATCCAATAAAAACGCTCCCAACAAATTTTTTAAATCGTGCTGGATTGCTAAAGAGCTGAAAGAAATTGCCACGTTGTACGGTTTGCTCTTTCAACTTCAGAAATACGCCTGATTCAAAAATACTAACTCGAGCAACCAACAAAATAATACCCAAGCCCCCGCCAATGAAGTAGGCGATCTGCCAGTCAAACTTTTTGGCTATAAAATTGGCGAGCACGGCTCCCATCAAACCGACCGTGGCCACTAACGTTGTGCCGTATCCGCGCAAGCGGGTTGGCAAAACCTCTGAAACGAGTGTAATGCCCGCGCCTAACTCCCCCGCTAAACCAATACCACCGATAAAGCGAAGGACGGCATATTGATTTACGGTGGTAACAAATCCGTTGGCGATGTTTGCCAGAGAATACAACAAGATCGAACCAAAAAGTACGGACAACCGACCCTTCTTATCGCCCATGATCCCCCAAATCAATCCACCCAACAACAGACCGACCATCTGACTTTGCAACACAAATTCTCCCTGTGTCAGCAGTTGGTCATCAGGCACTCCGATAGATTGCAAGCTCGTACGCCTGACAATGCTAAAGAGAAGCAAATCGTATATGTCAACAAAGTACCCAAGAGCGGCCACAATAACGGGCACGCTCCACAATGGCTTAAGACTATGGTCTTTCATCGAGAAAATTTGTTCAAAATAGAGAGTTTATCGCACATTCAATCCATCCATCTCTATCAAGTTTTTGCCATTTATAAAAAACAGGCTCGCCATTTCAACAAATCGGATTAATATCGAACTTAGAAACATAACCTAATCGATATGCAAAAGACCTACTCCGTTCTCATTTTCCTTTTTGCTGCTGGCTTTGCAATGGCCCAAAAAAAGGAGACAAAAGCAACATTGACCTTTGATGAAAAATTATACTCAGCATTAGAGTGGCGCAGCATCGGCCCCTACCGTGGAGGGAGATCAGCCGCAGTAACAGGGGTACCCGGAAAACCAAACCTTTTCTACATGGGCGCCACCGGGGGTGGTGTTTGGAAAACGAGTGACGCTGGAAATACCTGGACAAATATTTCGGATGGTTTCTTTGGTAGCTCTATTGGCTCCGTAGCTGTTAGCGAGTGGGATAACAATGTGATCTATGTAGGGCAGGGCGAAGGAACCATTCGGGGAAATGTCTCTTATGGTCATGGCATGTGGAAATCAACGGACGCGGGAAAAACATGGACTTTTGTAGGAATAAAAGAATCTAAGCACATTCCTCGCATTCGGATACACCCCAAAAATCCGGATTTGGTATATGCTGCCGTAATGGGCGATTTATTCAAATCCTCAGAAGAGCGAGGCGTTTATCGAAGTGACGATGGGGGAAAAAATTGGAAACGCATTCTTTTTGCAAATGCCAATGCAGGTGCCGTTGATTTATGTATGGATCCTAATAATCCACGCATTCTATATGCATCGATGTGGAGAGTAAAGAGAACTCCCTATAGTATGGAAAGCGGTGGTGAAGGATCTGCTATTTATAAAAGCACCGATGGCGGTGAAACCTGGAAAAATATTTCGACAAACGATGGATTGCCGAAAGGTGTTTGGGGTATTTCCGGTGTAGCAGTGTCGCCCGTCAATTCCAATCGGGTGTATGCGATGATCGAAAACGACAATGGTGGCGTGTATCGTTCGGATGATGCAGGACAAACATGGAGAAAAATGAATGATGATCGCAACCTGCGACAACGTGCGTGGTACTACACAAAAATTTATGCCGACACAAAAGATGTCGACATGTTGTATGTGATGAATGTCTCCTATCACAAATCAAAAGATGGTGGCAAGACTTTCCAATCTTATAACGCTCCGCATGGCGATCATCATGACTTGTGGATTGCGCCCGAAGACAACCAACGAATGGTCATTGCCGATGACGGTGGCGCACAGGTTTCGTTTGATGCCGGTGAAAATTGGACGACCTATGGAAACCAACCAACCGCACAATATTATCGTGTGACCACAGATAATCATTTCCCCTATCGGATTTATGGTGCGCAGCAGGACAACTCCACACAACGAGTAGCCCATCGCACCGATGGTTTTTCTATTGGCGATCGCGATTGGGAACCAACAGCAGGCGGTGAGAGCGGACACATTGCCGTAGACCCGACTGATAACGATGTAGTCTTTGGTGGAAGTTACAATGGGCTCTTGACGAGAAAGAATCATCGCACCGGTGAAGAGCGTGGGATCAACGCGTGGCCCGATAATCCGATGGGGCACGGTGCAGAGGGAGCGAAATATCGATTCCAATGGAATTTCCCAATCTTCTTTTCTCCGCATGATCCAAAGAAATTGTATGCTGCTTCGCAAAATCTGCACGTGAGCTATAATGCCGGAGAGAGTTGGGAACTTGCCAGCCCTGACCTGACTAGAAACGATGCATCTAAACTAGGTTCTTCAGGCGGACCGATTACGAAAGACAATACTTCAGTAGAGTATTATTGTACGATTTTCGCTGTCGCGGAATCTCCGTATGAAAAAGATCTCATCTTGGCGGGCTCCGATGATGGGTTACTCCACATCACTCGGGATGGTGGAAAAAATTGGACAAAACTTGCTGTAGCCGGAATGCCTGAATGGACGATGATAAACATCGTAGAATTTACACCTCACGAAAAAGGCGCAGCCTATGTGGCCGCTACAAGTTATAAATCAGGTGACTATCGTCCCCTTCTTTTCAAAACAAAAGACTATGGAAAAACCTGGACAAAAATAACAGACGGAATCGATCCTGCCCACTTCACTCGCGTGGTGAGAGCAGACTTAAAGCGTCCTGGCTTGTTGTATGCCGGCACAGAATTTGGCATGTATATTTCATTTGATGATGGCACGAGTTGGAAACCTTTTCAACTGAACTTGCCGATTGTACCAATCAATGACCTTACGATCAAAAACGATAATTTGATTGCGGCCACGCAAGGACGAAGCTTCTGGCTAATCGATGACCTAACTCCTTTGCATCAGTTGAATGAGGTGATTAGCAAGAGTGACGCGCATCTTTACAAACCTATGCCGAGTTATAGAATGAATGGTGGTCAAGCCGGACGAAGAGGGCAGCCTAAAACAGAAGGCGTGAATCACCCCAACGGTGTGATGATTCATTACTTCATCAAAGACACCACCAAAGCAGTCGCGTCATTGGAGATTTTGGAAAGTAATGGTAAACTGATCAAAAAATTTGCCACCAAGCCTGACAAGAAAGCAAAAGAAAAGGAAGACGAACTGAAGCTGAAGCCTGGCATGAATCGTCAGGTTTGGAATATGCGCTATGCAGATGCCGAAGGCTTTGACGGAATTATTATGTGGGCTGCGTCACTTACGGGACCTAAGGCGATGCCCGGCACCTATAAAGCTCGATTGACGGTAAACGGAAAAGCAATGGAAACAGACTTTGAAATAGTCAAAGACCCGCGTACAAGTGGCACACTGGCAGATATCAAAGCACAGTTCGATTTCTCCATTGCAGTTCGTGATAAACTATCTGAAACAAACAAAGCTGTCAAAAAAATTCGTACAGCTCGCGAGCAAATCAATCGCGTAACAGAGCCGATGAAAGGCAAAGAAGAGATGAAAGATGTCAACGAAATGGCAAAGTCTATTTTAGACGATATGAAGAAAATTGAAGAAACGCTTTATCAAACCAAGAATAAGAGTGGACAGGATCCTTTGAACTATCCTGTGCGTTTGAATAATAAACTTGGAGCCCTTGGTTCAGAAGTGGATGGCAGCGACTATAAACCTACTGAACAAGTCAAAGCAGTGCATAAAGAAATCACTGATAAAATTGATGAACAGCTAAATTTGCTCAACAAAGTAATGACCGACAAAGTGCCTAAGTTTAATGAGCTCGTTAAACAAAAACAAGTGAATGCGATTTCAATTGGTGACATCATGTAGAAGATATTCTCTCTACGACAAAAAAAGCCTCCAGTATTGGGGGCTTTTTCGTTTCCGGAACAAAATGGATTCACTATCTCGCCAGTACCAATCTGCCCTTTTGCGAAACACTTTTTCCGTTTGCAGTCACATTCATCCTAAAAATATAGATTCCGTTAGGCATTTTGTTTCCAGCGCTATCGACTGCAGTCCACGAAAATTCATTAGTGCCAATGATAAAATTCTCAACCTGGCTACGACCAAAATTTTGAAGCAGTCTCCCATCCAACGAATAAACCTGGAGTGAGAAATCATCGGGTAAACTGTTGCCACTCAAGACGAAACTGAAATAAAAAGAAGAAGTCGAAGGATTGGGGTACACCGATTGTAAGACTAGAACAGTGCTTTCACTTACACGAAAATCAACCTCGTAAGGCTTCACACCACTTTTGTTTCCACTGGCATCAGCGCCTTCTACCCGCAATGTATATAGGCCCTCTGTCAAACTTTGAGGAGCAAAATTGACTTTAAACGGCTCCGTGGAAGTAGCTGCTGACCATGTAACATCCGGCCGACTAAAATAAATAGGGGCAAAGGGGCAGCTTGAACTGCCACATTCTGATTTCAAAAAGATACTCACACCTACTGTGTCTTTCTTCAGCAAAAAAGGATTGTCGTCCGAAAGTTCAATTTCAATGTTAGGTTGGTTAGACACAAAATCTTTGTTTTGAATCACCCTGCCATCTATTCGTACTTTTAAAGTTGGTGCGGTTAAGTCGGGAAGTACTTTCAAATAATCCGAAAGATTTACAATATTGTTATCATAATATTGTTCGGGTATTTCTTTCGGATTTACAAAAACAGAAATATCATTTAATCCGGCTTTCGATTTTGTGTCGACATTGAATGAAATGCCGGTCGTCTGACCTGGCTTTGGAGCGTCAATAAAAAAAGATGAGGATTGATTTTTCCCGGAGTTCTTTGTCAACACATCGGTTCGTACAGTGAGTTGACCTGAGAACTGTTTATCAGAAATATTTGTAAACCCAAATGATTGGTCGGTAAATGTCTGCCCTTCCTGTACTGTCTGCTGAGCAATAGCTCCCTTGCGTACAAGTGTTCCTTCCGCAACTGTTTCATACAAAACGATCCATTTGCGCAACTGGACTGCCGAAAGATTTATGGCATCTTCCATCTTCACTTCCAGTCTTAGCATTGGATATTGTCTCGCATCGATAAAACCCAAGTCCAATGAACCATTAATATTTTCTCGTAGCGTAGTTTCGATGCCAAGTAAAGACACACCATAAATTGTAAAAGTCACTTGATCAGCGGGCTGCCGCTCGGTGACTTCGTTCACCAAGCGAATCCAGTTTTTCGCAGGGCCAATTGCAGTCGATTTCATAGTTCCATTTGAAAACCGACCTGTGATTGTCTTTGCAACAGACAATGATTGCGCGGTAGCTGGTGCGACACTGCTTTTAAAAACTCGGGCTGTGCCGACTGCTGCGCCCTTTCTACCAAGTATTACGACCGGCTCACCGTCCAACAGAAGATTGATCTGTGCCGCGCTGATTCCAAAGCTGCCCAATTTGGTTTTCACAGTAGTCGACCATGCCGTGTATGCGGGGTTTCCGATAGAAAACAAAACCACAGAATCACTTTGCTGGATGGCATCTATGTATGTAGCCAAATCATCATTCAAGCCCGTTTCAAGTTCTGAAAACAAAAAGCTATTTATCAACTGCGGTTCCCTTCCGCAAGTACGTGGGTCTTGAAAATTAAAAGGAATGCCTGCATATGGCACGGCAGTATTTTTGTTAAACGCCACAAGATTAATTGTGTTGTTTCTGCAAGGCTGACCTTGGGATGCAACATTGTATTCTACATTGTTAATTTTAAATGATACACTCGTGGCGGGTGTGGGATTAGTACTTCCGAAGGTGGTCACAGAAAACGGCTGCACACTTTCCAGAAAACTTAATTTTTCTAACTGTGCATCTTTCAACAAACCGGACACCTGATTCTCATTATACTGGGGAAATTTAAATTGTCCCCATCCCTCCGATCCATTTTTTATATACGTAAACGAAGTACTCATCCATTCTACACTTTCGTTTGATTTTGGTTTATCAAATCGAGTGCGCCAATAATAAACGACCGAATCGTCCGGAAGTAAATTGACCGAAGCCTTGGCCAGTACTTCTCCTGATACTAATTGAGATTTCAAAAAAAGACTGTTGAACGTATTGGTTGTATCGATCTCGACTCGAAAATCTCTCACACCGGACGTCAAATCAGTGGCTTGAAATACGATATCTAACGACAGCTTGTTTACCAACGCATAAGGAGCAGGAAAAAGATTTTTTGTTCCGTTCGATGGAATCAATCCATTAAACGTAGCCGAATTATTGAGTTCATTAATTTCTTTAATGGTATTAAGAGGGTCAATAATTACAGTGAATTGATTGAGGCCGCCACCCGCTGCGTCTTGTTTCACCCGAAAAACTACCGTGTCTTGGTTAAGCACATTTTGAAAAATGGAGTCGTAGCTTTTGGATGTATTATCATTGAATGTTCGTATCAACCTCATAGGCAAATTACCCGTGCCAGTCGCACCTAGGTTCTTGCGCACAACTTGAACACCGAAGGAATTACTTTGAGAAGTCACCGGCAACCCATCAAGTGATAAAAGGGAGAGGGAGGTATTTTCAAGAAGATAATCTGGTTTAGCAGTTCCAAAAAGTTTTACAGCCGGATCTCCCAATAACATCATCTGTTGTATTTGTGTAACACTTAATATATCCGAGCCGAACGAACCAAGGTAACGTTTCGCTACTTCCTTCTGCACTTCGCCAATTCCTTTTTGAATAAATGTGGTATCGGCAAAACCCACTCGATAAAAAAAATCAGAATACGCCCGAAGGGTATTACTAAAACCAAATGAGCTATGAGCGATAAAGTTTCTGGCTCCTTTATTAGATGCTAGCACCCAGTCTTCGCCAAAAATAGTTCCGTTCAAAAAGAATGCGCCCGCATTGCAACCATTAATTAAAAACACCGGATACTTGCCGGGATTGTTGTAACCTAGAACCGGATCTGAAACAAAACCAATGTCAATATCGATAGTGCCAGGTGATGAATGCCCAAAAAACGTAATGAGGTTTGTTCCTTTATTCACCTGATCGGATACGTTTATCAGTTGAGAAGGATTTGATTCCCTTTTACCAATAGTCGTGATGTTGCCACCCCAACTTTCTCCTTTTGCCACATCTTTAAACCCATCGACATAGCTTCGAAACAAAGGCAATTCAAAGGGTTGAATACCACCGCTGAGATGCAGCCCTTGCTTTCTCCACTCCTGAGCTACAGAAGCCGTTTCCGTTTCAATAATTTTGTTTAGATATGCAGCTACCTGAGTCGCGTTCGAGGCAGGCAATCTTCCGGTTGGCACTTTTGGCTCGAAGGAGGTGCCACCCAATCCAGCAGTAAAAGCCATATCCGCAGCCGGATAACCGGCCGATGGTACCAGATCTCTAAATTCACTAAAGGGCAATGATTTTCTCTGGTAGCTGGAGTAAGAAGAAATATCTCTACCCTTGCCGATGATAAACAAGTATTTTGGATTTCCTTTATCAACCATCCAGCGCATAAACTCATAAATCGCGAGTGAAGAGGTCTCTCCATAGTTGAACTGATCATAGAGTTGATCAGAAGTAATGGTAAGTGTATCATATTTACCACCAGCGTTGGAAGCTCTGTACGCAGCATAGGACTGTACCACATTGACGTAGCCAAGCGCGGGTTTCAATAAAGCCCGATGTGTTATGATTAAAAAATTAGGAATCGTTGGATTGATCGGCTGAAATGAAACAGGTTTTAGAGGAGGTGTTGATGTGATGCTCGCAGCAAACAATTTCCTGACTAACGATGTATTTGGAATAACCGCACTTAATGCACTTCCCGCGGTGCGTGTTCCAATGGTAAGTACATCATCCGGATTAGTCACATCCCACAAACGTGTGTTGGTAGACGGGTTGTCTATCTCGATATATGATTTATTGGCACCATTTGCCTGGAGTATAAATTTCTTTTCAGTTATTGATGATGCATTGAAGCTTTGTGGAAAAGTGATCTTTATAAACGCAGTGCTAAACTGAAACCGATTGGTGGTGGCAGAAGCCGCTTTCACTCGTATGTTTATTTTTCCATCGGCACCGACATCACTCCAGCTAAGCGATGAGGAAAGCAAAGGCGTTTCAAATCCAAAAAAGTTCGCAGAGGTCAACGAACGCAACGAACCTGTGTTTGGGCCGACCAAAACCTCACCCTCGTGGGGAATATTATCGCGCCCTACTAGAAGTACTTCTAGCAACGGTAGACCTGCCACCGGGATTGAGTTGGTAACCAAGTCAAGCACATAATCGATCGATTGATTTTGTTGCAGTGCCGTTCCGAACCAGCCCTCCGCTTGCACAAATTGAGTGTAGCTTAGCTCGCTGTTTTGAGTCGCCCCGGCAGAATAACTATTCCCCAACACCAACAACCTTTCTTCGTTGTGAAAACTTTCTTTCTGGATACCCGATACATTCACTTCAGAGAAATTTGCCATGCGTTTTCCGCCTGGCGGAATCAACGAATAGGTTAGAAAATAGGCCGTTGTGTCGCTATACAGATTATACAAACTGTGAGGTTGCGCAGAGGCCGGTTGATAAAGTTTTTTGTCGAGTGTGCCATCATTTTTACGTCCAAAAAATTCGATAAAATCAGTCGCGTTAAAAACAGCGTCTGATTCACCTTGTACAAAAATGGCTTGCTCGACTCCTCTATGATATAGTTTTATTAGTCGTGGATCGACCGAGTTCACCGGAAAACTAGCTGCTGAAAGATCTGAATAAGTGAGTTTGTAGATGCCGTCTTTTGCAACCGAGATTTTGTAATAGGACTGATTCCCACTTATCCAACTATTGGCATATTGCCCATTTGCAGAAAAGGAGAGCAAAAGGAGCCCAAAAGCCAACATTTTAATGCCAAACCCCACCTTTTTGCTAGTCAAATAGTTCACACGGATCAATACGAATTCAAAAATAGTGGTAACAGGGGATTAAAACTATTCCAATACTAATTCGACAGTATCGCCAACATTTTATCAGCTGAGAATTTTCCGCATTTCGTATCTTTGAAATCAAACGATCCTTATGAAGTACTTATTGCTCATTGCTTTCTTGGCCCACTTCACCCCTGCTCTTTCACAAACAGAGACAGAAACTTTTGTCAAAGATTTTGACGATCGAAAAAATAAGTTACAACATGATGGCATGGTTGTTTTGGGTTCGTGGGCAAGTGCGAATATCATCGGGAGTGCCATTGGGTATGGGCTCGCATCTAATAGCGAAGAAAAAGAATTTTACATCATGAATGGCTCGTGGGGGCTTATCAATCTGGGCCTAGCTTTACCTAGCTTATTGACTAAGCCAAAACCGACTGCATCTCTGTATGATCTTCAGAAAAACCAGACGAAAATCGAAAAGATATTCTTAGCTAACGCGGTCTTGGATGTGGCCTACATAACCGGGGGCTTCTACCTGAAAGAATACGCAAGCAATCAAGCGACACTAAAAGATCAAGAGCGCTACAATGGGTTTGGGAACGCCATTATTCTACAGGGAGTAGGGCTAATGGCATTTGATATTGCCATGACTTTGATTACGACCAAAAACAGGAAAAGTCAACTCGATCCGTTTTTGAAAAAGACCTATTTCTCATTCTCCGGCAACTCGCTGCGACTGGGGTATCGGTTTTAAAAAAACTTCGATTCGATAAATCCATTTAATATGGCTTTGTAATCTTGGCGACATTGCAGAAGCACCAAAAAAGGCTAACATTGGGACTGAACCTTTATAAGTATGAGATATTCTAATGCACTAGCTTTTTTTGTTACCCTCACATCGCTAACAGCTTGCACCACTCAAAAAAGCAACGACCAAAGCCAGGAAGTTTACGGTGCGTTGCCGCCCACGTTTGTGACATTATTAAAGGCACAGGGAGGGCTAGAGAAGTGGCAGTCATCTGGATCGCTCGAATTCGTTTTGTTCAATCCCAGGGACAGTACTAGAGAACGGCACCTGATCGATCTGACAACTCGGAAAGATTTAATCGAGGCCGATTCTTTTAAGATAGGCTTTGATGGTGATCAGGTGTGGGTTAGCCCAAACAAAAAAGCTTATAAAGGAAAATCAGCGCGCTTCTATCATAATCTATTTTCCTACTTTTTTGCGATACCTTATTTCTTAGCCGATAAGGGTGTTAGCTATTCAGAAGATACCGTTCAAATAGACGGGAAAAAATATGATGCTATAAAATGTACGTTTTCGACCGGGATGGGCGATGCCG
Source organism: Cyclobacteriaceae bacterium (assembly GCA_031400595.1). Classification (GTDB taxonomy): domain Bacteria; phylum Bacteroidota; class Bacteroidia; order Cytophagales; family Cyclobacteriaceae; genus ELB16-189. The sequence goes on from JANNQG010000007.1 coordinate 39,339, forward strand.
ACAAGGACATCTATAAAATGCTGATCGATCCGTCTTCGAAAAAGCTTTATGGTTTACTCTACACTGTAACTTATTATAGTGGCGAAGCGCATGAGAACTATAACTTTTTAAAATATGAAGATTGGCAAGAAGCAGGCGGCTTACAGTTTCCGGGTAAACTTATTTCTTACAAATACGCCAACGACTCGCTGGTGCAAAAACGATTTGAGTTCGTTTTTGAAAATCCGAAACTATCTAACGAAGGAGCCAATGACGCAATGTTTGCCATACCTGCACAATCTGAAATTGACAGTTTGATTAAAAGAAAATAGAAATCTTGTAATAAAAAGAGGCAAATCGAAATTGCGGATTTGCCTCTCTAGTGACCCCGGCAGGAATCGAACCTGCATCTTCAGAATCGGAATCTGAAATACTATCCATTGTACTACGGAGCCAGTTACAATCAGCCGCAAAAATAGAACAAATCAACTGGGTTTAAAAGCCTTATTGAACAACGGCCACTACTTCAATTTCAATCAAAAAATCCGGATCAACGAGCGAAGTGACACCCACTAAAGTGCTAGCTGGCGGTTGACTTGTAGACAAATAAGATTTTCTAACCTCGCGGAAAACGGCCACGTCTTTAGGTTGGCAATTGACTATGTACGTATTGACCTTCACAACATCTCCAAAACTACCACCCACTTGCACTAAAATGCGCTGAATATTTTCAAAAACCTGAATCGTTTGAGCCTTCAAATCTCCCTTGCCAACTACTGCGCCAGCCGCATTCAAAGGCACTTGTCCTGAAATGTAAATCGTCTTTCCTCCACTCACCACCGTGGCGTCACTATACCCTACCGACTTCGGGTTAACAAATTCTTTTTTTTGCGACATGGCTGACATACTTATTGCAATACAGAAAAACAAAAATGACGCTTTCATTTTAAAACGATATTAAGGTGGCGGGAAAACGACTTAAATATGTTCCTTTTTGTTCTTCACCAAGTCATACAACAACTCCCTCGCACGATGAAGTTGCGCCTTTACCGTGCCAAGGGGTGCCTCTAACTCAGCCGCAATTTCTTCGTAGCTCAATTCATGAAAATAGCGCAGGCGAACCAATTTTTGATACTTCGGAGGAAGCATGTTCACAAATACCTGCATCAGCTCTTCTTTTTGAAGACGAATAGCCTCCTCTTGAGGATCTAGATTTCCTTTATCCTGAATATCTATAGATACCGAGCCTCCATCGTCATCCGTATAGGTGTTTTCAATGCTGAGTGTATTTAATTTCTTCTTTCGAATGAAATCAATAGTATTATTGGTGGCGATGCGAAACAACCACGTACTAAACGTAAAATCTTTCTTAAATTTATGAAGGCTACGAAAAGCTTTTGAAAACGACTCCATCATCAAATCCTCCGCGTCATCTACGTTGCGAACCATTTTTAAAATCACATGGTAGACGGGGCGTTTGTATCGCTGCAAAAGCTTTGCGTACGCCTTATCATCACCACCGACCGCCATATCGATCAACCGGAAATCCTCCAATGCCTTAGATGAAAACCTACCCTCTTCTAATTCCTCTTCCATCGTATTTTTTTTGAAGCCAACGCTACAGCCCCGGCAACAAGATAATAAAAGGCATAAATAAAATCTAAGATCGGCACCTTCCAGGCTTCAAATGGGTCGCCTAACTTGCGTGAAGCCAAATGAACTAAACCCGTTAAAAGCAGCGAACGCAACAAGAAAAAGCCAATCAACCACCACGCAAATGGGCTGAAAAATGAAGCCGGAATGACCAAAAAACAACTAATCAGCCACGTTATCGCGAAAAGGCCTAAAATAAATCTGTCTGAAAATTTATAGCGCTTGCCCACTGACAAATGCCTCAACTTCTGATGATAGAATTCCCCCCAGCTTGTTTTAGGCTTGGAGAACGTAAGCGCTTCTCGCCCGAACTGAACCATGGTATTCTTGGCCGTAGCGTGTTGATTTACAAAGAGATCATCATCGCCCCCTACCACAGCCAAATGTCTATTGAAGCCCTTATTGTCCAAAAAGAGCGACTTTTCATAGGCCAGATTTCGGCCAACACCCATGTAGGGCTTTCCTAGCAACGCTAACCCTATAAATTGTATACCTGTCACAAATGACTCGAATCGAATGAAAGAATTTAGCAATCCCGTCCTTCTGAAATAAGGCGAAAATCCAACTAACAGGCGTGTCTCTGAATGATACTTCTCAGTCATTCGCCTGAGCCAAAGATCACTTTCCGGTCGGCAGTCTGCATCTGTCAGTAGGACCCAATCGTGCTTTGCCGCTTTGATTCCCAATGTCAACCCAAATTTCTTTCCACTAATGTGCTCGGGTTTGTTTATTACGCGCACCATTTTCAGCGCCTCGTGTTCCTTGGTCGCTTGCAGTAGGTAGTCATAGGTTCCATCGTTGCACCTGTCCTCGACTACAATCACTTCAAAATGAGGATGATCTTGTTTTAAAAGCAAGGGCACGAGCTCACGCAAATTCTGCTCCTCGTCATGCGCACAAACAATCACCGAGACAGCATGTGGTTCAGCGGAAATGTCTCTGCTTTTTTTTCCAAAAGCAACGAAGAATAAAACCAGGTAAATCAATTGTATGGCAAGTGCTGCAACACAAATAATAGTCAGAATCAGCAAACAAATCCGTTTAGAAGTGAAAAAACGGTCAAAGATAATAAGAGGCATGGATTATAGGGGGAAATCATCCGCCAAACTCGTTTTCTTTCGCTACACATGTTACCTTTTATCATCTTACCTTTGGCGCGCATATGCAATTCAAATTACAATCGAAAGACAAATACTCAAAGGCGCGAACAGGGCTGATCTCTACCGACCATGGAGACATTCCGACTCCCATTTTCATGCCGGTAGGCACGGCTGGTTCGGTGAAGGCCGTGCATCAACGCGAGTTAAAAGAAGACATCAATGCAAAGATCATATTAGGAAATACATACCATCTTTATTTACGACCGGGCCTGGAGCTAATTCAAAAAGCGGGCGGTCTTCATCAATTCAATGGCTGGGATCGCGCGCTGTTAACCGATAGCGGAGGCTATCAGGTCTACTCATTGGGCGCCAATCGGAAGATCACGGAAGAAGGAGTGATTTTTAAGTCGCACATCGATGGGTCAAAGCATACATTTACGCCCGAAGGCGTAATGGATATTGAACGAATAATTGGGGCCGATATCATCATGGCTTTTGACGAATGTACGCCCTACCCGTGCGAGTATGGGTATGCCAAAAAATCAATGGACCTGACCCATCGCTGGCTTACGCGCTGCATTGAGCGAGTGAATTCAACCTCGCCCAAATACGATTACCAGCAAACTCTTTTTCCCATTGTGCAGGGAAGTGTGTACACGGATCTTCGCATACAATCGGCCGAGTTCATTGCCAATCAACAGCAAGAGGGCAACGCCATCGGTGGCTTGTCGGTGGGCGAGCCCCACGAAATGATGTATGAAATGACGGATTTGGTGTGTGGCATCTTGCCGCAGGACAAGCCGCGTTACTTAATGGGCGTTGGCACACCAGAGAATATTTTAGAATGCATTGCCTTAGGAATAGATATGTTTGACTGTGTGATGCCTACACGAAACGCGAGAAACGGTATGCTTTTCACCACCCAAGGCATTATCAATATCCGAAATGAAAAATGGAAAGACGATCTAGATCCAATTGATGTCGAGTTGGGTGGCCATGTAAGTACGTTCTATTCCAAGGCTTACTTGCGACATCTCATCATCTCTAAAGAAATTTTAGGCGCGCAAATTGCTTCTATCCATAATCTTACCTTCTATCTTTGGCTGGTTGAACAAGCCCGCAAAAAAATAGAGGAGGGCGTTTTTTTAGAATGGAAAAATAAAATGGTAAAAATAGTTTCTACGCGATTGTAAATTCAGTCCATTGTCTACAGCCATTGTCGATAGTTAAATCGGCCATCGTCTATGGATTATCGACCTTTGACCTTTTGACCATCGACAAAAAATGAAAATCCTCGACAAATACATTCTCAAAAAAATCCTCTCCACTTTTTTCTTTGTGGTGCTGATTTTAGTGGCGATTATTTGCATCATCGATTTAACTGAAAAGATTGACAAATTCATTCTATTCAAACTAACGCGATGGGACATCTTAAATTACTATTTCGATTTTACCGTTTGGATTGCCGGGTTTCTATCGCCCATTACCATATTTATTGCCGTTATCTATGTGACCTCTCGAATGGCGGGGCAAACAGAGATTGTTGCCATCCTCAGCAGTGGAATCAGTTTTCGAAGATTTCTGTTCCCTTACTTTTTGGCAGCGACCATTGTGGCGATGATGAGCTTCGTGCTGAATGGATGGGTGATTCCAAGGGCAAATTATGATCGGTTGATTTTTGAGATGCGATATTTTCAGAATAAGTTCTATTTTGAAAAGCGCAATGTACACATGCAGGTGGCTCCTAACGTGTACCTGTTTATTCAAAATTTTAATAACCAGGCAAATACCGGCTATCAATTTTCACTCGAACGATTTGACCAAGACCGCCTAGTGGAGAAACTGTCTGCGGAAAACATTCAGTGGGACTCTACCAAACATAAATGGACATTGAAGCTGTGGAAACGAAAAATGGTAGACAGCCTATTTCGGGTTGAAACACATGGAGATATCCCAGTAGCAGAAAAGGGTGATAACCTGGACACCACACTGGTGATTACGCCAAAAGATTTTGAAAACGACAGTAAAATGTATGCCGGCATGACCATTCCGGAATTGACAGAGAAAATCGAGACGCTAAAGTTCAGAGGTTCTACGGGAGTAGAAGCGTACCAGGTAGAGAAAGACATTCGTTTCTCTTCACCCTTTTACATTTACGTATTGGTTTTTATGGGTGCTATTGTATCAGCTAAAAAAAGCAGAGGCGGCACGGGCTTTCAAATTGCGCTGGGCTTCTTGATGGCTTTTGTCTTTATCTTGTTTTTTACGATCACCAGTACCTTTGCCCAAACAGGATCTATTTCACCGTTGCTGGCAGCCTGGCTACCCAACATTATTTTTGGCATGATCGCGTTGGCCATGTATAAGTACGTTCCACGTTGATCGCTACTACAAGAGACTACGCCAAGCTACACTTTGTAGTTTTGCTGTTTGGATTTACGGCTATCCTTGGAAAGCTCGTAACGATTCCCTCCGTAGAAATGGTTTTCTATCGAACACTACTGGCAGCAACGGGAATGGGTGTTCTGATTCTTGCGACACGCGGAACCTTTAAGGCAAGCAGAATAGACCTTTTCAAAATAGGATTGACCGGAATTATTGTGGCCATCCATTGGCTCACCTTCTTTGCTTCGGGTCGCGTGTCCAACCCTTCAACCAGTCTGGTTGGTTTCGCGACCTGCTCTTTTTGGGCGGCCTTCATCGAACCTATTGCAAAGCGAAAAAAAATTCAAGGACTGGAAGTAGTGTTGGGAGTAGTTGTGATACTTGGCCTCATCCTTATTTTTTCTTTCAATTTTGACTATGCTCTCGGACTATTTTTGGGCGTTGCATCCGGATTGACCGCTGCGCTATTCAGTGTGATCAACTCAAAGTTAGCAGCAAGAGTGAGTGCCCATACAATTACTTTCTACGAAATGATAGGCGCCTGCGTTACCGTAGTTGTCTTCTTTCCTCTTTATCAAACTTTCTTCACCGATGATCAACAACTTCATCTTACACCAACCGCCACGGACTGGTTCTATATTGGAATCATGGCCTTGGCCTGTTCGGTATACGCTTATTCAGTGATGATAAACTTAAGCAAGAAACTCTCAGTCTTCTTTCTCAATCTGGCACTAAACTTAGAACCTGTCTATGGTATTCTGATTGCGCTGTTGGTATTCGGGCAGCAAGAAGTAATGGGCTGGAATTTTTACTTTGGTACGCTCGTTATCTTGAGTGCTGTCGCTTTTTATCCTTTTTTAAAAGCGCGTTCAGAAAAAAACAGATGGGGCAGTTAAAACTTCGAGTCAAGGAGCTAGCCGAAGTACAATCCCATCAATCTCTTCAGTAATTCTTATTTGACATCCCAATCTACTATTGTCTTTTACGTGAAACGCCTGATCTAGCATAGCCAATTCAGAATCTCCCTGTTCGGGCAAGGCCGTATCAGATTCTAAATAAACCTGACAGGAAGCACAAAGTGCCATCCCACCACAAATTCCTTCTACAGGCAACTCATGTGCCTTGCAAATTTCCATGATGTTCATATTCATGTCCGTGGGCGCATCCAACAAATGCGTTTGCCCTTGACGGTCGATGATATTCACGGTGATCATGTTCTCCATACTAGTTTCTGTTCATGTTTGTCGTGTAGACTCCAAAGAATTGCTACCGCGCCAAATTTTCAAATTATCGAATTTTCAAATTTTCAAATCAAAATCCGTTAACACCATTCACCGTTGTGTACTTCAACACATTCTTTTTATTGGGGAAAATCCTCGCAAAAGCAGACTGAACTGCCAGCGTACCCTCATGGAATCCACACAGTATCAATTTCAACTTACCAGAATAGGTGTTGATATCACCTATGGCATAAACCCCTTTACGATTGGTCGAATAGTCTAATGTATCAACCTTGATAGCATTCTTCTCTATTTCAAGACCCCAGTTGGCTACAGGGCCCAAGCTGGGTGTAAGTCCAAACAAAGGAACAAAATGATCTGTTGGTTTTTCAATGTTACCCAAGGTTGCATGATTGATGGTCACTGATTCTACCTTTCCATTTCCACTCAAGCCTGTCACCTCAGCATCGGTGATCAAGTTTATTTTTCCGGCTGCCGCCATGTCCATCACCTTCTGAACAGAATCCAAATGACCTCGAAAGGAAGTTCTGCGATGGACTAGCGACAACTCGCTGGCAATTTTGTTTTCCACTAAATAGATCGACCAATCTAGCGCAGAGTCTCCCCCACCTGAAACAACCACCCTTTTTCCCTTGTAAAACTCTGGATCTCTAATAATATATTCTACCCCCTTATCTTCATATTGATCCAAATTAGGAATGGGCGGCTTGCGAGGCTCAAAAACACCTAACCCACCAGCAATCATTACAATGGGGGCCTTGTGTTTAGTCCCCTTCACCGTTGTAACAATAAATTTCCCGTCCTCAGTTTCTTCCAAGTCGGTGGCCGACTCGCCTAACGTAAATCCGGGTTTGAAAACAGCACCCTGCTCCATCAACTTTTCCACCAACTCCCCCGCATTTACAATCGGATATCCGGGGATGTCATAAATGGGCTTTTTAGGATAAATTTCTATAAGCTGTCCCCCTGGGGTCGGTAAAGAATCTATCAGATGGCACCTCAACTTTAAAAGTCCAGCTTCAAATACGGTGAAAAGGCCAACCGGCCCCGCACCGATGATAATGATATCGGTTTCAATCATAACGAAAAAGAGGGGGCAAAAATAGTTAAATATCGGGCATTGTTTATAAGAGAGTAGCAAACGGGCAGGGCATTTGAGTCAGTAGTTTTTCTAGCCTATATAAACTAATAAATCTAACTTTGTGTTTTCCAAATCTATGAGCGATAACATCCTTCATGAGTGTGGCATAGCCCTCATTCGATTGCGAAAGCCCTTATCCTACTACATCGAAAAATACGGGTCAACGTACGCCTTAAATAAGATGTACATTCTAATGGAAAAACAGCACAACCGTGGACAAGATGGCGCTGGAATTGCAAACATTAAAATCGACCAAAAACCAGGTTTCCGTTTCTTTAGCCGCTACCGCTCCATAAAGCCTTCCCCAGTAGCTCATCTCTTTAAAAAAATTGGAAAAAAGTACAAAAAGGCTCAAAAAGACGGCAAAGAGAAGTTTAAAAACGAAGATTGGCTAAAAGAGAACTTGGCATTTTCGGGAGAGCTCTGGCTGGGCCACCTCCGCTACGGAACACATGGGTTGAATAGCATAGAAAACGTGCACCCATTCTTGCGCCAAAATAACTGGAGGAGCCGCAACCTGGTTATGGCGGGCAATTTCAACATGACAAACGTAGAAGAGCTTTTTGATGTGTTGGTAGATCTGGGTCAGCACCCAAAAGAGAAAGTAGACACAGTAACCGTGATGGAGAAGATTGGCCACTTTCTTGATGAAGAGGTGCAATCGCTTTTTCAGAAATACAAAGACCAGTTTACTAACAAAGAAGTTTCAGAAATCATCGAGAATGAGTTGAATCTGCAAAACGTTTTGCGGAGAGCATGCAAAGATTTTGACGGAGGATATACGATGGCGGGGATGACCGGTTCAGGTTCGGCCTTTGTGGTGAGAGATCCTTCCGGCATTCGTCCCGCCTATTTTTATGCTGATGACGAAATCGTAGTGGTGGCCTCCGAAAAACCGGCCATCAAAACAGCATTCAACATCAACTACGAACAAATACAGGAGGTAAAGCCAGGTCACGCGCTTGTCATCAACAAAGACGGCTCCTTTGCACAGCACCAGGTGATTACTCCATTGGAAAAGACATCTTGTAGTTTTGAGCGTGTTTATTTCTCTCGTGGCACCGATCCGGAAATCTACCAGGAAAGAAAAAGGCTTGGTAAATTGTTAGTGCCACAAATTCTGAAAGCCATCAACTTTGATTTAAAGAACACCATATTCTCGTACATACCCAATACAGCAGAAACTGCTTTCTTAGGTATGATGGCTGGCATTGAAGATTATCTCATTAGCAAACAGAAGGACTTTATCCTTGACGGGAAGCCGACTGTAGATTCGCTGGAAGACATTCTCTCCTTCCGACCACGGATGGAAAAAATTGTAATTAAAGATGTGAAGTTGCGCACCTTCATCACAGACGATGACCATCGTGATGAGATGGTGGCTCACGTCTACGATACGACCTACGAAGTGGTGAATAAAGGAAAAGATACGCTAGTCGTGATTGATGATTCGATCGTGCGCGGCACCACACTTGAGAAAAGTATTTTGAAAATGCTTGATCGCCTCGGGCCTAAAAAAATTGTGGTGGTATCCTCTGCTCCTCAAATCCGATTCCCGGATTGCTATGGAATTGACATGAGCAAGATGGGCGATTTTGTTGCTTTTCGAGCGGTGATAAAACTTTTGAAAGAACAGGGCAAAGATTACTTATTGGGCGAAGTATATGAGCAATGTCAACGCGCGCGCGCAGAGGGCATCCCCATCAATTTTGTAAAGCGTTTGTACGAGGAATTTGAATATGAACAAGTATCCGACAAGATTGCAGACATCGTGCGGCCAGAGGGAATGAAGGCTGAATTACAAGTGGTTTACCAAACCGTAGAAAACTTGCACAAGGCCATCCCCAACCATTCGGGAGATTGGTATTTTACCGGCAATTTCCCCACACCCGGTGGAATGAAGGTGGCTAATAAATCATACATGAACTACATGGATGGCAAGTTGGTGAGGGCGTATTAAGGCGTTGTTTGTTGGTTGGTCAACGAATAACTACTAACGAACAACCAACAGCGATTTACTCCTTCGAACCATATGCCTCAATTATATCTCTTACCAATTTGTGGCGTACCACATCCCGGGCGCTCAATTCTACAAAGCCTATTCCGTTTACCTGATTTAATATCCTCACCGCTTCTTTGAGACCAGAGCTTTGATTTTTGGGAAGGTCTATTTGAGAAGTGTCACCCGTTACAATCATCTTTGACTCAGGCCCCATGCGAGTTAGAAACATTTTCATTTGCATGGCCGTTGTGTTTTGCGCCTCGTCCAGGAGGATAAATGCGTTGTGGAGCGTTCTTCCGCGCATATAAGCGAGTGGGGCAATCTCGATAATCTCGCGCTCCAGATAGTACTTTAACTTTTCAAATGGCACCATGTCGTTGAGTGCATCGTAAATAGGTCGCAAATAGGGGTCTATTTTTTCTTTCAAATCCCCAGGCAAAAATCCAAGATTCTCACCTGCTTCAACCGCTGGCCGAGTTATGATAATTTTCTTAACCTGTTTATTTTTCAACGCCCGAACAGCCAGTGCAACAGATACAAATGTTTTGCCCGTACCTGCGGGGCCCAACGCAAATACCAAATCATTGTCTTTAACCGATTGAACCAGCTTTTGCTGATTTACTGTCTTTGGCTTAATAGGCGAGCCCTTTGTTCCATAAAGGATGATCCCGTCTATTGAATCTTCCGGCAAATAATCTGAGCGTTCCTGAGAAATATAGCCGCGCACATTCTCCTCAGTAATCCGCCCAAACTGATTAAAATGCTCTTGTAGTGATTGAAGTATCTCTGTAATCTGCAAAATGTCAGGCGTCTCCCCCTTCACAAGAATCTCGTTTCCGCGCGAAATGATACGGCTCTTGGGGAAAGCCTGAGCAAGTTCGTTTATGTTCTTGTTTTCTACTCCCAGAAAATCTAGCAGTGGAATGCTGTCAAGTGTAATGGTTTTTTCGATCAAATGAAAAAATCGTTTAAATGAAGTAATTTTATGCCTGTAAATTTACGAAAATCCAACCTTGTAAAAACACGAGTGTTGGGAGAAAGTTCACCCATGGCCATAGTTACTCTTCTTACTGATAGCGGTGAAAGTGATCATTATGTTGCGGCCATTAAAGCCAAAATTCTGAGTGTAAACCCCGGTTTAACTTTGGTTGACATTAGCCACCACATTGCACCTTGCGATATTGCACATGGAGCATTTGTATTGAAATCTGTTTTCCGTGATTTTCCGGCTGGAACTGTACACCTTGCTGGAGTCGATTCTGCCGGAAATAAGGATGATGGCTATATCGCGCTGCAGTTAGAAGACCATTTTTTTGTGGGTGTTGATAATGGTATGTTGGGACTAATCAGCGACAAAAATCATCAACAAGTCGTTCAATTAAATTCTATAAATCCCCTCCGGACTACCTTTCCGGAAAAAGATATTTTCGCACCAACGGCCGCCAAGCTTGCCAGCGGAGTGGCCATCACAACTCTTGGGAAGCCAATGGCTACTTTCAAGAAAATGACTGATCGGCATGTTAAAGCTAACAAGAGAATTATTGCTGGCAACGTCATACGCGTGGACGGCTATGGAAACCTGATCACCAATATTTCCAAAGACACTTTTGAAATTCTAAGTGCAGGAAAAACATTTACAATTCAGTTTGGAGGTGAAAAATTCAGACGTCTACATAAAAGCTATTTTGAAGCAGAACCTGGCGATTGTGTCTTGATATTTAATAGTCTTGGCCTTCTTGAAATTGGCATGTACAAAGGACATGCCAGCGAGCTCCTAGGATTGAAGCACGACAGCCCTGTGAATATTACTTTTGATGAATAGACGCCCGTATCAAGACATAAGTAGTAAGATTGAATTATGCCCTATGTCTCAATACTTATGTCTTGATACTAATAGCTGACTATGATCATCCGAATCGTACGCATGCATTTTACGGCAACAAACATTCCTGTCTTCTTACAGATTTTTGATCAACATAAAGAAGCCATCAGGCACTTCCCGGGCTGCCAACACCTTCAACTGCTTAAAGACGCCAGAGATCCTTTGTGTTATACAACCCTCAGCCACTGGAACGAATTGCAAAATTTGGACAACTATCGAAATTCCGAACTCTTTTCTTCTGTCTGGAGCCGGGTAAAACCCCTTTTCTCAAAGAGAACAGAGGCCTTTTCGTTTGAGAAATTTATTGAACTGTGATTTGGTTCGCTTTTAAACTTTGGGCATATTTGCAACCCAATTAGCAAAAAAGCCTGAGTGGCGGAATTGGTAGACGCGCACGACTCAAAATCGTGTGCCTTCGGGCGTGCCGGTTCGATTCCGGCCTTAGGTACTTTACTATAGGTTGTCTGTAAAAGGCAACCTATTTTTTATTTTTAAAAACGAAAAAGATGCAAATCACTAAACACAAAGTAGCTTCCATCCACTACACACTCACTGATAACGATGGCAAAATTCTCGATTCCAGCAGTGGAAGGGAGCCCCTCACTTACATTCAGGGTATTGGCAACTTAATTCCTGGCATGGAAGAAGGTTTGGAAGGAAAGTCAAAAGGCGAAAAACTAAGCCTTAAAATCAGCCCCGAAAAAGGCTATGGAGTAAAAGATGAAGCTTTGACTCAACGTGTGCCACGCTCGTCTTTTGGTGGTCAAGAGGTAAAAGTGGGTATGCAATTTCAAACCAACCAAGGCGGTGTTGTCACTGTTACTCATGTCGGTCTTTCTGAAATTACAGTGGATGCCAATCATCCATTAGCGGGTGTAGAGCTCAATTTTGCAGTAGAGATAATGGACATTCGACCTGCCACAGAAGGTGAAATTGCTCATGGCCACGTACATGGTCCTGGCGGGCATCACCATTAATTAAGAAATACGAAGTACGATTTGCGGCTTCGCATCAAATCATACTTCGTATTTCTTAAATCTTAAATCTCAATTCGCTTCTAGAATCTTAAACAACTCATCCAGATTAGGCGTCACAATAATTTCTGTGCGTCTATTTTTTTGCTTGTTCTGGGCATTATCATTTGGTGCTAGTGGGGCGTACTCTCCTTTGCCCGCTGCCGTAATCTGATTGGGAGATAGACCAGCGCCTGTTAGAATTTTTGTGATTGATGTAGCACGCATCACACTCAAATCCCAGTTGTCATTCATGTAAGTCGATTTCTTCGAAATAGGTACGTTGTCCGTATGGCCTTCAATCATCACTTGTATATCTTTTTGATCTTTAAGCGCCTTGGCTAACTGCTGCAATGCTCCAACACCTTTCGCATCCACGTCAATGCTTCCCGACCCAAAAAGTAACTGTTCGGCCAGCGACACATACACCTTCCCGTTTTTCACCTTCACGGTTAAGTCATTCTCTTTAAAGTTTAGCAAGGCGTTGCTAATCTTATTCTTCAAATTCTGAACCGCCTTATCCTTATTGGCCATAATCAATTCGAGTTCCTTCACTTTTTTCTCCCGTTCCTGCAAATTATAGCTCAGTGAATCGTTCTGCTTCCGCGTCTTCTCTAAGTTGTCTTGGATCGCCAACAATTGATCACGCTGCTGTGCAACATCACGATTAAGTTTGCCGCTATTAGTCAACAAGTTTTTGTAGTTGCCGTTGAGTTGCTCGTACTCCTTATTCAAACTCGCTAATTTTTTTTGATTGGATCGGTAAGTTACGTTCAGATTTGCCGTGTCCTGCTGCATTTTCTTAAGGGTTTCAGCCAGTTCTTGGAGAGATCCATTTGCTTTGTCTAATTCTTTGTTCCGATCAGAAAGGTCACCTTCAGCCTTTACTTTCTGAGCCAGCATGTCATCAAACTTCTTTTTCGAAACAATGCAAGAGGAAAACGTGAAAGCGCACAAAAGGATAAAAAAATAGATTGTTCTCATAGATTAAAAAATTAAAAGACAAATATCTAAAATTAAATACAATTGCTACTTTACGTCTTCATAAAACTAAAAAGCTATGGAAGGTATGTTTAAAGCAGGTGCATTTAAAGGCAAAACCATTGTAATCACAGGCGGAGGCACGGGGCTTGGCAAATCGATGGGAAAATACCTACTCGAACTAGGAGCAAACTTAGTCATTACCAGTCGGAAAAAAGAAGTGTTGGAAAAAACCGCTACCGAGTTACAACTTCAAACTGGGGGTCAGGTATTAGCAGTAGCGTGCGATGTACGCAAGTATGAAGAAATTGAAAACGTACTACGCGAAACCGAGAATCGATTCGGTCAAATCCATGCGGTCGTAAACAATGCAGCTGGAAATTTTATTAGCCCAACAGAACGACTTTCTCATCGCGCATTTGATATCGTTGTTGACATCGTTTTGAAAGGTACCTACTATATGACATTAGCAGCCGGCAAACATTGGATTGCAAAAAAACAACCCGGCACTTTTCTAAATATCGTCACCACCTACGCATGGACTGGTTCAGGCTATGTAGTACCATCGGCTTGTAGCAAAGCGGGTGTGCTAGCGCTCACCAGATCTCTTGCTGTAGAATGGGCCAAGTACAAAATTAGAAGTAACGCCATCGCACCCGGGCCCTTTCCAACAGATGGGGCATGGAGCCGCCTTCTTCCTGGCGATCTAGTGAAAAAGTTTGATCCGGCAGCTCGCATTCCTTTAAAACGAGTGGGTGATCACCAGGAGCTCGCCAATTTGGCCGCGTATCTCCTTTCAGACCACTCTGCCTACATAAATGGCGAAGTGATTACGATAGACGGTGGCGAATGGCTGCGCAATGGTGGCGAGTTCAGCCACCTTGAAGAAATTCCATCAGAAATGTGGGACATACTCGAGAAAACAAGAGGAAAGGGAGCATAACGATGGGACTAGATGACTGGATGCATGCGGCTTTGAAAGAACGCGCGGCTCAGGGGAGCTTGCGTGAGCTTACTCTAGTAAAAAATAAAATTGATTTTGTTTCGAACGACTACCTGGGATTAGCGCGATCAGAAGATCTTCGCCATAAAATCCATGAGCAATACATCTCTTTAAAAAATCATTCCAATGGATCAACGGGCTCTCGTCTGCTGGCTGGAAATAGCGAGCTGGCTGAAGAAGTAGAAGTAAAGTTGGCAACCATTTTTCATTCAGAAAAAACATTGTTTTTTAGTTCCGGCTATGCGGCAAATCTGGCAGCTCTATCTTGCATTCCCCAAAAAGGTGACACCATTTTGTATGACGAGCTTGTTCATGCATGCATGCACGATGGCGCAAGACTTAGTAAAGCGGATCGATATAGCTTTAAACACAACGATCTCTCCGATTTAGAAAGCAAACTAAAACAAGCCAAAGGAAAAACATTTATCGCCATCGAGTCAGTCTACTCCATGGATGGTGATGAATGCCCACTGAAAGAAATCGTAGGCTTGGCAAATCGGTACCAAGCGCACATTATACTCGATGAAGCTCACAGTACTGGGGTGTATGGCAAAAACGGTTCGGGGTATGCAGCTATGTTGGGACTTGAGTCAGAAATTGCAATTCGGATTTACACCTTTGGTAAAGCAATGGGCGTACACGGTGCTTGCATTGCTGGCTCTAAAACGTTAATCTCCTACTTGGTTAATTTTGCCAGACCTTTCATTTTCTCAACGGCCATGTCTCCGCATAGTTTAGTTTCTATTCAGTGCGCTTTTGAATTTCTACAAAAAGAAGAACTTAGGCAGCAACAACTTCGCTCCAATATTGTTTTCTTTCTACAAGAATACAAAGACATAAACCACCCAAAAGTTCCCAGCAACAGTTCAATTCAGTCTATTTTACTAAAGGGAAATAATGAAGTGAAAAGGTTCGCTAGCTATTTACAGCTACACAATATGGATTGCCGCGCAATTCGTTCGCCCTCAGTAAAGCCAGGGTCGGAGCGAATACGGATTTGCCTTCACGCTTACAATTCCCAATCAGAAATCCAAAAACTAATAGAGGCACTACAATCGTTTCGATAACTATTGGCTTTGAACTCATTAGAGATGTACAAACAGCATTGTGGTTTTGGGGGCATGCTGACAGTACCGTCAGCACCAGGCTTTTCGTTTCAAGCTCTCTCGGCTTGCCAACGCGCGAAATAAATCCCGCGTTAAGCCGAGGGATGCTTTCCACTCCAATCCCTTGCCCGCTTGCGCGCGCATACGCTGTCACACAAAATAGTTTTTAAACCCTTTACAGCAAACATTAATAGACCTATTTTTTTATACACAAGATTCCTTACGAGTAGGACTTTAAATGAGTTAAGTTCTATCAAGGCGATAGCTGAAGGATTGCTTAACTTTGGGATGTATAGACTAGTTTCAAATCATTAAAAATATGAACTACTTCGTCACCGCCATCGGCACTGACTCCGGCAAAACGTTGGTGTCCGCCATACTATGCAAAGCACTCAATGCCGACTATTGGAAACCGGTGCAGGCTGGCTTTCCACGCGATGCCGATACGATCAAAGGCCTGATCCCAGATTGTACGATTCACCCTGAATCCTATTTGTTGAATACACCTGCTTCGCCACATGCAGCCGCTAAAATTGACGGCATCGAGATTAGCTTGGAAAAAATTCTCTTGCCGAAGACAAACAATTCATTGATCATCGAGGGAGCGGGAGGGTGCTTGGTACCACTAAATGATAAGGACTTTGTAATTGACATTGCGCAGAAATTCAATTCGCCAATCATTCTCGTTGCCAACCTTTACTTAGGAAGCATCAACCATACGTTATTAACAGTTCAATTACTAAAGCAACGTAAACTTCCTGTGACAGGAATTATTTTCAATGGAAAATCAAACCCGGAAAGTGAGAGAATCATTTTGAAACATTCTGGGTATAAAACAATCTGGCACGTCAAAGAAGAACCTGAAATAAATTCGGAAACAATTGCGAACTATGCAGAAAAAATAAAACAAAAAGTTGCGTGACTCTTCTCGAAAAAGATAGAAACTACATCTGGCACCCTTTTACACCTCTGGAAGTCGAAGAGGATCCAATTGTCATCGAGTCAGCGGAAGGTGTTTATCTGTATACTGCTGACGGAAAAAAAATCATTGATGCGGTTTCATCCTGGTGGGTGAATCTTCACGGACATAGCAATCCGGTTATTGCCAAAGCAATTTCGGAGCAAGCTAGAAAGTTAGAGCATGTTATTTTTGCTGGCTTTACCCACGAACCCGCCATAACACTTGCTGAAAATCTTTTAAGCGTCCTTCCAAAGAATCAATCTAAAATCTTCTTCTCTGACGATGGCAGCACGGCAGTAGAAGTTGGATTAAAAATAGCAATGCAGTATTGGCATAACAAAGGCATACAGACTAAAACAAAAATTATTGCACTAGATGGAGCCTACCATGGCGATACATTTGGCGCCATGTCCGTGGGGGCAAGAGATCTATTTAATCAAGCATTTAATAAATACCTTTTTGAAGTAGATTTTATCGACTTCCCTAATAAACAAAATGAAGAAAAAATACTTGATGACTTCCGAAAACTGGTAAGCCGAAATAACGTAGGTGCATTTATATTCGAGCCATTGGTTCAAGGGGCAGCCGGAATGAGAATGTATCCAGCCGAGATACTTGATCAACTTATTTTTATTGCGAATGAATACGAGGTGATATGTATAGCGGATGAAGTATTCACAGGCTTTGGAAGAACTGGGAGATTCTTTGCGTGCGACTATCTTAAAAATGAGCCAGACATTTTCGCTTTATCAAAAGGCATCACAGGTGGGAGTTTGCCGCTGGGAGCTACTAGCTGCTCTTCAAAAATTGCGTCTGCATTTCAATCTTCTGAGAGTTCAAGGACTTTGTACCATGGTCATTCTTACACAGCGAATCCTATTGCATGTGCTGCGGCTAATGCAAGCTTTAAACTGCTGGTATCACCGGAGTGTAAATCAGCCATTGAAACAATAAACAAATCTCTTGAAAACTTTAAGCCCCACGTTTCTGATTTTTCTGTCATTAAAGATGTACGTGTATGCGGTACAATATTGGCAATTGAGTTGATGACCAATGACACTAGTTCTTATTATAATCCTATCAGAAAAAAAATCTATTCTCATTTCCTCTCGAAGGGAATCTTGATGAGACCACTGGGAAACGTCTTGTATATCGTTACACCCTACGTTATATCAGTAGAAGAACTACAGTTTATCCAATCAGAAATTGTACAGTTCATAAACCTTATCTCTGGAAAAATTAATTCATAAAAAAACCCCTATAATTTGTTGTTATAGGGGTTTGATATAATAAAAAAGGCAACGACCTACTCTCCCGGATTTTACTCTAGTACCATCGGCGCTGGCGGGCTTAACTTCTCTGTTCGGAATGGGAAGAGGTGGAC
>JANNQG010000013.1:0-122548 GCA_031400595.1 Cyclobacteriaceae bacterium
CGTCATGAACATCATCTTCCCCAAGAACGCCATGATCCCAAAAAAGCAATACACATCCTTTACTTTGTAATCAAATGAAAATACTTCGGGGGCATTTGTTAGCTGTCTTCCTCTTCCTCCACTATTGAATTCCCATCGCTGTTTCACAGAATAGAAGGTTTGTATACTATCACCTTTGCCAAATAGATCAAGTTGATCAGCTTCAAAATTCTCTGTCCTATAGGAGAGCCACTCTCCAATTAGCCTTGTTTCAATGTCTTTTTGCCCATGGCATGATGGAAAGGCAAAAGGTAATAGGCAATAAATATATTTTCTCATATTGGTTGTTTTTGTACGTTGGCTAACCTTAATTGATGTGACCAAACGCAATCTTTTCTATAACACCCACATCCAATTCGTGCTTCCCCTCAAATTCAATGATAGTCGGATTCAAATGTAGGCGTGTGTTTAAGTCATACATCTCTGCTATTTTTTCTTTGGTGATAAATTCATCATGCTTCCCCAGAACTTCAATCACTTCTTTTTTTTGCAGCAAATGGGCGCCTTTTTCAAAATCCATGTCGGGAGGAAAAAGGCCGGCCCACAAGACCAATCTGTCGAATTCCAGGTTGCCGTTCATGGCCCATCTTACGGCTGTAGCAGCACCCTGAGAAAAGCCTAGTAATGTGGTCTTCACGTGGGAGGAAGGGCGTTCGATGGCGAGGATGGAGTCGAGGTAGTTGGTATAATTTTCAATTTCAGCGATTCGGTTTTCGCGCGTCATCCAGGTTGCCCCGATGCGGCCCGCATTGCCAGCCAGGTAGAATTTCGACAGGCCTTCGGGAGCTATAATACAAATGCCCTTTTCATTGAGGGATTTAAACTTCTGCACAAAGTACTGCGCCAATTGACCATAGCCATGTAACACCCACCAGACTTGTTTTGTAGAGTCGTCAATGCGACCTAGTTTGTAGTAGCGCGCCTGAAAATTAAATGTGCTTGTGAGTTGTTCCACCAATCAAAAGGTAAAAAAAAACCCTGCCGTAAGCAAGGTTCAATTTTTTAAGCTTGTTTTATTTTATCTCTTAAAACCAAGTGCGCTTCCACCACATTTTCCGGCAGAGCCATCAAACGTATATTGGATGTAGTAGATACCCGTGGCATTGCATGGATAGGCAATGGCCGAAATAAACTGGCCGTTGATCTTACTGCTCGCCACTTTATTTCTGCCAGAATCAAAAATAGTAACAATGATACCATCCGTGGCGGCTCCGTTGGCACAAAGATTAATCATGTATTGAGTGCCCTTCGTAAATACGTAGCTGTATTCTACTTTTTCTTTCGAACCGCCTTCACCATCTACCTTATAACTTTTCAAAAAGTTAAAGCCAGATGCCAATTTTGGGATACAGGCGTTCGCAAAATTGTCAGGATTACACTGGCCAACTAAATCAATGGAACCAGCGCTCATGATGAGCAAAGATAATGTTATGATAAATGCCTTTTTCATAGGTAGATAGTTCTGTAAAATTAGCCAATTATTTTATTTCTGATCGAATTCGTCAAGTTTCTAATCGCCTCAATATCCTCATTGGTGACATTGATAGTGGTAGAACTGTTGTCTTTGATAACCGCAACGCCATCAATAATTTCCATGGTAGACTCTTTGTAGGTATAGGTAATATTGATTTTGTCGAACGCAACCTTCAACTCGTTCATGTCATTCAATAACGATGCCATATTTGCATCGTCTTTGTAGAACGATAGCAGAAGAACGATCTGTTCAAGAATTATTTTTTGTTCACCAATTTTCTCTTGAAGCTCTTTATTCTTCATGTCTTTGGCAGCTACCTGACAGGTAATCTGCATAGCCTCTACCCATCCCCCAATAAGCAACAAAACACTTAGATTAGCCCGGCTCTGGGTTTGCAAATAGTGATTAATGCTATTAAAATTCTGGGTCGTTATCAATAACAAGGAATCGAGGTTTTTGCTGTTTGTTGCCAATCTGCCGATGGTCTCAATATCAAAAAATTGCCCAATATTCAGACCGTCAGCCAGCGATTTGATCGATGAAAGGTATTTAATGCCGTCCTGATTCTGCTCGTAGATGTTAGTATATCCCAAATCAGTACCAAAAACCCCCAAATTGAGCGCTTTTTTGTAGTTGCTATTATATTTTGAGAGATTATCAGGGGTGTTTAGCATGCTCGCATTGTACTTTGTACCCGATTCCTTTAAGAGAACCGAAATCTCCAGTGGGCTTGGTATCTGTTGAAGAATGCTATTAATAACCTCTTCATCTATGGTAGGGCCACTTTTGGCAGAATCCAGGCTATTTAGAAAGGCTTGTTCATCTGGCTTTTTGCCCGTGCCGCAGGCAGTCAAAAACAGGGCGAGTAGTGAAATCAAGAATACTCTCATAACTTATTAATTATCTATACAAAATTAAGAATTCAGCATACGTTACCAAATCTACTTCCTTTTGAACGGAATTGTGATTTTGTTTGGGATATTTACCTTCCCAAATAAATCAATCAGGTTTCTGAGCCATTCAAAGTACAAAGCAATGTATAACAGTAGGGCCATCATCCAGATCACCAGTAGATTAAACCAAAAAGTATCGATAGAGGCGCCTGCGAAGTTCTTTTGGGGGAGGAAGAAGGCGGTTCTGTAGTCCATCGGATTAGACGGGTTGGTTTCCTGAAAGATGGGGTTGATTTGTTGAATGAGCTTTCCTTTGTATTCCAACAACCGTTCCTTGGTGGAGATATTTTTCACCAGATCCGCCAAACTTTCATTGTAGTATTTATTCTTTTCGCGGTTGATGTTTACTCCATTTTTCTCATCGAAAGCCATCCTTTTTTCGATCAAAGAAACATTCTCGTTGTAGATTTTTTGATAGTACTTTCTGTACTCTTCAAAATAATTGGACATTAGTCCACCTACCGTTTTTGAATAATTTGCTGGTTTAAGTGCTTTCGAAAGGTCGATTTTCTCAAAGCCCATCCGGAAGGGTTCGTTTTTCAAATTTTCATCGATGATCGAAAGGTTTGTGGCAACCAGTTTCTTAACGGAATCATTTTTTGATTCGAAGTTCTCTAAGACAAATAGATTTCTCTTTTTTAGTTCATCGGCCAAATAGGCCGCCTTGAAATCTGCTTTTGCCTCCTCTTTTTCATACTTGAATAGTGTCGCTTCGTAATAGTTATTCTTAAATTGATAGGTCGCCATTGCTTCGTATGCCCATCGAGATGTCATCAGATCGGCCACCACAGGTACTTTGCCTTTAGTAGCGATGATCCCATTTAACTTATCAAAATTGAAAAGTAGTCCGCTCAAAATCATTTGAGGAATCAACAACAAAGGAATCATTACGTATACGGTGACAGCGGAGTTGAAAGCAGACGAAATATTTAAGCCCAACACGTTGGCCAAACAGGATGTGGTGAACAACACAAACCAAAACGCAAAAGTCATTCCGTGGATTTCCAGAATTACGTTTCCAATGATCACAAATGTTAAGGTCTGTATAGCCGAAAGAAGAAATAGGATGGCAAGTTTTGAAACGAGGTAGCTGTTCCAGCTAAGGTTTAAGAACGATTCTCGCTTCAAGATCTTACGGTCTCGGATAATTTCTTCGGCACTGACCGTCAAGCCCATAAAGAGCGCCACAATAATTGACATCAGGAGGAAGGCCGGGAAGTTATCGTTGAAGCGAAAAATATATTCTTTGCCACCTGGTGCGCTCTTGTACTTGGTGATAAAGGCAAGAATGGCCGCAAGCAGAGGTGCCTCTAGCAAATTAATTAAAAGATATTGCTTATTGCTGAGCTTTGAGAGGAAATCTCGAGTAGCGAAAATGGACGTTTGTTTAAATTGACTTGGGATATTGAGCGTGCTGGGCGGCTCTTCTTTCACATCCTCGATACGACTAATCTTAAACCGTTCTTTGTATTTGTCGTGCCATTGGGGCGGAGTAACCTTACGCTTATTGGTAGGTTGACCATATTCATCCACCACTTTCGCCTCGATGATATTAAAGATTTGTTCGGGGTTTACATTACCACAGGTTTCGCATTGGCCGCGATTGCTATCCACTTGAAGCGTTGCTTTTTTAAAGTAACTGACTGCTTCTACCGGGGCACCATAGTAGGCAGGAAACCCCCCGGTATCCATTATAATCATCTTATCAAACATCTTGTAAATGTCTGAGGATGGCTGGTGGATGACAACGAAAATAAGTTTCCCTTTTAGCGAGAGTTCCTTTAGTAAGTCTATGACGTTTTCCGAGTCGCGAGATGACAGTCCTGACGTTGGCTCGTCCAAGAAAAGGATCGCAGGTTCGCGAATGAGTTCCAATGCGATATTCAAACGCTTACGCTGCCCACCGCTTATCTTTTTATCTAGGACACTGCCAACTGTTAAATCTTTACGTTGATCAAGCCCTAGATTTTCAAGGGTTGCCATCACTCGCTCATGAAGTTGTGCTTCTGTAAACGTGGCAAAACAAAGTTTCGCATTGTAATACAGATTCTGGTAAACCGTCAATTCCTCAATAAGGAGATCATCCTGTGAAACAAATCCAATGACACCTTGGATCTTGTCTTTCTCATTGTGGATATCAAAGCCGTTTATTAAAATTTCCCCTTTAGAAGGCTTTTCCAGGCCAGCGAGCGTTAACAGAAGTGTTGTTTTTCCGGCTCCACTCGCACCCATAATACCAATCAACCTGCCGGGCCCCTCGGCAATCAATACGTCCCGTAGTCCAATAGCTCCATTGGGAAACTTGAATTCTTCTACGTTGGCATTAAATGAAAGCTTTGTGGTTTTAATTTCTTCATTAAAGTGCGCCACCAGATCACTGTAGTAGAGCGCGTCCCCTGCTTGTGTTTTAATGGTGCTCCCATGGGAAAACAAATACACCCTATTGGATTGCATGATAAATCCATTGAGAATATTTAGCTCTTCACCGAGGTATTTAGTGAAATACATTTCCACACTGCTGACCCGCATAAAAATCAGGTTGCCAGCGATGTGGCCATGGGTATGTTTTTGAAGTTCGGCCGATTTCTCAGTTCCACCATTCAGAATAAGAATATCAGAAAAGTTCAGTTCTTCAATTTGCTCAGCTGTAATAAACTTTTCGATGAGGTTATATTCCTTCTGGTCGATATTAAATACAGTCGAAACGGTATTGATGATTTCGATGCGCTGTGGAGTGAAGTTCTTGTCGGAGCCGATAAGTTCCAAAAGCTTTATCAACACCACTACTTTTTGCTTTTGGGTAAGGGTTTTGTTAATTTTTTTACAAATCCCTAATGTTTTAACAGAGTCCCTTACAGAGGTGAGCTTGTTTTTTTCGTCATCGCCTGAGCCTTGCTTACTGTATCCTGAGATATTATCGTATAGCTCTAGGTACTCTTTAATCGAGTCTTGATCTAGTTCAGTTCTAAAAAAAGTAATTACAAATTGGCGCTCATTTTCAGTCACCCCACCATCTTGTTTGGTGATGATCGCAAAGAGTTGGGTAAGCGCTTTTAGTATTTCCTCACTCATTCCTAAAAAAATATTTTTCCTTTCTGATCACTCAGAGGACCGTAAAAAATAAACCGATTGTGGTTTAGTATGTTTTAAACTCAAAGGGGATTTCAACCAATTCCGAGAACTCCTGACCTGC
The DNA here is from genome assembly GCA_031400595.1 of Cyclobacteriaceae bacterium. Classification (GTDB taxonomy): domain Bacteria; phylum Bacteroidota; class Bacteroidia; order Cytophagales; family Cyclobacteriaceae; genus ELB16-189. Next base: position 5,660 of record JANNQG010000013.1, read on the forward strand.
CTCTTCCATGTCTTCGTCATCATCATGGAAATACCAAAGAACTTTGATTCCCTTTATCTCTTCCAGTGCAGAAAGCACGTCCAAAATTAACTTTGATGAAGCCGTATTAAAGTACTCGAGTTTTATTGCGAATTCTGTGCTTGGATTTGAGTCTGATGCGTAGGCATTGATCCACTCAATGACTGGCTTGTAGAACTCCGCTGAGTCTTCTGGTAATGAACGTCCACTGATTTCGAAAATGCCGTTTTTCTTATCCAACAAGATAGTAGGTGTATCTTCTGTCCCTTTTAGATTTAAGATTTCCATGATTGGTTCGTTTTTTAATTTTTTTAATTATTCTTTTTCACGTGAGATATTAACTTTTAAGCAGAAGAAGTCATATTCTGCATCCATATCGCTAAAGGTAAACTCCAATTTTTCTCCTGACTTTCTTGCCATGTCAACAAACCCTAAGCCGGCACCACCTTTTTCGGATATCTGAGTATTCTTGATGATTTCTTTATACATCTCCTTAAGGCCGTCTTTGTCTTTGCTATTGAGGTCGTTGAGGTTGCTGGTCAACTTCGCCACATTGCCTTTTGGAATCGGATTACCGGTCAGCACGCAGTACCTTTTGTCGTCCTTGCTGATCATGAAAATCGCACTTCTACTGACCAGCGAACCAGCTTGGGTGCCTTGTTCACTGCTGTGTTTAACAATGTTTTGCAGCGCCTCAACCATTACGTTGAACACTTTGCGTTTTATTCCTGAATCTTCTCCGGAAGAATCAAGATTACGCTCTGCCATGGCCAATATGGACTTGGTTGTTTCCTGGGTGAAGTCACCATCGTACACCAAGATTAGCTTTTGGGACATCATCGTCCGGTGCAAGTCATAGATAAAATTCATCGTATTTGGGTTTGGGTTCCGAAATTATCGTTTAATCTAAAAATATTACAATTTAATTCCAATTAACAGCACGTCATCCGTTTGCTTTTGATCACCTTTCCATGCCTCCCACTCTGCATCAAAGACTTTGGCCGCTTCGCTCATTGGGTCGCGGTGAACCCTTTCAATGATATCCCTCGTCTTTTTTGGTCCAAATTTACGCGATTCTGGCCCACCAAATTGGTCTGGAAATCCATCGGAGCTAAAGTAGAATGAATCACCCTTGCCAAGCTCTAATTTAGTGGTGGTAAAGTTCGTTTGATTTTTATAGATACCGCCACCAATAGGGAATTTATTTCCCTTTATTTCATCCATCACACCACCTTTCATGATGTACAAGGGACGGTGGGCACCGGCATACTCAACCACTCTAGTATCTGTATTGATGCGGCAAAGTGCGATATCCATTCCATCTTTTGTAGCGGAATCTTCCTGGTCTTGGCGAAGTGTTTGGGTGACCCCCTCATCCAACAAATCCAATATCTTTCCCGGGTCTGTAATTTTTCTGCTGCGTACAATGTCGTTCAGCAGGAAATAGCCAATCAGAGAAAGGAGGGCTCCCGGAACGCCATGACCGGTACAATCTACAGCAGCGATAAACAAATCATTCTTGATCTGAACAAACCATGGGAAGTCTCCACTAACTACATCTCTTGGTTTATAGAGTACAAAGGAATCAGGTAATGTCTTATTGACTAACCGGGTATTTGGCAAAATCGCGTTTTGAATACGTTTCGCATAATTGATAGAGTCGTTGATCTTCTTGTTTTTATTTTGAATCTCAAGCTCGATTTCTTTTCGATCGGTAATATCATGCGACACCAAGAGAACCGACTCGATGTTTTCAAGGTCGTCATACTCGGGTATGGCGTTTACCTGCATAATTCGTTTCCCCATTTCTGAAGGGAAATCCATTTCGGTTGAGATCTTGTCGTTTGTTGAGTTCACTTGTTCAACAATTGACAGCCATTGCTCCAAAATCCCCGACTCCAACTCTGCTTCTTTTATTTTTTTGTTGATGAATCGTTCAGGCGATTTACCGGTGTAATTTTCAATCGTTGGGTTGATATAGGAAATAGCATCATTCTCCAAGCGAGTAATGATATCAAGTGAATTTTCTGACAACGCTTGCATCTTACTACGCATACGTTGCTCTTGTTCAGCTAACCTGCGCTCTGTGATATCGCGGGAGTTAAGAATAAAACCATGGATAGCAGGATTCGCCATAAAATTGGTTCCGGTAGCTTCCAACCAAATGTACTTGCCATCTTTTGTTTTGTATTCCAGTTGAACGGTTAATTTCTCCTCAGGATTTTCGCGCAATTGATCAAACAGACCTTGGGCCACCTCCAGGCTATCGGGGTGCACGCGGTTTAAGTCACTTTGACCTTGAAGCTCTTTTTGAGAATACCCCAAAATGGTTTCAACAGAAGGTGATATGTAGCGAATTCGCCCATCTTCTTCGTAGATGGTAATTACTTCTGAGGCGTTTTCAAGAAGTAGCTGCATGCGATTTTGGGTGCGATTTACTTCTTCAATTTGCTCCTCGAGCTTTATGTTTGACCTTTGTAACTCTTCCTGCGTGGCGCGCATTTCCTCTGCATTTTGGCGGAGTACTTCTTGTTTCTCCGTCAACTCACTGCTCAACGCTTGCGATTCACTCAAGAGCCTTCGTGTACGCTCGTTTACTTTTATATTAAAGATGGTCCGAGCTAATATCAAACTCAATTCTTGCACAAATTTTATTTGTGACGAATCAAACTTTTTAAGGCCTGCAAATTCCACAACTCCGTACACCTCTTCATTTGTAATCAATGGTACAATAAGAATGCAGTTCGGTTTTTGATCACCCAGAATACCGGATGTAAGTGTCACGTATTCACTAGGTATTTCTGTACGAAGAATATAATCTTTCTCAGCAGCCGCTTGTCCGACTAAGCCTTCTGCAAAACGGAAAGATTTTTTAAGATACTTTTTACGGTTGTAGGCAAAGCTTGCTCGTATGTCAATGCTTTTCTCTCTCTGTTCATCATTGACAACATAGAAAGCACCTTGGACGGCCCCAATCTTCTCGATGATGAACTGAATAACATCGTCACCCAGACCATCCAGCGTATCGTGCATTCGAAGGATCTCGGCAACTTCCGCTACCCCTCTAACAATCCAGTTGCGCTCATTATCTTTTCTTTCATTTTCAATCAAATTCTCTCGCATGTTTAATAGCGAAAGACCGAGCGTATCATTTTCACTGGCAGGCTGATAGGCGGCATTAAATTGTCCTTCACCAACCAGGCGCGCAAATTGAGCACTCCCCTTTAGTGTCTGGACAAGACCATCCACTTTCGTGGCCATTTGGCCAAATTCATCGCTGCTTGCGGCTTCAATTTTATCCGGAAGAACACCTTGCGAAACCAAGTCTAATGTGTCGCGCATTGAAAGGAGTGGCTTTGTAAGTGAGCGTGCAAATAGAACGGAAATGGCTGCTGCCAGTAGCACAATGACCAATCCACCCATCCAGTAGATATTGGCAAGCGCTCCTCCCTGCCCGTTGATTTCGTTGGCGTCTATTTTTACGATAAGCGCCCAGGGCGAATTTTCAATTTCTCGGTAGGCGACATATACTTCCTGATGGCGGTAGTCACGCCCAATGCTAAAACCATTCTTCCCTTCCAGCGCGAGGCCAATCTCTTTCACCTCCTTTTCATTCTCAGAATAAAATTTGAAAAAGGCTCCCGGGTCATTTCGCAAGGGGCTCGCAAGGATCATTTTCCTTGTTACCAGATCTTTGTATCCAATAAAAGATTCACCAGTTGCACCAAGACCGTTCACATCTTGTAGTGACTTAAATAACGGATTTAAATCGATCTTAAAGATTAACAGATTCCCGTTGAGAGGTGCTCCCACAAACATCATGTACGAATCCGAAGATTTATTTATGGTATCTTTTTTGACCGCGCTGTAATAGATGTTGCTTGCTGCATTGGAGAAAAATGAACCATCAGGATCAGGGAAGTTTCCTTTTTGTGTATTGGCAGAAACCAGGATCGTTCCGTTACTATTTGAAACAAACAACTCCTCAAATCCATAAGTCTCTTTTGCCTTTGAAAGAGTTGATTTAAGCGAATCAGGCGATGAGCTCAATAGACCTTTTACTTCTGGGAAATTCTGAAAAAAATGAATGGTACTGGAAATGTGTGCAAAATAGTGGCTAAGTTGAGCTGCTCTATTATCGGCAATGACCGACAGATTTGTGTGAAGTTTTTCTTCCGAATTTTTTACATTGATGTGGTAAGTAAACAGGGAGATCGCCAACACACTCACCAGCGAAATGGCGACAATGAGAATGGTGATCTTTGTGCTAATTTTTATGTTCTTAAACATAACCTTTTTACGGTTTAGTAGTGCATTTAAATCTGTTCGGCTAAAAGTTTAGCCATTTGTTCTGCCTCCTTTTGGCTATTGCCAGTCAGTTTTGAAAATGTCGCTATCTCCAATACAGCAGTAACCACTTCGTCCTTTTTTATCGGGATAATCAGAATATACTTTGGAGCCGCCATCCCCAGGCCACTTACGATCGCATGTGTATAGCCTTCGGGTAACTCATCAAGAAGCAAACTTTTTCCAGTTGCTGCGCATTGCCCCACCAGACCTTCACCAAATTCATAGACAATTGGCTCACCTTCGAGTGGTACTGCGAATGCACTTTTCATTTCAACAACGCGTTTGCCTTCTCTTTCTTTTAGAAGATAAAATGCTCCTTGCCCCGCATTGAGTGCCTTGCAAATCTGATTGATTCCCACCTGATACAGTTGACCAGAAGTTGCGCCTTTGAGGGCTTTGGTGAATGCTTGTGTATCAAGCGATGATTGCTCTGTGGTATCTCCACTTGAGGTTGCTGAAGTTTCTGTCTTTTTCTCCTTAAAGACGACAATTTCTTTTTTTGCCTTGTTGGTGGTATTGATGGCGAACACTCCGAGCCCAAAAGTGACAATAAGGGTAATAAATAGTTTTGTATATACCAGCGTAGCCAATCCTGTAGAAATCATTCCACCCTTGAACACAAGATCATGAGGAAGAGTAACCAACACATAGGCAGATGAAACCAGACCAACATAAAAAAGTGCAGAAAGCAGCAAGCTTAGTTTGCCTGGATCTTTTAACGTTTGAAGGAGCCTTTCCATATTATTTAGTGTAATGCTTATCTAGTTCTTTCAAAAATTCAACGATCTCATCAATTTTTAATGTGTGATCAATTTTAGTAAGTGCAAGTGCGGCCTTGGGCATCGTATCAATCATGCATTCGGTAGGTTCTTGTACAATTGTTAACCCTCCTTTGTCTTTGATGTGTTTCATTCCCAATCCACCGTCTCTGTTGGCGCCCGAAAGAAGGATTCCAATGAGTTTGTCGCGATAGACATAGGCAGCCGTTCCCAGGGTGATATCAATGGCCGGTCGTGAATTGTTGACCATTTCCTCGGTAGACATAGAAAAGTGATTGCCAAGCTCTACCGACATATGGTAGTTGGAGGGGGCAAGGTATACCGCTCCCTTTTTGATTGACTCTTTATCTACCGGTTCTACTACTTGTACCACACTTTTTATTGATAAGGCTTCGACAAATCCATTGCGCACATGTTTCAATCTGTGCAAACACATGATAATGGGTAGAGGAAAAGTTTTTGGAAGCTGAGCCAGAATTTTCACGATTCCCTGAAAACTTCCTGCTGACCCTCCAATCACCACTGCCTTGTAGCTATTATTTAAGTTATACTTGTCCATGGCAGCAGTTCCCCTAATCCTTTATCTTCTTATAAACTTTTTCCTCATTGTTTACCACTAAAAATTTACTTGCTACATCGCACCAGATCAATGACTCTTTGGAGCCGATCGCCAAGTAACCGTATTTGAATAAACTTTCATGGAATTTTTTTAGTACTTCGTTTTGTAGTGACTGATTAAAATAAATCATGACGTTTCGACACAAGACCAAATCAAACTTGTTAAAGATCTCACCCTTTACCAAATCATGTTTGCGGAAAGATACATTTTGCATCAGTTCCTTGTCGAAAACAGCCTTACCGCCTTCCTCTTTGTAATATTCCTTCAGGCTTTTTTTGCCCTCGTAGCGTATGTAATTCTTTTCATTCAGCTCCATGTTCTTGATCGGGTAGGTAGCTGCTTTTGCTTTTTCCAGGATGTTTACATCCAGATCGCTTGCAAATAATTGAACGTCCTGATGAATGCCCATTTCTTTGAGAAGGATCGCCATCGAAAGCACTTCCTCGCCCGAAGAACAGCCAGCATGCCAGATCTTAAAGGTTTTGTGGTTTAATAGAATTCCCGGAATGATTTCGTCACGCATGATTCGCCAAAATCCCGGATCACGGAACATCTCTGTTACGTTCACGGTCAGTTCATCCAAAAATTCTTCGATAAAGGTGGGCTGGTCATTCAACTTTTTGAGTAGCGATTCAATAGTCAGGTTCTTCAACTCCAGGATACGTAGCATTCGCCTCTTGAAGGAAGACATGGCGTAGTTACGGAAATCATACCCGTATTTACCCTGAACAAGTTCAGTGATCTTTTTTAAATCTGCTATGTCAATATCTTGTACCACGTTGGTCGTATTAGCTTCTTCAAAGAAAAGCAAAAATAGGTTTTCAATTGTCGCTTAGTGGTCTTATTCTGGAAGAAATCTTACACGAGTTAAATTCCCCGATAAGGGAAGCCAAAACGTGGTGAAGTTCTCATTGTCAGACATAGGCACCAATTTATTTTTATTGCCAAATTATTAATTAGGAGTCACTTAACAATCAAAGAAAGGATTTTATCGATTTTGAGTTCTGGGATTTCAAGGTTTCTACAGCACTTCTAAGCCTCGTATTTTGGGGGAAAATCGTTGAGTTAGCGCTATTTGCTATCCTAATGTGTCTTTCGAGAACCCAAACGGGAGCAATGTGGCTGCACTCGCGCAGAGCGTCCACTCATCAGGCTTGGTTAAGAAAACAATCTGGAAAGCTGCCTTCTGCCGGTGTTCAAATTCTAACATCACTTGCCGACACGCACCGCATGATGCGGCAGGGGTAAGCTCTTTATGGTTTTTCTTGTGGGCAATGATGGCCACTTTAACAATTCGTTTATCGGGGTGCTGCGAAGCGGCTGCGTAAAGGGCTACCCGTTCCGCACACATGCAAAGAGGGTAGGAGGCATTTTCCTGATTGGCACCCACCACGATCGTGTCGTCTTCCAGGATGAGTGCCGCCCCCACACAAAACTTGGAGTAAGGTGCATACGAATGGGCGGTGGCTTCTTTTGCTTTATGAATCAGGTATTTCGATTCACTATCTAGCTCTTCAATGCTGTCGAAAGTTTCAAAGTCCTTCATGGGTTGTACGTTGATTGAAAGATAGCAAAGTAGTGGGAGTTTCGAAGTGTTTGGTAAACAGTTTCCGGATTTTTTTGACCTGAGGCTAGTTAATACCAAGGCAAAGGAGGCAATTGAAAGGTGTTTTAGGCGATTGCTGGCAGTGATGCAGTTAAGTGCTAGGTGCCACTTGCCATAAACGGCTAACTGCGGTATGCAAAACTTCTAGCACATTGTCAACGGGGAAAACCACGTAAAAAATACGTGGTTTTCCCCGTATGAAATACGTGGTTTTCCACGTTGACTTTCCCTTTTTATCCTGCCATGTTTGACTCATCAAATGGCCATTTAATGTAAAACAGAAAATTAAACTATCCACTTAATTTTTATTGTATGCAAGAAAACCGCGTTTCCATTAAAATCACCGCTGCCGAGGTGCAGCAGGTGACCGCAGCACTCAAAGTAGTGACCGATACCCTGACGCCCTATTTGGTGGCACTCACCCCCGAAGAGCGCAAGGCCCTGCCCAAGATGAGCGATGGCACATTGCCTTTTGTGCAAAAGGCCCTCGACTATGCAACTAACAACCCACAGTTTGTGCCCAGCTATATAGATGTGCCCGAGCTGAAGGTAGATGTAGATGCCACTAGTTCGCTATTGCAAATTGATCGACCACTGGAGCAACTCGCTCAAAACCTGAACGACACTGTAATGCTATGCGGCAGCGAGGCGAATGTGGCGGCACTGGCCTTTTATAATAGCGTGAAGCAAGCGGCCAAGATGAAAGTGCCGGGCGCAGAGTCCATAGCCAACGACCTGGGCGAGCGATTTAACGGGCAAGGAAAAGCCAAAGGCAAGCCTAGCAACATAAAACCATAGCAAAATGAAAAGCCTCGTTTTTGGGCCTGTTTGATAGGAAAGTTCACCCTTTTACTGAACTAGTTTGGTAAGGGGGTGAACTGGTTTACCCAATGGCGAATTGGTTGAGATGAAAAGCAAACCGGTTGAGCAAATAGAAGAACTGGTTGAGTAAAAGGGTGAAGCAGTTTTATGAAAGATGAATTGATTAGTGTTTGGGGTATGGCATTTCATGGAAAAGTTGAACAAGTTCATGTGTGAGAGGCAGATATTCCAAAAACTGAATAGAGTAGAAAAAAAATAACCATTTAATTATGAAAGATCTAGAAGAAAAATTCAAAAACATGCATTTATTAAGTCGTGACGAGAGAATCACGCTTATAAATAAATTAAAGAACCTAAAACCAGATTTTCTAAAGCCTTACCTTCCTAAATGGTGGTGGTGGAGGCGATGTACGGTAAAAGTTTTGATTTTAACGGATGGGGGTTTAAATTTTGGAATTGGAGGCTTTGACTTATCAGAATTCTTGACCTCATTTAACCAGCTTCAAGCAACCACCTTGAATAATTATGAATTAACGCTTGGCCATCGAGGTACAATTACCCCAAACACAAATCCATTGGTTGTTAATCAAATTAGTAATTTTAATTTTCAAACAAGCGTTGCGCTAAGTGATTTCGACCAAGTGTGGTTATTTGGAATTAATTCTGGTACAGGATTACCGGCCGCGGAATTAACCGTAGTCGAAAGCTATATGAATGGTGGTGGCGGCCTATTTGCAACTGGAGACCACGGTTATCTAGGCTCAGCCCTTTGTGGCAATATCACAAGAGTTAAAGATATGAGATATTGGAGCGACAATCCAATTGGCTCTGCCAATGATGTTAATGAAGTTAGCATGAGTGGCGCTAGAAGAAATGACACCAATAGACCAAGATCTGGCGATTCGACTTCGCGTTATTTCGATAACCAGTCTGACAACATTCCACAAAGTATTTCAGTTAGAACATTCGGTGCCGGAATGCCCCACCCGTTGTTATCTATTAGCACAAGTGTTAGGCCTTCGGGTACTATCGACATAATGCCAGATCACCCGCATGAAGGCGAATGCAAACCCGAAACCTCTTTTACAGTGAATGGTGTTGCAGTTCCAACGCAAACAATAGCCACATCTTATGTTTTAGGGGGAAGTACAACTGGCGGAGGCAGCGGTAAAGCACTAACCCTTCCTCATAGCTTCCAGTCTATTGCCGTTTGGGATGGACGGTTGGCAAATGCCGGCCGTATTGTGGTAGATTCAACTTGGCATCATTTTGTAAATATCAATTTGAACGGGGAGGGTTCTGATGGTAGCGATATACCCGGTAAGCAATCTGGATTAACAACTGCTGATTTTAATGTGATACGACAGTACTACATGAACATTTCACTTTGGATATCAAAAAGAAAATCTTGGTTGTGCTGGAGGCGATTTATATGGATTGAACTGTTAAGACATTCTCAACTTATCGAAGCCAGTTTGAATAATCCGGTGGAAAAAATAGAAAATATTTCACTTCCAGATTTAAACAGCATTGGCTCTTTGGCAGAAGAAATATTATCTTCCAAATTCAACCCATCTTTTGCTCGAGAGTTTTTGGTGGAAGCTTTAGAAGCTGTAAATCCCAATATTTCATCATCTTTAAATATTTGGAACCCCGATAGTAAAGAGAAAATTAAAGACCAAAAAGCAAGCTACTATCAGCCTTGGTTAAATCTTGATTTGATACTTTATACATCTATTGGAGCTGGTTTTATAGCACTGAGAGATGATAAGAATATTTCAGGCGATAAATTAAGTGAAAAAGATTTGGATAGAGTAACTGAAATATTTAACAAAGGAATGATGTATGGATATACTAAAGCGATAGAAAACTTTAGTTCCAGTCTCAAAGTTTTCGCTAAAGAATCCAAAATTAAAATGTAAAGCAAGCACATATGCAACGGCTCTGTATTTGTTGGTGTTCTTAACGGTGAAGAACACCAACAATGGGCAGGGATAAACGAAATGAAAAATCTGATTTATAAATTAACTTTTTTAGCCTAACCAAATTTACCATGAAAAAGACTTGGGTGTTATTGTTCGTCCTTATTTTGCTAGAATCCTGCAAACCGGGGCCTTATATACCGTTATACAAATTCTTTGACAATAATACGAATGCCTCAATATGGCCCGATGACTTTACGACTATCTACTTTTCAAGGAATACGGCATCTAACACTGGTGCTTTTCAAAACTACCATGATTTGTATGTGGAAAATAGATATTCTTTTACGGTAGAAGCAAATTACACAATAGGGAAACCGTTCATTATCAGTTATCGAGGCGCTCCCATACAAGTAGTTTCTCCACGGCAGTGCGTGTTGAACAGCAATTGCAATAACACTCCCTGGGCCACCGGCCAATACATACAGCGACTTGCGCCCTCTAGAACTGCACCTACTTTTACGGTTCAGATTCAACCTACATGTACACGCACAGTACCCCGCATCACCAGAACCATAAACTTTAACAATAATCCTTGTAGCGGAAATAATTCTATCCCAGGCTTTGCAATCATAGCAACTATAAGTATTCCCTATGAGCCTGTTGCCCCAAGAAACGGTGACGTTTTTGATTTTGAAATAACAGGAACTCCACGAGGGGCAACAAAGCCAGAAACGGTAATGATGAGAGCAGTATATATTGATGTCCAATGCAGTGCCAACATTTCTGTTATGGCGGGGGGCGGGAATGCAACCTTCAGCGCCACAAGCGCCAAACAAGTAACAGTAAGGGACGTAACCTCTGGAGCCGTCCTTTACGATGCTGTACTGCCGGTCGGTACTTCCAGTGTAAATAGTAACGTACCTTTTACGACTAATGGACGTCCCGGCAGGTACCCATTCACAATTACAGCCCAGAATTTGATGAAGGAAACCTGCCAAGCCACCGCATACTTCACCGTCCCGGGATCCCCACTTCCTTGCTCTGATTGTGCTGGTTGCCCACCCGCTTGTGTTGCTTGTCCGGGTTGTATGCCCCCTCCACCTCCACCTCCGCGCTGTCCAAATGAAACACTTATTTGTTTCGTAATTGGCGACACAGTTTCCGGAATTGAAGGTGGTCCACAATCTGAATGCGCGGTAAATTGGGCCACATTTTTACGGGACCGGGACCGTAGTACTCCATTAGAACCGCATCAATATATAAGGAGGCTGGATCCGTGTCCTGATGGGATATGAACTTTCTTCTCGTCAGAGTCTCTCGCCTCGGGGACTCTGGCGGAAGCAGAAATAGTATATGAAGACGGAGGCAGACAAAATTAAATGCGCAGAGTTCTGAGGCAGAGACTCTGCGAGGAAACAAACAGCGTGAGGAGTGAGAATGTCAGATTAAAAAAAATGAGTTGATAGATGAACTTGAAGGTTACAAAGACAAAATTTCGTTTTTATGTTAGCGAAGAACACCAACAATGGGCAGTTGTACACGCTGGACGCTTGTAAAAAAATTTAACATTTAGATAATATTAAAATTTAACAAAAATGCGATGAAAAATAAACTAAAAAAAAATCAGTTGATAGTTTCGATTTTTCCATTGAGCAGCAAAAACATTGCAGTGATATTCGCTGCACCTTTGCGTGCCAGCACGTTAGTCTCAAAATTATTTAAGTTAGAGAGCGGGGCAAAAGTGAAGAGTATCAAAATTAACGAGAGTAATCTAAGACGGGTAGTACTTACTATTCAGAGAACAAGGGAAAAAAGAATTGAGATTGATAACTTATTGATCAATTCGATCACTTTTGAAAACGGGAAGACATTCAAAAATGTGATTAGCCCAAAATTTATTCATGATGTTCAAGACCCGATGAGTTTAAAAGTGCCTTTCGTATCTGAAGATTTCCCTTTTGAAACGAAATTAAAAGGCATCCACGTAAGCGTTGCTTGTTGCACGGGTTGTAATGGAGGTGTTCATGATAGAAATTTGGTTGTACTGAATCACCATATTGGCGGGGCTTGGAGTGGAATATGGATCAAGACGGCTAAGACTATCGATATGCCTTACCCGCGCTGGTTAAAAGTACTTTGTGCCGGTGGGGTGATAGAGGAGATTAATGGCTCAACCACCGTAGTTGATAATGGAAATATGGAAATTTATAAACTACCGGAAGTGCCGCATCATGCGCCTCCCGCTTTGCCTATTGAAACGATAGAAGTGCCGATTAAAAGTACAAATTCCTTGGTTAGCAAAAGTCTTGACGGCTCATGGGTGCAATTTGAGGACATACAAATTGTTACATCTCAATTTTTTAAACCACTTCTAAAAAACAAAGAAACTATCAATTTGGCTCGAAATCAGATAACTTTCAAAGATAAATCTGGTGGGCAGACCATGGCGTTTTTATATCAACCAACAGGTCAAAAAGTAAAATCAGGGATGCAACTTAAGATGTTACGAGGCTTTATTCATGCCGAGAGCGAAGGGATTTATGTTTTGCTCAGCGATAAAGAAGAGGACATTTGCCTTTGAAACAATAGCAATTTGTTCAATGAAAAGATGAACTGCCTGTTGTTTTGGCTGAGTGGGTTCACCGGGCGCTTGAGCTAGGCAGTCAATAACACCAACAATGGGTAGTGAGCGAAAAGTAAAATTGATAAAATTTTAAAGAACGAAACATGAACAAATCTACTCGACTCATGACAAGCGGGATTGTGGGTATAATATTTATGCTTGTAATTTTAATACTTGCTTTTATTGAACCTTGCCCTAGCGAAAGTCAATACAATATTTACAAAATAGTGATTTCTATTGCGGTGGGAGCATTTGCTTCAATCATACCTGGGCTATTTGACTTCAAGTTCAATGGAATTGTTTCTGCGACTGGTGCGCTTGCCGTATTTGCGTTTGTTTATATGTATGACCCAGCTAAACTCATTGTTTCGGATAAGTGCAACCAAGATTTATCGCTTTCAGGAGCAATTTATATAAATAATAAAGAGACTAAGAATGTAGACGTGAGGGTTAGTCAACTTAAAAAATCAGATGTGACGGATGAGTATGGAACATTTAAAATTGAGTACCCTGAGAAAGAGAACAAACCTACTTTTAACTTTAGAGTTATTTACAACACCTCTATAGATACATCATTTGAGGTTGCCAGTTCAGACTGGAATAATTTAAAATTCTATTTTAAAGTGACCAAAAATGTCATCGCCTTTAATCCTAAATCCGTTTCCGACAAGTTGCAGCAAATCAAAGTCCTACCAAAGACACCTAAAGAAGAAATCAAAAATTATTTTGAAGGAATACTGTTCGAATCCTCTACAGTATATTATGGCGGAGCTCCATATTGCAACTATTCTATGAAATATACAGACGTTAAAGTGCAGCTAAAATTGACCAAAGATAGAATGAATGTGGAATTAGCTAAGGTGAGCTTCAAAGCTATTGAGAGAGGTTTAGAAAATTGTCCCTATCAGACTGTTCCACCAAATACGCATATTTATGACTTTGAGAATGCTCAAATATCGGGAAAGGACATTTTTATTTCATTTATCCCTGACTACTCAAACAGCCCCAGATGTAGCATGACATTAAAGGGAACAATTGAAAACGAAAAAATAATTGCTTCCATCTATAATGATAGAATTGACATTCCAGAATCTAAACTCTTATATAAAATGAAGATGGATATGCAACTTCAAATGATAGAATAACTACCGCCAACAAGTTTCTTACAATATAACAACAACTTTTAATTTGGCGAATTTTTAGTTGAACGGTTGACTGAATATAAAGTCTTTGATTGGCTCTGGGACTCTGATGAAAGTAGAAGGTGAAGGAAGGCAAAGAAACAAAATTAAAAAACTGGAGTCCTGAGGTAGAGACTCTGCGAGGAAAAAAATAGAACCAGATAGAAAATAAATATGAATGCCACCAGAGAAGAACTGATTAGATTCTTAGAGGAAAACGTGTTAATCCCAATAGAGAATAATCCTGGTGCGGATGTAACAATTAAGAGAAAAATAAATGCTACTCGAATGAGATTAAACAATCTAGAGGGGGCAGAAAAAGTTCGGCAGTATTTTTGGAGTGCTATGGCAACAGACAATGGAATAGATTCGTATAATAAAATATCAAGTATTGGTGCGCCTACTTTTGAGGATGTAAGGAGTGAATTTAAAAAATTATGTGGTGACAAGTAATTGACACAGAGTTCAGCAAAAGGAAATGAAGACGGACGCAAAAAAAATTAAATGCGCAGAATCCTGAGGCAGAGATTCTGCGAAGAAATAAATTCACTTTAGATAGTCATTCGATTTGTAAAACAGGCTTAATTAAATTTGCTTTATATGGGAAAATGTAAATATCAGATAACAGTAACAAGTCCATCCTTATTATCGGGAGCAACCGCCAGTTTGAATAATCTTGCAGTCAGAATGATTGAAATTTCTCCGAGAAAATTTCAGTCAGATGAAGTAGAAAGGGAAAGCGATGGAGAGAATAAAATTGAGATTGACGTTCATGCGAGAGGCAAAAAGTTTGCAGGTGTAACGGTTAAAGTAAAAAACGTAACGAGCAGTAAAGAGATATTTAACAAGTCTGGAATATTTGGCTCAGACGGAAATCCAAGTACCCAATACAATTTCATTGACGAAAAAGTAGATTCGACATGCGCATAAGATTAGGTTTTGCTGTTTTTATATTAATGCCCCTGGTGGGGTTATCACAGGTTTCTCCTGTTCAAGATTCGGACGGAAAGACTTCCATTTTATATGGTGATAAAACAAATGTCAACTTTAACTTCTCAGATTCTAAAATTAGTTTTGGAAGTGATCTTATTAAACTTAGCGATATTGCCAACAAGAAACATCCAAGTTATCTCGGTTTTCAAGGGTCATTTAAGACCGCGGATGGTCTTTCAAAAGTATTGTCTAAAGGAAAGTTAACACCTGAAGGAAATGTAGGCATTACCTATACATATTATACAAAAGAAGTTGGTAAGGATACCGCTGGATTACGATGGTTTTATGTAACGTTAAATCAGGGATTTGCAAATTATAAGTTCTTTGATAATGTGCCTAACCCCGATAAGTTGATAGTTACGAAACCTGAATATTATACCACAATAACGCTAGGGCTAAATAAGGACACTCAAAAGAATTGGGCTTGGGGAACGGGTATTCAAACTATCTTGGGAAATAACAACTATGGCTCTCTTGATGAATATACCATCGCTACTAGTAATTTGGTAAATGGTAGTTCATCAAGTTCAATTATTACTAGTAACACTGAAAATGTTAGGGGTAGATACGACCAATACGCTGGTAATTTTGCGGATTGTTCGATCCTAGGTGACCTGCTATATTGGCCTAATAACTGGCAAGGCAAGATTATGCTTGGAGCTCATAGTGTAATTAATTTTAATGAAATTAGAAGGCCTTCTACCAATTTTAGATTCGGGGTTTATTTTACTCATGCCAATAATGACAAAGACAACAAAGATGAGTCTGACCCAACATCAGTAAGAGGTGGTTTGGTTTTTGAAACAAATGATATTTTTGGAGCACGCTCAGAGAAACCATTTATTGAAAGATGTTTAATTAACTTGGTAGTCGGCTATACAATAAAGTCAAACTAGTTTTTATCGTGTCTCAAATTACCCCACAATGAAGAAGAAATAAATGAATCTAAGAAAGAATAAATACCATTGCTTGCAGACTCAGTGGCTAAACAACAGCAAAATAGCCGTAACACTATTCCGACTATCTCATATATTTGGATGTATAGGCGCAACCAGCCTCGCACATACTAATGTTACCTGCCATTTTTCGGGACAGAGTAGAGTAGCGTTACAATTTTACAATGACAAAATAAAATAATATGTTACAAGCCGACAACTTCTCACAACTTCGAGCAGACCTAGTTAAAGAAATTGCGACAAACTGGAAATTGGAAGCAAAATCAGAAGATGTTGGGAGGTACTTTTTCCATGTGACAGAAGTAGAAACCATCCTTGCTGGGACAAAAAATTACGTGATTGGACGAAAGGGGACTGGTAAGACAGCGATCAGTGAATTCATTCTTGGGAAAGGAAGAAATCAAGATGGCGTATTTTGTGAGAAATTATCATTCAAAAATTTTCCATTCAATGACTTATATGCTCTTTCAAACGCAAAGTATACTCCTCCAAATCAATACATAACACTTTGGAAGTATCTTATCTACAGCGTGATCTGTCGATTGATGTTAAAGAATAACAATATAAACAGCAATGTTCGTGACAGTTTAAGTTTATCTTATAGCACAGATCCAATAACGAATCTTCCTGTTGTAATCTCAAATTGGACAAATGACAACTTTAAAGTTTCGCATGAAGTTCCACAAGCAAACAACCTCTCTTGGATAGAGAAGGTAAATATCCTTGAAGGTATAATTCAGAAAAATCTTGATAAATCGAAGTACTACATAATCTTTGATGAACTCGATGAGGATTATAGAGATATTAAAAATATTGAAGAGTTCAAGCCATACAATAATCTTGTAACTAGTTTGTTTAAAGCAGTTCAGGATATTAAGAATATTTTCAGGCTTTCAAATCTCAATATAAACCCCATTATATTTTTACGTGATGACATTTATGATCTAATAAAAGACACTGACAAGAATAAATGGAGTGACTACAAAATTGAAATTGATTGGGACGAGAATAAAATGAAACGCCTGATTGCATTTAGAATTAGTAAGGCAATTTCTGCTACCCAAACAGTCCTGTATTTTGATAAAGCATGGGAATTAATATTTCATAGAAGTGCTGTGCAAATGGGCGATCAACAATCAAAACAAATGCACACGTTTGATTTTATTGCAAGAAGTTCTCAAATGCGACCAAGGGATTTTATTAAATATATTCAAGCCTGTGCAGAGGATACTTTATATAATCGAAAACCTTTTATTTACCCAGATACGATTAAGCAAGTTGACAAAGCATTTTCAAATTACTTAAAAGCAGAAGTCGAAGATGAAATTCAGGCAATCTTGCCAGACATTCCCCAAATTTTCCAAGTTCTTTCACAAATTAGAAAATGGAACTTTACTGTAGGTGAATTTAAAACAGCTTACACAGGATATGTAAAGGCAGGAACTGTTAAAGAAACGAATGTCGATTTTGTTATGCAAACGCTTTTCAATTTTAACGTAATAGGCAATCAACCCAAACAAAAGCACAATCAATTTTTTAGGTATAAGAACAAAGAGGCAAGAATGAATTTCAATGAAAATATTGTGGTTCATCGAGGATTATTTAAGTCACTTCAAATAATGTAGTTCTCCATGAGCTTCTATTCCGAAATAGACAATCTTTTAATAGATGTAAAAACCTTTTCTGGAGACGATTCAGATATGAAGAAGTTAATTCAAAGGAGTAAATTATTAGCGCAATCTTTCTTTCCATCTGACAACCGAGTATTTCAAGTTCTTGGCAAAGTGTCTATCGAACCCAAAGGAATTTATTATCCCGAAATGTATGAGAAGGAAAAAATAAAGGCGGTTGCTAACTGTAAAGAATCTCTTGTTAACTTTATTCAAGTAGCAAAAGATCAATTTGAAAGGTCGCTAGTTGACAAACCTTTCGAGGAAATTATCAAACATGATGAAAGTCAATTATTAGAATTTAAATCAACGTTATGTTGGGATATTAAGAATTCAAAAGACGACAAGAGAATGATGGGAGAAATCATTATGAAGTCAATCTCTGCATTGTCAAATTCGGAAGGTGGTGTTCTATTAATTGGCGTCAAAGATGATCAAACAATTTTGGGCTTATCTGATGACTACAAAACTTTTAAGAACGGTTCTGGGAACCGAGATGATTTCGAGCTTCATTTAACGACACTTCTAGTAAATAATTTCTCTAAAACATTCGCTAAAGATAATTTATCAATTGAGTTCACTAAATCTGGAGAGAAAGAGATTTGTCTTGTTCGAGTACGTAAAGGAGAAACTCCTTACACCATTAAGGTCTACGACAAAAGTGGGCAGCAAAAAGAGAAGTATTTTATCCGTGTAAACAACTCCTCGCGCGACATTGATGATTTAATTGAATTTGCTAGATACATAAGAAAAAGATTTCCAGACTGGAACTAATCTTTAAATATTCGCAGACAGAAAAGCAGCTGGTAACAAAATGATAAAACATGGCTGGAGCAAGAGCCAAATCCAAAGCTCAATGAGTGGAGACCTAACCAACAGACATTCAGTCTATTCAAATAGATAATTTATCCCCAAGATTTAGTTATTTTGCAAAAGTTATCAGAGTCTAACATCTTAGAGATTTCAGCAAATGGCTAAACAAAAGACAGAAGGGCAAGAGCAGACAGTTGACCCAAAAAAAATTGCAGGTATTCCCTCAAAGGAATTGTTTATTGACATGCTTGTAAAAGACTTGTCTTTAAGAGATGCAATTGGAGATTTAGTGGATAATTCCGTTGATGCCGCAAATAAAATGGCAAGCCAATTTAAAACTGATTTGAGCAAGTTTTCAATTCATATAGCATTTGACAAAAACCACTTCAGCATTTTGGACAATGCAGGTGGAATAGAAGAAGAAGTTGCTAGAAAGTACGCTTTCAAATTGGGCAAGCCCAAGGATTATTCCCAAGGGAAACATACTATCGGACAATTCGGCATTGGTATGAAGCGTGCTTTCTTTAAACTTGGTGAACTTATCGTAATTGAATCAGTCGCATTGAAATCTGATTTTGATTTGACAATTTCAGTCAAGGAATGGAGAGAAAGGGAAGATGAGAAAGATTGGGATTTTAATTTTAAGGAAAAGCCACATCTAAAAGCACATCCGTTAAAAGACACCACAACGAAAATTGTGGTAACGCAACTAAAACCTGATGCCAAAAATCAGTTTAATGACCCTCAATTCCTAACTGACTTGCAAAATGAAATTGCTAAGGAGCATCAGATTGCAATTAATAAAGGGCTTAAAATCTATATCAATTCAGACAAGTCATTAAATATCACAAAGCCAGGAGAACCACTTCCGGCACCCAAAATAACACTGATTTCCGATAAAGATTTTAAACCCTGCTACTGGAATCATACTTTTCCAAATGGATTGAAAGTTGAAGTTATTACGGGTATTTCAGAAGACAAAGGCGAAGATGGAGGCTGGTACATTTTCTGCAATGACAGATTAATTTTAGGCCCTGATACTACTGAGATTACTGGTTGGAAAGGTGGCAAAGGCAAAGGTGGCAAAGAGGGGAAAGAGCTACCCAAATATCATGACCAGTATTTTCGCTTTAGAGGTTATGTATTCTTTAGTTCAGATGATTCATCAAAGTTGCCTTGGACAACATCAAAAACGGGAATTGACAAGGATTCACCCGAGTATTCCTTTACAAAAACTCAAATGATTTTAATGGCGAAGCAAGTCAAGCCACTAATGGATGAGTTGAAAAAGGAAAGAGAAAAAGATAACCCAGAAAACGAACAACTACTTAACAAAAAAGTCGAAGAAGCTTCAGAAAAATCTGTCAAAGATGTATTCCATCTTATGAGTAGAAAGCTATATGCTCAAAAATATATATACCCTGAAAAGCTATTTAATCCACCTATGAAGGGTGACGTTACTATAAAGTTCAAAAAGTCATCAAAGGAAGTAAAAAAAGTGAAGGATTATTTTGGAACGAGTAGTCATAACGATGCGGGTTCGCTTGCATTTGATCACTTTTACAAAAACCAAATCGGAAAAAAATAATGACTGAAGATACTTTGACTACTGAGAAGCAAAACTTTGAGAGAATCAACTACTCTTTAAGGCCTGCAAAACATATTGAGCGAAAAATGTTTTGTGAAACCTTTGGACGACTTTCAATTCTCGACAACATAAAGAACTATAGATATATCGGAATGGGTTCAGCGTATTTTTCCGACTTCAGCTTGTTCCACAAATCTTTAGGGTTAAATAAACTATTGAGCATTGAAGGAGCAACAGACACTCAATCTAAAAAGAGAATAAACTTCAACAAGCCTTTCGCTTGTATTGATGTAGAGTTTGGGTGGACAACCAAAGTATTGCCGAATTTGCCGTGGGAGAATTGGAATGAAAAAAGTATTGTCTGGCTTGATTACATTGATAAAATGAAGGAGTTTATGTTTAACGACATTGACACTATTTTACTCAAAGCAAAACCTGGAAGCCTATTCTTAATTAGTGTAGATATTTCAGAAGATGATGAAAAAGATGAAAAAAGAAATCCCGCGAACAGGCTTTCCGCAAAAGAGTTTCGACTAAGGATGTTAACTGAAAATGTAGGAAGTGAGTGTATCCCCAAAAGAGCATATGATTTAGTTCTCAATGTTGATAACAATAAATCCGTAATCAGAGAAATAATTCATAATGCTTTTTTGTCTGCAATAAAAAAGCGTAACGGTGGACTTGGTGAATCTGAACAAATAGAATACAAACAACTTTTCAATTTGCATTATAGGGACAGTGCTGACATGCTAACGGTTGGTGGCATAATCTTTACAAAAGAGCAAAAGAACAAGGTAAACGAAATGTTTGTGCATTTAGATTTCATCAGAGATGATGATAGCTGTTTCAGCATTGTTGTTCCTAAATTAACTTACAGGGAGATACATGCACTTGACAAAGTTCTCCCACATCTAAAAGATAAAAGCAAAAACGTTGGCAAAAGTGATTTAAGCAAAATACCACTCTCAGCAATCGATAAAAAAAACTATGCGAGCATCTATCGCTATTTTCCGACTTTTGCTGAAACAAATTTATGAGTAGAACGACACGAAAATTGAAAGTTCTGGATTTGTTTGCAGGTGCTGGTGGCTTTGGCCTAGGCTTTAGTTTAGCCAACAACTTTAAAGTAATTTGCTCGCTTGAAGTCGATAAATGGGCTGTGGATACACTTAAAGCTAACAACCTTGATAAGCAAAAAATAATTCAAAAAGACATTCGGGACTTTAAAACTGACGAACAAATTCTTGCTGCTTGTCCTTCAAAGCCAGATATAATAATTGGAGGGCCACCTTGTCAAGGCTTTAGTTACGCAGGTCCAACAAAAGACCCTAAAGACCCGCGAAATTCTTTGTTTAAAAACTTTGCACAGTGGGTAGAGGTGTTACAACCAAAAGTTTTTGTGATGGAGAATGTAAGAGGCCTTTTGACAGGTAAAAATGAAAGAGGGGAAAGAGTAATTGAGATAATTAAGAAGTCTTTTCGAGATATTGGCTACACCATAAAAATCTGGGAACTTAATGCAGCGAATTTTGGTGTTCCTCAGAACCGAGAAAGAATTTTCATTGTCGGTAATAAACTTGGTATTGAAATGTCTGAACCACCGATCACTCACTATTTGCCTTCTGAAAAGAAGGCACTTAATGGAAAAGCAAAAACATTAAAGCAAGCAATAACCGTTCATAAAGCTATTGGGGATTTGCCTAAATTGAAGGCTGGTGAAGGTCAGGAACAAACTGTTTTTAAATCTAAGCCAAGAAGCGAGTTTCAGAAATTAAGCAGAAGTAATACTAATGAGCTTTTCAATCATGTTACAATGATTCACACCAGAAGAGTGGTTGAACGTTATGAACAGATTTTAAACGGATTTTCACTGGAGGAAATTCCAGAAGAGTTGCAAGTGAGAAAGCGAAACGGTAACGGAGAAATTTCTGAAAGCGAATATAATTCCAACTACCGACATTTGAGACCTGAGATGATTTCCTACACAATTCCGGCATCATTCTATTCAAACTTTGTTCACCCAAAGCAACCTCGAAATATCACATCGAGAGAAGCAGCAAGATTGCAATCATTTCCAGACAACTATATTTTCAAAGGTAAGCGAACGCAGATTTCTTCTAAGCTTTTAAAACAATTAGGAAAGGAAGATGAAAATTTTCTTTCACAATACAATCAAATTGGAAATGCTGTACCTCCCATTTTGGCAAAGGCAATTGCTAGTAGAATTTTTAGTTTTCTTGAAGAATCAAAGAAGACGAGAATGAAACCTAGTTGTTCGACAAGTTAGCGAAGCGATTGTCGAACCTAAGATAAAACCGATCCTTAATCGGTTAACCATTTGGCTAGCTGTTCGACAAGTTAGCGAAGCGATTGTCGAACCCAAGATAAAACCGATCTTTGATCGGTTAACCATTCGGTTATCGTTGGCCTCCGACCAACAATTCCCATCCTGTGGATTCAAATAAATTAGTTTACTTTAGGAACTGGTTAAATAATATGGTCTCCTATGTGGGCTAAAACAATTCTGATTCTGGGCGCTGGGCGCTCCTCCGGTTCATTGATTGACTATTTGTTAAAGATTGGAAGTACGAACAACTGGCAAATCGTTGTCGGAGATGTTGATGTAAAAGCTGCGGCTCAGCGAATTGGAAATGCGGGTAACGGTGCTGCCGTTTCTTTTAACATCACAGATGAAAGTTCAAGTCGCAATACCATCGCTTCTGCAGATATTGTTGTTTCGCTGATCCCCGCAAATCTTCACCCCCTAGTGGCAAAGATTTGTTTGGCCGAGCGCAAACATTTATTAACAGCCAGTTATGTATCTGACGAAATGAAGTCGCTTCACATCGAGGCAACTGGAAAAGGTCTTCTGTTTCTAAACGAAACTGGGCTCGATCCGGGCATCGATCACATGAGCGCCATGCAAGTGATTGATCGGATCAAAGACGAGGGAGGGAAACTAACTTCATTTGAGTCGTTTACCGGAGGGCTGATTGCCAACGAAACAGATCCTGAAAACCCGTGGAGGTATAAATTTACCTGGAACCCACGCAACGTGGTGATGGCCGGACAAAGCACCGCCAAATATTTGCAAGACGGTGTGTACAAGTATATCCCTTACCAGCAATTGTTTCAGCGCATCACGCCCGTTTCTGTCCCGGGGTTTGTCGAGTATGAAGGGTACGCCAATAGGGATTCCCTCAAATACCTTGACACCTATGGATTGCAAGGCATAAAAACGATGCTGCGCGGCACGTTAAGAAACAAAGGCTATTGCAGTGCATGGAATGTGTTGGTTCAGTTAGGTTGTTGTGAAGATGGGTATGATATGGAGGGAGTTGCCGAAATGCGGCATGTCGATTTTGTCAATGCATTTGTAAAGGCACAACCGGGAAAAACCACTGAAGAAGGGATAGCCGCCACTTTCGACCTGGATGCGAAAGGCGAAGAGATAAAACGGTTGCGTTGGAGTGGTTTTTTTACAGATGAAAAAGTAGGATTGATCAAAGGAACTCCGGCTCAAGTGTTGGAGCACATCCTGAACAAAAAATGGAGGCTCCAGACTGGCGACAAAGATTTTATTGTGATGTGGCACCGTTTTCGTTATGAAAAAGGAGGAGTTGGGAAAGAAATTCAGGCTTACCTGACCGCAATGGGAGATGACGAAAATAACACAGCCATGTCGAAAACTGTAGGCCTTCCACTTGCTATCGCTGCCAAATTATTGCTGCAAGGGAAAATAAAGAGTAGGGGAGTTGTAGTTCCCGTGGTAAAGGAGATCTACGAACCAGTGCTGGCTGAGTTAGCCGAGTTGGGTATTCGGTTGATTGAGAGGGAGGTATAGAGTTTAGTTTAGTTAGGTTTAACCAACTCTAAGTTCATTTCGAAGGCTATATGTCTCAAAAATAAAACCGTATCGGGTTGAGCCTACCTACCGGGCAGGCAGGGCTGTCGAAACCTGGATTTTCCGATACATAGCCTTCGACAGGCTCAGGCTAACAAGGTCGCAGGCTGGCATGACTACAAGAATTTTTGAGATCGCTTCTAGTAGTTTTCTTCTCAGTAGTTCAAGAGTTTTCGATAGTATTTTTTAATCACTTCAGGGCTTTTCTTTTGCTTAAATAAAAACATGGCAATACCATTGGCAATTTGTACTCGTAACCATGAGTTTTTTTTGTACTTCCTAACAGAAATCACGATATCTTTTTGAATCAATTCAAAGGGAATTTTTGCTTTCCAAAGCCGCGCAATAAAATCATAATCTTCCATGATCGTATAGTATTCATCAAATCCGTTCAGTTTGTCGAAGGCGCTTTTTGTAATGAATAGGGTTTGATCTCCACCTCGAAAAGTCAGTAGCTTAAAACGAGTCATATAAGCATTCAAACGCATTAAACCGGGGTAGCTTTCAAAGTTTGATCGATAACAGCCCGACTCAAAACCTTGACTTATGGAAAGAAAGATATCATCGTAAAAACTTTGCGGCACTTGTACATCGGCATGAACGAAATACAAAAGAGGAAATTTGGCCGACCGAGCTCCAAGATTCATTTGCGCAGCTCGGTTTCTTTTGGGGCTTTCTATCAACTTTGCGCCCGCCCCTAAAGCGATTTCTTTTGTTTGATCATTGCTACCCCCATCCACCACAATCACTTCTAGAAAAGAGCCATGAGTGTGTTGCGTAAACTGTAATACGGCTCTCGCTATTATCGCGGCTTCATCCACAACAGGGATGACAATGGATATTCCGTTATTCATAATTGCTTTGAGGGTTCAAGTTAGCAAATGGATTTACAGTCAATCATACGAAGACAATAAGTCCATTGGATTACATTTGCGTGATGTCCCTGGAAGATAAAGTTAACTTAGTGGAGTCGGTGTTTGAAATGCTGGACAAGGAAATTGCCACGTTTCAATCTTGGTCTGGGCTGCATTGTAAATTTGGATGTGGAAAGTGTTGTACCAAACCGGACATCGAAGCAACGATACTTGAGTTTCTTCCCTTTGCCTATTTTCTTTACCAACACAAACTTGCGGAGGAGTGGCTTGAGAAGCTGGAGGCTACCGATTCTTCAATTTGTTTGATTTTTAACCCTACTCAGGCGGGAGCAGGTTTATGTTCGCAATACCATCATCGAGGGCTTATATGTAGGTTGTTCGGCTATTCAGCTAGAACCAACAAGTACTCAAAAAAGGAATTAATTACTTGTCAAATTATAAAAACCGAACAGAAAGAAAACTACAATCTAGCTGAGAGCAAAATTGACGCGGGTGAAGAAGTACCAGTAATGAGTGCGTACTACATGCAGCTTCATGCCATTGATTTTGACTTAACAAACCAGTTTTACCCGATAAATAGTGCCCTGCAAAAAGCGCTCGAAACGGTTTTGCACTATTATGCCTATCGATGATGGGTGTGGCTGAAAAGACTTTTTAGCTGTACTAAAATCTTAAATTTTTGGGTAGTTTTCTTTACTTCAAGGGCAAATTCAGGAGTAGCCGAGATCATTCCCGTTTGGATTGCCCTGCTTTCTGACAGGTGCACGGTTGCGGCAACCAGAAAGGCCATCAAAACGCCAAAAACAGTCAAAATATCTTTTCGAGTGATCTTCATACGTTGTAAATGGAATACTTTTTGAATAGTAACTAGTTACAAAAACCGCCAAAACATTATCAATGATCCGAACTTCTTTCTGCTTAAATTTGTCGGATGGAAGGCCTAAAAATTACAGCATGAACAATAAAATAATTGTCTTCTTATTCATTTTCATAATTTTTTCAGCACCTGAGTCCATTCAGGCTCAGGAGTCAAGCGGAGCATCGCCTGTAAAATGGATGACCTTTGAACAGGCAGTGGAGCGTACAAAGACCGAAAAAAGAAAGATATTCATTGACGTGTATACCGATTGGTGCGGGTGGTGTAAGGTCATGGACAAAAACACATTTGCAGATCCGGCTGTGGCGAAACTGTTGAACGAGAAGTTCTATCCCGTGAAATTTGATGCCGAGCAATCAGCTGATGTGGTATTTAATGGAACTACGTTCAAATTTGTTCCATATGGCAACAAGGGTACTCATCAACTGGCTGCAGCTTTACTGAATAACCAGCTAAGTTATCCTACCGTTACGTTTTTAGAAGAGGATTTTACTGCAGTATATCCCTTACCTGGCTATCGGAAGCCGGAAGATTTTCACCCATACCTCGTTTTCTTCGGGGGGAATCATCACAAGAAGGGACAGAATTCCTATGCGGAATTTATGAAAACGTACAGGTCACCCTACGTGACCGTTTCTAATTCAGAAGCTCCAAAAAACTAATTGCTTTGACAGGTTGCAATACCTAAACGGCCACCAGCATTAGATTTCGTTGCTGACGCACCAATGTTTCCTGCAGCTAAAACAATGTCTTTTTCGGGCCCCACATCTGACAAGTGTATTTTGATGCAAGCTTCAAGGTTGGCCAAATCGGAATAGGTTATCGCTGTTTCATCGGCCAGCTTTGTCAAAGTAGTTTCACTTTTCCCGGTTTGGCCGGCCAAGGGTGCTAGCAATGCAGCTATGCTTGCTCCTGGTGTTGATAAATTACCCAAATGTAGATGAACAGGGTATTTGGAGTCACCCGAAACGCCAGTAAGATCTACCACCACAACTAACGATCCGTCTCTCTTTTCTTTAAAAGCTACTGTTCCAGAAACATCATATTGTGAGGCCTTTTGAAGTGCGTATGTTGTTTGTTTTCCAGTGAATTCACTCACATCTTCTTTTGAGGAACATGCGCTCACCAGGCACAAAAAAGATACTAACCCAATTATCATTTTCATAGTCGGTCTTTTACGAAATTTAAAGTTAGATAATAAAGTTTAAACTTGCCCCACTAACAGCCATTTCACAGTAGATTTGTGTGTTGTGTTTTTGGCATGGATATGGTTTATTTAATAACGGTTTAACTGAGAATAATATTTGTGAAGCACTCAATTTTGATACTTTTTATTTTGATGGGATGTAGCCCTGCTAGCACCCCAACAAAAAATGACGACAAGAACCCCAAACCTGACTGGTTGGCATCAAAGCCCAATCAAGCTTCCTACTATGTTGGGATCGGCCGCAGCACCAAAGATGGAGTTACTAACCACCTACAGGCGGCAAAAAAAAGTGCTCTCGAGGACTTAGTATCAGAGATTAAAGTCAACATCTCATCCTCTTCTGTGTTGAGTTCGATAGATGCTAACAAAGAATTTCAAGAGAAATATGAGCAGATTATCCAAACTACCGCTGCCGATGAAATTGAGGAATTTGAGCAGGTAGATACTTGGCAAGACGAACGAAATTTTTGGGTGTATTACAGGCTCTCGAAACAGCGTTATAAAGAAATCAAAGACGAACAAAAGCGAAATGCTGTTTCCATCGGCCTCGATTTCTTTAAAAAGGCGAAAGAGTCAGAACGAAATAAAGAACCGGTTTTAGCCTTGGGTTTCTACTATCAGGGATTCAGGGCCATTCAAAAGTACTTAGCAGAACCCATCCGGTTGGAATATGAGGGCGAGGAGATCCTGCTGACCAGTGAAATTATTGCTAGTATGCAGGTTTTGTTTGACAAAATGGACATAACGTTAAACCCGTCTCAAATCACGCTTAATCGAAGGGTTTCTATGAGTGAACAGACGATTACCGCCAAAGTTTTTGATAAAGCCACAAAGAAGGTGATTGCAGACGTGCCGCTGAAAGCCGAATTTGAAAAGGGATCCGGCAGCGTTTTCCCGAGTTACAAAACGGACGGAAATGGTCAGGCAAAAATCTTGCTTACAAAAATTAGCTCTCGAGATTTAGAACAGACTGTTTCCATAAAACTCAATCCACTTAATTTTGCAGGGACGACTTCTACCACCATCGATTCATTGATTGTTCAACGCATGGTGGTACCGCGTGCCACGGTGCTATTGAAGGTACAGCGGCCAACTGTTTTCTTAGCGGCAGTCGAAAAAAGCCTGGGAACAGTTAAGCAAAGCCAGCAAATCACAAATCGAATTAGAAACTATTTGACTAATGCAGGATTTGAATTTACGGAGGACAAGACTAAAGCTGAGCTCATGCTAGACGTTAGCGCAAACTCTGAAAAAGGAGCCGTTTCCGGAAGTATCTATATCACCTATGTCACCGCAGTCATCAGGGTGGCAGCAGTTAAGGATAACAGGGAGATTTATACAACTACATTGGACAGGGTTAAGGGTTTTAGCCTCGATTTTGAAAGATCCAGCCAGGAAGCCTATAATAAATCGCTTGAAATTTTGGAGAAAGAAAAGCTCCCCGAACTTTTAAACTCCATTTTACAATAATAATCAATGTTTGACGGCCTTTTGGTGCTATTTTAGCGTTGAAATAATAATGGCCTATAAATTGCATTTACTAACTTGCTAACCAAATTTAAAATCAATATGAAACGAATCGCAAATCTTTCTTTAGTGCTGATGGTTGTCGCGGCTGCCATCATTGGCGGATGTGCCAAGAAAAAAACGCCTACTCCTGATGGTGAAAAAGAAGTTATTATTCCTTGCTCAGGGCCCGATTTTTTTACCACCAACAAAGTATTTAGGGCAAACTCTATTGGTGAAAGCATGGATCAGGTAACGTCTAAAAAGAAAGCGCTAACCAATGCAAGAAATGACCTAGCGCAGGCCATTCAAACAACTGTAAAAACAGTCACAGATAATTACACGAACTCTCGGTCAATGAACCGCAAAGAAGAATTGGAGCAGAAGTTTGAGAGTTTGAACCGAGAAGTTGTTGAGCAATCTTTAACAGGCATTCGCACTATCTGCGAAAAACTGGTTCAAACCAAAGATGGTAACTACAAAACCTACATCGCATTGGAGCTCTCTGCCGATGATTTGGTAAAACAGTATAACGATCGCCTTTCAAAAGATGATCGCTTGAAAATTGACTACGACTACGAAAAATTCAAGGATACGTTCGATAAAGAAATGGAAAAAAGAAAAGGCGGCAATTAATACGCTGACGTTAAGGAAGAGAAATCCTGATCAGAAATGGTCAGGATTTTTTATTTTTGGATATGGCTGGGTATTCGGGTACTCCATTGCAAAAAAAATTAGGCATCAAGGCGGGTATGCAAATATCGGTTCTTCACATTCCATCAATTTACTGGGATTTGATTTCCCCTCTTCCCAATGGAATTCAGGTTATTGAAGCACCCAAAAAAGGATCAATTGATTTTGTTCATTTATTTACCAAAGAGAAAAAGGTATTTGAAAAAGAATTTGTTCGATGCCGCGAGCTTTTGAAAAAGGATGGGATGCTCTGGGTCTCGTGGCCAAAAAAATCTTCGAAAGTGGCCACCGATCTGGATGAAAATCTGATCCGTGAATTCGGTCTTCGAAACGGGCTGGTCGATGTGAAAGTTTGTGCGGTTGATGAGACCTGGTCGGGATTGAAGTTTGTGTACCGACTAGCGGATCGTTGACTACTTCCAGTTAGCAGGGTCAAGCCGCCAGGATTTGACATATATCAACTGATTCTCATTTAAATACTTTCTATCTAACGCTTCTTGTAGGAGATGATTGAAATCGCTCAAACAAATGAGTGATACTTTTTCGTCTTCGAAGCTCTTTTCGCTCTGGTCAAAGCCGTAAGTAAAAATGGCAACCATTCCAATTACGTCAAAGCCTGCCTCGCGCATGGCCTGAGCTGCTTTTAAAGAACTGCCCCCTGTGGAAATAAGATCCTCCACCAGAACGACCTTTTGATCGAGTTCAATTTTCCCTTCAATTAAGTTGCCCATACCGTGTTCTTTCGGTTTAGGTCGAACGTATACGAATGGTAGACCCAATTCTTCTGACACCAAAGCACCCTGCGGAATTCCTGCTGTGGCTACACCGGCAATGCACTCCGCTTCAGGAAAGTTTTCGCGAATGGCCATTGCCAGGGCTTTTTTGATGAACGATCGGATAGGAGGGTAGGAAAGTGCAAGCCGATTGTCGCAATAAATCGGAGATTTCCAACCCGAACTCCATGTAAAAGGTTTTTGATGATTTAACTTAATCGCCCCAATATCCAGTAACTTTGCGGCTACTTCTCGGGCTGTTTTATCTTGAATCTTTATTCTGCTCATGAGGCAAGCAATTTATAATGAATCGGGCAACTGCCCAATTACGGAGGCTTTTATTCGTGGACGTGTTGTTGGATTGAGAATAATTTATGTTTTTGCAACTTCTTAAGAAAGTAGATCAGACCCTATGAACCTGTTCATCAACGATATTCCTGTTCGAATCTTACTTCCTGAAGAAAAGCCTGAAGCTGGGCATTTTAATGTCGAGATTAATGCATCTACGGAACCCATCAATAAAGCCAAACTGTTGCACCATGTCTGGCTAAATCAAGCGAGCGTGCAGGATATGGACCTGGTTTTTGATTTGATTAATTCTAAAGTTCCGATCAATCTGTTGTCGCTCACAGTCAGTATTAACGACTATGAGGCGTTCAAGCAATATTTAAAAGGAAAATTTAAGGTTATCAAAGCGGCTGGCGGACTGATCAAGAAAAAGGACAAGTTTCTGATGATTTATCGCATGAAGAAATGGGACTTGCCGAAGGGAAAGCGCGAGAGTGGCGAACGATCGGCCGAAACTGCAGTGCGCGAGGTTGAAGAGGAATGCAACGTGCGGGTAAAACTCGGAAAAAAGATATGTACGACATGGCATACTTACACCATGAACAAGAATAGTATGCTCAAAAAAACCAAATGGTATGAAATGGCATTGATCGATGATTCGAATAGTAAGCCAAGTGTGGAGGAAGACATTGAAGAGCTGCGTTGGATGACCCAGAAAGAAGTCTATCACGCATTAGAAAACTCCTACAAATCGATACGGTTTGTATTCGAAGAATACTATAAGACCGAAAAGGTTGGCTAGTTAAGTTTGTAGGGAAGAAATCCGGACACGTCCCCTTTGTATTTATGTACTTCACGAATGATCGATGAACTGATGGCAGCAAGTCCTGGAGACGTAATTAGGAAAACCGATTCTAAGTCCGCGTTCAAGTGCCGGTTTACTTGAGAGATACTATTTTCATATTCGAAATCAGTCGTATTTCTCAAACCGCGAAGCAAGTAGTTTGCTCCATTCTTCTTAGCAAATTCAGCGGTCAACTCCGAATAGGTTTGAACGGAAATAGCTTGGTTGCCCTTAAATGTTTCATTGATTTTATCGATCATAAAATCGATTGGGAAGTATCGCTGTGTTTTGCCACTATTGTAGCCCACGGCAATAATTATCTCATCGAACAGCGAAAGTCCTCTTAACACAATGTCTTCGTGCCCTCTCGTAAATGGGTCAAATGATCCGGGAAATAAAGCGATTCTTTTCATATTAGGCGCTCAACAGATCCAGTGAATAAAGGTCAAAGAAATGATGTTCTTGCACTTCGTCAAACATATAGCCAAAGCCCAGATTTTCGGGCCGAGCGCCAAAATTCACATTTCGAACATACTTCACAAATTCTGTATAATGAGGTGACTTTTTCCCGATATAGCCCCAAAGCAAAACTTCGCTAGTTTGCTGATCCATTTTCAGCCCGTTCATTGCCAGCATTATATACTTCACGTAATCTGAAAACTGGGTGATCGAAAATTGATTGTAATAAACAAGTTTACCTTTTTGTGCAGACAGAATATGGAGCTTGAAACGGTCAACGTATAAATACAAAGGGTCGTTGGAGGTTTTGTGCGAACAAATCGATACGCCTTCGATCAATGCCGCTGACTGATGAAAGAAATTCAATTTTGTATTTTGGTAGATCCCGCACAGCCACTCGTGTAGATCACTTTGAATAGCAAACACAGTCATAATATCTTGTGTAGTATTCTGGCAGAAAAGAACTGTTTCTGCTGTGGCATCCACGCGGGCATTGAAATTCAGATAGTCAACCGCCTTGTCTGACTGAAACACCGCAGCAGGTACCTGAACGAATTTATTATTTTTTATGGATATTTTCACCTCCATCCAAAAACCAGCCTGAAGAATGGAGTGTTCTTCAAACAACTTTTTTACCAGTTGCATCAGCTCCTGATGGGTATGAAGATCTGCCAGTACGTAGTCTTCGAAAAAAAGTAGCCGTTGATCGCTGGCAGCGACAACGGCTACTTGAAAATCTCTAACACCTAGTTGAATCAAGAGGCGGTATTGATGAAGACTCTCTTCATCAAACCGATCATCCTTGATCTTTTTTATTAATTTATACCGAGCTAATGGGGGTTGCAAGGAAAGGAATTATTGCGATTCCCAATTTCCAGAAGTAGTTACGTCAAATTTAGACCCAAAATGTAATGGCTTCCTTCCTTTTGCCTCATTACTTTCTTTGCGCATAGGGTTAATTGGTTTAGGATCACGGACCTCAATCACCTGCACCATCACGCCATTTTTATCCACTTTGCCGATAAAGATGTTAAACTTTTGGCCATCCAAACCGGGGACTTCTCCAATTTTTTTGAGATCCACGTTAGGCTCGAATGCATAGTCCCAATAGTTAATCAGCAGCTCTCCTTTTTTCACCTCAGTACCAGTGGCCACTGAAGCTAAAGCCGTAATGACACCCTGTTCCTGGAAGGGGACCTCTTGTATTTTGTCTCCAACCTTGAGATTGTAGGCCTTCTGATTTTTGATGACGCGGTCGCCATTTTTTACTTTGTAGCCCATAAACACCCCATTATCAGAGGCATTCACTGTAAAATTTTTCTTAAAAATTCTTTCTTTAGCGGGAGTGTACCCCAATGTATCGAAAAAGACCTTTACGATCTCCTGGCCGTATCCGACTTGAGTGATTTCTTCTCGCCTTTGGATGTTAGGCACTTTACCATTTTCGATAAAGTTACTAAGCGAATCCCAATTAGCGGTGTAACGTTTATTCACTTCTTGAAAAACGATTTCTGCTTCTCTAATAAGCTTTAATCTGTTGATTACGGCATTTTCAGTATTCTGTATCGCTTCTCTATCTTCAATGGTGCCCTGCACACCTCTATAAAGTCGAAAAG
This sequence comes from Cyclobacteriaceae bacterium, assembly GCA_031400595.1. Classification (GTDB taxonomy): domain Bacteria; phylum Bacteroidota; class Bacteroidia; order Cytophagales; family Cyclobacteriaceae; genus ELB16-189. The sequence goes on from JANNQG010000013.1 coordinate 38,645, forward strand.
CGAGAAACAAGCTGGCGGCAACTAATACAATAGTGAGGATTCTATTAATATTCATGAGGTTAACAGGTTTAGCTTGCAATTATAGATATTTTCTGTGGTTAAAAGCAACCAATTACAACTTAAAATAGCCTCTTAGCGCGATGATTTCGTCAATTTTACTGGTTTTCTTGAATATCCCATGAAGATGTGCCTTATTGATTTTGTCTACTTCCGTCTCGGTAAGGAAATCAACGTTTCGAATGAGCTGATTTTCTCCCGATTCCGGGTCAGTTCCAATGCTCAGGTTTCCTCCAATTTCTTCCACCATAAAGAACAACTCGATCGCGTGAAGGGGTTTCTTAATAAATTCACAGGCGAACAAAAAGTCACCAACTTGCACTACTAATCCCGTCTCTTCCAGAAATTCTCGAACAATACATTCAGTGGCTGTTTCGCCAAATTCCAGGCCACCGCCTGGAAACGACCAAAAATCGCCCTCTACCAGTCCGCGGTGATTTATTAAAAGCAATTGATTGTTTCTGGTGCAAATTCCGCAAACCCTAACGCGAAGCAAATCCCCGTAAATCTCTTGAACCGATTTGTCCATTTTCTTGGTCTTAATATCCAAACCAAAATTTAAGGTGCGTCTGATTTTCGAACCAAAGAGTAGACCAACAAAGCCCAACCAGCCAGAAGAAAAAGCCCTCCAAGCGGAGTAATGAGCGCAATCTTAGTAGTATTGAGTAAGGCCATTAGATACAAACTTCCACTAAATAAAACTGTTCCTGTGAAAATGAGTGTCGCACTTACCTTGATACTGTTTTGCTTTAGTTGGTTCATGAGTATGCCAACGGCCAGCAATGTTAGTGCGTGAAAAAAGTGATATCTGGTTGCCAATTCATATGTATCGACACGGTTGTTTTCCAGTAGTAGCGATTTAAACGCATGCGATCCAAATGCGCCTATTGCTACTGCAAGTCCACCCAAAAAGGAGCCGCAGATCAATGTTTGTCGTTGCGAAAGCACTGTTATAGGTTATGATTTCTCTCTCCAAAAACTCCCGTTCCAATACGAACTAATGTGCTGCCCTCGCCCATTGCAATTAGATAATCACCACTCATTCCCATTGACAATTCCTTCATCTCGACAGGGGGTGGCAGTGGCATCATTCGAATCTTTTCAAAGAACTCTTTCAGACTCCTGAATTCGTTACGAATCTGTTGTTGGTCGTTTGTGAAACTAGCCATTCCCATTAGGCCCATTAGGTGGACATGAGTGAATGAGGAGGGGTAATTGTTCAATAGTTCGATGACTTCTTCTTGACTGAAACCAAATTTTGTATCCTCGTTGGCAATGTACATTTGGAGAAGACAGGGAATAATTCTTTTGATCTTTTGACCCTGTTTGTTAATCTCTTCCAATAACTTAAAACTATCCACTGAGTGGATGAGAGAAACGAACGGTGCAATGTATTTTACTTTGTTTGATTGTAAGTGGCCAATCATATGCCATTCAATATCTTTGGGTAGTGCTTCATACTTGGCAAGCATTTCCTGCGCCTTATTTTCTCCGAAGACCCGTTGTCCGGTCTGGTACGCCTCATTTATCTTTTCGAGGGGCTGGGTTTTGCTCACCGCGATCAGCTTACAGCCACCAACAAGCGTTTCATTGATTGTCTTTATGTTACTTTTAATGTCCATTGTTTAACTTAGCCCGTTCTTATCAAACCGCTAACCGGATCGTAAAGTTATGGCCATACTTGGAACCTTACTTAAAAAAGGAATAAAACTTAGGGAGAATTTGCAGCAAGAGTATTCCTCTCCCTTGGAACTTCAGAAGAACGAGCTCAAGGAGTTGATGATTACGGCCAGCCAGACGGAATTTGGGAAATACTATGACTTCCCCAAGATACTGACACGGTTCAAGAAGGGTGGACATGCATTTTACTCGGCCTATAAAGCTGTTGTGCCGATTCATGACTACAATAAAATTTACAAAGACTGGTGGCAGTTGTCCTTAAAGGGAGCCAAAGACATCGCTTGGCCGGGCAAGATAAAATACTTTGCATTGAGTTCGGGTACCTCAGAAGCAGCTTCCAAACATATTCCCGTTACCAAAGAGATGACGAAGGCGATTCAGCGCACGAGTATCAGGCAAATTATATCATTGTCAAAATATGATTTACCTACACAGGTTTTCGAGTCTGGTATTTTGATGATTGGCGGGAGCACACATCTCAACAAAAGAGGTAATTATTTCGAAGGTGATTTGAGCGGGATTCAGGCAGCTCGGCTTCCGTTCTGGTTTCAACATTTTTATAAGCCTGGTAAAAAAATTGCGAAAGGGCGAAATTGGGATACTAAATTGGACGAGATTGTTAAAAACGCAAGGGAATGGGATATTGGAGTTGTTGTAGGAGTGCCGGCCTGGATTCAAATTCTTATCGAGAAGATAATTGCGTATTATCAGGTTGCAAATATTCATGAGATTTGGCCCAATCTTTTAGTCTACGTACATGGAGGTGTTTCCATGGATCCCTATCGAAAAGGGTTTGAGAAGTTGATGGGCCGACCGATCTATTTTATTGAAACCTACCTGGCTTCCGAGGGGTTTATTGCCTATCAGGCACTTCCAAAGCACAAGTCCATGAAACTCGTCCTTAACAATGGCATTTTTTATGAGTTTGTTCCTTTCGAAGAAAAGAACTTTTTGCCGTCAGGTGATATTCGTCCAGACGCAGAGGCTGTGTTGATTGAAGATGTGGAGGAGGGGAAAGAGTACGCATTATTACTATCAACTTGCGCAGGAGCCTGGCGCTATTTGATTGGAGATATTATTAAGTTTACTTCGCTCGAGGAGTCTGAGATTATTATCACTGGAAGAACAAAACATTTCCTAAGTCTGTGTGGTGAGCATCTCTCGGTTGATAATATGAACAAAGCAATTGAAATGGTGTCGAACGAGCTGAACATCCAGATTAATGAATTTACTGTGGCAGGAGTACCACATGAAAATTTGTTTGCACACCATTGGTATGTAGGCACAGATGATAAAGTAGATGCAAAGGAGCTGAAGGACAGAATCGATTTTCACTTGAAGGAATTAAATGATGATTACGCGGTAGAACGAAGTGCTGCGTTGAAGGATGTTTTTGTGGAAGTTCTGCCATTGCATAAATTTTATGACTGGATGGAATCAAAAGGCAAGGTGGGCGGACAAAACAAATTTCCCAGGGTAATGAAGAATGCACAGTTTGATGAGTGGAAAAAATTCATTGCCTAACTACCGCAGATGGAAATTGTTTTTAATGGTGTCAAGTTTGGATTTGTTCTGGCCTTGTTGATTGGCCCGGTTTTCTTTACCATCATTCAAACAAGTATTGAACGTGGATTTCTGAATGGAGCCTGGGTGGCATTGGGTGTGTCGCTAAGTGATGCAGTGTATGTTGCTATTTGCTACTTCGGGTTGTTTCAATTTTTGAACGAGCCAAGGTTTCGTACCCAAATGGCCTATGCGGGAGGCGCCATTCTGGTTTTGTTTGGCCTGTATCACCTTCTGATAAAAAGTAGAAAGGCCCGGTTAGAAGTTACGGAATCCACCAACGAACCAAACGCATTTAAGTATTTCGCGAAAGGATTTATTATCAATGGCATCTCCCCGATGGTGCTTATTTTTTGGATTGGCACACTTAGTTTTGCAACCATCGATTTTGGTTATAGTCGGGGAATAGAAATGTTTATTTTTTTTGTCGCGCTTTTGGTAACTGTATTGGCTACCGATTTACTCAAGGCATTTTTAGCTGATAAATTGCGAGCCCTTATTACCAGAAGATTTCTAATGATTATGAATGTTGTGGTTGGTATTTGCCTGATCGTTTTTGGGGTACGGCTATTCTGGATGGCGAAAACAGCTTTTGATTCATTAGGTTAGTTTGGCCGCGTTCACAGTTTCTTTACAGTACTTGTCGATATTAAGTATTGTATAAAATGTTACTAGTCCTGAAGTACATTGCTCAAAAATGACGACTTCAGTAGCAGCCATACCAAGAAGAAGGCGATGGCCCATTTCAAATAGATGAAATAAAAATCGGAAGTGTCTTTGAAACGGCTTTCTTTTATTTCCGCTTTTTCGTATTGGTCAATTCTCTTAAAGACGTTGATCAACGCTTCATTGTCTGTAACCCGAAAGAATTCACCACTACCTATTTCAGCAATCTTACGCATGGTGCTTTCATCCACCGTATTTTCCACCATTTGCGGCCGACCAAAAAAATCTTTCCCAAAAGGAACCATTCCTTCCTTGCCTACAACAATTGTATAAAGTTTAATATTATAAGCTCCCGCAAGCTCTGCCGAAGTAATGGGATCGATGTTACCGGCAGTGTTATCTCCATCGCTAATCAAAATGCAAACTTTAGACTTGGATTCAGATTCTCGCATTCGGTTAGTGACCACTGCCAAAGCGCTCCCAATGGCTGTGCCTCGCGATTCAATCATCTCGAAACTAATGTCGTTGAGATAATTTTTTAACAAGTCATAGTCTGTTGTAAGTGGGGCAAGTGAAAACGCATCTCCCGAAAAAACGACCAGCCCGATTCGATCCTGCTTCCTTCCCTTAATAAAATCACGCGCTACGTCCTTGGCCGCCTCTAGCCGGTTGGGTTTGAAGTCTTCAATCTGCATCGACTGAGATATATCTAACGCAATCATAATGTCAATTCCTTCCGTCCATTGTTCCACTTTTTCATTCGTGCGTTGCGGTCGCGCAAGGGCGATCAGTAGTAGTGCAATAACAATCGATAACATGATCTCTGGAAAAAATCGAATGAGATTTAGTGGGGAACTTTTTAAATCGCTTTTTACCAGTGCAACAGGAAGCTTTTGATTCAAATAATAACGCGACAGCCACCGAAGTATAAAAAGCAGCGGTATCGCCAACAAGCCATAAAGAAATAGTTGGTTCTCCCAAGTAAAGCCTCTCAGTACCGATGGCGAAAACCATTCCAATGAATACCAGGGATCTAAGAAGCTATCCATTTTTTATTTCTTCTAGTTTTTTGTAAAACTGATCTTCGCTATAGCTCTTCAAATTAGCAAAATGATCGATTCGATCTGTTTGATTGGCGTAGATCATTCGGTCTATGGAACCCAACGAATGAATCATCCGTTCGTCTTTTTCTAGTTCATTAATCTCTTTTGTCGTAAACTTAGTGTAGGGTTTGTCGACTAGATTCTCCAGGTATTTCTTCCATAGTAATAAAGCCGATTCTGTATCCTGAGGCGAGAAGTTTGATTGCAATTTTTCTACTGCTGTATTGAGTTGGTTCAAAAATGTCTGGTGATTTTTTGTAAGTTTTTTTACCTTGAAATATTTCTTTATTCGTTTGCCGAAAACAATCCAGCCCACAATGAGCAGGATCAACAAAATCGCTCCAACCATTAATAAAATTGGATAGTTTAATAACCAAGCAACTTTCAAATAGTTGGTATTTGTTTTTAAGGGCATCTTCGCCAGTTGTATTGTGTCCGGCAGGTTTTTTACTAATCTCGAAAACAGCAATGTATCGGTGTTAGAAGATACACTTACGCAGTCTTTTTCATTGACCACGAAGAGAGGTACTTGAAGAAACTGGAGACTATCTATCTCATAGGTTACAAGGGTATAAACCACACTGTCATAGCTAAACCCTTGCTTAGTACTAGTTGGCACAAACGACTTTTTTTGAAACTCAAAAGGCGCAAAAGAAAATGTAGAATCAGGAAAAAGAATAGTAGTCGTTGCCGGATAGTGGGCAGTTAGGTAGAATGATACGGGCTGCCCTAAACGGACGCTGTCCTGTATAAACCGCCCCGTTACTTTTACTTCTTGTGCATAGGTAAATAACGAAATAAGAACACAAATAACGAAAATTATAAATCGCTTAGACACTTTTAAATGATTTATTCCTCACTTTAAACAGCTTTAACAATTTGGGAACAAAATCTTCATTCGTATCCACTGAAACAAAATTGATTTGATGCTTTCGACTAAATTCGGCCAACTCTTTTTCACGTAAACCATGATGTGAAGAGATCGCCTCGCGGAAGCCGCCAAAAGAGGTGTTGACCCAGAGCGTCTTCTTTGATTCTTTATCCAACACTGGAATAATTCCCAACTTTGGCAACTCTGTTTCTCGCTTGTCACTTATCTTGATCATCACCAAATCATGTCTTCGTGCCAAAGACTTTAAGTTATGGTAGTAGCCTTCGTCAATAAAATCAGAAATCATGACGATAACGCTTCTTCGTTTGATGGAGTTGAGTGCGAACGAAATCGCCTTGGAAAGATTGGTTTTAAGAGACTTCGGTTCCAGTTTGATGATGTTGTAAATGATATCGTACGCCTGTTGAATACCTTTTTTTGGTTTAATAAATTTTTCCCGTTCGTCTGAATAGCAGATCAGGCCAATCTGGCTTGATTCCTTTGCCCCTGAAAGGGCCAAAACGCCACAAATTTCTTTTCCGATGTCAACCTTTGTTTTTCCGGGACTGCCTATTTCTTGAGATGCACTTACGTCAAGAATGAAGAAGATAGTTTGTTCTTTTTCTTCCTTGAATGTCTTCACAAATGTGCCATGGCCCTTTGCCGATACATTCCAGTCAATGGATCGGATATCATCACCATATTGATAGGGCCTTACGTCATCGAACTCAAGGCCCGTACCCTTAAAAATAGAGTGAAAATCCCCCTGCATCTGGCTATTGACAGCCTTGCGAATTTGGATTTCGTATTTTCTCAGCTTTTTAAGTAAGTCCCTCAATGGTTTGATTTTTAAGACCCCAAAAATAAGAAAACGATTTATTTAATCCGTCATTGACCTTTTCACCTCTTATCGGTGAAATACCGACAGCCAAAGGCTAGTCGCAAGGTATTTTTTAAGAGCGAGTTCGGCAGGGTTCTGTAGCAGTTTTGTAATTTCGTGGCTCTAATTTTGCTGATCTTTCGGCATTAAAAAGTTGAACAAAAATTTATGAGACTATTTCGGCTGTTGTTAGTTTTATCTTTCGTTTCGTTTTCAGCTTGCCAGAAAGAGCAAGAGAAGAGTAGGGATAAAGACATTTTAGGCAAAAAGGAGTTAACGACATTTTTGATTGAGATGTACCTTGCCGAAGCAAGAGCTGATAATCTCCCCATCCCCAAAGATTCAGCGATCAAATTGTTTTATCCCTACGAACAAAAGTTGATGCAAAAATTTCATTTACCTGATTCTTCATTGAAAAAGACTTATCAATACTATGGGGACCACCCCAAGGAAATGGAAGAGGTATATGATGCTTTGATCGATTCGCTGAGTTTGCGAGAGCAACGAACAACTCACGAATGATCTACCCGGATGATTTTGAGCATAAAATTGGATTTGACCAGATACGGAAAAAGTTAAAGGCGTCTTGCCTTAGCTCATTAGGTACGGCCAACGTAGACGCCATTAAATTTTCTGCCGAGTTCGAGGTAGTGCAGCGTTGGCTTTTTCAGTGTGATGAGTTTAAGCAACTACTTGTTAAGGGAGAGCAATTTCCAGCATCGCATTATTTCGACCCCTCGGAACTCTATCCAACAATTTATATAGAAGATAGCTTTATCGAAGAAGATAGCTTTCGTTTGTTGCTTTTATCTTTTCAGACCATTTTAGTGGCGACTGATTTCCTGGAGAAGAGTAAAGAAATCTATCCAAATCTTTTTCAGATTTCCTCGGGCGTCCAACTTCCTAAACAGCTGGTTCATTCTATTCAGTCAAAATTTGATGAGAATGGACATCTGCGCGATCAGGCAAGTCCGGAGTTAGCCAGGATTCGTAAATCATTGAGAGATGAAGAGGGCAAGGTTAGGCGTTTGACGGAGCAACTTTTTAGGCAAGCTTCTTCGCAAGGCTGGGTTCCTGAAGGATCTTCACCAACCATAAGAGAGGGGCGGCTAGTGATCCCGATCATGGCGGAGCATAAACGAAAACTTCGAGGCCTTATTTTGGATGAGTCAGCTACCGGGCAAACGATTTACATGGAGCCCTCGGAAGTGTTGGAGGCAAACAATGAAATTCGCGACTTGTTTTTTGCCGAGCGAAGGGAGATCATTAAGGTGCTGAAAGGACTTACCACTTTATTGCGTCAGCACCTTTCAGTAATTCAAAAAGCTTACGTTTTTCTAGGGCAGATTGACTTGATTCGTGCGAAGGCAAAATTGGCATTGGAGTTAGAGGCGGATTTGCCGGAATTGAATTCTAACCCTACACTTTTGTGGACACAAGCTCGCCATCCCTTGCTTTTTTTATCGCTGAAAGGAAAAAAGAAGGTGGTTCCGCTAGATATTGAGTTGACAGACCAAGACCCATTCTTATTGGTGTCAGGACCAAACGCGGGTGGGAAGTCGGTGTGCCTGAAAACAGTTGGATTAATACAGTACATGTGTCAATGCGGAATGCTTGTGCCAATGTACAATAGGTCACGGATGGGTATCTTTAAAAACATCTTTATCGATATTGGCGATCAGCAGTCAATGGAGAATGATTTAAGTACTTATAGCAGTCACCTGAAGAACATGGGTTATTTTCTCACTAGTTCTAACCACCATACATTGGCCTTATTGGATGAGTTGGGTTCGGGTACCGATCCAAATTTTGGTGGGGGCATTGCGGAGGCAATTCTTTCGGGGTTAGTTGATAAAAAAGTCTGGGGAGTGGCCACTACTCACTATTACAACTTGAAGCTATTTGCAGAAAAGCGAGTGGGTGTTCGCAATGGGTCAATGCGTTTTGATACCAAGCAGCTGGAACCGCTTTTTACGCTCGAGATTGGTAAGCCGGGCAGCTCTTTTGCGTTGGAGATTGCACGAAAATCGAAGTTGCCAGATGAGGTTTTGCAGCGGGCAGAACAATTGATCGGAGGCGAGCTCATCGGACTAGAGACATTGATGAAATCAGTCACTGAAGAGAAGCAACTGCTGGAAAAAAAACAGCGAGATTTTCAATTCAACGAAAAGAAGTTGGAGCAAGAGCTTCAACGATATCAAGCACTTAGTAACGAGCTAGAATCAAAGAAGAAAGAAATATTGAACAAGGCAAAGACCGAAGCAGCCTATTTATTGAAGGAGACCAATCGCGAGATCGAAAAGACTATCCGGCACATTCAAGAAAACAAAGCGGAAAAAAAGGAGACTCGAAAAGTGCGGGCGGGGTTGACCGAACTTGCGACTAAAGTTCAACCCGAGAATAGAGCGGTGAAACTAACCACGGACGTTACGTTGAAAGTCGGTGATCGGGTTCGAATGATAGGCCAGGAGGTGACGGGGACTTTGCTCTCCGTTAAAGGAAATGCGTCTGTGGTGCAATTTGGAAACCTTCAATCTCACCTTAAACTTTCGCAGCTTGTCAGAAGCGATTTGGTAGACGCAAGTCAATCAGTAAAAAGGGCACGTTCCTTTGGTATTAACGTACTGGAAAAACAATCTTATTTTGAATCGACATTGGATGTTCGAGGAAAACGGGTAGAAGAAGTTGGAGCGATTTTGGATCAGTTTTTAGACGATGCCATCTTACTCGGCCAGGGCGAATTGAAAATTTTGCACGGTAAGGGGGAGGGAGTTCTACGTAAAGTAGTTCGCGAGCAGTTAAAAAAAACAAAACAGGTCGCATCTTTCAAAGATGAGCATATTGATCGAGGAGGGGATGGGATAACTGTGGTAGTGCTAAAATAAAAAAGCCCCTAGAGGGGCTTCGAATTATCTTTTATTGCTGTTAAAGACCGAATTTAAAAACCCAATTGCCTTTTACCTGATCAACTCTAGTGTAACCTGCACCCTGAAAATTGAAAGAAATTTCTAAAGCACTTTCACTAACAACATAGGTCATATCCAGCTTGTTTGCGGGATCTTCAGGATCTCGTGTAATCAAAGTTGTCTCTTGCCCTTTAACAAAACTCCATGTTCCGCTCGGTCTCCAAGGGCTCAACGATGGACGCCCGGCTGTGGTGTACCCAAAAGAGGTTGCGCCTTTTGTTCCTGTAATAACAAGTTGAAAAGCTGAATACGTAGTTACTGCGGTTCCATCTAATGTAACTGAAGTGGGCTTCCAGGTTTTTGACAGCTTGGTCAGTTGTTGGTCGGCAATAGATTCTGCCGGTTTGCTATCGCTGCCACAATTTGTTAAGGTAAACAGCACTCCCACGGACAGCAATAGTAAAATGAGTTTGAATGATTTCATGCGCTAATGTTTAATTAATCTTTCGTTAACCTTCGCGAGAATTTATCTACAACGAAGTGGTTTTTAAAATTTAACTGTTAAACTTACAAAAAAGGAATTATTAAAGGAAAAGACAAAAGTATTTAGTCGATAATAATTCTCAAAACTAACCTTTAATGATGCGATATTATACTTTGTAACCCCTTTTATAATTCAAAATATCGACTTTTTCAGCAGTTGAAGGGTATTCCATCTCCTGATTTGATGCTATTATTATCAAACTTTTACCTAGCAGTGAAGTTAGATTTTTCCAGTACCATTCAATCGACTTTTGGTCGAGGTTAGATGTTGGTTCGTCAAGAAAAAGCAACTCAGCTTTTGAGAAGAATGCGAGACCTAGCTTTAGACGCTGGCGCATACCTGAAGAAAAATTGGAAACGTGCTTTAGACGCACATGCGTTAGCTCCATTTTCTCGATGATTTCATCGATTGTAATGCCGCCACGGATTTCCTTAAAACAAAAGTGGAATTTCACCATCTCATCGAGCGTAAACTCATCAATCAAATCTACATATGGCGCTGCTATGACCATCGATTTGTATACCTCATGGTTGTCTACTTGTCCCGTGCCAGTTTCATAATTCAGCGTGCCACCACTAGGCGGCACCTGACCCGTTAAAATGTGAAGCAATGTTGATTTTCCGGAGCCGTTCGGCCCCACTAACGCATAAGTCTTACCAAATTCAAATCGGTAAGAAAGTTTGTGGAATATCCACTCTCTGTTAAAACGCTTACTTAGTTCAGTGGCTATGATGTTCATTCAAATGACCCAATGCCATTTGATAAGCCCTTCATTATTCCTCGCTCCGAACCTCGAATGAAGTTAACGATATAATCCCGCTCAGTACTATTCGGCAACTCCTTTTCAACCAGATCCAATGCTTTAGCATTATTCAGACCCTTAAGAAAAATATAACGGTAGACTTCCTGAATTTCGGAGATTTTATCGGTGTCAAAACCACGTCTGCGCAGTCCGATGGAATTAACGCCACAATAGGTAAGTGGCTCTCTGGCCGCTTTGGTGAAAGGTGGAACATCTTTTCTAACCAATGAGCCTCCTGAAACCATTACGTGGGCTCCAACCTTAACAAATTGGTGAACGGCACTTGATCCCCCAATGATGGCCCAATCCTCAATTTGTACGTGTCCAGCTACTTGCACCGCGTTAACCAGGATGCAGTGGTTTCCAATCACACAATCGTGGGCCACGTGCACATAGGCCATTAGCAGACAGTCGCTGCCAATCACCGTTTTAAACTTATCCGTGGTTCCACGGCTTATCGTGACGTACTCGCGAATGACGGTGTTGTCGCCAATGTGTGTCTCGGTCTTTTCACCCGCAAACTTCAAATCTTGGGGAATCGAGGATACGGATGCACCTGGATAGACTTTAACATTTTTTCCCAGTCGACTTCCTTCCCAAATCACCACGTTTGGGCCTATCCAACTACCATCTCCGATTACAACATCGGATTTCACCGTTGCAAAAGGCTCGATAGTCACGTTGTTGCCAATTTTGGCATCGGGGTGGATATTGGCTAATGGATGATAGCTCATAGATCTTTTCTAACAATACTTGCGGTCATTGTTCCTTCACAAACTAACGTATTGCCCACGTAGGCTCTTCCGGACATCTTTGCAATGCCCCTTCTGATAGGCGCCAGTAAGTCGCATTGAATAACCAATGAGTCGCCAGGGAGGACCATTTTCCTAAATCGAAACTCATCTATCCCTAGAAAATAGGTCCAGTAGTTCTCAGGATCTGGCACTGTATTGAGTACTAGAATACCACCAATCTGCGCCATTGATTCAACTTGCAAAACACCCGGATAAACAGGGTTCATCGGAAAGTGACCTTGAAAATAATTTTCATTCATGGTCACATTCTTTACTCCCACCACTCGTTCTTTATCCAAATAAATGATCTTGTCAATTAGAAGAAATGGGTATCGGTGAGGGAGTGTGCTAATAATTTTATTGATATCCATCACGGGAGGTAAGGATGGATTGTATTTTGGCACACCCTTCTTCCCTTCGGCCAACATCAGCTTCTTTAGTTTTTTAGCAAAAGCCACATTTGCAGCATGGCCAGGGCGGGCAGCCAATATTTGGGCTTTCAAAGGTCGACCCGCTAAGGCAAGGTCACCAACAATGTCTAGCAGTTTATGACGTGCAGGTTCATTGTTGTAGCGCAATTCTACATTGTTCAGAATGCCTTCTTTTTTTACCTCTACTTTTGGTTTATTCAACATTTTCGCAATGTTGTCCAATTCATCCGGCTCCACCACTCTGTCCACAATTACGATGGCATTGTTTAAATCGCCACCTTTGATCAGGTTGTTTTTGTACAGCATTTCGAGCTCGTGCAAAAAACAAAACGTGCGACAGGAGGCAATCTCTTTTTCAAATTGTTGAATGCTGGTGATCGAGGCGTGCTGACTACCTAAAACAGGAGAGTTGTAATCGACCATCACAGTGACGCGATAGTCATCCAAGGGTAACGCAGCTATCTCTACATTTCGAGCCGCCTCTCGATAAAAAATGGAGTCCTGTACCTCGAAGAAATCACGCAATGCATTTTGATCTTCTGTTTCTGCTTCCTTCAGAACATTGACAAACTGAATGGAACTTCCATCCATGATCGGAGGTTCAGGGCCGTCAAGCTGAATTAAGACGTTGTCAATCTCCAGCCCAACCAAAGCTGCCAGGGTATGCTCGATCGTGCTGATTCGCGCTCCACTCTCTTCAATGGTAGTTCCGCGAGACACGTCAACTACTTTGTCGCAGTCTGCATCGATGATGGGCGATCCTGGTAGATCAATCCGCTGGAACTTGATTCCATGGTTTGGCTTGGCTGGTAAAAAGGTCATATTGGTTTGAACCCCTGTATGGAGACCAACTCCAGAAATAGTGACCGATTTTTTTATGGTCTGCTGCTTGTGATTTAGCATTTTTAAAAAGTTCGCAAATCTAACCCAGTTTTTGTAGATATCCCAAGAATCAGGCTAAATGGGTGTAATTGAGACTATTTTGACGAAAAATGAGGTTATTAGTAGTTATTCTGTGTGATTGCCATTTTCGGAACCTTCGCCACCAATTGGCATTCCATCGCCAAGTCGCTTTTCTAGCGTACGCAGTCGGTCGTTGAGATCTGGTAAACGCTTAAAAACAGCGTAGGAGCGGAAGTAGTCTTTTATATCAAATGCGGGATAGCCCAGTATCTTCTGCCCTTCTTCCTTAATGGATTTTGAAATTCCTGCCTGGGCACCAATACTTGTATTATTTGCTAAAACAAGATGCCCAGCAATACCCACCTGGCCGGCAATGACATTGCCCTCGCCCAATTTTGTTGACCCAGAAATACCCGCTTGAGCTGCAATCACAGTGTTCTGTCCAACTTCCACGTTGTGGGCAATTTGGATCAAGTTGTCGAGTTTAACGCCTTTTCGGATGATTGTAGAATCACCAAATAAAGTCGCACAGTCAATAACTGTATTTGCGCCAATTGAAACATTGTCTTCGATTAAAACATTGCCCAATTGAGGAATTGTCTTGTAAGTACCATCGGCTTGTGGAGCAAATCCAAAACCATCACTTCCAATGACCGTACCTGCATGGATCACACAATTGTTTCCAACTTTTGACCGGGCATACAACTTTACATTCGCATGAAGAATGGTGTTATCGCCAATTATTACATTATCCCCAATAAATACATGTGGATAGACTTTTACATTATGCCCGATACTCACACTGTTGCCAATGTAGCTGAATGCACCCCGATAGATGTTGTTGCCTGTCGTGGTATTCGTACCGATAAAACTCGGTTGTTCAATACCTGATTTTTGAAAGCTAATTAGCTTATGGTATTCTTCCAGCAAAATTGTAAAACTGCTGTAGGGATCATCAACTAAAATTAAAGCTGGTATAATTTCACGCTTAGGTTGAAAGTCTTTTTTAACGATGACCGCACTCGCTTGGGTCGAATATATAAATTGCTCGTATTTTGGGTTGGAGAGAAACGCGATCTGCCCTTTTTTAGCATCCTGAATTTTAGCAAGCATAGTGATGGTCTGAGTGCCATCTCCACTTACTTGCCCACCCAGCATGCCAGCTATTTGCGAAACAGTAAACTCCATAGTTTTTTTCTAGACATGCTCAATGAGGAGCGAAAGAGTCTCAATTCACTCATAACCAACCGTCTAGTTACAAATATATGTTTTTAGGCCAGCATATATAGTTTTTCTCTACGATTTTGCTCATTGCTCTAATGGTGGGTAAGTCGGAAGCTTCAACGATATCTACCACTTGCCCAGACTTAGTTAAAATGTTGATTGGCTGGCCTCCGGTTACATAGGCCTCATTGCTTACAATGCCGTATGAAAATAGATAGTTGGCATCTTTTCTTAAAATACCGAACGACTGATGTACGGCTTGTCTCACTTTTTCGATTTCTGTTTTCTTGATCGGGTCCACACGTAACGAAATTTGAAACAACTCCCGGATCAAAAGCCGATTGCATAAACCCGAAAGAATCTCATCTGGATGATCTCTCCAAAGTTTAATGGCCCCCCAAATGTCACTATCGTCTAGTTGGCCAAATGTTTCAAGCAGATCGGGCTGCGTGGAAAACTCAGCTAATGAATAGTTTTGTCTAAGGAACAGTTTCAGGGGCTCGCTTGCCGAGAGCGAGTCTTCGGCATGACTGAGGTATTGCGCCCTTCGTATCAGGTTGACCAACATTCTTTCCGCGCTCACCGATGTCTTGTGTAAATACACTTGCCAATACATAAGTCTGCGGGCATGCAGAAAGCTTTCAATGCTGAAAATTCCTTTCTCTTCCACCACAAGCATTCCATTATGAACGTTTAGTAATTCAATGATTCGATCAATTCCAATGGTTCCCTCCATTACTCCCGTAAAAAAGCTGTCGCGTTTTAAATAGTCTAGTCTGTCAATATCTAGCTGTCCACTTATAAGTTGATGAAAGAATTTTCTTGGATAACTATTTCTGAAAAACTGAAGCGCCAATTCAAGTTGACTATTGAACTGTTGGTTCAGCGATTTCATGAATAGGTAAGAGAGGCTCTCATGGGGCACGCCTTCCAAAAGCGTTTGCTCTAAGGTATGCGATAATGGCCCGTGCCCAATGTCGTGGAGTAGGATGGCAATTTGTGCGGCTTCCAGTTCTAGTTCACTTACTTCGATTCCTTTTGCCCGCAATGTTCCCAAGGCCCGTCCCATTAAATGCATAGCACCAAGGGCATGGTGAAAACGTGTATGCTGTGCGCCTGGATAAACCAAATTACTCAGCCCAAGTTGCTTTATGTAGCGCAAGCGCTGAAAATAGGGGTGTTGGATGATATCATAGATCAACTCGCTTCGGATGGAGATGAAGCCATAAACTGGATCGTTGATGATTTTCTTTTTATTCACTTTCAGAACTCGCTTTTAATGGATACTTAATTTGTGGAAATCTATCGACCCACGAAAAAAACCAGACTTCTTTCCGACTGTAAATTCAAGTTGATTTTAATAGGGAACGAAATTGCTTAAATTAGGAAAAATTTGTTCTATGCAAAGATACAATATCTTGTGGGCCGATGATGAAATAGATCTGCTCAAGCCACACATTCTCTTTCTCCAACAACGCGGATATGATATTACGCCAGTGAACAATGGCTCTGATGCGGTTGAGCAGGCTGAAGCAAAGCATTTTGATATTGTTTTTTTGGATGAGAATATGCCTGGCATTTCCGGGTTGGTGGCGCTCGGCCGGATAAAGTCGATCAAACCTAACTTGCCGGTCATCATGATCACGAAAAATGAGGAAGAGCGAATTATGGAGGATGCCATTGGCGGAAAGATTGACGACTATCTTATTAAGCCCATAAATCCAAGCCAAATTCTTTTGGCAATTAAGAAAATATTGGACAATAAAAGGCTTGTGATTGAAAAAACGAATTCCAACTACCAACAGGAATTCCGTAAGATTAGCATGGCTTTTTTGGATGAAATGAACCATGAACAATGGGCTGATCTTTACCGGAAATTGGTCTTTTGGGAACTTCAAATGGACGATGCCGAAAACCACGATATGGCCGAGGTGCTGGAGTCTCAGAAAGTAGAAGCGAATAGTAATTTCTGTAAATTCATCAGGCGCAATTACGAAAGTTGGCTAAACAACCCCAACATCGACAAGCCATTGCTATCTCATCAACTGATGAAGAAAAAAGTTTTGCCTGAACTCAATCCTTCGATTCCTACTTTTCTCGTACTCATTGATAATTTGCGATTTGACCAGTGGAAAGTCATCGAGCCAATGATTGCAGAGTTTTTCAATGTTGATAAAGAAGAAACCTATTATTCCATTTTGCCCACTACAACCGCCTATGCGAGGAACGCTATCTTCAGCGGCATGATGCCCGCAGAAATGGTTAAGACTCATCCCGATCTTTGGGTAGGCGAAGACGAAGATGAATCAAAAAATAATTTTGAAGACGAGTTTTTAGCCAGGCAGCTAAAACGAAATAATATCAATGTCAAATTCTCCTACAACAAGATTAAGAAGCTTGAAGAAGGGCGCGACTTAGCTGACTCGATCAACAATTTATTCAACAACAATCTCAATGTGATCGTTTACAATTTTGTAGATATGCTGTCTCACGCCCGAACCGACATGGCCATGATTCGAGAGTTAGCGCCCGATGAATCTGCCTACCGTTCAATCACTAAGTCGTGGTTCATGCATTCTCCGCTGTTCGAGATTTTGAAAAAAATATCGGAGAAGAAGGTAAAGATGATTATCACTACGGATCACGGCACCATTCGAGTGAAGCGACCCTTTAAGATCATCGGTGACAAGGCGGTAAACTCTAATTTGAGATACAAACAAGGCAAGAACCTCAACTATGAAGGTGATCGGGTGATGGAAGGATTGAAGCCGGAGAAACTATTTCTGCCAAAATCGAACATGTCGACTACCTATGTTTTTGCCATAGAAGACCAGTTTTTCGCTTATCCCAATAACTACAATTATTACGTGAATTTTTACAAAGATACCTTCCAGCATGGTGGGGTGAGCCTCGAAGAAATGATCATTCCGGTTATTTCACTATCTTCGAAAAATGGCTAATGCAGAACTGGCTTCAATGGACAAGGTTTTTGGACTTCAAGACCTAGATACTATTTCAAAGGATATTGTTAGGTCGGCAAAAGGACTATCCGTTTGGCTGATCAATGGTGAAATGGGTGCCGGAAAGACAACCCTGGCGAAATCTATCTGTCGCGAGCTGTCCGTAACAGAGGTTGTCTCAAGCCCTACTTTTTCGATCATCAATGAATATAAAACCTCGGAAGGCAAGCCTATTTTCCATTTTGATTTTTACAGATTGAAATCTGAAGTGGAGGCATTTGACATTGGAGTAAACGAATATTTTGAATCTGGCAGTATTTGTTTGGTTGAATGGGCGGAAAAAATTCCGTCTCTTATTCCAGAGCACTATTTTGAGATTACGCTACAAATTAACGACTTAACCAGTCGCGCGATATATTATGGCAGGCACTGAAAAGAAAAAAACAGGTTTTGAGGCATTGGCAAAATCAAGTTTGTATCCTCAGGAGGAATTACTCAATGTAAAAAGAGGAAAGAAATCATTTTTCATTGGCTTGCCGAGAGAAACTTCTTTACAGGAAAGTCGTATCAGTTTGACTCCTGACGCGGTGGAGTTGTTAGTTAGTAATGGTCATGAAGTGTGGGTAGAGACAAAAGCGGGCGAGGGTTCTAAATTCAGTGATAAGCAATACAGTGAGGCAGGTGCAAAAATTGCTTATTCGCCATCTGAAGTTTACAAAGCAGATATTATCCTGAAGATTGAGCCACCCACAGTAGAAGAGTTGGAATATTTCAGACCTGATCAAACGTTGATATCTGCTTTACAGATGGGTTACTTGAGTAGTGAGAGAATCAACGCATTGCTAAAAAAACGAGTGACCTCGTTGGCCTACGAATTTATTGAGGACAAAGTGGGGGGGATCCCTATTGTGCGCGCCATGAGCGAGATTGCGGGAAGCACGGTGATGCTCATCGCAGCTGAATATCTTAGCACGACAAGGAACGGAAGGGGAATCATTCTAGGAGGCATAACAGGCGTCCCCCCCACAAAAGTGGTAATCATCGGGGCAGGAACCGTTGCTGAATATGGTGCCAGAGCAGCCTTGAGTCTTGGTGCAGAGATTCAGGTTTTTGACAACCATCTCTACAAACTAAGGAGAATCAAACACACGCTTGGGCATCAGTTTTACACGAGCACAATAGATACCTTTACGTTGAGCGAATGCTTAAAAAATGCCGATGTAGTAATCGGTGCTCTTCGTGTTGAAAAAGGAAGGCCGCGTCATGTAGTGTCAGAAGAAATGGTGAGTCAGATGAAACCAGACTCGTTGATCATTGACTTAAGTATCGATCAGGGCGGATGTGTAGCAACATCAGAAATTACTTCGCATGCGAATCCCGTATTTAGAAAATATGATGTGATTCACTACTGTGTTCCCAACGTGGCTTCGCGCGTGGCAAACACGGCAACAACGGCACTGAGCAATATCTTTACACCTACTATTTTAAGAGCCGCTGAAGAAGGCGGAGTGCAAGAAATGATATTCGCACATCGTTGGTTTATGAAAGGCGTCTATACATACAAAGGAAATCTTACCAATGAATCGGTGGCCAGAAAGTTTGACATGAAGCACAAAGACATCGAACTACTACTGGCAGTAAGAAGGTAGTTTTAAAGACTGAAAAAATCAGTGAATGGTCGACCACTTAATGCGAGTTGGTGCAATTGAATACACATCAGTGCGTAAAGAGCTCCGAATATAGACGTAACTAATCGAGGATGTTTTGTTTTTGCCGAAACAATGAATGCGAAAAGTGGTATTGCCTGGAGTCCATGAAGGGTAATGAAGTGAGCCGAGCGTAAATCGCCACCCAACGTACTCCAATTCAACAGAGGAATTCCATTTCCGCCATCGGGCACACCGATATTGTGCCCCAGATTTCCAATCATCATCCCGCCCGCAACACCACCAAGCAGAAATAGGAACAGGCCTGCTTGCCAAGCCATTCTCATATTGCTATCGAGTGTCGTTTTGCCAAAAACAAAAAGTACCCAAGTATGAAGAATCAGTACGGAGTTGATTCCAATGAACGTACCCATCACACCGAAAAGTGTAGAATTCAGTGCGCTCGAAATATTATAATGAGAACTAACTCCGCGCCCGGCCTGCACAGAAATAATAATCATTTCTGCCAACATGCAAACAGTAATTCCCCAACTGATGAATCGAACTATGCGTTGATTCGTTAAATATTGTAGTAGCCAGCCAAATGTCCATAAGTACACTCAAATGCTCATGGAAAACTTAAGCGGTTTAATCCACCGGTTGACGCCCATAAGTTGCACGTCATCCACCAAAAACAGGATCAATAGTACTGCCGCTATTAGAAAATGCAGTTGCCCAACTCGAAATAGTAGTGCGTTCTCTTTGCGAATCGCCTCGACTGACTCAAAAATTCTCATGTATGAATTTTTTCGTTTTAGATGCTCTTAGCAGGAAGAAAAGAAGTAAGCCTATAGGACCAAAAAACAAAGTCATTATCAGGCAAGGAACGAGAAGGTAGTGCGGCATACCATTTTTTTGCCCATTAGACAATTCCCAACTTCCAATAAAAAGATCGAAGGCTAAGTAATGGATCCAGCCGGCTGTTACACCCCACGGACTCGTAAACAATTTCATGACGCCCTGCAACGAATTGAAATCGCCCTCTTGCTTACCAAAAAATAGTACGATTAACGTAAAATACACCAGTCCCAATAAAAGTGAGAAGATGCCAGAGATGACGATCGTTTTAGTCCATTTCCATTTGGGTGCAAAAATCAACAGTAGCCAGCCGAGTGGTGATACAGTGTTACAAATTTGAAAGAGCCTATCAGGTGTCATCGTAAAAGGGTTTTAGTCAACAATAGTTTTCCTACTAAATATTGCTAGTTACTATAATATTGAGCAATTTCGTCATAGTCAAATTTAGCTTGAAAACGAGACTCATCATATTATTTCTTCTTCTATCTTATCGTATGGATGCACAAGTGGTACCAATGCCCATCAAGTATTTAGCGTTAGGTGATTCCTATACCATTGGCGAAAGTGTGGCTGAAACAGAGCGATGGCCCAATCAATTAGTAGATTCTATTGCGAAGAAAGGCATTCGACTTGGGAAGCCCACTATTATTGCTACAACCGGTTGGCGCACCGATGATTTACGAAATGCGATGACAAAGGCCAATCTTAAAAATGAATATGAACTGGTTTCACTACTTATCGGTGTTAACAATCAATATCAGGGAAAGCCAAGTTTGATGTATGCCAGTGAATTTGAAGAACTTTTAAAATGGGCCGTTCGATTGGCGGGAGGAAAAAAGCAACGCGTATTTGTAGTTTCAATTCCTGACTATGGTTTTACTCCTTTTGGTAAGCCTAGGCAAGAGGCGATTTCAAAAGCCATTGATGAATTTAATGAAATCAATGCACAACTAACTTACAAGTATGGAATTCGGTATTTTAACATCACTGATATTTCGCGAGACGGCTTAAGCGATCCAACGTTGGTTGCCGCTGATGGATTACATCCTTCGGGTAAAATGTATGCCTATTGGGTAGAGCTTATTTCTAAAGGACTAGATATTCGCTAACAAACTTCCTGGATGGTCACTGGATCAACTTCGAGAAAATAACGGTCAGGTTTCCGGCAATAATTCGGTGGCCCTCTGCATTTGGGTGAATGCCATCTGCCTGATTTAGTTTTTCATTTCCACCAACACCTTCTAATAAAAATGGAATCAATGTGGCATTATTCTTTTTGGCTAGATCAGGATAAATTTTGCTAAATTCTTTGCTGTACTGCTGACCCATGTTAGGCGGAACCATCATCCCTGCAATAACGAGTTTTGCCATAGGATTTTTATTTTTGACTTTATCCAAAATCCCTTGCAGATTCTTGCGTGTTTGATCAAGAGGTAATCCACGCAGCCCATCGTTGGCTCCAAGTTCTAATACAAAAATGTCAATGGGTTGTCGGAGCACCCAATCGATTCGAGCCAAGCCGCCAGCTGAGGTTTCGCCACTGAGGCCGGCATTCGTCACACTGGCCACTCGGCCTTTTTTGTTCAGTCCTTTTTCGATGAGCGCTGGAAATGCTTCTTCGGGCGATAGCCCATAGCCGGCTGTTAAGCTATCACCAAAAAATAGCAAAGAGGTTGGCTTATCAGATTTTTGGAAAACAAACACTACTACAATAAATAAGATGCTTTTAACGACCATGTCTATAGTATTTGTTATTCATTTGTTAACGTCCCACAGAGCAACGGAATGCTTGGAGGTAGCCGTAAAATATATTGTTGCGAGATAAAACATTTTAGGATAATAAACGATTACTTTGAGCAAGGGTTTAATTTTAGGTCAAGATAGTATGAGCGATGTAGTATTGCAATGTGAACATCTAACAAAGACATATCAGTCTGGAGAAAGACCATTAACTGTTTTAGATGACGTATCCTTTAGTGCTTTACAAGGCACCAGCCTCGCCATCATTGGACCATCGGGAAGTGGTAAAACTACGCTACTGGGGTTATGCGCAGGCTTAGACATACCTACCCGCGGAGTTTTGTCTTTGATGGGATTCAAACTCAATGCGATGGATGAGGACGACCGTGCGTATGTGCGGAATCAATTTGTCGGATTTGTATTTCAGAATTTTCAGTTGTTACCTACGCTTACAGCACTTGAAAACGTGATGGTTCCTCTGGAGCTTCGTGGAGAAAAAAATATTTCTACCAAAGCGAAGGACTTACTGGCAAGAGTTGGACTGGCGGACCGGTTTCATCATTTTCCGACCCAACTTTCTGGTGGAGAACAGCAGCGGGTAGCACTGGCCAGGGCTTTTATTACCTCTCCCCGGATTTTGTTTGCTGATGAACCAACCGGAAACCTGGATGAAGAAAATGCACATCAGATAACCGATCTTATTTTTACGATGAACAGACAAGAGGGTACTACACTTATTCTTGTCACCCACAATCTGGAATTAGCTGAGAAGACAGAGCGGATACTGCAGATGAAGGGCGGTAAATTAGTAAATGAGCGAGTGACTGGTTTAATCTTGAGCTGAGCGCAGCCTTCTTCTAACAATGATCGAGTACATTATCAAAATTAAGAAAGTATCAAAGAATATTTTTCAGGATCGGTGGGTCTGGAAAATGGCATGGCGTGATGGCCGTCAGAATCTGTCGCGATTATTTCTTTTTACAGCGGCATTGATAACAGGCATTTCTGCAGTAGTAGCCATTAGCTCTCTTAATTATTCGCTGCAAGAAGAACTTGACCGGAATGCGAAAGAGTTGCTCGGAGCAGATTTGGTCTTGAATTCCAATAAGAAATTTGGCGCTGATATTTTTAGTGCAATAGACACAGCAAAACAAAAAGTCGCCAGGGACGCAGACATGGCTTCGATGGTCATGTTTATGAACACACAACAGTCGAGGCTTGTGAAGTTGACTGCGATGGAAGGTAATTTTCCGTTTTATGGTGAAATGGCCACTTTCCCTTCAAATGCATATGAATTGATGAAGACGGGGCGATATGCAATGATGGATGAGTCTCTCGCGTCACAATATCAAGTTAGCTCGGAAGATTCCATAAAAGTTGGGAACAAAATTTTTAAAATGGCGGGTGTTGTCACAAAGATACCAGGTGGAGGTGGATTGACCTCTACGCTGGCCCCAGCTGTTTATATTTCACTTGATGCGTTGGATTCAACGGGCTTGGTTCAATTTGGAAGCCGTGTTGGATATAGCTTGTATATAAAGACAAGGTCGGATATTGAAACCAATAAGTTAATTGAAAAGATCAAACCTCTTTCGAAGAAAATGGGATTTGGCTACGAAACCGTACAAGCAAGAAGGGACGGCCTAGGCCAAGGACTTAAGTCCGTGTATCGATTCTTTTCCTTGCTTGCATTCGTAGCGCTCGTTTTGGGCTGTATTGGTGTAGCCAGTTCCGTACATATTTATGCAAGGGAGAAAAGAGACGATGTTGCTATACTCAGGTGCATTGGCTCGTCCGGCTGGCAGGCATTTAATATTTATTTTATACAGATTTTTGTTCTCGGAATTGTTGGAAGTGTTGTTGGCTCTGGATTGGGAGTTGCGATTCATCAATCCATCCCTTATGTTTTTCAGGAGTATATTCCACTAAAGCTTCAATTCGCCATTTCGTGGCGCGCCATAGGGGAGGGAGTTATCTTGGGCACGATAGTTTCAGTTTTGTTTACATTGTTGCCCTTGGTATCCGTTCGATTTGTCCCACCTTTGACTGTACTCCGGGCTGATTTTAATCCGGGTAGATTTTTTTCAAAAACGAAATGGGTGGCCATTGGCTTAATTGTTTTGTTCCCGATTTTAGCTGCTGCCTATCAGACAAAAAGCCTGCTGACTGGCGCCTTGTTTTCAGTTGGGTTAGCCGTAGCATTGGGCCTTCTTGCCTTGGTAGCTATTGGATTATTGTTTTTGGTGCGAAGGTATTTTCCTACCAAGGCTTCGTTTATTTTCAGACACGCGCTTTCGAATTTATTTCGTCCAAATAATCAAACCAGAGTATTGATGGTAACTATTGGGTTAGGTGCATTTATTATTTCAACACTGAACGTGATTGAGAAGAGCTTGTTGAATCAGGTTGAGTTTTCCGGTGGTAAGAACCAGTCAAATACCATTTTGTTTGACATTCAGCCAAGCCAAAAAGAAGGTGTCGTAAAGTTGATTAAGGATCAGCCGTTGCCAGTGAATCAGGTGGTTCCGATTATTACGTGCCGAATCAAAGAACTGAAAGGCAAAAGTATTGAAGACATTCAAAAAGATACAACCGGCATTCCCGAATGGGCACTTACTCGGGAGTATCGTGTTACCTATCGTGATAGTTTGACTTCTTCAGAGGAACTGATAAAAGGCAATTTACAAAAGTACTATCCGGCTAGGCGGGATTCTGTTTTTGTAACTATTTCAGAGGGTATGCACGAGACACTTCAATTGAAAGTGGGTGACTCCCTGGTTTTTGATCTGCAAGGTGTCCCGATGAAGGCATGGATTGGTGGCATTCGAAAAGTGAATTGGCCAAAGGATCCACCCAATTTTATTTTTGTTTTCCCTGCCGGTGTTCTTGAAAATGCTCCACAGATTTACGTAGCAAGCACCCGTGTAGATGACCCACAAGTGGCAACCCGCTTTCAACGCGCCTTGGTGACCGACTATTCAAATGTGTCGCTGATAGATTTGCGATTGATATTGAGCACTGTGGATGAACTGTTCAGTAAGATCGGATTGGTGGTTCGTTTTCTTGCATTGTTCAGTATTGTTACCGGTCTAGTTGTGTTGGCGGGAGCTGTAATGAATAGCAAGTTTGTTCGAATGAAAGAGAATGTACTGTTGCGCACAATTGGGGCTCGCACCAGTCAGTTGACCAAAATAACTCTAATTGAGTATGGCTATCTCGGAGTTTTTTCTGCCTTTACGGGAATGTTATTATCTTTAGGAGGAGGCTGGTTGTTAACGAAGTTCTTCTTTGATGTGCAATTTTCGTTTGACCCATATGAGTTGGCTGCAATTGGTGCTGGGGTGATCTTTCTTACCGTATTCATCGGGTGGTTCAATTCGCGAGAAGTTATTTCGACTCCGCCACTGCAGGTACTACGCAAGGAGGGTTGATCGCTATAGCAAAAAGCAATAAGACGAAGCAACTTTCCAAGTCAACGCCCGTATCAGTATTTTTAGAGACCTCGTTTCTTTGTTTTAAGGATATTCAATGAAGTACTTACTTACATCCATTGTATTCTTGCAGGTGCTGATCGCTTCTGCGCAAGTAGGCGATATCAAAAGTGCTTCATCAAGCAACGCGGGTAGAGGGGGAGATCGTGGGGGACCAGGAGGTAGTGCCTTCTTCTTTTATTTCATTGCCGATGCAATCAATGGGTTGGCGGATTGGCAGCAGTATAAACTCAAGAAGAGAGAAATTAATCCTTACCTCGTTTCATTAGATGTAATAACTCAAGTGGCCACCCAACCCTCGAGATACTATTTGGTTAATCCACGTATTCGAGGCAATTGGGGGCTTTTTTCCAGTGATTTTCGAGTCAACTACCTGTTGGAGGAAACGGTGAATGGAACCACCGACTTGAGTTCTATAGACTGGCAAATAGTGCAGTTAAATATTGTGACGACCCGTAACGTGGTCGGACGCCTGGGCGCTGGCTTTATGAAAGAAAATTTCGGAGGTAGGAAAACATTTTTTGAATCGAGTGTTGGTGCATTGATCCAATCAAGCTCCAAGAAGACTGGTGTTTCGTTTGAGTATCGTTGGGCGCAAGATTTTGAAACTGACATTACAGCAAGGAGAGAGTTCAGTGCCCAATTTGAAAAGAGATTAATCTCTCGCGGCTACTGGAATACCTATTTGACTGTTGGTGGAGTCTACCAACAGTATTACGAATCAGTATCCGTGTGGGGAGTTCAGGCAGGGCTGGCATTTAGGATATTTGCGCCCGCTATTCCTTCTTCTCTAGCCGGCCAACAATAGTAGCAAGGAAAAGAAAGGGGAACAAAAATTGATATTTGTTCCCCTGCTTTGTAATCAGTTAATTCTAATTCCCCTAACCCAGTAATGCGTTACTTTTTAATTACTTTGATAACTTTCGTTCCTCCATTTGTTTTTAATTTGACATAATAGAGCCCACTACTTTGGTCTGTTAGATCAATTTCTTTTTCATGTTTTCCCTCAAGAAACTTTTCAGTTAAGGGAAATCCGACAATACTTCCCTTCGTATCAATTGTTTCAATTGATACCGTTGACTCTTCCAAGAGCATAAACTGCAATTTGGCCTTGCCGTTTGTAGGGTTAGGGAACAGTGTAAGACCTCTTACAGTCTCGGTCAATTCAATACCTGTTGGTGCTTGTTGGATAAAAAGATTATCGATTGACCAGCCCCAGCCAGTGATTTGGTCAATATCTGCTTTCAACCGAAAGCGGAACAACAGGGTATCAGTTGCTTTGAATTTTGATTTTAAATCGATACTCTGATCAGCAATTAAGGAAGGGGTCCCCATTTGGTTTGAATTGTATGCAGCCAACCATTGTGCGTTGGCAGAGGCATTGTATCCGTCCTTTAATGGTATCCAATTCAATCCGTCTTTGGTTCCTTCTACC
The DNA here is from genome assembly GCA_031400595.1 of Cyclobacteriaceae bacterium. Lineage (GTDB taxonomy): Bacteria > Bacteroidota > Bacteroidia > Cytophagales > Cyclobacteriaceae > ELB16-189. Next base: position 65,199 of record JANNQG010000013.1, read on the forward strand.
ACCACGAAATCTTTGAAGCCTGGCTGCCCGAAAGAAACACCTGTAGCGGATGGTTGGACAAGCGCAACATCCTGGTAAAAGAAATTCGAATTGGTAGCATCTACAATAATGGGTTGAAGCAAAACGGCTATTGCTTCTTGGTTGGGAAAATAATTATGCGCTGTTTCTAAACTCTGATTGGATGTTCCAAAATTTGAAAAAAGAAAATTTTCAACCGAGAAATCAGAAATCGATTTGAATAAATTGGAATACTGTTTTTGAAATGGGCTTATCAAGTTCAGTTGTTTTCCGGCAAAGGTTAGAGACGGAAAAGGCGCCTTGTCTTTGAATCCAACAATTTTAACTTCCACACTCCCAGCAGCAACACCCTTGATTTTGACAATGTAAGAGCCCGCAGACTGCTGATTAATTTTTCCTATTTTTTGGTTATTGATAAACACTTGGGTCGAGTCAAAGCCCGCCAATAGCTTATATCTGAAAACTAAGTCAGATTTTGGTGAAGTCCCAACAACTTCTATTATTGGCTTTTCAATCGAGCTTTTCTGAACAGCACTTAATTGAGCCGTCCAAATTCCTCTCCCATGAGTGGCAATAATCAACTGGTCATCTTGTGCCTTGATATCCCATACTGATACTTTTGGGAAATCATTTAATAACGCCCAAGTTTGTCCATTGTCCAAAGATTCAACGATACCAATTTCTGTTCCCGCCCAAATGATATTCGGTTCATCCGTTCTTACATACAAACAATAAACGGCTACGTCTGGAAATCCGTTGGTGCTTGGTGAGCCTGAACTGAACCCCGAGATGTCTGTCCAACTTTGACCAAGATTGGTTGTGCGCAATACTTTTGGCCTGCCGGCAAAAGAAAACAATGCATAAGCAGTATTCTGTTCCGTAGGATGAGAAGCCAACTTGGTAATCGAGCCCAATGTCGTGGTCGTATAATTATTTGTAGGGGCATACGATATGCCGCCATTGGTTGATACTTGAATGTTACGTAGCGTCCCAGTATTTGTCATGCCATTGCCAGCCCACACTATATTTGCGTTCGCTCTGGAGACTTCTATATCCATCAGTGAAGAGGAGCCGCCCCATTTATCTGTAATTGAGGTTAGCGCCCACGACTGTCCAAAATCAACTGAGCGAAATACTCCTGCGGATGAAAGTGTAAAGAGTACGTCTGGATTGTCGCGTGAGTTGGCAAGTTTTGAAATGAAGGGGTGCGTACCGGAAAGGCCGGTTGTTGCAGCGGTCCAAGATGTTCCCCCATCCAGTGATCTTCTGAAGATATTGCCTTGAGATCCACCAATTAACTTACGACCATCAAAATTATTCCAAATGACCTCAAATCCGTCACCGCCAATATTGAATGAATAGTTCGTTGTCTTGCTTGCGACAATTCCGATTGGTGATTTCCACGTTCCATTGTCCTGCATACCACCTAGGTACTCTTCCGCACCAGGGCGCTTGTCTGCACCATAGAACTGACTAGTGTTGTAAGATGTTCCGGCAAAATTCCACTCTCCATCATTGAGTCCGGGAGTAGACGAGATATTTGAAACAAAAACACCTCCATCATTTGCATTCAAAATCTTATAGGTCGTTGCTGTCATGGGAATCATAACAATATTATGATGATCCACGTGAACTATGCTATTCTTATTTGGACTTCCATATTGACCCCTGCCATCTGTTATAAAGGTACTTGTCGAGTTAAATCGTTGTTGCGTATCGAATTTGAATCTAAGTGTTCCATTTGAACTTGGTGGCCATGTAGCACCTGTGGTCAAGAAAGGCCAAATATTAAACATCATACTGAACACGTGTCCACCATTTGCGGCAATACTTGAATTTGGTGTTATTGAATTATAGGGAACATTATTGATGAAAACATATTCTCTTGCTTGCAATGTTGCATTTGCATTGTCGACATTGCTGGGTATCAGATTGAATGCTCCGTCTCTTCCCTGATCTCGAAAAGACGCCATCAATTGTTTGTTATTTGTGATGTCCCAAACTTCAAAAGGCACCGTCACATAATCTTGATAGGTGTAGTTGGCAGCCAATACTCCAGAAGAGGCACCTTCGGGAACCAAAAACCGATGCGCCTTTTGTGATCGTGTTGGACCAAATCGAACTTCTACTATCATTCCGGTTGCTGATGTTCCCACATCAAAGTTTCCATTGGAAGCATTGACAAAACTTGTCAATGTCATGAAAGGAGAGTAGCCAGCATCTTCTGCTGAATAAAAACCGGCAGTCGAAGACGCGGCTTCTATTTTTGCACGAAAGAGGTTAATCCCACCAAAGTAGATAACGTCTTTATCAAAGGGATCGCAAGCAATTGTATTGTCATACCAACCCTGCCCATCACCTGCAGAAGTACCTCCTAGAAAATCAAGTGAGACGTTATTCAGCGTTAAATTCACTATTGACCAAGTGACACCAGCATCATCACTCATCAACATTTTTGGCGTATCTCCATTTTCGCAAGAGGCAAAAATTCGGTCTGTTTTTACGGGCGAAATGTCTATTTCACAACGTAACACAGAACTCATGCCTGCATTCGAAAGGACCCAAGTGTTTCCGGCATCAATTGATTTCAGGACGCCCACCCCGTTTCGGGTGGCGTATTGGATATTGAAGTTACCGGGTGTTGCTTTCAGATCTTGTATGAAGGTAAGACTGGAAACTTTTGTCCAACTGTTGCCTCCGTTTATGGTTTTATAGATTCCAGAATTGGTAGCCACGACTGCAATATTCTCATTACCCGGATCAACGATGGCACGGTTGACGTCATCAAAGTTGCTAGTAGTGGGAAGATAATTCCATGTTTGGCCGCGGTCGTTCGACTTAAACATTCCATTGCCCTGAACTCCGTCCAGGTTTCCAAAACCCTCTCCTGTGCCAACATAAATTGTATTTGGGTTTGAAGGCGCCATGGCGAGAACGGTGGTAGCTAGGTTAGAGAGCTCTGGCGTCACTAGAGTCCAACTATTACCTGCATTTGTTGTTTTCCAAACGCCCCCACCTGCAGATCCAGCGAACCATGTGTTTCGAGTAGGATCGGCTGGGTCAACTAATAACCCGCGAGTCCTACCTGGTACGTTGGCTGGTCCACGTTCTTTCCATTCGAGTACTCCATTTGCCTGTGTTCGTCCATTTTTCCGAGCGGCTTGTGCAGTAAGTTGTGCGCTTCGTAACTCGGAAATCAAGAACCCATTTTTATACTGTGGTGAAGTAGCATCTTCTGGAGTTCTTATCTCTTTATGAAATTTGATAAATTCTCCAGGCCCATCAGCTGCCGGTTCGCTACTTGTATTCTCTTTTCCGTTTGGATATGGCCCTGTGGTCTGGATTGCAATCAAAATAGAAAGGCAGAACACAAGAACAAACGTGAGTAGTTTCGACAGTTTCATTAATACTTTTTTATGGTTGATAAATTGATTTTTCTGGTGTAAGAAGCCAAGTCCTCGCCCGCTTTGATCATGCCGGGCGCATTCAATAGCTCAAGGGTGGATGCGTCAATCCACTTGATGTAACCGGGAATAAAAGACTCCTCAGCAACTATTTTTTCAGTTTTGACTTCTATGACAATTGCGCTAAGCATTCTTGTCGGATGTTGGGTGTCTTCTTTTTGAACGTACAAAACAAATTGGCCTGAAGAATTCGGGAATGAATCAAGTTTGGTCCCCAATTTTTGAGTTGCGATTTCAAATGGAGTATTTGTTTCCTGCATTCGCTGCTTCACTTTGCAGCCAATAAACCCAATGAAAATTAAAGACAATAGCAAAAATCTCATCGGTTGGATAATCACGTTTTTTGCTTTTTCTTCTTCGCTGCCGGAAACAAGATGTTGTTCAAGATCAATCGGTAACCAGGTGAATTTGGATGCAAGTGGAGGTCTGTTGGTTCTTCCCCAACAGTATGTTGATAGTCTTCCGGATCATGGCCGCCATAGAAAGTGTAAAAACCTTTGCCCATCATACCATGTAAGTATTTGGCTTCTTTGATTTCTTTGTTTTCGCCCATGATAGTAACATCGGGTTTGATAAGTTGTTTTTTAAACCCGGTAGTTTGGCCATAAAAACCCTTAATAACCCGCGAATGATTTTGGGTAAGCATGCTGGGAATCGGATCCCACTTGGCCGAAAACTGAAATAAATTGAAATAGTCATTGTCTTGGCGAAGTCCGCGGTCGGGCGCATTGTTATCAATATCTGAAAATTCATATTGATAAGCGTCTCTCGTAAGATGGAAATCAGTGAAAGCAAAAGTGTTTTCGAAGTTTAATTTTTCTTGTGCCTGCGGGTCGGCTGCATCACCATCATACATTCGTTCGCAGATATCTATACCCTCCGCTGCCAGCGCGATGTCGTAGGAATCTGTGGCAGAGCACATCGCAAACAAAAATCCACCGCCCGCCACAAATTCTTTCATCCGCTTGGCGACTGCTAGTTTCAATTGCGAAACTTTCCCAAACCCATGCTTTCGTGCGAGACCTTCTGCCTCTTTTACTTGTTCCAGGTACCAGGGCATATTGGCGTAACTTGAATAAAACTTCCCGTACTGCCCAGTAAAATCTTCGTGGTGCAGGTGGAGCCAATCATATTTAGTCAACTCACCACCCATCACTTCGTCATCAAAGATGACTGTATAAGGAATCTCTGCGTAGGTGAGCACCAGAGTTACTGCATCGTCCCAAGGCTGTTTCGATTTTGGAGAATAAACAGCGATTCTGGGATATTTCTCCAACTTCATTATATCATAGTTGGCGGCTGGGCTGGCGATTTCTGTTATGATGGAGTTTGCTTGTGCATCTGAAATAATATCGTAAGTGACTCCCCGAACTACCAACTCATTTTGTATTCGAGGGTGGTATTTGGTCATAAAGCTGCCTCCACGGTAGTTCAATAGCCAATCTACTTCCTGATCCATTTTAAGAACCCAATAGGCTATTCCATAGGCCTTTAAGTGGTTGCTTTGTTTTTCGTCCATTGGAATAAAGACATAATTCCCTAAAACCACCTTTGAGGCTAGAACAAATAACAACAAAATGCAACTTCTCATCGTTAAAAACCCCTGTTTTGCTTTGTAACAATTTTTAGCCCCATTAGTCTTGAGGTAAACGTGGCTAAAGGTATAACTTTGATCTTCAAAACGAATAAAACGAAACCGAGAATTCAATGGATTTAGTCGAAAATGTAAAGGAGGGACTTCGCTCAATAAAAGCTAACATGCTCCGCTCTGTCCTTACCGCTTTGATCGTGGCAATTGGCATTACCTCACTAGTTGGGATTCTAACGGCCATTGATGGTATAGAGTATTCCATTTCTGAGAGTTTGTCTTCATTGGGTGCCAATACTTTTGATATCCGTTCAAAATTCAACAGAGGAAACAACCGAGATGGATTGAAGGAGAAAAACTACTCTCCATTGTTGTTAGCTGAAGCGCAAAAGTTTATTGACGAGTATTCCTATCCGGCCACCATCAGCTTATCGGCACGCTTAACTATTCTGGCAGAGATAAAGCACGGATCTGAAAAAACAAATCCAAATGTTAATGTGACTGGTGTTAATGAAGACTACATGCCGATCAAAGGTCTTAACATAGGAAGTGGCCGTAATTTTTCGCGGTTTGAAATTCAATACGGTTCGAAAGTGGCCGTGATTGGTTTTCAGTTGGCGAAGACATTGTACGGAGAAAACAAGAACCCCATTGGCACAGAGATATCATTTAAAGGAACTCAGTTTAAAGTAATTGGCACGATGGCAGAAAAGGGTGAGCTATCAGAAAATAATTTCGACAACATGGTGTTGATTCCTATTATCGTGGCTAACCAACTGGCATCCGGGCAGGGGCTAAATTATCGACTCACCGTGGGCATTCAAGACCCCGAACAAATGGACTATGCGATGGGCGAGGCCACCGGGTTGATGCGAAAAATTCGCGATGACGATGTGGGCAACGAGAACTCGTTTGATTTAGAAAAGAGTGAATCACTAGCGCAAAATCTTGAGTCGATTACATCAGGTTTGCGATTTGGCGGGTTTGGGGTGGGGTTCATAACATTATTAGGTGCATCTATTGCATTAATGAACATTATGCTTGTTTCTGTTACTGAACGCACGCGCGAAGTGGGAGTGAGGAAAGCATTAGGAGCGACACCCTTACGTATTCGTCAACAATTTGTGATTGAAGCCATTGTTGTTTGCGTTCTAGGTGGAATAGGAGGGATCATACTTGGCATCCTCATCGGGAATCTCATCTCTCGAGCAATCGGTATCGATACATTCGTGGTGCCGTGGCTTTGGATGATGGTCGGTATGGGTATTTGTATTATGGTTGGTCTATTTTCTGGTTGGTATCCGGCAAGCAAAGCGTCAAAACTCGATCCTATTGAGTCGTTACGATTTGAATAGTTTGACTTAGTGAACGAAAATTTTACTTAGCTTTTTCCCATCAAGTACTTCTTTGGAGTCACCCCAAACTTCTTTTTAAAGGCTGCAATAAAATGGCTTGGATTGGTATAGCCAATTTGGTAGGCAACTTCATTGACTTGGTAGTTGGCTGAGTCTAGTAGTATTCGTGAATGATCAAGTTTGTGATCGAGCAAAAAGCCAAAGACCGTATTACCATAGATTTCCTTGAAACCAACTTTGAGCTGGTAGTCATTTAGCCCTACAATTTTTGCCAATTCTTTCAGTGTGGGTGGTGTATCGATGTTTTTCAATAAGTGTTCTTTCACTTGCTTTATTTTACGAACCGTTTCTTCATCATTGAGGAACGGACAGGTTTCCGTATTAGGCAAGCGATTTGAAAAGTAAAGGCTCAAAAGTTCATAAAATTTCCCTTGGTAAAATAGCTTTTGAGCGCTTTCGCTTAGCTGTGTATTAGACAACTGATTTAGCACTAAAAGTATGGCGGAGGGAATGTCCCGCTCATCATAAAACTTTCGGTTGCTATTCTCTGGTCTCAACAGAGGAAGTGCATCGTGTACAAATAGTTTGTGCAGACTTTCCAACGAAATTGTCATGAACACCATTTTCGCCTGTGGACTCAGTTGAAGAATGAAGGGCAAATCCTTATCAGGATTATAGAAGAAGTAGTTTTTGCCTTTTACAATGTCCCGCGTGTATTGCGGGCCAAAAGCAAATGCTGCATTGCCTTCGATGCAAAAATAAAAGTGGATAATCCCTTTTTGAATTAGGCTATCCATGCTTGCCATTTCCAGGGTTCTGTTCTCGGAGAAAGAAAGTGACAGGTCTTCTTTCTCAAACAAAATCGATAGACTTCCTTTTTGGGTATTTTTATCGATCGCTGGGGATTTACTTTGATCAATCATAAGATAAAATGACGGAAGTCATGTTTATTGGTTGGCCTGAATTGAAATACTTTTACAAAAGTACCATTCTTTAGTAAATAGAGGCCTCTTCGGCATTAATTATACTTTTTTGGGTATTTTTTGGCATTTGAGCCGGTCATATTTGCGGCCTCAATGAAGGAAGTGTTTACCAAATTTTGGGTGGTTCTGTTTGCTATAGTGGCGCCAGTCTTTGGTTTTTCCCAGGAAGCCGCCTCAAGTGACTCACTAAAGGTGCTGCAATTGGAGGAAGTGGTGGTGACGGGCACACGTTCTGAGCGAACCTTGGGAGCCTTACCAATGCCTGTAACATTATTGAAAGCTGACCTGATAAAAACAATGGGCTCGTTGAGACTTAATGATGTATTGACAGAGCAAACAGGCTTAGTCGTTGTTCCGCAAGTAAATGGCCAGGGAAGTGGAATTCAATTGCAGGGAATGGATCCCGCTTACACACTCATTTTGGTGGACAGCGAGCCAATCATTGGTAGGTATACCGGCACATTGGAGTTATCGCGACTGGCCGTTGGCAATATTAAACAAGTCGAGATCATCAAAGGGCCTTCATCTAGTTTGTATGGATCGGATGCATTGGCGGGTGTGATTAACATCATTACCGAAAGACCTACTTATAATCAAGGAACTATTGGCGCTCGATATGGAACCAATAATACACTTGATTTAAATGCAAGCGGAAGCCTGATTGGGAAAAATGTAGGTGTTTATTTATTTGGTAATCGATACAGTACGGGTGGTTATGATCTTAGTCCGGAGAATTTTGGTAAGACCGTTTCTCCTTTTAAAAATTACACATTAGGCGCCAAAGTAACTTATCGATTGGGTTCGCGAACCGACTTTAGCGTGAGTGGCCGTTACTTTGATGAAAAGCAAGATTTAAATTTTGATGTTTTGTCGAATGGAATCTCCACGCGCACCTTCGGTGAAGGGAAGGTTCTGGATTGGAATCTTAATCCTGTTATCACTCATCGATTCTCAGATAAGTTAAAAGGGACAGGGCGTTTTTATACAACCCAGTATTCTACCAACACATTTTTGAAAAAGCAAAGCAACGATAGCGTTACCTATCGTGATAATTTTCAGCAAGCTTTTACCCGCTATGAAGTAATGGGCGAATATTTTTTCAATGAGAAACATATCGTTACGTTGGGTGCCGGACATATTCAGGAAGCCGTTGCAACTTCGCGTTATAATGATCAATTGGAAAGACTGCAACAAACCGAATATGTTTTTGCTCAGCATGAATGGACGCCTTACCAACCACTAGTTATGATTGCCGGTGTTCGTTATGATCGCAATTCTATTTATGGTGATCAGCTCAGCCCCAAGTTCTCTGCGCGTTTTGAGTTAAACAAAAAAATTTCTTTTCGAGGATCAATTGGTGTCGGTTTTAAAGCCCCGGATTTTAGACAGTTGTATTTCAATTTCAATAATCAGGCTGGGGGAGGCTACAGCGTTTTGGGAACGGAAGTGATCAAAGACAAGTTAGCGGAGTTTCAGGCACAAGGATTAATTCAATCCTATCTTTTTGATCCTTCGTTGTTAGGAAAGTTGAAAGCCGAATCTTCGGTGGCGATCAATATTGGTGGACGCGCTGAAGTGTTGCCAAAGCTAAATTTAGATTATAATTTTTTTCGAAACGAAGTCGATAATTTGATAGAAACACAGTTGGTGGCCATTAATACTTCAAAGCAAAGCATTTATAGTTATCGGAATATTCAGCGCGCGTTGATGCAAGGTATCGAAGCGGATTTGTCTTACCCGATTAATCGCTTTTTATCGTTGTCGATCGGTTACCAACTTTTGTTTGCAAAAGATCGAAATGTGGCAGAGGCCGTTGATCGTGGAGAGGTTTTTTGGCGAGATCCGAGCACGTTGGTAACAAAGCGACTCAAGTCGAGTGAATATGTCGGCTTATACAATCGCTCCAGGCACACCGGTAATTTCAAAATATTTTATCGCAACAAGGAGAAAGGGTTAGATGCCACTCTTCGGGTTATTTACAGAGGCAAGTTTGGCCTAGGTGGCATAAACGGAAACATCCAAGGAGAAAGCATTGCACCATCCGATCGAAATAACAATGGAGTGTTGGACGACTACGATCAATTTGTAAGCGACTATGCGCTTGTCAATATCTCTGTGGCAAAAACCATTGCATCATTTCGTTTTCAGTTTGGGATCGATAACGTATTCAATTACACCGATCCGATTAACATTCCGAATTTGCCAGGTAGACTTATCTACCTGACTGCCAGCTACACATTTAAAAATCATTCATCTAAAAATCAATAATTATTTACTTATGAAAATGTTTAAATCAATTCTCTCTGTTTTAGTTTTATGCGTTGTGGGTTTTTTGTTTTCTTGTTCGAACAATGACCCGGCACCAGTACCTTTATCCGCAATCACTTTTAAAGACTTAAATGCTGACTACGCGCCTCTTGTTTTCGGCAGTCCAACCGCTCCGCCAACACGCCCGGCAGAGAAAAAGAAGTATACATTTTTTAGTTTTAAAACTGGGCAGATCGTTGCCAACGCAGATAGCGCAACCTTAAAGTGGGACATTGGGTTCAGATCTACATCCATCATTTTTAACGGAGGCACTAGCGGACCTGGCGCAGCCGGGGCAATAGTTCAACAAGGACTTTTTGATGAGATAAAGGAAGCGCCCACTTCTGGCTACGTGCTTGACAATAAGACAAACAATCAATTCGCGGTCTCTAGCGCACCATTCGTTGCCGGTGTTTCTACCACGACAAACAATTGGTGGCTCAATTCTGGAACGCAGACATCAACTATTGTGTCGCCCATTGCCGGAAGAGTCATTATAGTAAAAACAGCTGACGGTCGCTATGCGAAAATGGAGATACTGAGCTATTACAAGGGTGCTCCCGCAGCTGTGAATAACCTTACTGATTTGGATCGCTACTTTACATTCAAGTATATCTACCAACCAGGAAGCACAAACAGTTTTTAATAGTTAACTTTAAAATACCCCGGCCATACGGGGTATTTTATTTAATAGCTCTATGAAGTTTAGAATAAAACTTCTGCGTTTTGTAGGAATCACCGAAGGCATTTCTTTTTTGATCTTGCTGCTAATTGCAATGCCACTAAAGTATTTTTTTGGGTGGCCCTTCGCAGTGGAAGTGGTAGGTTGGGCGCATGGAATTTTGTTTGTGGCTTACATCGCTGCCGTGCTATTGGCCATCAGAGCGATGAAATGGAGTTGGTTTTCTATTGGGGTTGCACTGGCGGCTTCGTTGGTACCGATAGGTACGTTTATGTTAGATAGATCATGGAAAAGGAGAGAGAATGAGTTAGCTGGATAATTTGAATCTGTGTTTGGCCGATTATCCTACAAACTGTTACATTTGCACTCTGTTTTTATAAAACGGGCCCTTAGCTCAGCTGGTTAGAGCATCAGACTCATAATCTGAGGGTCGCTGGATCGTTCCCAGCAGGGCCCACTTTTAAATTCCTGCTACAAAGGCGTTCTTGTGCCATCCAATCCATCCTTTAAGAATGTTATTTTCGACTTGGGTGGCGTCATTCTTGGTTTAGATGTTAACCAAACTTACCGTCAATTTGCGACACTCAGCGGAAAAACGGTCGATCAGTTGAAGGCCAAAGCTGCAAGCGTTACATTTTTTGTGGATTTTGAACGAGGAATTATTTCAGATACAGCCTTTAGAGACCAGTTAAGATTGTTTTTGGAAATTGACCTGTCAGACGAGCAAATCGACAACGGTTGGAACGCGATGTTACTTGATTTGTCCGTTGCCCGCCTTGATCTGCTAAAAAAGGTTGGGCTAAATTTTCGAATTTTTTTGCTGAGCAACACAAACAACATTCATCTTCAGGCATTTAGCAATATTGTACATGCCACCATTGGAGATCAGCCGTTCGGCAACTACTTTGAGAAAGACTACTACTCACATCTTCTTGGTATGCGCAAGCCGGATCGGGAAATTTTTAAATACGTTTTGCAACAGAATGATTTGAAAGCCGAAGAAACTCTTTTTTTGGACGACAGCGTTGTTAACTTGCAAGGTGCAGCAACCTTAGGCATCCAGACTTTTCACATTCAACACCCCGATCAACTATTTTCCCTTTTTAATGAAGCATAGTTTTAAAGAATATCTTTTACATGGCGGCCTATTTATCGTCACGTTTATCACCACTACCATGGCGGGTGCCGAGTGGACGAATGGAAAATCAATTCTAGCTGATTCTTACACTTGGGCAGATTTTGCCAGTGGACTACCGTATTCTATTTGTTTCCTGATGATATTGACTGCTCATGAATTTGGGCATTATTTCGTAGCGGTCTACTACCGCGTTAGAACCACCCTGCCTTTTTACATTCCACTTCCACCGGTCTCGTTAATGCTTGGCACACTGGGTGCCGTGATTCGTATCAAAAGCCCTATACGGTCTACGAAAGAAAACTTTGATATTGGTGTTGCCGGGCCGTTGGCCGGGTTTGTTGTGTCCGTTGGTTTTCTGATATATGGATTCACCCATTTGCCACCACCCGAATACATTTTTCAATTTCACCCTGAGTACGAACAGTACGGGCTTGAGTATGCTAACTATGTTTATACCGCTCAATTTATGCCCGCAGGGTCGGTTGATATCATCATTGGCAAAAATTTACTTTTCCTTTTTTTTGAAAATGTTTTTGCTGACCCCATTCGTTTGCCCAATGTTCATGAGATCATTCACTATCCATTTTTGTTTGCCGGCTTCCTGTCGTTGATTTTTACAAGTATTAACTTACTTCCGATAGGCCAACTAGATGGCGGCCATGTGTTGTATGGGTTGGTGGGTAGGAAAAAACACAAAATTATTGCTTCTGTCATTTTCATAGCTTTTCTTTTTTATGCGGGAATCGGTTTCATTTCACCTTTTGAGCCGCTTGATAAATTGATTTATGAGATTCCACTCTTTGTTGGTTTTTTATTTTTTGCATTGAAAAGTATGGGATTAAATACGCGCGACAATGTGTTGGCCGCACTTGCCATTTTCACAGCGCAATATCTGATTTCCACTATCTTCCCGCATGCGCAAGGCTATTCGGGCTGGTTGTTGTTTGCGTTTATCATCGGGCGGTTCATAGGCATCCAACATCCTCCCTGTGAGATAGAAGAGCCACTCTCAACTGAGCGGGTTGTTATCGGCTGGTTAGCGTTGGTGATTTTCGTGCTGTGCTTTACGCCACAGCCCATTCAATTGATTGAACACGTTACGGTGCAACCATAATTTTTTCGGTGTGCCATACCTGATTGAAGTATCGAACCAGGTAAAGCCCGGGTACCGGATGGCTAATTGTAATTTCCTTGTGATCGAAACCATCGGTTTGTTCAAAAGAAACCGAGCTGCCAGTTACGGTGTAGAGTTGGATTTCTTTTACTTCATTAGGTAGAAAAAATCGTTGCTGAGTTGGGTTGGGAAAAGGTTTTGCAGAAGCACTTTCGGTTACGCTTGTAGTAAGGTCTTTTGGTTTTCCAAAAACAGGGCGGATCATCAAGCTTCCTTTCAAGGTTTTGTTTTGAATCCAACTGCCCGATGAATTTACAAAAATATTTTCTCCTGAATCGTTATTGGCGTCAAGTCCAATAGGAATTTCCGCAGCCGAAGTTAGTTTCCAACCCAAGTAAAAAGTATTTTTCACCACTACACCGCCAGGAATGTCCACCCTCTTAAAAATGGTTTTGTCGTTTCTATTGCTGCGCTCAACAGGAATTATCTTTTGAAAAAGATAATCTGACTGATTTCCTGTCAGCGTGCCTAGAATATGAAGTTGAATATTTTGATTTGTTTCATCGCCAAATTTCGGAAAGAACAAATCAACGGCAACAATTGTATCCTCTTCGGTTGTTGACATATCAAACTGATACGCGAGTTGTGTGCCGGCACCGGTAATGTTGGCGCCATATTCTGCTACTCCGTCATCATATGAGTAGTAGTTAGAAATGAAAAATGGGGTGATAGTCGTATCATTTTTCCGAAAGTCAATTGGGGAGAAAATAGGCCTATAATCCTCTTCATTGTCATCAGAATCAAATAGAGTTGTTAGAGTGAGTTTTATTGAGTCTGCGTTTAGATTTAAATTTCCGATATCTAGTATACGAGCTGTATCAATTTGGATTCTAGTCAATGAAGGAAGTGCAAAGGCATTTTGGGTTCCGTTGTCAATTACAACGTTCGAATTTGATAAATTTCCAGATGAATAGGTTACAAGATCAGCAGTTCTTGTATAGCTGACAGGCTGGAGAATGGAACTCATGTTATTTACGTATAATTTTGAACGCGACATCGAATTAGCATTCAAGTGTTTTATAGGAATCGAGTAGTACTCGTTAAAAATGGAACTGGAAGGTTGATATATTGCCCTGTCGGGATAAACTTTATCATCACCATTCCTCCCTTTATTCACATAAACATAGTCCAAATTCCATGTATCAAACGGCCCAGACAGCCTTCCAAAGTTTTGAAATCGAAATTGAAAACCATTGTGAAAATACTCATCACCAACAATAGGTACTAGAATTTGGATAAATTCATCTGGTTTTGATAGTGTGCTGCTTTCAATGCTCCACGCTTGGCGCCATTGGCCTGCCGCATTTTTGAATAGGAGTGAGAATACATCTCCGGGCTCGGGCGCATCTCCATTGCCTGCAAACTGATAGAAAAAACTGATGTAGACTCCAGAACGTTCAGCCTGTGGCACATCACCCAACTTCAAAGCACCCGAAGTCATTTTATCTGCCAGGCCATTTGCCAAAACATTGTTAACAGAATAGGGTTTCCCAAGGGAATCATAACCATCAAAAGTTGCTACATTCAAGGAGGGTGGGTTTATGCCTGTTCCACTATTCACCCATACTGAGTTGCTGTTTTCCCAAACCGTTTTTAAAGGATAGTAAATGTCAGTAGGATTTGAGTTGAGGGCAGAGAAGTCATCCCAAAAAGGAAGTGCTCGTGCTGGCAAAGATTCAGTACGCGCAGCTTTGTTTTCTTTACCCGGGAATTGCCTGTCTATCCGTACAATCTTTAATTGGGAAAAAGCATTAAATGAACTCGCAACCCCTGCTAGCAGAAGAGTTTTAACTAAGACCGAGCATTTAACATTCAGCATTCAACAATTAAAATTCAAGGTTCAAGGTTCAAGATTTATAGTGACTCTTTAAACCCTTTAGGGGCAATCCACAAATGAATAGGCTCGCCAATTCGAACGGAATCTCCCGGTAAAGGTACCTGCTTGTAAACGTAGGGAATGATACCGGTAGTATCTTGTCCTTCAGGGATTTCCACTGTGCCCAAATGCAAATTCCAGCCGGATAGTTTTAACAATGCCGTTTTATAAGTATCACCAATGAGGGTTCCCACTACGAAATCAGCCGGTCCATTGCCGTCACCCACTACAAGGTCAATGGTTGCGCCTTTGAATATTCGTGTACCTGCTAAGATCACTTGACCTTTGTGCCTCATCTCTGTTACTAGATTTCGAAAAGGACTTGCTTCGTAGTAGATGTTTCCAATTCGCAACTCATTACTTTTTAATACCACCTCTGCGTTGATTAATGAACGATCTACTAAATCGGGCACAGGCAAAGTAGTAGGCGTAGTACGATTGATAGAAACATAAATAGTTCTATTTTCTTTCACCTCTTCGCCTGTTTTGGGGAACTGCTTTAGAATCGAAAGTGGATCGGCATTTTCCAGATAAGCAGAATCGTTGACGGCAATGCGAAGTGTTTTCTCTGCCAATATTTTTTCCGCGTCCTCCATCGTCAATCCTGTCAAATCAGGAACAGGTATGGATTTCCCGTGGTTCGTCACGTTCGGAAGGTAGATATAGAAATAAATGATTGCGATTACTGCCATGAGAACAATTGTAATTCCTACATTCGCGAGTAGCCCGCCAACGGTGTTTAATTTGAATAATGTTTTCAAATTCATATTCCATCAAAATTTTAAGGATGATTCGAAACCTCTCTCTACTCTTTTTGTTTTTTGGAATCGCTCCATAGACATTTCTGCCAATTTGGTGATCAAATCTGTAAACGAAACACCACGCTCATTCCACATCATTGGAAACATGCTGGAATTGGTAAACCCAGGGATCGTATTGATTTCGTTTACGAAGACATCTCCGGTGCTTGTTAAAAATAAATCTACTCTGGCAAAATCTTCACACGAAAGTGCCTGGTAGGCAAGCAAGGAGAGCGTTCTAATTTTTTCTTGTACAGCTTCATCGAGCTTCGCAGGCACTTCAATAGAAACCGCATTTCCATCTACGTACTTTGCATTGAAATCGTAAAACTCATACTGTTTGCTAATGATAATTTCACCGGGCAACGAAGCTTGCGCAGGATCGTTACCAAGGATTGCGCATTCCACTTCCCTGCCCTGAACATACTTTTCCAATAACACGCACTCATCGTAGCGAAAACCTTCATCAATGGCTTTTCCGAAATCTTGTTTTGATTTCACTTTAGAAACGCCAACTGACGAGCCCAGATTGGCAGATTTCACCATGAAAGGCAAGCCCAATCTTTCCTGTACTTTTTCAAACTGTAAAGTTCCTTTCTCCGAATAGTTGACTGCCATAAAATCGGCTACCGGAAGCCCGGCCTCTTTCAGCAATCGTTTCGTCACCAATTTACTCATCGACATCGCGGACCCCAGCACGCCCGTGCCTATCATCGGTAGATCGATGGCTTTGATGAGTCCTTGTATACTTCCGTCCTCACCATCTGTTCCATGTAGCACCGGAAAAATGATGTCTGCGTTAATCGTCTTTCCGCTTTTGGTATGGAAGGTAGGAGTCGAAGGATTAAGTCGCAGTGAAAGTTCTTCACCCTTTTCAATTTCTTTATCAACCGTTTCAGTCAAATACCAGGTTCCTTTAGAGGAGATGCCAATCAAGATTGGCTCAAATCGTACTTTATCAATGTATTGGAAAATATTTCTGGCCGAGTTAATGGAGACGCCATGCTCTACCGACTTTCCACCATATAAAATTCCAATTCTGGTCTTGCTCATAGACATAAAATTACCTCAAAGATGTTAAAGTATTTACCGGATTTCAAGCCGCGCAACGGACTAATTCGATTAGTTGCCAACATACACTTTGCGCGCACTAAGTTGGCCAGCTACCTGAAGGCGTATAATGTAAATGCCTACTCCGCGATTAATCAAATCTACCGAATAGGTTTGATTAATTGTCTCCGGAATTACTTCTGCAACCACGAGTTGCCCAATGCTATTATAGATCTCCAGTCCTACGGTTTGTCGTTCTTCCAGATTAAACGTGATTTTGACGGGCGTACCTGCGCCACCATATACAGCATAGGGATTTTCTACTTTCAACTGACTAGGGCTATTGTCAGCAAAAAAATCGATGTTGTCCAAATATAAATTATTTCCGTTTCCATTGATGGCCACAAAAGCGATTCGAACATTTGCTTGGGCTATATAATTTTGCAGACTGATGAAATTATTTTTCCAATCTGACGAAAGTACAGGCTTCCAGGAATCTTCGGAGTTTGTCACAGCCAATTGACTGCCGATTTGGTCAAATAAAATGTCGGTATAGGTAGTACCACAATCGGTGGAAGCAAGGACTCTCAGTTTTTCGCAGCCATTTATTCGCTTCGCGTAACTCGCATCAAAGAATACACTTGCTTCAGTATTGTTTGTCAAGTCCAAGATGGGGCTCACCAGCCAAGAGTCGGCCCCAATAGATGTATCTGTAAAGGCGTTAAACGCGAGCGACTGGATGTAATTGGTGCTGGTCTTTGCCCAGCTGGGTTGCTGTTGCTGACTGACAACAGTCCATTTTTGGAACGAGTTACTATCAAATCGTTCGCGCAAAGGAATTCTTTCTCTTGTGTCATTAATGACAACCTGATACACGTTGCTGTTGTCTAGCGCATTTTGATCGGCAATTCCATTTGGGCTGAGGATATTTACCGTGAGTTGGTTTCCCCCAAGTATGAGACGGGGTTGAGTGACTTCAATAATGGTTTCAGCATTGGGCGCAACTGCAAGACCCGAAAATGATTGGAAACTTGTACCTCCACTACCCAATGAAACTGAACAAGTCAACGAATTGACTGTAGTTGTTCCAACGTTTCTGATTCTTAATTTAATGGAGGAGTAGAGTGAACAAGTGACTGGCGCAGGGCTTTCGAGTTTCACTAATTTTAGATCGGTCACGGCACTTGTCACCACGCGTACATTGCCCACGTAAAGATTGTTTCCATTTCCATTTGTTCCCTCAAACGCCAGCTGAATTGATTTTCCTATAAATGAAGAGAGTGGGATTACTTCTGTAACCCAATCGGAAGCCCCGGGAACAAAAGCACAAAGTGTAGGCGAAGAAGTTGCCAGTGCCTCATCGGATTTATCAAAAACAGTTGTGGTCACCAGATCAAATCGACACAAATCGGAAGCCAACACCCGAAGTCGTTCACCAATGGTTCCGGGATATTGCGCGTAAGCACGGTCGAAAATCAAGTAGGCGTTTGTTTGTGTGGTCAGGTCAATAAGTGGCGTGATGAATTTGTCAACGGTGCCTACTTGGGTGTAATCGTAGTATTTCAGGAACACCGATGATTTACCCCCGCTATTTGTTAGTTGCCACGTGATTGAGTTGTCTGGATTGGTAACCGACCAGCCTGGCGGAAAACTCGTGAGCGATTCGCTAATAGGAAGGGTCGCTACAGATGGAGTAGTTGTTACAATCGTTTTTGAATTATTGGCGCTGTTTCCATCGGTAGTTCCGTTAGTCAATGTAATAACAAATTCAAATTGTGTAACAGATCCGGAAGACAATGAAACCGGCAAAAAGTTAAGTTGCAATTCGTCATTGATCAAAAGTGGAAGAGTAGTATTCTTAGTTTCAATCACGCTATTGTTACGTTTCAATTGAAGTTGGGCGGAAGAGATCAAATTAGCGCCAAAGTTTCTGACGATAATTGAAGGGATGAACGATCCACTGCAGGCTGTACTGATCGGAGATAAAACAGTTTTGATTCCTAAATCATTGGCAACTGCTGTTGGGGGTAAAGATCCTATTGAATTGGGTAACTCTTTTCTCCGCGGGCTGTTCGCTGCCACAAAATTCATTCGGGCAATCTGGCCTTGTGTAAAAATATTCATGCATGCGTCATCGGTATAGTCGAGGTAGTTCTGAAACATTTTTGTGTTGCTGCAAGACGTCTGCGGATGAGCAGGGCAACCAGAAGTGGAATTATTTTGAACAGGTGTGTCGTCCACATAATCGGTGCTGGTAGAGCAATTACTTACGTCACCCCAAATATGACGCAAGCCAAAGAAATGTCCCATTTCGTGAGTAAGTGTTCTTCCCTTGTTGTAGCGGCTGGATAAATCAAAGATGCCCCCGTCAATAGAACCGAAATGGCGATAGTTTACCACAATTCCATCTGTAAGCCGTTCATCAAAAAAATCAAAAGGCGGAAGTGATGTAACTGGAAATTGTGCGTATCCTAAATAATCGGTTAACGATGTGACCCAAATATTGAGATACTGTTCAGCCGGCCAATAGCTTTGTGATTTGAGGAGAAAATCATCACTAGAAGAAGTCCACGATGTTTTTGAGCCTTTTACTCTAACGATTCCCGTGGTGGCAATCCCATTTGGGTCTTGTTTGGCTAACACAAACTGAGCGTCAAAACTGCCAGCCACCGGTTGAAACAAAGTGGGAGTGTTTGCCTGATCGGCATTGAGCCGGTTGAAATCGTTGTTGAGCACTACCATTTGAGAGAATACTTGCGCATCGGAAATATTTAGGCCTGTGCCAATTGGTTCACCATTGTGAACGATATGTACGACCACCGGAATGGTGAGTGTTGTTTGGGTTCGTTCTGCACGCTGTGAATTTTTCAATTCTTGATTTACGTGTTGTGCCATCCATCTCTCAAAGCCATCCACGGTTCTCTTTGGATTTTGGCGCTCGAGTTTTTTTTCATACTCCACTGTCCCGCATCTTCCTTGCGCATAAGTAGAAAGGGGTAGCAGAGCCATAAAAATTAAACAGAGGAAGCAAACGCGCATAGCGGGAAAGTTAATCCATAACGATGGAAAATCCTTTAGAATACAATTAATGAGAAAAGTTTATTGCCCTTTTAATGGCGCGTAATGCGATTGAGTAACCTCAGAGCGGGATCAGATTAACGACTTCGATGAGACGGATTTCAGGAACAGATTTTCTAACTGCTTCTTCAACCCCGGCTTTGAACGTCATAGAAGACATCTTGCAACTCCCGCAGTTGCCTGTAAATTCCAACTTGAGGACGTGATCGTGACTGATATCTAAGACCTTCACATTGCCACCATCTGCCAACAAGTAGGGTCGAATGGAGTCAAGAGAAGCTTCAACTCGTTCACTCAATTCCTCTTTTTTCGATTTTTTCACCACGCTGGTCATACAGTTATTTCTACTTTTTTGGTAGTGTCAAAGGTAGCATTTCGAATGGCAACTTGGCGAGCCAAACTCTCTGCCAAGTGGGTAAAAGCCAACGCAGCAGTGCCACCCTTCATGACGGCTGGCAGGCCACTATCTCCGCTTTCGCGGATGGACTGCACCAGCGGAATCTGTCCAAGAAAAGGCACGTTGAACTTTTCCGCCAGGCTTTTCCCACCGTCTTTTCCAAATATAAAGTACTTATTGTCAGGAAGTTCTTCGGGAGTGAAATAGGCCATGTTTTCAATCACGCCCAAAACGGGCACATTGATAGAGGGTTGCTTGAACATTGCTAAACCTTTTACCGCATCGGCCAAAGCCACTTTTTGAGGTGTAGTCACGATGACGGCCCCAGTTACGGGAACCGTTTGGACAAGAGTCAGATGAATATCGCTGGTGCCTGGCGGTAAATCGATTAACAAGTAGTCCAAGTCGCCCCAAATCGTGTCGCCAATAAACTGTTTGAGCGCAGAACTCGCCATCGGTCCACGCCAAACAACTGCACTTTCCGGTGGAGACAGGAATCCAATGGACATCAATTTCACGCCATACTGTTCCAACGGCATAATTAAATTCTTTCCGTTGACCACTTTTACTTCAGGCTGCTCGCGTTCGCAGTTAAACATGACTGGGATGGAAGGACCAAAAATATCGGCATCAATCAAGCCTACCTTGGCTCCTGATTGCGCAAGGGCTACAGCCAAATTGGTAGTAACCGTTGATTTTCCAACGCCTCCTTTGCCAGAAGCGATTGCGATGATATTTCTTACGCCAGGTAGTAGAGGAGCATTATCCCGCAAAGTGGTCACTGAGGAAGTCATTAGAATGTCGATGGATACATTATTCCCAACCACTTTTTTTACTGCTTCGAGGCAGTCGCTTTTTATTTTTTCTTTTAACGGGCAAGCCGGAGTGGTGAGGACCACCGTGAAACTCACTTTTTCATCTGACACGACTATGTCCTTGATCATATTCAACGAAACCAAATCTTTTTTTAGGTCGGGGTCGTTGACAGTGGAAAGGGCCTGTAAAATAGCTGACTTCGTAATAATCATGGCGTTACAACTATAAACCTTTAAATCGAAAATTGGTTCGCAAGGTAGAAAGAAACAGGTTAGTCGGGCCGGCTCGACCAACACTTTTTGACTAAAAATTTGCTAACGAAAAGGTATCTTTGTGGATTCTAAAAATCCGAACCCTCCACTCAATAAACAGTTCTTGGCTTGATCACTCGCGATACCATTGAAGAAGTCAAAAACCGCATCGATATTGTAGATGTAATTAGTGATTTTATCACCCTCAAGAAATCCGGTGCGAATTACAAGGCGCTCAGTCCGTTTGCGAATGAAAAAACACCTTCTTTTTTCGTAGTTCCTGCCAAAGGGATTTTTAAGGACTTTAGTAGCGGAAAAGGAGGGGATGCCTTTTCGTTTGTCATGGAGCACGAGAAGTTGAGCTATGCAGAAGCAATTCGGTACCTGGCAAAAAAATATGGAGTTGAAATCAAAGAAGATAAACTAAGTGACGAGGGAAAGGCCGAGCAAAGTGAGCGCGAAGGCCTTTATATTCTTATGAACTTCGCCAAAGAGTATTATAAAAATATTCTTCATACACATGACGAAGGCAAAGGCATTGGGCTAAGCTATTTTCGTGAACGTGGTTTTACAGATCGCACCATTGAAAAATTTGAGTTGGGATTCGCTTTAGAAGGCTGGGAGTATTTCAGTAAAGAAGCTATTGCAAAAGGTTATAATAAAGAGTTGCTGGAAAAAACGGGATTGGTCGTCAAGAAAGAAGACAATCCTGACGGAACAATAAGAACATACGATCGCTTCCGTGGCCGCGTAATTTTCCCAGTACACAATATTTCGGGGAAAGTGATTGCCTTTGGTGCCCGTATGATGGGCAAAGAAAAGAATCAACCTAAATACATCAATTCACCGGAGACAGACATTTACCATAAAAGCGATGTTCTTTATGGTTTGTACCAGGGGAAAAATGCCATCCGCCAACAGGATGTTTGTTACTTGGTCGAGGGCTACACAGATGTGATCTCAATGCATCAGTCTGATGTAGAAAATGTGGTGGCTTCCTCAGGCACTGCACTGACAGAGAGTCAAATCAAACTGATCCATCGTTTCACGGAGAACGTTACTGTTTTATTTGATGGCGACTCGGCTGGTATTAAAGCAGCTTTGCGAGGCATTGATATGATTTTGAAAGGTGGGCTCAACGTTCGTGTGGTTTTATTCCCCGATGGTGAGGATCCCGATAGCTATTCACGCAAAGTGGGGACCACGGAGTTTCAAAAATTCCTGAGGGAACGCACGCAGGATTTTGTGTCGTTTAAGACGAGCTTGTATGCAAAAGAGGCGGCAGGAGATCCGATTAAGAAGGCCGAGTCAATCAAAGAAATTGTAACCAGCATCGCGTTAATCCCTGATCCGGTTAAGCGTTCCGTTTATATTCAAGAAACGAGCAACTTGTTGAAGATGTCTGAACAAGTTTTGCTCAGTGAATTGAATAAGATTTTAATTCAAGAACGCAGAAAGAACGAGAAGGAAAAATTTCATCAGCAAGAGGAAGGATCAATAGCGGTAGATCCAATAAGCGAGGCCACGCCCGCTAAGATCGATACGCAGAACATGGTGTATTATCAGGAACGCGAGACGATCCGTTTACTTTTGAATTACGCTGACAACCAACTAGAAACCCAGCGACTGTCGGATTTTTTAGTTCGTGAGTTGGAAGACGTAGAGTTTGCCAATCCCATATTTAATGAGATATATCATACTTTTAAAAAGGGAATAGAAGCCGGAGAGCCATTAGATAATCAGTTTTTTGTCAGAAAGGGGAGTGAGCAAGTCAAAAGAATGGTTACAGATCTGGTTACACCCCGGTATGAGACTAGTCAACATTGGGGTGATAAATTCCATATTTACTTTTCAAAGGAAGCCGATGTGTTGAATGAAATGGCGTTGACGAATGTCTTGCGGCTAAAGTTCAGAGTTGTTCAAAAAATGATGGAGGACAACTTGCAATTAGTCAAGCAGGCCGAGTTAGCAGATGATTTGGATCTGTTGGATAAATCGTTAGAAACACAAACGGGACTAAAAAAGGCAGAAACGGAACTGGCGGGATTGTTGGGTATCGTGGTAGCGAAATAATGGAACTCTTTGTAAGAAAGATTGTTAGCAATTAGAAAAGAAAGTAGAAACGAATGAGCAATAAAATAAAAATAAATACGATCGAAGAAGCCATTGAAGAAATCAAAAATGGCAAGGTGATCATTGTGGTAGATGATGAAGACCGGGAGAATGAAGGTGATTTCATTTGTGCTGCCGAATCGATTACACCGGAAATTGTAAACTTCATGGCCACGCACGGGCGAGGTTTGATTTGCGCTTCTCTTAGCGAGGAGCGTTGTGAAGAACTTGGACTTGAATTAATGGTCGGAAAAAATACGGCAGTTTATGAAACTAATTTCACTGTTTCAGTTGATTTGATAGGGCATGGTTGCACCACGGGTATTTCTGCCCACGATCGTTTTAAAACAATCAAGGCGTTAGTGGATCCGGAAACCAAACCTGAAGAGCTAGGTAAACCCGGACATATTTTTCCGCTCAAAGCTAAGAAAGAAGGCGTGCTGAGGAGAGCGGGTCATACCGAGGCGTCCATTGATTTTGCCCGGCTAGCTGGCTTTCGGTCAGCGGGTGTATTGGTAGAAATTCTGAATGAAGATGGATCGATGGCCAGATTGCCTGAATTGCAAAAAGTGGCTGAGCGATTTGACTTAAAATTGGTAACCATCAAAGATCTCATTGCCTACCGAATGAAGATGGAGAGCCAGGTAAAGAGACAGGTGGATGTAAATCTTCCAACCATGTTGGGCGATTTTAAGTTGGCAGCATTTGAACAATTAAATACACATGAGGTGCATATGGCATTAATAAAAGGAACATGGGAGAAAGATGAACCCGTTATGGTTCGGGTACATTCTTCATGTGTCACCGGAGATATTTTTGGTTCATGCAGGTGTGACTGCGGCCCCCAATTACATAGCGCAATGCGAATGGTTGAAAAAGAGGGCAAGGGAGTTGTATTGTATATGAAACAAGAGGGGCGAGGAATTGGTTTGCTCAATAAATTAAAGGCTTACAAATTGCAAGAAGAAGGCTTAGATACCGTTGAAGCAAACTTGCAATTGGGCTTTGATATGGATAACCGCGACTATGGGATTGGCGCTCAAATTTTACACGATTTAGGAATTCGTAAAATCCGGTTGATTACAAACAATCCAAAGAAGCGAGTAGGGCTGATGGGGTATGGGCTGGAGATTGTCGAGAATATTGCCATCGAGATTGTGCCCAATCAACACAACGAAAAATACTTGCAAACAAAACGAGATAAACTCGGTCATGACATTCTAAAGAAGTAATGAGGCGTTTCTTTTTTTTCTTTTTTTTCTTTTTTTTCTTTGTGT
The DNA here is from genome assembly GCA_031400595.1 of Cyclobacteriaceae bacterium. Classification (GTDB taxonomy): domain Bacteria; phylum Bacteroidota; class Bacteroidia; order Cytophagales; family Cyclobacteriaceae; genus ELB16-189. The sequence continues at coordinate 89,565 of JANNQG010000013.1, forward strand.
CTTTCGCTACAATAGCGCAACAGTATGCGTTTGAGCTTTGGCATGAGGGCAAGATTGTTTTAGAAACCAGCGATACGATCAAGGGCTTGTTGAAATATGATATTCAAAACGATTTCATACAGGTAAAGAAACAAAATAAGCTAGAGAGTTTTACGGCTCGTAAAGTTTTGGCGTTCGAGATTTTTGATGCTTCCGTGAAACGCTATCGTCAATTTTATTCTTTACCTTATTCACAGAACAATACCTACAAGACACCTGTATTTTTTGAACTTCTCTGTGAAGGTAAGCTCACGGTACTTGCGCGGGAAAAACTGGAATATAAAACGGTGTCATCTCCATTCTATTACTATGGAACCTATAGCACGCTGGTTTTAGTCAATCAATATTACCTCCTCAAGCCGAATGGTTCAATTGAAGATTTTGTAGGGAGGAAATCCGATTGGCTAGCAGCCATGGAGACTAAGGAGTCAGAAGTCAGGGAATACGCAAAGGTTAACCGACTAGACTTTGATGACAAGTATGAATTGATTCGGATTGTGGACTATTACAATTCTTTATTTGTAAAAAAGTAATTATGGCAAGACCGTTGATTTTAGTTTCTAATGATGATGGCATCACATCTCGAGGCATTTTGAACCTCGTGAACGTAATGAAGGAGTTGGGTGAAGTGATTGTGGTAGCGCCAGATGGCCCCCAATCAGGTATGGGCCACGCAATTACCGTGGGCGATACACTTCGTTTAAATGAATCATTTATTTTTGAAGGCGTTCGTGCGTTTGAGTGCAGTGGCACGCCCGCTGATTGTATCAAGATGGCCCGGCACTTTGTGCTGAAAGATGAACGCCAACCGGATGTTGTCGTAAGTGGAATAAATCACGGAAGTAATACAAGCATTAGTGTCCTCTACTCTGGAACGATGTCTGCAGCGATTGAAGGAGCCATCGAAGGAGTGCCAGCCATCGGTTTTTCATTGTGCGACTACAGCCACAAAGCTGACTTTTCACACACAGCTCCCTTTGTAAAAAGAATTGCTGAGCAAGTATTAAAAAAGGGACTTCCAAAAGGTGTTGCCTTGAACGTAAACATTCCTGCAAAAAAGAATGACAGTATCAAAGGGATTCGAGTGTGTCGTCAGGCAAATGCCAAATGGGTGGAAGAGTTTGACCAGCGCTTTGATCCTTATGGACGACCGTATTTTTGGATGACCGGTAACTTTGTAAATTTCGACAAGGCTGAAGATAATGATGAGTGGGCGATTGCCAATAACTATGTATCGGTGGTGCCTTGCCAGTTTGACTTAACAGCTCATCAGGCAATTGCTCAATTGAACGAAGACTGGGATATTCTCCGTTGATTCATTATGAGCTAGGCTTAAATGAGGCGGTAAACGTGGTGCCTATTGCCAAATTGCTTGTCACACTTACACTTCCTCCTAACGCCTCACACTGCGTTTTAACCAAGTACAACCCGAGGCCTTTGCCTTCCACATGATTGTGAAAGCGGCTGTAAAGTGTAAATATTTTATGGCCATAAGTGTCCAGATCTATCCCGACCCCGTTATCTTTTACTTCCAGAAAAAAAAGATCTCCACGAAATCCTGATTTTATTTCTACAACTGGTTTTCGACCCGGATGCCGATACTTGATTGCATTTGATATTAAGTTGATAGCGATACTATCCAAGTAAGGCCTGACTGTTCGAATGGTGGGTGCGGCAGAAAAGTCAACGACTAACGTGGTATCCGTTTCTGAAATATCTTTTTCAAGATTCAACTTAATCAAGTTCAATTCTTCTGCCAGATTGATTTGCTGAACGGATGAAATTGTATTTTTCCGTATTTCCAGTATTGTGTTTAAATCTTTAACAACGCGATCCAGCTCACGGGCGGATGCAATCAAATTTTGTTTCACTTTCAATACATCTGCTTCGTCAGTCACTATCTCAAGCAGGTTGCCCAAACCTAGAATACGAGCGATAGGTGCGCGTAGATTATGAGATGACATGAATGCAAACTGCTCAAGCTGTTGATTATAATCTACCAGTTCGTTGGTTCTTTTCGAGATTTCATTTTCAAGGTCTTCATTTTTTTCCAACAGTATTTGATGTTGTACCTCGATAACCTTTCGTGCCTGCTCCAGGTTGTGATTTTGCTCCTCTACCGTATCCCGCTGACTGGCGAGTTCTTCCTGGCTTTGAACTAACTCTTCATTTTGAGCAGCGATCTCCTCTTTTGATATGGTTAACTTTTCGTTTTGTTGTTCTATTTTTTCAATCAGCGCATTCTGTTGTCGATCAAAAATATAGGTCAGGGTTAGAATGATAAATTGAAGCCCAATATGGAGCGATGCTGTTAAAAGATCATTGCTTTTCATAAGCAATTCAGCGGGAATATAATTGCTCGCATCAACCTGCATGAGAAATACAACAGTAATAAATCCCAAACCACTGTATAGCCAAGTAGCCTTTTTACTTAACAGCACTAGCCCTAAGATCGGGATCAATGATATCCATGGCAAGACAAAGGAATGTATTCCACCAGATGCTACTGATAGCACCAGAACTATGAACCAGCAAATGAAAACAAAGACGTGAGAAGTAACTCGTAGAGGAAATAGTTGAAATTTGAATCCAAAAAGCTGAATCAAGAACAAAATCGTTGACACAACCATAAGGTAGCGTGCCATCACAAATCCATTGAAATAGGACATGATGAAATAGCCGATGGCGAAGCCAATAGAAATCAACGAAAACTTGATCTGAAGCGATATAAGCCTTGCGACTTTGTCTGTCGTGCTGGAGACGGGAGGAGTAAAATAGCGCTCTACTGGTGACATCCTAATCGGGGCTTACTTTCAAATGTAATCACAAGCTAGGGAGGGATTTATTATTTTCTTCAAGATTTTTTGATCATGTAAGAAATTAGGCTGGATCGACATCAAAAACAATTTTTGCGTTTCTGAATTCCTTTGTTTCCTTCAGATTCTCGACAGTGTCATACAATATTCGCTTTATTTCCCCCAGTCTCCCCTGGTCGCGCCCGATTTTAATAAGTATCGACATCAAGAACTCATTCCTTATCTTCGATATCATGGGTTCTCCTGGCCCCACAATTTTTATTCCCTTCTCATTTTTTGCAAGTTGATCGCTTAACCTGTTGGCAATGTCATTGGCCACTGTTTTGTTTGAATGCTTGATGGTAACATCAATAAGCCTAGAGAAGGGCGGATAAAAGAATTCTTGCCGGTCATTCAATTGTTCTTGAATAAATCCGACAACGTTGTGACCCACAACAAAAGCAAAAAGCGGATGCGCTGGGCTTGATGTTTGAATTACTACTTTTCCTTTCTTCTCCCTTCGGCCAGAACGGCCGCTTACCTGAGTAATCAATTGAAAAGCTCTTTCGTAAGATCGAAAATCAGGAAAATGCATCATTCGATCGGCATCAAATACTCCTACTAAATTTACCTTATCAAAATCTAGGCCTTTAGTGACCATTTGAGTTCCAACTAAGATATCTGTCTCGCCTTTTTCAAAGCTGTTGATAATCGTTTCATAGCCGGATTTGGACCGTGTGGTATCTAAATCCATCCGTTGAATTCTCGCCTCCGGAAAATAGAGTTTTAATTCTTCTTCTATCTTTTCTGTTCCATATCCCAATGATTTAATTCTTTTAGATGAGCATGTTGGACACTGACTTGGCATATCCTCTTTGTACCCGCAATAGTGGCAAATCATGGCATGCCGGTATTGATGGTAGGTCAGACTTACGGAGCAATTGATGCACTTAGGTATCCACCCGCAGTCCTCACATTCGACCATTGGTGAATAGCCTCTTCTATTTTGAAAAAGAATAACCTGTTCTTTTTTTGATAAGGACTCCTTTATTTCATTGACAAGAAGCGATGTAAACTCGCCTTTCATTGTTTTTCTTTTTTTCTCCTTTACTAGGTCAGCAAAAACTATATCTGGAAGTTGCGCTTCCCCAAAACGCTCGGTAAGAGTAACCAACTGATAACGGCCAGACTGTGCGTGATAAAACGACTCGACAGAAGGTGTAGCACTTCCCACAATTACTTTTGCGTGGTGAATCTGTGCCATAACCATTGCCACATCTCGCGCATGGTAGCGTGGTGCTGGTTCATGTTGCTTGTAGGAAGAATCATGCTCCTCATCTACAATGATGAGTCCCAAGTTGTCAAATGGTAAGAAAATAGAAGATCGAACACCAACCACTAATTTGAATTTCCCAGAAAGTATACCGTTCCAAACTTCCACCCGTTCATTGTCGGAAAATTTAGAATGATAAACACCCATTGCACTACCAAAAATCTTTTTTAGACGAAAAACAATTTGTGTGGTGAGGGCGATTTCCGGCAATAGGTAAAGTACTTGATTCCCACCATCTAAGGCCCGCTTAATGAGGTCAATATAGATTTCCGTTTTTCCACTCCCGGTAACACCGTGTAACAGAACGGTACCCTTTTCGTTGAGTCCTGAAAGTACTTCATTTCGGGCATGCTGTTGTTTTTCACTCAAAAGTAGAGGGGATACTTGCTCTGGATTCTCAAACCCAAAACGAGGGACGGCAATTTCAAATTCTTCAAAAATCTTTACTTTTATCAAACTGGCATAAGCTGCTGGAGATATTTCCTTTGTCAGCAATGTTGATTTCAACATCCCCCGTTGATTTAACTCAGGGTGAGAAAAGGCCGGAACTTCTTGTAGGTACAGTAAAATAACCTCTTCTTGTTTGGGTTTAGCAGACAGCGTTTCAAAAAGATTTTCCAGGCTTTTCTTTTTTACATACTCCGGATATAAACGAACATGCTTTTCAGTTTTTGGTTTATATTTTTCTTTGATCTCCTCGTATAAAATGATGGCGGCCTTGCTCACAAGCGATCGAAGGAGTGTGTAAATATTTTTTGAATTGAGCAATTTAGCTACTTCAGTATAAGTCAGCGAACTCTTCTGTAACCGGTGGAGCAGTACCCATTCTTTTTCTGAAAACTCAAACGAAGAATGGTCTGGATCAAAGTTTGGGTTAATTTGAACCTTAGATTCGCTGGAGAGTTTTAGGCCAGATGGCAAAGCAGCGATCATTACTTCCCCAGGTGTACATAGATAGTAGTCAGCTATCCATCGATAGAGTTTAAATTGTTGGGGGTAGATTACTTCACTTTCGTCAAGGAGCTCGAGTATTGACTTTGCCTCATAGTCTTTCGGAGGATTCTCGTGAACAGAAAAAATGATACCTGTAACTATTTTCTTTTTGCCGAAAGGAACAATTACCCGCTGGCCGGTTCTAATTTTTTCGTTCAGCGTCTTTGGAATTCGGTACGTAAAAAGACGAGGAATCGGGACAGGTATAATCAGGTCGGCAAAAAGTGTCGATGGTTCTTCGAATGCTAATTCACCACTTGTCATTACGTAGAGCTGATCGTATGTGTTCTATCAACAAAACTATCACTTTATTTTGATCGATACCTATTTCGTGGTTGCCAGGAAAGCATCCACATTCATGCACCATTCTTCTGCGTTCGTCAATTTGACTATCGAGGAATTGTCAAGTGATTTCCCTGTACAAAACCGAGTGTATGCGTTTGGGATTCCAAGTAGAAGGTCCAAGTGTTTTTCGCCTCTTGGATTGGCAACTGTTTTGTATGTGGCCGGCTTCAAATGATTTGAATAATGAACAGACAGATAGTTCATTAACCAAAGGGAGGCTCTGACAGGACTGAATATTTTGTGATTGGTAACACTAAAATACAAACCGTGGCAAATTTGGTTCGCGTAGGTACTCCACATCGGTTGATAAGAGTAGGGGAAAGTTTCTACACGTTCAAATTTGTTATTCTTGAAATCGTGGTGGAGATGGATCGCATCAAGCCAAGGCGCACCGATCACCCGGAATGGGAATGAAGTTCCTCTTCCAGTATTTAAATTCAAGCCTTCAAATAAACCTGTACAAGGGTAGAGCCAAACGGCTTGGATATCATTCATCGATGGGGAAGGAGGGATAAATGGCAGCTCCATGTCGTCTTTAAAAGGAACAACTTCACAATCAATGTCTAGTTGCCTTTCATAAATGAACCAACGGGTCAACTCTCCAAAAGATTGTGAAAAGGTAAGTGGCATCGGCCAACGTCCGAGAAAAGATTGACAGTCATGCTCCAACATAGGTCCTTCAATACTGTCAAGACTGCGTTGGCTCATGTTAGGTCTGTCTAACAGAACTATTTTCTTACCACTTGCTGCACAAGCTTCCAGCATGAGCGTAATTGTCCACCAATACGTGTAGAAGCGGCAGCCAATATTGGGCAGGTCGATTAGTACAATATCAATTTCCTCCAGGTCGCTGGGGTTAGGCCTCATACGCTCTCCGTACAAACTTGTGATCGGAAGTTTTGTATAAGTATCCTGTGTGGTATGCTGAGCCACTCCGTCTTCTCCTTGAGATTGAATTCCATGTTCAGGAGAAAATAGTTTTTTGATTGAGAAACCTTGGCGTAGAAGTTCATGTGCGATCGGGTAGCAGGTCTTGGAAAGCGTGGCATGGTTGGTCAGCAATCCTAAGGAATGGCCTTTCAGATGAGTGTGTTTCTGGATAAAGATATCAACACCTAACATCTTTTAAAGAGCTTTTACTTGGGCTAATGCCTCTTCTACAGATTCTACTGGTAGCTGGCAGGTGTTATTTTGACAAACATAGATTTTTGTTTTTTCATCAGAAGCCTGCCTACCGATAAACAAAGGTAAATCGCTTTTATCTCTGGTTCCTGCAAAATTGATAAAAGGCAGATATTGCTTTTGTAGTTCATTCCGCGTTTGCTCAACGTTGGGTCCGACTATTACCACTTCAACAGGTGGGGTTGAAATTTCTGTTGCCACTACAGCCCAGTGACACATATAGATTGGCTCAGATTCGATAATTGTTGATAGACGTACGACCATCGCTCTTGCCAAATCTTGCCAAGCTGACTTGTCTAGTAGAATACCCAATTTGAATAAATTTCTTGCCATGACTGCATTGGAGGAGGGGGTAACATTGTCGAAAATTTCTTTTTTCCTGGCTATGAGTTGTTCGGCTAGGTTGCTGTTGAAGTGGAAATAGTTTTCTGCCTGATCAAAAAAATCAGTGATCGTAATTTCACACCAGCGCTCTGCCTGTCTGAGATAATTCTCGTTAAATGTTACCCGATACAAAGAAGTATATGCTTGAATCAAGAAAGCATAATCGTCAAGAAACCCTATGGTAGTTGAGCATTTGTCTTTGTATGACCGGTAAATTCTATTCCCATTGATCAAGTAAGTCTCAATGAACCTAATCGCTTTTTCTGCCAACGTCAAGAAGTAAGTATCGCCAAATGCTTTGTAGGCATCAGCTAGTCCTTGGATGGTCAACGCATTCCAGCCGGTGAGTATCTTGTCGTCAAGGCCTGGTTTGATACGCGTGTTTCTGGCACCAAGAAGTATTTTAACGCCCTCGGCTAATTTTTCGTTGGTTTCATGTTCACTCTGTCTTTTTAAAATATTTTTCCCGTTTTCCCAATTTCCTTCTGGCGTAACACCAAAATAATCGATCACCGCTTCTGCTTCCGAACCCAGTAGGGTCGAGATTTCGTCATAAGTCCAAACATAGAATTTACCTTCTTCTCCTTCACTGTCCGCGTCTAAGGCTGAATAAAACCCACCTTGTGGGTGGGTCATCTCTCGCTCCAGCCAATGGACTGTTTCATATACCACCGTCCTGTAAAGTTTTTCCTTTGTCAAGCTGTAGGCTTCAGAGTATAAACTCACTAGTTGCGCATTGTCATAAAGCATTTTTTCAAAGTGAGGGGCAAACCATTCGCCATCTACCGAGTATCGCGCAAAGCCTCCACCAATTTGGTCGTAGATGCCACCTGCAGCTACCTTTTGCAGCGTTAGGTGAAGCATGTCAAGGGCTTTCTTGTTTTTGCTTATCTCGTAGTAGCGCGTGAGAAAAAGCCAAATGGAAGGCATCACAAACTTCGGTGCTTTTTCAATTCCTCCAGACGTATAATCGAAACGACTGTCCAGTGTGCGAAACATCTTATCCAACATCTCGCGTGAGATCGTGGCATTGTTCTCTTGATTTTTAAACCGTTGCAGATCGGAAATACCCAAATGGTTTTTTAGGTCATTGGCGGATGCTTCAATTTCATTTCTTTTTTCTTTGAATGCTTTGGTGATTTGGAGTAGCAATTGTGCCCAATTCTTTGGCGGAAAGTAAGTGCCACCGAAAAATGGTTTCTGCTCGGGTGTCAAAAAAACATTTAGTGGCCAGCCACCATTTTGATTCATGGCCTGAACGGCTTCCATATAGATTTGGTCAATGTCGGGGCGCTCTTCCCGATCTAATTTGATGCATACGAAATGCTCGTTCATCAACTGAGCGATGTCTTCATTCTCAAAGCTTTGGTGAGCCATCACATGGCACCAATGACAGGATGAATATCCGATGCTTAGAAGAATCGGCTTATCTTCTTTTTTTGCTTTTTCGAGCGCTTCTTCACTCCACTCAAACCAATCCACAGGATTACTGGCATGCTGTCGCAGGTACGGAGAGGTAGAGTGTATCAGGCGGTTCGACTTTGATTGATTTGTCATTCGATACAATGGATGATGTCACTTACTCCAAAATGATACAATAAAAAATGCCACGCTTTTGGCGTGGCATCAAAGTTCTTATTTCAAGTCGATTAATAATCTCTGTTGAAATCGCCCCTGCGGAAACCACCGCCACCGCCACCACGGTTGCCACCGCGGCCACCACCACTACCTTCTTCGCGTGGGCGAGCCTCGTTAACCACTAGGTTTTTGCCCATGAAATCAGCACCGTTGAGTTCATTGATAGCATTTTTTCCGGCTGTGTCGTCAGCCATTTCTACGAATCCAAAGCCACGGCTACGCTGTGTTACTTTGTCCATGATAATCTTCGCAGAGCTTACTTCACCGTACTCGGAGAATAACTGCTTCATTTGTTCCTCGGTTGCCTTCCAGGGAATGTTGGCTACATAAATGTTCATTTGTGTTTTTGAAATTAAGTGATAAAATGTTGTTGCTAAATCAATAAGGCCGAACCGACAATGCACTCACTAGGTGGGATACTTTCTGGTAGGTTTACTTCATTAACTCTCAAATATAGCTATTTATTCAAAACAAAAGCAAATCGGGCTGTTTTATGGGTTGAGATTGACAAGCTTCTATTGGTAGATGGCATTTTCGGCCATAAATTTCTTTAAACCTGTCATAGCAGTCGCCCTGACTTTATTTTGAAGTAACGGAGACCAACCAAGGAGTATTCCGGGTGCTCCTAACGCCATTCTCGTCCATTTCCAAAAGTCAAAATGGTCAATATGCCTTAAAATCAGCCCTTCTTTGAATTCAAAGTTGGCGTCAATCTTATTGAGCACTTTTCGACCTGTACGCGAGAAAGAATAGGTGGCTTCCCAATGGCAGGAGCCTTTTTGATCATCAGCCTTGACTTGGTTGAAGGTAAGGGAGAAATTCTTGGCACTAATGGCTAACATGTGCCACATCGCTTTGGCTTCTTTTCCCTTTAAGTTTTGAAAGGCCGGGTCGCTGAAAGTCACCTCTTCGTGATAACAGCTTTGCATTGTTTGCCAGTCTTTTTGTTGAAATGCGGTGTAAAACTTTTCAATAAGTTGTTCGTGTTGGTTCATAACTTTCCTTTGGTGGATCGCCTGATCCGTTCGTTGATCATTTGTTTTTCAGAATCTGAAATATCAATTACATTGTCACCCACTATCATATACAGATTGCTAAAAATATGAAAATAAAACTGCTTTTAATATTGTCGGTTGCCCTGGCAAATGGATTGATGGGCCAGTCATTTAATAATCTTCCAGTCAATACTCAAAAGCCACCATTGCATGGTAAACATTGGATGGCGCTCACTGGAAAGCCACTGGCTGCTACAGCAGGCGCGATGATTTTTAATAAAGGGGGTAACGCTGTTGATGCCTCATGTGCCATGTTAGCAGCTACGTGCACGATGTGGGATGTGCTAAGCTGGGGTGGAGAGACCCAGGCGTTGATATACAATCCTAAAACAAAAAAAGTAATTGCCATCAACGCACTAGGCGTTGCGCCCACTGGAGCTACCGCAGATTTTTTCAAAGGAAAAGGGATGAAGTATCCGCCCGAGTTCGGGCCGTTGGCTGCGGTGACACCTGGTACAGCAGGTGGGTTGTTGACTATGTTGGCGGAGTATGGCACCATGAGCCTTAAAGAGGTTCTTGCGCCAGCCATGCAACTGGCTGAAGGGTATCCCATCGAAGCCCAAACTGCCAACTCAATTGAGCGGGGTAAGGAAGAAATAAAGAAGTGGCCTTATTCTAAAAAAGTTTTTCTCACTCATTTAGGCGAAAAGCGGGAAGCACCGGATGCAGGAGAAATATTTGTACAGAAGGATCTCCTGACTACTCTTCAAAAACTAGTTGAAGCAGAGCAGGTGGCTTTGAAAAAGGGAAAGGATAGGAAGGCTGCTATCTATGCGGCCTATGATCGATTTTATAGGGGTGATATTGCCAAGGAGATCGTAAGGGGTAGTCAAGAGCAGGGTGGCTTATTCACTGAAGCTGATCTGGCAAATTGGAAAGTGAAGATCGAGGAACCTTTAATGACCAATTACCGCGGCATTGAGGTGTATAAATGTCAACAATGGACGCAAGGCCCGGCCATGTTACAGACCCTCAATATTCTAGAAAATTACGATTTGAAAGGCATGGGTTATAATTCAACGAAATACATTCACACGGTTTATCAGGCAATGAATCTTGCGTTCGCAGATCGTGACTTTTATTATGGGGATCCTGCATTTGCACCGGAGGAACCGATGAAAGGACTCCTTTCCAAAGAATATGCAAAGGAACGGATGAAGTTAATCAACTCAGACATGAATGATCCAAAGATTGGCCCCGGAGACCCCTATTTACTGGAGGGAAAGCAAAATCCTTATCAGGATTTACTTTCAAAGTGGGGCAAGAGCCAGGCACTTAACTTGAACCCAGTCAATCCACTTGATGAAAAGTATTTGGAATCTTTTACAGCAGGAACCACCTCAGTAGAGGCGGCAGACAAAGAAGGCTGGGTGGTATCCATTACACCGAGTGGCGGTTGGGTACCTGCGTGTATCGCGGGAAATACAGGCGTAGGAATGAGCCAGCGGATGCAGTCATTCGTGTTAGACGCCAAAGAGAATCCGTTTAATGTTGTCGAACCGGGCAAGCGACCACGTGTTACCTTGACACCCAGTTTAGCGCTTAAAGATGGAAAGCCATTTTTATCATTTGCCAAGCAAGCTGGTGATGAACAAGATCAACTACTCATTCAGTTTTTTCTGAACATCGTTGAGTTTGGAATGACCGTTCAAGAAGCCTGTGAAGCACCCAGCTTCAAAACACTCCAGATGTACTCCAGCTTTGGAGATCATGAAAAAGTGCCGGGTGGATTAACGTTGAACAATGCAATGCCCGCGTGGGTAAGAAAGGACTTGTCTCGAATGGGGTACAAACTTTCTTACCAAGAACGAACAAGTGGACCAATCAATGCTATTTGGTTTGATTGGAAACACGGCAGCTTCTGGGGAGGAAGCAGCAATCACGGAGAAGACTATGGTATCGGCTGGTAGGCGTAAGAGCCGATCGGTCAATAGGCTCGGCTAATAGGCTCTATCCACGGCACCCGATCCATACACCTTCTTCGTTAAGTTTTTGGTGTTTCCCTTGTGTTTAAGAACTCCACTGCCAAGTACGGTCGCGTCTAAGCTATTGGAGACGGTTAAATCACAGTTCCCGGATCCGCTCATTTTCACTTTGGCGCTTTCAAGTTCGCAAGCAAAAGCATCTACGCTTCCGCTTCCGCTCATTGAGATGTCGTTGGCCGTAGCATAGCCTTTCAAAGCCACGACTCCTGATCCGCTCACTTCTGTCTTCAGATTATTTCCTTTGATATCCAGATCGATCGTGCCACTTCCAGCCACTCCAAGACTTAAGTAATCGGAAGCAATGGAATTTTCGGAAATAATTTTACCACTTCCATTCACTTGCAATTCGGAGACGTTCTTGACGCTCACCATCAACTTCATAGTCGGCTTCAATTTAATATCATCAATTTTTGCCCAAATGCTTTTGTTTGGCGTATCGGGTTTTCTTTCTACGTTAATCATCAATACACCATTTTCTACTTTTATGGTTGTTAGTTCGTAGATCTCTGTCAAGGCCTCAACGTTTACCTCTTGTTTGTTTGTTTGCTTGAGGTATACCGTGTAGTTAGAATTTACATAAATACTCTTGAACTCCGGCAGTTCGAGTGTTTTCTTGGTTGTTTGCGAGAAGGTAAAAGAGGCTATCGATAAGAATAGCAGCGTCATCAAAATGATTACAAACAAAGAATTGATTCTTTTCATAAGTGGGTTTACTTGAGCTGAAAGTTGCATTACTGTATTCATACAATGGGTGGTTGTTTCGATAAAGATACTAAGAGTGCGACAAATTGCCGTTCGGGCAGGTGATATTCTATTCAAGGGTATGCTAATCGCGCCTTTTGTTGTTGAAAATGGCTCTGAAAACTAAGATAAAGGCAAAGAGACCAATACAAAGCATAACCAATACTCCAGGGCTTACGAGTTTAACAGCGTGCATAGTCGATAATTAATTTGTTCATGGTTGAATCCAACGGTTTTCTAAAATCTCATCCTGACCTGAAATCTAACATCGTTTCGCGTATTTCCAAGAATTGCTTCCCCACTTGAACCAACAATATCCTGATCTGTAAAGCGTGTTTGCGCCCAACGAACCCAAAAGTCAATTTTTTCCGAGAGCCGATATTGAACCAGTAGAAAATGCCGAACTCCACGACCACTATAAGCTGGAAACGTAAAGGCAAGCCAAACATCTTTCTCATATACGTAAAGCCGATTATCAAAGTCGTCCGTATCAAACAAAACATATCGACCTGAGATTGAGAATTTTCGCCAGTCTAGAGATGCGTCCTGCATGACCGCAACACCTTGCGTGCTTTTCCAAGAGAAATTAAACGTGCTGAACTGTGCCCTGCTTTTAAAGCTCAGATAGGGCGTGGCACTATAGTCGAGGTTGATCCAATAGTTTCTTTTGATACCGAGGTCTGTTAAATACAAATTCACATCCGCACTAGTATTGCGTTGCTTTATTTCTTCCCTTACCTGTAGAAAGATTGAAATAGTTTTGGTGGGTTTGTAGTTGAATCGAATTAGCCATTCACTTCCATCAGAAGGTGAATAGCTCCGGAATTTTAACCAAGGAAATTGATAGAGGTCTACATATCCAGCCAGGGAATATTTCTTGTTAAAGGAATATTTCCAACCCCAATAAAAACCCGACTCATTTTGGGCGATTGAGTTTTCAGCCAATGCGTTACTGTAAAAGCTGTAAAAGTTACGATCAAATTTTCGATAGAGGAATGAGATATCCAGTTTCGGAGTTAAACTTGCCAAGACTCCCGCTACAAATGCTTGCCCTTGTTGGAGGGTTTGCACAAACTCACTAAATATGGACACATTATTAATTGAGTAGTTTAGAAACGCTCCGACATTTGTATTATCACTTCCTTTGAAAGCAAATCGATTGTATTGATTTTCTTTTCTGAAAATAGGAATACTAAACTGAGTAGTGTGAAAAATCATACCTGCATCGAGTGATTTATTTTTGTAGTTGGCTACTACCGCAAGGTTGTTTTCTGTCAAACTATTTCGGTTTGCAAGTTCGGAGGGGGTTCGGTGAAACCCTGAAAAGTTAAATGACGACAATGTATTTTGAGTTGTGTCTTGCAAGTTTCCATCGCGGCCACGCGAAGACAGCATGGTATGAAGGGTGAAATTCTTAACGGGCTCATAGGTCAATGCAACCCCTCGAAAATAACCGGCTTCATAAATGGACGTGTAGGGAAGGAATCCTAAATTGCTTCTGCGAACAGTCGTAACGGCCTCCCCATTCTTTCCAATTCCAAATACTGATCCCAGCGCGATGCCTTGGCCAAATTGCGCTTGGTAGTCGCCTACTATGAGGTTTTTTATTTTCTGTTTATTAACTATTTGGGCATGAAACGAAATGTAGTCAAAACCATAATATTTTTTTGAGGGATTCCAACTGATGTTTTCTCCGGCATCTTTTTCTACCGTAAACCCCAAGCTAAAATCGCCAGGTTTACTAGTGCGAAGCCGTACGTAGAAGTTTCCTGGCGAACCAGAGTATCTGCGACTACTGTCGGTATCGTTTGCATAGCCACGTTGTTCTTCAAGAGTTTGAGCATAGCGAAGCAAGAGGTAATTGTTTTTCTCAGAACCTATGCGCTGAAAAATGCTTTTGTCTAACATCGAACCAGATTCATTGATTTTTACAAAGGGCGCTAGTTTTAAAAAGACTTCTCGCGTAAATCCCTCAATGTTCTGGAGTTCGTATATAGAAAGAAGTTGACCTGCTTTCTCACGATAGCCGATAAAGGAATTGATTTGATTTGGGCTTAGCAAATAGAACGAGGCTAGTTGTTCTTTGGTAATTTGATTTAAGTCTATTGGGTTAGAGATGAGCTGCAGATAATTCTCGTAAAGATCTTGATAGTTAATATCTAAATCCTGAGTTGCAAAAATTTCATCTACCAGCGAGGACGGATCAAACTCCTTGCGCGGATAGTCTTGTGAATATGACGTTGCTACAATGACCAAACACAAACCGATGAAGAAAATGCCACTTTTCATTTTTTGTTCTTTGGGGCAATCAAATACGTAGCGGAAGCTTGGTGGGCTGCCCCTGACAACTGACCAAAACGAATGGCATAGTCTATTTTTAATTTGCTTTTGTGGAATCCTAACCCAAAGAAGCCTGCTTGTGGATTTACTGAATAACCAGTTCTAAAAAACAGATTTTTGTAAACAGAATATTCAAGACCCGTTCGCCAAGTGGGTTTGTAGTCGACATCTTTTTCTAGCTCGATAGTAACAAAAACCTTTTCACTTGGCTTCAAGCCAATACCCACTACCAATCGGGTTGGCAGATTGTCTCCATCGCGAGTCTGCAACGAAGACAGTGTTAAATTATTGATATACGCGCCAATACTAATCTGGTCAGTCAGTTGCGTGATACCACCAAAGTCAATGCTCATGGTGTTTTGTACACCAAATCCTTCCGCTCGGTATTGGATGTAATTAAGTTTGATACCAAGAGAAGTGATCCCGAATTGATTTCCAATTCCTAGCGAAATAATCTGTTCGCTATAGATCGCATCACCAAACCGAAAGGCACCCAGTCCAATGCTCGCCCAATGCAAGGGAAGATTGTAGACGGCTGCCATCCGATTGGCTCCGTCTAAAGCAGGAACCGCTTCATACGCAAACGCAGCACTTGGTTGTTGGATCTTTCCGAGCGCGCCAATGTTGTTAAAGAGCGCCCATTCATCCTTAGATGTAGAAGACGCATGACCCATGCCCGCCTGCGTGGCTCCCATCAACGTGGAAACACTTTGGCCATTCGACTGGTCAGTTAGACAGCAAAAAATCAAAAAAAAGATGGCGACTCTCAATCTGATTGTGATATCAGACTAAATATATGAATTCTCTAAAAATCTTTTTTCAAATTGAAGAAGAATCCTTGAGTTGCTTCGCGGGTAAAGGTGTACTCTAGGCGAAAAACTACGTCATAGGGTAAAACAATATCTATACCGGTTCCGGCACCCGCCAGTAGTTTGCCACTTAGGCGTGTGTTCTGGCTTTTTTCTTCATAGTTGATATAATTCTGAACATAGCCAAAGTCGGCAAAAGCCTTCCAGAAAATAGCAAAGGGTACATGCTTAAATTGCTCGAGGGGCATATTTTCCCATCTGCTAGCGCTGGAGTAGATTCTCTTTTTGAACGTAGTTTTGTTGACAAAAAACTTTGGACCTTCAATGACATAAACCTCATACCCCCTTACAATTTGTCGCTGGTAGCCAAGGGCACCTAGGAGGTTGTATGGCTGGCGCATTGGATCACTTAGGTACAGCGAACAAAAGTTGGACAGGTTGTACCCTTTTTTTAAATCATGGTGGTATGCATGAGTAAGGTTAAGTATCCATTGATTGACATCGCCTTCCCACCCAAGGCCATTCTTTTGAATATGTGCAGAGAATTGATAGCCATTTAGTGGATACATAACCACATCTCGATGCTCCGACCGAAAGGTGTAAGAGAGCATTGTATACTTCTGCTTATTTGTTGTGTTGTTAAAATAATTTGGATTGTATACTGCGACCTGATCGAAAATATCATTGGCTCGATAGCCAACAGAAAATGAATGCGTTTCAAAAAAAGACTTTCGATAGGTGTATGTCGCTTGCGCTTGGATTGAATTTCGAAGGATAGGTTTGCCGTCAAATAAAGCTGTTGAATCCGAAGGAAGGAATCTAATTTTGTGGTCTACTGTTTGAGCTGCCAGGTTTCGCAGCGCGCCAAATTCGAAATTAAGAATTAGTCCCTGCTTCTGTCTTTTGTCGAGATAGGGTATAACATAGCTAAGTTCATAACGTTGAGCAAAGCCGAATTGTGCTGTTAGTTTTAGTGTTTCATTTCGGCCTCTGCAATTGTATTGCTCTAGCCGCAGACCATAATTCACGCGGCCAAAGTCGTGGTTATAGTTTTGCCACCACTCGTTGAAATTCCGATCCGACAATTCAAAAATAGGAATAGGCCATGTATACCAACGTTCGTCAACTTCTACTAGTAGATCGATTGTATTGTAAGACATTTCTAAGCTGCGAATGGTGACTGTGTTGAACAATCGCAGATTGTAGATTTTTCGTTTATCTAAGGCAAGTATTTCTGGTAGCTTGTAAAAACGAATGGTGTCACTCGTTTTCAGTGAAAGTTCGCGCGAAATAATCTGATCGCGTGTCCGTTTATTCCCGATGATCAAAATTCGATTGATGGTGACCAGTCTTGCTGAATCGATTGTTATTCTGGCCAGCGTGTCAGGCTGTAACGTCTCGACTGGACGGGAAAAAGCTACACCGTAGCAAATACTGAGAAGGCCAACAACTAAAAATAACTTTGCTTCGAATTTCAACACGGTTCTTCAGTCAACAAATCAAGAGGTGGGTTTACGAAGCGGTTCTATGGATTCTAAATGATCGGATGAGTATCACGATGCCAGTCAGAATCAATGGAATGCTTAGAATTTGACCCATGTTCAAAGAAAGATGGTTCTCAAAATCCACTTGATTTTCTTTTAAGAATTCATATACGAAACGAAGTCCCCATAGTGTAACGAGAAATATCCCAAATATTCGCCCCTCTGGCAAGTTGAGCTTGTGCTTTGACCAGTACCATAACAGAATAATAAAAAGAAGGAAATAGGAAATGGCCTCATATAACTGTGCAGGATGGCGGGCAATTCCCATGGTGCTAACTTTTCCGGCATACGTGCCAGAAGATTCTAATGACATTTGATAATTCAGCATCGGTGAACGCTCGTCAACAAACTCGTTCTGAAATTCAAGTTGATTTCTAACTCGTCCAAGAATAAATTCATTCGCCTGGGTTTCAGTAATGCCGGGTTTGAAAAATAGATAGAGATTGATGGGAACACGGCCATTTTCGCTTTTGGAGCGAGTAGCGTCTTTTTCGACTTCCAATTTCGCCACTGGGTTGCTGCCATCTTGATCAAACATAATACGTTCAGCAACAGGGTTGAAAAATACAACTCCGAGCGCACTATCGGTTGGTTTCCCAATGATCTCTGAATTGAAATAGTTTCCCACCCTGATCAGGAACGCTACCAAACAAACAAGAATAACAATACGATCTAAAACCTGAAGATAATTCTGATTGGGATTTTTTTTGCGGCTATACAACCACAGCGCAATGAGGATGGCAATAGCGCCACCATGACTGGCTAATCCTGTAAAGCCCGTCATGCGGAATGGGGAAAGCTGAAATGGAAGAATTACACCGAGTGGATTGGTCCATAGCATCTCTGGCTCATAAAAAATGACGTGACCCAATCGGGCTCCGACAATTGTCGCAACTATCAGATAGACTGTTAGCGTGTCCACATCTTTTTCAGGTTTACCCTCCTTTTTATGTATGTAGTAAAGAATTTGTTGGGTAATCAAAAAACCAAGAGCGAATAAGAGGCCGTAATACCGAAGTGTAAAATCAAAAAGAGAAAAAAAGCTAAAGGAGAATATCTCAGGGCTGCCATTCCAAATAATATAACTAATCATAGTAAGCTGTTAGACGTTGATTTTGGCCGTTCGTTTAATTAAAAAAATATCGTCAAAGATAGCTACTAATGGCGAATGATCAACCCGCGACTTGCAGGATTGACGTTAACTAAACATTATCTAGTTCTTTTAACTCTTCAGCAAACCCACCGGAAAGAATTGGGAAGCGGCACCAGCTTCTCGGATCTACGTTAATGTCGTCTAAATGAAAGGAGGGTGCTAAGCGCTCGCGTTTCCATTGATTGGCAGACCAAAGGCGGAAGAATTTCTTGATATGCTCTTTCAGCTGCTGATCTGCCTTTCCCTTGGATAAAATGGCATAAACTTCAAGGGGTGGTTTTCGTTCTTGAATGGCAAGCGTTTCAATTGCTGCAAGAATAGAATAGGGCATCAAATCCTTTTCATCCGTCTGTGTTCTTTCCTGAGGACGTAACTCTGCAGTCGGTTGCAGTTGGTTGACGTAAGACAGCGCTGTGTAACCCAACTCTTTTTCTGCCCACTTTAACCATTGGATAACAAATGGTTTGTCTAACCCAGCAATAGGAGCTAGGCTACCGCTGGTATCTCCATCCATCGTTGCATAACCTACGTCCCCTTCGCTCCGATTGGACGTAGTAAGTAGAATGGATTGTTTGATGTTAGCCAACAGCCAAATGATGGGCGACCGTGATCGAGCCTGGATGTTTTGCTTAGCAATATCATCGTTTTCCCAGCTTAGCTCCCGGCCCAATAAGGTTTCGATCTTGCCTTCATAAGATTCAACTTCGGCATCGATCAACCACGAATGGAAGTCAGCTCCAATCGAACTTGCCAACTCACGAGCCGCGGTGAGTGTTGTATCGGAGGAATTTTTAGTTCCTTGATAAGCAGTTGTAAGGAGCTTATTCATGGCCGACTTTGTGTCAGTTACGCCCACTAGTCCCACTGCTTTATTAAATTTTTCCCAACCCAGTTCACTTGAAGTTCTTCGCACCATCTCACTAACTAGTACCGCACAGAGGGAAGAATCGGCTCCGCCACTAAGGCTGAGCACAAAGCCCTTGGCTTTGCTTTTTCGCAGATAGTCAAATAATGCCAATGAAGTAGCGCGTGCCAATTCTTCATTAGCCTTCTTGTTGTCGGTGTTGGTATGTACTTTGGATAATTCCGGTTGATCAAAATTAATTTCGCAAACTTGAACGTTGAACGGCTTTAACGAAAGGCGATCATTAATTTTTAACAGCTTTCCATGCTGCGCAAAAATAATATCTCCATCATAAATCATTCGACCTGCTTCGTTTCCCAGTAGATTTGTGAACACGTAAGCACAGTTAAAGATTTTTGAGCCATCGATGGCCACCTCATTTTCTCGAAGGACGCTTTTGCCCATCGCAAAATGGCTTGCGCTAGGGTTCAAGATCAAATCTACCCCTCTTTCCCGCAATTTGTAACCTGATCTTTTTTCCTTGCGCCAGGCATCCTCACATATTTCAAATCCGAACTTGATTCCTTTTGTTTCGTAGATTAAATCGCCCACTCGAATCAGTTGACCTTCTATTTCAATTTCCTTTACTGATCCAGACGGCCACGCATCAAACCATCGCGGCTCGTAATGTACTCCATCGCGCGCCAAATTTTGTTTAAGGGTGAT
Source organism: Cyclobacteriaceae bacterium (assembly GCA_031400595.1). GTDB lineage: Bacteria > Bacteroidota > Bacteroidia > Cytophagales > Cyclobacteriaceae > ELB16-189. The sequence goes on from JANNQG010000013.1 coordinate 109,471, forward strand.
ACCAAGAATTTTTCGGTCTGAGATCACACAAGCTCCATTGTAGGTAACACCTCCAAATCGAATGGGTAACCCCACACTGGTAGTAATGGATTCACAATGAGGAATAATTTCTTGCAGGTGTTTCCATGCTTTGGCGGAAAGCCAGTCACTCAAAAAGACATCTTCGCAACCATACCCGGTAAGGCAGAGTTCGGGCAGGCAAAGAATGGCAACGCCCTGCTTTTTTGCCTCTTCAATGGCGGAAAGTATGTTAGCTACATTGCTTTCCCAGTCGAAGGGAGTTTGATTGACCGTGGCGCCTCCTATTTTTAAAACTCTATCCATTTTCGCTGGTTGATGGTCACTCGTTGATGGTTTGTCGTTGGATCAATCCAAACTACGAACAACTAGATTTCAAGCATCACGCACGTCTTCTCGGCTGCGCTCTGCTCTGCTTTCTTTTTATTAAAACCATGTCCAAGGCCAAAAGGTTGCTCGCTGATAATGACTTGAATCGAAAATTCTTTGTGGTTGCGTCCCGTTAATTTAGATTCTACCAAATCGAATCGAATTTCCTTCCCTTGGCGCTGTGCCCACTCGATCAACTTGCTTTTGTGATTGGTGTTTACGCTCACCACCGTTTCTAAATTGAAATAGGGTTGTATCAATTTGTCGATGACGAATTTTTTTGTTTTCAAGTAACCCTTGTCGAGGTAGATGGCGCCCACAAGTGCTTCAAGAGTATTACCGAGGATGACATGTTGAAGTTGTGTGTTACGTTGGTCAAATCGAACGATTGAACCGATGCCTACTTTTCGGGCCAGATTGTTTAATGATTCACGATTGACAATTCGAGAGCGAATTTCTGTAAGAAATCCCTCGTCTTTAAAAGGGTACTTTTTGAATAAGTAATCGGCAACCGCAGCGCCTAAAATCGCATCTCCTAAATATTCGAGCCGTTCATTAGATTCACGAAAGCCGACTGTTTCTTTGGATTTGGAACTGTGTAGTGTCGCTAACCGGTACAGCGCCAGATTGGTAGGAGGGAATCCCGCAATGGTTTTGACTGCGGTAATTAGTTTTTTGTCTTCTTTAGAATTGGCCTTGGTGAGAGTGAGTAAATTCCACACGGGTAAACCTTACTCAACTTTCCGGATAATGACAGACGCATTGTGACCACCGAAGCCAAATGTGTTACTCAAGGCCACTTTCACGTTTTTCTTTTGTGCTTTATTGAATGTCAAATTCAATCTTGGATCGAGCTCGTCATCGTCCGTAAAATGATTGATGGTGGGTGGTACGATTCCCTCTTCGAGAGCGAGTAAACAAGCAATTACTTCGATGGCTCCAGCAGCCCCCAATAAATGACCCGTCATTGACTTAGTGGAGCTTATATTCATTTGGTAGGCATGGTCTCCAAATACCCGCTGTATTGCTTTGATCTCACCGATATCTCCTAAAGGTGTGGATGTTCCGTGCGTGTTGATATAATCTACTTCCTCCGGCTTGATACCAGCTTCTTCTAACGCGTATTGCATTACCTTGATAATGCCGGTACCCTCTGGATGAGGGGCAGTGATATGGTATGCATCGGCTGACATTCCTCCCCCGATAATTTCGCCATAAATTCTAGCGCCCCGCCTTTTTGCATGTTCATATTCTTCGAGAATCAGCGCACCCGCTCCTTCGCCTAAGACAAATCCATCTCTGTCCTTGTCGTAGGGTCGTGAAGCTGTTTCCGGTGAGTCATTTCTCTCTGAAAGAGCTTTTAGGGCGTTAAATCCACCTACTCCTGCAATGCAAACGGCCGCCTCTGAGCCACCAGAAACGATAACATCTGCCTTCCCTAATTTTACATAAGTGTACGCATCATATATAGCATTTGTAGATGACGCGCAGGCTGAAACAGTAACATAATTGGGCCCGTGAAAACCGTACTTAATAGAGATATGTCCCGCACTTAGATCTGGGATCATCTTTGGAATAAAGAAAGGATTGAAGCGAGGTGTTCCATCACCTGCAGCAAACGTTCTCATTTCTTCCTGAAAAGTGAACAAGCCACCAATTCCGGAGCCCCAAATAACTCCTACGCGGTCTTTGTTGATTTTATCAAGTGGTAGCTTTGAGTCAAGGATAGCTTCATCAGCAACGGCCATCGCATACTGCGCAAATGGATCTAATTTTCTTGCTTCCTTCCGTTCCATGAGGACAGTTGGATCAAACCCCTTTACCTCACAAGCGAATTTGGTTTTAAAAAGAGTCGTGTCAAACTTAGTAATAGGGGCAGCGCCACTTTTTCCTTGAGATAACCCATCCCAATATTCACGAAGTGTATTTCCGATCGGAGTAAGCGCACCTGCCCCTGTAATAACAACTCTTTTAAAAGTCATAGTTGATTTATGATCGTAGACGACCTAAAGCAAAATTATTTTTTTGCGTTTTCTTCCAAATAGGAGATCGCCTGACCAACAGTAGCAATGTTTTCAGCCTGATCATCTGGAATCGAGATATTGAATTCTTTTTCAAATTCCATGATCAACTCAACAGTGTCTAATGAATCAGCTCCCAAATCGTTGGTAAAGCTAGCCTCAGGAGTTACTTCAGATTCTTCAACACCCAACTTGTCGATGATGATTTGTTTTACTTTTTGTGCGATTTCGGACATGATAATAAGGTTTAAGGATTCAAAAATCAGGTGCAAATAAAGAGATTTAACCCAATATTGACAAACATTTAGCCACGTTCATCAATACCCGTTACTTTTATGGACTTTTAAAAAATGAAGAAAAAGACGCTTGAAATAAGCTATTCTTATGATTTTGACCTGCTAGGCATTATTTCACCCTTAAAAGGTTACAAGATGGCGTGGGAGATCAATAATTGCCTGGATGTGAAACTAATAAAGGATAAGGATTTATGTATTTCTTTTAAAAAAGGCATCGATCAAAATTTCTCCCAATTTAGTTACTCGGGCGAGGCTTCGGTGCTGAAGCTGTTTAGAAACAAGCCACTCGAATCCGACCAGTCTAAAACACCCCTAGTGCCCGAATTTCCGCATTATGATTTCATTTTATTGACACAAAGTGACGATCCGGACAAAAGCAATCGGTTGCAGGAAGTCTTACGACTGATCCCTTCCGTAGAATTGGTTGCTTTTATACCTTTGGGCGCTCTGAAAGCCAAGGATTACTTTATTTTCTAACAATATACATGGAAAGGATTTCTTACAACAAGACAAAAATCGTAGCCACAGTTGGGCCAGCTTCAAACAACAAAGAGATGCTTCACGCATTGATCAAAGAGGGTGTGGACGTTTTTCGACTCAATTTCTCACATGGGAAACATGAAGATCACCTGAAGGTTATCAATTTCGTTCGAGAGTTAAATGTGGAATTGGGTACCCAAGTAGCCTTGTTACAAGACCTTCAAGGGCCTAAAATTCGTGTCAACGAAATGCAGCCAGGGATTGAGATCGTGGCTGGCCAAGAGATCGTGATCACTACCCGTGAAGTGCTGGGGAATAATGAACTGGTCAGTACTTCGTATGAAGGCTTGCCAAGGGATGTGAAGCGCGGAGACATGATTTTAATTGACGATGGAAAGATTGAGTTGAAGGTAGTAGAGGTGCGTGATATTGATGTTGTTTGTAAGGTGATTTACGGAGGGCCGTTAAAGTCACGGAAGGGCATTAATTTACCGTTTTCAAAAGTAAGTGCTCCCTCACTTACCGAGAAAGACTACGAAGATTTAGAGTTTGGTTTGAAGAATAAAGTGGATTGGGTGGCTCTCTCTTTCGTGAGAAAGGCAACCGACATCGAAATTCTTCGTGAAGTAATCAATCGCCATAAATCCACCACTCGGATTGTGGCAAAAATAGAAAAGCCCGAAGCCCTTGAAAATATTGATGCCATTATTGCTGCAACAGATGCTGTGATGGTAGCACGCGGAGACCTCGGAGTTGAGATTTGGATGGAAGAAGTGCCGATGGTGCAGAAGATGCTCGTAGACAAATGTAACAAAGCTGCGAAGCCAGTGATAGTTGCCACGCAGATGATGGAGAGCATGATTGAGAATCCTCGCCCTACACGTGCCGAGACGAATGACGTGGCTAATGCCGTGATGGATGGTGCTGATGCACTGATGCTATCAGCCGAGACGGCTGCGGGAAAGTATCCAATTGAAGTTATTAGAAGTATGGTAAGAACCATTGGTTCCGTAGAGAAACAGGGAAAGATTTTTTATAATTTTAAAGAAGTCGACCCAAAATCACCAACTTATTTTACCGATAGCTTAATACTTACGGCTTGTAAACTAGCGAAAGACGTAAACGCGAAAGCGATTGTAGGTATGACACAGTTGGGCTACAGTGCGTACAAAGCGTCTTCGCATCGACCTGACGCCAATATATTTGCTTTCACCAGTAACGAATCCATTATCAATACCATGAATTTGGTTTGGGCGACTCGCGCCTATCACTATGACAAGGCTGCATCAACCGATGCTACTATTGCCGATGTAGAGGAGATATTAAAGCGCGATGGCCACGTGAAGAAGGGAGATATTTTTGTTGTACTGGCGAGTATGCCTATTCAGGAGAGAGGCAGATCAAATATGATTAAAGTGCACGAGGTGCAATAGTGGTTGTTCGTTGATCGTTGTTCGTTTATTGTCAATCCGAAGTAATCAACAACGATCATCTATAGCTTTGGCTTAACCATTAACACAGCTTCTTTCTCCACCACTACCATTCCGGCTGGGTCTCCTTTTCGTTTGCGCACATATTTTTTAGGTGTGTATGCTACCGGGCAAAGGCTATCTGTTTTTCGTTTGGAATTGTAAGCAGCTAATTCTGCCGCGCGTTCTATTAGATCTTTCGGGAAATTTTTTCCTGATTGATGTTTTATAATTACATGTGAACCTGCTACATCTTTAGCATGCAACCAAAGATCTTCTTTATAAGAATGCTTTAAGGTTAGTTGATCATTTGCCTCCGCATTTTTGCCTACCCAAATCTGAAAGCCTTTGTATTCGAACACATGATAAGGAAGTGGCTCTGTTTTACTCTTGTTAATTAAAGAAGGCTCGCCTTTTCCAAACTGCCTTATTGTCTTCATATCCTCTGCCTTCTCAACGTTTTCGAGCGACTCTTTTATCTTCTCATTTGCCTGTTTTTTTGATCGTATGGATTCGTTCAACTTGGCAATTTCTATTTGCTGATTTTTTGCTTTTCGATAAAATACCTCTGCGTTGCGTTGTGGGTTGAGATCTCGTTTTAATTTTACTTTTTCAGGTTGATTCGTATAAAAATTAGTTAGTTCGATGGTTTCAGCGCCAAGCGTAATTTCGTGCATATGCGCCATGACAAGATCACCCCAGAGTTGATAGTGGGTGTCATTGATCAGCGCATTTACTTTTTGCTCATTCTTGGTGATGAAATTGGTGTTGCCTGTAAGTTGATCGTTTAATGCCTTTAGCGCCTTGGTCTTTTCAGTTTCAAACGAAGTTGAAATGGTATAGCTATAATAGAAATCATTGATCGCAGAAATAGGGTTGTCAAATTCCGAAATAACTTCGTCCAGCGGGATCAGCGACAATAAAAGTTTGTTCTGCTTTCTGACGAGGTAATAGCGCGGAACCTCCAGTAAGTTCTTTGTCGTTTGGAAAAACGACCATTTCTTGTCATCCGTTGGCAAGACTTTCAACTTTTCTTCTAGGTAATGGATCACCAATTTCCCAAAGGTGAAATAAGTTGTAGTTAACTCGTGTTGATGCTGTTTAAAATATTCGTAACTCCAATTAATGGTTTTATTCAGCCCGGCAAGAGCAATTTCAAAATCGTTTTGAAACTGATTGCGAAAAATCTCTTTTACGCTGCCACTTTGAAGTAGGATAATATTGGATTGACTCCCATGCATCTTGAACAAGAGCGATACACCCTCCTCAAATTCAATCAAAAAAGACCGCTCATTTTCAAATTGCCGAATGGATTCAACCTTTTTTAATATGCTACCCTTAAACAAATCAATACTGTTTTTCTTGGCACGATTGAATGATGACGGAAAGGACAAACAACAAAAGGCTGGCTGAAGACTTGCTTTTATAAAGAAAGATTCGGTCGAATTGTTGAACTCGAAAATAAGCTCCTCTTTGTTTTGGCTAAAGCAAGAAACCAACGTAAATCCCTTCAGCTTTTGGTAGAGAGCCTTGCTTAACTGCCTTAGAAAGTAGAAATTATTATGCAAAATTAAACGGTGAAAGAAAAACCATCATAGCCCAAGGTAATCGATTCGGGTAGTTCTTTTTCGATAAGCTTATGTAACCCTAATTTGTGACTCATATGCGTGAAGTAGGTTTGGCGAGCGCCAATTTTTTTCGCCACTTCGATTGATTCGGATAGTGTAAAATGGGAGGGATGACTTTCTTTTTGAAGGGCATTAAGAATAAGTATCTCTGTTCCTTTCAATTTTTCGTAGGTGGATGCCGGAATTTGGTTGGCATCAGTGATGTAACTGAAATTGCCGACTCTAAAACCGAATACGGGCATTCTTAAATGAAACACTGGTAGCGGAGTAAAAGTGATTCCATGGACATCAAAAGGCCGATCGTCAATTTCGTGCAACATGATTTGAGGCGTGCCCGGGTATTTTGTGGCCTCGAACGCATAGTAGAATTCCGTTTGTACCTGAGCAAGGGTTTGTTTCATGCCATACACGGGCATATCTTTTTGTTGTAGGTAATTGAAAGCCCTTACATCGTCTAACCCGGCAATATGATCTTTATGACTGTGGGTGAGGATGACCGCGTCCAGTTTCTTAACGCCCTCCCGAAGCATTTGTTGTCGGAAGTCGGGACCCGTGTCAATTACAAAACTATTTGTTCCCGCTTCAATGTGAATGGAAACCCGTAGTCGCTTGTCGCGGTAGTCCATGGATTGGCAAACCGAACATTGACAGCCAATCACTGGGACACCTTGTGAAGTACCAGAACCGAGGAAGGTGATTTTCACGTATCGGTATTTGGTTTATAGGTTAGAAATGCAAAACTGACAGAAATTTGAGTTTCAAGATTTGTTCTACGTGGTTTTTCAGATCTTGACTTCAGCCTGGGTTAACTCGTTGTATAATTTCATGTTCTTTTCACTGAATTTGGAAGTATCAAGTTCTACATTTTTTAAAATGTCGAGCAATGCATTGATTTTTCCTTCCATGGCAAAAAACTTGTTCACAATCATAATCTTTTGCTCTTTTAACAAGCAATAGCCTGATTTGAAGTTACCTTTTTCATAGCGCATGATGTAGTCCGACTCAGCGATAAGGTCTTCGAGTTTGGTCAAAAATTGGTTTGTATATTTAATCATTCGTAGTGGCGAATTTTGTTGGCAAGATAGGTAGTAATTTGAAGATTTGGTAATGGGAGATTCGGCCTTGGAAGGAAAGAAACTAGTTGTTTTGGTTGGCCCAACGGCAGTTGGTAAAACGGCCGCAGCCATCACTTTAGCAGAGCGCTGGAAAACAGAGATCATTTCAGCCGACTCTAGGCAGATTTACAGGGAGATGGATATAGGCACTGCCAAGCCATCTGGTGACGAACTGTTAAGGATTAAGCACCACTTTGTCAACTTCAGGTCAATAGAAGAAGCCTACAGTGCCGGGCAATTTGGACGTGATGCCATGGAGTTGATTAACCGGCTATTTGAGGAAAAGGATGCATTGATTTTGTGCGGGGGATCTGGATTGTATATTAAGGCATTGTTGGAAGGCTTTGATGAAATGCCAGAAATACCTGACGGTTTGAGGAAGGAGATCATTGAGAAATATACCCAAAAAGGATTGGGCTGGCTACAGGGCGAAGTGGAAAAAGTAGACCCAGACTATTTTGCGTTGGTAGATGTGCGGAATCCCCAGCGACTAATGCGTGCGTTGGAGTTGAATTTGGCTTCGGGGCAACCGATGCACGAACTTCGAAAGAAGGAGAAGATCGACTTGCCATTTCAGGTGACTAAAATCGGACTAGATCTTCCAAGGGAAGAATTGTATCAACGGATAGATTTACGAATAGATCAGATGATTGAAAAAGGTCTGTTCGAGGAGGCGACCAGATTCTATCCTCAACGACATCTAAATGCCTTACAAACGGTTGGCTACCAGGAGATTTTTGGTCACTTAGAGAAAAAATATGATCGCGAAGAAGCAATTCGATTGTTGAAAAGGAATTCAAGGCATTATGCCAAACGGCAATTGACCTGGTTTAAAAAGGATCAAGAGATAAGATGGATGAGACCGGAAGAGGTAGGTCAAAATGTGACATTCTAAATTCAAATTGATAAGTTTGTACACTTTGAATATTGAATTTTGAATAAAGTATTGATCATCACCTATTATTGGCCTCCCAGTGGGGGAAGTGGTGTGCAACGTTGGCTAAAATTCGTAAAGTATTTAAGCCAAATGGGTTGGGAGCCAATTGTATTTACTCCGGAAAATCCATCATTTACCATTGAGGATACGTCTTTGCTGAAGGATATTCCTGAATCCGTTGAAGTAATCAAACTTCCGATATGGGAACCCTACAATTTGTTTTTTAAGATTTCTAAAATAGTTGGGAAAAAATCAATTAAACAGAGTGACTTTATTTCCATCGGAAAAAAATCCTTATTTCAAAAAATCAGTTCAATTGTTCGGGGTAATTTTTTTATACCCGATGCGCGTATATTTTGGGTCAAACCTTCGGTGACTTTTTTGGCTGATCTTATTAAGTCAAATCAAATTGACCGAATAATTACAACTGGGCCACCACACAGCATTCACCTGATCGGACTAAAGTTAAAAGAGAAAAGTCCATCCCTAAAATGGATTGCAGATTTTCGTGATCCATGGAGTGAGTGGGACTTACTAGACACACTTTCACTTACCCGATTTGCTAAGAGCCGTCACAAAAATTTGGAGAAAAAAGTTTTGACGATGGCCGATCGGATTATCACGATTGCTCCCTACCATGTGAAAAGATTGGAAGCGTTGAGTGGACGAAAAGTGGATTTGATTACCAATGGTTTTGATGAAGATGATTTCAAAGGAATAGTGCATCTCAAAACAGACAAGTTTACCATACGGCACATAGGAGTGGTGGATGAGCTTCGCGACCCCAAGCCAGTCATGGAAGCAATTAAAGCGCTTTGCCTTAAGAATGAATTATTTCAACAAAATGTCCTTGTTGAATTTATTGGGAATGTCAATTCGGCATTTAAGAACTACGTCTTGGAAGATTCAACTTTGACGGTAGTCACTCGCTTTGTAGATCAGGTACCGCATGCGCAATTGCTGAATCTTTATGGTGAAACCGACCTACAGGTTTTAGTGCTTGCCCATACATCGATTGCTCCGGGTAACTTACCAGGTAAGTTTTTTGAATACCTAGCGTCAGGCAATCCTATCTTAGCCATTGGGCCAGTTGAAGGAGATGCCGGAAAAATTCTATCTAATTTAGGTGGCGGTAAGATTTTTGAGCGAAGTGACAGTTCAGGAATCAAGCTGGCGATTCAGGAATTTTACGAACACTGGGCGCAGGGAGATGTCAACCCAACCGCGTCTAATTTGGTTTATTCGCGAAAGCATTTAACCCAGCAACTTATTAGTATCTTAAGCTCATGAAAAAATAACTCCTTTTGATTAGCAAAAAATTTATAAAGAGTTCATTTATATATACACTGGCAGGAGCCCTGCCAATGGCTAGCGCGATTATTTTATTACCGTTTTATAGCAAGTTGCCGGTGGAGGTTTTCGGGGCACTCTCTATTTATTTCAGCGTCTCACTGCTCGTTCAAATTTTTGTTACGTATAGCTTTGACAGCTCTTTGTACATCAACTATCATGACTATAAGCAAGACCCTAAAAAACTTAGTGTTTTTATCAGTTCTGCCTTTATTTTCATTTTGTTACTTAGTCTCATCTCGGGGTTGACATTAGCCTTTTTGGGCAATTTGGTTTTTACTTCGTTGTTTAAAGAAGAGGAAATTCTATTTTATCCTTTCGGGCTGTTGTCGGTGGCAACCGGAATTTTTCAAGCATTGCTAAAAGTGAACAATAGTCTTTTGCAAACGCAGGAGAAGCCTACCGTTTTTCTGCTATCAAATGTGTTGTCATTTTCTTTGATCGCGGGATTGACCATTGCTGGCCTCTATATTTTTCCTGAAAGTTTGTGGGGACCTATTGGAGGAAAGTTAATAGCAACGCTTCTGTCAGGAGCTTGGGTGCTGAGTTTTATTTTCAGACAATTTGGTTTTCATTTCAATTGGCAAATGCTTAAGACTACTTTTTCGTTTAATAATACATCAGTGATTTATCAATTGCAGCAATGGTTTATTAACTATTATGATCGGTTTTTTCTTTTATTTTTTGTATCCATTGGCTCGTTGGGTGTGTATGATCTCGCCTTGAAATGCATGTTGGCTATTGAGTTTGTATTGACTGGTTTGAATTCCTCATTTTATCCGAAGGTATTGGGCGTAGTTGCTATTCAAAAGGAGAAGCATAATACAATTGAAACAAATCGTTACTATCATGGACTCACCGCAATGGCGATGTTGCTTGTGAGTGCTAGCATTTTTGTTTTCCCTGTCATTATTGAATTTGTCTTTACCAAACCGGGTTATCAACAAGCGATTGCGATTCTGCCTTTTGCAGCAGTGATCTATCTTTTTCGATCGATGAGATTGTTTGTAGCCTTTCCTTATGCGGCTCTCAAATACTCACGCCCATTGCCAATTTATTATTTAGTCATTTTGCTAATTAAAGTTGGGGCTATGTTTATTCTCATAAAACGATTTGGTATCTATGGTGCTATCGCTTCTACATGGATCAGTTATGTTGCGGAGATAGTTATATTGTATTGGGGAGTAAGGGATAAATTTGTATTTAAAATCAACATAGCTAAAATGATTGTTGCTCCGCTTTTATTGGCATTGCTCATATTGGTTGTGGAACCTTGGCTAGGGGTTGCCTATCCGTATTGGGTACATGGGTTTTACGTGTTGGTTGCAAGCGCAATGTTAGGTTGGGTTTATCGTCTGGAAATTAAAAAGTTATTGCCTTCATGAGCTGGCTTGCCTGGTTTTTTCGTTTTTCGAATGCAAGACTCATCACGATACGTGCAACCGTTCCTCATAAGTTACAGAAAGTTATTTTTGCGTTTTCGAAATGGATCGTGCGATCTATTATTCTAAAAAAGTCAAGTATCGCAAAACCGAAGATGGTGATCGTTCGGAATTTTGACTCCGACTTGAGGCTACAGCTAGATAGGTCTAAGGCCATGGGCGCATCCATTTACTGGACGGGTTTTCATGAGTATCGCGAATTACTTTTCTTACATGATTTTTTAAAGAACGATATGGTGCTGCTAGATATAGGTGCTAATATCGGGGAGTATTCCATTTTTGCGGCTAAGCGATTGACGCAAGGAAAAGTAGTCGCATTTGAGCCTGTTCCTGCGCTTCGAAAAATGCTCGATGAAAATATTGAGATCAATCAGTTCACAAATGTAATTGTCAAGCCCTTTGGGCTTTCTGATGCAGTTGGTTTCTTTCCGATTTACTTTGTTGGGGAAAATGAAAATGAAGGACAGGCTACGTTTTTTCCTGGGTTACTTCAAAATCAACGTTCTGTAAAAGCTGAGCTAAAAAAATTAGATGTTGAATGGGATCAGCTTTCTTTAAACCGACTGGATTTTATAAAAATGGATATTGAGGGAAGCGAGCTGAAGGCCCTGCGAGGAGCACAAAATGTGATTGCTCGTTTTCGACCCCTCGTAATGCTGGAGGTGAGCGAAGTTACCTATCAGGCTGCCGGATATTCTTTGAAAGATGTTTATGATTTCTTTGAACCCATGAATTATCTTCCATTTGCTGTTGATAAGATGGGTAAACTAATTTCAAGTTCTGCGATGCCGTCTTTCGGCAATGTCATTTTTGTACCGCAATAGGTTGAAGCCATGAGAATACTTCTGCTTACACCCTGGTATCCAAACGAAAAAAACCCTGGTGCGGGTGTGTTTATCAAAAGTCAGGCAAAAGTATTGAGTGCGCATCATACAGTTTCAGTGATCTCATCGGTAGTAGATTATGAGAACTTCGCGTTTTCTTCCATTGCATTGGAGGAAAATTCAGATCAGGATGTTCACGAATATCGAATCGTGGTAAAAAAGTCGTTTCCGATTTTCAATCAAGTTAACTATTTATGGTTGCTTGTAAATACAAGTTTGAAAATAGGTAGGGAATTTAGACCTGAGATAATTCATGCGCATGTCGGTTATCCATCGGCCTTTTGGGCGTGGAGTTTATCTAGATTGCTGAAAGTTCCTTTTGTGGTGACAGAGCATACCAGGCCATCTAATAATTTTAGAAGTTATATTCATAAATGGCTAACCGTTTTCGGAATGAAAAGGGCTTCGGTGGTTATGGCAGTCAGTAAAATGCTGGCCGATGAAGTAAATCTATTCATCAAAAAAGATGTTGTTGTTGTCCCGAACATCGTTGAAACCGAACGATTTGAAGTTGCTCCCTTTTCGCAATCGGCAATAATACAAATTGGTTTTTTAGGCACACTCAATCAACCGGTGAAGGGACTAGATATTCTTTTGAGAGCGGTGGCTGATTTGAGGACTGATTTTGTCTTGCATGCTGGAGGGAGTGGTAAGTTACTTCAATCTTATAAAGCCCTATCTAAAGAATTGGGTATTGAGCAGAAATGTATTTTCTACGGTCTTGTTTTACCAAGTCAAGTACCGGCATTTATGTCGCGACTTCATTTTTTCGTGTGCGCCAGCCGTTCAGAAACTTTTTGTGTGGCATTGGCTGAGGCGATGGCGGCCGGAAGGCCGGTAGTTTCTACCAGGTGTGGTGGTCCGGAGGAATTTGTGGATGAAAGTAATGGGATTTTGGTAAATGTGGAGAATGTCAAATCCCTTCAACAAGGTATCGAACAAATGATATTAAACTATCGGACCTATAACTCAGAGAGCATTTGTAATTCGGTGAGTGATCGATTTGGGGAAATGAGTTTCGTATCTAATATCGATAAAATTTATTCGAGTCTTAGATCAATTGGCACCA
>JANNQG010000027.1:0-103546 GCA_031400595.1 Cyclobacteriaceae bacterium
TGGAAAGAAAAATATGGCGGCATTATTTTAGAGCAGCTAAAAAAACTCGGAGCCTCGTGTGATTGGGAGCGCACGAAGTTTACGATGGATCCGCCCATGACAGATGCCGTGATTGACGTGTTCATTGACTTATATAAGAAAGGGTACATCTATCGCGGGCTGCGCATGGTGAACTGGGACCCGGCAGGAAAAACGGCCGTGTCAGACGATGAGGTGAACTACAAAGATGTCAACTCGAAGTTGTACTACATCAACTACGCCATTGAAGGCAGCAGTGAGTTTGTGACGATTGCCACCACACGGCCTGAGACCATTATGGCGGATAGTGCGGTTTGCATTAACCCGAACGATGAACGCTACAAACACCTGAAGGGAAAGAAGGTGTTGATTCCGTTGATCAACCGAGCCATACCGATTATTGAAGACGAATATGTAGCGATGGATTTCGGTACGGGCTGTTTGAAGGTAACACCTGCGCATGACCTGAATGACTATGAGTTAGGTTTGAAACACAAGCTGGAAGTCATCGACATTTTGAATGACGATGGAACGCTGAATGCGCTGGCAAAAATTTATGTAGGCGAAGACCGCTTTATTGCGCGCAAGAAAATTGGCAAGGAGCTGGAAGAGAAAGGTCTGCTAAGCAAGGTAGAAGACTACAAAAGTAATGTGGGTCACTCGGAGCGCACCGATGCAGTGATTGAGCCGCGCTTGTCGTTACAGTGGTTTGTAAAGATGAAAGACATCACGAAGCCTGCGCTGGAGAATGTGATGAACGACACCATTCAACTGATTCCACCGAAGTTTAAAAACACCTACAAGCATTGGATGGAGAATGTGCGCGACTGGTGCATCTCGCGGCAGTTGTGGTGGGGACAGCGGATACCGGCCTGGTACGCACCGGACGGCTCAATAACAGTCGCTAAGACTCGCGAAGAAGCGTATGCTCAAATCAAAAATAAATCAGTCGTTACCATTGATGAGTTGTGGCAAGACGAAGACGTACTCGACACCTGGTTCTCCAGCTGGCTGTGGCCGATCTCTGTTTTTGATCCCACGATTTTTGGCGATTCTAACAACAAGGGCAACGCGGATTTAAACTACTACTACCCTACCAACGACTTGATCACGGCACCTGAGATTTTGTTCTTCTGGGTGGCACGTATGGTGATGGCGGGCTATGAGTATCGTGGAGAGATGCCTTTCAAAAATGTGTACCTCACGGGTATTGTACGCGACAAGCTCGGCAGGAAAATGTCTAAGAGTTTGGGCAACTCGCCTGACCCACTCGACTTGATTAAAACGTACGGTGCCGATGGCGTGCGCACGGGTATGTTGTTTAGTTCGCCAGCAGGAAATGATTTATTGTTTGATGAGAAGTTGTGTGAGCAGGGAAGAAATTTTTCAAACAAGATCTGGAATGCGTTTCGGTTGGTGAAGGGATGGGAAGTAGCGAAGATCGAGCAACCACAAGAAAATAAAATCGCCATTGAGTGGTTGGAGTCGAAGTTGAATCAATCGCTCGTTGAGTTGGAAGATCACTATTCAAAATTCAGAATATCGGATGCGCTGCACACCACGTACAAATTGGTGTGGGATGACTTCTGCGCGTGGTATCTGGAGATCATCAAACCAGAGTTTGGTCGGCCGATCGATTCAGTAACTTATGAAAAGACCGTTCAGTTTTTTGAGAGTCTGTTAAAAATTCTTCATCCATTTATGCCCTTCATCACAGAAGAGCTTTGGCATGAACTGAATGAAAGAAAAGAAAAGGAGTGCATCATTGTGGAGGCGTGGCCGAAAGCCGGTGCTATTCACGCGGCCATCACGAAAGACGCTTTGGTAGCTTTTGAGGTAGTGGCACAAGTACGAAACATACGCAATGCCAAAGGTATTTCTCCCAAAGAGGCATTGAAGTTAATCGGCAACATAGCCAGCAAGAAGCAGGTCGATTCGTTTGCCGCAGTGATAAAAAAACTAGCCAACTTAAGTGAGTTGAGTTTTGTGAACGACAAGTTGGCAAATGCCACTAATTTCCTTATCGGCACATTGGAGTTTTACATTCCAATGGAAGGCAAGATCGATGCCGCGAAAGAACGCGAATCCATTCTGAAAGAAATCGAATATCAAAAAGGATTCATCGTTGTGCTCGACAAAAAACTGTTGAACGAAAAATTCATTGCCAGTGCCAAGCCGGAGGTAGTTGCTTTGGAGCGCAAGAAAAAAGCAGACGCGGAGGCGAAGATTAAATCGCTGGAGGAGAGTTTGAGGAATCTTTAATAGATGTAAGACATAAGTATTGAGACGATAGACTTAAGACTTAAGACTTGAGATGTGAAATATATCTTGTCTTATGTCTTGATACTTATGTCTTACGTCTATTTCCCCTTCAAAGCAGTCACCTCAATTTCCACCAGATAATCGGGATCAATCAGGGCGCTGATCTCAATCATGGAGGTAACTGGCTTGATGTCTTTGAAGAATTCGCCATGGGCTTTACCCACTTCTTCCCAATGAGAGATGTCCGTCACAAATGTGCGGGTGCGAATGACATCGGTCAATTCGAAACCGGCTCTCTTTAACACCTTCTCTATTTTTTCGATCGCGAATTTCGTTTGCAGGTAAAAGTCGCCTTTGCCCATCACGCCATTTTCGTCAGATGCTACCGTGCCGGACACCTCCAGCAAATTACCGATTTGCACGGCTCGTGAGTAGCCAACGATGTCTTCCCATTTCGCTCCGGTAGAATAGTTAATGCGCTTATCCATAATTCCGCTTTTGGTTTGTAAATTTCGGTTTGCCAAAGATGAGCCATCCTCCCCTATTTTCAAAAGAAGAAAAAGACCGCTATAGCCGGCATTTTGTGTTGCCCGGTTTTGGTGAAGTATCGCAAGCCAAATTAAAAGCCGGGAAAGTGGTGGTGGTAGGCGCTGGCGGACTGGGCTGCCCGGTACTGCAGTACTTAGTCGCTGCCGGTGTTGGTACGATTGGCATCATCGATCATGATATTGTAAGTCTGTCGAATTTACAACGACAGATTTTGTATTCCATCGATGATATTGGAAAATCAAAAGCAGAGACCGCTGCAAAAAAGTTATTGGCGCTTAATGCAACGATTCAAATTCACTCGATTTCTAGAAAGATCGATGCCTCCAATGCGTTGGAACTGTTAAGGGATTACGATGTAGTGGTGGACTGTACAGATAACTTTCCCACCCGCTATTTATTGAACGATGCGTGTGTGCTGCTGAATATTCCATTGGTGTATGGATCTATTTTCAGATATGAAGGTCAGGTGTCTGTGTTCAACTACAATCAAGGCCCCACCTACCGAGATTTGTATCCTCAACCGCCCGATCCGCATACCGTGCCATCCTGCGAAGAAGGTGGAGTTTTGGGTGTTTTGGCTGGGATTATCGGAAGCCTGCAAGCGAATGAAGCCATTAAAATCCTGACCAACTATGCCGAGCCGCTTTCGGGCAAGCTATTACTGTTGGATTCGGCCACGTTAGAAACCCATCTGATTGCCATCCCCAATAAAAACGAGCGAAAAAATGTGAGCCGTTTGATCAATTATGATGACTTTTGTAATCCCACGATTAAAACTCAAAACACTATGAAAGAAGTTACGGTTCAAGAACTAAAAGCATTAAAAGACAAGGGCGCAGATTTTCAATTGATTGATGTGCGCGAACCACATGAATTTGAAATTTGTGAAATTGGTGGTGAGTTGATTCCGCAAGCAGAGATTCCACACAACGTAGATAAAATTTCGAAAGACAAGCAAGTGGTAATTCATTGCCGCAGTGGTGCACGTAGCGGCAACATGGTGAAGTGGTTGGAATCCAATCATGGTTTTACAAATCTGTATAATTTAAAAGGTGGAATATTGGCGTGGGCGAAGGAGATTGATACGAGTATGCCGACTTACTAGGTAACAGAAGTAAGACGTGAGACGTAAGACTTTAGACATAAGACAAAATATGAAAACAATTAAATTGATTGGACTTGTATGGGTCGCATTTGCATTGGTGCAGTGCCAAAAGAAAGCAGAGCAAAATGAATCTGCCGTAAAACCACCTGTTGCCGATAAAGTGGCGAAAGAATTAACAGGTAATCGCATTGATAACTATTATTGGATGAAGTTGTCGGATGAGCAGAAGAACGCCACACAAAAAGATGAACAAACACAAAAAGTTGTCAATTACCTGACGTCAGAGAACGACTATTTGAAAACCAACTTGAAGCACACCGAGGGCTTGCAGAAGAAAGTGTATGATGAGATCATCGGCCGCATCAAACAAACCGATGAGTCCGTTCCCTACAAAGACAATGGCTATTGGTATTATACTCGATTTGAACAAGGCGCAGAGTATCCGATCTATTGCCGTAAGAAAGGAACACTGCAAGGAACTGAGGAAATACTTCTCAACGTGAATGATATGGCAAAAGGACATGACTATTACTCCATCACTGGATTGAGTGTTAGTGAAGATAATAATTTACTCGCCTATGCCGAAGATTCAGTAAGCCGCAGAAGATACACGGTGTACGTGAAGGATTTACGCACCGGCAAGCTGGTGGAAGAACCTGTTCCTAATACAGAAGGTCAGGTAACGTGGGCGAATGACAACAAAACCTATTTTTACACCAAGAAAGATTCTGCTACGCTGCGATCACGTTGGATCATCAAACACAAAGTCGGGACTACTTATAAAAACGATCCTATTGTCTCCGAAGAAAAAGACGAAACTTTTTATACCGGTATCTATAAAACCAAGTCTAATAAATTTTTAGTGATCTGGGCCGGAAGCACGCTCACCAATCATTACCAAGTATTAGATGCTAAAACGCCCGATGGAAAATTCAAGGAGTTCAATCCTCGTGAGCGTGGTCTCGAATATTCCATCGATCATTACGGTGATAAATTCTATGTAGTCACAAACCTGGACGCACAGAACTTCCGCCTGATGGAAACTTCTGATACCAAAACAGCTAAAGCGAATTGGAAAGAAAAAATCGCTCATCGCAAGGATACGTTACTTCAAGGCATTGAGATTTTTAAAAACCACCTGGTTTTAAGTGAACGCGCCCAGGCGAATACCTTGATGCGTATCATCAACCAGAAAACAAATGAAACGCATTACCTAAATTTCGGAGAGCCAGCTTTTACAATTAATCCATCCATCAACCTGGATTTTGATACGGAACTGCTTCGCTACGGATATACCTCCATGACCACACCGAATTCTACGTACGACTATAACATGAATACCAAACAACGTATACTTCTAAAGCAGCAAGAAGTAGTGGGCGGTTATAAGGCAGAAGACTATCAAACCGAAAGAATATGGGCAGAAGCGACTGACGGGACCAAAATTCCCATGTCCATTGTCTACAAGAAAGGCCTTCAGAAAAACGGCAACAACCCAACCATGTTGTATGGTTACGGCTCCTATGGGTATAGCCAGGATCCGACTTTTTCTATAACGCGGTTGAGTTTATTAAATCGAGGCTTTGTCTATGCGATCGCACACATTCGCGGTGGACAGGAAATGGGAAGACAATGGTATGAGGACGGGAAATTATTTAAGAAGAAAAACACTTTCACCGATTTCATCAATTGTGCCGAATTTTTAATTGAAGAAAAATATACTCAACCTGAAAAACTATTTGCTTCCGGTGGTAGTGCCGGAGGTTTGTTGATGGGTGCCGTTGTCAATATGAGACCAGATCTTTTTAAAGGAGTAATAGCTGCGGTGCCTTTTGTGGATGTCATTACTACTATGCAAGACGAATCCATTCCACTGACCACCGGTGAATTTGACGAATGGGGTAATCCAAAAGATCCGGAGTCATACATGTACATGTTGGAGTATTCTCCCTATGATCAGGTGAAACCACAAAATTATCCAAACATGTTGGTGACTACTGGCTTCCATGATTCACAAGTACAATATTGGGAACCTGCAAAATGGGTTGCCAAACTTCGCGCCATGAAAACAGACAACAACACCTTGTTGCTTCGAACGAATATGGAGACCGGCCATGGTGGCACTACGGGAAGATTTAAGAGGTACGAGGAGATTTCGCAAGAGTATGCATTCGTGTTGGATTTAGCGGGGATTAAGGAGTAACTGTATTCCTTTAAAAAACTAAAACTACCCATCAAAAAAAGAGGCGCCTGAGCAATCAGGCGCCTTTTTTATTTTAGAATTTTCGCTAGAATTTGATCACCCTGAAGGGAGAACTGCCGTCATAAATCCAACAGCCTTCTATTGATGCTCCCAATAAAACCTGGCCCCTCATACACAAAGCCAGTGTATATCTGTATTAAATCCGCTCCGGCATTTATCTTGGCGATTGCATCTTCCGGTGACATGATCCCTCCTACTCCGATGATCGGAAAGCCCTTACCTAATTTGGATCGTAGGTAAGCGATCACTTCGTTAGATCGATTGACAAGTGGCTTCCCACTTAACCCGCCATTGCCGATCGCTTCCAAAGTGGCTCGATCGCTATTCAATCCATCGCGGGAAATCGTTGTATTGGTAGCAATCACACCATCCGCTTTGGTGGATACCAACACTTCCACGACATCATCCAATTGTGAGTTGGTCAAGTCGGGGGCAATTTTTAGCAATACGGGTTTGGGCTGACTGCTTCTGGTACTTAGTCCTTTTACGTGATTCATTAACTGCGTCAACGGCTCTTTCTCCTGCAACTCACGCAAACCGGGTGTGTTGGGCGAACTCACGTTCACGACAAAATAATCAACATAGGGATGCAATGCCTGAAAGCAATAGTCGTAGTCTTCAAACGCTTTTTCGTTAGGTGTGATTTTATTCTTTCCAATGTTGCCACCAATAATGACTTTTGATTTTCTTTTCTTTAAGCGCTCTACTGCCTCAGCCACGCCTCCGTTGTTGAAACCCATCCGATTGATCAGTGCTTGATCTTGTGGCAACCGAAATAAGCGCGGCTTGTCGTTACCCGGCTGGGCCTTTGGAGTGAGTGTACCTATTTCAATAAACCCGAAACCAAAACAAGCCAGTTCATCAATCAGTTTAGCGTCTTTGTCGAACCCGGCCGCCAATCCAACCGGATTACTGAATTGAATGCCAAATAGTGTGCGCTTTAATTTTTTGTCAGTAACGGTAAAAATATTTCTGAGCAGCCAACGAACTCCCGGGATAGCCCCAGCGAATTTTAAAAAATTAAAGGTGAAGTGATGAATCTTCTCGGGATCAAACCGGAAAAGCAGCGGGCGAATAAAATAGTGATACACGATTTACTTTTTCTTCTTTTTGTGTGGTTTCGCAAATTTCTTAAAGCCTCGTTCGATGACGGCATCAATCGTTCTTTCGGCTTCTGCGGTTGTCATATTGGTGGTGGAGTTTACGCGCCAAATCAAGTTTCCATTGCGATCATTCAAATCAATGATCAAACTACTTTGGCGATACTCAAATCTAAAATTTCGATCGGGGTTAGCACCCGGTGTAAGAGCCAACGGCCCCAATGCCTGATTATCGGTTCGCGCTAACGTACCTTCGGCATAAGACACAACCAGGTCGGCAGATGAATCTGATTTTGTCAATCCTTTCATCTCCAACTCCCGCGTAATGCCCTGAACAATCCATCCATTCAGCACTTCGTCTTTGATTTGCTTTTGGTCAGCCGGGGTAGTAATCTGGCTTTCACCAAATCGAAAAGTCTTATAAATTGTAAAGTCACGTTTCTTGTCGTATTCTACTTCAATACTTTGAGTCCATGCATCCAAGGACACAAGAAACAGGAAAGACCAATAGCATACCGACTTCATATAGCAAAGGTAGCAATAAATGAACGAGGTGCGAATCGCAAAACCCCACTCGTTTGATCGCTTTCCTATTCAATTTTGTGGTTAGCTTCTCGGGTGAAACTCCTGAATCACCTGCCTTAAATAATCGCGATCTAAGTGTGTGTAAATTTCAGTGGTGGTAATTGACTCGTGCCCCAGCATCTCTTGAACCGCTCGCAGATCGGCACCTCCTTCAATAAGATGCGTGGCAAACGAATGCCTGAACGTGTGCGGGCTAATCGACTTCTTAAGCCCGATCCTTGCGGCCAAGTCTTTAACAACAGTGAAGACGAAAACCCGTGAAATCTTTGAGCCTCTTCGATTCAAAAAAACATGACTCTCAAATCCCTTTTTCACGGGGATATGCACCCTAACCTCATCGATGTACATTTTCAAATACTTCAGGGCCTCTTTGCCAATAGGAACCAACCGCTCTTTATTCCCCTTCCCGATCACCCGCACAAAGCCCACATCGGTCAATACGTTTGAAATTTTTAACTCTACCAATTCAGAAACACGCAAGCCCGAACTGTACAGCACCTCAATCATCGTGCGATTGCGAGCCCCTTCAGGAGTTGACAAATCGATTGCAGCCAGCAATTTTTCGATCTCCAGGTATTCCAACGTATCAGGCAATTTCCTCCCTATTTTGGGCCCTTCTAACAACGAGGTTGGGTCCTTGGTGATCAGTTCTTCAAATAGAAGATACTTATAAAACGCCTTTACGCCTGATAAAATCCGAGCTTGACTGTAGGCGCTCATTCCCAATTCGCTAACGAATTGAATAAATGCTTGAAGGTGTTTGAATGACACTGCCAGCGGTGAAAGCGTTGGGTATTTAAGTTGAACAAACTGATCCAACTTTTCTACGTCACGCACATAGGCTTGAATAGAGTTGTCTGACAAGGACCTTTCTAGTTTGAGGTAATCTCTAAATTGCTTGATGTAAGAATGCCAGTTCAATCGTAGTGGGTTCGAGTACACAAATTTGCAATTTATCGGGGCATGGCCATCAACGAAACCAAAATAAATGAAGCGTTTACAATCCCCTTTGTCCTTTTTCATATCTTGGCCGTATGAAAATACAAATCATCAATGGCCCTAATCTCAATTTATTGGGCAAACGCGAACCGGAGGTATATGGAAACACCGACTTTGAGACTTTTTTTCAAAATCTGAAAACAAGTTTTTCAGGGATTGAGATTCACTATTACCAGTCCAATGTCGAAGGAGAGCTCATCAATAAATTACACGAAGTAGGCTTTGAGTTTGATGGAATTATTTTGAATGCGGGCGCCTATACGCATACCTCTATCGCCATTCACGATGCCATTGGCGCTATCAAAACACCGGTTGTTGAAGTTCATATCTCCAATGTGTATGCACGTGAGGAGTTTCGGCATAAGAGTGTGATTACCTCCAAGTGTACTGGATTGATCACCGGCTTTGGGCTAGAGGGATACGCGCTGGCGTTGCTTTATTTGATGAATAAGAAGGGGTAACTGCTGGCGGTTACAAGTTGCTGGTTTCTGGTTACCTGTTCCTAGAAACTAGAAACCAGAAACCAGAAACTAGAAACCAGCAACCAGCAACTACGAAGACCGATAGGCCATATCATATACCGACTTTGAATGTGGCCCTAAAAATATTCTCGCGTAAATTCGGATAATCGCCAACCCGTCAATAATAAAACTGAGCGCAGTAAAAAACGCTAGCACGACCTGATCTTCATGGATGTGTGTAAAGATCAAATCTTCCCCGATAAACGTGGGGGAAATAGGAAATCCGGTAGCACATAAGCACATCAACAAAAACAACAACGCAATTTTGGGATGCTTGTAGGAATGACCGTGAAATTGATCCAGATCGATACTGCCTTCTAACAACACCAATCTACGCAATGCTAAAAGGCCAACAACACCCGCGACAGCTATCCCACTAAGGTATAAATGAATATCATTGAATGTAAAATTTTCATTGAACGAGATCGCCAATGCTACCCAAAAGTGATTCATGATGACGAGCATCCAACTTAAGCGCGCGTGCTTCCGCTCCGTAAAGGATTTCAGCACGCACATGAGTCCAATCACCGAGAAGAGAAGTGTTAAATAATGTTGCACTTCTTCTGAAACAAGGCTTCTATTGTAGACGAGAAACAGCCCAACCAGATAGGTCGGAATGAAAAATCCAATCGCTCGATTGAGCGTCAAAAAATTTACTTTTTGCCCAGCCCACTTTACCGGATTCCAAAGATAGCGGTACAGGATGGAATCCAAATTCCATTCTTTGACACACAAAATGTACAGGGTGTTTTGTATCTTTTTAGGAAATGAGTCTTCGATGGAACGAAGCCGTGGGGTGAAATTATAAAACTGTTCACGGATCAGGTAACTCACCACAGAAGGCGATACCAATAACTGATACGTTCTTAAGAATGCATTACCCGCAAAGTGAAACAACGCTAACATACCCCATCCTAACGCCACTTCAATAAAGATCAAACCAATTTGCGCAATGGATGAATAGGCTATCTGGCTTTTTACTGACGATTGAACACGCGCAATACCTGTGGCGATAATCGCTGTTGTCAACCCACACAAACCGATGAGAATGCGTACCGAAGGTTGATACTCCCAAAATGGATACGTGCGCAACAAGATGAACACGCCCAGGTGAACAGACAAAGAACCATAAAATATAGCGCTCGATGGTGTAGGGCCTTCCATCGCTCTTGGCAACCAGGAAGAGAATGGAATTTGTGCAGACTTTGCAGCCGCTGCAATTAAAAACATCAATGAAATAAAAACGCCAATCCAGGTATGAGATTGCAAGTGCTCGTGCACCATTTCGTAATTCTGAAGCTTAGCAAACGTAATGTTCTCATGAAACAAATGGTGTGTTGCCCACATAGCTAATATCAATCCCACATCTGCAATGCGATAAATAGAAAATACTTTAACTGCATTTTTTACCGGCAAATAACGATCACGATAGAAGGCGATCAGAAGAAAAGAAGAAATTCCCAATATCTCCCAACCGATAAAAAGTGTTTCAAGGTTTCCTGATAAAACGACAATGTTGTATCCCAGATAGAAGAAAAGAATCGTATTGAAAAAACGTTTATAACCTACTTCCCGGTGCAAGTAATAGCGACTGTAGACAGTAACCAAAAAAGTCAGAATGGACCCAACAAAAAGGTACACGGCTGTGATTGAATCAAAATAAAAATCGATAAAGAATTCATAATCGGGAGATTTATAAAGGATCAAATCCTTAAAATCGGCTGCCGGGTGCCCTAGAACAAACCAATAAACCAAAAAGGCTTGGAAGGTGATCATGTGGATTCCGATAACAACAAAAGACCAGCGGGAAAGTAAGGTCTCATTCTTTTCCGGCAGCACCAGGCTGATCAAGAAGCCAAAGAGCGGCAACAAAACAAAAAACTCAAAGAAGGCTATCATATAAAACTAAGATAAAGCGTAAACAGGAAGATTTTCTATGTGCGACTCGAGAATCGACTTAATGTCTGGTGCCGATTCAACAGATGTAATGGTTGGAACATAGTCGATGAAAGCTCCATCGCGGAAATAATGGAGTTTGTGCGTGTCTGGATGGATGACCACCAGTATCACCCACTCGTTGATAAACCATTCATACGTCTCTGCGGACTTTTGAATGGTTTGAAGAACCACGTCCGGGTAATGCTCCACCACTACCATGAGTCGAACAGGGTCGTGTACTTCAATCATCTGGCTGGGAAGCCCCGGCCGCAAATCTCCGTCAATTCCGTTGGCCACACCAAACAAGCCCATCACATTGTGCGGGAGTTTTGTGCCTGCACCCAATTTTTGATTGTCAACCCGCGAGAAGAAATACTCGAGATTTATTCCGCCACAAACAGGTGCTACTGCCTTCAGAATATTGAATAAATATTTTCCCTCGGGATCAACCTGGTAATCGAATGAATTCATGAATGCTCTGCGATCCAAAAACAAATGTTTGGTTAATTCCCTACGTCCGACCACGCAAAGCGCATTAGTCGCATGGTTTAACTCCGGTCGAGGCTCAAACAATGAAACAGATCGTATTCGGATTTGCTCGTGAATCGTGGATGGCGATAAATGGGAGTCAATTGAAATAAATCGCCTGGACCTTTCTTTGGCATTGTAGTCCAATGCTTTGGCAAAGACAGCTTCCACTTTCTTATGTTGCTCTATGTTCTGTTTACTCAAAACATCTTCATCATAAAAAGAAATTTCATCGCGGGTGGTATCGTGTAGCCCGCCAATGAATTGCGTTTGCTCAGGTATCACAATGCCACGTTCCTTCAATTGCTCACGCACTTTTTGATGGTTCGCCATAAAAGAAATAACGCGTGCATTCACCGAACCGGCCCGGCCGGAACACGCTCCACAATCATAGGCTGCATAGTGTGGGTTATTCACACTACTCGATCCGTGGCCAATCACATAAACAATCGGGGCGAAGTCTTTCACCAACCCAATGCTTTTTAATAACCCCTCTACCCTATTAGTCATCTCTTCTACCTGATAACCAATTTGAAGATCGTTCTCGCGATGATCAGGGTTTGTGTTCTCAATCGTCAACTGCGATTTCTTGCTCATGTGCTTAAATGAAGACGCGGTAGCGGGCCCCATCGAAGGCTTAAAAATATTGAGGAACAAACTAAACGCTGACCAGAAACCAAGGGTTTGCGAGATCAACCAGCCCCCGTAAAATGAATGTGAATGCTTGGCCAAATACAAATCCTTTTCGCGCTTCTCTTGCCCCACCCCTTTGATCAGAAACTTTGGCATCACCGGAGCCGGGCAAACTTTCGTGTAAAATTTTCCTCCCTCAGGTTGATAATAGAATTCAACACCAAAAAAGCCGGGCGTTCCAAACGTTTCGCAAGCGGGATCAAATTCTTCTAAATAGCGCCTGATCGAGCATTCGCGATCATCAATACAAAACATGGCTTGAAAGCTCTTACTCGTGATTTCTTGTTTTTCATTTTTCTGCATCACCAGCGCAGCCAGTACCTGGTCGTGATAACTCTTTTCAAAGGCCTCCTGCCAGATGAACAATACTTCGTGAAGTTCAGTCTCGGGCACCTCTGCAAAAAGCTCGGTGGGCTTGACTAAAAGGTTTTCGCCCAGCGGTTTCCAATCTCCGCCAAAACTCATATCAAGCGCGTCAATTTCTAGCAGCAACTCGAACACGATCAGGTCATGCATCGATAGCTTGCGCGGATCTAAAATAGTATGGGGTTGATCTTCAATTACCGATACCATTCCCGACCATCCTTGATGTGCAAACTGCTGATCAAAAAGATAACGTTCGTACAACGACTCATCTCCAACCAGTATCTTCAATAAATCCGCAATGGCGCAATGGCTCTCTAACAGGAGTTTCTTCGCTCTGGGCTTTCTAAAAAAACTACTAAAGCTATTAGCCTCCATGGCCTGTAGAGCCGATAGAAATGTTTTGTCGCGAACGGGAAAATTCCAGATAGCAATACCCTGATCCAGATAACTGCACAGGATGCGGAAAAGAATAGGTTGCACTAACGAATCTAGATCGATGCGATAATGTTTTTTCCAATTTGCTCTCAGCAAACCAATCCGCGGGGGAGCACTGAGTTCATATTTATGATTCAATGCTTTCTTTTTCCATTCCTCCAGATTTTCTACTCCCTTTTTCTCGACAATAATTCGTTCCAAAATAGCGGGATCAATAGAACCCTTTTCATACAACGATCGAAAATCGTGTATCGAAAAGGAGGATCGGTAACCTAATATTTCTGAGGCGCTACGTACGCCATCTTTGAATTTTTGATGCTGAAAAGCGTGGAGTGTATTGTGGTGGATAAAATCTTTTAAAGGTGCCTGTGCAGGCAAAAAATGCTTGAGTGAGTGAATCACTTCATGCTCGTCAAAAGTAATAGAATGTTTTTTCATGAATGTAAGATCAAAAAATTTCAAATAGGTGAACAAACGCTGGTGGCCTCTAAAAGGTCAAACCGGTATGATCATGCTAAATGAGAAATGACTTTTTCGCCAGGTAAAGCGGAAGATTGGTGGTGTTGCCAAAGGATGAAATCGAAAACAGACCTAAGCAACGACCTAATGAAGTGTTGGCGGTGCCTGATCTCGCGTACAGATCAACAGAAGTAAACACCACCGGAAGTTCGTTGGCTGCATCGCGTACTTCTTTCTCTTCGCAGGGTTCTGATGCGAAATAGCCTGGGTTGGATGAATGGTATTTTGTAATGACGGACGCGTTTTCAATGGCGGTCTCATCTTCGTAGAAACCAACGGACACCACCGTGAAGGTAAGCAACCACGCGGCAAGGATGACTGTAAAAAATTGAACCGGTACCTTCGTACTCATATTTTGTCAAATTTATACAATTAACAACTGCAAAATCAACAGGCAGAAGAACAAAGTATGAAAGGCAAAGAAACCAAACCAGATAGTATTACTTTCAAACTGTCGACAACAATCGATTGCCGTCAGTTTCTTTTTCATCTCTTTGGACAATTGCGATATTATTGTAGACCTTTGAACAAATCGTATCGTTGG
This sequence comes from Cyclobacteriaceae bacterium, assembly GCA_031400595.1. Classification (GTDB taxonomy): domain Bacteria; phylum Bacteroidota; class Bacteroidia; order Cytophagales; family Cyclobacteriaceae; genus ELB16-189. Next base: position 14,426 of record JANNQG010000027.1, read on the forward strand.
TGTATCTAAGAAACAATATCGTCTTGAGATTCTTCGCTATCCTTTTGTTTAGTTTCGAATTGCTTGCGCCCACTTTTTTCGAGGCTTCAGTGGACGAGCACCAACGAGCAGACAACTCAACTTCGATTTGGTTGCAACCCACCCACTCGCTTACCTCCCTCCTTTTTGTAGAGGAAAGAAATGAAGAAGAAAGAGAGGGCAGGGATTTTTTCTTGACACAGGTTTTTCACCTTGTTAGTTGGCTGGCCACTCCTTCCATTCTTGAAAATCAATCACTGAGAACTTTCAGCGTAAGCGAACATTTCAACACTCATCCACCTCTCTTTTACCTTCATTGTATTTTTCAGATTTGATTGAACGTAAACCGCGATTTTCATTTGAACTTCGCTCTGTTTAATTTAGTCATTCTATCCATCGTGCTTCAGGCATTGATCGATTTACAAAAAGAACATAAAAATGAAAGTATTAGATATTCCTAAAGATGGCCTGGAAGGCCTCAGACAAAACTGGCGGGTAGATGCTGTCGCTGGCTTTTTAGTTTTTTTACTCGCTTTGCCCCTCAGTCTGGGCATTGCCAAAGCAAGTGAGTTTCCACCTGCAATGGGTGTACTTACTGCGATGATCGGTGGTCTCGTTGTCAGTTTATTTGCAGGCTCTAGGCTAACTATTAAAGGGCCCGCTGCCGGGCTTATTACCATATGCGCAGGCGCAGTTACAGAACTAGGTGGTGGTACAGAAGGGTGGCGACTCGCCTTGGGTGTTATTGTCGTTGCCTCCGTTTTACAAATTGCTTTTGGATATTTAAAATTTGGAGCGCTGAGCGATTTTTTTCCGCACTCAGTGGTACACGGAATGTTGGCTGCCATCGGCTTGATTATATTCTCAAAACAAATTCATGTTTTGTTGGGCATTGATCCAGCTACACTCAAAGGTCTTGATACGATACAACTATTTGAACGCATTCCCGACTCTTTATATCATGAAGACCCCAGGGTAACATTAGTGGGACTTACCAGTCTGGTTATCATTTTTGGGATGCCCTTTTTAAAGGGGAAATACGTGAAGAAGATACCAGTTCCTTTAGTTGTATTGCTAGTAGCTGTACCTATGACTGTCATCATGGACTTTCGGCATACCGAGCCAGCGTTTGATCTTGTCTCGATTGGAAGCTTCTGGGGTAACATAGGATTTAATGCAGACTTCTCCGCTATAGGAACATTCGTCTTCTGGAAATATGTAATGATGTTCTTGTTGGTAGGAAGCCTTGAATCATTGCTGACGGTAAAAGCGATGGATGACCTCGATCCATGGAAGCGAATTTCAAATTCAAATAAAGACCTGATGGCTGTGGGTGGTGGAAATGTGCTGGCAGGTCTTTTTGGTGGCCTTCCGATGATATCAGAAGTGGCCAGAAGTTCAGCCAATATTAACTTTGGAGCCAGATCACAGTGGGGCAATTTTTTTCATGGCGTATTTCTGTTAGCCGCAATGTTACTCTTTATTCCGGTTATTGAGATGATACCTAATACAGCTCTTGCCGCCTTACTGATTGCGGTAGGTTATCGATTAGCCTCGCCTAACGAATTTTTTAAAACCTATAAAATTGGAGCTGAGCAACTCACCATTTTTATCATTACCATCATTGCTACATTAGCCACCGATCTATTGATAGGTGTGGGTGTGGGTATCGTGGTAAAATTCATATTCCATATTTTGAATGGCGCTCCTTTAAAAAGTCTATTCAAACCTCATTATGAGATTTCGGAAAACGACTCAGTCTATTCGATTGCGGTGAAGGAAGCCGCCATCTTTTCGAACCTGATTGGCTTTAAAAAAATGTTTGCGCAAATAAAACCGGGCAAAAAAGTAATCATCAATTTTTCTGACGCCAAGATCGTAGACCATTCATTTATGGAATTTCTACATCACTTCGAAGAAGAATACCACCACAGTGGCGGCCAACTATCTGTGCTGGGTTTCGATTATTTTCAACATTTTTCAAATCACCCACTTGCGACACGAAAGCTTACACCCGGAAGCCAGACCAGGTATGAAGTAAAATTAAGTCCCAGACAAATGGAGTTGCGAAAATTTGCTGATGCCAATGACTTCGCGTATTTCCCACAGAAGGTCAAGACTACTCTTAAGTACAAGAACTTCCCTATTCAACAAGGTAATAAAATTCCTTACGAGGAAAACATTCTATCCATGTACGGTGAATTTGGGAAGATAGAAGCATCCGACATCACGGTACAAGAAGGAGCACGACAGTTTCAGAATGAATCACCCATCACGATTGTTCAAGTTTCTGATATTGATTTTTCGGTGCCGGATTTTGCATTAGAACCGGAAGGGCTTTGGTCAAAATTGTTTGAAGGGGTTTCTGGCAAAGACATTGACTTTGCCGTGTATCCTGATTTTTCAAAAAAATACTATCTGCGAGGAGAAAACGAACCTGAGATCGGTCGCTTTTTTAGCGAACCCCTCATTCGCTTTCTAGAAAATAGGGAAGAGATACATATTGAATGCCACAAAAACAGAATGATCTTTTACAAGAAGCGAGATCTACTAGAACCTGAAGAGATTAACTATGTGATTAAATTCGCAGAAGACTTCTTGCAACTCGCTCAAGCGAATGCACCTAGCCTGGTTTAAGTAACTAAACGCTTTCATTGGACTGTAATGAAGATTCGATATTACTCGTTGCTACTCTTAGTTCTGATCTCCGTTTCTTGTTTGTCGCAAGACAAACCAAAAGAAATTGAAGAATTGAAGTTAAAACTAAACGAGGACGGAAGCCACTACATCAAGGCAACGATCCTCAACCAAATCTGGTTTCGCTATAACCAAAGTAACGCGGGAACTACGGTGCTGGGCGATCCCACCGTGGAAACGTTTGACATCGGCCTGCGAAGAACTCGCTTGCAACTCTACGGCCAAATCACTGACCGTGTGTTTTTTTACTTGCAATTCGGGCAGAACAATTTCAATTATCTGGCCGGGCAAAACTCTGCCAATAGTGGGAACCGGAAAAATCAGGTGTTCTTTCACGATGCATTGGGCGAGTATCGCGTTTTCAAAAGGACTGATAAACTGTACATCGGTGGAGGGCTTACTATTACAAATGGCTTGTCCCGATTTAGTCAACCCAGCATCGGCACAATCATGAGTATGGATGTGCCCATCTTCGCCCAAGCAACGGTAGATCAAACAGATGAGTTTTCTCGTAAGTTGAGTGTGTATGCTCGGGGGCAAATCGGAAAACTAGATTATCGGATTATCCTTAGCGATCCTTTTCCGATCACCTCCAATGGACTCCCGCAAGCCGGTATCAGCGCGACCAATGCCAACTTTGCGTGGGACAATCATAGCAAACAATACCAGGCGATATTCATTTGGAATTTCTTCGACAAAGAGTCACACGTAACACCGTACATGACGGGGACTTATCTGGGCAAAAAGAAAGTGCTCAATCTCGAAGCTGGCTTCATCACACAAGCCAATGCGACCTGGACGGGCTCAAATACAAATGCTGATCCAACGACAGATCCAAACCGAAAATACTACAACATGAATTTGTGGTCTGTGGCCATGTTCTATGATGCGCCTGTTAATGCTGACAAGGGGACTGCCATTAATGCCTATCTCGGATACTTCAACACCGACTACGGCACACGTTACCTGAGGTACAATGGCATCATGAATCCGGCCAATGGAACGAATGTCGGTGGTGCGCCTACAGGAAGTTATGGAAATGCTTTCCCCATGTTTGGAACGGGTAGTGTGGTGTACGCACAGTTTGGCTACTTGCTGAAAAAAGATTTGTTGGGCGAAGGAAACGGAACTCTGATGCCGTATGTCACCTACCAAGGTGCCAACTACGATCGACTTGATAAACAAATGAATCTTTTTGACTTCGGAGTAAACTGGTTCATGAAAGGGCACACCAGCAAACTGACGCTTGACTATCAATTGCGTCCCACGTATACTCCGTTCGGCAACGACTTAATCCAAAACTCCGGCATGAATGGACAAGTGGTAGCACAATATCAATTCTTTTTTTAAGACAATTTTTTGGGTTAGTTAAGAGAGGTCGGGTAAGTTACCCGACCTTTTTTTTACGTGAAGTCATATTGGTAAATAGGATCTAACGGTGTGTTTGGATCCATCTTCACCAAATCATGCAAAATACCATCTGTCAATCTATACACCCAACCATGCAACGTTGGCCGGTTATCGTCTTTCCATGCGTGTTGCACGATCGATGTTTGAGCCAAGTTCATTACCTGATCCATCACACTCAGTTCTGTCAATCGATCAGCTCGCTTGTCACCTTCTTCAATGGCCTCCAATTCCTTCTTATTGTAATAATAGGTATCCTTAATATTACGAAGCCATTTATTAATCAATCCTAAGTCGCTGTGGGTCATCGCAGCTTTTATACCACCGCAGCCATAATGACCACACACGATGATATGCTTCACCTTTAATTGCTGAACCGCATATTGCAACACGCTAAGCAAATTCAAATCGGTATGTACAACAAGGTTGGCTATATTCCGATGTACAAATATTTCTCCAGGTGCCGTATTGGTAATTTCGTTGGCCGGAACACGACTATCTGAGCAGCCGATCCATAAGAACTCGGGTGTTTGAAGATTGGCCAGGCGAAGAAAAAAATCCTTATCTACCTGCACGTGCTCTTTCGCCCACGCTTTATTTTCCAGTAATAGTTTTTCGTATGCTTTCATATTTATCAACTTAATTTCACTTTTACCACGTTCAGGTTGGATCCTGCCTAAAAAAAGTATGCATGGCATTATTCGACTTTTTATACTCCAACTGTATATTTTTCGAAAATGCTTCATTCTTATAGTCCTCTAATATCGAGATGATATCCTGGTCAATAAATTCAGCCTTACTGCCATCGACCAATACGCTCGCCCCGGCAGGGATTCTTTCCAGCGCTCTTCGCAAAGAAGACTTATTCAAGAACGAGACGTCTTTGGATAACTTAATGATAAAGTTGTTTCCATCATTCATGAAAAAGACAGCGGATCTAAAATTTGATTTGACCACAAAAAACAACGCCACTAACAAGCCGATAAATACGCCTTGCAACAAATCAGAAAGAAGGATCGCAATAACAGTTACCACAAATGGGGCAAACTGCGTGATCCCCTTGCTGTACATGTTCTTTAACACAGTGAGCGAGGCAAGTTTATAGCCTACTAACAACAATATCGCAGCAAGGCTAGACAGCGGGATTAGTTCAAGAAATCGAGGGAACAATAGCACCGCGGTTGCCAACAAAACTCCGTGTATCACTGCCGACATTTTGGAGTTGGCTCCAGCCGCAACATTGGCAGACGTTCGAACAACAACCGAGGTGATCGGAAGACCACCGAGCAATCCGGAAAGTATATTCCCCACTCCCTGAGATTTTAGTTCGTGATTCAATGGAGTAATTCGCTTGAAAGGATCTAATCGATCTGCTGCCTCAATGCTCAACAACGTTTCCAAACTTGCTACCAGCGCAATGGTAATCGCAATGGTATATATTTTAGGATTGGTTAGGTGCGAGATGTCCGGAAAGGTAAACAACGAGGCAAAGCCAGCCGTTTGAGATAAATCTGGGAACGAAACCAAATGCGATGGCATTATTTGGTAGGTAGGTAAATACGTTGCAAACAAAGCATTCAAGATTATTCCCATCACGACTACCACAACAGGCCCGGGGAGAAGGCTAACTAGTTTGATTTGCCTGACTGCTGGACGCTCCCACAACACCAAAATACCCAATGAAACGAAGGCTATAACAATAGCACCGGGCGTAATGAAATTAAACGCCTGTATGATGTCCGTAAATGTATTCTCACCATCGGGTTGAAAGAAACTTTCATCACCTTCAAAATCAGCATCATAGCCAACCGCGTGCGGAATCTGTTTTAATATCAAGATGAGGCCGATGGCTGCCAGCATTCCTCGGGTGACCGCAATGGGAACAAAGTGCCCAATTATTCCTGCCCGTAGAAAGCCAAATAAAACCTGAATCACTCCGGCAATAACCACGCTGCACAAAAACGCAGGAAATGAATTCAGGCCTTGGATGGAAATCAACACGATGGAAGCAAGTCCTGCCGCAGGACCACTCACACTGATTGGCGATTTGCTAAGAGCGCCTACCACTATTCCGCCAACAACTCCTGCGACTACTCCCGAAAACAAAGGGGCACCAGAAGCCAGTGCAATGCCCAGGCACAGTGGCAACGCTACCAAAAACACGACTATCGATGCAGGTACGTCAGCCTTTAAACTATCTTTTAATTCATTAAAATTATTCTGCTTCACAACAAATGAGTCTATCAACAAAAAGAAACAACTTAAACAGGGAAATGTAAAAATGGGGAAACGCTCCAGTGAACGCTACCCGCGTGGAGGGGGCGAAACGATCTCGATGATGTGAGTGACACACCACGAGTCAAAGGAAAAAGAAACGACCGACTCTTTATCAAACGCTGATTCAAATCTCAAGGCAATTTGTTCGCAAAATTCTTTACCGTCAACGAGATGCTCACTTTCTGACTCTTCCTCGCAGTCAATCAGCTCCATGCAGCAAGCAGCAAACGAATCACGCTGACCAAAATCGATCACGAAAAGAAGCCGCATAACGATGACCCCGATCAGAACACTTTTTAGAAGAATAACTAAACTACTTTTCATCTAGCCCAAATTTAGCACAAATATTGGCGCTTTTATCAAGTTATTTGTCAGGTCGACATAAGTCGGGTATTGGTGTACTTCGATTTATCAATTGTCTCGGGTCAATTTGTTATCTTCGCAACCATAGCCTATGAACTTCAAAGAAATATTTTCCGTCACGCTGATCCTCTTCTCTGTCATCGATATTCTCGGATCCATTCCCTTTGTGATCCTCATTCGAAAGAGAGAAGGAAGGATTTACGCAGAGAAAGCCACCGCTATTGCAGCGATCTTGATGATCGTATTCCTTTTTCTGGGGCAATCGATCCTAAAACTTTTTGGATTGGATGTGGGTTCTTTTGCCGTGGCAGGTGCCATCGTCATGTTTATCATTGCCATGGAAATGATTTTGGGTATTGACCTGATCAAGGACGATCCAGATGCCAAAGGAACGGGCTCAATTGTGCCCCTGGCGTTTCCATTGATTGCCGGTGCAGGTACATTGACCACCATCTTATCTCTCAGAGCCGTTTACGAAGAAACCAACATATTGATCGGCATTATTCTGAACTTGATCTTCGTCTACATCGTGCTCCGCTCCAGCGGATGGCTCGAACAGAAGATCGGCAAATCAGGATTTGTGGTGCTGCGTAAAGTATTTGGGGTAATCCTGCTGGCCATTGCCGTGAAGATTTTCAAAAGCAATTTTAGCATTTAAAAGCAATGTCCTTATCGGCTAACTAATTTTTTGTAACTTTCATACAGAAAACGTCAATCACCCATGAAACGTATCACACTCGACTTACCTGATTCACTAGGGCTCACCGAGTTCGATGTTAAAATGACGTTGGCCTGTCAACTCTATCACCAAGCCAAATTATCTTCAGGGCAGGCGGCCGGTCTGGTCGGCATTAGCAAGCGGGCCTTTTTAGAGACCATGGGCAACTACGGCTATTCAGTATTTAGCGAATCCCTCGATGACCTTCGCAAGGACGTAGTGAATGCATAAGATTGTCATTTCTGATACGAGTTGCCTGATCATCCTAGAAAAGATTGACAAGATTTTTCTGCTAAAGGAAATTTATTCTGAAGTAATCACCACCCCAGAAATTCAAATCGAATACGGAAAGGAATTGCCTGAATGGATAAAGATCCTGTCTGCGAAAAATAAATCTTTTCAAAAAGAACTAGAAACCAAAATCGATGTGGGCGAATCATCAGCGATAGCCCTGGGGTTAGAAACCCCCGACTGCACAATAATTCTGGATGATTTGAAAGCGCGAAAAATTGCTGAATCTCTTCATGTAAACTTCACGGGTACTCTTGGTATTTTGGTTAAAGCCAAACAACTTAATCTAATTCCATCAGTTAAGCCGATTATTAAAAATATGCAGGAGGTTGGCTTACGGTTTTCGGCTGAAGTGGCCGAGGATATTATTAAACAAGCAGGAGAATGATCCGCATCTATACAGACGGTGCTGCACAGGGCAACCCCGGACCGGGAGGCTATGGCACCATCATGAAGTATGGCCATCATGAAAAAGAATTGTCGGAAGGATTTCGTTTGACCACGAATAATAGGATGGAGTTGATGGCCGTTATCATCGGATTAGAAGCCATTAAAAAACCCGGCATCCCCGTCACCATTTACTCCGACTCCAAATATGTAGTCGACTCAGTAGAGAAAGGATGGATCTGGAATTGGGAGAAAAAGAATTTCGCCAAGAAAGCAAACTCCGACTTGTGGAAACGATACATACCCTTGCACACCAAACTAAAACCAAAATTTGTCTGGGTCAAAGGTCATGCAGGTCATGCCGAAAACGAACGCTGCGATCAACTAGCCGTAATGGCTGCCGAAGGCAAGGGCTTGCTGGTAGATCGGTGGTATGAGGAGAATAAGGAGTGAGTTACGAAGGACGGGGAATGATTCAAAATTCAAGATTCAAAACATAAGACGTAAGAAATAGGATTTGAGACACAAGACTTTCAGCTTTGAACTTTCAGCTTAAAACTTTGAACTTCCAACTTTGAATTTTGAATTTATGCCCTCCGAAGCCGTACCGATACACTTCTCCCCTGATAGCCTCATCGCATTAAACGTATGCCTCGCGATTATCATGTTTGGAGTGGCGTTGGAAATTAAACGCGAACATTTTACCGAACTACTCACACAAAAAAAATCCGTCTTCACTGGCTTGTTCTCACAAATCATACTGCTTCCATTTATCACATTGTTATTGGTGCTTGTATTACCCATCAGCAAAGGGATGGCACTCGGTATGTTACTGGTAGCCGCTTGTCCAGGTGGGAATGTTTCTAATTTCTTTTCGATGCTGGCGCGGGGCAATGTCGCGTTGTCGGTAACGCTCACGGCATTTTCTTCGTTGCTTGCTTTTGTGATCACGCCCCTTAATTTCTTTTTTTGGGCCTCGCTCGTGCCGGGGTTGATAGAAGAAGTGAAAGGATTTGAAATCAGTTTTCCTTCTCTCGCTGGCAATATGATACTGATCTTGTTAGTGCCTTTAGTGGCCGGCATGTGGGTAGCCGAGCAATTCTCTTCTTTCGCCAATTCCATTGGAAAACCTATCCGCATCATATCCCTCTTAATTTTAGCAGCCTTTATTGGCATGGCGTTTTACAATAACAGAGCTGCCTTCACAGCCAACTTCAGTACTGTGTTTGGCATTGTGCTACTCCACAATGGAGCGGCCTTGCTCCTCTCCTACTTTTTCAGCAAGTCATTAAAAAATGGAGAGGCCAGCAATCGCACCATTGCCATCGAGACGGGCATTCAAAATTCCGGACTGGGATTAATCCTGATCTTCACCTTCTTTGACGGCAACCCCGACATGGCGTTGGTCGCAGCGTGGTGGGGTGTGTGGCACTTGATCAGCGGATTTTCGTTTGCGATGTTCATGCGACAACGGTCTATCATCCCTGCTTTAAAATAATCCCATGACCGGGCTACTCTACCTACTGCTAAAAAACTACTGCAGGGTCGCCCTTTGGTTTTACTTTCGCAAATGGCAAGTGCATCGGCACGAGCCGACATCAAGCGGCCCGGTTATTTTTGTGGCCAATCATCAAAATGCTTTTTTAGATGCCGTGCTTGTGGGCTGCAGCACATCGCGACAGCCGTGGTTTCTGGCGCGCGCCAATGTTTTTCAAAAGCGGTGGGCACGAGTGGTGTTGACGTGGCTTAAAATGCGCCCTGTGTTTCGCTTTCGCGATGGCTTTAGTACGCTGCGCAAAAATGATGAGATGATCGAGGGCTGTGTGGATCTTCTGCGACAAGGCGAATCCATTCTCATCTTTGCCGAAGGCAACCACGACCACCGGTGGCACTTGCGCCCCCTGCAAAAAGGATTTGCCCGAATTGCTCAGGCAGCCGCCAGGAAAAATATCGCAGTGAAAATAGTGCCCGTAGGCCTGCAATACGATTCGCTGAATCAAGCTGGTTCAAGAGTGCTCGTCAGTTTTGGAAAGTCAATTTCGTTAACAGAAAATCCAGCTTCACAGAAAGACGAAAAGGAACAAATCGATTTACTCCTTGCGCAAACAAGCGCATCGCTGCAATCGATGATGCTGCACATCGAGGCCACCCACTATGTCCGTGATGCCCATCTCTTTTTGCAAAACAGAAAACTAAAAACAGATTTGGTCGAGCAGCTGCAGGCCGACCAGCGACTGATCAGCACGTTGACATCGGCAAACCAAACTGACAACTCCACATCGATCACATCTACACACAACAACCTACACTGGTTGAACCCTATTTTTTTATACTATGTTGTAAACCACGCGTTACCAAAATCCATTTTGCAGTGGATCTTAAAAAACAAAGTTGCCGATGAACAATTTATTGGCTCGCTGAAGTTCGCGATAGGGATGCTACTCGTTCCTCTTTTCTACTTACTACAAACCGGAGTCGTGTATGCACTTTCACACTCCCCTCGCATAGCATTGGCTTATCTCCTCTTGCTCCCTGTAAGTTTACTATTGGCAAGGAGTACGGCAGCGCGTTAAAAGGGTGGCCAGGTGTCCGACACTTTTAACTAGAAGTCATCTCAAAAATCAGTTAACTGTCAGCCTGAGCTTGTCGAAGGCTATTTGCAACTCCCATCAGGTCTCGACAGGCTCAACCTGACAACGTTATTATTTTCCCGACATCCCTGCCGTCATCACCACGTCTTCAAAACTGATCTTAGTGGCTTTGAGGCCATAGAGCAAGAAGCGCACTTCCTTATTGCTAATGCTGCTGTCGGCTTCTGCCAGTTTATACAAGTGCACAAACGCAGCTAATTTCTCCTCGTCCGTGCAGGCTGATAAGTAGTTGATTCCATCCCTATAAACCTCCGGCTCGTTGGTCGTTTCTGCTTTCTTTTCAAATTCATGGAACACCTTATCCGATATGTTTTCTTCTTTCTTTATCGCCAGAATGGCCACTCGCTCGCGATCATCAATGTGCCCATCTACAGTGACCAATAGATGTACAAAGTGTAGCAAACCCAGGTGATAACTGTCGTTTTGCATAGGCGTCCGAATAAGTTGGTGGCTCAAAATAATAAAAATCAAGCGCGTTTCCTCGAAAAAGAAAGGATTTGTCCAACTCAATGTCAGGTTGAGCCTGTCGAAACCGACTTCGACAAGCTCAGTCTGACAGTTACTTTGTGACATAGTTACGTCTATCGAAAACGTTGTCAGGTTGAGCCCCATGTTCAGGCGTCAGACCGCTTGAGCGGTCAGACGCCTTGCTATCGGTATCGGAACGAAACCCCTATAAAACAAAAAACCCCGAGCATTCCGCCCGGGGCCTCTCTAATTTGCAAGCAGAGAGTTTTATCTTTTCAGGCGTCAGACCGCTTTGAGCGGTCAGACGCCTTACTATTAATACCTATAATAATCCGGCTTAAACGGACCATTCACCGGCACACCAATGTACTTGGCTTGCTCTTCCGATAGCTCCTCCAACTCCACACCAATTTTCTTCAAGTGCAAGCGAGCCACCTTCTCATCCAAATGCTTGGGCAACATGTACACTTTCTTTTCATACTTGTCAGTGTTCACCCACAACTCCAACTGCGCTAGCACCTGGTTCGTAAATGAGTTCGACATTACAAACGAAGGGTGACCTGTGGCGCAACCTAAGTTCACCAAACGACCTTCCGCTAACAATATCACCTGGCGACCGTTCTTCATCGTGTACAAATCCACCTGTGGCTTCACCTCATCTTTCGATGCATTCTTGTTCAACCAAGCCACGTCAATTTCATTATCAAAATGGCCGATGTTACACACAATGGCCTTGTCCTTCATGTTTTCAAAATGCTTGCCTAGCACAATGCCTGAGTTACCCGTAGCCGTTACCAAAATATCAGCTTCCTTCACCGCGTTCTCCATCTTCTTCACCGCAAAGCCATCCATCGCAGCTTGCAACGCACAGATCGGGTCGATCTCCGTTACAATCACACGCGCACCTGCTCCACGTAGCGAAGCAGCAGAACCCTTGCCCACGTCACCGTATCCGGCAACGACAGCAACTTTACCCGCCATCATCACATCCGTAGCTCTGCGAATCGCATCTACCAACGATTCTTTGCAACCATACTTATTATCAAACTTAGATTTCGTTACCGAGTCGTTGATGTTGATGGCAGGCAACGGCAACTTGCCACCGTGCATGCGCTCAATCAACCGATGAACTCCTGTAGTAGTCTCTTCCGATATCCCTCTGATGCCCGCTATCAACTCAGGGTTGCGATCCAACACCATGTTGGTAAGGTCACCACCATCATCTAAGATCATGTTCAACGGCTTGCCGCCAGCAAAGGCATATAATGTTTGCTCAATGCACCAGTCAAACTCCTGCTCGTTCATGCCTTTCCAGGCATACACCGGAATGCCCGCAGCAGCAATAGCCGCAGCAGCATGGTCTTGCGTAGAGAAGATATTGCACGATGACCAGGACACTTCCGCACCCAGTTCTTTCAAAGTCTCAATCAACACCGCTGTTTGAATGGTCATGTGCAGGCAGCCTGCAATGCGCGCCCCTTTCAAAGGCTGTTGTTTGCCATATTCTTCACGAATGGCCATCAAACCGGGCATTTCGGCCTCGGCCAGTTTAATTTCTTTGCGGCCCCAGGCGGCCAGCGACATGTCTTTTACTTTGTAGGCAGGTTTCTCAGCAACGGTCATAAATGTGTTTTTTCTGTTGAATTTAACGGTATAAACCGCAAAGATAACACAAAGTTCAAAAGGTCATTGCGGAAAGTTGGGCTATGTCATTTGAGGGCGTGCCCCCTCGTTCCCTCGGGGTCGCGCTGTCGCTACTCGCCACCAGCCGCGCTTGCCATTTCGGGCTCAAACATACCGCTCCATCGCTCACGCGAGCTCGGTTCAAAATACCAACTGACGTAACCTCAACAAACTTGCCCTGACCGTAGCACTAGCGAAGCGTCTGGACTTGCCCTGACCGTAGCGCTAGCGAAGCGTCAGGGCTACCAACTCTGACAGTACAAAATAAAAGCCTTGTCCTGACCGAAGCGTCAGGAACAAGATTTCACTACACATTTTTTCCTTCTTAAAAAACGTGGTTTTCCCCGTTTTTTTGATGCGATGGATGGGCTACATTGCCAGGGGTAAATAATTATTGCTTGGACACAGCTCATTTGCTTGAATTGACAAAAAAGAGTGCCGTAAACACAGTAGTTAGCGGTCATGCTTTTTGGCCAGTTCCGATAAAGGTAAAATTAATCACCATAAAATATTTATGACAATTTACAACAGAATCAAAGAGCAAATTAAAGCTGACTTCTTCCAGCAAAACTTCCCCAATGACGGACAACGTTTTATCGCATGGTATCTACGAAATATACATATGCGAGACATGAATGAAACAAAAGACGACATCACTGACGGTGCGGATGACAAACAAATTGACGCAATTGTAATTGATAATGATAAATCTACAATTTATATAATTCAAGGAAAATTTATTTCCGCTGGCGTTGTGGACGCTGAACCGCTAAGAGAAGTTCTTTCGTCCTGGATGCAACTACGAGACTTAGAAAGATTACAGGTTGTTGGAAATACCAGACTTCAAAGAAAACTCTCTGAAGTCGCACAAGCTCTTGAAGATGACTACGAAATTTGCTTCGAACTTATTACAACTTCTAACTTAACGGACGCAGCAAAAAATGATCTAGAAACATTTCAAATTGAATTAGCAAAGATTTCAGAGAATGAAGATTGGGATGCTACAATACATTTAGTTGACGATGCTGAATTATCAAGGCGTTACGAACTTGCTCTAGAAACAGACAATCCTTCTATAAACTATACTCTCGATTTATCGGACTGCAAATACCTTACTGAAACAATTGCCGGTACGCAAGTTGTTTTAGCGGCTGTTCCCCTCAAAGACTGTATTCTTTTTCCGGGCATAAAAGACGGCTCTCTTTTTCAAAAGAACGTTCGGCAAAGTTTAGGAACTAGCAATGCGGTAAATAAAGGGATTCGGCAGACTATTCTCGGTGATAAACATAAGGATTTTTTCTTCTTTCATAATGGTATCACCGCTATTTGTAATAAGATGGAAATTAATGGAAAGAAATTAAAAATGCACGGGCTTAGCGTAGTTAATGGCTGCCAGTCACTCAATACAATTTTAAGTTGCAGCGAACCAGTTAAAAAGCTCGAAGAAACTTTTGTAATGTTTCGTTTCTATGAAATACCTCAAAGAGAAAGAGCAGACAGAATCAGTATTAATACGAATTCCCAAAGTGCAGTTAAACCGAGAGATTTGAGAAGCAACGACAAAAGAGTTTTAAATCTAAAGCGCTCTTTTGAGTTAAAATATCCTACAGGTTATTTTGTAACAAAGCGAGGTGAACAGGCACCAGCGAATAAAGACAGAAATTTTGTTATTGACCTTTCCGACTTTGGAAAGTATCTAATTGCTTGGCACTCTCAAAGGCCAAACATTTCTTACGGTGAAACGAAGATTTTTGATAAACATTTCGAGATCCTTTTTAAGCGCGATTATAAACCTGACAATGCTCAAGCATTGAATACATGGATGAAAGAGGTTTTAAAAACTTGGACAGACAAGAATCCACTAGGACTAAACGAAACTCTGCTTGCAATGAAAGCATACGCTCCGTATCATCAACTCTATGCAATCTCTATGTGTTTTGCAATCTCAAACAACATGGCGGACCGAGTTCCTTCACCACACGGTTGTTTAGAGAAAGCTCGGAAACATGGACTTGTTGAAGAAATTGTAAAGATTAGTGGACTAAGTCTGAATATGGCACTCGAAGCTGCTGCAAATGAAGTCCAACCCCAGAATAGAGTTTTTAGTCCACAGAATTGGATTAAAGCAAAAACTTGTTTGGCCGGGATAAATTTTGCAATAAGAAACTATTTTCAAATGCTACCAATGATGCCCGGTGGACAACAGGTAAGTCAGAAGTTGAAAGAGGGGCTGGTACTAGGACAAGAGGACTTCGAATACAGATGGGCAGCAGACTGATAAAAGCACGAACCGTTGACAAAATGTATAAAACTGGCTGATGGGCTACATTGCCAAAGTAAAATAATCATTGTAAAAAAATGTATTAACGAAAAGAGTATTGCAAACCAGTAGTTGGAAGCAACCTTTTTATAAAGTTTAGACCATGACATATAGGATTCAAAAGACAGTTATTAGTAAGTATCTAGACCTTGTTAATAAGCAATCCAGCACAGAACAAGAACTAAGTGATTTGATCGAGACTATTAGGAATCTTTATTCAAACCGGATACTAACTGAAAGTGATATTTTTCGACAAAAAATTGAATATATCGAAACAAGACTAGTGACCGACTTAGAAACAGTTAGGCGCAAACGGGCAACAAAAGAGATAAAAATTGAAATTACAAAAGACGTTTACGAAATATTAAAGAGTGATTTAGAGGGAATCGACTATAGTAAAACTGACTTTGCAGATTTAGCAAAAATTGAAAACGAAAAGTCAGTAGTAATTTGCGTTGACAACGTAGCGGCCGTATTGGAAAATCTAATTGTGATAAAAAGAAGATTGGTTACAGAAAAGGATTTTGAAAAGTTTACATGGGAACAACTAGCTTATGTATTCGGCAAG
Organism: Cyclobacteriaceae bacterium; assembly: GCA_031400595.1. Classification (GTDB taxonomy): domain Bacteria; phylum Bacteroidota; class Bacteroidia; order Cytophagales; family Cyclobacteriaceae; genus ELB16-189. The sequence continues at coordinate 30,274 of JANNQG010000027.1, forward strand.
GAGAGAGTAGCACGACAATATAGTGTCGGAGGGTTTCTGGCACTGAAGACAGATATAGATGTTGGTAACGGACAGGTTGGAATCGAATTAAAAATTGCAGATAGTTTAACCGCAACAGATATGCAAAGATTAATTGGGCAAGTTCTCTACTATAAAAAACGCTTTTACAATAGTAACTTGTTGGTTTTCTTAGCAAGTAGAAGTTCAATTAGCTCACATATAAAAGAGTTAAAAGAATTTGTGGAAGAACTTGGAGTGAAAGTAATTTATTGTCAGGCAGTCAATGGATAGTCATGCCTCTATCTGTATCTACAACTACCAAACAAGTGGTCTGGCAAGACACAAACCATGAAAAATTCTGACGCACATATTTTCCTTCTTAAAAAACGTGGAAAACCATGTATCCGATACGTTGAAAGTAGTCGCGTTGTAAAATCATTGAGTCTAAGAGTTTTCGGCTAATTTTAAGAAATAGATTTAGGGAATGGGGTATTTTCAATTTGTACTGAATAGAACTAAGGATGTCAATGAATATTAATAAACTCAATCCCAAACAATCCTTAAACAAAGCATACCTCAAAGAAAAGGTTACCCGTGCAGGCATTGAGGTCTTTAAAAAGAACCTCGTGGACTTTATTCACGCTATTGATGAAAAGGAAAGTGAGGAACACGTAAAGAACCTTGTGACGAAATTTCTTTACGACACCTACTACCACGGCAAAAACCAGATCAACACCAAAGGCCGGATCGATCTTGCCATCTATGAAGATAAGAAACCAGTGGTAATCATTGAGGCCAAGCGCCCCAGCTCGCCCGACATGGTAAGCGTGAAGAACCTAAATGCTAAGGCCATGCATGAACTGATTCTCTACTACCTGCGCGAGCGAATTGACGAAGGGAACATCGACATCAAATACCTGATCGCGACCAACATGTATGAGTGGTTTGTGTTTGATGCCAGCGTGTTTGATAAACTGTTTTATAAGAATACCGAACTCACCAAAGATTATAACGATTGGAAGAATAAACGAAAGGCATCACCCACCACCGATTCCTTTTACAGCGACATCGCTTTTAAGTTCCTGAAATCACTGGAAGAAGAAATACCGTTTACGTGGTTTGATCTTCGTAAAGTAGAAAAGCTGGCCGCGAACAATGATCCAAAAGATGACACCAAGCTGATCGACCTGTTTAAGATTCTTTCTCCGGCTCATTTATTAAAACAACCCTTTGCCAACGACAGCAATTCGCTGGATACAAAATTCTATAGCGAGTTGCTTCACCTGATTGGCCTGGAAGAAAAGAAGGATAAGGGCAAGAAAATCATTCAGCGCAGGGAGAAACCCGATGCCGGCTCCTTATTGGAAAATGTGATTAATACACTGATTGCCGAAGACCGCTTGAGTGCACTGCCGGGTAACGGTGCCGAATTTGGAGAGAAGAAAGAAGAGCGTTTGTTCAACGTGGGGCTTGAGTTGTGCATTACCTGGATCAACCGCATTCTGTTTCTTAAACTGCTCGAAGGCCAGTTGCTGAATTATCATGCAGGCGAAAAGCGTTTCCGTTTTCTCGATTTTAAAACGATACCGGATTATGATGAACTGAATAAACTCTTCTTCCAGGTGCTGGCTCGCAAGCAGGAAGAACGCACCGGCACCACGCGCGATAAGTTTCAGCATGTTCCTTATCTCAACAGCTCGTTGTTTGACATCAGTCCGCTGGAAGCCGATGCGATACGCATCAACAGTTTGGATAATGGACTGAAACTAAAAATCTCCAGCGGCACGGTACTCAAAACCGAAAACGGAAAGAAGCGGGAAGGGGAGTTGCCCATGTTGCAATACCTGTTTGAGTTTCTGGATGCCTACGATTTTAGTTCGGAAGGCAAGGAAGAAATTCAGGAGGAAAACAAAGCGTTGATCAATGCCTCGGTGTTGGGTTTGATCTTTGAAAAGATCAATGGCTATAAAGATGGCTCTTTCTTTACACCGGGTTTCATCACCATGTACATGTGCCGCGAAACCATACGCAGGGCCCTGGTGCAGAAATTCAACGAAGCCAAAGATTTAAAAATTGAATCGTTTGAAGGATTATACAACCAGATCAAAGACGTAAAGGAAGCCAATGACATCATCAACAGTTTAAAAATCTGCGACCCGGCTGTGGGCTCCGGACACTTCCTGGTTTCGGCATTGAATGAAATCATTGCGATAAAATCAGAGTTGGGCATACTCACCGACCGGCAAGGGAAAGTGTTGCGCGATTATGCGGTAGAGGTGATCAACGATGAACTGATCATCTCCATTGATAAACATGAACTGTTTGAATACAAACCCAGCAACAAGGAAAGCCAGCGTGTGCAGGAAGCGCTCTTTCATGAAAAGCAAACCATTATTGAAAACTGCCTCTTTGGTGTAGACATCAACCCCAACTCCGTAAAGATCTGCCGGCTGCGGTTGTGGATTGAGTTGCTGAAGAATGCCTATTACACCGAGCCCAGCAGATACACCCAACTGGAAACCTTGCCCAACATCGATATCAATATCAAACAAGGCAACTCACTCATTAGCCGCTTTGCATTGGATGCCGATTTGAGTAAAGCGCTAAAGAGCATTAAATATAACGTTGACGATTACCGCTCCTTTGTAAACAGTTATAAGAACGCCACCGATAAAGAAGAGAAGCGTGGGTTTGAAATATTGATCAACCAGATCAAAAGCGACTTCCGCACGGAGATTGGCAAGAACGACCCTTTGATCAGTAAGAAAAACAAATTGGGTGGCGAGTTATATAACTTATTAAACCAGGCCCAGGTATTTGAACCTACCGAGAAGGAAAAGAAGGAACGCGAGAAGAAGAAGGAAAAACTGGAAGCGGAAATCAATAAACTATCTGAGCAGATAGAAGAAATTAAGAACAGCGCTATTTATAAAGAAGCTTTTGAATGGAGGATTGAGTTTCCAGAGGTGCTTAACAATAATGGAGACTACCTTGGATTTGATGCTGTAATTGGGAATCCACCTTACATTTCTTTGCAAAAAATAAAAGATTCGAATAAACTTTATTCTAATCAAGGTTTCCAGACGTATACAAAACTTGGAGACCTTTATTGTTTGTTCTATGAAAAAGGACTTGAACTTATAAGACACAATGGAAATCTGACTTTTATAACTTCCAATTCCTGGTTGAGAACTCAATATGGCGAGCCACTTAGGAAGTTATTCGTTGAAAAATCAAACCCGCAGGTTTTGCTAAATATAGAGGACATTCAGATATTTCAAGAAGCAACAGTAGAATCAAATATATTGATAACCGAGAAGTCCTTATGGAATAATAATCTAAGAGCAGCAAAAGTAAGTAGTGACTTTCATCTTAGCACATCACTTAAGGAGTATGTTGATGGGGCATTCAATAAAATTGACAATCTTGACGTTAGTGGTTGGATGATAGGTGATGATTCAGAGAGGAATCTAAAAAAGAAAATTGAGATCGGTTCCAAATTGCTTGGGTCAATTGATGTGACTATCTATAGGGGAGTAACTACAGGTGCTAACGATGCCTTCTACATAAATGAAGCTACCAAAAATCGTTTAATAAAGGAAGACTTAAGGAGTGCGGAGCTAATTAAACCGGCAATACGTGGAAGAGATATTCAGAAATATAAAATCAATAGAGTCGATTTATATTTGATTTTCACTAGACGAGGCATTGAAATTGATGAATACCCTGCGATTAAGAATTATTTGTTGGAGTTTAGGCAAAGCCTTCTCCCAAAACCTGATGATTGGGATGAAGAAAAAAAAGGAGAGTGGAAAGGTCGAAAGGCTGGCTCATATCAATGGTATGAGATTCAGGATAACACTGCCTATTATGCGGAGTTCGACAAAGACAAAATCGTTTGGGGTGAGCTTTCCGATGATCCCAAGTTTGCAATTGACGATTTAGATTTTTACCCGAACAATACAGCATTTTTCATGACGGGATCAGGAATAAAATATATCTTATCAATCCTGAATTCAAGACTTTCAGAATGGTACTTTAATCAAATCTCCACAAGCTCAGGAATGGGAACAAATCGTTGGTTGAAATACAAGATTGAACAATTGCCAATAAAAGATATTCCTGAAAACAAGCAAAAGCCTTTTATAAAATTGGTTGACGATATATTAAAAGCTAAAAAGAAGTCAGACTCAAACACGCTTCAATTGGAAAATGAGATTGATAAACTCGTTTATCAGCTTTATGGATTGACGGAGGATGAGATAAAGATTGTTGAGGGAAATTAATATTAAACTCTTGAAACAGTTGTCAGATACTAGCCTTCGGATTGAGCAGTCGCAAAATAGTTCTGGTGTTCTCCAGAACTTCAAGAAAATTCCTGTCCTTTTTGAGAATGATTATTTCGTGGTAAACATCGGCCTGGATGGTGATGCACCCAAGCAATTTATTAAAGCTTACTTTTTTGAGCCTGATAGTAGAGTAAGGAAGAGAAACCGAAAAACCTGGATTCCTTTTATTGCCAAAAGTGCTGAGAAGTGGTATCCGCATGAGTCGGTGATTGAATACATGATAAATCGCATTGGTATCGAATTGGGGCTGAATATGAATGAAGTTCGTTTGGTTGTAGCTAATGGGCAAATCCGATTTTTGAGTCGGTATTTTCGAAAATCAAATGAAGTGCTTGTTCATGGGGCAGAAATTTGTGGTGAATACCTGGACGATCGCGACCTGGCAGCCCAAATAGCCAATAATAAGAAGACTTCAAGAGAACTTTTTACCTTCGAATTTATTTGTGAAGCCATTCGGTACGTTTTTCCTGAAGCTTGCGAGAGTTTAATTGAGGATATGGTAAGAATGATCACCTTTGATGCAATTGCCGGAAACAATGACAGGCATTTTTATAATTGGGGCGTCATAAATACTGTTAAAAAAGCTGGAAAAACCCCTAAATTTGCGCCAATTTACGACTCGGCAAGAGGTTTGATGTGGAACGAAAGCGAAGAAAACATCGTTAAACACCACAATCATCACCATCAGGGCGGCAAAAAAGTTGTAAATTACATTGAAGAAGCTAAGCCTAGAATAAGTGTTGAAACTGATGCTAGCATCAATCACTTTGGGCTTATCACCTTCATAAAAGGACTAAAAAAAGAATATTTTGATATTATTGTTGAGTTGGTTTCAGAGTCTCGTGAAGAGAAGGTTCTAAAAATGCTTGAACAAGACGTGTACAAGTATTTTAGTAAAGAGAGAAAGGAATTAATTTCCTTGATTTTGAGAGAGAGATTTAAGACGTTAAGAAACTGTTAGTTTTTAATATGATTAAAAAGATTTTCAATTGGTTTAGCAAGGGCGAAGAAGAGGTTACTCTTAATCTACCTAAAAATGAAAAAACTGTCTTCACCTTAAAGGTTGACAATGTTGAAGTGGGTAAGCTTCATTGTGAGAATGGGCTATGGGAATTCGTTTATTCAGACGAATTTAAGAATGACTACAACCAGGAGTACAAACGAATTGCGGGGTTTCCGGATTTAGAAAAAGTGTACAAAAAAGAAACCCTTTGGCCATTCTTTTTGGTACGCATTCCGGGGCTTAAACAGCCAGCGATTAAGGAAATTATTGCGAAAGAAAACATCGACACTCAAAATGAAGCTGCATTGCTGAAACGGTTTGGTAAGCATTCGATTTCAAATCCTTATGAATTAATTTCAAATTGATTCATAGGAAAATTTTCAAAAATTGAACCCGGCCTTGCCCGGGTTTTTTTATGTCGATTGAGTCACTGCCGAAACTTCTTTAAATCTACAAAGCGCATTCGCCCACTTCATCTGACCAATCGTTTTACATTCTGGTTCTAACAATTTTGGCGAAGCCACTAAAATGCAAATACTCTTAGCCCGGCTGGTTGCCACATTCAAGCGGTTGGGGCTGTAGAGAAAACCCATGCCACGCGGAGCATCTTCGTGCGATGAGCTTGTCATCGAGTAAATCACCACTGGCGCTTCCTGTCCTTGAAACTTATCTACTGTGCCAGTGCGCATACCGGGTAGTCTTTCAAGCAATGCAGAAACTTGTGCATTGTAAGGCGCCACAATTAAAATATCGTCCACGGTAAGCGGTCGTGTTTCATCTTTTGCATTCGTCCAGGTTGCTTTCAATAGCTGTTTTACAATTCCAGCTACTGCTTCAATCTCTTCAATTGATTTATTCTGATTGCCTTTGTGGCGAACGGCCACATAATGTAAACCACCGCCATCATAGCCGGTGTTTCCACCAATCATCTGCTTATCCAATCCGGGTAATGATTTTAATTTACCTTCATAGAATAGTTCTGAAGTGAACTGGCAAATGTTGGGGTGTAGTCTTCGCGTAATTTCCAGAAACAATCCTTTGCCTTCGGGCATTGTAGCATGACCATCCAGCAGGTAGGTGAGGGCAGCCACATCACTGCCTTCCGGGTGCGCACCCTTTTGAGGTTGTTCCAATTGTTGCGGGTCGCCCAATAAGATCAGGTTATGAGCCGCCTGTGATGCAGCCAGCACGTGTGAGAGTGACATTTGGCCGGCCTCGTCCACAAACAAATAGTCTAATCTTTCATTAGAGTTTTTATCAGCCCACAGCCAGGCTGTTCCACCAACCACGTGATGTTGTTGCAAAGCAGCAATAGCTTTTTTCGAATCTGTTGTTTCAGTTAGTTCAGCTGGCACATAGTCACTTTTTTCGCCAACCTTATGCACAAAGTGGATCGGTACTTTTTCTTCCTTACTTAACTCAATCACTTTGTCAATCAGGTTCCTGATTACCTTATGGCTGATGGCCGTAATGCCAATTTTCTTTCCAGCCTTAAAGAGTTCAATGATCATCTTCGCCCCGGTGTAGGTCTTTCCAGAACCAGGAGGTCCTTGTATTGCCAAAACACTTCTGTTCAGAGTAAGGGCAATTCGTATTGCCGCCTTCACGGCATCTTCACCTTTATTGATTATGGCACCTTCGGCATCACCTATGAGCTGAGGCTTTCGTTTCATCAATAAATCTTTGGCCGCATGTTGTGGCCACGCATGATCTAATCCATATTCATCAACGGCAGCAGCAATATCCATCAACGAGGTAGCCAACGATCCCGGATCAATCCGTTCCGATACATGAACCGCATAGGGATGAATATCTTTTGAGTTAGCTGTCTTCTTGATGTCAATGGTATACTTTGCCAGTGAAATAGATTTTACCGAACCAATCTTTTCACCTTTTACTTCAATGAGTTGATCACCTTCATCGATGCTTAATTCCTGTGGTGGAAACCGGTAGCGATGGGTTGCGTTTATTTCGCGGGGCGCTTTGGGAAGTTCTTCCACAAACTCCAATCCGGCAATGGCTTTGCGTTCATCGAGTAGTTCATCAAACTCTAATTCGTGCACCCGAAAATATTCCCACCACGCACTTTTATCTTCCCGTCTAAAGTAATCTACCTGATGAGCCAGCAACCATTTTGCTTTGTGCTCATCAGTCCATGTCGTTCTTTCTTCCGGCAAGTCTTTGGTTAAACTTCTAAACAATGCAATGGAACGAGTATCAAGTTGCTGCACATTCTCGCTGGCTTCACCGGACTTTCGTTCCGGTCGTTGAAGTGGGAGCTTACCAGCTTTAACAACTTCTTCACGGATGTTTTCTAGCCATTGGTGCAACGCATGTGTTGCAAGGCAGTCATCTTCATTGTACCCTTCTGTGATTTGAATAGTTTCTTTTGGCAACGAGCCAAAGTCATGAAGTTCAAGCGCAACCTCAACAGACTTTCTGGCAACACTGGCATCATGAAGTTCAATGTTGCGTGTATACTTCGTAAACTTCTCTAAATCTTTTAATGAATAACGCTCCACACTGGCCAGCAATCCTTCTTTGAATACCGCATGTAGGTCAATGAATCGTTCTGCCCTAAGCAAATCATCCACTTCTTTTTCAAAGATGGCATGTACTCGAGCCAAACGTTTTATGGCTGACGGTTCGTAAGGAGCAAAGTGGTAGATGTATAAATTCGGAAACTGTTTCCATCGCGCCATCACAAATGTCATGAACGCTTCGAATGCTTTCTTTTCTTCCGCACGTCTAATACTCCAATGATTCTTGTAAATGAGCTGTCCCTTATTGTCGGCATACGAATAACCTAAAATGTATTCCAGGCCTCCATCCTCGTAGAATGCATCACCTTCAATATCAAAATAAATATCACCAAGGTCTGGTTCAGGCAAGCGATTGAGTCCGCGGCCGGGTTCATGGGGAAGCAGCTGATGGAGTAGTTGATCTTTAACTCTTCCGTCTAATTGAATCTTCGCCTGAGATTGTTTGCGCAAGTAGGTTTCCTTGTTGCCGCGTTGAGGCTTTTGAAGTTTCTTAGCCTTGGCAAATTGTTCGAGCGTGTTTATCTGCTGTGATTTCAGTTCTTCAATATGCAGCGAACGAATGCCTGCTACGATGGATAAATGATCGTCATCATGCCTTCTTTGATCGCAAACTCTCCACCACCGGCAAATACCGCAATGCTCCACTGGTTCAGGGTAGGTAGCCAACGCTGGCCCGGCCATAACCTGTTCAAAGTTCTTCTTCGCCTGCCGGTAGTAGGCACCGAAGTCAGCAACCCGAAAACTCTCGGTGGGGAAATCAATGCCTGGTTTTACCACATGGAATTTTTCAGGTACATGATCTAGCAGGCCAGCGAGTATATCTGTGTAAAGCGACAATTGAAGAATCGTAGCAGCCTTCGTATTCTGAGAAAGTTTTGTGTCCTGCACTTCGTACGACCAGTTACCAAATTTGCTTTTCCCCGGCACTTTAAGGAGAATATCAGCATAACCCATCCAGGGTGCTTTTTCTAATTTCGCCTGAGTAATAACATCCGCACCTTTTTCAATCGCAGCCAGAGTAGCCTGGGCATTTTGGCCTTGCAGGTTTACGACTGTCAGGCCCTGCTTAGCCAGAAATTCAACATATGCTGCTTCATGTTCCTGGCCTCGTTGAATTAACACATCGAGTGAAGGGTCACGCCAGGTAGGGGGTTTGATTTCCTTTAACGCAACCTGTCGCTTGAGTTGAGTGAGATGTTCGCAGCTTAAGTGATCAGACAGATCGGTGGCGGCTAATTGAAACTGATCATTTGAAAATTTCATTGTTCAAAATAGGAAAGTCTAACATACTTTAATAGAGTATTTAGTGCATTTTTTTGTTTATTTTTATTATGAAGATTTTCTTTTTTACCGGCTGGCGCTTCAAAGCTTAAAACTCACGCCCAAAAAGCTCGAGATTTTTTCTTCCTCGCAGTGGCAAAGAAAAAAAGAATAGGTAAAACGGATAGATCGTCAGGTCGAAAGACCTGACGATACAAAAATAATATCAGCAGTGGGTGGCATAAATTATGTGAATTGTGAATTAATTTAACGCGGTCTTGAATTTGATACCAAAGAATATCTCAATACCTCATTGATAATTTGTATGATAGACCCTTCAATAATTACCACAAGTCAATATGTAAAAGCATTGAAGGCTGACCGCATCCTTCGTGAAGGGGATTTGGAAATCCTGAACCTCATGTACAACCAACCTAATCATGAAGCTAGTGCAACTGAGATTGCGTGCACTCTTGGATTGCCAAACGTAATTGTTGTGAATAGAATTTTTGGTGGGTTGGGGAAACGAATAAAAAATCATTTAAATGTTCGCTCGTTAGATGATTTCTATGGGTGGTACTTCATCGCATTCGAGGGCTCGGATGATCAACAATTTTTCCCATGGAGACTAAGACCAAATTTTGTTCGAGCTCTCGAAAGGCTCAATTTGGTTACACGAGGAGAAATGGCTCTAAAAACTCCAGTTGGTGAAATGTATGAAGGTGTGAGAAGGAGAGTAATTTCAAATCAATTTGAAAGAAATTTAAAAGCACGAGAAAAATGTTTGGAATATTATGGTAAAAAATGCCAGGGTTGCAACGATGAAAAGAGATATGGAAAAATACTGCTGAGTGTAATTCAAGTGCATCATACTTATCCAATTTCTATGATTGGGAAGAAGTATAAGATTGACCCCATCAAGGATTTGATTCCACTTTGCCCAAATTGCCATGCGATAGTTCATACACAATCTCCACCCTTGTCACTGAAGGAATTGAGAAAACTTCTACCTTAAAATTTGCCCGTGGTCGGTGCCATCACCGATCCGTTTAAGAAAATTAAGTAAATTGAATAATATGACATCAACTGAAGAATTGAAACTACAGGACGATACAAGGAATTATTTGAAAGAAAAATATCCTGATTTTAAAGAGACTCAACGCACTAATCCAACTAAGGCTAGGCCCCATTTTCGTGGCGGTGCCAATTATATTAGTGTTGGTTTGGCACCTTTCGATAGAATTAATGGGAAAAATTGGGTAATAACTCTTATAAAAAACTGGAAAGATAAAACTATGGGGGTGCAGATTGCTCTCAATGATTGCAATGAAGTTACTGATGAACAACTAATGACTTTAGTTAATGGGATGAAAGAAAATGGTTATAGGTTTATTTCTAAACCATCAGGTGAATATACCTATCTCAGGCATTATCTTCAGGAGGGAACTTGGTTCAGTGCGATTGATAAAGTTCTAACTGTTATTTATCCTAAATATATTAAGCCTTTCAATGAGTCCGTTAATTTTAAGTAGCTGGGGAATTGTCTATGAATACTCAGCTCTATTTGATCCCAATTGTAAATAGATGAATCTCTAACTTCCCTAGTTAGTGTTGGTCTCCGACCCCTAGTTGTTGCGGGTCGCATGACCCGCAACCTAAACCAAAAGCAATAAGATGAAACACAGAAGTTGGTCAGGCGGCTAACTTCAATAAGGATTGTTATGGAAGCCCTCGCGGCAGGGATGGAAGCGGCACCCCGCATCCCGATAGCTATCGGGAGAGGAGTATAGCGTACAGCCCGGCAGCCGCCCCAAAAAACACCCTTAGTTATTGTTGATCCCCGACCAACAATCTCAAATACGATGTTACCACCACACTTCATTAGTTATCTTATCATTTTTAGGTGGTCAACAATCTTCACCATCGCCAACGTATCCATTTTGCAATACTCTCGTAAGGCTTGCCGCTGTATAGTGGCTGTATGCTGATCCTGATATTTCAATTGTGAGTACACTAAACTTGCCACTCCGCCCTCGGGTATGTCCAGTTCATCATACCGTAGTTCCGGCACCAGCACAGGCAACACTGCCTTTATGGAATAACTTCCTTTAAAGTCAGGATGATAATACCATCTCTTTTGGAACGGAATCATCAAGTCCAGAATTCGTTCATTGATCGCGAGTAAGGGTGTTTCAAATTGCGGATAAACCGTAACCAAGTCCTTGATACGCGTCATTTCAAAACCCTTATTGTAGCAGATAATACTTCCGGTTTGCCCGAGGTAATCAATCATGGCCTCCACCAAAGCGGGGCGTGGGTCATGTAATCCATCACCAAGAAATTCGTGGTGCTCCAGCACAGCGTAAGCATGGCGCTGCACATGTAAAGAAAACTGAAAGGGAATTTGTTGATACGGTTTACTGTCATCAAACTCCGGTATGCCAGAGTTGATAGTTTCAAAATCAAAAAAATAAATGGGATAAGAGATGGGTTCTAAAAATGTCAGGATCGCTTCCTTATCAATATATACTTCGCCTGATCGATGGTGTGCTACTTGCATCGCCACGTTAGCACTCAGCTCATACGCTTCGGGTATCTCATCCAGCTGTGTATAGCCATCTGCATAGAGTTTCCACCAGGGGCCTTTGGCCAAATCAAAGATGGAATTCTCTTTTGGCACGTGAGCAAAGCAATGATTGGTAAAATCGCATTCGTAAGGGGTAAAGCAATGCGGTCCAATATCCACAACGGGTTCATCTGATTGTGTTAGCAGTGCTTTCAGCTCTTGCACTTTATTCGCTACATATTCCTGCTGAGTCAGTACGTCAGTCAATACAGAGGCTGTGGTAAATAATTGCCGGATATCGAGCGCTCCTTTTCGTACATAGGTATTATCGAGGTGTATGATGGAAATGTCTGCGAGGGGCAAACCGCAATGGGTCATCACAAAGTATTGAAGCGCGGCATCTTGTATATGTTGAGGCTTTACGGATGTAGTGCTCTTTACCTCAAAGGCGTGCCAGTGCTTTCCTTGTTTTACTAAAATATCCAGCGCACATAAAACACCTTCGTACTGAAACGCGGCTTCGTAAATAACAGGCACATCGCGGTTAATGAGTGCCTGCGTCTTCTCTACCGAAAGGTGATACGAATAGTTGTCGGGCGGAGAAGCGTCAACGCCATATTTAAAAAGCTGGCGGGCCAGTTCGCCCACGTTGGTGCCCGCATCGAGGATGGCTTGTTGCTTTTCGTCAGCGGGGTTTCGCAACCCACGCTTAAACTTATGCAGGAACAGCCGCTTCGGGCACTGGCACCCATACATGAAGGTAGATTTGGAGAGCTGGTGTTTCGGCAAAGAATGCTAGTTTACTTGTAAGTTATGATTTTCGGTAGGTTTTTAAATGGGTCAGCTACAAAACCCTTTCAATACGAATACACCTTGGTGTGAAGAGACAAGAGCGCGGGCATGGCCGAAAAGCGGGGCGGTGTGTGGGCATGTGGGCGGAAGCCTGCCCGTCCGTTCAGGCGGGCATTTTTCGGCCTTGATCTTTTTTCGTACTTTTTTGTATCAAGACAAAAAAGTACAAGACAGATTGTACGCAATGAATCTTTACATTAAAAAGCCCTTCGTTCTTGTTGGTCGCCTGACCAATAATTTTTTCCGTGTCTTCAGGTCTTACATCTAACAAACTCTTTCAATACGAATGTATCTACGTATGAAACCATAAGCGCGCTGGCCTGGCAAAATAGCGGGGGTGTGATGGCACGAGGGAGGAAGCATTATTTTGCCTAGCGTTTTTGCATACTTTTTGGGCAATGCAAAAAGTATGAGCTCGCCCGGCTCGAGGGCTAAAGAAAGAGTTAGCCTAACTTAATCTTAATTAGCAACCCTCGTTCTTGTTGGTCGCCTGACCAATAATTTTTTCCTTGTCTTCAGGTCTTACGACCTGACGAAAAAGAAAAAAAAGTACAAGACAGATTGTACGCGATGAATTTTTACATTAAAAATCCCTCCTTCCCTGCCGTCAATCTTACAACCCGCTTTGTGTCTTCGCGAATAAAGTAAAAACAAGCCAGTGTGTTCGTGAGGGCCGCGGATCACGGGTGAAGTGATGTGTTGGTCAGTAGACCAACCCCAACAAAGGTGCGTGTCTTCACGATCCATGCTTTGCCCGCGTTGGTGTTCTTCACAAACGAACTTAATTAACTTGATTCATGCATGTTGATCAAGAAGACCGACAAAGGCATAGGGTAATTTAACTTTTGGAAGTTAAAGTTGCTTTCATCCTTTGAACGAGTTAACTTTCTTACCCCAAGCCACCTACCTATGGATGAGAAAAAACTGATCGCTGCTTCAACGCGGATTGTTTATTCCACGAGAAACCTGTCTGGTCAAATGCAATTGCGCTGGAGTGAACTATTGCACTATTTCTTCCATAATCAACTAAAGGCTTTGCAGATTAACGACCATGAAGTGGCTGCTGCACTCAAACCATTTAAGGCGGAAAAGGAGCTGGTGGATTTTTTTAGTACACTTCCACCAGAGGAGCAGTTGTGGATAATAGCTTCGTTAAAAATATTACTAAACTATGCAGAAGAAATCAATGATTTTTACGCACAAAAAAGTCTCGCAGCAATTATCGAACAATGTGAAGCTGTTACATTAACAGTTGCATCTGAGATAGCTCAATCATACCAAAAGCAACTCTCTGGTTTTGACGAATTTAAAAAGAGACGGTTTTTCACTGTACCTGGAAGCATTATTTTATTTTCCACCGACTATTTTTTGCGATGGGCATTATTGATTGCATACAATTACTTTGCCTTTGATGAAGGTTGGGTTAAGGGGTTCAATTTTTTTTTAATACCATTATTGATTGTTCTCGCAGGAGCGTATATCCAACAGAAAGACAGGGCATACAACGAAAAGTTACTTCAGGGCTACAATTACAGGTCTCTTTTCGGCTTCAAGTTTGTTTATAGCACATTTCAATACACGTTGCTTGTTGGTTACTTAGCCACTGGAGTAATTATTTCGGCCATCGTTCTAGAGAATTACGATAACCAAATCTTATATCTCATCCTACTTGTTTTTTACTATTATTTTTTAATACAAATCTTTCCTACAGGGCGGTTAAGTGAGAGCTACCTGGAAAATCAATTGAACAAAAAGAGTAATCTATTTTTTAAAGATGCCGATGAAAACGATGAAAGGATTGTGCTGATAGAAACGCAATTAAACTCGAGCTCCGGCCGGCTGGAGGCCTATGTGCTTGAGAGCGCTTTGTTTGGAGCACTTGCATTCAGTGCGTTCTTGCAAATCTTTGCCACTAATTTAATTTCCTTTACAGATGTTGAGAAATTTGCGACCAACGTAAATCAACTAGTGAACGGTATTGTCTTAGGAAATTGGGATGATTTTTATAAAAACCTAACCAACCTCAACAACAAAGAAAGCCTTTTTAGTCTGATCTCCATTGAAACATTGATCTGTTCAGGGTTATTTGTTGCCGTGATCGGCTCGAGGTTGCGGTTTACCCAAATCGCAGATAAACTGCGTACTGATCTCAATCTTGCCAAAGCGTACAACGAAAAAGAAGAAAATATTTTAGAGGCCAACGATCAAAGCATTTTGAGTGGTAAACGTTTCGTTAAAATCAACGAGCGTATACATCAACATTTAGAATCAGCAGCAAAAAATATTTTAGCGATCGAGCCGATTGTAGGCTACATGATTTACTTCCGCAATCTCGGTGTATTTGTATTTGCCACAGTACTGATTACCAGTTGCCTTTTCATTTCAACCATTTTGGCTTGGTCATTTTTGATCGTGGTAGTGGCTACTTGGATTTACTTTAATTTCAAAGAAATCAGCACGCGGGTTTCTGTCATCAGGTTGCAATCAAAAATCTATTTTGTCAAACATAGTTACTCGCTGCTCGTTGCAAGTATATTGCTTTTTGTGCCATGCTATTTGCTCAAGGTATTTTTTGGATTTGCCGCATCCGGCTATTGCATCTCATTTTCTTTTTTATTATTCACCATTTATTTGTTTATAAAGCTGGTTCAATCTCATTATGATGAGCAATTTGGCGAAATAGAACTTCTTGGGTGGAGTGCCGTCAGAAATATTTTTGGGTTATCCATTTTATTATATGGCGCAGTCATTGTGCTGGCTAATTTTCACTGGATTAGTGTAACCAGTGTTTTACCTGATTACGCATCGATTTCGACTTTAGTTCTAAGTTTGGTCGTTCCATTTTATTTAACTAAACCTAGATGGCCTGGCATAGTGTGGAGTTTTTCATTCTTTTGCTCCATTTTTATTTTCATGTTTGCGATTAACCACGTCAACGTTGACGCATCAATCTTTACCGGGGTTTCAATTTTTTTATGGATTCTTTTTTTTATCATTTACTTCCGCATAAAAATGTTCCACAAACTGTTTGTGAGAATTGCTGTTGTTACACTATCACTGGTGATCATCATGTCATCTGATTTTTTTGGATGGAAGCTAAGGGCTTCGTTGTATGAAAGATTGGAATTAATGTACCAGCATGAAAACATAAACATTGACCCACTTTTAAAAATTAAAGAAGGAATACACTTCAAGTATTTTTATAAAAACAAAACAACACCTCCTGACACCCTAGCAAAAAGCATTGCTATAACTGAAGATTACATTAAAAAGTATGGGAAACGTTATGGTGAAACAAATATTTATCGATATGCTTTTAGTATGTATGACAAATTTGCTTCATCCATTTTAGCAAAAGAAAAACCGGATTCAATTTCTTTACAACAAGCGTATGCTGCCGTTCAAGAAGCGGATAAAATTTCAGAAATGTTTAAATACAGACCTGGAATTACCTTCAAAGCCAGAATCTTGAAAAAAATGGGCAAGAAAAACGAGGCTATCAAATACTATGAAAACGTGTTGAAAATAACTACCGATGACGGACTGAAAAAATCAGTTAGAAAATCAATGGAGAAAATGCAAAAAGAGAAATAGGAGTTTTACTATGCATTCCTTGAAGTTCGACAAGTTAGTAGAGTAATTGGCGAACGGCAGATAAAGAGGGATTTTAATCCAAACGGAGGACACAAACCACGGGTGAAGTAATGGGTTGGTCAGGAGACCAACCCCAACAAAGGTTTGAAGCGACAAGAGCGCGGGCATGGCCGAAAAGCGGGGCGGTGTGTGGGCATGTGGGCAGAAGCCTGCCCGTCCTTTCAGGCGGGCATTTTTCGGCCTTGATCTTTTTTCGTACTTTTTTGTATCAAGACAAAAAAGTACAAGACAGATTGTACGCGATGAATCTTTACATTAAAAAGCCCTCCTTCCGGGGCAATGCAAAAAGTATGAGCTCGCCCGGCTTGAGGGCTAACGAAAGAGTTAGCCTAACTTAATCTTCTTTAGCCACCCCCGTTCTTGTTTGTCGCCTGAAAATAATGCGAAAATCAGAAATAAGGTATTCAAGAATAAGATTGTTGGTCGGGAGACCAACAATAACTAAAGTTATGTTTCGTGAGGACACGGACCACGGGTGAGTTAACCCGATCGTCAGGTCGAAAGACCTGACGGCACAAGAGAAATTATTTGTTTGTCAGCCTTAGCCTAGTGTAGAAGGGCGTGCCTTCAGCCATTTTTTTGATTTGTACGAAAAATCATTTTCATCTTCCGTGCAACTTCAAGTTTCTACATTCAACAACCTGTTGAGAGGTCACATCAAATCGCATACAGTCCTTACATCCTCTTGATCCAATAAAATTCTTAAAGCCCCCGTTGGCATCGGCAGGGTCTCTCGAAAGACAATACCCGTCACCCTCGTTTTTACCCCAACGCGCGATCTCATTGCCATCCTCCAACATCCATACCCTATCCATCCAAAACCCGTCACTGCCCGATGTGCTAATATGAATCGCCACTATGTTTGTACCGGCTATCGTCAAATAGGTATCTGCCTCACAATTGTTGATTTGTTTGCTTTGACTACCCACATCAAAGCCATTGATATCAACAAAAGTCACAGTGATGATATCATTTGTCTCTGTCTTCGTAAGTGTAGAATACCCTTTGCAATCTATTCCTACTGTATATTGCTTTTGCCGCTGCGTCTGTTGAAGAGCTTGTTGCTGGGCAAGTATAGTAGCCGCTTGTTGCCGATTCTGCTCCTCAAGTTGCTGCTGAGCCAATAGACGCTGTTGCTCATCATACCTGCGCTGATTTTCTAACCTCGTCTGTTCTTGTATCCTTTGTTGTTCTTGCTGCGCAGCGATAGCTGCTTGTTGGGCTACATACTCCGCATTATATCGCTCACGTTGAAGTCTCTTTTCCTCTTCCGTGACCAGGGTCAATTTCCAAAACTGACCTGAATAGTCACCGGTGGAATTGAGTATCAGTTCACGATTATTCCCATCATTCACAACATCAAGGGACTTTCCATCGCCTTGCCAAAGTGAAGTAATGCGAAAATAAGAACCATCTTGATTAGGAGTCAATTTCCAAAATTGTCCGGAATAATTGTTGAAACTGCTAAGGGTTAATCGGTTGTTTTGGGTACCATCGTTAACGATGTCTACTACCCCAAGAATAAACTGGCCATTAATGATCGTATAGTACCCATTTGGTTGTTCATTAACATACCAATATTGTGTCAAACTAATATCTCTATCGACCAGACGAATGGATTTCGAGTCCTGTGCATCGACAGCCAATGACTTGCTCTCTCCCAGCCACAGAGTAGAAAACCGATATAGTTCCGTTCGGCTAATTTTAACCGTGCCCTGAGCATTAGCTGCCCACGGCATAACAGAAACTGCAAGAGTAAATAAGATCCGGCCAAAGTGATGAAAGGTTTTCATTTTGTGGTACGGTTAAGTTTAGACTAAAGACTAAATCTAAGTTTATATTTCAATTGTTGCAATACTTGCACATCGGAGTAGTTCAGGCGAACAAAGGTTTTTAAATGGTTCAACTACAATAAACCCTTTCAATACTAATACACCTTGGTGTGAAGCGACAAGAGCGCGGGCATGGCCGAAAAGCGAGGAGGTGTGTGGGCATGTGGGCAGAAGCATTTTTCGGCCTTGATTTTTTTTCGTACTTTTTTGTATCAAGACAAAAAAGTACAAGACAGATTGTACGCGATGAATTTTTACATTAAAAAGCCCTTCGTTCTTGTTGGTCGCCTGACCTATAATTTTTTCCGTGTCGTCAGGTCTTACATCTAACAAACTATTTCAATACGAATGTATCTACGTATGAAACCATAAGCGCGCTGGCCTGGCAAAATAGCGGGGGTGTGATGGCACGAGGGCGGAAGCATTATTTTGCCTAGCGTTTTTGCATACTTTTTGGGCAATGCAAAAAGTATGAGCCCGTGGGCATGTGGGCAAAAGCATTTTTCGGCCTTGATCTTTTTTCGTACTTTTTTGTATCAAGACAAAAAAGTACAAGACAGATTGTACGCGATGAATTTTTACATTAAAAAGCCCTCCTTCCCTGCTGTCAATCTTACAACCCGCTTTGAGTCTTCACGAATCAAGCAATTTTGTGTGGTCAGGTCTTACGACCTGACCTAAAACCCACGCTCTAAATAAATCGATATTTTTTCTTCCTCGAAGTGCTGCGAAAAAAAAGGATTGATTGATGGTGTGAAAGTGAATTACCAGAAGTTTACGGAAGTTCTCGTTCCTATAAGGGGTTGGAGAAGGATGAAGATTAGAATTTGTACCCTTTAGGGTATAATTCATCTTTTTTGGCTAATTTTATACCTGATAGGGTATAATTAAGTTTGTTAAATTAATTTTATACCCGATAGGGTATATTTATTTAATATATGGTATATTTAAACCCGATAAGGTATAATTTATGAATCTGAATAAGTTTGTAAAGGAAAAAAGAGTTGCCACAGAACTCACTCAACCGGAATTAGCAGAGAAGGCAGGAGTAGGCTTGCGCTTCGTGCGCGATCTGGAACAAGGGAAGCAAACGCTAAGGCTGGATAAAGTAAACCAGGTGTTGCAGCTTTTTGGCTTTCAGCTGGGACCAGTGGAAATAGTACGAAGTAGTGTCAGTGAGAAAGCCACTGCATGGGATAATGTTAACGCAGCGGTAATTCGCAAGAAAGAAAAGTCATGAGAAAGGCAGAGATAAAAATGCATGACGTCACTGCAGGCTGGCTCACCGAAGATGAGCACGGCTATCATTTTGCATATGCACCAGACTACTTGAAAATGGAAGGAGCAATGTCGGTAAGTCTCATTTTGCCATTACAGGAAGAGCCTTATCATAGTTCCATACTTTTCCCCTTTTTTGATGGCTTGATACCAGAAGGATGGTTGCTGGATATTGCTCAAAGAAACTGGAAGCTCGATCCGCGTGACCGCATGGGGCTTTTGCTGGCGTGTTGTAAAGATTGCATTGGTGCAGCGAGTGTTCATCCTTTAAATGATGAAGCCGCATGAGATGTTTATATTGTTACCAACCACTAACAGAGGGCGAAGTTGATTTTCACACCTCATGCAGTAAGAAGTTCTTTGGTCAACCCACACCACCTGAATTGCCTTACGGGATAGAGGAGATGGAAAAACTGGCTACTGAGGTGATCAGAAGTAAGGTAAGCGTTACGGGAGTACAACCCAAGTTCTCACTGGATATAGCAACTTCTAAAAAAGATGAGCCAAAGCGTTTCACGATTGTGGGCTTGTGGGGTGGTTATATATTAAAACCATCTTCCAAGCTTTATCCACATACCCCTGAAGTAGAGGATTTAACCATGCACCTGGCATCGCTGGCAAAAATCATTGTAGTGCCACACAGCCTGATACGGTTAAAGTCAGGCGAGTTGGCCTACATCACCAAAAGAATCGATCGCCATAAGAAAAAGAAATTTCACATGGAGGACATGTGCCAGTTAACGGATCGGCAAACTGAGCATAAGTATAGAGGCTCTTATGAACAGATTGCGATGGCAGCGACTAAGCTTTCTGTGAATCCCGGTCTCGATGTCATTAATTTCTATGAGCAAGTATTATTTTCTTTCCTTACCGGTAATGCCGATATGCATTTGAAAAACTTTTCAATATTCCATGATCCGGAATTTGGTCCTTCGTTATCAGCTGCCTATGATATGTTATCCACAGCGTTGGTTAATCCAGATGATAAGGAAGACCTGGCACTTACATTGAATGGCAAAAAGAATAAAATCAATCGAAGTGATTTTAAGGCGGCATTCACTGCTTCAAAACTAACTGAAAGCCAGCAAACCAACATTTTCAAGAAAATGGAAAAAGCACGACAGGCCTGGATGGAATTTATTGAGATTAGCTTTTTGAGTGAAGAATATAAAGCTAAGTTTATTGAACTCATTAAGGATCGGTTTAACAGGGTATCATAAGCGTGGAGTAAAATTTATGAAGAAGTACTGTGTTGGTCAGGCGACCAACACCAACAGTGGGTAACAACCACTATTACTTAGTCTTCATAGTAATACCCAAAAATAATCCCCATTTCATCCTCACTGGTGAGTCCAAAATTGACTACTCTGTCTTTGGTGTTATTGTACGTGATCTCACTGACGAGTCCCTCACCAACCTGAAGTATAAGTGGGTTGGAAAAATTGATCACTTCCGGGTGGTGCCAGTCCGTGCTGGTGTATACTACTTCACCATCACGCGGGCCGTTCTTGATCTTAATGACAAACTTCTCACCCAATTGATGCGTGTGTGAAGTGAGCGACACGATAGACGTCTTTTTGTCCATCAGATAAATGCGCGTAATGGTGGTGCGCTGCTTGGCCGGCAAGCTGAAGCTTGTATTGCCCAGGTTAAGGGTGCGCGCCACTTTCTGAACATTCGCCAGCGGAGTTGTATAGAAGTTCACATTTACTTCACCTGTAATTTCTTCGCGTCCTTTATTCACATAGTGGCTATTGAAATCCAAGGCCATATAAGCCGGTATTCGCAAGGCCACCCCGGGCGGAAGGCTCAAGTCAGAAAAGTTCGTTTGTGCTCCGGCCACATACACGTGATAACGCATGGGTAGCATGTTACCCAAATTCATGCTGCCATCGGCATTTCGAATGTCCCGCACAACATCCAGCGGGGGTATAGCCGAAGATGTGATGGTGCTTGCAAAATCATACAGCAAAAAATGGTGGCTGTTTTGCCGCATTTTTATCTCGATGCGGTTGACATACATGTCGGTGGTATTACCCAGGCTCTTGTACACAAAAAATTCGCGCTCGAAATTAGGTGCCACTTTAAATGGACCTAGGATAAGTTGAATACCTGTGCCAGGTGCTGGGGGCGTTAACGGTTCAAACGTTTCCGGTTGTGGTGTGGTGTCATCCAACAGTGTTACATCGTCTACAACCTTTCCTTCGCGTGGTGCCCCTGCCTCAATCCACCTGCGCACAAACTCAACTTGGCCCTGGGATAGCAGTGGCAGGCCGAGCGGCATGGGATTTCCGTAGTCGTTCACATGGTGACCACTGCTGCTGGCGTGCAACTTGTGGTACAATAAACTCTCAGCTGATTTGAACGGTTTTACCCGCATCATCTTATCCCTGGCTGCATTGGAATTCGCAGGCATAATGTCAATCAAATTGTTGTAAGCCTCGGGTGAGGCAAGAACCAGTTTGTGTTGAGCAAACGAGAGGTCTGTATTGGATTGGTGGCAACCCGAAGTTGCGCATTGTGTGTTGAGTATGCGCGTTTGAATCAAGTCAAATGAAGACGCAGTTTCGCTCGTCTCTTGCTGGCAGGATTGGTAAACCAATAGGCCTGTCAATGCAATAATTCCAACGATAAACTTTCGACCCATGTGACAAAGCTACTAAGAGATAGCTGATTGTCGAAGCCTATTGGAACCGAAATTGTAAGGGCAATACGGAACCTTATGGCAGATGCAAAAAAACCGAAACCGCCTCTTTGCCTACGACAAGCCACCCGAAAGTAAAACTCACGATAAAAAAGGCACGCTTCGCACCAATGGACTCAAAAATTCTTAAAGCTCACGCTCAAAAAGCTCGAGATTTTTTCTTGCTCGAAGTGGCAGCGAAAAAAAGAATCGAATAACAGCATAGATCGTCAGGTCGAAAGACCTGACGACACAAATAAATGGCTATCCAGCAAACGGCTATTTATAAAAAGAACCCTACTTCTTCACAATCGGCAACCGCATCACCGAAGGATACTTTTTCGAATGATGGATTTGAGTATGCGCTACTACCCCCACTGATTCATCAAAGTTATTGCCACCGGTATTCATATTGCGTTCAAAGCGGGGGAAGTTACTGAACCCGCGACTTAGCGGAGCAAGCAGGAGATGATAAATTGAAAAGAATCGCCTGCGGAAATCGTCCAGACGTCATGTATAGTTTCTTTACATGACCCTTTTATCATGTATAATAAATATCATTATCTTTACATGATATAAGTGAAAAACACATTGTCATGATCACCAAGGCCGATCAACCCAACAATCAATTACCTGAATTGCCTCCGGCAAGGAATCAGATCGAGACTGTGAAGGTACTCAGGCAGCTGGTAAAATCGGCCGTGGCGTTGGCAGAGTTAAAGGGGCTAACAAATACGTTACCCAATCCGGCTATTTTACTCAATGCCGTAATCCTGAAAGAGGCACGGGCCAGTTCTGAAATTGAAAATGTAATCACCAGCCAAGACAAACTCTACCAGGCACTTTCGGCAAAAGGATGGGAACCGGATGTGGCCACCAAAGAAGTGCTCCGCTACCGGGAGGCAACACTGTATGGATATAAATTCATTCAGCAGAAAGGATTTATCAACACGAATACCATTACCGCCATTCAAAAAATACTGGAAGAGAATAATGCTGGCATACGCAAACTTCCGGGAACGGCATTGCGCAATGCAGCCACAAATCAGTTGATATATACACCCCCCGATGATCATGATGCTATTTTGCGATTGATGAAGAACCTGGAGAATTATTTAAATGCTCAGGATGATATTTCACCTTTGATCAAAATGGCTATTCAGCACTATCAGTTCGAGAGCATTCATCCTTTTTATGATGGAAATGGTAGAACAGGCAGAATCATCAACATCCTTTACCTGATTCTTCACAACTTATTGGAAACCCCTGTTCTTTATTTAAGCGACTACATCATTAATACAAAATCAGAGTATTACCGATTGTTGCAGGAAGTACGAACAAAAGATAAATGGGAAGATTGGATACTTTATGTATTGCGAGGCGTAGAATCCACTTCGCTTGAAACCAGCGCCCAGATAAAAGCAATACAGAAACTCTTTCATAGTACGCAGGAAAAAATCCGTAAAGAGGCGCCTGGGGCTTATGATAAAGAGTTGATTGAAATTCTGTTTGAACATCCTTATTGTAAAACTGAAATGATTACCAATCGTCTGAAAGTGTCGCGCGTCACGGCATCGAAATACTTGAAGAAACTGGAGCAGATTGGAATTCTAAAACCAAAGAAAGTCTGGAAAGAAACATTATATGTGAATACCCGCCTTTTTGAATTGTTGAAAAAGTAAGTGGTAAGAAGCTATTATCCGCTCACACCTATTATTCCCTCGTTCTTGTTGGTCGCCTGACCAATAATTTTTTCGGTGTCTTCAGGTCTTACATCTAATAAACTCTTTCAATACGAATGTGTCTACGTATGAAACCATAAGCGCGCTGGCCTGGCAAGATAGCGGGCGTGTGATGGCTCGAGGGCGCATTATTTTGCCTAGCGTTTTTGCATACTTTTTGGGCAATGCAAAAGTATGAGCCCGCCCGGCTCGAGGGCTAAAGAAAGAGTTAGCCTAACTTAATCTTCTTTAGCAACCCTCGTTCTTGTTGGTCGCCTGACCAATAATTTTTTCCTTGTCTTCAGGTCTTACGACTGTCAGCCTGATCCCGAAAGCTATCGGGACGAAGGCTACTTGCAACTCCACTAATCAGGTTTCGACAGGCTCAACCTGACATCTCCGAAGCTATCGGGATCAACCTGACATCTCCGAGTAAACGTATGCACTGTGTTTCGTGACAACACAAACCACGGGTGAAGAAGGCTCTTTAATCGCACCAATATCATATATCATATTTTTGGTGTTTTAGTGATATATCAAAGCCTATATGTCATTTTCTACAATGTATCCCCCGCTGGTTCGGTTTTTAAACACGTGCTTTGCCTTCGTTGGTGTTCTCACCAAAACTACTTCTTCACAATCGGCAACCGCACCACCGAAGGATATTTTTTCGAATGATGGATTTGAGTATGTGCTACAACCCCCACCGATTCATCAAAGTTATTGCCACCGGTATTCAGATTGCGATCAAAGCGGGGAAAGTTACTGCCCGCCACTTCAATGCGCACACGATGTCCGGCTTCAAAATAATTGCTGGTAGACATCGGTGACAACTTCACCTTGTACACGTTTCCTTTTTCCATCCATACTTCTTTCTCATACCCTTCGCGATAGCGCACGCGCTGGATGGTTTCATCCAGGTTGTATGCTTTGCCATCGGGATATACATCAATCAGTTTGATCGTAACGTCTGTGTCTTTTACATCGGATGATAGATACAGAGTGGATTCAATAAATCCGCTTACTTCCATTCCTTCTTTTAGCGGCTCGGAAGTATACACCAGAATATCATCGCGCAATTCCATCTGCGATTGATCAAACGCTCCTCCGGTTACCGCATTTCCAGTGCAACACACGTTTCCTCCATAGGAAGAAACGGGGTTGGCCGGATCATAGGTGAAGGCATCCGGCTTGTCGCTGGACGGAATCTTCGCCACCAATTTACCATTGCCATTGCGGGTGTTGGCTTTGCCTTCGCTGCTCAAAAAGTAATCGGTCATCACCGCCTTGGCAGGTGGCCATGTCTCGGAAGTTTGCCATTTGTTGCTGCCCATGGTAAAGTACTTCACCCGCGCGGTGTTTTTCTTGAAATCATTCTTTTCTCCTTTTAATAGCATGTCAAACCAACCCCACGTGAGTTCATCGTAATTCAATCGGGCATCGCCCATGCTGCGCTCTCCTACCACCGTGTTTTCAGTAGCGCGTTTGTATGCACAATGCAGCGTGGGGGCAATTACCAAATATTGATTGTCGGCCATTTCCTTATTTGGATTTTTGCGCATCTGATTAAATAATGTCAGGTTTGGACTAGATGATACATCATACCACGAAACAAACCAGTAGGCCGGCACATTCATCGGCATGGTATCATGATAGAGTCCGCCTTTGAACCAGGCCGGATCATTGGGCTTGCGCCTGATCATGTCTTCGTAAACTCCTTTTTGACCGTTTACATTTTTGATGATGTCTTGCACGGGCAAATGTCGCAACGCTTGTGCCCAATCTACTTTAGGCATTTCGGTGGCCATGTCGTAGAAGCGCTGCACGCGTACTAAATCTTCCTGCGTAATATCTTTTGGGAAGGTGGGGCGAAACGCATCATTCTGCGTTCCATACAACCATGACGTGAATAACATCTGTTGGGCGCCTCCGCGAAACCAATTTCCTTGTTCATAAAATTCTCCTACCCTGCCCACACCCGCACCATACCCTTGTGCCACCATAGCGGCCAGTGCCGGATGGTTGAGGGAGGCAGCAGCCATCTGCCACTCGGCCGTAGATGAACAACCGATCGCTCCAATTTTTCCATTCGACCAGGATTGCTTCGACATCCACTCAAAGGCATCATAGCCATCTGTAGTAGGTGTGCCGAGAATGTCCCATTGCCCTTCGGAGAAAAATCTTCCGCGTTCATTTTGTACGACATACGCATAGCCGCGCTGCACGGCATCATACGCAGCTTCTAATCCACGGGTGCGCATTTCGCCATCCACCCACGTATTAAAATTGTACGGTGTTCTCGAAAAAACGATCGGCACTTTAGCATCGCCCTTGGGCCGGTAGATGTCGGTGGCCAACTTTACCCCATCGCGCATGGGCATCATCACCTTTTGATCGATGATGGCAATGCCTTCTAATTTTTTGTAGATGTCAGTAGGTTGTTGCGACCAACCTAAAAAGGAGGTAGCAACGAACAGGAAAAGCAGGCAGATTTTTCTCATAAGGAGGTGGGTTATGGAATTTGTAGTTAATGTAGTGGATTAGTTGACAATTGCCAATGAATAAATGACAGAAGGCGCAACGATTAAATGACTAGTTCAGTCCGATAGATCGTCAGGTCTTTCGACCTGACGACACAAAAAAGTCGAATGAGTCTTCTCATGAATGTCTGATTTCATAACTTCTCACTGACCCACTTACGGCTGCCAGCAAGAGGCAGAGTACAAATACGAGCTGCAACGATGACATCGTGGTAGAAAAACCGAAATAATCGGCAAATGGAACTCTGTTGAGGTTCATGTACGTGATGGCAAAGAACAGCACTTCAAAAAGTTTTTTTCCACCGCTGATGATGCCCAGGCAAGCCGCGAAGAGAACGATAAAAATTCCTCCCGCTACAATGCCTGCGATCGGTAAAAACTCGCGCGCTATGGCATAGCGTACACAAAGCGGAGCAGCGAGCACGAGTGCGAGGATAATTCCTGCCATGAGTTGAGAAGGTAAAAGCCTCTTGAGGGGTTGATATGCTGCGTACGTGAAATGATGAATGCGATTGGTTTTTTCTTTCGTGGTGAGATCAGACCAGCGGCCTACTTGGAAAAACCAAAGCACGGGCAAAATAAACTCGTGTGCGATATCTCGTGGTGCGAATAGCAAGGCGATCATGCCACCCACGTTGACCAACCATAACCAACGCGAACCTTTTCGGTATAGCATCAGCAACTCGGTTTTAATAAACGCAGTGATGCTGTAGTCGGCTGTAATAGGTGGCAAGGCAGAGAGCGAAATTGTTTTTGGTGAAATGGGTTCAGCGATTTCGACTATCGTTTTACTTTTCTTCACCATTTTAATTTTTTCTCGTACATCAAAGCGATGAAAAAATTGGGAGGACAGCCATACCAACCCTGTACCAAAGGCAATCCATAACAGGCGCGACAGTAAAAACCCGATGGGCCAATCCATTCCAGTAAACACAAATACCTTCACCTCGTTCTTGGGACTAAAATTAAAACCCATCGAGGTTACGCGGCCTTCGACACCCAAATTGGTTTTAACATACTTTTCCATTCCCATCGTCACTACCTTTACACCAAAGGGATCCACCCAGGTAAGGAACTCAGAACCTTCTCCTATCTGCACATTGGCGATGATTACATTAAAGAACAAAAAGAAACCGATGTATTGGATCGCGGATCGTCTGCCTAAAAAAACTTCGGCCACCACCGCCAGTGATGAAATGAAAAACAAAGCGGGAATAGTAACAAAGAGATAAGGCACCACAAAGGAGGTGATTTCAAAATCAAATCCACTTGAGCGCAAATAGAATATGCCGATGCTCATGACAAACACAATGCCTGTAATGGAAAGCAACACCAAAAAATTACTGAGCACCTTTGACATGAGGTACCGGAAATTACTCACACGCGTAGTGGCGATAATCATGCCTACTTCAGTTTCAATATCTTTCTTCACACTGTTATTCACCAGGTAGAAACCGATGAGTGATAGAAACACGCTCGTCATGATGGCGGTGACGTGACCGATCCAAGCGGAATTAGAATCGCCAATATATTTACCAATGCGCACGGTGGTGTAGTTGGCATCAGGCGGTGGCACAAACGTATAGGCAATGTATAAACTAATCGCCAGCGTAATCAGAAAGGCATAGCTACGTGTGCGCTGCAGATAATCTCCTTTGATCATGGCAATGAAATGACTCATGACTAATGTTTGCTTTTAGTGAGAAACAAATAGGCATCTTCGAGCGTGGCGGCACACGGTGTGGACGAAGGAACGGGCTGATCGGTGATGTAGCGGAG
Source organism: Cyclobacteriaceae bacterium (assembly GCA_031400595.1). Taxonomy (GTDB): domain Bacteria; phylum Bacteroidota; class Bacteroidia; order Cytophagales; family Cyclobacteriaceae; genus ELB16-189. The sequence goes on from JANNQG010000027.1 coordinate 58,334, forward strand.
TCGCATTTTATCTTTTTGCCGGATGGTGTTGACTACGAATTGTTTTGATCGGAAGGCTTCGAGCGCTGTGCTATCAATGATGGTTTCAAAAACCTTACCATCTACCTGCGCGATTACATCGGCTTGTGTTCCGGTGGTGATCAACGTTCCGCTTTTCATGATGGCCACCGCATCGGCAATGGTTTCAATATCGGATACTATGTGTGAGGATAAGATGATGATGCAGTCGTGCGCTAAGTCAGAAATTAAATTTCGAAAGCGAACGCGTTCTTCCGGATCGAGGCCCACCGTAGGCTCATCGAAGATCAATACTTTTGGGTCGTTGAGCAACGCTTGTGCAATGCCGATGCGTTGCTTCATGCCACCGGAATACGTGCCGATGGGCAACCGGGCGGCTTCGATGAGGTTCACGCCTTCGAGCAGCATTTCAATTCTGCTTTTTAAATTCGGTCCCCCCACGCCTTTCATGGCTGCGATGTAGGTTAAAAATTCGTAGGCATTCAGATTGGCATACACACCAAAATCCTGTGGCAGGTAGCCCAGCATTTTTCGGATGTAGTTAGGATCATGAATCAGGTCGTGTCCATCAAGCGTTAATATTCCCGTAGTGGGTTTGCTAATGGTGGCAATAATTTTCATCAGCGTGGACTTGCCTGCGCCATTGGGTCCTAAGAGCCCAAGAATTCCTTTCTCGATAGTGAGGGAGTAGTCGCGCAGTCCGAATTTTTCTTTGTTGTATTTTTTCGAAAGGTTCTGAATAACTAAGGTCATGGGCAAAATTTGGGTGTAGTAAGGGGGTAACAGGAGAAAGGATATAGCAACTTTAGTTTCATATCTAAAGCTATGAAAATTTCCGTGTGGTTGGTTCTCACGACCTGACTCTATACTTCTTCCTCGAACTGGCAGCGAAAAAAAGAATCGATTGATCGGGTAGGTCGTTATGTCGAAAGACCTGGCGCCACGAAAGCTCTTCGTGTAATAAAGAAAGCTACCGCTACGTTGGGTACCCAGCAGAGCCACGCCACCACTTTGTAGGCAGTGAGAAAATCTCCAAAACACATCATCAACAAGGGCTGATAGAGCCGCAAGGTTACACCTGCAAAACAGCAGGCATAGCTGAAGATCATGAGTTGTTGATGTTGGGATATATTTTTTCCCCTGATTGCCCGATAGCCCATAAATGTTGTGGTAAGCCAAATGACACCCAATGTGATGAAGCCAGTAACGGGTACAAGCCCGCCCGTTGCAAAAACGCCAATGGAAATACCCGCCACCGAACTGAAGATAGCCGTGATAATATAGAATTTTCCAATTCTTCTATGGAGCGCGAGATTCCGGGTTCTTAATTTTGAACTGAATTGTGCCCAGCCAATAAGTAATGCCAGGCCTCCGGTTGTAATATGAGTATAGAACCCGAGGCTATAGAAGCCGTTCGACAAAAGGCTCGCTGACTTTGTGCCTAATATTCCAAATTCTCGATTCGTGAAAAAGTAAGAAATCGGATATAATCCTATTAGTATACATAAAACAACCATGCTTACCCAAAGTACTTTCGTTGTCTTCATTGCTGCGTTGATTTGAGTTGTAAAATAGAACTAACGGCTGATTGAACGTATAGGTTGGGGAAGCTTAATTTTTGTCCGTCATAACCTACGGGTTAAGTGGAATGAAAAAATATGTAAGAGAAACGGGATACGAAAAGCGCTGACATAATGCGCGAGCCTTCGACAGGCTCAGGCTGACATCTCCAGGCAAACCGAGCAAAAGCAATAGGTAAGATGCAGTAGGGTGTTTCAAAGCGTGGCCTCCGTAGGCATCATTCTGCAAAAAATTTAGTATCATTAGTTTACCTTACAGCTGGTTACAAATAATCTATCGGATGAGTATCCTCTCTGTAAATGGTTCAGCCAATACAAAAACAACCATAAAGAAAAAGTGTGGTTGAGTTATTTGTAAATCCTGAGGTTTTTTATCTCTCTTCAGGTCGCCTGATGCCCGAAAAATAAATGAGGGATGAAGCTTATTTCTCATACTCAATTTTGGTAATGCGCCAGACAAATTCCCGAGTAGGGGTTTTCACAATAGCCTCCTCTCCCACTTCTTTTTTCAGCAGTGCAATGGCCATGGGCGAATCCATCGAGATGTAGTCTTTCGCTCCAATTAATTCTTCACCACCTACTATGCGGAAGCGGTTTTTCATGCCACTATTGTTTTCAATTTCAACCCAGGCTCCAAACATCACTTTCCCTTCCTGGTAAGGTGAATAGTTCACCACTTTCAAGTCTGTGATGTATTTACGCAAATAGAGAATTCGTTTATCAATTTCGCGCAGGCGTTTTTTATTGTAATGGTAGTCTGCATTTTCGGAACGATCGCCCAGGCTTGCCGCCCAGTTCACTTTTTGCGTGGTGTCGGGCCGCTCCACTCGCCACAGGTGATCGAGCTCCGCTTTTAATTTTTCTAAACCTTCAGGGGTAATCAGCAGTGTTTTCATTCAAAAATTCGTTACAGGCCATTTCCTATTTGCTCATCGAGCAAGCCCTATTCACTTTTTAGTTGCCCGATTGATGTAGTAGACGTTGAGGGCGTCTGAATTGCTTTCAATGATATCGGGTCGCTTGTCTCCATTCAAATCTGCCGTGATGATATCATAGGTATCAAACTTCTCGGCACTGAGTATCATCTTCTTCCAGGCGGTGCCATTTCCATTATTCAAGAAAACGGTATTGGGTGCTCCCACATTGGCAATAATAATATCTATACTGCCATCGAGGTCTAGATCATCTATGGCCACAGAATAAGACTCGTCATTGCTGGGATCAAAAACAATCGAGCGCGCATACTTCATTTCCCGATCTCCAAAATAGATCACATTCGGTTCTCCGATATTGGCCGTCACAATATCCAACAAACCATCTTTATCCAGGTCTACCAATGCTACTGCCCGTGTTTCATCTTTGCCGGTGCCGAAGGGTATCTTCTTTTCAAAACCTACTTTGCCATTGTTGAGATAGATAAAATTTTGTTGACCATCGCGGTTGGCCAACACTAAATCGTTGTGTCCATCGCCATTCATGTCGGCCACTTCGGCATCAATCGTTGATTCATTCTTACCTCCAAAATTTCGGGTCTCAGTAAATACACCCTTACCGTTATTCAGGCATATTTCATTCTCCGCCCCTCTGTTCGTCACGATGATATCAATATCACCATCCTTATCAATATCTGTGGTAGTCAGGTTTCGAGTAGGTACATATGGTTTGCCGAAGGAGCTTCCTCTTTTGAAATTCCCTTTGCCGTCATTAATATAAACCGCACTGGGTGCCATGTCGTTGCCTACCGCTACATCCAGGTTGCCATCGCCATCAAAATCTGCCAGTTCAGTAGCGTATGTAGTTTCACTGATTTCATCGAGCGGTCGTGAGACAGTAAAGACGCCAAAGCCATTGTTAAAGAAAACTCTGTTTTGTTCGGGCCAATGCCTGCCGTTGGCCACTACCGCATCGATGTCTCCATCATTGTCGATATCCCCTACCCCAATGGAGGCCGTCTTGTCGTGGGGAGCGCCTAATACAAATCGCTCGCTCGTCACAAACTCTATGTTTTGACTATAGGCAAAAGGACAGGCAAGCCAGCAAAAAAAAACGAATAGATACTTCATGGGTTATATGTGGTGTACGTAAAAGTACGCAATGAATTAGGTATTGTGTAAATGAAAAATAGAGTAACAGGCGTTACGAACGCGCGCAGCCTGAGAACTTTGTAAGCAAGAGGCTTTGATCAACTATATATCTCATGTTTGTATCGTACACAGGATGTTGTACAGTGGGTATTGCAAATCTGATGTTGTTTGGCTGAACAAAGCAAAAAAAACTGGTATTTATTTGCATTTATCTTTAATCGAGTTAACTTTCTTATCCAAAACCAAATACTATGAAAAATATGTTACGAGCAGCTATTCTGCTGCCGACTGTTTTAATGATCATCTTTTTTGCCAGTTGCACATCAACAACAAAAGAAGATAATAATAAGCCGCCTGATTGCGAGGCAACATGTGATACCCTTGGTCAGGCCGAAGTAGATCGATTTGAGGTTTTAGATCAGCAGTTGAAATACAAGGTGATTAAAGAGTGGAAGCGATCGAAGCTCTACACCCTTTGTATCGATGCAACACTATTGAAAAAAGATGAACGCTTTGAAGTTGCTATTTATGAACCAGGGCGAAAAAAAGTGGAGGTATTAAAATTCATGTTTCTTCCCGGTAAGCAACAGGTTTTCTATATCCATCGCAAGTCCCGTTTTACTCCTGAGATCTCAATCAAGTATTACCGCAACGATAGTACAGAGGAGTATGGGGTATTTGAGGATACAACAACTAGCGCTTGTGGTGTAGGCTTGGCCGTAAAGGATAAACTCTCCTCTACGTCCACAGAAGGAAGTACTGTACTCGTAACAATAGATGAAAAATAGGTGGGGCTTAGCCGTGTTGCTAAGTTTTTGTACAGGACTATTGCCAGCACAGAACTATTTTGAGATTGATCGTTTTCTAGATCACGAGAAATCGTATCAATCTCTTTTTTATTTAAATCCGCTTAAAAAAGATAAAAGCTATCAAATCTCAACGATTCGATTTCAGGTAAATAATAGATTGATTGAAAGCCATCTGATCAATCGCTCGCCCATAGACTCTTGTCTTGCTTTGGTCAAAGACAATGAATTCCTATTCAACAAAATCAAAGATCCATTTGAGAAGCAGTATTTTTCTTATAATAAGATCGTACTATTGGAATCTACAAATGAGGTGCGAGCTATCCAGGAGCTTAGTTCCAGAGATTTCGCTGACGTAAAATTGGCCGGGAATGCATTTCTTAAAACAGGTGATTGGTTACAGAATCAAAGAAAGTTTAGAGAAAGCATTGAGCCGCTAACCAGGGCTCTTAAACTATTTCAAAAGGATTCTACTCGTTTTTACTTCAAGATCTTCAGAGCCCATTATTTGTTAGGTCTTAGCTACAAAAACTTGTCAGACCATGCACGGGCTGAAGTAGAGTATAAAAGCGCCTTCACTATACTTTCGACTATACCTGAACCCATGTCGGCCGAGCGTTCAAAAACGTTAAACAATCTTGGAAATATTTATAATGAAACCGGACAATATAAACTTGCAAAATGGAATTACTTACAATCGTTGGATATAAAAGAACATGTCTTAAAGGACAGTGTATCATCCGCCACAACCTATAACAATCTCGCTACTTTTTATATGCGATTTGGGAATTTTAGTCAGGCCAAAATGTGCTACTCAAAATCACTGAAGCTAATGCGCGCTCCCAAATCTGCTCAGGAGCAAATGAAATACAACACAATCATTAGTAACTATAGCGCACTACTTCGAGAATTTGGTGAGTTTTCAACGTCCCAACAAGAAGTAATGCAAGCTATGCGATTGTCAGAGATGCTTCTGGCGAGAGATCATGTTAGTTTAATTCGGTTAAAGTTGCGAATGATAGTAGATGCCATATCTCTGGATGACCTACCCAAAGCCACTTCTTTGATAGGGCATATCAAGACGGGGCTAGCAAATTATCCAATAGACGATCCTATCTATACCGAGTATGAAATTACTCTCAGCAATTATCTTTTTAAGGTCGGGCAATATGACAGTTGCTATAAGGTTTGTGCAAATTTGCTGAAGAACTTAGCTCAAGATCGCACTGCGATTGATCAACTATTTTATACTATTATAAAAACCGGAAATACCATTGAAAAAACGCACTCTATGCGGGAAGCTTTGCCATACTATGAGCGAGCTTATCAGATGGGTAAAACCACGGGGCAACTTCCTAAACGGATGCAGGGACTTAACCTCATGGCATCCGCCTATCTGACTCTTAACCAGTTGGATTCAGTTGAAAAATACACGAAACAATTGCTAGCAATGAACTTCGTGAAAGACTCCCTTTTGCAAACCCCGGTGTTTAGTTATGTAGACACCGATATTGCGATTGAGAGCTTTGAACGACTCGCGAAAGTAGCGTTTATTCGTTATCACCATGGGAACAAAGAGAATGAATTGGGCCAGGCCACCAACTACATTCAGACTGCCTTACATCTCATCAAAATAAAACGAGCAACTCTGCAATTCGAAAGCGACCAATTTGAGTTTGGCGACTTTGTAGAAGAAGCATTCAAATTAGCTACCGACATATATTATGAGACCTTTCAGCGACTGGGCCAACCGGAATCGCTTGAATCGCTTTTTGAGGTAGCTGAGCTCTATCGAACACAAAGCCTCTTGAAAAACCTGAAGCAACAAGGTATAGAAAGTTTTGCAGGTGTAACCGAAACACTTAAAAGAGAAGAGGAGGAAATTCAGAAGAGGGAAAGGAATTCAATTCATGACTTGGCGCGCCAGTTCGCACTAAAGGATAAAATCAATGTTGAATTTTATCAGGAACAGTTAACCGAACTTAAAGAGTTAGAAAAAGATAAAGCACGTTTTCTTGACTCGCTACAACGAAATCTGCCCGACTATTTTCAACTGAAGTATAGTCAAACCCTTGTAAATACGAGCCAGATACAACAGATCATGTCTCCCGAAGGACTTATGATTGAGTATGCAGAAGGTGAAAAAGAACTCTACATATTAGGTATTACAGAGCGTGGGAAATTTGCCATTAAAACTTCAGCACATGAAACAGTAGCTAAACAAGTGGCACTACTTAGAAATCAACTTCGCTACAAACTTCAGGATGAACTAGAGAAAACGGCAAATGGGCTGTATAAAATATTAATTGCCCCAGTTGATTCTATTATTAGTCGTAATCGACGGCCTATCAAAGAACTATTGATAATTCCGGAAGGGAATTTGACCGTATTGCCTTTCGAACTGCTTACGGATCGATCAAAGAAGGCTTCCCGATTTCTAATTGAGAAATATAAAATTTACTATAACTATTCGGCTACCCTACACTGGCAAAAAACTACCGATCGGGTTTCGGACCTGAGCAGAGGACTCGTTGGTTTTGCCCCCGTTTTTGGATCCAATCAATTGTTGCCAGATGCATACCGCGAAGAAACGATTGAGAATTTTCAATTCAGCGAGTTGCCCGAGTCAAAATCAGAAGTAGATTTTATTGCAAAACTGTATGAACAACGTAAATTTGGTAAGAGCCAGGTTTTCAATGCCAGGGCGGATGAATCGACATTTAAAAAACTAGAGTTTAGCCAGGTAAGTCTTGTGCATCTTGCAACACATGGTTTTGCCGGACTCCAGGGACCCAGAAGTTCGGGAGTCGCATTTGGTCGGGGGGCAACCCTCGCAGAAGATAATATACTGTTTTCTGAAGAGGTTTATGCAATGCACATTCCCGTTGAATTAATAACTTTATCAGCTTGTGAAACGGGGCTGGGCAGGTATCAATCCGGTGAAGGGCTAGTCGGATTAACACGTGCTTTTTTCTATGCTGGCACCCGAGCGGTGCTTGTGTCAATGTGGAAAGTACAAGATGCCAGTACGGCTGAGCTGATGAAAAGTTTTTACCAGTCCTATCTCAACAAAAGTCACACAAAATCGGATGCTTTAAGAATTGCAAAATTAAACATGATTAGATCAGAAAAATACAAACATCCTTTCTATTGGTCCGCGTTTGTTTTATTGGGGGCAAACTAAAATATCTGCTATGAACAAACTATCCTTCCTTTTAGCACTTCTACTGCTGGTCGTTGCGTGCAAACCAAAGAGCTCCAAAATTTCGCTCTTCGATGACCAGAATGTTAGATTCGACCAAATCTATCCAACCAGTTTAGAGTTACCTGACGGATCACGAGTGAAACGAGTAGACGATTTCATACTCATCTATTTTGATTCCGTCCCAACACTAAATCAGCTTGCCCCAAACCTAAAATCGCTAGAGTTTATAGCCTTACGTGATAGCTTCGTTAATAATACACCTCATATGATGTGGATAAAAAAAGGAGGAGGCGGATCTCTTGAACAGAATTTGAAAAATCTAAAAAACACTCTGGGCGTTGAGGCTAAATGGACTGCGCCTACTTACTCCCTAAATTCATCAACAGAAAAAGAAAATCTGTTTGTACCACTACCCCGAACACTTGTAGTTAAAACAGAGTTATTGAACAACGAGTTGAAAAATGAATTTGCGAGAATTGGGCTTACGGAAGTCGATAGAGAACTTACAGATTACACAGTGTATACATTAGATGTGGCTAGGCCGTATACGATTTATCCGATTGCAGCCTATTTACGTTCTATGAATGAATTCAAAACGGAGGGCTCCTACTATTTTGAAAACCTTCCCTTTCAAAGGCCTGTGTTCACAGACCCCAATGATCCATTTTGGGGGCAACAAAAAACTCCATTTGAAAAAGTTAACATACCTGCCGCTTGGCCAAGCGAGGGTAGCAATTTAGTAAAAGTAGCCATCATCGATGCAGGGTTCAATTTGGCTAGCCAAGATCTATCATTTTCCAGCCGGGGTAGGCGAATGGACAATTCGAGAGTAGTCGCCACTCCTCACTACATGGCAAATCGTGATCATGGGACTGCCGTGGCCAGTATCTTGGCCGCCAAAAGAAACAATAGAGTTGGAATTGCCGGAGTGGCCGGGTCGGTATCCATTTTTCCTCTTGCACTTGTAAACAACACGGATCTCGAAGTTGCAGAAGCGATTGATGCATCTATTGCCGAAAATGTTGATATTGTAAACATGAGCATTGGTACTTTCACTTGGAAAAGTTCAATACTCAGTCAAAAATTAGAACTAGCGTATGCAAAAGGCGTTTTACTTATTGCCGCTTCCGGAAATGATAGTAAGACTGATTCAATCGCTATGCCGGCTGCTCACCCACGCGTAATGGCTATTGGCGGATCTAACCTTAACGATACACATGACGTCATCTCCAATTATGGGGATAGACGACTCAACTCAAAGGTTAGTGGTATTTCGGTGGTTGCACCTGATTTACTGGTGACAGTAGATTACAATGGAATAAAGTGGACAATGCACGGTACGTCTGCTGCTTGTCCGCTTGTAGCAGGAGTTGCATCTATGATTAAATCAAAGTTCCCAAGTTTAACTCATGATCAAATCAGGAAAATCATTGAATCATCGGCAGCCAAAGTTGGTGGTGTATATAAGATTGTAAACGGCTTCCCAAATGGTACACGAGATCCACGAATGGGGTATGGCAGGCTAAATGCGGTAGCGGCTTTTGATCGAGCATCAAGAGAATCATCAGTAGTTCAGCCGAGGTGACCAACAAGTGTATGTAAAAGTACACAATGAATTAGGTATTGTGTAAATGAAAAATAGAGCAACAGGCGTTACGAAGGCGCGCCAGCGAACAAAAAAATACGTTAGTTGGATTACTTTTTTATCCTCATCCTTTTTAAACCGGGCATCTGTATCAGATTAAGGCTTTCGTCATCCACCAATTCAGGCACAGTGAATACAGCTTCGTCTACGATTACTGGTTTTATATTAGCAGCGGTCTGAATGATGACAAACATACTGGCAACGCTGGTTACAATTTGTAAGGGCAAGCATTTCGTCATTGTAATAAAAGCAGCAAGCGCTTCGCTGGAGTGTTCAGAAAACAAATCGGGGCTCATCGCCACCTGTGTCGCATTGTAGTAATAATCAATTTGGCTCATCTTCCATTTCATACGAATAATCTTGACGGGAATGCCCATGATCGTTACTGCGCTGTCTATCTCTATCACTGATGGCTTATCAGGATTACCACTTAAATCCAGATCTACTGCTTCTTGCACACTACAAACGTCTGCCTCCTTAGCGCTATAACTATAAATAATATTCTCCGATCGATGATAGATTTTCTTGGTCACGTTAGCGTTGTTTCCAATCTTGGCATAATTCCCAGCCCAATAAAAAACGGTAAGTGTATCAAACCACTCACCTTTATTACTCAACCTATCCGTCATCATTTTTTTGGTAATACCCATTTTTTCGAAGGCTGCCGATAACTTTATATCCTGCACGTAGGTGATGATTCCCTCAAAGCTTTTGTCAATCGCCTCCTTCTCTAATAAATTCAACCGACCAAAGGCAGCTGTCGTTACGTCTTTACATTGTTCAAAAATGGGTTTCCATAAACTAGCAGCTTCTTGTTCTGTGGAATTATCTAAGTCGATTACTTTTTGCTTTTTCAACTCCTGTTGATTGGCGGTAGCTGCTGTAGTAAAGCAATCAGAAATTCCGTTTTTAACGGCCGTAGATGTGTTCATCGTTTCCGGTTTCATCTTCCGTAAACATTCACAGACTTCGTTTTTGAATTTGGTCATTACCTTTTGAGCATTGACTTGAGAAAATACCAGCGAAAGGGTAATTGCCAATAGCAGGGTGGTTTTCATATTTGGTGGGGTTATTCTTCAGTTAATGAAGGTATCACTATTTTCATTGGCAATCAATTTCCTACCCAAGTCGGGTGTAGGTTAATGTAGGCTGTGAATGTAGGCAATGCTGGTTTTGCCAAAAATTAAAAATATAGTAAAGCGCGCTAGTATTAACCAGGACCCATCGTAACGCACCCCTTGCTTTTTAATAAAAAAAATGTAGATTCGTAAAGGCATTTCTTTTTTTTTCTCTTACGCCTGTTGGTTTCCTGGCCACGCAAATGGGGCATGATGTTGTGAACTTGCTTTTATTTGATTGAATCATTTAAAAAAGTCACGTAACTATTTTCTACAACTAAACCCCCGAACACCATGAAAAAACCAATTTTGATTGTTGGCCTGATTGCCTTTGCATACTCGGCCATGGCACAAACTGATTATCTGCAGTGGGAAATTATGAACATCAACCCCAAATTAGACAAGGTCGAAATGTTTAAAAAAGGTGTTGGCGCGCATGTCAAAAAATACCATGCTACCGCGCCTTACAAAGTGATAATCAACAGCGTACTAACCGGACCTTCTTCAGGCCAATTTACCTGGATAATGGGGCCTTGCACCTGGACACAACTGGATGGCGTAAATACCAAGGGCGAGCATGATCTGGATTTTGAAAAGAATGTAACACCCTTTGTCCAATCATACGGGGAAGTTACCTATTGGCGTGCTGATAAGGGTATCAGCTACGATGCCCCTAATAGTGCAACCTTGACCAAAAGCAGAGTTCGTTTCCTGACGTTGCTTCCCGGACAAGGTGATCGGGCCGCAGAACTATTCGAGAAAGTGGCAGCGGTTTATAAAAAGAAAGCGTACCCCGCTTCTTACCATGGCTACTGGAGACAGGGTGCATCAGCAGGGCCTCATCTGGCTATTTCGATAGACTTTGCCAAATGGGCACATTTCGACAATACCAATGCAATAGAGAAAGATTTTGATGAAATTTATGGTGCCGGCAGTTGGGATCGCTTTCTTGATGACTGGGCCCTTTGTTTTGACCGGGCGAAGACCTACGATGAACTGACCGAGTATATGCCAGAAATGAGCAGCAACTAGCTTGTGAAATAGTAGAAATGCAATAAAATAAAGGGAAGAGTAGTTCTTCCCTTTTTTTTGAACCAACTTTTTCCAATTGGTCAAACTTCGTTACCAAAAAAATAATCACCTCTCTTGATTCGCGACTAGCCTTTAAAAGCTTATTTGAGGCTGATCGCCTGCCCTCTTATTGCAGATCTTTTTGCAGCGTCTAGAATTTCCATCACCACCATATTGTTTTCCAAGGAGGAGAGATCGTACGGTCTCACGGCTATCTCCTTTCGGATGACCGCTGCAAGGAATGAAAATGGATCGTTATACGGAGCTGGTCGTTCTGCCAATGTGCGCTTTGTTTCTTTATACCCATCATAGCCCACTGCCTTGCGCATGCGAAGATCATTCCGGTTGTCGGCATACACGACCCCCAAAGTTCCATATACCTCAATATCTTTTCTGCCGATGGGCCAATTCCAGGAAGCCTGTATCGTGGTTTTAGTATGCGGATAGGTGAGCAGTATAGTAGCTTCATCATCCACGTCAGGATTATTTTCTTTCTGCAATTGTTGGGTAACAGCCGTAACGGAAAGGGGCTTTCCCTCCATCATCCAGGTAGAAATATTGGCACCATAGCAACCAAAATCAGTAATAGCACCTCCCCCATTTTTGATGGGATCGATAAGCCATTCCAAAAATTCTTTATTGACACCAATCTTTAGGGGGCCGCGGTGTCCATCTCTGATCACGAGCTGACTAATCGAGCCAACGCTATCACCCTTCAGTAAATCGCGTGCAGCATGTACGGTCGGATACCAGGTGGTTTCATAATTAGTCAGTAGATGAATTTTATATTTTTTTGCGAGTGCGTGCATTTTGCGTGCATGTTCGAGGCTCACGGCCAATGGTTTCTCCACCATCACGTGTATGCCCAGCGGTGCACATTTTTCCACTATTGCCAGATGCTCGTAAATAGTGCCAAAGGCAGTAACAGCTTCCGGCTTTGCTTTAGCTATCATTTCCTCCAGTGAAGAAAAAACCAAATCCATAGACAACCCATGCTGCCGGGTGTATCGAAGAGCCAACTCCTTATTGGTTTCCACTATGCCAACAAGGGTGATAAAATCGTCTTTAGGCCGACCTAAGATCCAGTGAACGTGCGTGTGTGTCAACCCAACAACTCCCACGCGCAAAGGTGTCCCCTGCCCATAGGTATGAAAAGTCATGAGCAACGAAAACAGCTGCAGAAACAGAATTTGTTTTATGGGCATGGTGTCTTGAAGAATCTTAAAGATACATAACGCGGGCGTTCGTTAAAAACGTCAATCAATTGGGTTTTCGCCTTCGGCTGCAAGAGAAATGAAAATTGTCAAGCCATCCAAAGAAAATGGAAAATGTAATAGAATGTCTTTTTCTACACAACACAAACAAACTCAAAGTATCGAATACCTCACTCGAATCTACTTGATGGAAGCAAATCGTTTTCCAAACTACAGTACTCCCGTTTTCTCAGGGAAGAAAGTGGCGGTGGTTGGGGCCGGTAATACCGCAATGGATGTGTTGCGCACAGCAAAACGGTTAGGTGCAGAACCTACTTGTTACTACCGGAGGTCGCATCAGGAGGCACCGGCTCGTTCCGAAGAGTTAAAACATGCGGAACAGGAAGAAATGAACTGGCGTTGGCTTTCCAACCCGGTGGAGTTTATCGTGGATGAAGACAATTTTGTGAAGCAGATAAAATGCGAGCGAATGGTGCTATCTGAATCAGATGAAACCGGCAGACAAAAACCAATACCTACCGGGGAACTTTTTGTAGAGGACTGCGACACTGTAGTAATGGCATTAGGCTGTAGTGTCAATCCTATCATTCCATCTACCGATGCAGAAATCCGAACCAACAAGTGGGGTGTTATTGTGGTTGACCCGATTACGTGCCAGACCAGTAAGAAAGGAGTGTTTGCTGCGGGAGATGCAATCACGGGCGGATCAACAGTTATTCAAGCCATGGGCCAGGCGAAAAAAGCAGCGGCAGGCATTCACAAATACCTCACGGATTAATTGGATCACAGCGCTAACTCATGAGATATCAATAGTTATTGGGATATCTCTGCAAGTTTGTAACCTGTACTAGCCGCATCGATACAATTACCCGTTTACTAAAAAAAGTTCTAATTTTATAAGATGCAAAATCTAGTACGCGTTAACGATCAGCTCAGCAGCAAGGATTTATTTGACGCCTTCAAAAGACAATTGACGAAAGATTTTGAGCAAAGTAATTTTCAGGCAGATTTTATAAATGACCTGGAGCCAAACTATATCGGCATTCATGAAAAGATAGTAGGCGAATTGTACCGGTCCGAAAAAAAAGCAGACTCTCACTTAATGCAGTTGCTCAATCGAATAGACATTAGTGAAGCACAACTGCAGAGGTATCTCATTGAGCACCAAAATGAAAATCGCTTAAGCACGATCGGAGAACTTATTATTAAGCGTGTCCTACAAAAAGTGGTTATCAAGCAACACTATAAACAGAATAGAAACCAGTAAAACTCAATCACTAGTACTATGAGTGAAGAATTTATCCAAACGTTACACCCCCAGGCTGGTAAAAAAAATAAGCGTATATCGTTAAAGAAATACAACATCATAAAGGGACACCTCGTAAAAATTCTTGCCAAAAAAGAATTGACCCATACTCAATTGATGGAAGAACTTTATAGCCGAGTGAAAGGCACGTTTGACGGGGGCGTGCAGTGGTATGGAGAAACCGTTAAGCTAGATTTAGAAGCAAGAAATGTTATTGAAAGAACATCTACAAAACCAGAGAAATATCGATTGAGCCAAAAGAACCCGGAATAACAAACTCGTGCGGTAGTTCTTGTTGGTCGCCTAATTATGGAGTTACTATTTAACACTTTTTTTAAAGGCTTAACAATGATATTTGTCATCAATACGGTTTTTATTTTCGTATCTACATAAAGAAAATAAAAAATAAACCAAGTATTCTGAACGGAAGAAGTTTCCTACACGTTAACCTAAGTGTAACCTTTTTTATCTAAAAGGACTACCGCGATTGTCTTGAAAACATCAAGACGCGAATTTTTAAATTTCACTTTTATGAACACCACATCCAAAGTCCTTACCGGAGTTTTAGTGGGAGCATCAGTAGGCATTATTGCCGGTATTTTGATTGCACCCGATAGTGGAAAACGTACCCGCGAAAAAATCGTGGGGAAAACGAAAGACCTGAAGAATCTGATGACCGATTCGATGGCTGATGTGAAGAACGCTTACAATAGAGAGATTGAATCTTTGATGAACAATGGAAAATCAGGAATTGACTCCATGAAAAACGCATTAAAAGTTTGACTTCTTTGTTGATCAGTTTATTTCAATGATGGCTGGTAGCGATACCAGCCATTTTTTTATTTCAATATACTAGCCTTTACGTACGAAGATGGATTTAAGAGCCATCGCTCCAAACCCTTCTACCCTGCAGTCGATATTGTGATCACCGCTGGTGAGTTTGATGTTCTTCACTTTGGTACCTGCCTTAATGGATTTAGAAGCGCCTTTCACGGGTAAATCTTTGATAAGCACAACCGTATCGCCATCCTGTAGCACGTTTCCATTCGCATCTTTCACAATGGAAGTGTCAGCCTCTTCTGCAACTACTTCACTCGTTTCGGTGGGTGTCCACTCATGGCCACATTCAGGGCACATCATGGAAGTGCCCGTTGGGTATCCATACATCGATTGGCAGCTGGGGCATTGAGTAGATTCAGGCATGTGTTAGGTTTTGCCCGAAAGTAGTCAAGGGAATCTCAATAAACCAAAAAAAGAGTCAGAGGTAGACCAACTAAGATAGCTCATTTACTTTTTTCTTCAATTCCTCTGTGTTTCAATGATCCGCGCTCTTTCCTACTCATCTCCTCCTGTGTCGCATTTAACTCCTCTTTATTTTGAAGAATTGTCTAACTTTAATTTAAAAACATAAAAATGAAATTCAGCCTACATCCTTCACCCAAATTAGCATTAACTATTTTCTGTTGCAGCTTTCTCTTTTCAGGATACGCGCAACCTTCACTTTTTAGCTTTGAAAAATTCATCAGTGGAAAAGGAGATACCCTACTATACCGGCAACTTTTCCCGGACTATGACACACTGCGAAAATATCCGCTTGTTATCTTTTTACATGGATCAGGCGAGCGTGGGAAAGATAACGAAGCCCAGTTAAAATGGGGAGTTAAAAATTTTGCAACAGACGAGAACATGAAATTGTATCCTGCGTTTGTCATTGCTCCTCAATGTCCAGCAAATGACGGTTGGAGTAATTTCTCAGAAAATAAAAATAACACTGCTCTTGTTTTGAAAAAGTCGCCTACGAAACCCATGGAACTGGTTATTACACTAGTGCATGAGTTAACCAAAAAGTTTCCCATTGATCCCAAACGAATATATATCACTGGCTTGTCAATGGGCGGTTATGGCACATTTGATGCCATCGAAAGGTATCCCAATTTATTTGCAGCCGCTGCGCCTGTCTGTGGAGGCGGAGACATTACTCTAGCTGCTTCCATCAAGCATATTCCCATGTGGATTTTTCATGGCGCGGACGATTCGGTAGTACCGGCAGTCTTTTCGCGGAACATGGTTGAAGCTTTGACAAAAGCTGGTGCGCATCCCGGCTATACGCAATATCCTGAAGTCGGGCATTTTTCATGGATTGCCGCCTACAGCGATCCCTTGCTGATGGCGTGGTTGTTCCGGCAGTTTAAAAAACAATAGTTTAGCCATCTTTTCAAATCAGCACAACAATATGTCCTAGATCAATCGCCCTATCAAAAGAATTAATTACATTCGAGGACTACTAGAGTCATTGTTCCATTTCCTGCTAAACATTGTAATCATACTAATTATCCATGAAAAAAATACTATTTATTCTTGTGGCGCTTGTATTGCAATTCTGTGCACCAAGCAAAAAGACTGAATCGGTAGAAGACAACATCAAAAGAGTAGAAACCGGGTTGATCAATCCAGTCTATCTTGAAGGCGACTCCACTTGGACTATTGAAGCACGTATAAAGTATTACCATGTGCCGGGTGTAAGTATTGCTGTGATTAACAACGGCAAAATAGAATGGTCAAAAACATATGGCGTAATGGATGAGGAAACGAAACAACGCGTTACCAAGGAAACATTGTTTCAGGCTGGCTCGATCAGCAAACCGGTGGCGGCCTATGCCGCCCTGAAGATCACGGAAGAAGGTAAAATTGATTTAAATGAAAACGTAAATACATACCTCAAAACCTGGAAGCTGCCCGACAATGAATTCACCAAAGCGAAAAAAGTAGCACTCAAACATTTGCTTAGTCACACAGGCGGACTGACGGTGCATGGCTTCTTGGGCTATAGCCCCGATTTGCCGGTGCCAACAACCACACAAGTATTAGATGGCACTCCTCCCGCCAACTCCCCTCCAGTGCGTGTAGACAAAATACCGGAAGACAGTTTTCGATATTCAGGCGGTGGCTACACTATTATGCAACAAATGCTTGTAGACGTAGAAGGTAAACCGTTTCCGGAGATACTAAAAGAAAAAGTGTTGGCACCACTTCGGATGAACCACAGCACATATGATCAACCCCTTCAACCAGAACAACTCCAACTGGCTGCAACAGGCTATTTGCCCGATGGCACCATGACTAAAGGCAAGCGCCACACTTATCCGGAGATGGCAGCTGCAGGCCTTTGGACAACAGCGGAAGACCTGGCGACCTTTGCCATCAATATCCAAAAAACCATTCTGGGTGATAGCGGCAAGGTGTTGTCAAAAGCCATGACCGAAAAGATGTTGACTCCCTTTGTGGCAGATTTTATCGGGCTAGGGTTATTCATCAACAAAAGAAAAGATGACGTTTACTTTGGCCATGGTGGCTGGGACGAAGGCTTCTCAAGTGACATGGTAGCACACAAAACAAAGGGGTATGGAGTGGTGATACTTACCAACTCAAATCATCCAGAGTTTATAGAAGAGTTAATACGGTCGGTGGCACACACGTATTCATGGAGCAACTATGTGCCGATCTATGAAAGGAAAGAAATGGATACCACGAAATTTTCAATCGTCAGGGGTCGGTATAAAAATACAAATGATGGATTGATCACAGTTTACAACAAGGGCAGTCGCTTATTCAAAAAAACATTGCGAGGAGCATCCAATGAATTGTTTCAAATTTCGGATACTAGTTACATTAGTCGCGAAAGTGAACAGGTCGTTCAATTTAAAACCAATCCAAAAGATGGGCAGTTACATATACTGCTAATGGAAAATGGAAAGCAGGTGTTCAACCACCCACAACTCAAATCAACTGAACGAGTACCGCATGAATTTATTCTGGAAGATAATGCTGACGCTGCGTTAAAAGGATACCAAGCTCTGTTAAAAGCTAACGCAAAAGACGAATCGGTGAATGAAAGCAACTTGAACCAACAAGGCTATAATTTAATGAACGAAGGGAAACTAAAATTGGCATTGGCAGTTTTTAAAGTAAACATGCAATTGTATCCATCCAGTGCCAATGTATACGACTCTTATGGAGAAGCCCTTGCAAAAAATGGCGACATAGAACTAGCCATTACGAATTATAAAAAGGCATTGGCGATCGACCCAAAAAATAAAAGTACGGCAAAAGCATTGGCTGAATTGCAAAACAAAAAGAAGAAATAGTTAGCACCGAAATTCTTCCAAAAGTGAAGTGTATCTATTGCCTTTTCATTTTGTTGTTGTGCAGTTGTAAAACGGCTACCCACGAGGATACCCCTGCTAATCAAATTGCTGTCGGAAATCAATTTATCGATGCCTTCTATTCTTTCAATAGAGATTCTTTACAAACAATACTATCAGATGCCCAAAACTCTCAACCCGAAATTCTGTATTATCAAAAATGGGCCGAATGTGCCCATTACAAAATAATAGATCGTTCCCTCCATTTAGAAAAAAATGATTCAACGTTTCTATTTCCCGTTACAGTTAAAGATGATTTGATGGCGGCTCTGGCAATTGATTTTAATGTGACCGATACATTTCACATCTCTTTTCAAAAGGGAAAAATACGTTCTGTAAAAACCTCTTCAAACGACCCGAATGCCTATCATGAAGCAAAGGAATGGGTACACAAGAACCGGCCCGAATTTGTTAAAAAAGCGTGCGAGGGAATTTGGGAGGGCGGGCCAACACCCTGCGAATGCGCACAAGGGATGGTAAAGGGATTTGCTGAATTGGCGGAATTAAAAATGTAAAAGGCACTAATAGATGATACAATTGAGCAGTTAAAAATTTAATATAAATAAAATATTGTGACAGCTAAGGGCACCGTGCCACAAAATAGCAATCAATTGCCGAATGTCAATTGGACAAACTTAACCAATTCAATAAATAGGAATCTGACTCAATTCTAATGTAGCCAAATAGTTTGCAAGCATTCCCTGCAAAATGATATACAGGTATCCAATAACGCCAGATGCAAAGAGGAAAAGTGCAAGTTGACCGTAACGTTCAACACGAACCAGTAGATCAGTAAAATGAAGTCGCTGATCAATACTTAGCATAAATGATCTCATAGCGGTAAGATTTAGGTTAAGTGAACCTATGAAATAAACCTGATACCTCCTAATAAAAGTTGTTTTAAAGAAGTTCATATTCCGCCATTCCCAAGATCTATGAACTAAAGAACTAAACACCCTCCATTTGGGTTAGAAAGAAAAAACCTGTGTAAATAAATGACAAAGCCCAAAATCAAAATCGATATAGTTTCAGATGTGGTCTGCCCGTGGTGTTACATCGGCAAAAGAAGGCTGGAGAAAGCCATTGCACAGGTGGCTGACCATGTTGACGTAGAATTGGAATATCATCCCTTCGAGCTGAATCCCGATATGCCACTAGAGGGTCGGAACCAGAAAGAATACTTAACAAAAAAATTTGGCAGTGAGGCCAAGTATCAGCAAATCGTCAATCACGTAACTGAAGTAGCTGCGCAGGAAGGTTTGCAATTCGACTTCAAAAAACAGAACATTTCACCAAACACCCGAAATGCTCACCGCTTGATTTGGTTTGCCAAAAAGCATAGCAAGCAAATTGAAATGAAAGAAGCGCTGATGAAAGCCTACTTCGAACAGGGCCTCGATTTAACAATTTCCGAAAACCTTATTTCTATTGCCACGGAACTAGGGCTTGATAATGAGGCGACAAGAAATTTCATCAACTCTACTGAGGGATTGATTGAAGTGACAACCTCAGAAATGCAAAACGCCCAGCGTGGGATTAGTGGCGTTCCATTTTATATTATCAATAACCAATATGGCGTTTCAGGAGCACAGCCGAGTGAGATTTTTGTGAAGGCGCTGTTAGAAATCAGTGAAGAAAATATATCAGCCGAAAAAGTCTGTGATGTTGGGTCAACCGATTGTTAAAATCGTAAATCGTAGATCTTAATTCGTAATTACCTCGTTCGACTATCTTCCAAAATCATCCTGCACCCGAACAATATCGCTTTCGTCCGAGGGGTTTTTAGCATCAGTGTGTCTCCAGATTTCGGCAATCATCCCCCACCCTTCCGGCAAACCAACTAAACGATGACGCTGGCCTTGCTTGAGCTGAATGATCTCTCCGACTACAAATTTATGCAGCGGCCCTTCAACATCAGTTTCGCTAGTCACTACCCCTGCCACACCAGCAGCCAATTTCCATATTTCTGCGCGCCTGTGGTGGTATTGCCAAGACAGCCGTTGGCCAGGCGCGACAATTAAAATCTTCGGGCTCAATTTACCGGCAATAGTTAAGTCTTCAATCTTTAAGTGAGGGAAGTATAGTTTGATGAACCGATCTGCTAAAGACTCTTCCAGTACAAAAAAACCACCCCACGGTCGAGTAAAATCTTTTGACGCAATATCCAACTCCACCTCACCCAAATAAGTCTCCACCGACTTCATTACGTCTTCCTTGGCGGCCGCTTTCGACAAATTAACGTTTATCATTTTATTCCAGTTTTATTAATTGAGCGCAAAATACTAACCCAGTGTTGATAACCCAACTGGTTAAGATGCAAACCATCCGTTGCGTACTTGGTATCCATCAATCCGTTGGCGTCTAGAAATTTAGAATACAAATCCACATACGTAAACTTCATTTTATCGGCATACCGCTGAAGTTGGGTGTTGATGATAAGGATGCTGGATGCCTTACCTTTAAAATTGGGCATGAAATTTTTGAATGTTTCGTTGGTAGGCAAAATGCTTTGGACAAACACTTCAGTGCTTGGCGAGCCCGACCGGATTTTACTTACGATGGAAAACATATTCTCTAAAATAACTTCATCCGGAGTATTACGAGAAAGGTCATTAATCCCTATCAATAGAAATACTTTTGAAGGTTGTCGCTTCACAATTTCATCCAATCGATGGATGACTCCAAAGGTTACATCACCAGAAATTCCTCGATTGATCACTGTCGAATCCTTAAGCAACTTCTTCCAGTTGCCTCCTTCTGTAATGCTATTACCAAGCATAATAACTTTACCTTTCAAAATAGGCTGCTTCTTGAACTCAGCCAGCCGCTTTACATAATGCTCTGGTAAATTTGGTAGCGTGTCATAATTCCGCTTCTGAGCCAACAATTCCGAGTGAGCTAGCAAAGAATATGTAGCTATCAAAAAGAAAATTCCTTTACGTACTCTCATTCTATATCCTAAATTCTGTATTCCATTTCCTAAATTCTGTACCCTAAAGGCAAAATTACTTCTTCACATCAATCTTTGCCTTCTGCCCTCCGCCAATCTCAACGACCGAAGATCCATACACACGAATGGTAGACTTAATGAAATCTTCTTCATTGGCTTTGTAAATATTATCTACATATTTCTGCGGATTTCTATCTATGTAAGGAAACCAGGTGCTGTGAATTTGCACCATCACCCGATGCCCTTTCTTAAACGTGTGCAGAATATCCTGAAGTGGTACATTCACTTCGGTAACTTCATTTGCCTTGAAGGGTTCGGGTTTCTCGTAACTATTTCTGAATCTTCCTCTAAATGTTTCGTGCCGAACGAGCTGCTGATAACCGCCCATTATAATATTAGGTGGATTGTGCTTTGTGTCGTTTGGTGTATTGTCAGGATAGACGTCAATCAATTTCACAATAAAGTCGGCATCCGTGCCGGTCATTGATACTTTTAACTTTGCAATGATCTCCCCTGCTAGCGTAGCATCTTCTGAGAGTGGCTCTGATTGAAAAGTAACAACATCAGGTCTGCTAGAAGCAACGCGTTGGTCGTCACTCATAAATCTACCAGGTGTAAAAATCAGCCCTTCGGTTTGCGAGGTGTAGGGCACCGGCTTAGCGGGGTCACTAATGTACTCAAACACACCATCTGTTTTTGTCGGCTCATTGATTGACAACTTTCCTTTTTCGCCAAAATACAATTTGAAGGGCTGAATTTCTTTGGGGGGCCACTCACTAAATTGCTTCCATACTTTCAAACCACAATCAAACATATACGCTTCGGGTAATTTGGGTTGAGCACCCTCCTTTAAAGTAGTATTGAAAAAATTCCTTTCTATTTCGCGCTGATAAAACGTAGAAATACTATCGCCAAAATAAATGTGGTTCACTTGCTGAAAGCCACGTTCACGGGCCCAATCGCCATGACTCCACGGGCCCATCACGATAGTATTATAGGTAGCTGGACTGCTGCTTTCAATCTTCTTATAAATATTGAGTGGGCCATACAGATCTTCGGCATCAAACCAACCACCAACAGTCATGATCGAATGCTTTACATTGGTGAGATGAGGAAGTAAGTTTCTCTTTTGCCAGAATTCATCGTAGTTTGGGTGATCGACAATTTGTTGCCAGAAGAAATTGTCCTTGTGATATTTTTCAGTAGCGTTTTTCAACGGTCCCATTTCCAAGTTAAAAGTGTAACCATCTTTCGGCTGCTGTGCATAAAAGCGTGTAATCTTGTCATCATACCAACTTTTGTTGGTTGGCTTGTCATGCTGATAGCCAAATAACGCCATGGCTGCGATGTAGCTTTGTAAGAAAGCACCCTGATGGTGAAAATCGTCAAAGAAAAAATCAGAGATGGGAGCCTGTGGTGAAGAAGCTTTTAGGGCTGGATGCGCATCTGGAATAGCCGCTGCTGTGTAAAAGCCGGGATAGGAAATACCCCACTGGCCCACCCTACCATTATTACCCTTCACATTTTTAATCAACCAGTCAATCGTATCCCAGGTATCTGAGGCTTCATCCGTAGCTGTTTTATTTTTTCGGTCATTGCCGGGAATATTAGGCGTCATATTATCAAACACACCCTCGCTCATCCAACGGCCCCGCACGTCCTGATAAACAAAAATATAGCCGTCATGCATCAGGTACTTTGAGGGGCCGAGTGACTTCTCGAATTTTGTCGGCCCATAGGGCTCTACACTATAGCAGGTGCGCTGCATCATGATAGGATAGACCTTCGACTTATCCTTGGGAGTATAAATAGACGTAAATAACTTTATGCCATCCCTCATTGGAATTTGAACCTCCATTTTGTCATAAAACTGCTTTACATAAGTAGAGTCAGGCATCTGAGCAAACAAAAGATTTGCATCAAAAAGAAAGATCAGAAAGAATAGTGTTTTCATAGTACTGCTGGTTAATGGTGAACGCCTCGCCATTGCCCTGCGAGAATATGAAAAGTAGTAATATCGAGCCCTAAACGCAAAGGAATGTTGACAAACGGGAAATTTTAATCAACTATTTTTGCTCTATGAAATTATTTGGTAGCCTATTGGCGGTTTTTCTAAGTTCACTGGCAGTAGCACAGTCAGCCAACGAAACAATTATCGCATTTGGCTCGTGCGATGACGAGGAAAAGCCCCAGGAGATATGGAAAGAGATTATCGCTCAAAAGCCCTCGCTATGGATTTGGGGTGGTGATAACGTTTACGCCAACGATGGGGAAGGTTCAGCTGGCCTCAAAAAAAGGTATGACAAGCAAAAATCCAATCCAGACTATCAACAACTGCTAGAGAATTGCGCGGTCACTGGTACTTGGGACGACCATGATTACGGTACAAATGACGGAGGGCGATTTTTTCCACGAAAAGAGGAGAATAAGAAACCATTGTTGGATTTTCTTGGTTTTGACAAAACGAACCCCGTGTGGACTCATGCCGGTGTGTACAATTCAGCAACCATTGGATCCGGCCACCAAAAAATCAAGATCATTAATCTGGACACGCGAACCTTCCGCGACACAACTTATAAAGTCTACAATGTTGATTCAATTACTAAAAAACAAACCCATCAATTCTATTGCAATCAAACGGGCGATGTATTGGGAGAAGAACAGTGGCATTGGCTGGAAGATGAGTTAAAGACCAGCGAAACAGGCTTGTTCATTATTAACTCTAGTATTCAAGCGATAGCAGAGGATCACCGGTTTGAAAAATGGGCTAACTTCCCTTTGGCGCGGAAGCGTCTATTAAACCTGATCGCATCTTCTCAAAAAAATATACTGATCATTAGTGGTGATCGTCATATCGCGGAGTTCTCACAACTTGAACATCCCGGCCTTCCTTATCCGTTGATTGATTTTACGTCTAGTGGACTCACCCATACCTGGTCAGAAGTATGGGAGGAAAAGAATAGCCACAGGGTTGGTGAGTTAATTATACAAAAAACATTTGGGTTGATTAAGGTTGACTGGTCTTCAGGGGCACCTAAGGTCTTACTTCAGAGCCGCGGGCTAAACAGCACCCTCTATGTCGAACACAAGATCTGGTTTCCAACAAAAAAAAAATTTAACAAAGACATAAACATTTATTTATCTGGCGTGTTCAACATGTCGATTTGTAAACCTATTTTTGCACCCTGAAAAACAAAAAATTATGAAAACTCAAAAATCAATCATTTTAGTAGCGGTTTTCGCTGCTTTCGCTTTTATCGTTACCAGCTGTGGTGACGGTGGAAAAGCTGCCAAAGAAAAAGCAACTCAAGATTCAATCCGCGTAGCAGATTCAACGGCCCGTGTGCAATTCGTAGCAGATTCTATTGCTGCTTTGCCTAAGTCAATTGCTGAAACTGCTGTAAACACGCCTAACCTTAGCACTTTAGTAGCTGCTTTGACTGCCGGAGAATTGGTAGAAGTATTCAAAGGAACAGAAGCTTACAC
This sequence comes from Cyclobacteriaceae bacterium, assembly GCA_031400595.1. GTDB lineage: Bacteria > Bacteroidota > Bacteroidia > Cytophagales > Cyclobacteriaceae > ELB16-189. The sequence goes on from JANNQG010000027.1 coordinate 83,019, forward strand.
TGTGTTTGCTCCAACCAACGATGCTTTTGCTGCGATTCAATCGACAGTAGACATGCTTTTGAAGGCTGAAAATAAATCAAAGCTTCAGAATGTATTGAAGTACCACGTGGTAGCCGGCACTGTTAAAGCTGCTGACCTAAAAGATGGCCAAGAACTTATTTCCCTACAAGGTGAGAAGATCAAAGTTTCTTTGAAGGATGGCAAAGTTTACGTAGGTGGTGCGGAAGTTACCAACCCAGATGTGGCTGTGACCAATGGTGTTGTTCACATGACTAACAAAGTATTAGTGCCTAAGAAGATGTAATTCAATTACGATTTCTTCTAAGCTTGAAAAGCCCTGACCGAACCGTCAGGGTTTTTCTTTTTTCAACTGTGACCAAACCCCCATTCCATCGGAATCAAATTGCCGTTCTGCCAATTTATAGTCATCTTTCTGGCTTGTAATTCGATAAATGGCAGACCAAAAGAAATATACTCTTACTGTAGGCATCACCTTGGTGATCGCCAACATGATTGGAACGGGTGTTTTTACTTCACTCGGTTACCAGGTCGGTTCTATTCCGTCCGGCTTTGCCATTTTAGTCTTGTGGGCTGTAGGCGGCATAGTGGCTCTTTCAGGAGCGTTTACTTACGCAGAGATTTCTACAACTCTCCAAAAATCTGGTGGAGAGTATCACTATCTCGGCAAAATCTTCCATCCGGCTCTTGGGTTCGTAAGTGGGTGGATGAGCCTGTTGGTAGGCTTTGCTGGTGCCATTTCTGCCGTTGCCTTAGCCATTGGTGAGTACTCTCACACATTGTTGGGAGTCTCCAATAAATTAGTTGCCATTGTCGCCATCGTTTTGGTTTCTACCGTGCACTGGTTTGGAGTAAAGACAGGCGGGGCTGTTCAGAACTTCCTTACCTCTATGAAACTTTTGTTGATTCTCTTCTTCTGCATCGCACCCTTTTTTGTGGCCGATGAGATCAAGTCGGGTATCAGTTTTTGGCCCCAGCCAGGGGACAACGATTTAATACTTAGCGCAAGTTTTGCTGTGTCACTTGTGTTTGTCGTGTATGCCTATACGGGGTGGAATGCGGCCGCCTACATTGCAGGTAACTTAGAAAACCCTTCCAAGAATCTACCGCGTTCACTAATCATCGGTACGCTTACGGTTACAATAGTATACTTGGCCCTCAATGCCATGTTTTTATATTCGGCAACTTTTTCGGAACTCAATGGCAAGAATGACATAGGCAATGTAGTCGCCTACAAACTCTTTGGCGACAAAATTGGGTTAGCTTTTTCTTCCGTATTTAGTATAGCTCTATTGTCCACATTGAGTGCCATGACCATTGCCGGGCCTCGAGTATTAGAAGCTATGGGTGACGACTATCCCAAGCTAAAAAGATTTGCCACCACCAATCGTTTTGACATGCCCTACCTTGCCATTTTAACGCAAGCGGGGTGGGCTATTTTCTTGGTGATGGTTAGTTCCTTTAAAGAAATCATACAATACATATCTGTGAGTCTCTCGATATTCTCGATGGCTACCGTATTGGGTATCTTTATTCTTAGACGTAGGCATACTGCGGAAAAAAGAGTCTATTCCGTTCCTTTCTACCCGCTGCCACCTATCATCTTTACGATCTGCACGTGTTGGATGATCTACTATGTAACTGAAAACGATCCATGGATTATCCTTTACTCTCTGGCTACCATGGTTCCCGGATTAATCATTTATTTTGCTATTTCTAAAAAAAACGTTGATGAAAAATAACTACCTATTCATTCTTTTACTGAGCAGCATTTTACTTTGGGCGTGCACCGAAAAGAAAGAAACTTCTGCAACATCGTCCGTTGATTCGCTGGCAATTGTTGACACCACGGTGATAAACGCGGATACTCTCAACACCACAAAACCAATCGTGAATGAGGTGGCGAAGGATACGGTTCTAGACAATGCCGCACGATTTATTGCTGGTCTTCCACAACTGACTGAAAATTCATTCACCGCGCTGCAAGCCGACAAATATTGGAAAGAACACCAAACCTCTATGGATTCGAACTGGGAAAAAATGTACAAAACACGGCTGAGTAAAATGGCCGCCTGGGAAAAAAGCACCTTCTCCACTTCCATCGATGATTCGCTCTCTTTATTCTATCCCTTTTCCGGACCGGATTTCCTCCATGCCTTTTATCTTTTTCCGCACTCGAAAGAGTTTGTCATGGCAGCCCTCGAGCCTATTCGTGAAGTGGTTCCTCTTGATACCATCTCCGAAAAGAACAGGGACGAATTTTTGGATAGCCTGGGAAATTCACTTCGCGATATTTTTAACAAAAGCTATTTCATCACCACCCATATGCAAAACGACCTAAAACAGGTAAAGGGTGTGTTGCCTCCGCTTTACTTTTTTATCGAACGTTCTGGTCATGAATTGTTAGAACAGAAGTTCTTTGCGTTAAACGAAGATGGAACAGAGAAAGAAGTGAAAGGAAGTCAAATCCACTGGCAAAAAACACCTGGTGTAAAATTGATTTTTAGAGATCGCGTTACACTCGAAATCAAAACCTTGTATTATTACTCCATTAGTATTTCTAATGCGGGGTTAAAAGACCGACCATCATTTGTGAAATTTATTGAACAACGAGCACCGGTAAACACATTCGTGAAATCGGCTTCTTACCTCATGCACAAAGAAGCATTTACAAAAATAAAAACGATCATTCTTAACAACAGCAACCATGTGTTTCAGGATGATACCGGAATGCCGTACAAGAACTTTAAAAACAAACTGGAATGGTCTGGGCAATTCTATGGCGAATACATTAAACCGGTAAAGGATTTTAGTTCTGAATTGTACCAAGCCGACCTTGACTCAGCTTACAAAGCCAGTGGAAAACGAGATTTGCCCTTTTCATTGGGCTACCATTGGAGTACTAAAAAGCAAAACTATATGCTTTTCAGTAAGGCAAAAATAGCCGCGAACCGATAATATGTTTTAAAATCGCCAAAAAATCGCCTTTTTACTTTCTATTTTTTAGGTACGCCTAAATATTATTTTATTATTGGCTAATTATTTAAATTTGCCAGTCTAAATAATAAAATGAGGGCTATTTGCTTCATTATCTTTTGTTTTACTGGGATACACGCCATTTGCCAAACAGCAACAGGCAGTATTGCTGGTCGATTAATGCATCAAAACAGCCCCATTGAATTTGCTCATATCATACTACTTCATACTACGTTCGTCACAATATCTGACGAAACGGGTGACTATACGATAGGTGATATCCCACCGGGTCAATACAAACTTCAGGCATCTAGTATCGGTTATCAAACACGCACGCTCCTTGTCAACATCAAAGCTGGAGAAAAAAAGGTAGTAGACATTGGACTGCAAGAAGACGCATCACAGCTTCAAGAAGTAGTGATCACAGGAACGATGAAGGAAGTGTCAAAGATGAATTCACCTATTCCGGTCGAAGTATATGCTCCCTCTCTATTCCTGAAAAATCCAACTCCAAATATCTTTGAAGCGCTCTCTATGGTGAACGGAGTGCAGCCGCAAATCAATTGTAATGTCTGTAACACAGGCGATATCCACATTAACGGGCTTGAAGGACCCTACACGATGATTTTAATTGACGGCATGCCCATAGTCAGCAGTTTAGCAACTGTATATGGACTAGCAGGTATCCCCAATAGCTTAGTAAAAAGAATAGAAGTTGTAAAAGGGCCAGCCTCCACGTTATACGGGTCAGAAGCCGTTGGAGGCGTAATTAATATCATTACAAACGAACCACAGTCATCACCTAAACTGAAAATGGATGTGTATGGCACTACGTTAGCTGAGTACAATGCGGACATTGCCAGTGCGTTTAAAGTCAAAAAGTCTTCAGCATTAGTAGGTGTCAATTACTTTAATTTTTGGAAGAAATGGGACATCAACAATGACAACTTCACAGATGCTACTTTACAACAACGGGCTTCCGTTTTTAATAAGTGGAGTATATATCGTCACTCTGGCAAAAATTTTTCATTGGCCGCGCGGTATGTATATGAAAACAGATGGGGTGGAGAACTTCAGTGGACACCCGCCTATCGCGGTTCAGACGTTATTTATGGAGAATCCATTTATACCAATCGCGCTGAGTTGATCGGCAACTATCAACTGAACGGCCGACAAGATCTAAACGTTGACTTCTCTTACAATTATCATTTGCAAGACTCTTACTATGGAACAACGTCTTACCTCGCTAATCAACATACTGGTTTTTTACAATTGAGATGGAATAAAAAAATAGGTCGACATGACTGGTTAGCTGGTTTGCCGCTTCGATACACGTACTACGATGATAATACGACTGGAACACTTTCCATTGACGGAAAAAATAAGCCGGGTATTACATTCCTTCCAGGGCTATTCATTCAAGATGAAATGAAGTTTACTGAAAAGTTCTCCATTCTCGCGGGTGCTAGGTATGACCACCACAACGTGCATGGTAACATCTTTACCCCTCGGATCAGTTTTAAACTCTCACCTAACCTGAATAACACAATCAGATTAACGGGGGGGAGCGGATACCGAGTCGTTAATCTTTTTACGGAAGAACACGCAGCGCTGACAGGTTCAAGGCAAGTGATCATTAAGAATAATCTGGATCCTGAGCGATCGTGGAATGTAAACTTCAACTATGCCAAAAACATCTTGTTAAAAAGCGGCTATCTCAATCTTGATGGCAGCGTGTTCTACACTTACTTTACCAACAAAATAATTGGTGACTTTATCAGCGATCCCGAAAAAATCATCTATGATAACTTATCTGGGCACGCAGTCTCTCGAGGCCTTACTCTAAATGCAGACATGAGTTTATCAACCAGTCTGAAAATTCTAACTGGCGTTACACTCATGCAAGTTTTTCAAATTGACAGTGAAGGCAGGAATCTACCCCAATTACATGCACCGGGCTTCTCAGGAAATTTTACAGCTAGTTACACTATGCCAGTGTCTCGTCTATCTTTTGATTTGACTGGAAGAGTTACCGGCCCTATGCACCTGCCTGTTGTTCCCAACGACTTTAGGCCGTCACTTTCCCCATGGTTTAGTATCGTCAATATACAAGTGACCAAACCTATACATCAAGACTTAGAAATTTATGTAGGAGTAAAGAACTTGTTTAATTTTCTCCCAGAAGATCCATTGCTACGGCCGTTTGATCCTTTTGATAAAAATGTGTCGACCAACAATCCCAACGGATATACTTTTGACACTTCCTACAACTACGCGCCTCTACAGGGAATCAGGGCCTTGCTTGGAGTTCGTTGGACAATTCGGTAAACATCCTATTTTTCGATGAGTGTGGCATCCGTGAGAATAAAATTGCCGTGTTCGAGATCAGTTTCATTCAGCTTCACCTTCCCTTTTACCCGAATGAATTGATCGGCTTCGAATTTGGAAGGCTTGATCGTAAAGTACACTTCAGCAATCGTTTCTGGGCCAGCTCCTCCACAAAAAAAACATTGACTGTAAGGAAACTTGGAAAGAATGATATAGGCATTTCCCTCCACATCGATTGGCATATAGTACCCCTCAAGGCTAACCTCTTTACCAACCAACGCTTTCAACTCTGCTGGAAAAATAGGCATCATAAAATACTCTGCTGCCTTTTCATTGTACTTGGTTTCAAATTTTGTTTTCGCAAATGAAGCCCATCCATCGCTTTGTGCAATCAACAAAGTAGACGACAATAGTAAGCCAGCCGTAATCATGTAACTTTTCATTTCGCAAATTTAATTACCGGCAAGCACTTTATGAATATCTACACGGTAAGCTTGAATAGCGGGAAGTAACGAGCAAAAAAAGCCCAACACAACACTTCCAACTAAAATCACAGCTTCCTCCGCATAAAAGACTGCTGCTGTAAGGCCTGCTTTTTGTCCTTGTTCCATCATATGTACAAATCCGCCAAGAACAAGATGGCCAAATGCCAACCCAAGACTTGCACCCACAAAAGTAAGAATGCTGCCTTCTAAAATGACGGTTTTAAAAAGTAAGCCTCGACTTGCACCCATACTCCGCATGATGGCCATATCATACCTTCTTTCTTTTAATGAGTTGTAAAGGGCAATAAAAATACTCAGCCCGGAAATAAATATTAACACATAAGCAAATCCCATTAATGCCTCAGCGCCCACACCCAACAATGTAAATAACCTGGCCATTTCAAAGGCTGGAGAGGCCGCCTGCATACTAGTTTGTGTATTGATAAATCTGGGAAGTTGAATAGCGGCAATGGGGTTCTTATATTTTATTAACAACGAGGTAATTTCTCTTAAGCTATCGCTGGCTTCCACAGAAGAGACTAAAAGGGATGGAGAAGCGGGTAGCTGTCGAATAGTATTATTCGAACTCGGTTCGGCATGTACTTTCCACACGCTGCTGATCGTAGTCAAGATCAAATTATCGACTACCGTGCCCGATTGTTTTAAAATTCCCTTGACCACATACTTACTCTCATCGTGCGCATGTCCATCTTTGGTTAATCCGTGTGCGCTTGTAAAGCGATCTCCCATTTTCAATTTTGTCAATTGAGCTACGGATGCGCCAAGAGTCACCTCTAAGTCTTTGTCCCACCAGTTTCCCGAAGCAAGGCTGGCGTGGTATAGTGAGGAATAGGCACGATTCGTTCCTACTACACGAAAGCCTTGATAGCTATCCCCCAAAGCAAGAGGAATAGCATATTTGACGAGTCGGTGTTTAGCTAACCGATCTGCATCTCTAAGCTTGATATTTCCGGTGGGAAAATCTACATGAAAAACAGAACAGAGTATAAGTTGCAGAGGGCTCCCTTTTGCACCCACCACTAAATCGATCCCTTTCGTATTGCTGGTCATTTTCTCCTCCAACTGATTATTGAATAGAACCAGCAGAGTAATCATCGCAATGCCAAGCGATAAAAGCAGAATATTCAACCCAGTATTGAGTTTTTTTGCCTTGAGATAATTCCAAATAAGTAACTGGATAGACATTTTTTTCTTGTAGTCTTCTGATTTTCTTGGGTCTACAAAATAATCTGATTCTTTAATCGACTTTTTAAGCGGTGATCATGGGTGGCAACAATCAATGCCGCATTATTCTCTACTGCCAGTTTATTTAAAAGATCAATCACCTGATCACAATTTGTATCATCTAGTGCAGACGTAGGCTCATCCGCTAAAATCAAGGAGGGTTTATTGATAATTGCCCTTGCAATCGCAACACGTTGCGCCTGCCCCTGACTTAACTCGAAGATCAACGCATTCTTCTTGTTTAATAAACCCAACTCATCCAATACCTGATCAACTCTGTCCTCGTATTGCTGCTCCCCTGCCAGGAAGGGCGGCATTAACAAGTTATTTTTTACCGTCAGCGCGCTGATCAAATGATTTCGTTGAAATACGAATCCAATCTGACGGCCTCTGATTCGATCCAGTTCAACCTCCGACAGGGAGGCGATATCAACTCCTTCTATTTCTATCTTTCCGTTTCTCGGTCTGAGTAATCCACCCAGTAGATGTAATAATGTCGTCTTTCCACTGCCTGAGTTACCAAGCAGAAGAAAAGACTCACCTCGCGCTATGGTAAGGTCAGGAAAAATAATTTCGTTGGAAAGAACACCTTTGTTAGAATCATAGAGATAGGTCAGCCCCCGTGTTGCAATCATATGCTCTTATGGATTGAAGTGGCATTGACTTTGCGCAACAAGATCAAACCAATGACAAAAAATCCACCGATGGCAAGCGTACTATTTCGCATGCTGCCGGTTAGTTGTTCCACTAATCCGTAGCTAAACGTGCCAAACACAATAGACAGATTAAAAGCTGCATCGAAAAAACTAAAGTACGAAGCGTGGTCGATTGAGTTCTTCGGGATCAACTTGGCGTAGGTAGCTCGTGATAACGACTGTATCCCCCCCATGACTACTCCCACCGCAGTGGCAAGGGCATAGAACTGATACTCATTCCTTACTAAGTAGGCAGCCATACAAATCAATATCCAAATACTGATCATCACCATCAGTGTATTTTTATTGCCCCACCTTCCGGAGAGCCTGGCGAATACGAATGCACCCAAAGAAGCCACCAATTGTATGATCAAAACAGTGGCGATTAATTTAAAGTCGGGAAGCTTTAGTTCCTTTGATCCAAAAGTAGCGGCCATATACATGACAGTCTGCACTCCCATATTGAAAAAGAAGTAGGCCAGAATGTATTTCTTCAAATCGGGGTTGCTTTTCAAACTATGCCAGACTTTAACAAGTTCTTGATAGCCCCTGACCCACTTCGCTTGACGAACATCTTTCTTGTAAATGTTATCGGGTAAAATGGCAAAGGGTATTTGTGCAAACCCTACCCACCATATACCAACAAGTAAAAAGGAAAAACGTGTTGCTGTTCCTTGCGAAGAGAAACCAAACAGTTCAAAATTTTGAATCAGTATCAAATTTACGATCAGCAAAACAACACCACCATAATAGCCCCAAGAATAACCTTTGGCGCTAACCTTATCCAATTGATCGCTGCTGGCTATTTCTGGCAAGTAGGCATCATAAAAAACGAGACTACCAGAATACCCGATGCTCGCAAGAACGACACATAGGAGACCCCACTCCAGCGTGCCGGAAGTAAAAAAATACATACCCATGCAGGCGAATCCACCCAGGTAGCAAAAAAATTTCATAAATGATTTCTTGTTGCCAGCATAGTCTGCCACTCCGGAAAGCAATGGCAACAATGGCGAGATGACCAAAAAGGAGAATGATAGTGCAAAAGAATACAGGACGGAATTCGTCACGGTAAAACCTGCAAAAAGAACTTGATCATTTTCGCCCGTTGTCGTGACTGCCTGGTAGTAAATTGGAAAAATCGCAGACGTGATAACTAACGAATAGACGGAATTAGCCCAATCATATGTGCACCACGCGCGAATGATCTTAGAGTTATTCAAAGACAGCTCCATTCGGTTTCAAATAAATTAAAAAGCCTTCCATGATAAGTGGAAGGCTTTTTGACATTCTGATATTAACTAGTTAATTCTTCTTAGGATCCGCGTTGTCCAAAGCTGTATAAAGGATTTTTCTAGCATTTCCTTTTCTCAACTCAGTCTCTACATCAGCAATAATACCTCGCTTCGTGTCCTTATCTACTTTTAAAGATATGGTCAATTGATCACGTTCAAATTCAGCCAGTTTACTCTTTTCTTCATTGACCCACCGGATGATGTCATTGGTGTCGATAAATACATCGTTGGCCTGAATTTTAGGCTCCTTTCCATAAACCGCCTTGGTTGGCTCTCCAATGTACAAATTCGTGACCAGTGTTTTACGTTCCAGTTTTCTAAGTTGACCCGCTCGAGGAATTTGTTGCTTTACCTCAATAGATGTTTTTCTAAGCTGTGTTGTTACCATGAAAAAGAACAACAACATGAACACCACATCAGGCATAGAAGAAGTAGGGATCTCCTGCTTCACTTCTGCTTTTTTCTTAAATTTTGACATCGTTCGTTCGTTTAGTTACCTACTTTGGTCGGTTCGGCTATTGAGATGTTCATCGGAATATCTCGCTTGCCACGTTCATAGATGGCTTTCTTTTCGGGATCAGCCAGCGCAGAAGCAGCCTCCCTGAATTCCTTGTTCGAAACTCCGGCCTGTTCGGCATAGATATCATAATAAGCACCTTGAACAATATCCAAAATTTCTACAAATCGCTTATGACTAGTTCCGCGGTCAGTTTTAAATGACACAATCGCCTTTTCAGGGCTTTCGGAACTCGCAGGGTCCACTCCTTTGTTCGTAACAAACTTCTTTATCATGTCTTTCAAGCCACTAACGTCTTCCATGGGCTCGCCTTCGATAAGCAGCGCGTCTGTGGAATTCACTTGAATCTTGAATATATTCTTCTCCTGCATTTTCACCTCTACATCCTGATTAGGATCGGGTGGCGGAGGTAACCCAATGCTCAAACCGCGGTCATTATTAATTGTTGTGGTAACCAAGAAAAAGGTTAGCAACAAAAATGCAATATCCGCCATCGAAGCATTCGGTATTTCTGGTGTCGCTCTTGCCATTGAATTGTTTTTTAACCTGTGATAATATCCTTAACTAAAGAATATATTGCTAATACAATAGATGCTGCCAAGATGATATAAAAAGTGATCATACCAGCACCAATCATTCTGGAACTACTCGCATCAACACCCATAGAGACAGCTTTTGCACTGACTTCTGAGCCTGACAAAGCGTAGGACACTCCAAAAAGGACGACCAGACCAACTACTCCGATCAATGCCTTTAACAAACCCGCTGGGTGTTTAAAGGCATATACAACGGGCATACCAATACTGGTAATCACTACTATTGCAAACAATGCATAGCAAATAATTAAACCAGGTGAGATTAACGATTCTATTAACGGTGCAGATTCTTCCATGTGACGATTATTTAGATAGTTTGTGCTTAACTAAAATATCAATCAAAGAAATTGAAGCATCTTCCATCTTGTTCACCAAGCTATCGATTTTAGATACGCAATAGTTGTAAAGAATCTGAAGCACCATACCTACGATAAGACCTCCTACAGTTGTGATCAAGGCCACTTTCATACCACCCGCAACAACTTGAGGCGAAATATCACCTGCAGCCTCGATGGCATCAAATGCCTGCACCATCCCTACAACAGTTCCAAAGAAACCAAGCATAGGGCCAAGAGAGATACACAAAGAAATCCAGATTAAGCCAGACTCTAAGCGACCCATTTCAACACCACCGTATGACACAATTGATTTCTCCACCATATCAACACCCTCTCCTGAGCGCATAAGTCCTTGTGTAAATATTGAAGCAACAGGGCCTCGTGTATTTTTGGTCACATCCTTTGCTGCCTCAACACCGCCTTTCGCCAAAGCATCTTCGATTTGCGTTAACAACTTTTTAGTATTGGTTGTCGCCAAGTTCAAAGTAATAATTCTTTCAATAGCAATCGCCAACCCTAAAATGAACGTAATCAAGATAGGCCACATAAATGGGGCACCCCCTTCAATAAATTTGTCTTTTAGGGCTTGATGGAATGACTGTTCTTCTGCTGGAGCAGCATCGGTTGCCACTTCTGTAACTGTCGATTCAGCAGGAGCTGCCGCTTCCGTAGCTGCTTTTGTTGTGTCGGCACTTTCTTGAGCCACCGATTTGGAAGCGCCAAATGCTAGCACTCCGATGAAAGCAATGATTGTAACTAATTTTTTCATGGTTTAAGGTTTATGGATAAAACTTGAAGTGGCCAAAATTAAAGGTTTTGCCGATTTCCCAACAAGATTTTTGAAAAAAAACTCAAATTCTTTGTACTTATTTTCTGCTTTCGAGCAATACAATACCAATTATCGAAAAAGTCACGGTGAATTGATGCCTTTTAGTACTACAACCAACAGATTGACCAGATCTGGAATCCAAAGGATCTCATAAACATAACCGCGAGTCCCTTATTCATGTCTCGTCCTTGGATGGGCAATTATAAATCTATTTCTTTGCAGGCTTTTTCGGAGAGGTGTCAGAGTGGCCGATCGAGCACGCTTGGAAAGCGTGTTTACCGCAAGGTAACGAGGGTTCGAATCCCTCCCTCTCCGCTTCACCCTTTGAAACTTCAGAGATGAAGGGGCCCTTAGTTTATAGGTTAGTCCTCACTCATTTCCCCTGCCAACGGCTTACCAATCAATTCTTTTGCTTTTTCTACTCCCTGCTCTCCGATCAAAATCATTAGTTTGGGCACGGCAGCTTCAGTAGTCATGTCGCGTCCGCTGATAACACCAATCTCCTCCAACCATTTACCTGTTTCGTATCTTCCCTGCTCAACCATTCCCCCCGGGCATTGAGAAATGTTGACAACAATGAGGCCTTGATCAATCCTGTGCTTTAACACCTGTTTAAGCCAAGGTGAATACGGGGCATTTCCAGACCCAAACGTTTCGATAATAAGAGCTCGTAAGCCTTTGGTTGAAAGAATTGCCTCGATGGTTTCATTCGGAATACCAGGGAACAATTTCAAAATAGAAATGCCTGTCTCAAAACGCATTCTCAATTTAAGAGCTTTAGGAACGGCTACCCTGTGAATCGCACTTCTATTGTAGTCAATGGCAACGCCTGCCTTTGCAAGAGCTGGATAGTTTTCAGATTGAAATGCGTCAAAATGCATACTCTCCACTTTTCTCGATCGATTTCCCCTCAACAAAGCACTGTCAAAATATAGACAGACTTCTGGAACAGTAGCCGTTCCCTCTTTAGTCTTGTTTGAGGCGATTTCAAGCGCTGTAATTAAATTTTCTCTCGCATCTGACCTCGGTTCGCTGATCGGAAGCTGCGCGCCAGTAAAAACGACAGGCTTACTTAAACCCTGCAACATAAAACTGAGGGCAGAAGCCGTGAACGACATGGTATCGGTGCCATGCAAAACAACAAACCCATCCTGACCAACATAATGATCATAGATGATCTGGCCAATTGTCTTCCAATGGGTAGGACCTATATTTGATGAATCGATGGGTTGGTCAAAGGAGATCACAGTCAAGTCTAGTTGCAAACTCCGGAGAGCCGGCAAGTGGTGCAAGATCAACGAGAAGTCAAATGGAATCAAAACGCCACTTGCATCATAGGCCATACCAAATGTACCACCGGTATAAATGATGAGCACCTTGGACTTGGCTTGATCAGGGGCTGCTGTATTGATATTAATAATCTGATAGCTCATAACTGTCGTTAAAAAGTTTCTTTGAATTAGAAACCGTGATATAAGAAAGTTCTTCTATTGTGATCCTTTTTAACTCGGCCACTCTTTGCGCGATGAGCGGGATGTACGCAGGTTCATTCCGTTTGCCACGATGAGGAACGGGCGCCAGATAAGGGCAGTCTGTTTCCAACACAATATTCTCTAAATCTATATTTGGTATGATTTCATCCAATCCACTCTTTTTAAATGTAACGACCCCTCCCAGCCCTACATAGAAACCCATGTCCACAATTCGCTTCGCTTGCTCAGTCGTTCCTGAAAAACAATGAAATACACCCGTAATTTTTCCGTTTAGATGTGGCTCCAACAATTCAATCGTTTCCTGCAGAGATTCTCGGCAGTGGATAACGATTGGAAGTTCATATTTCTTAGCCCATGCAACTTGAATCAGAAATGCTTCCTTCTGCTGTTCCCAAAAAGTTTTATCCCAATACAAATCTGTTCCCATTTCACCAACAGCAGCAAATTTTCTTTTTGCCAGCCAGGTTTCCACTTTATATAGTTCTTTTTCAAAGTCTTTTTTTACCGAACATGGGTGAAGCCCCATCATCGGTATGCACGTTTTTGGATTTCTCGCCTCTAACTCCATCATCGCATCAATGGAGGTATGGTCAATATTTGGCATATAAACACGAGCTACTCCGGCTTGCAGACTCCGCGCCAGCGTGTCAACCTTGTCTAGTTGAAATTCTTCTTTGTAGATATGTGCGTGTGTGTCGATCCAATAATTGGCCATATTCAGAAAAGATAACTGGAAAAAATAAGTAGGCCAACGAGGCTAGAAATAATGGCGGCCACCAAAACTGCAGCTGCTGCCATATCTTTAACGTACCCAGCTTTTGGCTGTCGCTCAGGGCTTACCAGATTCACGAAGCCTTCGATTGCAGAATTCAATACCTCCAATGAAATGACTAATCCAATACACAACAATAGAATACACCACTCAACTTTAGTGACATCAAAGTAGAAGGCCAACGAAACTACCAAAAACGAAACGAAGAGATGAATACGCAAATTGGGCTGTTCCTTTTTGGCCAGCCAAAGACCTTGAAATGCAAACTTGAATGAGTTAAAGAGCCTCTTCATTTATTTCTGGGTGAAAGCACTAAGCGATCGATAGCTTCATTAAGCAAATCATTGTCAACATCACCGCAATTTAGTCCAAGAAAACGAACCGATTGATCAATTGCCGTTGCCAGATTAAAATCCTTTTGAGTCACCGTAAAAACCAGGTGCTGAGATTTTAAATAATCTGCTAAATATTCTTGTTCTGGCTGCCCCGGTGTGGGAATCATTACTACATTTTTCTTTTGTAATGCCGCCAAATCTAGAATCGTACTGTAGCCAGAACGGCAAACTACACACCGAGATTCTTCAATTGCCTGTTGAAGTTTTGGTTCCCGCATATGCCCCACTCTATCGATTTGACCGGTCGAGGCAACCGACTCACCCTCATGCGGCTTTCCCAAAACAAAGATCACTTTCAAATCAAGGCTTTCCAATTGTTGGCCAATCAACTCTTCCAGAATTGTCCGCTGCGGCTCGGGACCAGAAAGAAGAACGAGTAAATCATATTTCAATTCAATTCGGGATGTTGCCTTTCGAAAACGCGACAGCGGACCCACGAAAGTAATGGGGATATCTTTTGTTGAAGAAAGAAATCCGGAAAATGGACGATCAGGAAAATCAGGCACCCAACATTCATTAAATCGTTTGATCTTTCGCTGGTTCCAAAAACTGAACAGGCCAGATGCCCACACAAATGGGGGTTGAAAAACAAAATTGATTTGATGAGTCACAAAAATGCACTTGACATTTTGTGAGTAACAACCAAACCGATTATCAGAGACGATCAAATCAACTGGGTGTTCTTGGAGGATTTGATTTAGCTGACGATGTTCATTTCGAATGGCAGAAACAAACTTAAGTGATTGACGGAATAGCTTAAGTAACAGCCTGCTATTTGTTGCATATTCAGGCTGGTAGGAAGCGATCTCAAAGAAAGTTAACTGCGGAAACTCCAGTTTGAGCAAATGCAGTGCGCCACCACTGGTGGCAATCAATACGTTCCAGTCCCGCTGGAGAAAGGCTCTTATAATAGGAATACACCGTGTGGCGTGACCGAGCCCCCAGTCAAGAGGCGTGACGACAACTGAAAAGGACTTATTCAAAATGATGAGTTTGGCAATGCTTTGAATTGGTAACCAAGATTCGAAAAATGTGCGAGATACTTTGGTAGTACGTAGGTCATGTTCCTTTCTGCTTTAAGGCTGTCGTGAAAGACAATGATTGATCCTGATCGTGTGGCATTGATAGTTCCACGAAGACAATTCTCAGGTGACACTGAATGCGAATAATCCGAAGTAAGGACATCCCACATCACAATTATATAATTGTTCGTAAGCGCTTTGATCTGTTTCGATCTGATCCTGCCATAAGGTGGGCGAAACAAACTTTTCTCCGTAGCGACCGCCACTTGGCCTACCTGCTCCTGAACACTTGCACGGAACAAATCATCTATCTCTTTTTTACATAGCGCCACGTTGGAAACATATTTTTCTGTAGAGGTGCCCCACCCTTTCAGGTGGTTAAACGTATGATTAGCCATCTGATGGTTATCTGAGATAATTCGTCTCGCTATTTCGGGGTGCTTCTTAATGTTATCACCAATGCAAAAAAACGTTGCCTTGGCATCAAATTTTTTCAATGTCTCCAGCACAAATTCGGTTGGACCAGGAACGGGGCCATCATCAAAAGTTAGAAACAATTCCTTTTCAATCGTCTTCACTCGCCATGTCAGAGCCGGGAAAAAAAGCGGCAGTATAAACGGTGTGCGAAACATATAGAATCAAGACTTGAGATTAGAAATTTGAAATTTGTTTGCAATTACCATTTCATCAACAAGCTCCCTTGACCTTTCCCATAGTTCAGGTTCTAACTTCATTTACTTTCGTTTCATGATTTACTCAACACGACAGGTTAACAACGTGATGTCATCGCGATACCCATTTTTTCCTTTGAAGCCATCGAGGGTGACAATAATATCCTGATGCATAGTCTTCAAATCCTTCAAATGATTTTTTGTGAAATAGTCGAGCAACGCTTCCGGGCCGAATTCTTGCTCTAGTTCATTGACGGTTTCTGTCAATCCATCCGTGTAGGCGAGCAATGTAAACTCGCTTAAATCAGTGATGAACCCTTCGTGTATAAATGGCAGCGGATGCATCGCACCCAACACGGTAGAACCTTCTTCCAACAGTCGGATGCCGTTCTTTCGATCATAAAGCAAGGGTGGATTATGACCGGCATTGACGTACACCATGGTTCGTAGATTAATATCATAGATGGCCCCAAAGAAAGTAATGAATTTTTCTCCCTTTGTGTTATCCAGTACTTGAAAATTGAGTGCTTCGACAATTTCGGTAAGATTTGGCGTCTGTCGCAACAATGTGCGAAGTGAAGCCTGAAAATTAGACATCATTAAGGCCGCTGGTATCCCCTTGCCGCTAACATCCGCCACACAAATCAAAAACTGATTCTTATTGATGGGGATATAATCATAGTAATCACCCCCGATAATATCATGAGGAAGATAGCTCGCTTCGATTTTTAGATGCTCTGTATTAGGCAACTTTTTTGGGAAAAGAAACTGTTGTACATCGCTGGCAATCTCCAACTCTTTTCGAAAAGCTTCTTGCAGAAGTTGCTTGCGCGCGAGCTTTTTGTTTTCTATCGCAACAATGATGATGTTCGTTAGGGCCTGAATAAACTTTAATCCGTCATCTGGCTGATTGGTCTCACCATTTTGGTTCAAACCCCCAACGAAGACAAGTGCCAATGTTTCATTTTTATGAGAAACGGGAATAACCATATCGAATTCATGGAAAGCACATTCTTCGAATTCACTGAGTTGATGAATCCGTTTGATCATTTTGAAATGATCGTCCAGTCGCTGTTTGGAAAAACTTTTTTCAGTCCCAAAGTTGACCTTACATGACCACGACTCATCAAACACAAACAAGGCCAGTTTCTTGATCTCCAAATTTGAGCGCAGCGTGAAATTAAAGATCTTATACAGCGAGTCTTCCGGCACATTGCTATTGATCGATTGAGTGATCTCCAGCAACGCATTAAGCTCCAGTTCTTTTTTCTCAATTAATTTCTTAAGCGTACTTTCCAGCATATTTCACAGTTGTGTAAAAATAGCAATTCCCAACTTACTCCTGATACTTGCTTTTAACTATTCGACCTTTCCAGGTAAACGATTGACGCTGAGATAATAACGCAATCCAAACGACATAAACAGGGTAAATCAGTTGCAAACCAAAAAAAGCAAGCCAGTTCCACTTACTGTTTAAGAAAAGTGAAACCTGATACAGGAAAATAAATTCAAGCAGAAACTTAAATGTCAACAGAAAAATTAATGAGTCAATCGGTATCCAACCCGCCAAGGTTGAGAGGCCAATCCCAATGTAACTAGCTTGAAATAAAAAGATAAATACGGCCAGTGTTTTTGAAACCAGTGAAGTATTAAACCGCCACTTGCCAGCCCAGCGGATCCGCTGTAGCATAAACTCACGAAGCGATGAAAGTGGCCGAGTGGTCACCACACTCTCTCGGTTAGTTACGAAGCGAACACCCTTGGGGTACTTTGAAGAAATTTTTCGCAACAAGAATTCGTCATCGCCAGATGGAATCCCCCAATTACCTTCATAACCACCGACTTCTATGAAAACAGATTTGCGAAACGCCAGATTTGCACCATTGCACATCGTAGGGTGTAAATAGAAAAGTGTTGCACCCGTAGATCCAACAAGGCTCGCAAACTCCATCGACTGCAATCGGGAAAAGAAATTCTTCTCTGCCTCCATTTTTACCGCACCGATCGCCATTATACAATTTTTAGAGCTAAATATCTCGTTGAAACAATAAAGCCATTGCGCACCAAATGAGCAGTCTGCGTCAGTAGTTACAATAATTTCATTAGTTGCTAAAGCAATTCCAAGTGCGAGCGCTCGCTTCTTACCAAATTGGTCTTGAGGCAATCTACCTGATTTGATGTATGAATATTTTTGCGCAAATTCTTCAACCATCTTTACCGATTGATCAGTCGAATGGTCGTTTACAAGAACAAACTCTATGCATTCTTTTGGATACTCCTGCTCAACTAGGGAACGCAAGACCACTGAAAGGTTTGCTGCCTCATTCCGGTAAGGGACGATCACGGAAAACCTAACATTTCTATTGGGTTGAGTATTTTTTACAGACCCATCCAGCAAAAATTGCCAGCCTACGATCAATCCAATGACGATTGAAAAATAAACTCCAAACACCGCAAAAAAGAAGATAGTCATTCACTCAATCTGTTATAACTTGCCATGCAAAATGGAGAAAAAACCTGTCAAAGAGAAAATCATTTTAGGCCTTGACCCAGGCACAAACGTAATGGGCTACGGATTAATTCTTTTGAAAGGTAGTAAGTTGAGCCTAATCCAGTTTGGGGTTATCAACATGGGAAAATTTGGTGCCCACGAAATGAAGCTCAAAAAGATTTTCGACAGAGTCTTGGCACTTGTGGATGAGTATCATCCGGATGAAGTAGCTTTGGAAGCGCCTTTTTTTGGAAAGAACATTCAATCAATGTTAAAACTAGGGCGGGCGCAAGGAGTCGCCATGGCAGCAGCACTTTATCGAGAAGTGCCCATTACTGAATATGCTCCAAAAAAAGTAAAGCAATCTGTTACTGGTAATGGAAACGCCAGCAAAGAGCAAGTTGCAAGGATGCTCATGCAGATTTTTGGGATTAAAGAACTTCCTAAACTATTGGATGCGACCGATGCACTTGCAGTTGCGGTCTGTCATTACTATCAAAACGGAGTAACGAAAAGCAAATCCAAATCTTGGGAAGCGTTCGTGACAGAGAATCCTAAAAGATTGAAGGCAAAATGAAGAAAATACTTGTCATTAGCTTTAGCGATTTGAATCATGATGCCCGTGTATCAAGGCAAGTTGATTTTATTAAAGATGCGTACGATGTTACTGTGGCGGCCTATAACGGCCAAGCAAAAAAAGGGTATGAACTTATCAAGATCGCAAAGACTAAGTTCACTTTTACTCGTAAATTATTCTCGTCCATCTTTTTACTTACTCGCTGGCATCGACAGGCTTATCGTCTACTTTATCAACTTGATACTATCGAGGTCTTACTTCGAAAAAATACTTTTGACCTAATCATAGCCAACGATGTAGAGAGCTTGCCTATAGCATTTGCAATAAAGAGTAGTGCCAAAGTAATTTTTGATGCCCATGAATACGCTCCCCGTCACTTTGAAGATCGGCTGATCTGGCGCATATTTTTTCAGCCATTTAATATGTACCTGTGTAAAAAATACATCCCGCAAGTAGACGCTATGATTACTGTTGGAAAAGGATTAGCTAAAGAGTACGAAAAAAACTTTGGAGTCAGACCTACGATCATTACGAATGCAACCTGGTATTCTGAGATTAACCCGTCAAAAACAACAGATAACAAGATCAAGCTTATCCACCATGGAGGCTCCACCCCTTCCAGAAAATTAGAACTGATGATTGAGATGATGGCACACCTAGATGATCGGTTTACGCTCGACCTCATGCTGATTGTGCCGCAACTCGCTTCTGCCAAGACTTCAAATTACATTAACATGTTAAAGCAATTAGCGGCAAATGATCCTCGTATTCGATTCTTACCACCATTAAAAAGTAATGAGTTGGTGGCATTTTTAAATGGGTATGATATCGGTGTCTTTCTGTTACCTCCTGTTAATTTCAACTATGCGAATACGCTTCCAAATAAATTATTTGACTTTATCCAGGCACGTTTAGCCATAGCGATAGGGCCTACACCCGAGATGGCCGAAATCGTGAATCACTACGAAATCGGAGTGGTGGCCGTGGATTTTACACCAAAGTCTTTGGCTGATAAATTAGCTGCTGTCACAGCAGAAATAGTAACTCAGTTTAAGCAGAACTCAACAAAAGCTGCCATCGAATTGACAGCAGAAAAGAATAAAAAGCAACTAGAAGAAATCATTCAATCTTTACTTGGTGCCAATTGATCTAAGACTCGAATAAATTTTATCGATATTAGATACGAAACTCATTTCCCCAAATCGATCACTCACCGAATTACAAATACTCTCTGAGTTATAGGTCCGATAGTTTAATATCATTTGTTCGATACCTTGTTGAAGGGATTTGACATTCTCCACATCTACCAAAATCCCATTACTTTCATCCACAAATTCCTCTGGGCCACCACATCGGGTAGAAACGACTGGCCTTCCGGCTGCCATTGCTTCGGCTAACGCTACACAAAATGTTTCTGAACGGCTAGCGCACACGAAGAAATGAAGTCGCGACATAAAAGCCGGCACATCACTTGGCAAAACAAATCCGTAGAAAATACATTTCTGCTCAATACCTAATTCTCTAGATAGCGCTTTATAAGATGGGAGTAACTTACCACTTCCTCCAACATGCAAGACAAAATCAGTCTTCAAATCAGCTGCCGCTCTCAAAAGAATATCTAATCCCTTCACCGTTTGATTAAGTGTGCCTAAAAAACCAATTTGAATAGTTTCAGATTCCGGGAAGGGAATAACCTCAAACCGCTCGGTTTCAACGATGTTAGGAACAACAACAACATCCTTTTTGATGAATAGATTTACTTCATCGGCCAGCATTTTACTTACC
>JANNQG010000012.1:0-2708 GCA_031400595.1 Cyclobacteriaceae bacterium
TTGAAAACGATTGTAAGAAAGTTCATCAAACACCCAAAGTGAAATAAGGATACTGCAGCCTAAACCCACTGCCAGCCCTACGATGTTAATAAAAGAATAAACTCCATTTCTGGTAAGATTCCTGAATGCTACTTTTAAATAGTTGCGGATCATACTTTTATTTTGACAGGTGTTAATATCGATTACTCACTTCTCAAACAGTTGCTGGGATTTGTAACCGCAGCCTTCAAGGCTTGTGCACTTACAATCAGTAAAGCCAATATCAGTGCAAAGGCACCTACTGCTCCTAAAACCCACCAGGCCACTTCAATACGATACGCGTACTGCTCTAAGAAACTATTTAAAAACCACCAGGCGAAGGGCGCAGCAATGGCAAACGCGATGATGACCAGCCGCGAAAAATCTTTGGAGATGAGCATAACCAAACTTGCCACAGAGGCGCCCATCACTTTGCGAATACCAACTTCTTTGGTGCGCTGCTCGGCTGTGAAGGCTGCCAAACCAAATAACCCCAGACAAGTAATGACAATGGCTAGACCAGCAAAAACTCCAGCCAATCGACTAATTAAGTTTATGTCAGTAAATTTCTTTTGAAAATCGACATCGGTGAAGCGATACTGAAATGGGTAATTAGGATTCAACTTCTTAAATACACTTTCTACTTTTGCAAGCGATGCTTGAATGTCTTTTGTTCTGGCCAAGCGCACGGTTACGGTACTACTCCATCCCGGATTGAACAACAGCGTCATCGGCTCAACGGGCTTATAGGGCGAGTCCATCACAATGTCTGGTACCACGCCCACAATTTCCAATTGTGAACCGTTTGTCTCAATTTTTTTACCAATCGGATTTTCCATGCCCATCATTTTAATGGCAGCTTCGTTGACGATCACAGAAAGTGAGTCGTTAAATTCGCTAGAAAAATCACGGCCCTCAATCATTTTTATTCCCATGGTTTTGGTGTAGTCATATTCCGTGGCGATGGTGCTAAATGCCACTCGTTGGTCGGTAGCCATGCCTGGCCACTTTACTTCGTTGTTTGAGAAGACGGCAGTAACTGGACTATTGCTTTTACACACGTATTCTACAACGCCTGTGTTTACCAACTCTTGCCGGATGGTGCTAAAGTTGTTCTGAAGCTCGCCATTCATCCAAATTTGTATAAGGTTTTCCCGATCGTATCCCATGTCACGGTTTTTCACATGCTGCACTTGTTGGTAAATCACGATGGTTCCGGCAATTAGAAAAATCGAAAACCCAAATTGAAGCACTACCAACACCTGTCGGGGTGTGCTCGCACCTTTGCCTACATTCACTTTACCTTTCAAGACTTTTACCGCTTCAAACGAGGATAGATAAAAGGAAGGGTAGCTCCCCGCCAATAATCCAATTACCAACACCAATGCAATAGCTGCCATCCATATCATCGGATCTGAATAGCTAACGGCAATGCTCTTTTTTACTAAAATATTGTAACTCGGAAGCACTAACTCTACAACGACCACCGCCAACAGAAACGCGAAAGTGGTAATGGCGACAGATTCCCCTAGAAACTGAAGGATCAATTCTTTCCTGCGAGAGCCAATGCTTTTGCGAATGCCTACTTCACGTGCGCGGCTTTCACTGCGTGCAGTTGCCAGGTTCATAAAGTTGATACACGCAATGAGTAGAACAAAAATCGCAATGGCTGTGAATAGCCTAACATAGACAATTTGACCACCGGTGTTTTTGCCTTCTTCAAAGTTGGAATGCAAGCGCCACTTTTCCATTGGGTGCAGAAATAGCTTGGCCGTAGGTGCTTTAGGATTGTTGTCTTTCAAAATGGAAGCGATCGATTGATCTACTTCTTCTTTCGGTGTTCCATCTTCGAGTAGTGCATACACCTGAAAACTATTGTTGTCCCAACTGTCTTTTGAATATCGTACCCAGGAATTTGTTTTTTCATAGTAACTGAAAGGCAATACGTAATCAAATTCTAGAAACGACTGTTCAGGAACATCTTTAATAACACCTGAGACCTTTAGTTCATCGCTGTTGTCAAATTTGATGGTTTGGTTAAGTGCATTGCCATCTTTAAAAAATAATTTAGCGGTGGATTCTGTGATGACAATTTTGGTGGGCTCGTTCAATGCTGTGGTGGGGTCTCCCGCAATCATTTCGTAGCTGAACATGGTAAAAAAATCTTCACTTGCGCTTAAGCCATATCTATTTAAACGGTTTTCGCCCACTTGTAGCAAATTGCCCTCGCCCCAGTTGGTCATTACTACACTTTTTATCTTACTTGATTTTTGGGGAAGAATTTCTTTCAATTTATAAGGCATGCTATTCCCCGTCCCGATATGGCCGTTCCACTCTTGGGATTGGTAAAGTTTGTAAATGTTATTGTAGTTGACTTGAAATTTATCGTATGCGTATTCATCAGCCACCCATAAAAAAATAAGGATACTTGCAGCAAGTCCGATGGCTAACCCACCAATGTTGATAACGGAGTAAGCTTGATTTTTAAGAAGGCTTCTGAATGCGATTTTGATGTAGTTGCGGAGCATAGTTTGAAATTGGATTCACGCAACCTGTTTCCAATTCAGTGCCAATGATTTTTATGCCAAAATTGTTGGGAAATGGCCTTTTTTAGAAAGTATTGAGATCAAATACGAACGAATACGTCCGTAATCGGTCAGTTTATATGACCGTGATACTTCAACTCTTTT
>JANNQG010000022.1:0-32369 GCA_031400595.1 Cyclobacteriaceae bacterium
CTCACCTAATCTGGCTTTTTTGCCCAATTTCCCCCTTTTCGCTAAAAGGGAGTGCAAAGGTAATATCTAAAATCCCTTTTGCAAGCTATTCCCTAAATGTTTTTAGCCAAACCCAATCAATCACTGAATATCAGGTAGTTATTTGTTGAAAATATCTAGAAGGGAAATCTTTACAGCAAATCCAACCGAAAAGATGCGCAAAAAACTCAACTATTGAATCAGATCACTGCGTGAGGGATTGAAGTGGAAAGCCCGCACCCCGATGCACGCGCGTTGGCTATGCGGGATCGGGGGAGGACTTGAAAGGAAAAGCCCGACCCTGAAGCGAAGCGGTCTGGGGCACGCCCTGAAAAAGAAATCTTACTTGCTAACTTAGCGCTTGTATTACTTTTTTCTGTGAACCGTTTGTTTTCGATCGGGGCCAGTTGAAATCAACGTTATTGGGACTTCTAAGGCTTTCTCCAAGAGTTCGATGTACTGAGCTAGTTCGACAGGCATTTTATTTTCAGTGATTCCCTCAAGGGAAGTATTCCAGCCTTTGACCTCGGTATAAATTGGCTGAATGTTTTCGTTTACCAGTTCGTATGGAACGGTTTCTGTTATACTGCCGTCACCTAATTGGTACTTTGTACATATCTTGATGGTCGGGAAAATGTTAAGCACATCGGCTTTCATCATCAATAACTGCGTGACCCCATTGATCATAATAGAGTACTTCAATGAAGGAAGATCGATCCAACCACATCTACGTGGTCGACCAGTAGTGGAGCCAAACTCATTCCCCTCTTTGCGCATTTTCTCGCCTTCTTCATCCAACAACTCTGTTGGAAAGGGACCACTGCCGACCCGCGTGCTGTACGCCTTAAAGATGCCATAGACTTCCCCAATGTGTTTTGGAGCTACACCCAAACCAGTGCAGGCGCCTGCTGTAACTGTACTTGAACTTGTAACAAATGGATAGCTACCAAAGTCAATATCCAACAAAGAACCCTGAGCGCCTTCTGCTAAAATAGACGAACCGGATTTTAACTCGTTGTTAATAAAATATTCGCTATCGATGAGTTTGAATTGCTTCAAAAAACTGACTGCATCCAAGAATTGACCTTCCAGGGCATTCCAATCAAAGGGTATGTCGTGGGTTTTTAAAATTTCAAAATGGATATCAGTAAGTTTCTTTAGTTTTTCCTTAAATGAACTAGCAAGAACATCTCCTACCCTCAACCCCTGTCGGCCAATCTTGTCCTGATAAGAGGGGCCGATGCCTTTGAGTGTAGATCCAATTTTATTCACGCCTTTCGCTTTTTCATAGGCTTGATCAAGCAACCGGTGGGTAGGAAGGATTAACGTTGCCTTTTTTGATATAAACAAATTAGCTTTTACGTTGAGGTTGTATTTCTCAAGTTTCTCTATTTCCGTTTTAAATACGATCGGATCCAATACTACTCCGTTGCCAATAATATTCCGTGTCTTTTCTCTAAAAATACCTGATGGGATTTGATGAAGCACGTGCTTTATTCCATCAAACTCGAGTGTGTGCCCTGCGTTGGGACCACCCTGAAACCGAGCTACTACATCGTAGCCAGGCGCCAGTACATCCACGATTTTTCCTTTTCCCTCATCGCCCCATTGCAGGCCTAGCAACACATCTACTTTCATACTTTAATTTGTTCAATAGTCCATTGGCGATAATCCATTGGGAAATCGCTTTCTTTTAAAATTATTTTTTTGAATGAGAAATGACTTCTTGCTCTGATTTCACCACTTGAAAAATGGCGTTGAGTTTTGTAATCACAAGCAATTTCTTTACGCTCTCTGATGGATTCATCAGGTATAATTCACCCCCTTTGTTCCGGAACTTTGTGAGAATGGTAATCAACACCCCGATTCCACTACTATTAATGTAGCGTAATTCGGAGATATCTATTATACACGTCAGCGCTTTATGACTCATCGCGTCATTGACTACTCCTACTAATTGAGTACCGCTATCCTCACCTATCAGGTCACCGGAAATCCGGATGGTTAGCGTATCCCCTTTAATCTCTTGAGTAAAATTCATATTCTTTTGTTTTCACAATTGGTTTTTGTGCAAGAAGCGTACAAAATTAAGGAATGATGCATGACATTAAAATGTAGCAACTCGCCCACTGTATTCTGAATATTCTGTATTCGTGGGTCACAAAATTCAGTGACCTTATGGCATTGTGTACAAATCAGGTGGTCGTGCTGTTTGTACCCATAGGATTTTTCGTATTGGGCCAGGTTCTTTCCGAACTGATGTTTGCTAACCAAATCACACTCTACCAATAAGTCAAGTGTGTTGTAAACTGTAGCACGACTTACCCGATAACTCTTGTTCTTCATTTTAATGTAAAGAGATTCTACATCAAAGTGGCCGTCTACCGAATATATTTCTTCCAAGATGGCATAGCGTTCTGGCGTCTTGCGTAACTCCTTGTTTTCCAGGTAAGCAATAAATATCTGCTTGACTTCTTCGTATAACTTTTGGTTGAGCGGCATTCTTATTTCGGAGCAAATATACGCATTCAATTAACTCGCGAATCAAACCTACTTACCTTCACCACACCTTCTACTTTCTCTAATTTGCCAATCAATACTTCCAAATGGCGAGTATCATTTACGTAGAGCATTATTTCGCCACTGAAAATGCCTTGATCAGTTTTGAACGAAAGAGAACTCATGTTTACTTTAAGCTCTTCTGAAATCACTTTTGACACGTCATTAATCAACCCCACCCGGTCGGTACCCACCACTTTTAATCCCGTGAGGAAAGCGACTTCATACTGCGATGTCCATTTTGCCTTGATCACCCGATTTCCATGATTTGCCAGGAGTTCGGTTGCGTTAGGGCAAGAGGTACGGTGAATCTTAATTCCTTCGTTGACGGTTACAAAACCGAATACCTCATCCCCTGGAATCGGAGTACAACATTTAGCCAACTTGTACTCCACCACATCCATATCCTCACCGATGAGCAGGATATCTTCATAACGCCCCTTGGCCTTGTTGATCTCTTGCTCAATCGTCTTTACATCTCGCACTTCGTTGTGCTCTCTACTTTTGAGCGGTGAAGACGGTTTATATTCTTTAAATCGTTTTAAATCACTAACGGTGATTGAGCCAAAGCCAAATTTGTAAAAGAGCTCAAACTGTGAAGCGACTTTAAAAAAATCACGCATCTGTTCAAATACTTGCCCATTGGTTTCTATTTTGAGCTGCTTTAGTTTTCGCAGTAGAACTTCCTTTCCGTCATCGGATACCTTGCGTTTGTCTTCCTTTAGCAGTTCTTTAATCTTAGACTTCGCCTTTGGACTGATCACAAACCGCAACCAGTCTTCATTCGGCTTCTGCTTGGCCGAAGTAAGAATCTCGATTTGATCTCCATTTTTCAAAACATGGTTAATAGGCACCAGTTTTTGGTTCACTTTAGCCCCTATACACTTGGCGCCAATATCAGTATGAATATCGAAGGCAAAATCCAGCGCTGTAGCACCCGTGGGTAGCGTTTTCAATTCGCCTTTTGGGGTAAATACAAAAACCTCTTCACTAAAAAGATTGCCGCGGAAATCATCCACAAACTCGAGCGCGGTCAGATCTTGTTTTTCTAGCGTCTCACGTACTCGCACAAGCCATTTTTCCAAATTGGATTCATACTTAGCCGCGTTGTCCTTGTATTTCCAGTGCGCAGCATAGCCTTTTTCGGCAATCTCATCCATGCGCAACGTTCGGATTTGAACCTCTACCCACTGGCCATTTTTTGCCATCACCGTGGTGTGTAGCGACTCATATCCGTTGCCCTTGGGTGTACTAATCCAATCTCTTAATCGGTCAGGATTGGGCGTGTAGTAATCTGTGACCACAGAATACACTTGCCAACAATATGATTTTTCTTGCTCTAGTGGGGTATCAATGATCACTCGGATCGCAAATAAGTCATACACCTCTTCGAAGGGGATGTTTTGCTTTCTCATTTTATTGTAGATGGAGAACACTGACTTTGGCCTGCTCTTGATTTCATAGTTCACACCCAACTTGTCGAGTTCTTCTTTGATTGGCAAAACAAATTGTTTGATAAATCTATTTCTTGATGCTTTCGTCTCCGCGATTTTGTTGGTGATCTCCTCAAAAACGGGCGGATCCGTAAATCGCAAATACAAGTCTTCCAGCTCAGTTTTTATGGCATTCAACCCTAGTCGATGAGCCAATGGCGCATAGAGGTAAATGGTCTCAGAAGATACGCGTAGCTGCTTGTTGCGAGGCATGCTCTCCAGTGTGCGCATATTATGCAAGCGGTCGGCCAGTTTAATCAAGATTACCCTAACGTCTTCCGAAAGGGTAAAGAGCATCTTCCGAAAATTCTCAGCTTGGGCAGACGTGCCGTATTCAAAAACGCCTCGGATTTTTGTAAGGCCATCAATAATTTTCGCAATCTTTTTTCCGAAAATTCCTTGCAGGTCAGAAAGTTGAATGTCTGTGTCTTCTACCACATCGTGCAACAACGCAGCGATGATTGAAGTGGTACCCAGCCCAATCTCTTCTACACAGATTTCTGCCACGGATAGTGGATGAAAAATATAGGGCTCCCCAGATTTTCTGCGCATATTCTTGTGCGCCTCCATGCTGATTGTGAATGCACGCTTAATGAGCCGCGCATCCCCCTCCTTCAGAATGGGCTTTGCCAGTCGCAACAGTCTTCGATAGCGAGCTATGATTTCTCTCTTTTCCTCTACCTCGTCAATAACCATTTGACTCATCAGTCATTTACATTCCGTCCCGAACCAATTGGAAATTTAAACAACCCGGAACATTTTTTAGGTTATTTCCTCAATTTCCAATCAGAACTTTAATAATAGCGAATAATCCCTAAATTTGTGCTCCCTTTACCCTAAAAAGGCGAAACAAATGCGGATGTGGCGTAATTGGCAGCCGCGCCAGACTTAGGATCTGGTGCCGTAAGGCGTGGGGGTTCGAGTCCCTTCATCCGCACGAACAGAAAATGTGTTTCAAGTTTCAAGTTCCCGGTTAATTAGCCTAGACTAGTTACCAGGAACTCGAAACGGGGAACTTGTAACTCTTTAAATTTCACTCCATTGAACATTACACTAGACAAACAAAGCAAAACCGAGGGGCTGATCAAGATCTCGTTGAGCGAAAGCGACTATTTGCCAAAAGTTGACGACAAGCTGAAGGATTTTTCACGTAAGGCAAACATCAAGGGTTTCCGACAAGGCAAAGTGCCTACAGGGGTTATCAAAAAAATGTATGGCAAATCCATCTTGGTAGAGGAAGTAAATCATCTCATCTCCCACTCGGTGTCCGATTATATCAAAGAAAACAAGCTGAAGGTTTTAGGTGATCCATTGCCAAACGCTGAAAAAGCGCGCGCTATCGACTGGGAAACGCAAAAGGACTTTGAATTTGAGTTTCAGATTGGAATGGTCGAGGATTTCGCGGTTGACATGTCCAATAAGGTGAAAGTCACCTCGCACCCTATTGAAATAGATCAACAAGTCATGGACGAAACATTGGCCGATATTAAAAATAGGTTTGGTAATGTTTCTTATCCGGAATCAAGTGAAGCAGACGATAATTTACATGGCGATATTGTACTGAAGGGTCAAGAATCAACTGAAGAAACAAAAAAAGGTTCTTTTATTGCCGTAAACAAAGTCGACAAGAAGGCTCAGAAAAAATTCATTGGGTTGAAGAACGGGGACATTGTTGAATTTGATGCCGAGAAGACGTTCACTACCAACGCGGAAAAAAGCCGCGCGCTAAACATTTCGGAAGAAGAAGCAAATAACGCAACGGGTACTTATCTTTTTACCGTTACGTCTGTGAGTCGGGTTGATCCGCCCACCATGAATCAAGAACTTTTTGACAAAGTTTTTGGCAAAGATGTTGTAAAAAGCAAAGACGAGTTTACTGCGAAGATTAAGGAAACCATCGCGCAAAACTATCAGCGTGAAACAGATCATTTATTGGATCACGAAATTCAACACTATTATGTTGATCATACTGCCATCCAGATGCCGGACAACTTTTTAAAAATGTGGCTAAAAGCAACCAGCAATGGGCAAGTGACAGAAGAAATACTAGAAAAGGAATTCCATGCATATAAAGATTCCTTGAAATGGGATTTGATCAAAAACAGAATTACTGAGGAGAGGGAGATAAAAGTAGAGGGCGATGAGGTGAGAGAAAAAGCAAAACTTTTAATTGTCGAGCAGTTTGGGGGACCGGCCATCGCAGCTCAACTGGGCGACAAGTTGGATGAGATCGCCAACAATTATCTTTCTGGTCAAGATGGAAAAGGTGAGAATTTTATGCGCATCTACAACCAATTAAGGCAGGAAAAGGTGATGAGAGCGATTAAAGAAAATATTACGATTAATGAAAAGAAAGTGAGTTTGGAGGAATTCAAAAAATTAGCCGCCAGCCACAATCATTGAGCGTTGAACCTTTTCACAGCATTCTAAGTTTTAAAGAAAGCTCTGCCTATCGGTGGAGCTTTTTTTAATGGATCGTTCGTAAATTGACCCAACAATACTTATCATTGAGCACCTAAAACAATAAAAAAAAGAGTTAGACGTCTATCATTATTAAACTTAGAAAAAAATAAAACATGTCAACCAACGAATTTAGAAACTATGCCGTGCATCATTTGGGCATGAGCGGCAATGCCTTGGATAGCTATATGAAATTTGTCAACCAAAACCCATACACGGTTTCGGGGATGACACCCAACGTAGTGGAGGAGCGACAAATGCGCGCCACGGTGATTGACGTGTTTTCGCGTTTGATGGCAGATCGCATTATCTTTTTTGGAACGGCCGTAGATGACTACGTAGCAAACGTGATCACGGCACAGCTCCTTTTCTTAGAATCTTCTGACCCAAAGAAAGATGTTATTATGTATATCAATAGCCCAGGCGGCTCGGTGTATGCAGGGCTTGGCATCTATGATACCATGCAAATCATAAACCCAGATGTGGCCACGATATGTACGGGCATGGCGGCTTCAATGGGCGCGGTATTATTGGCTGCGGGAGCTTCTAAAAAGAGATCCGCCCTGCCTCATTCCCGGGTGATGATTCACCAGCCTTCTGCAGGAATGCAAGGAACTTCTTCCGACATGGAAATTTCTATGAAGCAAACCTTGGAGTTGAAAAAGGATTTGTACACCATTCTTGCTAACCATAGCGGACAGACGTATGAGAAGATCGAAAAAGATTCTGATCGCGACTTCTGGATGCGTTCTTCCGAAGCCAAAGCATATGGATTAATAGACGAGGTGCTCGAGAAGAAGAGGAAGTAATCTCTAAAAGTAGGAGGGAAGTCATTGGGCGGTTGAGTGATTAATCGCGTTAAATAGGGCAATACGCAAGTGCAGTAGGAAAAGTTATCCTTCGCTTTTGTTCGAGGGTTACTTTTTGCGCAAGGTATGTCTTTGTTCAAATTATTAATACCTTTGGTAATTCATCGTTCACCTTAATCTGACCCTGCAATGGCTGCTGAAGTTACCTGTTCTTTTTGTGGTAGAAACAAAAAAGACGTTGATCTAATGATCTCGGGTATCCATGCCCACATCTGCGATAAGTGTGTCACACAGGCAAGTCAAATCCTGCAAGAAGAAAAGAAAAACAAAGTGGAGGCGGGCACCTTGCCCAACTTCAAACTGATCAAACCACGTGAGATAAAGAAGTTCCTGGACGAATATGTGATTGGACAGGACGAAGCTAAACGAGTAATGTCCGTGGCTGTCTACAATCACTATAAAAGACTCACTCAACGAAAAATGGACAACGATGTGATGATTGAAAAATCAAACATCATTATGGTGGGTGAAACCGGAACAGGCAAGACCTACTTGGCAAGAACTCTTGCTAAGATTTTACAGGTTCCTTTTTGTATCGCTGACGCAACCGTATTGACCGAAGCTGGGTACGTGGGTGAGGACGTTGAAAGTATTCTGACCCGTTTGCTGCAGGCGGCCGATTACAATACAGAAGCAGCCGAACGCGGCATTGTGTACATTGATGAGATTGATAAAATCGCCAGAAAATCCGATAATCCTTCTATCACCAGGGACGTAAGTGGAGAAGGTGTACAGCAAGCATTACTTAAATTATTGGAAGGCACTGCGGTGAACGTGCCCCCGCAGGGAGGGCGAAAGCACCCCGATCAGAAAATGATTACCGTGAACACCGAGAACATACTGTTCATTTGCGGTGGCGCCTTTGAAGGCATTTCCAGACTAATTGGTCGCAGGTTAAATACACGTCCACTGGGTTTTGCTACCTCATCAGATAGCGTCAACCCCGGTGGAGATTTGGATAAAGACAATTTGCTAAAATTCGTCTCCGCACAAGATCTAAAAACGTTTGGGCTAATCCCTGAATTAATCGGTCGTCTACCTGTCTTGTCTTTCCTCAATCCACTCGATCACGATACCCTTCGAAAGATTTTGACCGAACCAAAAAATGCGTTGGTTAAGCAATACAAGAAACTTTTTGAAATGGAAACCATCGAATTGGAATTCAAAGAGGGTGCTTTGGATTTCATTGTTGAAAAGGCTGTCGATTTTAAATTAGGCGCCCGTGGGTTACGTTCAATTTGCGAGGCCATCATCAATGACGCCATGTTCGAGTTGCCGTCTGACAAAACCACTGATCGACTCGTGATCAATCGCGCATACGCAGAGGAGAAATTCAATAAATCACATTATAGCAAGTTGAAAGTAGCTTAGTTCAAGCGCTCAATTTTTGATCTGCCTTCAGGTATTTCAACATTAAATTTGCAGTGTTTTCTGAAGCGGACCCGATATCCAACGAACGATAGAGTTTATCGTATTCTCCCAACATATTATTTCTGTATTCACCAGCCTCGGTCAAGAGGAGAAGTTCGCCCCTTAGCGCTTCGACTGTTGCTTCTTGCTGTATTAGTTCCTTCACTACTTCCTTCCCTGCGATTAGATTCACCAGCGATATATAGTCTACCTTGACCACCTTTGATGCAACCGCATACTCCAAGTTGCCGGCTTTGTAAACCACTACCTGTGGCACTTTAAAAAGTGCTGTTTCTAAGGTTGCCGTTCCAGATGTTACAATAGCTGCCGAAGCGTGCGACAAGAGATCATAGGTAGCTTCAAATACGAGGGTAACGTTCTGTAAGTCCTTCAGCGGTTTGTACAGCTCAGAAGGTAAATTTTGAACAGCTGCTACGCCAAAATACAACAAAGGATTTGAGACAGCTAAATCGGCCATCAATGGAACAATTCGCTGCAATTCCATTCTTCTACTTCCCGGAAGCAACGCTACAATTTTTCGTTTTGGATCTAAATTGTTCGCTTGAACAAATTTGTCGTTGGGAACAAATGCCTTGATCGAATCGAGCACCGGATTGCCAACATAGTCGGAGTTGATCCCATATCTCTTAAAAAATTCCTTCTCAAAAGGCAGAATTACAAAGAGGCGATCTACATCTTTCTTCAGCTGCCATGCTCTGTTTTGTCGCCACGCCCAAACTTTGGGAGGAATATAGTAAAACACCTTAATGCCGCTCTTTCGCCCGAATGTAGCCATCCTTCTATTGAAGCCGCCATAGTCGATCAGAATCAACACATCGGGCTGATAGGCAAGAATATCGGCTTTACACTCACGCATGTATCGGGCGATTTTGTAAAAATTGATTACTGCCTCAAAGCCCATGAACGCTAATTGATCATAGTGCTTAATCAATTGTACTCCAGCTTTGTTCATCTCATCGCCCCCGAATCCACGAAACTCACTTTTGGAGTCTAAGCGAGAAATGGCCTTCACCAGATTACTCCCATGCAAATCGCCAGAACGCTCGCCTGCAATAATGTAATATTTCATTTTTCGAAGTACAAGGTACGATTAACGAAGTACGGAAATCTAACCACCAAAGTATTCCACATAATTGCGGGGTGTTTCAAACAGCCGTATGGAATGCAATTTTCCGTATCTACTAATAGAGGAAATCTTTGGCCTTAAAATATTCCAAAGTTCGATGACCAAATTTTCTGTGCTCGCCATTTTACCGCTCATAAAGTCGACATCGAGATTTAGGTTTTTATGATCAACTTTTTCAATCACTTCTTGCCGAATCAAATCGCTTAACTTTTTCAAATCGATTACAAAGCCTGTATCCGGATCAGGTGTCCCTCCTACTGTAACGATGAGATCGTAGTTGTGCCCATGCCAATTTTCGTTGGCACAGGGGCCAAATACCTCGTGGTTTTTCTCTTTGCTCCAAGACGGGTTATAGAGCTTATGGGCTGCGTTGAAATGCTCCTTTCGGCTTACGTAAATCATTCTTATTAAATTCTCTACAAAGATAAATTTCAAAATGGTTTAAACTGAGTATCTTTATGCCATAAATCTGTCATTTTTATGGATTATTTGCAATTTACAGTACTTCGCAATTCTGCCCGTGAATATTTCGATAAAGTGGAAAAAGGGAAAAGTTATGTGATTGTTCGAAAAGGTAAACCCATTGCTAAAGTAATCCCGTTCAAAGATCCTGTGCAGGGCTGGAAGCGAGAAGTAAAAACAGTCACTCTTCGCAGAGGCGGAGATTCGACTAAAATTTTGAGACAAATCCGTGACGAAGAATGAACTTGTATTTTGACTCATCGGCTTTGCTAAAGAGATATTTAAATGAAAAAGGGGATACGAAAGTTCGTGGGCTATTCGACAAATCAGAAAGAATTTTCGTGTCCGTTGTTACACATGTCGAATGTGCCAGCGCATTTCAACGATTGCTCCAAACCAAGTTCATTGATAAAAGTGAGTATGAACGATTGACGAATGAAATCGCAATTGATTTTCCGTTTTTTGAAACTGTTCCATTTGATGAAGATGTCAAACAAATTGCCTTAAAAGTAATTGAAAAACATCCACTCAAACCCCTTGATACTATTCAACTTGCTTCTCTCATTTATATTGCCGAAGAAGTAGAATCCTTTGTGGTTTGCGACAACAAATTGAAAAAATGTTCTAGAGAAGAAGGATTTAAGATTATAGACCCAACAGAATAAACTATGATTATTGTTACCGGAGCGGCTGGCTTTATTGGAAGC
Source organism: Cyclobacteriaceae bacterium (assembly GCA_031400595.1). Classification (GTDB taxonomy): domain Bacteria; phylum Bacteroidota; class Bacteroidia; order Cytophagales; family Cyclobacteriaceae; genus ELB16-189. The sequence goes on from JANNQG010000022.1 coordinate 11,126, forward strand.
AACCTTATTCAACGACTTAACCAAGATAATTTCAATGCCATTATCGCGGTTGATCATTTCAATAATCCTGAAAAAAATAAAAATCTTGTCGGCCTAAAGATTCAGGAAAAAGTAGACCGCGATGAGTTTATTGCATGGCTCGACAAAAATTTCGAAACAGTTGAATTCATTTTCCACATAGGCGCTCGGACTGATACCACTGAGATGGATGTAGCGCTGCTAGACAAACTCAATACCGAATACACGAAATCGGTGTGGAAAAAATGTTGCCAATACCAGATTCCTCTTGTCTACGCCTCGTCCGCAGCAACTTATGGGCTTGGTGAATTAGGTTATGACGACAACGAAGATTTAATTCCTCGGCTAATACCGCTAAACCCCTACGGAGATTCGAAGCAAGTTTTTGACGTGTGGGCGTTGGAACAAGACGAAAAACCTTTCTTTTGGGCAGGATTGAAATTCTTTAATGTGTATGGCCCCAAAGAATACCACAAAGGGCGAATGGCGTCCGTGGTGTGGCATGCGTACAACCAGATTCAGAAAACCGGAAAAATGAAATTGTTCCGCTCACACAAAGCCAATTACAAAGATGGCGAGCAGATGCGCGACTTTGTGTACGTAAAAGATGTGGTGGATGTATGTGTGTTCCTTATGCACCATCGCAAAGACTCGGGTATCTATAACCTTGGATCAGGCAAAGCCAGAACATTCAATGATTTGGTGAAGGCCGTTTTTGTCGCGTTGAATAAACCCGCTACTATTGAATACATTGACACCCCTGAAGATATAAGACACACCTACCAGTATTTTACCGAAGCGAAGATGGGGAAGTTCTCTAAAATTGGCTATTCAAAATCTTTCTTTCAACTAGAGATTGGGATTGAGGACTATATAAATAGCATCAAAAACACTATTGCAAACTCATGAGAACCAATTTTAGTTCAGCTTCCGTTTTGACCTTAATTTTTGACGATTCCATGAATTTCTCTGCTGCCTCTTTGTCTTTGCCAAGCGCTTCAAGAAAGGACTTCTTGCTCACTTTGAACTCCTTAGCATCACCAGAATTGGTAAGTAGAAAGTAACGTTGATCTGCCACAAATTTCTTTACCGTTCTATTTGAGCCGTAGGAAGAAACATTGTCCTCTAAAAACTCGGTCTTAATCTTTTTTAAAACGGTATGAACACCTTCGTGTACCACTTCGAAGTAATCTTTTTCAGAATATTTGGGCACCGAAAAACCAGATCTGAAAAGTCTATGAGTGACTATGCTTGAGTTTTCTTCTACAAAAAGAAGGTCAAACTTAACGTAAATGAGATTACTTAAAGCAAGTATTTTTCCTTCCTGGTTTATCTCAATAACGTCCTTATAGGTATCATATCTAATAAGTTGGCCCTCATAAGTTTTACCATTCTTATCGGTGATCGAGCCTGATTTCCAGCCTCCATAAAAATAGGGAGAGCCTTCAATATCAACATACTTTGATTCCTTCATAATCTCATTGCCAACCGCTGGAATATTCAACAACTGACAATAGACAGGTGCAGAAACGAAAAGAAATAGAAAATTAATAATCACGACTACAAGTTGCTTTTTCATTTTAATACGATAAGTTTTTGTTTATAAACAAAATTTCCGTTCCGGTTTATGGAAATAACGTAGATACCGCTTGCTAGGTTAGAGATATCTAAACGATTAGGTTCATCCTTAAGGTCTACTTGAAATAATATTTGACCTTCCAAATTGTAAATAACCGCTTTTGAGTCGGCAGAAAATGACCCTTCGATTGTAACACTATTTTGCGCAGGAATCGGATATAGTGAAATTGGAGAGATGCCCGCAAATGGCTCCTCATTCACGCTTGTAATTAAAAGTAATGACGATTGCCTATTGCACGTTTCATTAGAAGTAACTATCGAATAAACTCCCGGATTTCCATTGTATGGGTAGGTTCTCAAAGTCGCACCGGCAATGGCTGTTCCATTCTTCAGCCATTGATAGGTCGGAGCAAACTCCTTACTAAAAAGATTTAAGTTGTTGATAACAATCTCGTTTTCTAACAAATCATTTGCTTTAATCGATACCAATTTTTGAATTGTCTTACTATACTTTAAATTTGATATTGTTAATTGAACAGTATAATTTCCCGTTGCCTTGAAAGTCGCAGATGTATTCTTTAGGTTGTTACCCGTGGTCACTACTGAGGGGTTCCCAAAATCCCAAGAGTAGTTCGTTATCAACCCCTGACTTTTATCGGTGAAACCAGTCAGTGAGCCCACGCAGGGATAATTCCAATCAAAATCAGGAAGAAGTACATTCTGGCAATCGTCCTGTATCCAATTTGAAGAATTTGTCAGTTGACTATTCGTTCCTGCGTTGATGGTAGCGGACCCCGAAAGAGATACATTCAAAATGACTAAGTGATCGAAGCACAATTTGTAAGAACCCTCAAAATTTATTTGCGCAAAGCCTACTGAACTGAGAGTTATCTTTGCGGAGGGTGCTCCAGTTATTACCGAGTTTTTTGTAAGCGCCAGGGTTGAGTTGTTGGAAAGATTTATGGTCGATCCAGGTCTGAGCAAAACGTAGTCAAAATTATTGTTGCCGTTGATATTGATTACCCCATCACTATCAACTTTGAAAAATCGATTTTCACCGACAATATCTAAGGCGCCCTTCACATTAACAGTACCTTTCAAATAGACACCTTGTAGAACAAATTGAGCCGAGGGGGATTGAAGACTAAGACTAACAGAGTCCGAAACCAAGGTCGAATTGTTGAGCGTATTGAAAGCGAATTTACTGAGTCCTAAAATTTTTGAATTTTTGAAATTTAACGTCTTTTGAAGGCTTCCCTCAGCTAGCAAATTTTGGATGGTAAAAATAGAATTACTCATATCCAATGTGCCGCGAATGAGTTTTATCGTGCCAACTCTGGCAGTACCATTCATTACAAAAGATGTGCCGTCAAACAAAAAATTCGCTGCGTTGAAATTTGAATTATTTAGGCTAATTCTACTAGCCGCACCGCTTCCATTAGAAAATGCAAAAGTGCCTTCATTCGAAAGGGCAAAAGCAGAATCCGCAGCAATAAAATCACCACCGATGTTAAGCGTCTTCGAGTTTAACGTAATTCCAACTTTGCTAGGACTGGATAGCAATAAAAGTGAACGGCAAAAGCCATCGCTGGTGAAATTGACCGAACCAGGGAGATCAAAAGACTTTTGGTCAAACACAACGTTACTTTCCAACGAAGGTGTAACTCCTGTAGAACCTCCACCGCTCGTAAAAGACCAATGGGCAGGGTCATCCCAATCCCCATTGCCACCTACCCAATACAAAGTAGGGGGTGTAGCATTGATGGACACGTAGCTTACTATTACTGAAAATTGTTGTGACCCTCCAACAAGCAGTCTTTTACTATTAATTCTCAATGTGTAAGAATGTTCTTCGGGGTTTTCAAATTCAATCTTTTCCACATTATCTCTAAAATTATCAGCTCTGATTGCTGCTTGCCCGAGTGCACTCGTTTCTGGATTTAATGACCATGGAAATTGCTGGACTCCATTATTATCTATTAGCCGCATATCCAAATCATTTACTAACATAGACGTTGTCGGGTCTAAAGAAATAGGGGCAGGAGTACCAGCGGGGTCATTCCACACAAGTGTTGCAGTGATCCGCTGATTTGCTCTTGGCTGGAGGGTTAAGTTAAATACCTCTCCATCTTTTAATACTAATTCCTTAACGAAAATATTCTGATCGTCTCTTTTTAACAACAACTTTGCTGCAGACTCCACGTCAAGCAGCCCCCAGCCAAAGTTATAATCTGGGCCGGCAAATGCCCCCGCTTCCTTGGCGGTATGTATTGACAAGGCTTTTAAAGTAGACGACAGCATAAAATTACCTCCGTTTAACTTTTTGTACAATTCTTGGATCAAGGTCAATGAACCCGTAACATTTGGCGAAGACATACTAGTACCGCTTAGGTTACCGTAGGAATCATTGAGCAACGTTGAGAAAACACTCACACCATCCGCTACAATGTCTGGCTTAATCCGTCCATCATCAGTAGGCCCCCAACCACTGAAAGAACTCATTATTACAGAACTGGGATCTGCATAATTCAAAACCGCGTTTACTGCGCCAATTGTAAAAATGTTCTTAGCAGCTGCTTGTTCTTCTATGCAGTCATACCCTGTGCCTCCGTTACAATCAGCCGGATAAACTGATCCGCTACCAGCAGATCGATCGTTGCCAGCAGATTTTATCATTAAATAATACGGGGCATTATTTGCGATCACATCCCAGCTTCTAGTATTGCTGGAATAGAACCCGAAACGATAATCTTCCTGACTGCTAATGGCTGGATTTCCCCGCCATTGGCATGGATTGACGGTACAATCCCAACCCGTTACAAAGCCATAAGAGTGGTTGGAAAGAATTATGCTCGATTGGTCAGGCTTAGCAAGCGAAGCCATTTCTGATAAAGCGTTATTAAAATCAAACGAAACAATAGTTGCTTTTGGCGCCATTCCCTTTGCAGCTGGATTTATTCCCGATGCCAGAATTGTACCAGTTACGTGGGTAGCGTGACTATCATTAGTAGCTCCTTCGGTTGAAAGCACTCTGCTGTTATACTCGACATGCGCCACTTTGCCTCCATCCCAGACACCTAACTTAACACCCGATCCCTCCAGATTTAAACCCAACGGCCCATCGTTTCTTAACTTTACAACACCCGTGGTGATCGCTGCCTTTTCATTGTCGGTTGAAAGGAAGACGGGGATGCCCGAATCATCTATGCCCACCAAAAGTGTAGTGCGAAAATCGTCAGTATACGTAATTGGAATATTATTTCTCGAAGCAAATTCCTTTACTTTCTGCGCTTGAACTCTATCAACTATCAGCTGCTCTGTTTTTAGCTGATTCAGATTTTTTTGCATTCCTTCTATTGTTTGCCCGAACGAGGCGGCTGCAATGCAAACGAAAAAAGCAGATTGAAATAATCGCATTTGATTTAAAAAATAAAATTACAAATAATAAAAGAGCCCTGTAAACAGGGCTCTTTTATTTCATCTAAAATTTGATATTATGGTTTTGTGAACGTATGCGTATTCACGTCAATAGTTGCGCCAGAGCTCACCCTCTTGACAATGTACGGCACAACAAACCTTCCCGTGCATGCATCAAAACTTGCACCGGTCGCTTGACTTTCAACAGTTAGAGCTTCTGGCCCACCACCAGTTATATCAGCTTGGAAGGTCTGGAGCGGGATAGCTACCGTACCAGCTGTGCCATTAAATACATACTTTATAGATGCCCCAACATCCCAGAAATTACTATTCACAACCCCATTTACATTAGTTGCATCTGCGGTGATTGTCACATTGTAAGTTGCATAACCTGGTTCCAGGCATCTGTATGGCCCAACAAAAGAGCTTCTCAAATACGAACATGAAATGCGTATGGAACGAGTGAATGTAGCATAGTTAATGTTCACAGGCACGTCCGCTGTGGTTAAGTTAACTTTCATCTTCCAAATCTCACCTGCGTTAATGTTTTGCGGAAGTACATTAAAATAGATAAAGCCAAAACTGGCATTCGCAGGAATTTTAATAGAGGCCTGAGAAATTAAAGCATAATGGGTCCCTGCTACTGCCGTACTCGTAGGATCAATCGCAAAAGATACATTTGTCTCAGTCGCACGTTGCGGGCCCACCAGGTTAACACGGATAGAATCCTTTAGCAAAGTTGGTCCTCCTGGCACACGCGGATAAGATTTTGACACATCAGCTCCACCGGAGGTAGTTGCTTGATCGATTTCGACTATAGCAACATTGGTCAACTTAATATCCGTGCCCGGATCCGAAAAACAGGCATTTAGTAACATTGGAACAACCAACGCTACTACTATTTTGAATAAATTACTTTTTTTCATTTCGGTAATAGTTAAAAGTTAGTAGCCAGGATTTTGTTTAAGAACGCCTCCAGCCAATGTAATTTGGTCAACAGGGATTTGCTGCAATAACCTAAAATCAGTAGGCAGCAAGGCAGGGGTACCTGTTGCCGCATTCTTAGTAATAGGCAGACCCAATCGTTTCAAGTCAAAAAACCGATGACCCTCAAAAGCTAATTCAACCCTTCTTTCGTTCATAATAAGGTCAGTCAGGGCTGTGCCTGTCAACGCTGTGGCAGCAAGACCTCTATTTGTGCGAATAGTATTTATTGCTGCTTGCGCTCCTGCATCATTATTCAATCTAGATCTGCTCTCAGCCTGAATCAAATACATTTCAGATCTGCGTATAATCGGAATGTTTTCTACAAATGCGCCCTTTTCACCTGGCCATTTTCTAGTCTGTGGTTTGTTCAGTGTAGCAGCAGAGGTGACGTATACCGTCCTGCGAATGTCACCGGCCTCATGTGCGGCTAGCAATTCTACACTTGCGGCAACACAATATTGGCTTCCGCCTAGAAGATTAGTGGTGATGGAATTCATCGAGTTATTGGGTCCGTCTACACCGCTAAAATCTGTTGGTCTAACCTCCGCTTCAAAGATCGACTCCGTGTGTGGAATTGCACTCCAGGATGCCACATAATTCGCGGCAGTTACTGGTGCGGAAACGGCAACAAGTGATAGTGCGGCAGTAGCCTGAGCATCCGCATCAGCATATCTACCCCAGTACAAGTAAACCCGAGCAAGAAGTGCCGCAGCCGCAGCCCTCGTGGCGCGGTATGGAAATGTGTTTGCTCCCAATGCAGCTGGCCAGCCGCCAACAGCACTTGCAGGCAACAATCCGGCAATGGCATCCTGCAAATCTTTTTCGATTTGCTGATATGTTTCCAAGTTAGTGCTTCGTGCTTTCGCTGCCGCATCGGAAACAGCTAGCGTTGGGTTAGTTCTTAACACTGCACCCAAATTAAATCCATTTACTTCCCGTCCTGGCTCATAAGAATACACCCGGGCGATTTCAAAAAATGCAAGCGCCCGCAAAAACTTGGCTTCTGCTGTTAAGTGGTCAAGCACGGCCTGAGACGTAACAGTAGTAGAACTGGGCACCGTAGCTATATTAAGCTTAGGCAAGTATGACAACACATAGTTCGCATCCTTTACAATTCCATAACAACCTTCTCCAAAACCGGTTGTCCCCCATCTGTTAGCATAAACGCCAATACCATTGACATTTTCTTGCTCATATCGTCCTGTCCTATTTACAATCTCCACGTTATCAGCAAATGCATCTCCATGAATATTGATCTGTTGGCCATATAAATTGTACTCCCAAACCCTTCTATAGGTACTCAATACCGCACTCTGTACACCTGCCACATTATTCAAGGCCAAATCCGGACTAAGCGTGGATTGATCTGTCGTATCGATACTGCAGCCTACCAAGCTCATTGCCAGTAGAACCGTCACTATTTTTATGTTTCTAAATTTCATAATTCAATTTCTTTAAAATTATAAACCAATCGTAATACCTGCAGAAAACTGTTTGCCGACCGGATAAGCACCAAAGGTAGACGCACCAGTCTGTGCATTGTTGACGATTACCTCAGGGTCAATGCCTGTGAATTTGGTATATGTCCACAAATTCAGCCCTTGGAAGAATATATTACACTTGGCCATCTTTAACTTAGATGCAAGTTTGCTTGGAAGGCTGTAACTCAGGGTCACTTGTTTTAAGCGAACGTAAGAAGCATCCGACAAGAATTGTGTTGTTCCAAATGTGCCAAATTGCTGGTCAAATCCATCAATTACACCACCTTGGAAAGGTCTGGCAACATTGGTAACATCGCCAGGCTTCTGCCAACGATCCAACTGACTGGTCAACTGATTATTTGCCGAAGATCCTGATGCATACAAGTTGTACAAATCACCATTGAACGCCTTATTGCCTCCACTATACTGAAAGAAAACTTCCAATGAAATACCTTTATAGGAGAAGGTATTTGAAAATCCTCCAAACCAAGTAGGGATAGCTGAACCTCTAACAGCTGCATCGCGCTGCCTACCTTGATACGAAAGGTTACCTAGCGTATCATAGATCATTGCCTTACCGTTAGCTGGGTTGATACCCGCAAAATTGAACAAATAGTTAAAATTGATTGGCTCGCCAACAATTAAGGTGTTACCAATTCTCTTTTGATTGTTCGGCAGAGCCGTCAACTCATTGCGAAGCGTACTGAAGTTGATTTTTGTTGACCACTTAAATCCTTTGGTATCCATAATCACACCGCCCAATTCAATATCAAACCCTTTGTTCAATACCTCTCCACTATTACCTCTCACGCTATTGATACCGGCATCATTCAATTGAGGCACATCAAACAATAGCGCTTTGGTTTTATAATCGTAATATTCTACTGAACCCGTTAACCTGCCGTTGAACAATCCAAAATCAATGCCGAGGCTAGTTTGATATTTTTCCTCCCATGAAATAAGATCATTTCCTAAACGAGTCAGTCGAAGGATTGATCCCCCAACGTATTGCGCACCGGCAGCGATACCAGGTGCACCGGCTCCTGGCGTACCATAGGCAGTGTACCAATCGTAATCAGCTATTTCAGAGTTACCTACTTTGCCATAAGAAGCTCTAATTTTCAAATCTTGAAATATATTCAAGTTCTTAATGAAGCTCTCCTCAGAAAGTCTCCATGCCACAGAACCTGCATAGAAATTTCCGTACTTCGTTTGTGAACCGAAACGAGAAGAACCATCTCTACGTAAGGTAAAATCAACTATATAACGGTCCTTTAACACATATTTTAGCTGACCGAAGTAGCCCTCTCTTGCATTATCAAAAAAGAATTCAGTGGCAGGTCTTGCCGTTGCACCCTGCGATAAAAGACGCAACGCTGGATTAGCAAAAGTAAACTGGCTCGCACCTACACCTCCACGTTGCTCATTGCGATATTCAAAACCACCCAGTACAGAAATGGAATGTATAGAAGCAAACTTCTTTGAATAGTTAAGCGTCAAGTTGGTGTTGTAGGCAATTGTTCTGCGACTTGTTACCGCCATCTGACCACCTGCAAAAACAGGAATGGAACCAGGCCGTTGGTTGTTATCTGTACCAAAAGAAGCGTCAATACCTGCGAACCCATTGGCAGTAAAGCCGGGCATAATTTCATAGGCGATGCTGAAACTAGACACGGTTTGAGGGGTCCTTCCTAAGCGTACTTCCTCTTCCACACCTTGCTTGATATTGTATCCAAAAAGGTGAGATCCCGGAGAATTTACTGGATAAAGAGCATATAACCCTGATCCATCTGGCGTAAAAGCACCCGAAGTTGGTTGCGCTGTAAAGGCTGCCTGAAAAGGTCCGTTCACAAAATTTCCGTTTTGAATAGCACCAAAATTGCGCTGATGTGCTAACGACAAGTTTAATCCCAACGTTAATTTCGCAATTGGCTTATGCGTAACATTTAGCCGCACTGTCGCGCGCTCATATTCGTTTTTAATGATTTGCCCCTCTTGTTTGGTATAGGAACCACTCAATAAAAAAGTAGTCTTGTCGTCACCGCCAGACATATTGAGGTCATACGTTTGAAGACTGCCCTCGCGAAACAACTCATCTACCCAATTAAAATTGGTTAAAGCGGTATTTCCAGGATCACCAAAGATAGTGTTTGACCCGGTTGCGCCAGTCAAAGGAAGACCCGCATTCGTATACGATTCCGCCTTTAATTGAGCGAATTGTTGACCATTTAATACTTTGTACAAATTCAAAGGCTGCGTAATACCGTATTGTGCGGTAAAATCTAAGCTGGTACGGCCTTTCTTTCCTTTTTTAGTAGTAACAATGATAACACCATTGGCTGCCTGTGCACCATAAATAGCAGATGATGCCGCATCTTTTAGAATCTCAACCGACTCTATATCATTCGGGTTAATAGACGCAAGAGGGTTGGATGATCCCTGGGTGGTTTGGCCAAAACGACCTAATTGAACACCATCAATAATCCAAAGAGGATCGTTGGATGCATTCACGGATCCAATTCCTCGAACCCTAACAGTAAGTGCGCTACCAGGAGCACCAGAAGCTGCATTTATTTGTACACCAGAAGCTCTACCCTGAATAGCCCTATCGATTGATTGAATGGGAAGATTTTGGAAAGCCTCGTTCTTCACTACTGAAACAGAGCCGGAAAGAGTTCTTTTCTCCTGCTGCCCGTAACTTGTTACGATTACTTCAGACAACTGAGTTACGTCTGTTGCCAATTGAACATCGATTACGGTCTTAGATCCGATCTCGATTGCTTGACTAACGAATCCAACAAACGAAAAGTCTAATTGCCCACCTGACGAAGGAACGGCTAACGAGTAGTTTCCATCGGAATCAGTGACTGTTCCCGTTGTGGTTCCTTTAATAACCACGTTTACCCCTGGTAGAGTGGACCCATCGTCTGATGACGTCACTTTACCGGTAATCGTCCTTTCCTGTGCCCACGCCATGCTGCTGATCAGCAACAAGAGCGGCACCAATTTGAATAGTAAATTTTTCCTCATACTGTTTGGTTTAGGTTATTTATTAAGGAATATACCTTTTAGGGGGGTAAATGTAAGGTTTGAAAGTAATATTACCATAACATTAAAAGTAAAATGCTGGATTTTATTTCAATCGATTGCGGAAATGGGATTGGCAACCGTTAAAAACAAAAAAAGACCGCCCAAGGGCGGTCTTTTTATTCAAATTCTTGATGAATAGTTACAACTTAGTTAAAGTCAAGCGAACCCTTCTTGTCCACGTGCAATAACCATTTCTAAGGCCATATTCATCCGCATCATCATCAAGACCGATAGTCATGATCTGATTCGCAACCAAACCTGTTTGAGTTGAGTTGAATGTTCCTCTGTTGGCAGTAGTCGCTGCCGGAAGCGGAGGTAACAAATTAACAGTGCTTGCTCCTGGTCTGGTAAAGTTTCCGCCCGGAGGCATTATCCAATACAATTCTCGGGTTCCAGTGCAGTCTACTGTAGAATTCTGTAGTGGAATAAAGACTGAACCAACGGTACCCGTTGCAGGAACTTCCAAATTTATCTTCATTGTGACAGTTTGGCCTTTAAATTGAACCTGCAACTGTCTTTCTGTAGAAAGACCACCTGGTACAGTTGAGAGTGTAACTGTTTGATTAGGGAACAGAACCGACTTCATATATTCAGGGTAGTTAGCATGGAAATCCCATGAAGTATGATTAGCCGACCAAATTGCATTTTGGGTCAAGCTATAGGTACCTACCCATGAACCAGCCAAAAGCGGACGCACAGGCACGGTGACGAGATAAGGAGCATTGTAAAAAGGCTGGGTCGCGATATTTACGGAAGTGTTATTCTCCAAAGGATTTGTTCCCTGAGGATTTAGCACCGAAAACCTACGACCATCCTTCATGACCAATACCCACCGATAAATGACCTGATCTGCGGCTACCATGGTACCTGGATAGGCAACCAAAGGCCCAGCTCCATCCGGGTCAGTTACTGTTAGTAACGCTGTTTGTGTCTCAGTAAATGAAACCCGAATAGAAGCTCGCTTATACAATGATTGTGTAGGCTTCTCAACCGCTGCAAAAGCCGAGGCTGGAATCCTCTTAACTAAAACTTCCCCAGACAGCGCGGCTCCTCTGCGATGAGAGACATAGAACTCAACTTCTTGCATATCATCTCCCTTGTTGTTATCTACAATTTCGTAGATACCCTCAAAGCCTGTCCCTGCGCCTGCATTGCCCGTAATATCGTTGCTATCAAATACATTAGATGATAAACGATAAACCCTTAGAAAACCACTGATATCCCGAGTGCCATAAGGCAATGGATATAGGCTCTCATCCTTGCATGAGAAACCAATGCTCAGCAGGAGAAGAATGCCAATCGTGCTATATATTTTACGACTCATAATAATATTCATTTTAGAATTTAAAAATCTAAATTAGAAGATGTGTTATCCCAGAACACTTTTCCTGTCATACCCGGCTTCTGCGTGATGCTGGAATTACGCGTTGCATAAACTGCAGGATAGAAGAATGAACGAACAAAACCACCTGGTGCTGGATTTACCGCTGGTTGCATCCCTGTCGGGGCACCCGTTCTACGGTACAAATTATAGGCTTCTACTCCATTACCAAACAAAGAAATCCAATATTCACGACCAACGTAATTCATTCGATCATTATTAGATGTTTGTGCATCGTAAGCGGCCAGCGCGGCTGTTACATAGTTGTTTCTATCGGTAGTGTAGGTAGCGGCAGGGTAGAAGGTGTTGATTGTGGCAGCTTCGGTAGGCGAGGCTGTTCCCACAGCACCAAACTGTCCATTTACAGACCAGTTGCGGACATCGTCTAACGAATTTTCAATTCCAGTCTGGAAGTAGGTTCTGGATGTTCCCGTTGTTCCTAAAAACAGGGACGCCTCCGCCAACATGAACTGAACGAAAGACCTCATCATGATAGGTTGAAATCCAGCACCTTTCATTCCATTGATCGATTGATTGAGCGCATTCACACTTGCATTTACGTTCGCATCAAAACGACCACCAGCAGGATAGGCGCCCCAGGCTGTACGTAAGAAGTTGTCTGGTGGAATTCCCTGAGGATCTACGTGATCACGACCCCAATAACCCCTGTCAGTAGAAAAGCAATAGGTTCTTCCCCAAGCCGGGTGGGCAGGATCTGGTGGCAAACCTACCCGAAGCGCAATACCCGGAGGCATTCCAGCATTGGGGGTTAAACTAATTGAGCTGCCGGAAGATTGGGCATAGTGCGATGGAATAGTGGGCACCGCTGCACACCTGATTTCGTTGGCATTAGAGCTATTTACCGAAACTTGACGGTAAAAATAGAAACGCATACGAGGATCACCAGGCGCTCCGTTTTGAGTTGCATTGTAACCATGGAACATATGCCACATCAGCCAATTAGACATATAGTTTCCTCCCCCGGCCGGATACATGGCAACAAAACGAGGGTGACGAACATCTGGATCACTCAAATTGGATCCATAGCGATAGGCAAAATTTTCATCCGCAGCAGTGATGAGACCTGCCGGGCTAGCAATGCAAGCATTAATACCAGTAGTAGCTCTGGCTGGCTCAATTAATCTTAGGTTTAAGAACAGCTTTAGCTTCAACGTATTTGCCAGTCTTGCCCATCGCCCAAAATTATTGGCATAATATAAATCATCAACCACAGGTGCAGAAGGGCTTAAATACCCACCTGACAATGATGAGGGGGTCGTAAAGTCCAGAATCGCTTTATCTAAGAGTGCAAATGCTGTATTGTACAAGTCTGCTTGAGTGTCAACTTTTGGATTAAATTGGTCAGCACCCTTTAACGCCTCCGTATAGGGTACATCACCAAAAGTATCAACTAATAAAACAATGGTATAGGCGCTAATTACGCGAGCAATACCAGCGTGCCTCGCAAATCCTTTGGCATCGGCTTCCTTCAATAACACTTGTGCATCCTGAAGAATATTTGCATAAGCAGTATTCCAGGTTCCATCAAATGACTGCGGTGTAAACACATCATTGTAAGTTGCACCGCCAGAGTTTTGAAGGCGAGTTAATTGCATGCCCTGTGTGCTAACTCCATTGAACATAGCGGCAAAATTCCGCTGCAAGGAGTTTGTTACCAGATTTGCAATCGTCTGATCTGTCTGAACTGCATTTGGATCTTTGACTAGATCCAAAGTGCAAGAATTGGCCAACAGAACGATGACTAATAAAAATATTGATTTCTTAAATTTCATAATGCTCAGTATTTAAAGAATTAAAACGTTAACCTTAAAACAGCACCGTATCTGCGTGAGCTTGGCCCGGTCAGGTAATCAAACCCAAGCCCGTTGTCAACACCCTGACTCGAGACTTCTGGATCAAAGTTTACAGACGTAGGTACGTTCACCGCATTAAACCAGAGATTGTTACCATTCAATTGAATGGTCAAGCCTTTGATTGGCGTTTTGCTAAACATTGACTTCGGGAACGTATAACCCAATGATATTTCTCTCAATCGGATAGTAGTCGCGTCAAACATATTCACTTCAGAAGTTGCACCAGCTCCATAGATAGTATTGAAACCATAGTCTGAAGCGGTAATCTGAATGTCGTTCTTTGCATAAACGGCTGTGCCCGCAATTACATCACCGGAAACTACCTTAACACCAGGAAGAATCAATGCCAGATCATGATTGAAGTCTGAAACGTTACCAGCTACTCCTCTACCCAATGTGGCAGATGCTGTTGAAGAATACATCTTACCACCTTGACGATAGTCAAATTGGAACGAGAAGTTGAAGCCCTTGTAAGTAACTGTGTTAATCAATGTAGTTGTGAAATCCGGATTAGGATTTCCTAATATCCCTAAAATAGGATCTGACAGGTACAAGCCATCCGAACGAACTATTCGTTGGCCATCTGGTGATCTTTTGATCACAGAGCCCTTCATAATATTAGTCGGCTGACCCTTGATCGCAAAATTTCCGCGGTCCGTAAATCCAGATAACACCACCTCAGTAATTGAGCTGCCCAGGTCTTCTACCATTGGACGCACTACAGTATAGTTCCAAATTACATCCCAACGAAGCCCGTTGGAAAGCCTTACGGGGTTACCTGTAAGTGAAATCTCGATACCCTTGTTGCTGAGTTTTCCAACGTTAATAAACGTAGAAGTATAGCCGGTAGCAGGATCAATAGGAGAAGACGTAATCAAATCAGTCGTTGATCGATCATAGACAGTCAAATCTAATCCCAACCGATCGTTGAAAAATTTCCCCTCAATCCCTGCCTCAAATTCAGTTATCAATTCAGCTCTTAGTTTCGGATTACCCAATTGGTTTCCGATTGTTTGCTCACCAAATAATGTTCCTGCCGGATTCATGTTGCCTCGTAAGTTTTGGGAAACAATTGAACGAGTCGTATATACTGGGGGAAATCCGGCTGAAGTACCGTATCCAAACCTAAGTTTTAAGAAATTAACTTTATTGGACTTAATGCCAGAGATTGCCTCCGTCATATCAAATGCCAAACTGGCACTTGGATAGAAAAGAGAGTTATTGCCCTGCTCCAATGAAGAGGTCCAATCATTGCGTCCCGCCAAATTTAAAAACAAGTAATTTTTATAATCCAATTTGATATCGGCATAAACTCCATAGCGCTGTTGCTCTGTTTCACGCTGGAAAACACGTCCGTCAAAAGCCACTGAACGCGTTGACCCTGTAGAGAAGTTAGCGTGGTTCATAAAACCAAATACAGTTTGCCCTTCGGAGTAAGCTCCATCTCTAACACTTCTATCGTTGCGAGCGGCTAAGCCAAACACCGTTGCCAAATTGAACGCTGACGACAAAGGCTTATTAAAGCTGAGTATCAAATCATGGTTCCAGATGGTATTGGTAAATGTTTGTGTCTGCAAAATACCTCTGTCAATAACAGGATAAGTAGGTGAAACCCCCTTATTGTATTCACGATTTTGACGCTGTGTGTAGGTGTCCAAACCTACCCTGTATGCCAAGCTCAAATGATTATTAAAATCATACGAAATGTTCGTGGAGTTGGTGAAACGATCTGTTACGTCCGTTTCTCTTTGATACCTAGATACCCAAAAAGGATTGGGGATATCATTCCCTGGACGGTAGTAAACCGATCTATTGTCTGGAGAGATAAAGGGGTATTGTGTATTATTTAATAAATCGATATTTCTAGGTGTGTAAAGTAACTGGCCATATAAAGACGGCACATCACCAAAAGACGCACCTCCACCGGTTGCTCCATTTAAAGGGGGTGATTTAAGATCTGTATTTGCATACAAAAAAGAAGTCCTGATAGAGAGCTTATCTGTTACTGCGGCATTGAATCCTGTCGTGATATTTAATCTTCTAAGATCATTACCAGGCGCATAACCTTGCTCAGATGTGTAACCTACCGAGCTATTAAAACCCAATTTATCAGATCCACCGGCAAAATTTAACGAGGTATTTGAAACCACTCCCTTTCTGAAGAAGCCAAGTGGATTGGGCTTAGCGTCATACGATTCCCGCTTAAAGAAAAACTGCGGGAAGTTATCTCTTAGAGTTAAATCATTAGAAAACTGGTAAGGATGCCCTGTTGAGTCAATTTGATCAAAATGCGGTCCCCAGTTACTAAAGAAAACAGGAGAACTTCCAGCAAACTGTTGAAATCCATTTCCGTATTCATTTTGGAAATCGGGCCAAGAAGCTATCTCGTTGATGGAAGTTGTTTGCTGAAAAGTGATCTCAGCACTTCTTTTCTTGCTGCTTCCCGCTTTTGTTGTTACCAATATTACACCATTTCTGCCCTGATCTCCATAAAGAACAGTAGCAGCCAGGCCTTTAAGAACGTTAATACTCTCAATAGTATTGGGATCAATATCTAAGAATCGGCTACTTGAGGTGGCAGTTCCACCGGTTGTAAAACCAGACGCATTGTTGGTAGAAGAGTTAAAGGGAATTCCGTCTACTACCCAAAGTGGTTGACTACTGCCCGTTAAGGTTGAATATCCCCTGATATTAATGCTCGACCCAGCGCCTGCATTTCCCCCAGTAGGGACAATGTTAACCCCCGGAATCTTACCAGCTAATACTCTGGAGATATCATTCACAGGCCTAGACTCTAATTGGTCTTTCCCAACGGTAGTAACCGCATAACCCAATGCCTTTTTTTGAGTGCTGATCCCTTGGGCAGTGACAACAACTTCTGATAGTTGCTGAACATCCAAACCGAGGCTCACATCGACCGTAGTGCGGTCGCCAATCTCTACTTCGGAAGTGGAGAGCCCGATAAAGGAGAACACTAAACTTCCACCACCAGATGGAACGCTTAATCGGTAGTTACCATCTGCATCGGTAACAGTACCATTCGTAGTGCCTTTCACCACTACGTTTACACCAGGTAATCCTGTGCCATCTTCTGTCGATGTCACTTTACCTGCTACACTTTTCTCTTGCGCCCATGCTATACTGGTTGTCAGTAGGAACAGAAGCGGCAAAAGTTTAAGGAGTAAATTTTTCCTCATACTTTTTTGGTTTAGGTTTAATGAATTAATAATACCACTAAGGGTTGTAAATTTAGTAGTGAATCTTAACAATCCAATAATACGAAAGTAAAACTTTCAATTATTTTCCAAACTAAAATAATGCGAATGGAGGCTTCTACAGCACTTTAAACTCTATTCTGCGGTTGAATTGCCTATTTTCTTCGGAGTTATTGGGCTTTAGTGGCTTCTGGGAGCCATACCCTTTTTTTGTAACCCTTTCTGATGCAATCCCCTGGTTTTCGAGGAAATCTAGGACAGCACCTGCTCTATTAAGGGACAATTGTTGATTATAGGCTTCATTTCCGGTGTCATCGGTGTGGCCACCGATCTCCACTTTCAACGATGGGTTCTTTTTTAGTAACAGTACTATTTCTGTCAGCTCAGTCTTTGATTTTTCCTCTAGTTGATACTTATCAACCTCGAAGAAAATATTGTTCAATACTACAGCAGCGTTTTTGACAATGGGCTGCAACTTGAAATCAAGTTCCAACGGCTTTTGCGCTTGATCTAACTGCCGCAGGTCAAAGTAACGGCTGGCAAAAAGATAGTTTGGAGCTGCGACAAACAACCCGTATTCGGATTTGCCAGGAACAACAACCAGGTATCGCCCCGTGGTTGAATCAGAAATTACAGTTGTTACTACTTGATTGGTACTCAAGTCTTTCAATTCAAGCACCGCCTTCACAGGCTTTTGCGTGCCAGCGTCAGAGACAAAACCAGCCGCCAGGTTTCCTTTTTTATCTACCTGAAATTCTTTAGGGATGGGCGTAATATAAATCTTGCTCCTGTTGCGTCCCTCTTCTTTAGAATAATAAGCCCACTGCCCATCGCTGGTCACTGCAAGAGAATATTGATCCTGGAAGTCGTTTAAGGGTGCACCCATATTAAGTGGGATGCCCCACCCGCCATCGGACTTTTCGGCTACATAAATATCGTAACTGCCAAAACCAGGAAGTCCATTGGAAGCATAATATAAGTTTTGATTGCTTACATGAATGAATGGTGCTATTTCATCAAATGGTGTATTGACCGGCTTCCCAACATTGGTGGCTCTGCCCCAGGTGCCGTCAACGCCTTTTCGCGAGTACCATAAATCGTACCCGCCCATGCCTCCTTTTCTATCCGATACAAAATATAGTTCGCTTCCATCCGCAGACAATGCCGGCTGCGCTTCCCACCCTGCGCTGTTGACTCCCGCACCAAGGCTTGCTGGTCTACTCCAAACCTCACCTACCCGATTGCTTTCATAAAGGTCGCAGCCGCGTGGCCCGCAAATGGTGAATATAAGTTTTCTGCCGTCTGCTGAGATGGTGGACGCACCTTCGCGAAAATTACTATTTACACTGGCTGAAATTGAAACGGGCTTACCCCATCTGCCATTTGGCATTTTTAAAGACACCACAATATCCTCATTGTCGTCATGCTCTTTGCCAAAGCGAACGGTAAAAATCAGTTGGCCTTCATCGGCCGTGAGCGTAGGGAAATACTGCATGGGATAAGTGTTTACGGTGTCGCTAAGCGGGTGAGTATCGTATTGCCACCGTTCACTTTGATGTTGCAAGGCGTACTCACACTGTGATCGCCACACCTTTACTTGTTCTAACTTGGCCTTATCGAATTTCTCCAACGCCAAAAACCGATCGAGATGCGGTATCGCCAAAGCATATTGACCCTGCTTCAAATATGTTTCGCCCAGAATAAAAGAATACGATTTTTCCTTGACCAGATCGCGAGTGAGGCTTGCTCCTTTCTCAAAACTTTTGACGGATAGTGCAAGCTCACCTGCACTACGATAGGTGAGCCCCAGCCGATAATAGGCCTCTTCAAACTTGGCATCCTTGGCAATGGCCTGGTTCAACAAAGCGATAGCTTGTGTCAGTTGACCACGCACCCTAAAGTTATCAGATTGCAAATAATACTCAATGGCCTTTTTCGACTTCGTGCTTAAGGGAAGCTGTGCCTGAACAGCTAATGAAAACAATAAGAAAAAACAAAATAGGATTCTCATTTCTAAATTTCAATTTGTGATATCGGAATTTCAGTTCCCTCAAAGCCTAACATTGAATTGATCAACTTTACTTTTTCAAAGTTAGTTATATCCGATAACGAAATTTGTGCTGCAATAATCTTTCGCTGGTCGATTAAAATTTGCCGCATAGTGCCATCGAGTAAACAAGCCGTTGGTGTAATCCAATTGGTTCCATCAAAAAAAACCAAGTTGGCATACGAGGCATCCGTTATCAGGTTATTTTTCACAATTACTATTTCATCATGCTGTCCTCTTTGGTTATACATTTCCAGCAGTTGGTCCCTTGCTTCAAATTTATAGGCGTATTCGATGGTGTTAGCGTGAACTACCTTCAAAGAACGAACAGGTTTGATCGTATAGGGCAAAAACTCCACCGATAAAATAGTTTTGTCATAAACAATTCGACATTTAAAAAGTCCTTGTCTTAAAAACGACTGGCGTGCGAGATATTCTTTTAAATGGATAGCATTTTGTTGGCCAAAGAACTTTCTGATGGTCTGATCCATTCTATGCTGGTGATAGTCTAGATGAGCGAACTGGCCATTCAACAGCTTTATTGTTTCAATAAACCGGTACATAGATTTTATCTATTGCTTCCTGATACTCTGCTTGGACATTGCTCTGCGTGGTGATTCCTCCTCCACTCCTGAAAAATAAATCATTTCCTGTTTTTTCAATGTATCGAATCATTACACCGGAATCCAAATTAACACCATCAAAAAAACCAACTATTCCTGTGTAATAGCCTCTACTCTCGCCCTCTACTTCTCGTATAATCTGACATGTTTTTACTTTGGGAGCCCCACTTACTGAACCAGCCGGTAAAAGTGAAAACAAGATATCGCCCAAATGCGATGAATAATCGGGGGGCAAATCTCCTTGTATCTCTGAACTTACTTGAAGCAAGTTTTTGCCGTTTGTTTTGACTTCTTCGACATAGCGAAACCGTTCCACCTTGACCGAAGAAGCAACACTACTCAAGTCGTTTCGTAACAAGTCTACAATCGTGACATGTTCAGCCAATTCTTTCTGGTCTGCCAGGATTTTTTCTTTTGCATGGGGTATGGCCGCATCAATGGTTCCTTTCATGGGAAATGAAAAGATTTTTTGATTTTTTATTTGGATAAATGTTTCGGGAGAGAAAACGAGGAATTCTTCTTTGTACCAGATCTTGTACCGCGCATTGCCAAGGTAGAATAGTTCGCGCAACGTATGATTGGTTTGAATCTTTGTTTTGATAGTTAGGTTCGTTACAAATGAATCCCCTCGATGGAGGTAATGCATCACTCTAGAAAATTTAGACTCGTATTCGTTATCCAAATTGGTCTCAACCTTAAAATTTAGTCTTTCGCTTTTCTCTATTCTGCTTTTTGTTGCATTTGAAAATCCGTTTATCTCAAAAAGCAATTCATCCGAATTTATTTCGTTGATCAGGAAGGCTTTCGGCTTTTGCATTTCAAAATCAATGAAAAACAAAAAAGGGACGTTGTTATGTCCCCAATCGTTTAATTGCTCCTTAAAATTATTCAGATCCATTTTCTCTAATTCTTGCTCAAGGAATATTCATGTATTTGTGCACTTGCAAAGAAATCTTCCATTTAGGATTGCGTTTGACGTATTCAACAATCAGCGGCACCATTTCCTTTTCTTTCGACCACTCTGGCTGCAAATACAAAAAGCAAGAAGAAGAAACTTTAGCAGCAAATTCTTCAGCGAAGTCAAAATCAGATTTGTTATAGACAACTACTTTCAATTCATGGGCTTGCCTAAAAATGGAGGGATGGGGGGCTTTGAATTTCTTTGGCGAGAAACAAATCCAATCCCAAGTTCCTGTGAGCGGATAAACACCCGATGTCTCTAAATGTGTGTTTATCCCTACGTGTTTTATTTCTCGTGTCAAACTCTCTAAGTTATGCATGGCGGGTTCGCCTCCGGTAACAACTACGACTTGGCTTCCACTTTCTTTTGCTTTCTGTGCCAGCAAAGAAACAGGCATTTTCGGGTGTGCATTTACGTCCCAACTTTCCTTTACATCACACCACACACAACCCACATCGCATCCTCCCAGTCGAATAAAATAAGCGGCAGTACCTTGATAGAATCCCTCTCCCTGAATAGTATAGAAGTCTTCCATTATGGGAAGTTCCAAATTCAACATTTCAGGTTCAAGG
>JANNQG010000023.1:0-10187 GCA_031400595.1 Cyclobacteriaceae bacterium
AGACCTGCCTGCCGGTAGGCTGCCCGTAGGCAGGGTTAAATATGCGATTCTTCCGACGAAGAGCTCAAGAGGCAAATGGGAAAAAAATAATAACGAAAAGAATGGAATAACAACAGCGCAATTTTGAAGTCGAGCAAAACTGCACTGCCCCAACTCGCCAAACGACTACTGATTCAAAATGTCGAAGGAACTTCATTCGTACTTTAGCTTGTCAACAGGCTTTGCATTGGCGGTACGTAATGATTTTGTCGTCACTACTAAGAATGCGATCGCTAATACCAATAACCCCGGGATCGTAAATAGCCACCACTCTATTTCTACATGATGTGCGAAATTGCTTAGCCAATTGCTGACCGCGTAATACGCCTGGCAGGCGCTCTTTGAAGGGCCGTTTTATCAAGTGTGTAGGTCTGCCTTATGCGTGTGGTCGAATCTGGGGATGTCTCGGAGAATGTGTGAAGCCTCTATAACGGAGTGCAGTCTCGACATGACGTGATACTTCCGCGCTTTGAACCGAGATAAATTTAGTTTATTTCATTATCTCTATAGCAGATCTGTTTTTATAAATCCTCAAAATGACGGACAAAAATGATAATGGTCAAACATCATACCCTATACCCCCTATAATCCCAAAACCATTTTAAGCTTTGCATACCCACTCTTACTCAATGGTACCTTCACTCCACTTCGTAACAGTGCCAGGTAAGTTTCTTTTTCAAGTGGTTCAATTTTGGTGAGTTGTTGAAGGTGTATAATATAGGAGCGATGAACCCGCACAAACTGGGCTGAATCCAGACTATTTTCATAGAAGCTCATCGTTTTCTTTTTCAGGAACATTTCCTTCTGCGTGAAGATCTTAACGTAATCATCATACGCTTCAATGTAGTGGATTTCATGGACGGGAATGATTCGGATGTTGCTGCCTTCCTTTACAACAATCCGGTTGCGCTCCTCCGGTTGCCGAACTTCTTCTGTTAACAAGGTTTGCGTACTTGCCTTAGTCCCCGTTTGATTTCGTTGCTGAAGCCACTTCTGAATTGCTTTTTCAAACCTTTCTTTGCTGAAAGGTTTTAATAGGTAATCGACGGCGCGGGATTCAAAAGCCTTGATAGCATATTCATCAAATGCAGTAGTAAAGATTACGGCTGGTGGCTGCTCGATGAGTTCCAGCATTTCGAATCCATTGATCTTGGGCATTTGAATATCCAGAAACAGTAAATCCGGTTGATGCTGCTGAATGGCTTTTACCCCTTCAAATCCATCGCCACATTCCTGCACTACTTCTATTTCCGGATACGCTTTCAAATAAGCTTTGATGATTTCCCTGCTTAGTGGCTCATCATCTATGATTATCGCTTTGCTCATATTTTTTCTGGCAGTATAAGTTGCACGGTAAAATGATTTTCCTGGATAGTTGTGGTCAATAAATCATTTCTCGCATAAAGTAAGTAAAGTCTTCTCTTAAGACCGTTTAGTCCAAAGCCACTTCCCTCTGCCGGTTGCATGTCTGCATCAAAAGGATTAGAGATGATAATCTGGAGCGAATCACCAATCCGTTGAGTCTGCATTCGAATAACGACACTTTCCGTGGTGCCATATAACCCAAACTTAATGGCGTTTTCTACTAACGGCTGTATCAGCAACGGGGGAATCAACCAGAGTTTTATTTGTTCATCACAATCTATTTGCACATCCAATCGATGCCCAAAACGTACTTTCTCAATGGAAAGATACAATTGAAGATAGACCAACTCTTGATCGAGTGTAATCCAATGTTCGTCTGCTCGCTTGAGTGTTGTCCGCAAAAAATCTGAAAGCTGCTGCACCATGTCGCGCGCTTTTGAAGGGTTGACTAAAATCAATGCGTTTATGGAATTTAAACTATTGAATAGAAAATGTGGTTGTAGCTGTAGCTGCAGTTTTTGAAGTTCCGCATCGCGCATCATTACCTCGTTGGTTGTTTGCTGACTGACGGACTCTTGAAGTTCCTTCATCTGCTTGAAAAACAAATAGGCCATGCCATAGCCGAAAGCAATCAGAAATGTGACGGCAAGACGAATGGGAATGGCTTGAGAATTGAATTGGCTATACAAGTCGTTGCCGGTAGCGAGTTTAATATAAATTTGTTGCGCTACCCATTGGCATAAAAACGCTACCACAAAACTTAATCCCACCACATATTGGTATTTGCTGGCCTTGGGGGTGTACCGATTTAATATCGTTTCCAAAAGCAGCACCGAAAGACCCGCACAGACCACCGAGACAAGTGCATCTATTGCAGCCGTTTTCAAGTCAAACCCAAACCAATTGACGAGCACTGCAGCATTGGCTAAGCCCCACATCGCACCAAAACCAAACATCAGCATTCTGGCAACTACCTGAGAAGATCGACTCAATCGCATGGGTGACTAGTTTTTTTGTTGGGTCAGTTCTAATAACCGCTACTACAACGCCTGCTGCAATCTACTCGCTTTTGCCTTTATTTTCGCCAAATAATCGTTGACATTTTCCGGCTCTTCCGTAGAGGAGTAAAGTTCGTCTCCGTCTTCCATGGAGGTGATGGAACAAAGGTCCACCACATTGATAAACTTCCATTGAACAGATTCCTTTCGTTCGTTTAGAAAAGAACACTCGCCCAATCTGCCGAGTATACTTGCTTTCTCTTTTGCCCATGCAAACTCATCGGCTCGAATCAATCTCATTTGTTCATCAAACTGCGGTGAATGGTTTCCATTTCCGCTGATCACCTGATAGACAAACTTGGCCAAATACCATTTCATGTTCAGTTGCAATTTGTGGTGAATTATCAAGTCTGGACTTACGCTAACTAATCTGAATTCCTCTCAATAGCCTTTAATCTATTCAAGGTGCCATTTTTGTTTCGCGTAAGTCCAGTGATTTAGTAGCTTTTTATTTCTACACCCCCAAACATACAGACACCTGTTAGCACTAGTTTCTTCTCGGGCGAAAAAGAAGAAGGATCTTTGCGTTTGTCCTCAACACCCCCCAAAATGGCGGATATGTTTGATTTCACTTCCCAGTTGGAGGGCACAATCAATTTTACACCACCAAAAACAGACACAACATCCACCGCCACTGTACCTTGTATATCCGCCTGAGATAAATCCAAATCAGATCCTCCAAAAATGGCAGTCATTTGCCCGCCTTTAAAATTCTTTGAAAAAATCTTTCGGTTACTTCCGCCAAAGATAGAGGTGATATCGATGCCCTCATCACCAGAAGAAGAGCCGCTCACGAAGTCACCTCTTTTTTCATCTCCACCTATCCAACTCTTACGTGCCTCACTGGCTGACTTAGAGAGTACTGATCGCGATAGAATAACCAATCCAACTGTGATAATAATTACTGGGAATACATATCTGCGCACCTCAAAATCAATTCCTGGTATGTCTTCGATCAAAAAGAACGAGCCGATAATGATCAAAACAATCCAGCCAATTCCTTGAAAGTTTTTCCGCAACCCAACGGCTATCCCGATAGCAATCAAAAGCGTCTTCCACGAGATCAACCAATACGGGACGAGGTCAAAATCTAGCCGATCAAGCAATAGCAACGCCCCTACCGCTACGACAATAATGCCCAGCCAGAAGCTGTTTCCAAATTTTGTGTTTTGCTTTTCCATAATTGTGTTATTGTTTGTCAAATGTAACGGGACAACCTTCTGGAAAATAAGGGAAAAGGGCTAGCAACCAGAAAAAGTAGGTGAAACCGGAGTTTTATAGCGGTGAAACCGGAATGTATTTAAGTCCGATTAGAAAAAAATAGAAGAGATGGGAATTATTGTGTGATTTTATCCACTATCTCCTGATCCAAAGGCTTCACTTTAGGCGGAAAGAAACCTACCACGTTGCCACTCTTGTCGATGATATATTTGCAAAAATTCCAGGAAGGTGATTTGCCCGATTTGGCAGCCAGCCATTTATAGAGAGGAGATTTATCTTTGCCCTTGACCGATATCTTTTCGAACATCTGAAATTTTACTCCGTAGTTACGCTGACAAAAAGTAGCAATCTCTTCATTACCGCCCGGCTCTTGCCATAAAAAATTGTTGGCCGGAAAGCCCAACACAGCTACTTTTTCACCATATAGTTCATGAAGTTTTTCTAAGTCTTCGTATTGATAGGTGAATCCACATTTGGAAGCGGTATTGACGATGAGTAAGTTTTTGCCTTTGTACTGCGCAAAGTCAATTTCCTTTCCGTCTAACGATTTCAATTTAAAATCATAGATTGATCCTGCACCTTCCTTCTGGTTAAGGCCGGCCAATTTGTTGGAAAGGAATGAAGCAAGTCCCATAGCAGTAATAATTAAAAAAGTGAAACCTATTATTTTTTTCATTTCAATTCATTCAAAATCGCGTCATCGACAGGGTTGACACCCGATGCAAAAAATTTGACCTTACCATCCGGCTTGACTAAATATTTGCAAAAATTCCAACTCGGTTCTTTGCCCGTTTTTTCTTTTAAGTATTGATAGAGCGGATGTTGATCGCTCCCCTTCACCGAAATTTTCTCGAACATCTGGAAAGTGACGCCATAATTCTTTTTGCAGAAGGTAGCAATCTGTGCATTGCTGCCCGGCTCTTGCCCACCAAAATTATTGGCCGGAAAACCAAGAACGGTAATTTTGTTACCAAACTGCTGATGTAATTCTTGTAAATCTGCGTATTGAGGAGTATATCCACATTCGGATGCTGTATTGACAATCAACAATGTCTTTCCTTTATATTGACCAAAATCCGTCAAATTACCGTCCAGGGACTTGATCTTAAAATCATAAATAGAATCAACTGTTGCATTCATAAAAAGTAGTAAGATAAATAGTGTTTTCATAGAAACGGTTGCACCATATTAACACCATTCCTTTTAAAAAGTTGCTGTTCACACTTACTTTCTGTAATCCAAAGCTGGCTTCCTACTCCCAAGCAAAGGCTCATATACAAATTTTTCGCCCACGCGCTTTCTAAATTCGAGCCAAGCCTCTTCTGTTATTTTCGGATCGGAGAAGGCATCAACCATAGATGCTGCTAAAGTTTTGGCTGCTACCATCATTCCTTTGCTGCCAATACTTGTGCCCCCCGCGGCCACGGCTTGCCAACTATGGGCGGCTGTGCCTGGCACCCACGTTGCTGTTGAGAGGCCAGCCGTAGGCACTACCCAACTCACATCTCCCACATCAGTACTGCCACTTGATTTTTCTTCTATTGTCCCAAACTTTTCAATCTCTGAAGTAGTGGTTATAGCAGGCGGTGTCGTAAATGTTTGTTGTATTTTGGTGGCAAATTCCTTTTCTGAATCTGTCATCGTATAGCCGCCCACCAACTGCAAATTAGTATTTACCACTTTTGCCAATACTTCATTGTAAAGAAGGTCGTATGTGCCACCCGTTAGTTCCACTTCATTGCGAGTGCCTGTACCAATGGCTGCGCCCTGGGCCGCTTGCGTCACGCGCTCCCACACAGATTTTACTTCCTCACGATTTGGGTGACGGACGTAATAGTAAACTTCAGCAAAGGCTGGCACCACATTGGGTGCTTCACCGCCCCGCGTGATCACATAGTGAATCCGTGTTTTCTCACTCACATGTTCGCGTAGCATATTCACCATCCCGTCCATCGCTTCTACTGCATCAAGGGCAGAACGTCCGCGCTCGGGCGAACCCGCTGCATGGCTAGCTACTCCATAGAAACGAAATTTTCCTGACTTGTTGGCAAGTGCACTACCAAAACCAGCAGAGTTCTTTGCGCCCGGATGCCAATGAAAAACTAAATCTACATTTTTAAAAAAGCCATCGCGCACCATGTAGACTTTTCCTGATCCTCCTTCCTCTGCCGGACAGCCATAAAATTTAATAGTTCCTGATTTCTTAGTCGCGACCAACCAATTTTTTACGGCTATGGCCGCAGCTGCAGATGCTGTGCCGAACAAATGATGACCGCACGCGTGCCCCGCTTTTTGTCCAACAATTGGTTTTAACTCTGGAACGGCCTCTTGAGAAACTCCCGGCAATGCATCAAACTCGCCTAATACTGCAATGACCGGTTTACCCGATCCGGCAGTCGCGATGAATGCGGTGGGCTCTCCAGCAATGCCCGCCTCAATGGAGAAACCAGCATTTTTTAATGTCTGCTGAAGCAGCGCAGAACTTTTTTCTTCTTGATAGCCCACTTCAGCAAATTCCCAAATCTTTTTTGCAGTGGCTGAGTAAAGCTCATTTTTTTCATCGATTGATTTTATGACGGCTTGCTTTGATGTTTGCGAGAAAGCAAAATTTGCAATTACCAAAAAGAAGAAAGTCTGAATAAATTTCATTGCTTACGGTTTAAGTTACATAAAGGTAAACCTTTCGGTAGTAAACGACCAACCACTTATCAAATCTTTCGGGTTGTTATCAGATATTTTCTTAGCTTTATTTCTGTCAACTTAAACATTATGAAAAAAGCATTACTACTATTTTGCACAGCCATTTTATCATTTTCAGTAACCGCTCAACGCGAAATCAAAAAAGCACCTGAGTTGAAAGAGGGTGATGGTCCTTACACACAATTAATTATTCGTGGGGTCATGCTCATTGATGGAACAGGGGCGCCACCCGTTGGGCCCATCGATATTGTGGTGAAACAAAATCGCATTGTAAATATTGTCAGTATTGGCTTGCCCACACCGGGCATGAGCAGCGACAGTAATCGGCCAAAGTTAGAACCCGGAGGCAAAGAACTAAACTGTGAAGGTATGTATCTGATGCCCGGCTTTGTGGATATGCACGGCCACATAGGCGGCAACCAGGCACCCAATGCAGAATATGTTTTTAAATTATGGATGAGTCATGGTATTACTACCGTGCGAGACCCATCCTGCGGCAATGGATTGGATTGGGTACTTGATCAAAAAAATAAAAGCGAAAAAAATCTGATCACGGCTCCACGCATTAAGGCATACACTGTTTTTGGACAAGGAAGCAAGGGGCCCATCACCAACCCAGTACAGGCGCGTGCATGGGTAAACGAAAATAAATTGAAAGGATCGGACGGCATCAAATTTTTTGGCGCTGCTCCAGAAGTAATGGATGCCGCCTTGCGCGAAAATAAGCGCATCGGGCTTCGGTCTGCTTGCCACCACGCACAATTGGGTGTAGCCCGATGGAATGTTTTGAATTCTGCGAAAGCCGGATTGACCACCATGGAACATTGGTATGGTTTGCCAGAAGCGTTGCTGGCAAATTCGACTTTGCAAAACTATCCGCTCTCTTATAACTACTCCAACGAACAACATCGGTTTGAAGAAGCTGGGCGCTTGTGGAAACAAGCCGCGGCACCATATACTCCTAAATGGAATGCGGTGATGGACTCATTGCTTGCGTTGGGCTTTACACTCGACCCAACATTCAACATCTACGAAGCCACCCGCGATTTACATAAGGCAAGAAGACAAGAGTGGCACGAAGTCTATACGCTTCCTACGCTGTGGGCTTTCTACCAACCCAACCGAGTAGCGCATGGCTCATTTTGGTTTAGTTGGGGAACCGAACAAGAAGTGGCCTGGAAAGAAAATTATAGGTTATGGATGACGTTTGTGAATGAATACAAAAACAGAGGCGGCCGAGTGACCATCGGCACCGACTCTGGTTTTATTTTTCAACTCTACGGATTTTCCTTTGTGCGCGAGATGGAGTTACTCCGTGAAGCAGGGTTTCATCCACTGGAAATCATTCGCTCAGGCACTTTGTACGGGGCGCAAGCGTTGGGCATGGATAAAGAAATTGGATCTGTGGAGATTGGAAAGCTGGCAGATTTTGCAATCACTGAGGTTAACCCACTCGAAAATTTACAAGCACTGAATGGCATGGGTGCCGTGAAATTAACGGACGAGAATAAAGTAACTCGTGTTGGCGGTGTGAAGTACACAGTAAAGGATGGAATTGTATACGATGCTAAAAAGCTATTGGCCGATGTGAAGAAGATAGTGGATGACGAAAAAGCCAAGGCCGGATTTATATTGAAGCAGCCGGGGATGAACTAATCCTACCAAGTATGATCTAGATCCACAAGATAAATTCAAAGTCATCAAGGTAATAGCACTGCCAGAAGGCACTCAATAAGCGATGAAAAATAACCGACTTGCACAAAAAAAGTATCCTCAATTTTCTGCGAAATTTGCAATTTTAGTGGGTTTTTGACCTACTTTTATATAATATAAGTATATGCAATTGCATAAACACAGACGTTGTGTGCAATACCAAAAAATTACATATTTGACACAGAGATACAAATAGAAGAATATGAAAAGACTAGCAATACTGACATTAGCAATCGGAATGAACTTTTTTGCTTTGGGACAAAAAAGGGACGTGAACCAATACATAGGAGACACAGTAGCAATAAAGAAAATACCATCATACAAGAATGGATATGAAGGGTTCTTTAAAAGTTTAAAACCTGTCGCCAAGACATCTCAAGAGATAATTGCTTCGCTCAAAATAAATCCGACTAATGACTCTACTATTCTTTTTAACGATGGCAAAGGACTAACACCAATTGAAAGACTCTCAGGAATGAGATTCTATTGTGCAAGACTTGTGACTCATGACAGATACTCATATCTAGAATTGAGAAATTCTAAGTACGGGACACTTTATTATAAAGTGAATGACTATGGTGACTTTGTTTTGAACACTCTAGCAATGCAAGCAGAGTCGGACAAGTTGGACAATGAATTGGAAAAGATTAACAAAGAATCACAACAACGTAGAATTGATTCAAAAGCTTTGCTCTCTCAATTAACTTTCGGTACAGACAATAAATACCACTATAAAAAGACAGTCAAGATAGCTGCTGCACAAACTGACGTACTCTTATCAAAAACAAAAGTATTCTTTAAGGACTTTACTAAATCAACAGAAGGTCCAAAATGGAAGCAAACTGCTGGAACGACTAAAGTAGTTGGTGTTGTATCAATTGGAAGAAGTCAACTAATGAATGTAACTATTCAAAGCAATTCGGGACAATACACTTACGACATATCTCCCATTGAGTTTCAATCTAAGGGGACTTGGAAACCAGCAGAGATTGTACTCGGTAGCACAGATCCCATTTTTGACGAATATAGGACGGACGTCTTAGCTGGAATCCTGTATTTATCTCAAGAGATAGAGAAGAAAATAAAGTAACGACAGAGAATGACCTGATTACTGAGTGACGTGACTGTACTGCACACAACAAAATGTTTGCGCAATGGTGGGGTGACGTGTAAGTTCAAAGTGCTATCTTCGTTCAACGTTTGGTCACGTGGGACAAATACGTTTTGAAAAGCCCACCACTGCGCAAACACAAACGTTGTGGCCAATTTGGTAAAAAAGATTTGACCTATGAATAAATTAACATTTGACTGGACAGTTAAAGATTGGTCGGCAAAGACTTTTCTTATTAGTCTTAACCGACAGACCGTGGGGACATTATTATTTAATGACTTATGGACATTTAATGCTTCATATGAGACCGACAACGCAACTATCAATTTTAAAGAGACCGGTTATTTTAAAGAATCTATTGAGATAAGAAAACAAGATAGACCAATTGGCAAAATTGACTATAAAGTATTCGGGAGAAAATGTTTAAGCCTGAACAGCGGACAAACTTTTAATCTTTCCACAAATTTTTGGGGACGAAATCTAAAGTGGATAAATGAAAAGGGAGAAAACGTATTGGAACTTAAACAGCCGACTTTAAAAGATTTGGGACGGGGGACAATTCTGACCGACACGGACTTGGATAAAGAACTAAATGACTTGCTTATCTCAAGCGGACTTTACATTAGCAACCTGACAAGCAAAAAAATTGCTCGGTTCATGCCGTTGTTTATCATTTTAATAGGCGGACTTAAAATCTTTGGATAGAAAGAGTAGAGAAAGCAAACTGGCCACAACAGCATGTTTCTGCAATGGTGCCGTGACGAGTTAATTTATAGTTTTATCTTCGTTCAACGTTTTGTTTCGTGGGACAGGACGCGGCTTCGAAAGGGCACCACTGCAGAAACACAAACGTTGCAAGCAATTTTCAAATGACGCAGAATCTACTAAAAATATACTCGGACTTTTGTTCAGACTTCCAAGACAACCCCGACTTTATAATTGACTTTTATTCTAAACATTCATTATTTCTTAACAACATC
>JANNQG010000010.1:0-38151 GCA_031400595.1 Cyclobacteriaceae bacterium
TAGGGAGCAGACCTGAAGAAGCAAGAAAAATGGTGCAACAACTCTCTGATTTTTTGAGGGGCACTATTAAAAAAGAAGAAACGCAATGGGTCACTTTGCAGGAAGAGCTGCAATACCTGCAATTGTATTTAGATATAGAAAAAGTAAGATTTGGCAACCGGCTCAATACTGAAATTGAAATAGAAGAAAGTACCAAACAACTAAAACTACCGGCATTACTATTACAGCCTATTGTAGAAAATGCCATTAAGTTTGGCTTGTATGACACGATGGGGGAAACGGTGATTCGTTTGTATGCCAGTAAAGACAGTGATAACCTGGTCATCAAAGTGCAAAACCCCTTTGACCCCGAAACATCATCACCACAAAAGGGAACAGGCTTTGGGTTAAAATCGGTGCAAAGAAGGTTGTATTTGTTATTTGCCCGAACCAATTTACTGACAACTGAGGCAAAAGAAAATATCTTTACAACCGTAGTAAAAATTCCACAAGACAGAAAATGAGCAAAATAATTATCATTGACGATGAGCACCTGGCAAGAAGTATTGTAAAAGAGTATTTACAAAAACATCCGCAATTAGAAATGATGCAGGAATGCAGTGATGGCTTTGACGGATTAAAAGCCATCCAGCAACACCAACCGGATTTGATTTTCTTAGACATTCAAATGCC
This sequence comes from Cyclobacteriaceae bacterium, assembly GCA_031400595.1. Classification (GTDB taxonomy): domain Bacteria; phylum Bacteroidota; class Bacteroidia; order Cytophagales; family Cyclobacteriaceae; genus ELB16-189. The sequence continues at coordinate 673 of JANNQG010000010.1, forward strand.
CAAGATCAATGGCTTTGAGATGTTAGAGTTAGTCGATCAAAAGCCATCTGTAGTATTTATTACTGCCTATGATTCATTTGCCATCAAAGCCTTTGAGGCAAATGCCGTAGATTATTTATTGAAGCCCGTTGCAGAAGAACGATTTCATTCTGCCATTTTAAAATGGAAAAGTAAATTGACCCCCACCAGTCCAGATCCAATGGAGCGTGTGCTGAACGAGATGTCCACAACGACAGCTCAACAAAATCGAATTGTGGTAAAAACAGGAAGCAAAGTGAAAATTATACCTATTCACGACATTCAGTTTATTGAGGCCGATGACGATTTTGTAAAAATCACAACGCAGGAAGGTTCCTTTTTAAAGAACAAGACGATGAATTTCTATGAGCAATCGTTAGACCCCGCTCAGTTTGTTCGCGTACATCGTTCCTACATCCTGCACATCAATCAGATCACAAAGATTGAGCCCTACCAAAAGGAAACCCATTTGGCCATCCTTCGAAATGGCCAACAGATTCCGGTTAGTAAGACGGGCTACGCGAAATTGAAAGTGATACTTGGTTTATAGAAAAAGAAAGGTAGTCAACACACAAATTTGATGAGCCACTTGAAAGAACAACTTTGGATGCAGTGCAAGCAAATAGTGGAGCAGAGATTGGCTACGGCTCAACAGGCGATGGATGCTGCACAAGAATCGGCCAATCAGGAAGAAAAAAGCAGCGCAGGCGATAAATATGAAACAGGCCGGGCCATGGCGCAACTTGAACGAGACAAAGCAGCAATGCAAGTGGAAGAAAATAAAAAGATGCTAACTGTTCTTAACCAGATTGGGCAAAGCACCTCTACTGATAGAGTTACTTTGGGTAGCGTTGTAGTGACTGATAGTAACAAATTTTATGTATCGATTAGCGCAGGCAAACTGGAAATAGGAGGGCAGTCTTACGTTGCGATTTCTACGCAGTCGCCTATTGGTCAGTTGTTGCTTTACAAGCGCAAGGGGGAATTCCTCAGCTTTAATAATCAAAAGCAAACCATTATTTCTGTATCGTAGATCTATTTGACTACGCGGTTTAGGCGACATCAAATATATATAAAGACCTAAGTGTTAAGGCGCGTAAATTGTCGACCATGCAATGAACGAAGTAGTATATTTGCAATCGATAAATTCTTATGACTATTTCTACCTGGTTTACTGCTTTTCGACTGCGCACGCTTCCGTTATCACTTTCCTGCATTGGCATGGGCGGCTTTTTAGCAGCAGATGCGGGAAAATTTGATGGATGGATTTTTTCGTTTTGTTGTCTTACCACTATTTTTCTACAAGTACTATCAAATCTTGCCAATGATTATGGAGATTCCGTGAACGGAGCAGACCATGTGGGTCGAAAAGGTCCACAGCGAGCCGTTCAATCAGGTGCAATTTCGTTGGTACAGATGCGAATTGCCGTGGCCATTTTTTCACTGCTTAGTTTGGCAAGCGGCATTTTTTTGTTGTGGTTGTCCTTCGGCACAAATTGGCGTGGAATACTTTTGTTTTTCGGATTGGGGTTGTTGAGTATCGTTGCAGCTATTGGCTATACAGTAGGCAAACGGCCCTATGGATACATCGGACTGGGTGACATATCGGTGTTGATTTTTTTTGGATTAGTAGGTGTTATGGGTTCTTTCTATCTGTTCACTCACCAAATTTCATGGGCGGAAATTTTCCCGGCACTTAGCTGTGGACTTTTTTCAATTGCCGTTTTGAACATCAATAATATCCGAGATATAGAATCAGATAAAGCAGCTGGGAAGTTTTCTATTCCGGTACGGATCGGAAAAGACAGCGCTTCCAAATATCACTGGGCACTCTTGATTGGTGGACTACTAACCGCGTCCATTTATTCTGGGATAAGTTATCAGTCACCCTTTCAATTTTTGTTTTTGTTATCAACACCGCTGTTTGTTATCAATGGCATTTCTATATCATCAAAGCCTTCTGCTGAATTGGATCCATTTTTGAAACAGATGGCCCTGTCAACACTTTTATTTGTCCTGTTGTTTGGGGTAGGCTTGCTTCTTTGATAAACTCCTCCCTTTTTGATTTGACGTCTTAGGTCTTACTACTTATATCTTACGTCCTACAATTATTGTCTGCTTCGTAGTATCTCCTTCGCTATTTCCAATTCTTCAGGTGTATCTACACACATTGTTTCAACAGTTGTTTTCGCCACTTTAACTACATAGCCGTTCTCCATCCAACGTAATTGTTCTAGTGATTCTACTTTTTCCAGAGGTGATATTTCCAATTTGGTGATCTCTTTTAAGATGTCCGTCCGGTAAGCATACATCCCTACGTGTTTGTAGAATTCAAAATGACCTAACCAATTTTTCGAATCAACCTTTTGAATGAAAGGGATGACCGCTCGGCTAAAATACAACGCCTCGTTTTTGGTATTGAAAGTTACTTTTACTTCACTGTTGCTATTCAATTGTTCGTAGGTATCAATTTTTTTTATCAGCGTGGCCAGCTGTGTATTTCCATCAAGGTAACTTGCCAATAAATCAATTTGACGAGGCTCAATGAATGGCTCATCGCCCTGTATATTTATCACGTAGTCGAAAGATCCTGTTTCTTTGGTAAGTGCTTCGAAGCATCGGTCCGTACCACTAGGGTGGCTTTCAGAAGTCATACACGCGTTGCCTCCAAAAGCAATCACATGATCAAAGATTCCTTTGTGTTCGGTAGCCACTACAATTTTTGAAAGCGCAACTGATTTTTTCGCTTGTTGATAAACGCGTTCGATCATTGATTGCCCACCCAAATCGGCCAGTGGTTTACCCGGAAATCGAGTGGACGCATAGCGAGCGGGTATAATTCCTAGTATTTTCATGCGGCTTTTTTATGAGATTTCTTCCAAACCAAGATGACTGTTACAGTTGCTGCAAACAAAAGTAGGGTGACCAAAACAAAAACTTCTAGATCCGCTACATCATAAACAACCAAACCATCGAAGTATTTTCCATTCTCATTGTAATCTACTAGTGACCTGGTGAAGGACAAGACACCAAAGAGAACTGTTGAAATTGAGAGAGTACCTATAATAATCTTCCGAGCCATTTTCAAAAAAGAAATCAACGAATTGACGAATCAGCTAATTGATTTCTTAACCCTCAATGTTACTCCTTCAATCCCAACCACTTCAATGGGTTCACCTTTTTCTACATATTCTCCGCGTGTGAAGGCATCATAAACGATCTCATCAATAAATACTTTTCCGCTTGGACGAAGGACTGTATGGGAAAATCCTTTTTTACCAAGCATATCAATTGTTGACGTATTTACTGAAAAGCCTTGGGAACTCTCTTGTTGATCGGTGAGCGCCATTCGTTGAAACGCTTTGGTTTCTGTCAATCTGGCTCCGCCAAAAAAGAGCAGTAACATCCCTCCCGAAATTCCTCCAATTGCAGCAAACGTAGCGCGGATAATGTCACCCATCGCTACAAATTCGAAATTGAAAAAGTCGTTGTTTAACATAATTAGCACCAATGACATAACGGTCAGTATGATTCCAGCAATACCGGCAACACCAAAACCCGGAATCACAAATACCTCGGCCATCAGCAGCAAGATCCCCACAAAAAGTGCGATGATCTCCCAATATTCAGCAAGCCCGTTTAGATAGTAAGGCACAAGGTATAGGGTCAGAGCAGTGATAGAGGCGATAATAGGAAACCCGACACCCGGTGTTTGAAGTTCAAAATAAATTCCACCAAGGATGATGAGGATTAGAATCCCACTAATAAAAGGGTTAATCACAAATGCAATAATTTTTTCAGTGGCGCCAAGTTTAAAGGTCTCCAATTCGTAGTTCGTTACCTTATTTCGTTTGAGTATTTCTTGTATCGTTTCTACCTGAGCTTCGCAGAATCCATACTTTAACGCTTCTTTGGTAGTGAACGTGATGACGCGTCCTTCTTGTTTAATACTATCAATGACAATTCGCTCATCCACCATACCTTCGGCTATTCTAGGGTCTCTTCCATTTTTTTCTGCTGTCGAGCGCATGATGCCACGCATATAAGCTTGATACTTATCGGGTGCAGCTTGACCTCCTGCTCCTTCGACAACCGTGGCCGCACCAATGGTTGCACCGGGTGACATATAGATACTATCGCACGCAATCGAAATCAAAGCGCCTGCAGATGCCGCATCGGAGTTAACATAAACCCAAATGGGTTTTTTAAAATCCATGATTAAATCCACGATTTCTTTAGCATCGGTGAGCACCCCTCCATAGGTATCCATGTCAATGACCACGTAGTCTGCCTTTATTTTTTCAGCGTTTTCGAGCGCTAATTTGACATAGCGAAGCGTGCGCGGATCAATTTCGTCTTTGATTTCCATCACCATGACTTTTGATTTTGCCGTTTGCGCCTTCGACACGGGTGTTAGCAAAACGAGAAATACCAATGTAATTAACGCTAGCTTCTTCATTTTTAAGGATTGTTTAACACAAAAGTAATAGACTTCACCCAATTAACGTTTTTACTTTGGCAAGGTTCCTTTTTATTAGTGGAGACTAAGGGAATTTTGAATTTGAATAGCGCTCTATAATTTGGTAACTTTTCGCTTTGTTTCAGCATTATGGTAAAACTGTTGTTTGTATTGCTCTCTTGGTCCTCGTCAACATCTGACTCGTTGCGTGTAGAAACGATAAATGGAAAGCAATTTATTATTCATCAGATAGATGCAAAAGAGACGCTCTACTCGATTTCCAGGAAATATGGTGTGCCCGTGACTGCGATTTTAGAGAGTAATCCAACTTCAGAGGGCGGCATTTCTGTCGGCCGTCTCCTCAAAGTTCCCTACACTCCAAAGGCAAAACCGGAAATGAAAGAGGGAAGACGACATGTGGTGGCGGCTAAAGAAACATTGTTTTCCATTTCTCGTCAATACGATGTTTCTGTAGAGGATCTTAAAAAAGCAAATGGACTAGCAGAGAACAGCCTTGCATTGGGCCAAGAACTAATTATTCCCTCTGCATCAAAAGTAGTAACAGCCCCGGTGCCAACCGAAATGAAATCAGCAAGTTCCATGCATACCGTGGCTCCGAAGGAAACTATGTATTCTATTGCCCGGCAGTACGGCATCACGGTACAGCAATTAAAAGAGTGGAATAATCTACAGGATGAGTTGCCCGTAGGGAAGATTTTATTGGTCGTTCAACCAAAGTATAGCACTCAAACAATTACAGAAACTGCGCAAAAACCAATAAGCGCCTCAACTGCAGGCATAAAAATCTCCGAAAATGTAATTGGAACCGATGAAGTGAAAGAATCAGGTATGGCTGAATTGATGGAGGGCACCGAAGCAAACCGAAAATACCTTGCGCTGCATCGATCGATTAAGCCGGGTACTATTTTGAAAGTTCGCAATGAAACGACAAGCCAGGAAGTATTTGTACGCATCACGGGTGCGTTACCACCCTCTGCGAGCCCAGACATCGTTATTCGGATTTCTAAGTCCGCGTATGATCGACTCGGGGCAACAGAAGCCAAGTTTAGGATTGAACTGACTTACTTTAAGTAAGGTCTTGTGATTCAAAATGGTTGTCGCTTTGCATTCCTAGGGTCACTGCTGGTTTCCTCATCTCTTTTTTCGCAAAACATGGTTCGCAACGGGAGCTTCGAAGAATATTTTACGTGCCCGGGTTCTTATAGTCTTGCAAAAGATGGCAGCCTGGCGCCAGGCTGGGTGTCGGCCAATAGAGGCACCCCTGATCTGTACAATACGTGCAGCAAAGGAGATGCAGGAGTACCCACGAATTGGGCGGGACATTCAAAAGCATATACCGGTAAAGGCTATTCGGGTATTTATTGTTTTACGAATACCGGCTATCGCGAGTATTTGCAAACTGAATTAACAGCACCGATGAAAAAGGGCGGTAAATACTACATAGAGTTTTATTATAAACTTTCATCCAACTCTAAATTTAGTATTGATCGTATCGGCTTTTTTTTGGGCGATTCTGCAAATAGGCGAAATGATGATTTTGTGGTGTATTCCAAGCCAACCTACGAGTTAGTTTTGCCAGCCGCATACACCCGAAACACAGGCGTTTGGGCAAAGTGCGGAATCGAGTGGCAAGCAAAAGGGGGCGAACGTTTTTTGACTATCGGCAATTTTTCTGACAACAAGACGACACGTACATACCAAATCAAGTTTTCGAAAGCGAAAGAAGCAATGCTCAACCAAGCGGCCTATTATTTTATTGATGATGTGAGAGTCATTCCGCTCGATGTGCCTCCGCTCGAGAAAATACCCGTCATCTCTGGCTATCCGGAGATAGAGATCAATAAAACGTATGTGTTGAAAAATATCTTTTTTGAGTTTGATCGATCTGAATTGGTGCCCCATTCATTTTCTGAATTGGACAAATGGTTGGAGGTGATTCAAGCGAGACCAAAATGGAAAATTGAATTAACAGGTCATACCGATGAACGAGGTTCTGACGAATATAACCTGCGTTTATCCAAACAACGAGTGGAGAATGTTGCTGCCTATTTGATCCAGGCAAAGGTAGCGGCCAATCGAATCACTACAAAAGGTGAAGGAAAGTCGAAGCCCTTGACACAGGGCAAAGATGAAGCCGCACATGCCATCAATCGTAGAGTGGAGATTAGATTTTCAGAGAAATGAAAAGGAATCAAGAAGTATTTATGAACGTAGATTCCCAATGACGTCCAGGAAACGTCAACACATTCTTGGCCTCAAAGACTTTCTAGATGAAAAGGTAGATCATTTTAACCGACCCAATTTTATTGAGCTAGATCCCATCTCTATTCCCCACCAATATTCAAAAAAACAAGATATTGAAATTGCCGGTTTATTGGCAGCTGTGTTAGCCTGGGGGCAAAGAGTCACAGTGGTAAAGAAAAGTAACGAATTGCTAGCGTTGATGGACAATTCTCCTTATGAGTTTGTACGTCATCATCAGATTAAAGAACTCAGGCGTTTTGAGAAATTCAAACATCGCACATTCAACACCACTGACGCACTTTATTTCATTGCTGCACTACAGAATATTTATCGGCAGCATGATTCACTAGAGGATGTGTTTCTTCCTAACACGAGTGAAGTGGGGAGTGGGTTGATTCATTTTCATCAGCAATTTTTTAGTCTACCCGATTTTCCAGCTCGCACAAAGAAGCATGTCTCTACTCCGGAACGAAAGTCAGCGTGTAAGCGGCTGAATATGTATTTGAGATGGATGGTTCGTTCGGATAATCGAAAGGTTGATTTCGGAATATGGCAAAGGATTAGCCCTACCAACCTCATTTGCCCCTTGGATTTGCACGTTGAGAGGGTTGCGCGCAAACTGAGATTGATCACAAGAAAGCAGGTTGACTGGGAAACGGCACTCGAATTGACCGATAGTTTGCGGGTGTTAGATACGACCGATCCGGTCAAATATGATTTTGCTCTTTTTGGGTTGGGGATTGAACGGGATTTTTAGGTGTTAACTAAAAAATGTGATAAACGGGGACAGGGTTTAAGTAAAAGTTTTTACCTTTTAGCTCAAATTTATGTTCGCAAGTAAGAGTTACACTTTTCAAAAAAATAACCGATGAATTTGAATACAGAAGCAGAGAAGAAAAACACCTACGATGCCATTGTGGTAGGTACAGGGATTAGCGGGGGCTTTGCTGCCAAAGAACTTTCGGAGAAAGGCCTGAAGACGTTGGTATTGGAACGGGGGCGCGATGTAAAGCATCCTGATTACCCCACCGCAACGAAAGACCCATGGGAATTTGAAAATGCAGATAGGCCAACTCAAGAGGACTTACAAAAGCAGGGCGTTCAAAATAGAACAGGCTACACGGTAAAACAGTCTACCAAGCATTGGTTTGTTAATGATTTGGAGCACCCTTACACCGAAAAAGAAGGAACCCGCTTTGACTGGATGCGTGGTTATCACGTAGGAGGAAGATCCATTACCTGGGGTCGCCAAAGCTATCGCTTCGGTGACTTAGATTTTGAAGCCAACGCAAAAGATGGACATGGGGTGGACTGGCCTGTTCGGTATGCAGATTTGGCACCGTGGTATGATTATGTAGAATCTTACATTGGTGTGAGTGGGCAGAATGAGAATTATCCATTTCTGCCAGACGGCAAGTTTCTACCCCCTATGGAGTTGAATTGTGTAGAACTTGAATTGAAAAAATCGATGAAAGATAAGTTTGGTCGCCTTTTGACGATCGGCCGGACTGCGCATGCTACTGCACCACTTCCACACACTCCATGGAGAGGGCAATGTCAATTTAGAAATTTATGTAGTAGAGGTTGCCCTTATGGTGGCTATTTCAGTAGTGTCTCTTGCACATTGCCTGCAGCGGAAAAATCGGGGAATATGACACTTCGCCCCAATTCAGTAGTTTATGAAGTTATCTATGATGAAGCGAAAGGCAAGGCAACGGGGGTGAAAGTCATTGACGGTGTCACGGGCGAGCAAATGGAATTCTATGCAAAGATCATTTTCTTGTGTGCCTCTACATTTGGCTCCACTTTTATTATGATGAATTCCATCTCCAACCGCTTTCCAAACGGATTTGGTAATGATAGTGGAGAGTTGGGTTGTAATATTATGGATCACCACTTGAGTGCGGGTGCCGATGGAGATGTCGAGGGTTTTGAAGATAAGTATTATTTTGGAAGACGAGCAAATGGTGTTTACATACCAAGATATCGAAATGTGGGTAAAGATAAACGAGACTACCTGAGAGGTTTTGGATACCAGGGTGGAGCTAGTCGCCAGGGTTGGGATGGGTTGGTTGCTGAACTAACCATTGGAGCAGAACTGAAAGATGCTGTTGCTAAACCAGGACGTTGGACAATCGGCATACAAGGATTTGGAGAAGTGCTTCCGTATCATGAAAACAAAGTGGTGACTAATAAAGATAAGAAAGACATCAACGGACTGCCTACCTTACTTTTCGATGCGGGTTTGAAAGACAATGAATTTAAAATGCGTATTGATATGAAAAATGATGCTGCCGAAATGCTGGAGGCGGCCGGGATAAAAAATATCAGGCCCTATGATCGCCCCATTGGTTTAGGCTTGGGCATTCATGAGATGGGCACAGCTCGTATGGGCAAAGACCCTAAAACGTCAGTGCTCAACAAGTGGAATCAAGTGCATGCCTGTAAAAATGTATTTGTAACTGATGGGTCTTTCATGACGTCAGCCGCTTGTATAAATCCATCGTTGACCTACTTGGCATTTACTGCGCGTGCGACAGATTATGCACTGAGTGAATTGAAAAAGGGAAACTTGTAACGATTAAATCATAAAAGACATGAATCAATTAATCGATCGGAGAGAAGCACTGCGCAAAACCGCTTTATTGATGGGCGCTGCTGTTTCAGCGTCCGCTATTGCGGGCATTCTAAATGGTTGTAAGTCAACACCCGACCTAACCTATAAGCCGGTTTTTTTCTCCGAAGATCAGGCTCGACTGGTTAGTGAATTGGCGGAAATCATTTTGCCGAAAACCGATACGCCTGGCGCCAAGGAAGTTGGAGTACCTAACTTCATCGATCGGATACTTGCCCACTGTTATAAGAAGGAAGATCAAGATTTTTTTATCACCGGATTAACTGCTTTTGATGAAGCAGCCAAGAAATCATTTGGAGACAGCTTCATTTATTGTAAGCCAGAAGATCAAATTTCGTTAACCACCAAGGCATTGCAAGCAGCGATTGAAGAGAAGAAAGAAAACAAAGACGCAAAAAGACCATTCATTTGGACTGCAAAAGAACTGACGATGTTGGGCTATTTTACGTCAGAGCCTGGCGCGACACAAGTACTTCAATACGAACCTGTGCCTGGCAAATACAATGGCTGTATTCCGTTGAATGAAGCAGGTAATGGAAAGACTTGGGCCACTGGATAGAAGCAATCTGAAAATGAACTAAACCTTGTTGATACGCTGTATTAGCAAGGTTTTTTTATTTTTGCACGAAATAGCTAGTAGGCGAAACATAAGAATGTAGTAGGCTGTTAGGTTTAAAAATGTATTGAGGTATATAGTATATGGCGCAAATGCGAATTGTTATTGTTGGGTCGGGAGTGGCAGGGTTAGCGGCTGCAGTACGTCTTAGTGCTGCTGGGCATCGCGTTACAGTTGTCGAGGCAAATGACTACGTGGGAGGCAAATTAACCTCCAAAGATATCGGGCGTTATCGGTTTGACATGGGGCCGTCCGTCTTCACATTGCCAAACTTGATTGAAGATCTTACAAAAGTAAGCCGTCAGGACGATAAGTTTGAATACGTAAAACTAGACAGGATTTGCAACTACTTCTATGAAGACGGAACGAACTTAATTGCCTACGTAGATAAAGAGAAGTTTGCTACCGAAGTGGCTACAAAGTTGGGCGAGACAAAGCAATCTGTGTACGATCAGTTAAAGTATAGTGCCACCGCCTACGAACTGACCTCCGATCTGTTTATGCAGCAATCACTGCATAAGCTGTCTAATTTTCTCAACTTGAAAACGGCCAAAGCACTTTGGAATATTCGAAAGTTGAAATTGGGAAAAACAATGAACGAAGCGAATTCTGCCAGGTTTAAAAATAAAAAGACCATTCAGCTTTTCAATCGCTTTGCTACCTACAATGGATCCGATCCTTTTCAGGCGCCTGCCCTAATCAACATCATCGCACACCTGGAACACAACATTGGCGCCTTTGCGCCAAAGGGAGGAATGCATGACATTACCAAACACTTACATACATTGAGCCTGAAGCTAGGCGCAGAGTTCGTAATGAATACCCGTGTGCTGAAGATTAAGACAGAGAACGATCAAGTGACAGGAGTAGTTACCAATGCTGGCGAAATAGCTGCGGATATGGTAGTGAGTGATGCAGACATTAAGCACGTTTACACCAAATTGCTCGACCCAAAGTATTATCCCACAAAAATCCTGAATCAAGAAAAGTCACTCTCCGCTTTGATTTTTTATTGGGGTATAAAAAAGGAGTTTAAAGAGTTGGGGCTTCATAATATTCTTTTTGGTGATGATGGGGAGAAGGAATTTAAAACAGTGTTTGGCGAAAAGAGACCCTATGAGAACCCTACTACGTATATTAATATCACCTCAAAAGTGACGCCAACAGATGCTCCGGCAGGCTGCGAAAATTGGTTTGTCATGGTCAACGTACCCCACAATGCGTCCGCTCAACCGATCGAATATGTGCAAGAAATGAGAAAGCAAATCGTGGCAAAGATCAACCGGATATTAAAAACAGACATTGAATCATTTATTGAAATCGAAGATACGCTCGATGCATACGGTATTGAACAACGAACAAGTTCCTCTGGTGGCTCATTGTATGGCAATTCTTCCAACAATAAATTCGCGGCTTTCTTGCGCCATGCCAACGAAAGCAGCCGCATCAAGAATATGTATTTCTGTGGTGGCAGCGTGCACCCGGGTGGAGGTATCCCTCTCGGATTGCTTAGTGCAAAAATCGTAAGTGAAATGATTGCCGAAAGGAGCTAATTGATTTACTATTACCTGAGTGTTTTAGCAATTGCGCCTACAACATGCATCCTCTGGTCCTGGATGTATACAACAACAGATGTCTTTTCAATATTACCCACAGGTAGATCTATTTCTACTTTTTGGCTTTGCACCAGCGGTTTAGAAACGAACGATCTGACCACATTATCATGATGGAGTTTTCGACCTCCATTTTCGCCACGAGGCACCATGTTTTCGAAATCTTTTTCAACAATAGCAATATTAATGATTTCGTTAGATGGCGTTCGATCTAGTGAATAGGTAAAAGATAAACTGTTTTCACCTACAGCTATTTCATCAATTTGAATGGAGTACAATGGCTTTTGTGACGATGCATGTGCAATCAATTTTTTAGTTGCGTCTGTATCGGAACCGATAGTTTCGGTCTTTCCGTTCACCACTAACTGTGGCGTGTAGATTGAACGCAGATTCATCTCTTGTGCATAACTTCGTTGCCGATCGGTAAACGCTTTTTGACTGTAAGGATCCCTCCAACCTAGATAGTTCCAATAATCTACATGAAAGGATAGTCCGTAAATAGGTTTTCCCAAGTCATTTGCTTTCTGAAGTATCGAAGTCAGATTTTTGTCCGCTGCGGGGCAACTGGAGCAGCCTTGCGAGGTAAACAGTTCAACAACCACTGGGTTCTGTTGGGCACTCAACCCAAAGCTCCACAATGACAAGAAAAATATAACTAACTTTTTCATAGAGAATCATTACGCAAACTGTGCCTAAAAGGTTTGTCAACTAGCTGACCGATGGACTTTTAATCTTCCCTGCCAGTGCATCGGAAACTCCGCTAAAATATTTTTTTGAAACCTGCCAATAAAGACTTTCGCCTATGCTTTCGTTCCGTATTTTTGCAGCCCTATTTACTATTAAGATACACTTTGCGTTTCATGGAAAAAAACAGTCTACAAATTGCGACAGAGCTAAATATTTCTCCCAACCAGGTAGGAGTTGTGATAATGCTACTCGCAGAAGGTGCTACCATTCCATTTATGGCACGCTATCGCAAAGAGCAAACCGGCAGCCTGGACGAAGTGCAGTTAGCTGCGATTCGAGATCGGCACGAACAGCTTGTGGAGTTAGATAAGCGGAAAGAGGCCATTTTGAAATCCATCGAAAAACAAGAAAAGCTCACGCCCGCCCTTACCAAAGCGATTGAACGTGCGCAAACATTGGCTGAGGTAGAAGACATCTATTTACCTTACAAGCCAAAACGAAAGACAAGAGCAACTGCAGCAAAGGAAAAAGGACTAGAGCCTTTGGCCAATCAGATCTTTGAGCAAAGAGCAATCAACATCGAGGAATTGGCTTCGCAGTTTATCAACATAGAACTGGGTGTAGTCAAAGAACAGGATGCTATCGATGGTGCGCGGGATATTATTGCTGAATGGATCAGCGAAAATCCCGAGGCTAGAAAAAATGTTCGAGATCTTTTTTGGCAAGATGGCAGCATACACGCTACCGTCATAAAATCAAAAGCCGAAAGCGAGGAGGCGCAGAAATTCAAAGACTATTTTGATTGGAAGGAACCAATCAAAAAAACACCCTCTCATAGGTTGTTGGCCATGCGTAGGGCTGAAAAAGAAGGTATTGTAATGTTGGACATTGCGCCCACCGAAGAATTGGTCATTCAACATTTAGAAAATCAATTTGTAAAGACGAGTTCTTCGGCAGGCGAGCAAGTAAAATTGGCCATTAAGGACAGCTACAAAAGACTGCTAAAGCCAACGTTGGAGAGTGAGCTACGACTGGAAACGAAAATGCAGGCTGATGCAGAAGCTATTAAAGTATTTTCATCCAATCTAAAAAAATTGTTACTCGCTTCACCGCTGGGTCAAAAGCGAGTGCTCGCTTTTGATCCGGGTTTTAGAAGTGGAATTAAACTTGTTTGCTTGGGCGCTCAAGGCGAGTTACTTTTTGATACAGTTATTTATCCACTGGAACCACAGCGCCAAACCTCGCAGGCTGCTACTATCGTATTGGGCCTTTGCGATCGATTTAAAATAGAGGCCATTGCCATTGGAAATGGAACGGCCAGCAGAGAGACGGAGAGTTTTGTGAAATCAACAGGCTTGCCAATTGATATTATGGTGGTGATGGTAAATGAAAGTGGCGCTTCCGTGTATTCTGCTTCTGAGGTGGCACGCGAAGAATTTCCAAATCACGATCTCACCGTGCGCGGTGCCGTCTCTATCGGAAGAAGACTCACGGATCCGCTTGCTGAGTTAGTAAAGATTGACCCGAAGTCAATAGGGGTGGGCCAATATCAGCATGATGTAGATCAGGGAAAATTAAAAGCTGGTTTGGATGATGTGGTGATGAGTTGTGTAAACTCCGTTGGAGTGGAGGTAAATACCGCAAGTAAAGAATTGCTGTCTTATGTCTCAGGACTTGGTCCACAATTGGCGAAAAGTATAGTTGATTATCGTAATCAGCATGGCCCATTTAAAGCAAGGAAAGAATTACATCAGATCCCACGGCTGGGTGAGAAGGCGTTTGAGCAATGTGCTGGGTTTTTGCGTATCCGCGATGCAAAAAACCCGTTGGACAAAAGTGCTGTTCACCCAGAGAGGTATGAGTTGGTGGAAAGATTTGCAACAGACCTGGGCTGTACAGTCAGTGACTTGATGACAAGTGGTGACCTTCGAAAGAAGTTGGATTTAAAAAAGTACGTGAGTGAATCGGTAGGTCTCCCCACCCTCAATGATATTCTTTCGGAACTGGAAAAGCCTGGCCGCGATCCACGAGAAAAGTTTGAGGCGTTTGCTTTCCAGGAAGGAGTAAATGAGATCAAAGACCTGAAAGTGGGAATGGTGCTACCGGGAATCGTTACTAACGTCACCAACTTTGGTGCGTTCGTTGACATTGGCGTCCATCAAGATGGTCTGGTTCACGTCAGCCATTTAGCGGATCGTTTTGTGAAAGACCCCAACCAGGTGGTTGCTGTTCAACAAAAAGTAAAGGTGACGGTAATGGAAGTGGATGTTCCACGAAAACGAATTGCGCTATCGTTGAAGACTGATCCATTTAACGTGTCTTCAAAAAAGGAGGGTAGTCATCAGCCAATGAAATCAGAGGGGTTGCCTAAGCCCAAACAAAAGGAACTTGTGCGCGAGGTAAGCATGGAAGAGAAGATGGCAGCGCTGATGAATAAATTTAAAAAATAAGTTTCTACGAATACCGTATCTTCGAAGAATGTCACTCAAGGTAGCATCACTAAATTCAGGTAGTAACGGCAACTGCTATTACATCGGCAATAGAAGCGAAGCGGTGCTGATTGATGCAGGTATTTCATGTAGGGAGACAGAGCAACGGATGAAGCAGCTAGAGCTTTCAATGCAAAAAGTGAAAGCGATATTTATTACCCACGAGCATTCCGACCATATCAATGGACTGCACAAGATTGTCAAGAAATATAAGATTCCCATATACGTTACATCAGCCACGCGAAAAAATCAGTCATTAGAGTGGACTGAAAGTTTGGCTGTTCATTTCACCGCCTACGAGCCTGTGTACGTAGGTGATTTGGCTGTTGTGGCGCTTCCGAAATTACATGACGCCAACGATCCACATAGTTTCATTGTTTCTCAGGGTGGGGTAAATGTCGGAGTATTTACAGATTCTGGGAGAGTATGCGAGCATCTGACAAAAGGTTTTCAGTTGTGCCATGCCGCTTTTCTGGAATCGAACTACGATGAAGAGATGTTGGAGAAGGGAGGCTACCCACAACATTTAAAAAATAGAATTCGCGGAGGAGTTGGGCATCTTTCAAATAAGGAGGCATTGCAGTTGTTTCTAAAACATAGGCCAATTTTTATGAGTCATTTGTTCCTGTCACATCTTTCAAAGAATAACAATAAGCCTGAGATTGTGGAAAGTTTGTTTTCAAGTGTTGCGGGTAGCACTCAGATAATTGTGGCACCGCGAACTTCTGCCACGGAGGTCTACCAAATTGTGGCTGCTAACGGTGCTGTAAGCAGCACGCAGCTCGTTAAAAGTAAAGATCAGCAGCTTTCTTTATTTTGAAGTGGTAAAATAGATGCATAGTTAGAAAAACTCGCCAAGGCCGATGTAAAAGCCAAAGGAGTCTTTGCCAAAACCAAAGTCTAGTGTAAGGTTTGTTTCTGACGTTTTGTTGAATTTTATTCGTGCACCAAAACCGCCAGCCGGGTTGATAGCTGTAAAATTGTTGTCGCTATCAGATAATGATTGTGCGTTTAGAAAAAGAACACCTCCCCAGAACCCATTTTTGGAAATATCAAAGCGGTATTCACTTTCTAGGTAAAGCATTTCTTTTCCACGAAAGCGACCGGCTGAATACCCTCTTCCTGATCGCCCATAAAACTCCAGCTGTGTTCCCGGAAGATTCAAGTAAGGAACCGTGCCGTCAGTGCCCCAATAGAAACCAGAGATCGCGATGATCTTTCGGGAGGAGGAGTGGATTCGAATATATTTTCGAAGATCCAAATAGAGTGAGGTCCATTGACCCGCAGTAGAAGATAATGGGTTGATGCGATAGATCAGTGCGGAAAACCACCCATCAGCAGGATTAATGGAGTTTTTTCTATTATCATGTAAAAGGTTAAAATTGAATCCAAGAGCTGTCGAAGCATTCGGTGAACCAGATTCATATTTTGTATAGGCATTTTCGCCATTGGGTGCAACGGCAGAACTGATGTTGTAGTAATTATCATATTCGAAGCCCAATCCTGCAAAAAAATTGCGCGCTACACTGCGGTTGGCGTTCATGTAAATTCTCAAATTGTTATAGTCCAAGTCTACTCGTTGCTGTTCGTTGGTGTTACTTCCTAGCCCATAGGTGTATTGTGCCAGGTTGCTGATCCGAATTTCTCCTGGCAAATTCCACGTATTATTGGATGTAAATAAATTCTGCTTAATACCGAAGCCAATATTGTCGGAGAAGTTGGTGTAAGGCAAAAAGAAAATGCTGGAGAAGTTAGTGGTCTTTTGGTCACCCAAGACAAAAGCCGCATTGATACTGGATACAAAAACTCGTTTTCCTCCGTTCGCAGATGTTGTGGGGATAATTGAAAAAGAAACTCTTCCTTTTGCCCCACTCGATTTCTTCTTTTCTTTCTTGTCTAAGACTTTAGAAAATATTTCGATAAGATCTTTTTCGCGAACAAGGGAATCTGTTTGAGACAGTGAGTTGCCACAGATGAAAAATAGAAACGGCAGAATGACGCAGACCTTATTTTTCATTGTTGCTGAGCAAGGCTCAAAATTAAAAAGGCACCACATCTGCAGCGCCTTTTTTTGCTCTCCCTCCTGGACTTGAACCAGGGACCCTCTGATTAACAGTCAGATGCTCTAACCAGCTGAGCTAAGGAAGAATTTGGGACTGCAATATTAAGACATTGGTCTAGAATAATCAAAAATGCCCCCAAAATTATCAAAAACGTCAGTAAAACCTTGTGGCAAAGTATTCGTTTGTTAACTTTGTAATTAAAAGTACTTTTAAAATGGAAAATCAACGCATCCAACAAGACCTTGAATCCATCCGCCAGTTGATGGAGCGATCAGTAAAATTTATTTCATTGAGTGGTCTGTCAGGAATCCTATCTGGAGTCTATGCGCTGATTGGAGCAGCGCTCGCTTATTACCAGATCTATTCGGGTGAGGTAGCTCGCAACGTTGAATATTATCAAGGGAATATTCCAGTAGTGCGAAACTTGGTTGTTTTAGCTGTAGCTGTCTTGGCGGCTTCACTAATAACAGGTTGGTGGTTTAGTTTTCGCAAAGCGAAGAAGTTAAATACTAAAATTTGGAATGAAACCAGCAAGCGATTACTATTGAATCTTGCTACTCCACTGATCGTAGGCGGAGTTTTTACCCTCGTGCTTGTTTATCATGGTCACTACAATGTGGTAGCTGCTTCTGTCCTTCTCTTTTACGGACTTGCTTTGATCAATGCCAGTGCAAATTTGTATGAAGAGGTGCGTTACCTTGGCTACTGCGAATTGGTTGTGGGCTTGTTGGCGGCAGTGCTTCCGGTGTATGGATTGTATTTTTGGGCAATTGGATTTGGGATGCTGCACATCCTATATGGCAGCATAATGTACAATAAGTATGATCGCTAAAAAATGAAAAACCTTTTCGAGAATTTGGATAAAATACTGGAGCATCGGACTCGGTTGCAAATCACTTCTGTGTTGGTCGCGAATGACTCATATGACTTCAATGCGCTGAAGGAATTGCTGGACACTACCGATGGAAATTTAGCCACCCACTTGAAGGCATTAGAGCGCGAAAAATACATCTCTATGAATAAATCATTTATCGATAAAAAACCCAACACTCGCTACAAAATTACCGAGCGCGGCCGTGCAGCATTCAAAAAACACATTGACGCCATGGAAGAATTGATTAAACAGCAGAAGAAGTAGTTTTTTTTGCCTATTAACTTTTAAACAAAAAGTACTTTTAATAACTTAATTATTTATTCAACCATTAAACACTCTTATTATGGAAGCACCCAACGTTTTTGAACGACTCAACAACTGGATTAAAGAATCAGTAACCATTAAATTGATGTCCATCGGTATTCTGGTTCTGATACTGATGATTCCATCTTCGTGGATTGAATCATTGATTTATGAAAGGCAATCAAGGGCGGAATCGGTAGTCAGTGAAATAGCAAGTAAATGGTCGGGCGAGCAAACCATAACAGGCCCTGTGTTGGTAATACCCTTCACTAAGCGTGAAAAAATAGATAAAGGAAAGGAAGGAATTGAAATCCGCGAATGGGAAGAGCAGGCGTTTTTTCTGCCCGAACAACTAAACGTAGAAAGTAAAGTGGAGCCCCAGATTTTGCACCGAGGCATCTTTGAAGCGGCCGTGTATGAATCGCAGATTGCAGTGAGCTCGGAATTTAGCAAACCGGATTTTGAAAAATTAGGAGTCGAGCAAGAAGATGTGTTATGGAAAGATGCGCACCTCATAATGGGCATCACCGACTTGCGAGGCATCAGTAAAAACCCTGCACTCATGCTTGGTAGCATTACGTTGCCCTGCGAACCTACCAGCCAAATAGGTTTATCTGTTCTGTACAACCGACCAGCGACAGACGCATATGACAATTCTACGGCTGTAGCGCCAGCCTATCCTCCATCTACTGCTTTTGAAAATGGCGTTATTGCCGATTTGAATTGGGAAAAGGCAGATGACTTTTCAAAGGCAGTTTCCATAAAACTAGGATTGAAGGGGAGTACGTTGCTCTATTTTGTTCCTGTTGGTAAAACCACTCACGTCAAGGTAGAAGGTCCATGGGCAAGTCCCAGCTTCGCAGGAAATTTTTTACCATCAAATCGAGATGTATCCGAAACAGGTTTCAAAGCATCATGGGATGTACTTCATTACAATCGCTCGTTTTCACAACAATGGGTAGGTGAAGGCCATAAAATTTCCGGGTCCGAATTTGGTGTGAAGCTATTGATTCCTGTGGATCAATACAAAAAGAGTATGCGCACAGCCAAGTATAGTAAACTAATTATTTTACTCACGTTCATTGCCCTATTCATGGTGGAGATCCTGCGTAAGGTACGCATCCATCCTTTTCAATATATTTTGGTGGGGGCAGCGTTGACTATTTATTATTCTTTATTGCTCTCTTTTTCTGAGCACGTTGGTTACAACTGGGCGTACTTGGTTGCTTCGTCAGCAACCGTCATCTTAGTGAGCTTATATTCTATTACCTTCTTAGATTCCAAGAAATTGGTAGTGATCTTCAGTTCCCTGATGACCTTTTTCTACACATTCATTTTTGTGATTATTCAATTGCAAGACTACTCATTACTGTTAGGCAGCATTGGACTGTTCTTGATCATCGGTTTGATCATGTACGCATCCAAAAATATCAGGTGGTACAAAGAGGGAAATTAATCTGAAAGGTTTGGGTTTGAAAATTTGAAAATGATGAAACGCAAAAATCTAACCGACTGATGTGATTGCGAAGTAATCCATTTTCAAATTTTCAAATTGAGTAATTTTCAAATTCTACTTAACAAGCTTCTTATACTTAATCCTCTTCGGCTGCTCATCACCCAACCGTTTGCGTTTGTTCTCTTCATATTCGCTGAAGGTACCCTCATACCAGAATACCTGCGAATCGCCTTCAAAGGCTAAGATATGTGTACATACGCGATCCAAAAACCAGCGATCGTGAGAAATAATAACGGCACAGCCACCAAAATTTTCTAACGCTTCTTCTAACGAACGAAGTGTATTAATATCCAAATCGTTGGTTGGCTCATCGAGTAACAAAAGATTTCCGCCCTGCTTTAATGCAATTGCTAAATGGGCACGGTTACGCATACCACCCGATAGTTCTTTTACTTTTTTCGATTGATCCGTTCCGCTGAAATTGAACTTGCTCACATAGGCGCGTGAGTTGATTTCCTTTCCACCAACCATGAGCAAATCACCACCGCCCGTTATCGCCTGAAAAACGGTGTCGTCCGGTTTCAAATCGTCATGTTCTTGATCTACATATGCAAACTTTACTGTCTCACCTACTGCAAATGTTCCCGCATCTGGCTTCTCCACACCCGTTATCATTTTAAATAGAGTTGTTTTACCTGCTCCATTGGGTCCGATGATCCCAACAATTCCGGCAGGTGGTAGCGTAAAAGTCAAGTTCTCGTAGAGTAGCTTATCTCCATAGGCCTTGGACACACCAACGGCTTCAATCACCTTATTGCCAAGTCTCGGACCTGGAGGAATAAACAACTCGAGTTTCTCTTCTTTTTCTCTCGCTTCTTCGCTGATCAATTTTTCATAATTGCTCAAACGCGCTTTTCCTTTTGCTTGGCGCCCTTTCGGGTTCATGCGAACCCATTCTAGTTCACGCACCAACGCTTTTTGTCTTTTAGATTCTGTCTTTTCTTCCTGTACTAACCGTTTTTGTTTTTGATCTAGCCAACTGGAATAATTTCCTTTCCACGGGATTCCTTCGCCACGATCTAGTTCCAAAATCCAGCCTGCAAC
The DNA here is from genome assembly GCA_031400595.1 of Cyclobacteriaceae bacterium. Classification (GTDB taxonomy): domain Bacteria; phylum Bacteroidota; class Bacteroidia; order Cytophagales; family Cyclobacteriaceae; genus ELB16-189. The sequence continues at coordinate 21,255 of JANNQG010000010.1, forward strand.
ATTGTCTAAGAAGTAACGATCGTGCGTTACAGCAATCACGGTTCCTTTGTATTGTTTTAGGTGTTGCTCTAGCCAATATACCGATTCAGCATCCAAGTGGTTGGTGGGCTCATCTAATAACAAAACATCTGGTTCTTGTAGCAATAAACGGCATAAAGCCACTCGTCTTTTTTCACCTCCCGATAGTACTTCAATTCTTGCGTCAGAAGGCGGGCAGCGAAGCGCATCCATGGCTCTATCTAGCTTGGCGTCCAATCCCCACGCATCCACAGCATCTAGTTTGTCTTGCACCTCTGCTTGCTTGGAAATAAGCTTATCCATAGCGTCTGGGTTTTCCAGTACCTCCGGGTCGGCAAATTTTTCGTTGATGGCTTCGAACTCTTTCAATAACGCAACCGTTTCCTTCACACCTTCTTCCACTACCTCGCGTACGGTTTTTGATTTATCTAACTGAGGTTCTTGCTCTAACAGTCCCACGCTGAAACTTAAATCTGAAACCACCTCGCCCTGAAATTCCTTATCGATGCCCGCTATAATGCGCAGCAAAGAAGACTTTCCTGACCCGTTCAACCCAAGCACACCAATTTTGGCACCGTAGTAAAAGCCGAGGTATATATTCTTTAAAACTTGCTTTTGTGGCGGGTAAATCTTGCTTACGCCTGCCATTGAGAAAATTATTTTTTCGTCTGCCATGGGATAAAAGAAAGGTTTTTGAACGGCAAATATGGCTTTTTTACCTCAATAGTCCATTGTTTGCTTTCAATGTATGTGAGCTCCGAGCTGGTTACTTTTATGAATCAGTAACTATCGACCGTTGATTCTTGTCAATGATCTAATTAATTCTATTTTTGCGGAAAATTAAAGGGGGAACACATTATGTATTGGACACTTGAATTGGCTTCGTATCTGGAAGATGCTCCTTGGCCCGCCACCAAAGATGAATTGATTGATTTTTCTATTCGCTCGGGCGCACCGCTGGAAGTTGTAGAAAATTTGCAAGAATTGGAAGACGATGGCCAGCCTTACGAGAGCATTGAAGAGATTTGGCCGGATTATCCCACCAAAGAAGATTTTTTCTTTAACGAGGACGAGTATTAGTTAGGAAGTATTAGTAGTTAATGCTACGAGAAGCCCTGCTAGTTGGGGCTTTTTTTATTTTAAAGAGCGTAGTTCAAGTTAGAGACGTTGAAAACTTTTCACTACTCCTCAGGACTAAGCTTGCGCATCCATCAGCGCCTTCGCCACAATCAAATCTTCTTGCGTTGTGATTTTAATGTTTTCATAACTTCCCTCAAACAAAGAAATGATGTTACCCGCTCGCTCAGCCACGCTGGCATCATCCGTAAAACTATTGTCTTCCTTTTGCTCATATGCTTTTTTGATCAAGGAAACATCAAAAGTTTGGGGTGTCTGAATCAGTCGAAAACGTGAACGGTCTACGGCCTTCGTATTATCTTGGTCCGTCATGCGAATGGATTCTTTTAGCCTCACTGCAGCAATCGCACATTTGTGTATCGCGGCCAATCGAAAGGAGGCACCAATGATATCTTCGCTTACTAGTGGCCGCACGCCATCGTGTATAGCAACTAAACCCTCGGTTATATTCTGCAGCCCGTTCTTTACCGATTGAAAGCGAGTTTCGCCCCCTTTTTGCAAGGTGACGGGATAATTGAATTCAAATTTTTTGCAGATACTTCTCCAAATCTCAAAATCATCTTCGGGTAGCACCAACACAATTCGTATAGAAGAGGAGTAGCGGATAAATGCCTCGAGGGTGTGCAGTAAAATAGGCTTTCCGTTAAGTTCAATAAACTGTTTCGGGAGCACACTTTTTATTCGTGTACCTTTGCCACCGGCCACAATAAGTGCATGTTCTGTCAGTTTCAAGGTGTTTGATAATTTGCCTACAACGAAGGTAGAAAAATCCGATAGCTTGTATAGTTTTACCTGTAAATTCTAAGACCATGTTGTTCCTTCGAATTATTTTGCTTGCCTTTAATGCAACTATTATTACTTTTTTAGTTTACCGGCTTCTCCAAATTTACCGATCGAACGTGCCACGAAAAGGTCTGATTATCGGTGGTGGTATTTTTTTACTACTGTTGCCCGCCACGTTGCTACTTGGATTTATCAAGCCTACCATTGGCTACACGCTGATTTATCCGATTGCTCTTTCCCTGTTTGTCTACCTTATTAAAACGCAGAATCAGCAATAGTTACGCGCTATCTCAAAAATAAAAATTGTGTCAGGTTGAGCTTGTCGAAACCTCGATGACCCTCGACAGGCTCAGGCTGACAATACTACAAGTATCTTTCAGATGGCGGCTAATAAAAAAACAGTTGGCATAGTAAGTGCCAACTGTTTCTGTTTATTTTTTTAAGCTGATCCTAAACGATCAACATGGCATCGCCATACGTTAAGAACTTGTACTTTTCCTTTTTGGCAGTTTCGTAGGCTTTCATCACTAGATCAAAACCACCAAATGCGGCAGCCATCATGAGCAATGTTGACTCTGGTTGGTGAAAGTTAGTCACCAACGCGCTGCAAATTTTAAACTCGTAGGGCGGGAAAATGAATTTGTCTGTCCAGCCTTCGCGCTCTTTCAAGCGGTTGTTGGCAGACACGGCCGATTCAAGTGTACGCATGGTGGTTGTTCCAATAGCGCAGACTTTGTTTTTGTTTTCCAATGCCTGGTTCACTGTTTTCACCGGCTCGGTACCCACAATGAAATTCTCAGAATCCATTTTGTGTTTGGTGAGATCTTCAACATCCACAGCACGGAAAGTACCTAACCCGATATGCATGGTGACATACGCCATGTCAACACCTTTCAGCTGCAAGCGTTTCACCAGTTGCTTGGTAAAATGCATGCCAGCGGTAGGTGCCGATACAGCTCCTTTGTTTTTTGCGAAAATGGTTTGAAAACGTTCCTTATCCGCAGGCTCAACTTTGCGCTTGATATATTTAGGAAGAGGTGTTTCTCCCAGGGTTTCTACGATTTTGTCAAAAGCTACAGAGTCACCATCAAAAAGGAAGCGGATGGTACGTCCGCGAGAGGTTGTGTTGTCAATTACTTCGGCCACCAAGTCACCATCGCCAAAATAAAGTTTATTGCCCACCCGGATTTTGCGTGCGGGGTCGACCAATACATCCCACAAATGCATCTCAGCATTCAATTCTCGGAGTAGGAATACTTCGATCTTTGCACCTGTTTTTTCTTTTCTTCCATACAAACGTGCGGGGAAAACCAGCGTATCGTTGGCCACCATCACGTCACCGTCATCAAAATAATTGACGATATCTTTGAAAATTTTATGTTCAATTTTTCCAGTACTTCGGTGTAACACCATCATCCTGGCTTCGTCTCTGTTGTCGGCTGGGTGGTTGGCAATTAAACTGTTGGGGAGATCGAACTTGAATTCAGATAATTTCATAAGCTTACGGGCTTTTTATAAACCTGGTACGTTCCAGATTCTAGAATTTGAGGTTGCAAAAGTAATGATTTGTTTGGTTCTTGAAATAAAAATGAACTTTGTCAATCCAAAACATATAAAACAGCGTTAAAACCGCATGCTTACACTTCGACTCATACTGGAAAGCCTTGGATTTGCCTGGAAGGCACTCAAATCCAATTTGTTACGCACGATCCTTTCCCTTTTGGGAGTTACGATTGGCATTTTTTCAATAATTGCCGTACTCACGCTGGTCGATTCATTGGAAAAGAATATTCGGGATAGTCTGAATTTTTTAGGCAGTGATGTGATCTATGTTGGTAAATGGCCCTTCACTGGTGGAAATAGCCGAGATTGGTGGAAGGACTATATCAAGAGGCCCAATCCCTCTTACAACGAATACCGCTTTTTGAAGGCCAATCTAAAGAACGGTGAGACCGTTTCTATTTTTGCCGACACGGATGAAATTACGGTAAAAGGAGACAATACGTCTATCAATAAAATCAAATTGGTAGGAAGTTCTTTGGATTACGACAAGTTGTTTGAGATCAATGTGGAACGTGGGAGATACTTTACCTCCGATGAGGTAGAAAGTGGGCGCAGCGTAGTTATTTTAGGATTTGAAGTTGCACAAGCTTTATTTCCAAAACTTGAAAATCCGGTTGGCAAGTATGTAAAGGTCAAGAATCTTCGATTTGTAATCGTAGGAGTGTTAAAGCGAGAAGGTGAAAGTTTTATTGGTAATTCAAGCAGGGATTTTAGCTGCATTATACCCTACGATTCATTCCGAAAGTTGTATCAAACAGGCACCGGGCGATGGAATGAAAATGGATCGGATATTGGATTGAAAGGATTTGCCAATGATGTTGGTTTAGTAGAGCTAGAAAATGAGACTCGAGGAGCGATGCGCGTTAAGCGCGGATTGAAACCTACGCAAAAAGACAACTTTGTATTAAATCGCCCGGAGGCAGTTGCAAAAGCCATAAGTGGGGTATTTGACGTGCTCGGAACGGCAGGATGGGTAATCGGTGGATTTTCCATGTTAGTAGGCGGATTCGGAATTGCTAACATCATGTTTGTTTCTGTGAAGGAAAGGACAAGCATTATTGGGTTACAAAAATCGCTGGGTGCGAAGAACTTTTTTATTCTTTTTCAGTTCCTGTTTGAATCCATTTTCTTGAGTTTGATTGGAGGATTGGCAGGGTTGTTTCTGGTCTGGCTACTAACCCTGGCACCTTTTGGAAGTCTACAAGTGGTATTGTCAGTTAAAAATATCGTGTTAGGTCTAGGCGTTTCGTCCGTCATTGGATTGGTAGCGGGAATCGTGCCTGCAGCAATGGCGGCAAGACTCGATCCTGTGCTGGCTATTCGAGCGAATTAGTTAATGAGAATCAATTTAGAAAAAGGGAGTATGTTTATGCTCCCTTTTTTATGGTAAAGAAAAACGTACTTCCCTTTTCGAGTTCGCTCTCCAACCAGATTCGTCCACCGTTACGTTCCACAAATTCTTTACACAAGATCAACCCAAGACCGGTTCCCTTTTCGTTGGCCGTTCCACGTGTACTATAACCGCTGGTCTTTTCAAAGAGTATTTTTTGAACTTCTGGGCTTATGCCTACTCCATTATCCTTCACTGAAACAATGTAGTTCTCTCCTTCTAGTTTTGCATCTACTTCTATCAAATCTCCAGCCTCAGAGAATTTGATTGCGTTGGTCAATAAGTTTCTGACCACAAGATTGATCATATTGCTGTCAGCTAGAGCAAAGCTATGTGGGGTGACTTTGTTTGTAATTTTGATTTCTTTGTAGTGGAGTGAGCTCAGTAGTTTAATGTTGTTATCTGCTAAAACATGTAAGTCAATTTTTTCAACTTGGATCTTTAGCTTGTCCATTTGGAGCAACGTCCAGTCGAGCAAATTATTGATAAGCGTCTTGGTATGATTAAACTGCAGTCGTAATTCTTTATTGAGAGTAGAAAATTCAGTGGGAGAAATTTGGTCTTTGTCCATCAGCTCTAGTATTCCCGATAGCGCGTTGATGGGTGAACGTAGATCATGTGAAATGATAGAGAAAAATTTATCCTTGACTTGGTTGAGTTGCTCGAGCTCCTGACTTCGTTTTTTTATCTCGTCTTGATGTTCCAACAATAGCTTGTTGATTTTTATTCTGCGTTGCCCGCTTCGATAAACAGACAGCAGTAAAACACCACAGAGAGCAGTGGTTACGACTAAGATATTTTGGACAAGCTCTTGTTTGCGAAGTTGTTCTTTGCGAAGTTGTTCTTGTTTTGTAAGGGCAGTTATCTGCTCTTCTTTTGAAGAAGTTTCAAATCGAATCTGGTCTTGAAAAAGGCGGGCCTGCATACCCTGATTAAACAAGCTATCCTCCACCGATTGGTGACGCTTAAAATAGTACAACGACTTCTTGAAGTCTCCAATTTCTTCAAAGAGTTGAGACAAATTCTGATAACACTCCACTTCAAGGGTACGTGCATTTAGCCGATGTGCCGTCTCAGCACTCTTCTCCATTAGTACCTGCGCCTCCTTGTATTTTTTTTCGTTCATAAACACGAGTCCTCTTCCCAAGTCGGTTTTTGCGAGAACAAAAATGTTCTCAGATTTTTTAAACAATGATGAAGCACTGTCATAATATTTAAGAGCAAGTGTTCTATCGTCTTTGTGTAGATAGGTTCTGGCAATATTGATTAGGATGATGGGCTCTAGTTCATTAATCATGAGCCTGACTTCCCGACAAGATTTTAGAGAACGGTTAAGAGAAATTAGGGCAGAATCAAACTGGTTCTTTCTCATGTAAATGTCCCCCGCTTCACTATAGTAGTAGGCAGGTGCTTCCAAATCTTTTTGTTCTTTGCTCAATTTGAGAGATAACTTAAGGTAATCGAACGCTTTGTCATACTGCCCTAGTTCCTTGAAGACCGCCCCAAGATTGTGAAGGGAAATAGCTATTTGAAGTTTCTCGCCAGTAGTGGTTGCAAGCCGGTAGCTTTGTGTGTGATAGAAGTATGACTCATCAAATTTTCCTAGGCCGAAATAATTCGTACCTAAATTGTTATAGCATTTGGCAACGCTCACGCTATCTTTCAGTTGGAAAAAAATTGAAAGGGCTAGGTCATTGTATTTAATTGCGCTGGTATAGTCCCCCTTGATACTTTCGAGTGATGCTTTTTCTTTGTAGGCCTCCGCTTTGGAAGGCAACAAATTTTCGGCTTCAGCAATTTTGAGTGCATTGTCGACTAGTTCTTCTGATTTTGCAAGCTCTATGAATTGGTATTCAGAGGACAACTGAAGCAAAATCACGACTCTTGTTGAATCATTTTTTGTGGAGTTCAAGAGAGTATTCAGGCTGTCAACTTTAGATTGCCCGTGCAAGGCAGTAACAGAAATCAGAAGGACGATGAAAAGGAAAAACGGGCGTTTTGACACGTTAATGGTAATTTAGTTCTGGTCGCTAATTTCTGTTTTTTCAAACAAATAAAATGTACAATTATTCCTTAAAACCTACATGGCTTTCTTTAAAAGTCCTGCTTCCAAAGCGGATACCATTCGAGTTTTACCTCGTGCCCAAAGAATATCCTCGTTGAGGCCTCGAAGGACTCAGTAAAATCAGACACCATAAAATGATGAACAGGTTTTGTAGACGTATTCATTAGATTTTGTTCTGATAGGTAACATGAAAGTTTTTTGGTAACAACCGAAGCAGAGTCCAATGTGATGATTTTGTCCTGGTAAAAGTCGTTAATCTCTTTGTGGATCAACGGGTAATGGGTGCACGCCAAGATAAGTGCATCGATTGAATTCAATAGTGGATCAGAAAGATAGTTGGCGATAATTTCGTGGCTAATTTGACTATTGAAAAAGCCCTCCTCGATCATGGGTGCTAGTAAAGGTGTGGCAAGTGAACAAATATCTTGTTTAGGGTTAATCTCTTTAATTTTCCTCGTGTAAATTCCAGATTGAACTGTTCGTTTGGTACCAATTAGTCCCACTTTTTTATCTGCCAAGCTCGAAGCTACTAACTCAACCATAGGATCAATCACATTGATGATATGGGCTTGTCGGCCCACATATTCTTTTAGTAATTCGTAGGCTGCTGAACTGGCCGAATTGCAAGCAATGACAATTACTTTACATCCTTTTTCTAATAAAAGATCAACAATTTTTATCGAGTAGGCCTGAATCGCTGCTTCTGACTTGTCGCCATAAGGAAGATGTGCCGTATCACCAAAGTAGATGATTTGCTCGTGAGGCAATTGCTGATGAATTGCATGTGCTACCGTCAGTCCCCCGATACCGCTGTCAAAAATTCCAATAGGAGAGTTAGGGCTTTGGTTCAATTTAACTTGCTTAATTATTAAAGAAAAAGCCCCATTAACGTGGGGCTTTTAAGACTTAAATTTTACGCCCATTAGGCCACGTTAGTCGATAATTTCGCAATTTTTATTTCCTTAGCTTCGCGGTGATTGCAATAGCTGCACTTGTAATGCTTTAAAAGTAAACCAGGCTCATCGGCAGTGGGCTTAACTTCAAGCTCTTCTTTATCAATCTTTAACGTAAAAAAGCCACACTCGCTGCATTCTTCCGCATGCAAATAACTATCGTACTTTTCTATCTTTTTGTAGCCTGTTTTATCATCTAGCCAAACATCATAGTCTACCGAGTGTACGGTTGCTTCTTCTGCAATTTGGCCAGCGTCCAAATGAGCATCTTCTTCTGTTTCTTCCAGCTTACGCATCGCATTTCCCTCCGGGGAAACCCTGGGTGTATTCCGTAGTTTTACAAGTCTTTTTTCAACTGAGCGCGGATAGTAGATTCTAACCATACTGTAAAAAACAAAATAGAAAATGACCACAAAGCAAACAGTTATAAAAATGCGTACCCAGAACCAAAGATCCCCTTTCGTTAAAATCTGTTCAGTGGCCACTGAGTTAGCATAAAAAGCGGCAGCGAAGATCAGCCCTAAAATTGCATACCAAAAATAACGGATCTCATGGAGGTTAACATAGTCATATTTCTCTTTGTAGTCTTTGATTTGGAGCACTCGAAATTCATGATAGAGGAAAATAAGAATAGCCCACGCTACTGAGGCGATCACCCCATAGTCCATGTATCGATCCCAGGTGAGTACAAATTCGTGCTGCATATTTTTGTTGAGGTTTTTAGGTTTGTCAAAAGTAACAGAATCTTTCGATCTTGAGGTAAATCATACAGAAAAATTACATGTTCGCCAGCCTAAAATCAAGAAATCAAGGCGATAATAGTTGATATTGCTTAAACTCAGAAGTGTTTTGATTTTGTATAATTGCACTTGTTTTAACTGAAATCAATATGGCAAACGGCTTACTGAAGGGCAAACGGGGGATTATTTTTGGCGCATTGGATGAGAATTCAATCGCATGGAAAACCGCACTAAAGATTAAAGAAGAGGGGGGATCTTTTACGCTCACCAACGCACCTATTGCTATGAGAATGGGCAAAATCAATGAATTGGCTGCTGTTTGCCATGCCGAAGTAATCCCAGCTGATGCGACCTCAGAACAAGACCTTACCAATCTTTTTGCCAAGTCGATGGAGGTCTTGGGAGGTAAGTTGGATTTTGTTCTTCATTCCATAGGTATGAGTCCGAACATACGAAAAGGAAAGTCATATGGGGATATGAACTACGACTGGTATTTGAAAACACTGGATATCTCGGCCCTTTCCTTTCATAAAGTATTGCAGACTTCTGAGAAATTAGATGCGCTAAATGAATGGGCTTCGGTAGTTGCCCTCAGTTACATCGCTGCACAACGGGCCTATCCTGATTATACTGACATGGCGCAGGCAAAAGCCATGTTGGAATCAGTTGCAAGAAGTTATGGCCAGCGCTATGGCACCGCCAAAAAAGTTAGAGTAAATACCATTTCTCAATCGCCCACCAGAACCACTGCAGGTGCGGGGATATCTGGTTTTGATGTGTTTTTTGACTTTGCTCAAATGATGTCGCCTCTCGGAAATGCAACCGCTGAGGATTGCGCGAATTATATCACCGTCATGTTCTCTGATTTTACACGCATGGTGACGATGCAAAATTTGATGCATGATGGAGGTTTTTCATCCTCAGGTATTACACAGCAAATGGTTGATCGACTTTCAAAGTAGTAATTCGTTGGAAAGTGTAGATGATTGCATTTCCTCCTTGCAAGATTAATTTAGGGCTACACATCCTTTCAAAAAGAGAAGATGGGTTTCATAACATTGAAACCTGCTTTTACCCGATTCCTTGGACTGACATTTTAGAGATTATACCGGCAACAGAAACAGAATTGACTTTTTCTGGGAATGCCATTCCGGGAATAGCAAAGGAAAATCTTTGTTTAAAAGCCTACGAGCTATTAAAAAACGATTTTGACATCGGGCCGGTTAAGATCCATCTTCACAAAATTATTCCGATCGGTGCAGGATTGGGAGGAGGATCCTCCGATGCAGCTTTTACTCTTCGGTTGTTAAATACTATTTTTGGCTTGTCGTTGACGCCCGATCAACTAAGGAAATATGCCACACAACTCGGCAGCGACTGTTCATTCTTTACGCAAGACAAACCTCAGATTGGGTCTGGCAAAGGAGAAATATTACGTCAGCTAGACATTAGCCTAAAAGATTTTTGGCTGATTTTGGTCAAACCTCCGATCCATATTTCGACCCAACAAGCGTATAGCGGAGTAGTCCCAAGACAGCCGCAAATTAAGCTTGCGGAAATACTACAGGTACCCATTGCTCAATGGAACGGGTTGCTAAAAAACGATTTTGAAGAATCTATTTTTAAACAGTATCCTGAAGTCGCAGTTATAAAAAATCAACTTTATAACAAAGGTGCAGTTTACGCAGGTATGAGCGGATCTGGCTCTTCTGTTTTTGGACTTTTTGAAAAGTCTGCGCAGCTCAAAAATCTTTTCTCAGAAATGCAGTACTGGGAGGGAATGCTAGGCTAAAGACCTGAAATCTTAAAGGAAAAGTTCAGGATCGCATTGCAACCCTGAACTTTAAAGATCTATCTATTCTTCTTCTTTCTTGACGTCTGCACCCGCTGAAATCTTTTCTTTTATTTTTTTCTCGAGTTCTTCCATCATCTCAGGATTGTCTTCAATCAGTTGCTTCACAGAGTCGCGCCCCTGACCCAATTTATTGCCATTGTATGAAAACCAAGAACCTGATTTTTGAATCACATTGAGTTCTACACCCAAATCGATAATCTCTCCCGATTTAGAGATTCCTCTTCCATACATAATATCAAATTCAACTACCTTGAAAGGAGGTGCCACTTTGTTTTTTACCACTTTTACTTTTACTCGGTTTCCAGTAATGTTATCGGCATCTTCCTTAATCTGGCCAATTCGTCTGATATCCAAGCGAACAGAGGCATAAAACTTAAGTGCGTTTCCTCCCGTGGTTGTCTCAGGGTTTCCAAACACAATACCAATTTTTTCGCGTAGCTGATTAATGAAAATACACGCGCATCCTGTTTTTGAAATAGTGCCGGTCAATTTTCGAAGGGCTTGCGACATCAATCTAGCTTGCAGACCCATTTTGCTTTCGCCCATCTCGCCCTCCAATTCAGCCTTAGGTACCAACGCAGCAACAGAGTCGATTACAATAATGTCGATCGCTCCCGAGCGAATCAAGTGCTCTGCAATTTCAAGTGCCTGTTCGCCATTGTCGGGCTGAGAAATCAATAGATTTTCGGTATCAATCCCCAGCTTCTCCGCATAGCTTTTGTCAAAGGCGTGCTCCGCATCAATAAAAGCAGCCAAGCCACCCTTCTTTTGTGCTTCGGCAATCGCATGGAGCGTAAGCGTTGTTTTTCCGGACGACTCGGGTCCGTAGATTTCGGTTACACGGCCACGCGGCAAACCACCAATTCCCAGTGCGATATCTAACCCCAGCGATCCTGTAGAAATAGCCGGGACATCACTCACCTTTTGATCATTCAACATCATTACGGTGCCTTTGCCATAGGTCTTCTCCAGTTTATCAATTGTTAGCTGTAGGGCTTTCAGTTTTTCTTTTGCGTCACTCATATTTGTAGTAGTTGTTGTTTCATTTTTGTTGGGCTCAAATTACCATCTAAATTTAAGAAGAGCTGATAAAATTGAAATGCTAAATTAATTAGTAATTACTAAAATACAAAGCAAAACGAACTTTTAGTCCGAAAAAGTTTTGAAACTAACCTAATTTGCGCCCCTTATGTTAAAAAAGGCCGTTTGGAGCTTATTAATAATAGGCGGCATTCTGATTGTTTGGAACTGGTCATTGATTTACTACGGTATTCGCCAGGGAATAGGTCAGTTTGAAATTATTTGGAATGCAAGGCCCGTGGCCGAGTTTATGGATGACCCTTCCTTCCCCGATTCACTAAAGTCTAAATTGAGGCTTATTGAAGATGTACGGAAATTTGCCATTGACTCACTTGGCCTAAAGGATACAGAGAACTACAAAACACTGTATGACCAAAAGAAAAAAGAAGTCATGTGGGTTGTCCAGGCATGTCAGCCGTTTGCACTAGAACCTAAGCAGTGGCATTTTCCTGTTGTTGGATCCGTTCCCTATAAAGGCTTTTTTAGTAAATCAAAGGCGCTTGATTTGCGAAAAGAACTTGAGGCGGAAGGCTACGATGTTAGTGTGCGCAATCCGGGTGGGTGGTCCACTTTGGGATGGTTTACTGACCCTATTTTAAGTGGCATGTTGGATCGAACCGAAGGTGACTTGGCCAGTCTCATCATTCATGAAATGGTCCATGCCACTGTTTTTGTGAAAGACGATGTGGACTTCAATGAAAACCTGGCTGATTTTATTGGCGATACTGCAGCGTATGATTTCCTTAAGTATCGATTTGGCTCCACATCGAAGGAGTACATGACCTATCTTCACCAAGATCAAGACTACCGAAAATATACCAAGCATATTTTGCGGGGAACTCGCTCATTGGATAGCTTATATCAAACGATGCAACAAAGTGATGCCTTTGATAAAAAGAAACAGCAAAAGGATGCGATGATTTCGAAAATCATTTCAGCGATAGACACACTTCAGTTGTATGAAAAAAGAAATTCCGTTGCATTCAAGAAGAGGCTTCCCAACAACACCTTTTTCATGTCGTATCGATTATATAAGTCGAAGCAAACCATTTTTGAAGAAGAACTCGACAAGAAATTCAAAGGTGATATTCGGGCCTATGTTCTCTATCTGAGCAATCAATATCCATTCCTCTGATGTGCTGCTCGTTCATTAAGTAATTGTTAAGTTAGTAACATTGGTTTTTAAATAGCTTAATTTAGGTCTACTTTTATTCCGCAATAAAAAGCGTTGAATATGGCCAATAAGCCAACACAGAAAGTTCTGGTTGTAGATGATGAAGAACCGATCTTAGAACTTCTGAAGTATAATCTAGAAAAACAGGGATATGATGTGCGAACAGCTGGCGAGGGAGCCGAGGCAGTAGAAATCGCTAAGAAATTTCATCCCGATTTGGTGCTCTTAGATATTATGATGCCCAAAATGGACGGTGTGGAAGCATGCCGTCAAATTCGCGCGATGCCAGAGTTAGTAAATACCTTTATCGTTTTTCTAACAGCTCGCGCAGAAGAGTATTCAGAAATTGCCGCTTTTGATGGAGGAGCAGACGACTATATTTTAAAGCCTATCAAACCACGCGCATTGATGAGTCGAATTAGTGCGATCTTCCGAAGAGATTCGAAGAAAAAGCCAGCGTCCTCGCAAATCAAGATTGGCGATCTTACTATAGATCGCACGAGTTACACCATTCGTGTAAACAATCGCGAAGTCAGCTTGCCAAAAAAAGAGTTTGAGTTGCTCTTCTTTTTAGCTCAAAATCCCAACAAGGTCTTTAATCGAGACGAACTCCTTCAAAACATTTGGGGATCGGATGTCTACGTGTTGGCCAGAACGGTGGATGTCCATATTCGAAAAGTGCGAGAGAAAATTGGAGAAGACTACATCACCACCGTGAAGGGCGTTGGGTATAAATTCAATATCGGCTAATTCGCCATTCATTTTCTATAGGTTCTGATCATTTTGTACTTTGCGAGCCATTTGTTTAGGAAATGGTTTATAGTGCACGTACACTTGCTTTGCTGCTCGCTGCCTCCATTGCGGTAGTTACTGGTTTGTTCTTGTCTTTGATCGAGAATGTAGTTCAGAGCGCGCTGATCGTTGCCACTATTATCAGTTTCTCATCATCCTATATACTCACGTTTGTCATTTTGGAGTTTTTGATTTTTCGCGAAATCAATAAAATCTATAAGATGATGGGTAAACTTCGAAAGAAAGAACTTTCTGGAATAGCCAAGGAAAAATCGGGTGCCCTCAATCCACTTCGAAACATTAACGAAGAGATATTTTCTTTTGCTACTCTTAAACAAAAAGAAATTGATGAGTTGAAAAAGCTGGAAGCTTTTCGCAAGGAATTTATTGCCGATGTCTCGCACGAGTTAAAGACACCCATATTTGCTGCGCAAGGTTTTGTGCATACACTCTTGGATGGAGCTGTGAACGACAAGAATGTGCGTACCAAGTTTTTGAAGAAGGCGGCAAAGAGTTTAGATGGCCTTGACGAATTAGTCCAAGACCTGCTGACCCTCTCACATTTGGAGACGGGTGACATCAAAATGCATTTTGAACAGATCGATATCCGCAAAATGTGTGAAGAAGTAGTTGAGCAGTTCGAAGAAAAAGCCGAGAAGAAGAAGATCAATATACGCGTGTTAGCCGATCACCATGCTAAGATTTTTGTATTCGCGGATGCTAAGCGCCTTTCGCAGGTGATCACCAATTTGGTTTCCAATGCGATAAAGTATAGTTCAGAGCACAGTGAAGTCTCCATTACTTTCGATGTATCAAAGAAGGCAGTGACAACCTTTGTTACTGATGCAGGAGAAGGTATACCCGCCAGTCATTTGCCGCGCATATTCGAACGATTTTATCGGGTTGATAAAAGTAGAAGTCGCGAGAAAGGTGGCACGGGGCTTGGGTTGGCCATTGTTAAGCACATCTTGGAAGGACATAATTCAAAAGCGGAAGTTCAGAGTACGGTGGGCAAAGGCTCAGTGTTTAGTTTCAAATTGCCACGTGCAAAAGCGGATGACACAGATTCAGCAGATGCATCGTAAATTGCCGCGTGAAAAATAGTAAATACAATTTTAAGGAATCCATCTTGTTTGAGAACCAAGACTATGTCTTGATCAATAAACCGCCTTTTATTTCTACCCTGGAAGACCGCCACGACCCCGATCATATTTTGAGTTTGGCCAAGCAGTGGATTCCCGATGCGCAGGTTTGCCATCGATTGGATAAAGATACATCCGGTGTTTTAGCCCTTGCGAAAAACCCAGAAGCTTATCGTCATCTTAGTATGCAATTTGAGAATAGGGAAGTATCAAAGACTTACCATGCTGTAGTTGACGGCATCCATTCTTTTCAGGAAAAATCAGTTGAGGCCTCTATACTTAAGCTCAATGATGGCACCGTCAAGATTTCAAAGGAAGGAAAGCCTGCACTCACTTATTTCACCACCAAAGACACCTACAAAGCCCATACGTTGGTGGAATGCCATCCGATAACGGGTCGTATGCACCAAATACGAATCCATTTGCGGTTATTAAAGGCACCGATTACCGGAGATGAGGTGTATGGGGGTAAGCCATTCTTTGTTTCTTCGGTAAAACGCGGATTTAATTTAAAAAAAGAAGCAGAGGAGGCACCACTTATTAAGAGGATGGCTTTGCACGCATTTTCGCTCGAATTTGCCCTTTTGAACCACGAAACGGTCAAAATTGAAGCTCCTTACCCGAAAGATTTTCAAGCCTTGGTTAAGCAATTGAGCGAAAACAGGAGATAATAAAGGTGCGAAGCCCCAAAAAGCTAAAAATCAAATGGTAGGTGTTGGATATTCAGTTTCTTGAACCTACTTTTGTGTCCCTTTTTAAAAGGCAATAGTTATTTCATCGCTAAAAAGCTAACAAAGTGGATCACAATAGTTACAAAACACTAAATGCCAATGATTCAACTGCCGACAAGCAGTGGGTTATCGTTGATGCCAAAGATCAGATACTAGGTCGTTTGGCCAGTCAAATTGCACGTGTATTACGTGGTAAACACAAGACAAGCTATACACCCAATACTGATATGGGAGATCATGTGATCGTTATCAATGCTGAAAAAGTAAAGATGACGGGTAAAAAGATGAATGACCATTTCATGTTTTTCTACTCAGGTTTTCCCGGAGGTCAAAAGCAGGTGTCCCCTAAAATGATGTTGGAAAAGCACCCTTCAAGATTGGTTGAACACAGTGTACGTGGCATGCTTCCAAAAAATACAATGGGTCGTCAATTGTTTAGAAGCTTGCATGTGTATGCAGGTGCTGAACATGAACATGCGGCACAAAAACCTAAAGAATTAAAGTTTTAATACATGGAGATAATCAACACCATCGGACGGAGAAAGACCTCAGTAGCCAGGGTTTATGTAAGGCCAGGTAACGGTCATATTATTGTGAACGAGAGAGAATTGAAAGATTATTTTCCATCAGAGATACTTCAAACAACTGTGAAACAGGCGCTTACTCTAGTAAAATTAGAAGGCAGCTATGACGTGAATGTGAGTGTAGAAGGCGGTGGTACAAAGGGTCAAGCCGAAGCCATTCGTTTAGGCATAGCCCGTGCGTTGGTAACAATTAACAATGAAAATCGCCCTGCTTTGCGAAAAGAGGGTTTGATGACACGCGATTCACGCATGGTGGAGAGAAAGAAACCTGGTCGTAGAAAAGCAAGAAGGAAGTTCCAATTCAGTAAGCGTTAATCGATAAGCATGGCAGAGAATATAACAACTCAGAGTTTGATGGATGCAGGTGTTCATTTTGGACACTTAACCAGAAAGTGGAATCCTAAGATGGCAGAATACATCTATATGGAGAACAACGGTATCCATATTATTGACTTGAATAAGACTCTCAAGTGCTTAGAGGAGGCCACTTTTGCAATGAAAAATATTGTTCGTTCAGGTCGCAAGATCATGTTCGTGGCAACTAAGAAGCAAGCAAAAGACATTATTCACCAAGAGGCACTGCGCCTGAATATGCCATATGTAACAGAGCGTTGGTTAGGTGGTATGTTGACGAATTTTGCAACCATCAGAAAATCGTTAAAGAAGTTGGCTCAGATCGATAAATTGATGAAAGATGAAGCTTTCAATAATTTAGCAAAGCGTGAGCGTTTGATGGTAGCAAGAGAGAAGGCTAAGTTGGAGAAACTTTTAGGTGGAATCACTGATTTGAACCGCTTGCCTGCAGCGTTATTTGTAATTGACGTGAAGCGTGAGCATATCGCAGTTGCAGAAGCGCAGAAATTGAATATCCCGGTATTTGCAATGGTAGA
>JANNQG010000006.1:0-123326 GCA_031400595.1 Cyclobacteriaceae bacterium
CAAAGGTGGGACCTAAAAAAGCGAAGAGAATAAGCCCGAAAATAAGGGAACGAAGAAAGAGTTTTATAAAGACATTGTGGAAAGGGGTATTCAGCGTCCTTCCTATTCGAACGACACGGACAATGTAGAAAGTATAGAAAAGGAGGAAAACGAGGAGAACTAAAACCTCACGAACCCCAAACGCACGGAATAATGACATGGTACAAAATTAAGCACTAAGACCTCTTCTCCAACCCTCCAATTTCATTATCAGAATAGTTAAATGATCTTACGGGCTGCACTTCGCTTCGAGTTGCCAAATCAAAAAAATAGGGGAATTCAATCGATTCATTGGTTTGAGCGGCTATATTTGCACTTCTTTTTCAGAGAATCCTACGGAGAGGTGGGTGAGTGGCTGAAACCATTAGTTTGCTAAACTGTCGTACGGGTTAAACTGTACCGGGGGTTCGAATCCCCCCCTCTCCGCTCAAGATTATACTGGTCTCGTAGCTCAGCTGGATAGAGCAACTGCCTTCTAAGCAGTAGGTCACTGGTTCGAATCCAGTCGGGATCACAAAAATTGTTGGTGAGTAGATATGTTTTTATATCTTTGCGCCTCTTTTAAAATTGTTCGGGGTGTAGCGTAGCCCGGTATCGCGCTTGGTTTGGGACCAAGAGGTCGTCAGTTCGAATCTGGCCACCCCGACAAAAAAGCCCCGCAGGTTGCGGGGCTTTTTTGTTTCTATGCATTTCACAGTCTACATCCTATTCAGCAATTCAATTCAAAAATATTATACCGGGTCAACTCAGGATCTTCAAAACAGATTGCTTGAACACAACAGTGCCGAAACCAAATCCATTCGAAACGGAATTCCTTGGGAAGTGATTTGGCAAACACAAGTGCCTTCGCGGGCTGAGGCCATGAATCTGGAAAGCAAAATCAAAAAAAGAGGGGCAAAACGTTTTCTCGAAGATTTATCGCGTGGCGCTTAAGGCGCCAAGGTCGTCAGTTCCTCCCCTGACACACCCGGGTTGCCACCTGACACTAAAAGCTTTGCAAGTCGCAAGGCTTTTTTATTTTTGTTCTTATTCTCTTTGACGATGGTATGGTTCCGTGAATTTGGGTGGGTGGAGTTGCTGCTGATTGGGCTATTTGTCGTCTTCTATGCTCTCTACCTATTAAAAATCATCAGGATTAGTCGTAGGCTATCAACTCCTTACAAAACAGTTTTCATCAAGCTGTTTTTTAGAACCTGCTTTTTTGCACTCCTCATCATCTCTTTTTTGGGCCCCTCTTTTGGTGGATCAAAGAAGGAGATCAAGTCTGTGGGAAAAGATATTATGATTTGCGTGGACTTGTCTAAGTCGATGGATGCGTTTGACATTCAGCCTACTCGGCTGGAAAAGATCAAATTTGAAATGAAAAAGATCGTGGATGCCTTCAGCTCAGATCGTGTGGGCGTGATTATTTTTTCATCGGAAGCATTTATGCAATGCCCTCTCACGTACGACCAAAATGCCTTGAACCTTTTTATTGAAACCATGAACACCAGCCTGGTGCCAGCCAGTGGCACCGACTTCTCTCCACCCTTAAAAATGGCACTTAAGAAACTCACAGAACAGGAAGGCACCAGCGCGCAGCAAAAATCAAAAGTGATTATTCTCATCAGCGATGGTGAAGACTTTGGAGAAGAAACGGACGAAATGGCTCGGGAAGTAGAGGATAATCGGATTAAGTTGTTTACCCTGGGCGTGGGAACGGAGCGCGGCAGTCAGATTGAATCGGGAAGAGGTTATAAAACAGATCAAAGTGGAAATCCTGTTGTATCAAAACTGAATGCGAGCTCGTTAAAAGCATTAGCCAGCAAAACAAACGGCCAGTATTTTGAAATCAATGATTCCAAGAATGACGTGAGTCGCTTGATCAGCACGATCGGAAAAATAGAAGGCGAGTTGCGAGATGCCCGAATGATTGATGTATCGGCCAACCGCTATTTTTACTTTCTATTGGCAGCGTTAGTATTGCTTGTTTTAGATCTGCTTATTAGTCTTAGAACAGTTAGTATATGACATTGGCGTCAATTCGACCTATAAGAAGAAAATCGTAACAGATGAAAACCGCCCTTCTCTTTTTGCTCGCATCCCTCCTATTCACCGACCTCGACAAAATCGGTAAGATAAACTCTGCCAAAGCAGAAGCGAAAAAAGCATTTTTGACTGGCGATTTTACTACAGCAATCAAAAAGTACACATATCTGATCGATTCACTGGGCGTGAACGAAGATGAAGTCCGCGCAAACCTTGCCAGCGCCTACTTTCAAGCCAATGACACCACAGGAGCGCTCAACAACTATCAACGATTAACACAAAGCGCAAACAAGAAAATCAGTTCAGTTGCCAATCAGCAATTAGGTGTGATGGCCAACAATCAGGAAAAGCTGGAAGAATCGCTTAATTATTTTAAGCAGGCCTTAAAAGCTGCGCCCGAAAACGATGAAGCCAGGTATAACTATGAAATCGTAAAGAAAAAACTCGAAGAGAAAAAGAAACAAGATCAACAGAAGAATAAAGATCAGAAAGATCAGGATAAAAAAGACGATCAAAAGAAGGATCAAAAAGATCAGAAAAAAGACGATAAAAAAGATCAGGAAAAGAAAGACCAGGAAAAGAAGGACCAGGAGAAAAAAGATCAGGACAAGAAGGATCAAAAAGAGAAAGACCCGAAAGATCAAAAGGAGAAGGAGCAAAAAGAGAAAGAACAAAAGGAAAAAGAGCAACAAGAAAAAGACGAAAAGAACAAAGACAAGAAAGACATCCCTCCCTCTGTATCTGAGAAATTGAAAGAGATGCAGATGAGCGAAGAAAAAGCGAAGATGATTTTAGAGGCAATGAAAAATCAAGAGGTACAGTACTTGCAACAAAACAAACGCAAAGCCACCAAGCCCAAAGACAAGGGCAAACCGGATTGGTAGAAAAAAACTACGATTTTGGAATTACGATTTACGATTTAGCAGTAAAATAAAGTCGAACTAGAATTGTTATGCTATGAAGGCAGTCGTTTGTAAATCATTTGGTCTTCCTGAAACATTGGCGATCGAAGAAATCTCCCCTCCTATTGCAAAGCCAGATGAAGTCGTTATCAACGTTTTTGCTTGTGGCGTCAACTTCCCAGATCTGCTTATCATTCAAAATAAATATCAATTCAAACCGGATCTGCCTTTTTCACCGGGTGGAGAAGTTTCAGGAGTAATTGAGGCTGTTGGAGAAAAAGTAAAACATTTAAAAACAGGTGATCGAGTGGTCGCGCTTTGTGGCTGGGGTGGTTTTGCAGAGCAAGTGGTCGTTAAGGCAAATCGTGTGTTTCCCATGCCAGCGGGAATGGACTTCATCAATGGAGCATGCACCCTTTACACGTATGGCACTTCTTATCATGCTTTAAAAGATCGTGCACAGCTAAAATCTGGAGAAACCTTATTAGTATTAGGCGCGGCTGGTGGTGTCGGTTTAGCGGCTGTTGAATTAGGAAAGGTAATGGGCGCCACCGTGATTGCTGCGGCTTCTTCCAAAGAGAAATTGAATACCTGCAAAGAAAAAGGTGCCGATCATCTCGTCAATTATTCAGAAGAAGACCTGCGTGCTCGTCTAAAAGAGATTACGCAAGAGAAAGGCGTTGATGTGATCTATGATGCGGTTGGTGGAAAATTGGCTGAACAAGCGCTGCGTTCAATTGCCTGGAAAGGCAGGTACTTAGTGGTAGGCTTCACCACCGGAGAGATTCCTCAGTTTCCTGCGAATTTACCTTTGTTAAAAGGATGCTCCATCATGGGCGTTTTCTGGGGAAGTTTTGCAGAGCGTGAACCACAACAGAGCTTACAAAATTTAGGTGAATTCTTGTCATGGATGAAGTCAGGCAAAATCAAACAACATATTCACAAAGTCTATTCATTGGAAGAAGCCCCTCAAGCGCTAGAAGACTTAATGAACCGGAAGGTGATTGGCAAAGCGGTAGTGAAGATAAGATCATGGAAAGAAGATGCTGTTCCAACTCCAAAAGTCGATTTGGTGAAAGAAAAAAAGGCAGACCAAATTATTGCTAAACCACTAAAGATCAAGTTGTCTGACATCAAAAAATATATTGGCCAATCGCTTGCGGTGACCGAATGGTTTATGATGACCCAGGAGATAATCAACGAGTTTGCCCACGCCACCCAAGACAATCAATGGATACATGTGGATGTCGATCGTGCCAAAGCACAAATGCCGGGAGGCAAGACCATTGCTCATGGTTATCTTACCATGTCGTTGGCGGCTAAATTCTTTTATGAATTGATTGAAATTGAAGGCGCTACTTCTGCCATCAACTATGGACTTAACAAAGCCCGCTTTCCGGTTGCCGTAAAATCAGGTAGTAGAATCCGCATGACCGGAAAAATTGTGAATGTCGAGGATATGCCCAATAATGGAATCAAGCTTTTCGTAGAGTGCACTATACAAATAGAAGGTGAAGAAAAACCAGCCTATGTGGGGGAAATATTAACAGCGCTTTATTAATTCAAGATTCAAGATTCAAAATCCAAGATTCAAGATTCAACATTTAAAATTTCATCGATGAGACTAAAAAATAAAGTTGCATTAATCACCGGAGGTGCGAACGGTATTGGCTTAGCCACTGCACAGCGCTTTGCGAGAGAAGGAGCCAAAATTATCTTATGGGATCTTTCAGAGAAAGGAAAAGCCGTGGTAGAAGATTTAACGAAGCAAGGACACGAAGCGATCTTCTCGAAAATTTCGGTAGCAGACCAAGATCAGGTTCTTCAGGGTGTAACTGAAGCACACAAACATTTTGGTCGAATTGATATTCTGATCAACAATGCGGGGATCACGAAAGACCGCACGTTGCTAAAAATGTCCAAGCAAGAATGGGACGATGTAATCTCTGTTAATCTAACAGGCGTGTTTAATTGTACGCAGGCAGTAGTGCCGATCATGAAAGAACAAAATTACGGGCGTATTGTATCTGCCTCCTCTAATGTAGCTATCCGAGGCAACTATGGTCAAACCAACTACGTGGCAACAAAGTCTGCCATTATTGGGATGACCAAAGTATGGGCGTTAGAATTGGGGCGTTTCGGAATTACGGCCAATTGCATCGCGCCCGGCTTTATACAAACTGCCATGACTGATGCAATGCCCGAAGAAGTCAGGAAACAAAGCCTTGCACACATCCCGGTAGGCAAGTGGGGTCTTCCTGAAGATATTGCAAATGGTTATCTTTACCTTGCTTCGGATGAAGCTTCTTTTGTAAGTGGCATATGTCTAACTATAGATGGTGGAGCAGCAAGATAATTCAAGATTCAAGATTCGAAATTCGAAATTTAAAATTCAAAAACATGCGATACACGAGCAAAGAACACACCAAATTTCTTCTTCAAGAAGTACACCATGTTAAAGATGTATTTGCTCTTCCCCACTTCTCTCATTTAAACTGGGAAGAGGCCTGGATGATGATCGAGTCAGCAAAGCTACTGGCTGATCGCGATATGGCGCCCTATTTCAAAGCGATGGATGCCGAGCCCGCTCAATATGATGGAAACGGTGGAGTGAAAACTCATCCACAATTGAAAACGATTATCAAACAAGCGGCAGACAATGGCTGGATTGGCGGTGGCTCCAAATTTGAATTTGGTGGTATGCAACTACCCATGATGGTCTTCAATGCGGCTCAACATATCTTCATGTCAGCCAACAATAGCAGCCAAGGGTATTTTAGTTTGTCAGCCGGTGCTGCCGCACTTATAACCAGCTTCGGAACCAGTGAACAAGTGAAGAAGTTCGTTCCAAAAATATTTGCGGGCGATTGGCAAGGCACGATGGCATTGACCGAACCCCAGGCGGGAAGTTCGTTGACTGATATTACAACCAGCGCAAAGTCAACAGGTGATGGCTTTTACAACATCAAAGGACAAAAGATATTTATTTCCGGAGGTCAGCATGAAGCCTGCGATAATTTTGTTCACTTAACTTTGGCTCGAATAGAGGGCGCTCCTCCAGGCGTAAAAGGCATTTCTCTTTTTATTATACCTAAATATTGGCCTGAAGAAAACGGCTCGCTCACTCCTAACGATGTGTTCTGCGCAGGCGATTTTCAAAAAATGGGGCAGCGAGGCTACTGTACCACACACTTGGTGTTTGGCGACAAGAATGCGTGCAAGGGTTGGTTAGTTGGTGAACCCCACAAAGGCTTGGGCTATATGTTTCAAATGATGAATGAAGCACGCATCAGCGTTGGCCTTGGTGCAGCATCAACAGCTATGGCAGCTTACCAGGCTTCCTTGCAATATGCTAATGAACGACCTCAAGGAAGATTAGCCAACGAAAAAGACCCATTAAAACCTCCCACCCTAATCGTTAACCATCCTGATGTGCAAAGGATGTTGTTTACACAAAAAGCAATTATCGAAGGGGCGCTTTCGCTGGTTATGGAGTGCAATCGCCTCTCTGACATTGCACATTCAGGGGAAGGAGAAGAAAAGCTGACTAGCTTTTTGTTATTGGAATTATTGACACCGATTGTAAAAACATACTCCTCAGAACAAGGCAGCCGCGCGGTGGCATTGGCGATCCAAACATTGGGAGGCTATGGCTTTACCATGGATTTTCCGGTGCAACAACTTTATCGCGATATTAAAATCACCTCACTGTATGAAGGCACTACGGGCATTCAATCGATCGATTTATTGGGGCGAAAGGTGGTGATGGAAAAGGGCAAGGCATTAAAAGTTCTTATGGACTCCATAGTGAGTGTAATCAAGCAGGCAGCTACTTATGACTCTTTGAAATCCTATTCTACTGAATTGACGATTGAGTTAAATCGAGTAAGCGAGGTGCTCAAACACCTTAGCCAATTCGCGCAGCAGGGAGACATCAACCGCTACCTGGCCGATGCCACTGTATTTATGGAACAACTAAGCTATGTGGTACTTGCCTGGCAGTGGCTCAAGCAAGCCACTGTTGCACATATTGCTATCCAAACAGGAAGTTTTGCAAACCAAACTGTTGAGTTCTATGAAGGAAAAGTACACACCATGAAGTTTTTCTTTCGTTATGAACTTCCCCATGCAGAGGCTTGTTCTAAAACTTTAATGGATCCTGGCTATTTAACAAACGTAAAAAAGAAAGAGGTACTCGCTTAAAATTAGGATATTTGCACTGTTAAAATCGTTTGTAAACCAGAGCCCAAAGAAAATGAAAGAAGTATACATTGTAGCTGCCGTACGTACACCTATTGGAAGTTTCGGAGGGAGTCTGTCATCATTGACAGCCGTTCAGTTAGGAGCCATTGCCGTCAAGGGGGCAATGCAAACAATAAATCTTGATCCCAAACAAATACAAGAAGTGTTTTTTGGCAATGTAATTTCTTCCGGGCTTCAACAAGCCCCCGCTACTCAAGTGGCAGTGGCAGCAGGCCTTGGCTACGATATTCCGTGCACACTAGTGAATAAAGTTTGTGCTTCAGGGATGAAAGCCATTATGCTGGGAGCTCAGTCAATCATGTTGGGGCAAAATGATGTGGTCGTCACCGGGGGGATGGAAAGTATGTCCAATATTCCTTACTACCTGATGAAAGCTCGGTATGGATTTAAGTATGGAAATGGAGAGGTGTTGGATGGCTTGACATACGATGGACTAACTGATGTTTACAATCGTTGTGCCATGGGCGTTTGTGCCGACAATACGGCTAAGGAAATGAAAATAACCCGTCAAGAGCAAGATGCCTACGCGATTAATTCTTACAAGAGGTCCGCTGCTGCGTGGGCTGCCGGTAAATTCAAAGATGAAATTATCCCTGTAGAAATCACCGGCAAGAAGGGAGATGTGACATTGTTTGCCGAAGACGAAGAGTACAAGAATGTGAACTTTGATAAAATAACTGGATTGAAACCCGTGTTCACCAAAGAAGGGACAGTGACCGCAGCCAACGCATCAACAATTAACGATGGAGCTGCCGCTGTCATTTTGATGAGCAAAGAAAAGGCGAAAGAATTAGGTATCACCCCTATCGCGAAAATCAGAGGCTTTGCCGATGCCGCTCAAGATCCCATGTGGTTTACTACGACTCCTTCATTAGCGATTCCAAAAGCAATGAAAATGGCAGGCGTTGAAAAAGGAGATGTGGGCTATTATGAAATCAACGAAGCCTTTTCTGCTGTCGCCCTCGCCAACAACCAACTTCTAAAAATTGATGCCGAAAAAGTAAACGTCAATGGTGGAGCAGTTTCTCTAGGACATCCGCTAGGTGCCTCTGGTGCACGTATCACCATTACTTTGGCAAACGTGTTAAGGCAAAACAACTCTGCTATAGGCGTAGCCGGAATTTGCAATGGTGGTGGCGGGGCTTCTGCGATTGTTATTGAGAAATTATAAAAGAGAAAATACCGGAAGCCATCTCAATAAATAATACCGTTGTCAGGTTGATCCCGATAGCTATCGGGTCGAAACCTGATTAGCGGAGTTCCAGATAACCTTCGACAAGCTCAGGCTCACAGTTAAATGATTTTTCAGATGGCTTCTAGTTGTTTTACAATATGTCCTTTTGCATTTCGTTAGGTGGTATCAATATGATGAACCGGACCCTGTGTTGTTTTCTGTTGCTTGCTAGTGGCCACCTCTATTCACAAAAAGAAGTAAAGACTTATTATGATCCTGCAAAAAAACAAGTACAAGAACAATATTTCGTTTCGGCCGACAATCAATCCATAGAAGGTAAGTACAAGAAATTTTTTCCAAACGGGAAGCTGTACATCGAAGGCACTTTTGTAAACGGTGTTCGCTCGGGCACTTTCTATGAGTATCACCAAAACGGAAACCTGATTCGCAAGATCAGCTATGAAGACGGGCTTCGACATGGGCCGGTAGAAGTTTTCAGTGAAACCGGTAAGCCGATTCAAACAGCCTACTATCAAAACAATAAACTGGTTGACAGTATTAAGTCCTACTTTCCCTCTGGCATCCTTAAGCAAGAAGGCTCGTTTGTGCAAGGGAAACCTGATGGGCTTGTAAAAGAGTACTACTCGACAGGGAAAATCAGAAAAGAGATTACTTATAAAAATCAAAAGCCAAACGGAATCACTAAAACGTTTTATGAAGGCGGATCTATCGAAACCGAAGCCAACTACAAAGACGGATTCATTGCCGGTTACTTTAAATCATTTTATCTCAACACCCAGCTAGAGTTAATTTATTCGATTGCTGAAGGAGAAAAAGTGGGCGACTTCAAGAACTATGATGTCGAAGGCCACCTGAAATTGGAAGGTCATTTCATGAATGCAAAATTGCATGGAGAAAATATTGGCTACTACCCAAGCGGAAAGAAACGACACGAATACCAATTCAAGGAAGGTGGAAAATTTGGTTCTAACTACGACTATTTCGAAAACGGAAACGTGAGAGTGAAAGAACAATTTGCCTTCAATGGGCGAGACAGTAAACAAGAGGAGTATACAGAAGAAGGGAATCAGCTCTTTTCGAAAGAATTTAGGGATGGCAAACCGGATGGCACCTCGCTATTTTTTGCAAAGGATGGGAAGAAACTATTGGTAAAAGAGGACTATGAAAAAGGCCAGTTGCATGGCCTTCGCACTCAGTATCACGAGAATGGTGAAAAGTCGGTGGAGGAAACCTGGCAGTTCAACTTGATAACCGGTGCAGTCAAAAACTACTACGCAACCGGAGAACTACTTTCCGAATGCGAATACAGGGGCAGCAGACAACACGGTATTTACACGAGCTATTTTACCAATGGGAAAATAAAAGAGCAAGGCGAATACATAGCCAACAAAAAACACAAAGAGTGGAAAGAATTTGATGAGAATGGAAAACTCATCAAAACACTTGTGTTTCAAGCCGGCATTTTAAAAGGCGAAAAGAAAAATTAGACTTCTCCCGTTTCCAATCTCCATTTTTCAGGAGATCTCCACAAGCTTGAAAGTAGTAATTCTCGCATGAAAATAAATTCCTTCGGCAACTTATCGTACATGCGCTCGAATAACTCAGCATGATCTAATAACTCACGTTTCCATGCTTCACGATCAATCGCCATGATGGCTTCAAATTGGTCTCTCGTAAAATCAGAGCCCGTCCAGTCAATGTCATCGTAATGTGGCATCCAGCCAATAGGACTTTCTACCGCATTTGACTTACCTTGAATTTTCTCTACCACCCACTTCAACACACGCATATTTTCGCCAAATCCAGGCCACAAAAAGTTGCCTTCCTCATCTTTACGGAACCAATTCACACCAAATATCCGTGGCGGGTTGGGTATGTTTCTACCGAATTGCAACCAATGATTAAAATAATCACCCATATGATAGCCGCAAAAAGGCAGCATGGCAAACGGATCTCTTCGCACTTTTCCTACTTCTCCAAAAGCAGCAGCTGTCATTTCAGAGCCCATCGTGGCAGCCAAATACACGCCTGAATTCCAATTGTGTGCTTGGTAAATCAATGGAATGGTTGTGCTTCTTCTACCTCCAAAAATAAATGCACCAATAGGCACACCATTCGCATTCTCCCAATCTTTATCGAGACAAGGATTTTGGTGAGCAGGAGCTGTAAATCGTGCATTCGGATGTGCACACGGTTTTCCCGCAGACGGATCCCAGCGTTGACCTTTCCAATCGGTAAGGTTCTTGGGTGGCTCTTTGGTCAATCCCTCCCACCACACATCGCCATCGTCAGTCACTCCCACATTCGTAAAGATCGTATCTTTTCTAATCGACTCTATGGCATTTGGATTTGTCTTGGCATTGGTGCCAGGGGCAACTCCAAAGTAGCCTGCCTCAGGATTGATCGCATACAATTTGCCGTCCGCACCTGGCTTGATCCACGCAATGTCATCGCCCACCGTTGTAATTTTCCACCCTTGAAATTCGGTTGGCGGAATGAGCATAGCAAAGTTTGTTTTTCCGCAAGCACTTGGGAATGCTGCAGCGATATATGTTTTTTCTCCATCCGGATTTTCCACTCCCATCAGCAACATGTGCTCAGCCAACCATCCTTGCTCCTGCGCCATGGAAGAGGCAATGCGCAACGCGAAGCATTTCTTCCCGAGCAAAGCATTGCCACCATAGCCCGAGCCGTATGAAACGATTGCGCGATCTTCGGGATAGTGAACAATATACTTAACAGTTTGATTGGTTGGCCACTTCACATCTTTTTGGCCAGCCGCGAGTGGCGCACCAACGGAATGAAGGCATTTCACATACTCACCATCTTTACCCAAAACATCCATCACCTTGGTGCCTACCCGTGTCATGATGTGCATATTCACGACCACATATTCCGAATCCGTAACCTGAACTCCAATTTGTGATAGCGCAGAACCCACCGGCCCCATGCTAAACGGAATGACATACATGGTGCGACCCTTCATGCATCCGTCAAACAGTTTCTTTAATCTGGGTTTCATCTCGCGTGGGTCCACCCAATTGTTGGTGGGGCCTGCGTCTTCTTTTGTACGACTGCAGATGTAGGTTCTATCTTCTACACGCGCCACATCACTGGGATCTGAAAAGCACGCGAAACTATTGGGGCGTTTTTTTGCATCCAATCGGATGAACGTTCCTTTTGACACCAGCAACTCGCAAAGTGTATCATATTCATTCTTCGTCCCATCGCACCATTGTATGGAATCTGGCTGGCAAAGATCTGCCATTTGCTGAGCCCATGCTAAAAGCTCCTGGTGATGAATAGGGTAAGTAGATTGAGAAGGTATTGCTGCCATAAATTACTTGATTATTGTAGCTGCAAAATAGGGATAGAAATCATCAAATAAAATGATTCAATCGATTGAAACATATTTTTTTCGGTGCTACCCTTTGTACCCATTGCTGACAGAAATTGGAAATCAAGGGTATCAGACCACTTGCTACACTCAGACGACCAATTTATGGGTGAACCAGTCTTTGGTATAGAAAGGCTAAATCATTTTTTGAAAATTGAGCAAACTCTGCTCAACACTCTTGATAGAGCTAATGGGATAGGCCTCTTGTTCAATGTAAAAGTGCTTCAAACCGGCTAGTTTAGCTTTGGCGAAAATAGATTTAAAATCGATCCGGCCGGTACCTACATCCACTTGAAGTTTGGGATCGCTTTTATCCATATCCTTCACGTGCCATTGCTTAAATCGGCCCGGGTATTTTGCAAAATAGTCGAGCGGATCTTTTTTTGCGAAATTCACCCAATACAAATCTAACTCCATCGACACCATTTTGGGGTCTAGCTGTTTTAGCATCAGATCATACGCCACTTGACCTTCAAAACTATCAAACTCATACTCGTGGTTGTGGTAGCTCAATTGGATGTTATACTTACTACACACCTCGGCCGCCTTATTCAACTGCTCGATTACAAATTTGTAATCATCTAGAGATTTTCGTTCGTCCACTTCCAGATGGGCCAATACCATAAACTCCTGACCGATCTCTTTTGCATCGGCAACAGCACGTTCCCAATCGTTCATTAGCGTGCCTTTCCAAGACTTTTTACTGGGCGACCACCCGAGGTGGTAGTGTCCACTTGTAACTTTCATTCCAAGGCCATTGGCGAACGATCCAAATTCCTTGGACGGAAGGCCAAATAGTCTTCCATCTTCGTAATCATAAGTCTCCAATTTCTTGTATCCAAAACCTGCAACCTTTTCTAAAACACCTTTAGGATCCAGCTTAACACTGTCCCTAAGGGAGTATAGTTGCAAGCCGATTTTCATCTTGTTTCGTACTGCAAAGGAGCTAAGAGTCGCGGCTCCAAGGGCAGCCAACGAACTAGTTTGAATAAATTCTCTACGGTTCATACCTTCTGGTTAATTAATTGCTGTTGGCGAATCCACTCATACGCTTCTCGCTGATTGGAAAACACACCTAAGTGCACATTGAACTTTTCAAATTTTACTTCTGCATCTTGTTTAAATTTTTCCATAGGATAATCCGCAAAAATGCTTTGACCCAATATGACGGCATGAATCTTAACTCCGGCATCTTCAAAAAGCATTCTTTCCCAGACTCCGACTAACCATTTTTCAATCTCTTCGTCCAACTCACCAAGCAAAGCCGCATCTACAAGCCAGGCCAAGTTTGGGTACGTTTTTGCACATATTTTATATTCGTCCAAGATTCGCATTAGCGTAAACTCAAATTCCTCTGCTGGAGGAGCTTGTTTCCAACGGTGCATCAGCACAGGTAACGAATCGTCCAATTGACAGGTCACAAATTCATTATCGAAGATGCCGATGATCATTCCGCTATTTTAGTTCTTTAATCTTGATGTTTCGATACCAAACCAAATCGCCATGATCTTGCAACGAAATCTTTCCCTTTTTCGCCTTTCCAAATCCTGGCATATCCTTGAACTTACTTCCTTTGATTAAAGCCTCCCACTCAGGCGTAAACATTTCGGTCTCCACTTGCTTCACTCCATTCAGCCACAAAACCAACTTTCCTTTTTTAGAAACTATCTTTACCTGATTCCACTCATTGGCTGGCTTAACTGATTCTGTGGGGCTTTTGATCAGATCATACAAATTCCCAGCCCGATGTTTTTCAATCTTTGCATCGGGATGGCAGGTGTTGTCTAATACCTGCATCTCCGGCCCTGTCTGCCACACGTACTCGTATTCGGGCGCCTCTACCACGTTGAAAATAATTCCACTATTGCCACACGGTGCAATTTTCCATTCCAACTGCAATTCGAAATTCTCAAATTCATCTTGGGTAACAATGTCACCTCCACCCTTTACCTGAAAGCCCTCTTGCTGTGTTTTATTAAGGTGAATTGAACCGTCTACAACGGCCCACGCTTCGCCAATTTTATCACTTTTAAAATTATGCCAACCCGCAAGTGTTTTTCCATCAAACAAAAGTTTCCATCCGGCTTTGATTTCCTTTTTGGTCAACGTGTTCTGCGCGCTGGCAAATCCAACTAACAAACAAAAAATAAGTGTCGTCAATACTTTTGTGTTGTTTTTTTGATAATGTTTCATCTTGAATGATCGTTTAGTCTGAAATCGTAAATCTAAATTCTAAAATCGTACATCCTAATGCTCCGTCTCCCCATCTAGCGACAACACGTAGCGCGCCATTTTCTCGGCATCAACTTGTGTTATATCTGCATGTGCAGCCATCGGTATCTCACCCCAAACACCCGAGCCTCCTGCAATAATCTTTCCAGCCAATAACTCTACGTTCGCTTTTGTGAAATCGTATTTCTTAGCCACATCCGTATGTGATGGCCCAATAATTTTGTTAATGATATGATGACACGTTTTGCAATCGCTAGCTTTTACCAAAGACTCTCCCTGCGTGATCGCATCAACAGCAGTAACAGGCGCAGCTTCTTCTTTTGGAGTCCCATAGTCTTCTGTATTGGTGGATTCCTTTTTGGAGCCACACGCATAAACGAAAAGTAAAATTAGAGCAGCGAAAATCAAGCTAGTTTGTTTATTCTTCATAGTAGTAAATTTAAATTCCTAAAATTGATTTATTGAGTTTGGGGTTTTTTCCGGCAGAGGCAAAATCATCAAAAGCCTTTTCGGTTACCCGGATGATTTGGTTTTTTATAAAGGGCGCACCTTCGGCAGCTCCTTGCTCTAGATGCTTAATGCAACACTCCCACTCCAGCACGGCCCAACCTTCATACCCATATTGCGCCAATTTACTAAAGATTGATTTAAAATCTACTTGTCCATCGCCCGGTGATCGGAACCTTCCAGGGCGGTTGACCCAATCCTGATAGCCACCATAGACTCCACTTTTTCCAGTGGGATTGAACTCCGCATCCTTCACATGAAACATCTTGATGAATGGATGATAGAAGTCGATATACTGAAGGTAGTCTAACTGTTGCAAAACAAAATGACTGGGGTCGTAGAGAATATTGCAACGTTGATGTTTTCCAGTTGCCTCCCAGAATCGCTCAAATGTAACTCCGTCATGCAAATCTTCGCCCGGATGAATTTCGTAGCAAACATCCACACCTACTTTGTCGAACGCATTGAGGATCGGAAGCCAGCGCCTGGCCAATTCTTTAAATCCATCCTCCACCAATCCGGCCGGGCGTTGAGGCCAGGGGTAAACCGTTTGCCACATCAACGCGCCTGAAAATGTGGCGTGCGCGTTCAGTCCTAAATTTTTACTAGCCTTTGCCGCCAATTTCAATTGATCGGTGGCCCACTTCGTGCGCTCCTTCGGCTTTCCATGAACTGCCTTGGGAGCGAATCCGTCAAAGAGACTATCATAAGCAGGGTTGACTGCAACTAATTGACCTTGCAAATGGGTAGAAAGCTCTGTGATTTTTAATCCAACTGACTCAACAACCTCGCGAATTTCATCTGCATACTCTTTGCTCTCAGCCGCTTTTTTTAAATCAATACAGCGCGCATCCCAACTGGGAAGTTGGACACCCACATACCCTAGTGAAGCCGCCCATTTACAAATCGTACTAAGTTTATCAAACGGGGGTTCATCTGATAAGAATTGCGCAAGAAAAATACCCGGACCTTTTATCGTTTTCATTTATTCAAGATTTGAGATATGAGATCTCAGGTGTGAGACAATTGGACATTTTCAAATTTTCAAATCGAAACATTTTCAAATTTCAAACGGTGTCCATTTTTCCTTGCTCTGCCCACTCTTCACCACATTGTCAATAAACGCCATGCCGCGAATGCCATCTTCAACAGTTGGAAAATTTACTTCGTTGGGAACAGGAGAACCATCCATTCGTGCCGATAGTGTTAATGCGAAATTGCGATAGAGATTAGCAAAGGCTTCCAAATAGCCCTCTGGGTGTCCAGCCGGAGTGCGTGCATTGAAAATCGCTTCTGAGTGCAAAAAACCATTTGTACCCGCACGCAAAAGTTGTGTTGGCTTGTCCAGCCATTTTGCAATCAACGTATTGGGTTCCATTTGCGCCCACTCTAGGCCACCGTTCTCTCCATAGATTTTTATTCGCAATGCGTTTTCCTCGCCAGCCGCTATTTGTGATGCAATCAATACGCCAGCAGCGCCATTGTCAAATTTTAACAACACGTTGCCATCGTCATCTAGTGCTCGACCTGTTACAAGAATGTTCAGGTCGGCACACAAATGAGTAATCCTGAGTCCTGAAATAAACTCAGCCAGGTGAGCCGCATGCGTGCCAATGTCACCCATCGATCCTGCCTTGCCAGACTTTTTTGGATCTGTTCTCCAGGCGGCCTGTGCATTTCCCTCCCGTTCGCTCAACTTGCTCAGCCAACCTTGCGGGTACTCGACTACTATTTTTCTTATTTTACCCAGCGCACCATCGCGCACCATCGCACGCGCCTGTCGAACCATCGGATAACCTGAATAGGTATGTGTCAAACATAAAATCAAGCCGGTTTCTTCGACTTTCTTCTTGAGTTGACGTGCTTCATCAAGCGTGAACGTGATTGGTTTTTCGATAACTACATGAAACCCTTTTTCCAGAGCCAACATAGCGGGCGCAAAATGGGCAAAGTTGGGCGTTACAATCGTAACGAAATCGATGCGTTTGTCGGCTGGCAACTTACTTTCTTTTTCCAGCATCTCTTCATAGGTGAGATAGGTGCGTTCTTCTGCCAAGAAAAGCGACTTACCACTCTCTCTGGCTACCTCCGGGTTAATACTGAGTGCACCTGAGACAATTTCGATAAGGCCGTCCATGTTGGCAGCTAGCCGATGGATCGATCCTATGAAGGCATCCTTTCCTCCACCTACCATCCCCATTCTCAATTTTCTGTTCATCGCTGACGTGCTTTTGTTTCAGAATGAAAAATAGCATTTTTTTCAACAGAAACGTATTGATATTGAAGGCAGGCTAAATAAACTTTTATAGGCGGCTAGATTCCGTAGAATTGATTAACAGCATCAGCCACTTTCTTTGCCTGCCGCTGGGTAAGTTCGCAGTACAGCGGAAGCCGAACAAGGGTTTTTCCAAAGCGTTCAGCGTAAATCAGGGTTTTTGCTTTATGATCCTTTGTAAAGAATGGGCTTCGATGCAGAGGTAAATAATGAAAAATAGCCTGAATCTGATTCAATCTCATATGATTTAGCAAATCGAGTTGCTGCTGATGATCCTTTGTAACCAGATAAAAAATATGCGCATTGTTGGTAGCGTATTCGGGTATGAAGGGTAAGGTTGCAAGTCCATTCTCCCCAAGCACACCTAACTGATCGCTGTAAGTGGCCCAAAGTTGCTTTCTTTTGCGCTGAATAAATTCTAACTTTTCCAACTGCGCCCATAAAAAAGCTGCTGTAATTTCTGAAGGCAGGAAAGATGAGCCGATGTCGACCCAACTGTACTTGTCAACTTCTCCTCGGAAAAAGGCTGACCGATTGGTTCCTTTCTCCCAAATGATCTCTGCTCTCTTTTCAAATCGTTCATCATTGACTACCAGCATGCCCCCTTCTCCCGAACTGATGTTCTTCGTTTCGTGGAACGAAAAAGCCGCCAGATGACCAATGCTTCCAAGCGGCCGATCCTTATAAAACGAATCGATGGCTTGTGCCGCGTCTTCAACTACCAACAAGTTGTGTTTCTCTGCCAACTCCATGATTGAATCCATGTCGCAAGCAATACCTGCATAGTGTACGGCCACAATGACCCGCGTTTTTTTTGAAATCAGTTTTTTAATCGAGTCAATCGAAATATTCGGGTGAAATCGAGACGAGTCAGCGAAAACCAATTTAGCTCCACGTAAGGCAAAAGCATTGG
Organism: Cyclobacteriaceae bacterium; assembly: GCA_031400595.1. Taxonomy (GTDB): domain Bacteria; phylum Bacteroidota; class Bacteroidia; order Cytophagales; family Cyclobacteriaceae; genus ELB16-189. The sequence goes on from JANNQG010000006.1 coordinate 17,752, forward strand.
CGGTAGAAACAAATGTGTAGGATGGTAAAATTACTTCGTCACCTGGCTTTACATCAGTCAGAATTGCAGCCATTTCTAGCGCAGCCGTACAAGATTGGGTGAGCAAGACTTTCTTAAACTGATATTGCTTTTTAAAGAAAGCATGACATTTGTGCGTAAAAAAACCGTTGCCGGATAGTTTCTCTAACTGAATAGCCTGCTGAATGTATTCGATCTCTTTGCCCGTGTGATAGGGTTTGTTGAAACCGATCATACTAGCGTGAGATTAAAACTACACCAGCGACTATAAGAAGACAGCCAAAGAATCGGGCCATCGTAACTTGTTCGCCCAATAGCCAGTAGCTGGCAATCATCACCAAAACAAAAGAAAGGCTCATAAATGGATAGGCAAATGATAACTGAAATTTGGAAAGTGCTGCCATCCACGTTAGGCTGGCGATGAACGCTGCGACAAAACTGGAGAAAATGTATGGGTCAAAAAGAGACCAGAATAAAAATACAAATTTATCCCATAGCGGTGTTGGCAACGCACCCAACTGGTTCAATCGCCATTTCAGAATAAGTTGGCCGTAGGAAGATAAAACGATGGTGATCGCGATATATAGATAGCCCATTTCTAAAAATTTTTCTTCACCAAAATAGTAAAGTCATACTGACTATAATCATGCAGGAGCGCCACATTCTTCGCAAAATGTATTTTGCAATAATCGAATAGCCAAAGCGGATCAGAATAATACAATTCGGGTTTCATGAACTCTACATCAGAATACTTCGTCAATGCATTAAAAGAAAATCCCAATCTGCTTTTTTGGTTTAAGATAGAAATCGTTTCTAGAATATATTCTTTCCACCTCATCTCGGAATAATCAAATTTGAGATTTAAAATTCCGCTCGCTATGGAATAGTCTGCCTCCTGCATTTCGTCTAGACTCTTGACCAAAGCAAACTGCTCATTAGGAAACTTCACCTTCGCCCCTTCTACCATTTCAGGCATCAAATCGTATCCGCGATAAGTCACATTTTCATGGGCACCTTGTAAAGACAAAACAAGATCGCCCACTCCACAGCCAGCATCATTTACAGAAAAATTCTCAGTATAAATTACCTTTTGCAATTGTTCAAAACGTACGTGTTGTGCTTCTTCATTTTTCCAGCCAACACCTTTCGCTCCAGCACCATGGCTCGCTAAATTTGTACGATAATATGAATTGAGCTGGTCAATCATTTTTGATCATTTGAATTATATATTTTTTTGATGAGTGAAAGAGGTCTGTTTTTAATCTCTAAAAAAATCTTAGAAAGATAAATACCGATCACTCCTAACACCAACAAAATCAATCCTCCAAACAGCCAAACGCTTGCTAAGATACTCGCCCAGCCTTCTACGTCAATGTTGTGCACCAGCTTATTATAGATCAATGAGCCAATAATAATCATAGAAATAAAAGTAGTGATCACACCTAGCATGAACGTAAAGTAAAGTGGTCGGTGACTCAAACTAGTGATGATTTCTATCGCCATTCGAATTTTTTTGTACAGCGAGTAGGATGATTTTCCTTTGAACCCTTTGGATGCAGTTACCCCCACCTGATTATAGCCAGTCATGACGAAAACGCCCCAAATATCCAGCTCTTTTTCCTGGTACGACAAAACGGAATCCACGTATCGTCTGGTCATCAATCGTGCTGTAAAAGTATTGGCTGGATATTCAATGGCACTCAGAATGGACAAAAGTTTATAGAAAGCAATTCCGCTAAACCTTTCAAACCAGTTTCCTTTCCGCTTGTCCTGAATGCCGAACACCACATCAACATCTTGCCTATTCTGCATCTCTTTGAAAAACGTTTCGAGTAACTCGGGCGATTCCTCCAGATCTGAGTCGATCAAAAAAACAAATTCTCCTGATGCGTGACGCAGTCCGGTCATGATAGCGCGATGATGACCAAAGTTGCGGGTGAGATCTACAACAACGATAGCAGGGTATAACTTCTGGAGCTCCAAGGCTGCCAAAAGTGATTGATCTGGTGAACCATCATTGACGAGTATCAATTCAAAATCATCGGTAAGCTTCTGTACCGAAGCAATACAGCGTCCGCAAAACTCCATGAGGTAGCTTTGTGAGTAATAAAGAGTTGAAACAATGGATATCTTCACCGACTACAAGTTGTCTTTTTTTCCAGCGAACGCTCCAAAATTGACCTGGGTGCGTTCGGGGACAAATTAACTGTTTTTGCTATAATCAGGGGCTAAATCGTTTGAAATATTGTTTTGCCTCCGGCCCTTCGTTAAAAATTAGGTCGATTACTGATACGTTGGGTACAAAGTCACCATGCAACTGTTCATAAGACCGATATCCATCATAGCTCATCCATTCGACATTCACACCTGCTACTTCAAACTTATCGGTCTGCAAATAGTCCTTAGCAGCAGGGCCCGACACATAAGTAGCTGCCTCTAGTTGTAAACAAATATCCAGTAATCGCTGCGATTTATCTGTCGACATGGAAAAATCGTGCGACCAATAAATGGGCGTTTTAATCTCGAGTATTGAGTTGATTAACTGCAAAAACCGGAAGTTGATCTGACTTAAGTACTTCTCGGTGCAGCTTAGATAAGCGTCTTCGAATACATCGCTGTAAGTTGCAAAATGAGGTGCCTTTCTGTAGGCCTGAGAGATTTTATTCCAATGATCCGATGTCCATTCCGCATTTGCAACGGTTACGTCTTTGATCTTGACGTCAAACTGCCCCTTCACATCAACCGGGATGGTTAGCCATTGCAACCCTTGCGCTGTCTTGATCTGATTGCGATTGCGCCAGTCCCGTCTGGTATATTGCACATCGTCCAACAAGACAAATGCATCTACGCTGTCTATAATATCAAAATAACCCCGCCAGGGAATATAATTCGATTGAATAATGGCTACACGTTTGCTCATGTACAAATTTGCAAATTGATTCGCGTGTAAGCCACGGCTAACATACCCATTTGCTTATCGAGAAAAAAGTACAATGGCTTATAGCCTTACTAGCTTTCCATTCAGCATGATCTCAATGGGCTCACCTGATTCAAGCACCAGCTCCGTCTTTTCTTTCAGGGCCTGCACCTTGATCACCCGCCCTCTGAAATCGATACGGAAAGAATAAGATTCCCAATGATCAGGGATGTACGGGCTGAAATACAAAACGCCATCCTTCACACGCATTCCACCAAACCCTTTGACCACACTCATCCAAGTACCTGCCATACTCGTAATATGGCAACCGTCTTCGGTGTCGTTGTTATAGTCATCGAGGTCTAAGCGCGAGGTACGCAAATACATTTCATAGGCCTTTTCTTTGTAGCCAATCTTTGAAGCAAGAATGACGTGTACACAGGGAGAAAGTGATGACTCATGAACTGTCAAAGGTTCGTAGAAATCAAAATTGCGTTTGATCGTTTCGTTGTCGAATCGGTCATCAAACAAATAAAGCCCTTGTAAAACATCTGCTTGCTTGATGTAGCACGATCGCAAAATACGATCCCAGGACCACTTTTGATTCAATGGCCTATCTTGCGGGCGAAGATTTCTGACAGGAATTAGTTCTTTATCTAAAAAGCCATCTTGTTGAAGGAAGATACTCAACTGCTTATCCTCACCCAAATACATATTCCCACGAATCTCTGCCCATCTGGTTGTCTCCTGAAACTCATTAAAACGTAGGTTCGACACCAACAAGTTAAACTTTGCATGATCATCTTTGCGAACAAAGTCCAACGCTTTCTGGGTATATTCCATTGTCCAACAGGCAATGTAGCTGGTGTACCAGTTATTGTTTACGTTGTTTTCGTATTCGTTGGGGCCCGTTACGCCCAACATCACATATTGCTTTTTTGCTTCCGAAAAAGTGATTCGCTGCGACCAGAATCGCGAAATACCAATCAGCACTTCCAGACCAAATTCTGTCAAATATTTTTCATCGCCTGTGTAGCGGATATACTCATAAATAGCAAAGGCAATTGCTCCGTTTCTATGGATTTCCTCAAAAGTGATTTCCCATTCGTTATGACACTCTTCTCCGTTCATCGTCACCATCGGGTACAGCGCTGCTCCATCGGTAAACCCTAACTTCGCAGCATTTTCGATTGCCCGCTGCAAATGTTTATGTCGATATACCAAAAGATTTCTTGCGACCTGGGGGTCTGACGTGCCCAAGTAAAATGGCAAGCAGTAGGCTTCTGTATCCCAATAGGTGCTTCCACCATATTTTTCACCGGTAAAACCTTTCGGACCAATATTCAATCGTTCGTCAGCACCTGTGTACGTCTGCATGAGTTGAAAAATATTGAATCGGATACCTTGCTGGGCGGCAATATCTCCCTCAATAGTAATATCACATTTCTCCCAAATCTTTTTCCAAACCAACTCGTGTGTTTTCAATAATTGGTCGAACCCCACCTTTGCAACCTCGTCAAGCTTTTTATGACTAACCTTTACTAACGCATCTTTCGGGTGATTCTCGGATGACAATACCGCAGCATACTTATAAACGACTAACTCAACGCCCTCTTTTAAGTCTACCTCCACCACATTATCAACATACTTTGACTTTATATTGGTAAACACTTTCCCTTTCAGCCGCTTGCCGGCTTCTTCCAGATCATATTCAATAGAGGTGCAAACATGAAAGTCTGTTTTCTTTGTCTTGGCTGTTATCACCGCGTAGCCAAGCTGTGATTCTTTGTAGACTTCATCCCAGAATTTTTCGTCATAGTTTGAATCTTTGTTCACCACGTCAGCATCAATACTTAACCGAATGGATGCAGCAGAAGAAAAATTGATTGGAGTAATAGCATACCGGATAGCTCCTACTTCGCCATCGGCCATAGAACAAAAACGGTGCGCACTTATCTTGACTTTCTTTCCATCACCCAATGTGGCTGTGAATGAGCGATGTAATGTACCACGCTTCATGTCTAGCGTACGAATAAAATCTGTAACGGTACACTTCGCAAGATCAAATTGCTGCTGGTCAATCTTAATATCAATGCCAATCCAACTGGGCGCATTGAGCACCTTGGCAAAATATTCAGGGTATCCATTCTTCCACCAGCCCACGCGCGTTTTATCTGGATAGTAAACACCCGCCACATAGGTACCCTGATGGGTGTCTCCAGAATAGTGTTCCTCAAAATTTGCACGTTGCCCCATGCGTCCATTGCCCAGACTAAAGATACTTTCAGAGATGCGATTATAATGCGGGTCAAACCCCTCTTCGATGATTTCCCACTCGTGGTGTTTAAGATATTGCTTCATACAAAAAATGCAGTATTAATAATTTTGAATATTGAATATTGAATGTTGAATTAAACTATAGTGAATGCAAATTTTCAATTCGGAAATCAGCTGTGCTTTTGACAATCGCATCTGCCCTACCCAACTGATCTGCAGAGCCTACCCCCACGCATTTCATGCCGGCCGCCAGCGCTGCCTCCACCCCTGCTTCTGCGTCTTCAAAAACAACACAATGTTCCGGTTCTACACCAAGTCGGGAAGCAGCTAACAGAAATATCTCAGGATCTGGTTTGCTGTGAGTGATCATGGTGCCGTCAACCACGGTATCGAAGAGCGGCTTTATTTGTAGGAGGCGTAAAACAGTCTCAGCATTTTTACTACTTGAAGCAAGGGCAACTTTTAATCCCTGGTGGCGCAATGAACTCAGCATCTCTCGCACGCCAGAAAATATTTCGTCCGGCCTAATTGCTTCTATGTACTCTACAAACCAGCTATTCTTTTTGGTCGCCAGCTCATCTTTCTTCTCTTCGGGCAGCGACACACCACCTATCTCTAATATAATTTCAAGAGACCGCATTCGGCTCACGCCTTTCAACCGCTCATTCTCTTTTTCGGTAAAAGAAATGCCCAGCTCTTTGGCGAGCCTTTGCCATGCCACAAAATGATAATGGGCGGTATCGACAATTACTCCATCCAAGTCAAATATTACGGCTTTTATCATTTAGAATTCGTTGTTCGTTAATGGTTGTTCGATGTTTGATTCTCCATAGTTTAGCTATTGACTGAGGCCTGTCGAATAGGGGCCAACCAACAATTAAAGTTACGCGCGAATATAGCCCTGCTTGATTATTTGTTCGGTCTCTGCCTGAGATTTAAATACCGCAAACGTTTTCCCTTGCGTTCTAAGAGCTCCTAAGGCATTTCCATAACTCACAGCATTGAGGTAATCAGTTGGCTTGTGGAGTAGCCCAAAGCCAACACCTCCAGCAAAAGAATCACCACATCCTGTTGTGTCAACCACCTGATCGACTTTGATAGCTGGGACTAAATCTTCTTTGAATTTTCCGCGCTCCTTTCTATACACCAAGCAGCCCCTCGAATCTACAGTTATACACACACACTTCACGCCAACCGATACACAGTGAAGGGCAAATTTTCTTAGTTCTTCCCGATCGGGTTCTTCAGAGATTGAAAAATCCTGGCTTTCATATTCTTTCTTAAACCATGATGCTTGTGCTTCTTCAAGGTTCATCTTCAACACATCGATATAGGGAAGCCACTGATCGCGATCGATCCAGAATTTACGCTGACGCTCGCCATTTGCCAAGCAGGCGGTAGTTGGACCGTGAGCATCAAAAATAATAACCCCTTTACTCCTTTTCTTCAAATACTTCAAGGTGTCCAACGAAATTTCATAATCGCTGATGGGTATGAACACAAATACTTTACAATCCAACAGATCCTTAAAGTCGGCTGGCATAATGGGATCCATGAAGCCTGTTTGCCGCTCGAGTCGATTGTTGACATCAACAAACCGAAGGCTAATAATATCTCCCTGATCGTTCTTAGCTGAAATGAATTTTGTGTTGATGCCTTTATAACCTTTAAAAACTTCGCGCACATTATCCATGTCTACTCTCCGCAAATGTGAAACAGGAACTACCTCCAGCTTACCACCAGACAAAGTTGACAAAGCGATTACCGGATGAGTCACGCAGCCCCACTTCTGAATCAAGTCACCCTGGTGAGTAACAATATGGTCGCGAGGGATGGGACCTACGATGGCAATTTTTTTCATATCAAGAAGCTTTAGAATTCAAAGTTTCGGGAATAAAATTTAAAGTTGAAAGTTCAATGGCAAAAGTTGAAAGTTAAAAGTTCAAAAGTTAAAGTTTAAAGTTTAAATGGTTTAGACTGTTAAATAGGCTGCTCCAAAAACCCCTGCGCTGTCGCCCAACAATGGCTTTACAATGGGTGTATTTACCACGCCATTATTAAAAATATACTTCTTTGTTGACCCGATGCCATCTGTATAAATTTCATCAATGTTCCCCACACCGCCTCCGATAACTATTACATCTGGATCAATAATGTTTATGATGACACTGATTGCTTTTCCAAAAAAGTGTGACATACGTTGAATGGTCTTGGTGGCGTTTTCGTCACCCTTCTTATACAATTCATAAATCTCTTTAAGCCTAGTCTGTTGACCCGTTATTGAATGATAATATCTTTCCAATGAAGGGCCTGCCAACACTTTTTCCACGCAACCGCTCTTACCGCAATAACACGGGCCGCCCGACTCATCTAAAAAATTGTGACCCCATTCGCCACCGATGCCATGAAATCCATTGATCACTCTCCCATCCACCACTAATCCACCACCCACACCCGTACCCATGATTACGCCAAACACCACTTTTGCATCCGGGTATTTCTCTTTCACCACGCCCATTCTCGTTTCAGCCAGAGCAAAACAATTCGCATCGTTTGCTATAAAAATCTCCACACCCAGTAACTTTTCCAGGTCACTTTTCATTGGTTGGAAATTCATACATTCTGAATTACAACCTTTCATAGTACCTAACTTTGGATCCAATGTACCAGGGGTACCAATGCCCAACTTGGCCGGCCGATAACCCATCTTAGATTCCATCATCCCTACCAACTTTTGTATTTGATTAAGAATATGCTGGTATCCATGTTCCGCACCAGTGGGAACGCGGTCACGAAAAAGTATTTCACCTAACCCGCCAGGCCCAAGTACTACTCCCTCTGCTTTTGTGCCTCCAAGGTCGATGCCCCATAGAATATTCTTTTGGTTGCTCATAATTTATAGATCGCTGCTTCCCACGGACGCAGACTTGAACTTTCATCGGCATGGTTGCCAATTAGCCTTTGCCCATTTAGCGGGATTGGAAAGGTACTATTCTCATTAGAAAAATTAAGAACTATCTGATATTTTTCTTTGCCTTCCACGCGGTTGTAAACAAATAACCGTTCATCTTTTGTTTCAATGGGTTCATAAGAGCCGTAGGTTAACGCTGGATGCGTCTTACGCAGACTGGCCATTGCCCGAAAATAATTGAGGATTGAATCGGGGTTATCCGCTTGAGCAACCACGTTAATTCGAGAGTTGTTCGGATTTAGATCCATCCATGGATGACCACTGGTGAACCCTCCAAAAACACTATCGTCCCACTGCATCGGGGTGCGTGCGTTGTCTCGTCCCGAATAGTTGGCACGCGAAAGGAATTGCTCTTCTGACATGCCTCGCTTTTGGGCTTCACTCCAGCCATTTTGAGTTTCTATGTCTTTGGAATATGCGACCGCTTTTAGCTTGGTATTGGTCATCCCAATTTCATCGCCCTGAAAAATAAAAGGTGTACCCCGCATTGACAACAATAGAGTTATCAGCAACGTGGATGATTCTCTCCAATGCATGCTATCATCTCCCCATCTTGAGACCATTCGGGCAAAATCATGATTGCCAAGAAATATACTTCCCCACCCAGTTTTGGCAAACGTGTCGTCCCATGTCTTAAATACTTTTTTAAAGTCGGCCATGGACCATGGAATAGGGTCAAATCTACCACCAGGACCTTGGTCCATAAACATATGGCCAAAATGAAAAATCATATTTAAACCCTTCTCCTGATCTAAGTAGTCAAGTGCGTTTTGAGGTGTGATACCCGGTCCTTCGCCCACTGTCATCACATTCTCATATTCACTGAGAACATCCGTTCTTATCTCCGCGATAAACTCTTTCAGTCGGGGACCATTGGAATAATATCTCCGGATGGTTTCATTGAAATCAGCCGTATCTGTAGCCGGAAAATCTATGCGCTTGGAAATCGCGGAGATCACATCAAGCCTAAGGCCATCCACTCCTTTTTTCAACCAATAACGCATTAGCTCATGGATCTCTTTTCGCAAGGCAACGTTCTCCCAATTCAGATCGGGTTGCTTGACGGAGAAAAGGTGTAGGTAATACTCGCCTGTTTGTCCATCCAATTGCCATGCATTGCCGCCAAAGAAAGAAGGCCAGTTATTCGGTGGTTGCCCGTTTTTACCCTCTCTCCAAAAATAGTAATCTCGGTAATGGCTAGACTTGGATTTTCTAGCCGCTTCAAACCAGGGATGCTGGTCTGAAGAGTGATTGAGAACCAGATCCATTATCAACTTCAAGCCGCGCTTGTGAAGTTCATCCAAGAGCTCATCGAAATCTTGCATCGACCCAAACTCGGGCTGAAGTGAATAGTAGTCGCTGATGTCATATCCTCCATCATCGTTCGGTGATTTGTAGATTGGATTCAGCCAAACGGCATCTACACCTAATGATTTGATATAATCTAACTTTGAGATAATTCCCTGAAGATCACCGACTCCATCCCCATTGCTGTCTTTAAAGCTTCTGGGATATATTTGATAGACAATCGCTTCCTTCCACCAAACTCGGTCACTCATTTTATTTCATTTTCGATGAGATAAATTGCTCTGTATTCGGATGGAACGTTTTCCAGGAATGCCAAAACTCCTGATATGAGGGAAGCACTTCAAGCTGACTGCCAGCATATTTTCCACTTTCACATTGGCCCTTCCAATTCCATCGCGAGCCCGATTGTTGATCGATCAATACATTCAAACTATCATTTAGCGAAAATTGAAGTGTATCCATTCCAGCAACGGACACCCAAGTGTGAAAAGAAGCAGAGTCGGCATCCACGGCTAGTAATACTGGGCGACCGCTGATTTCGTCATTGATAACTCTTCGTTCGACCAAGTCATTCCAGTCGTAGGCTCTCGCAAACAAACCCATTGGCACGCCTACCACCCACGATTTATCTTTCCATGACAACGAATCACGACCCTCAAGGCTCCCCTCCATCTTTCCTTCGTCATACTTTGACAAGGTCTCATATTGGTCTTTAAACTTTGGGTCGGGTTGAAGAATCAATGATTCAGGGTGCCTAGAAAGCCATGCTCGAAGTGTCATTTGCTGTGAAGTAATTTCGGTCAGTTGTGCTCCCTTCAATGGGCCTATGATGGCTGCTCCGTTGACCTGCCGCCACCAACTTTTTGTGGAAGCATCTTCAAACATGGCATTAAAATGATCCATGCCGACAAGCCTAAATGTTTCTGACTTGCCATTTACAAATGGGCTAAACACACGACCAGTTCTGCACACCGTACAGTAAGTAACCATTACATCTTTGCCCCCCACCGTATCTCTAACCTGGTGGTGATAACCAATAATCTCGATGGGATATGCCCTCGACTGGCCATTGATGTTAAGCCCTATAACAAGCTGATTATCATTAATTTTACTATCCTTTGGTTTTAGTAATGAAACAGACTCAGCCTGATGGAACATCTTGTCTGCCAAAAACTGAAAATTGAATGCATAGCAGACGATAATCCAAAATGCAAGCATGGACGCGACCGTCCATTTGATGTAACCATTATCTCCAACTAAATAGAAAAATGCTGGGTAACTAATGATCAAAACACCAGCGATACGAAATAACCAGATGTAATTTTGAATGAAGTATGCGAGCTCAACTACCTCATCCACTTGACTTCCAGGAAAAGGCATGATGTAATAAACTCGGGCTACCTCTACACCTATTAAAAGAACGATGCCGACTAAAAACAAAAAGATCTTCATGGATTGTTACTTGGTAAAAATTGAGTCGCCTGTAAAATTAGCTTTTCTAGTCTTTCCCTTGCTATGCCCAGATCATTCGATGACGAGTTGAAAAATGATTGGAACTCTAGAAACACCACTTCTTTGACCTTATGCAGCCTGGGCAAGTCAAAATATAGCATCCCGGTTCGCCTTACCAGAAAGTCTTCGGGGGTCAAAACCATCTCATACTCGAGGCAATACCATAATTCTGCTTTTACCAAAGCAATGTCGGTATCCTTCTCCAAATTTGCTTTTAGACGGTCCAAGATCGTGTCGCAATGCTTGCCATAGTTAGCAACCAAGTAGTTAACATAAGCTGCAAGATTTAATACTCTAAGCTGAATCAGCAAGCTTCCCTTGTAATTTTTAACCTCATCATATTTTCTAAACTGAGCACCCGAAAAAGGTATTGACTCCGTAAAGCATTTGATTTTGATTTGAGTGAAACCCGCGGACACCACCCGATCGACAATTCGTTCCGCCATCTTCCGATAGCCCGTTAGTTTGCCACCCGCGATGGAGATCAAGCCGGTCTCTGATTCGAAAATCTCGTCCTTTCTGGAAAGCTCTGAAGCCGACTTACCGTCTTCGTGAATTAACGGTCGCAGTCCAGCCCAACTTGATTCAATATCATTGATTTTCAACCCGACCTTGGGAAAGGTGCGATTCGTTGCGTTAATAATATAAGTAACATCGTCTAACGTTGTTAGCACATCTTCTTTGCTCCCGGAATAACTCGTGTCCGTTGTGCCAATATAGGTCGTCCTTCCGCGCGGAATGGCAAAAATCATTCTACCATCGTCTACGTCAAAATAGATCGCCTGCTTGATAGGAAACTTGTTGTGGGAAACAACCACATGAACACCCTTTGTAAGGTGCAGTCGCTTGTTTTTCTTCGAATGATTGAGCTCGCGCAATTCATCGACCCATGGACCGGCCGCGTTGACAACAGCAATAGCCTTAATAGTAAAGGAATTCCCGGTGAGCAAGTCAGTAACCTGAACTCCCGACACCCGGCTGTCGGTATAAGTAAAGTCCGTTACCTGACAATAACTAGCGATCATCGCGCCCTTGCCGTTAGCAGTCTTCATGATCTCTATGGTGAGCCTAGCATCATCGGTTCTATATTCGGCATAAATTGCACCCCCTTTTACATCTTCTGGCTTTAGCAAAGGCTCCGCGCGAAGTGTTTGAGCTCTGGTGAGCATCACCCTCCTATCTTGCTGCTTGACACCAGCCAGCCAATCATAAATCTTGAGCCCCAGCGAGGTGAGCCAGTAACCCATCCCTCGTTTTTCATAAAGTGGCAGTAACATCTTCTCAGGTATAACCAGATGTGGCGCAAGTCGATGAACAATTGCCCGTTCGCTGCCCACTTCCTTCACCAGCCCAAATTCCAATTGCTTTAGGTAACGCAACCCTCCATGTATCAATTTTGTGGATCGACTGCTGGTCCCAAACGCAAAGTCATTCTTCTCAATCAAGGCTACCGTAAGACCGCGAGACGCTGCATCAAGTGCAATACCCGCTCCGGTAATGCCTCCGCCAATCACCACCAAATCCATCGATTCAGTAGCCATGTACCGAATAGACAATTCACGTGTTTTTGATGAAAACGCAAGAGGCATTGAAACTGTAAATCAAAAATTGTTTGGCCAAAAATGGGATTAAAAGACTGATTTTCTTTTGTTTGGAGATACATTTTTTAAATTGAACTCTTTGTTTAATTTAGACACAAATTTCAAATTGTGCTGTAGATGGAAATATTCTTAAAAGCCGATGCTTGGCTTGCTCTGATTACACTATGTTTTTTAGAAATTGTCCTTGGTATTGACAATATTATTTTCATTTCGATTGTATCAAACAAGTTGCCTGAAGCACAGCGAAGCAGGGCTAGAAATATAGGTCTGTTTTTGGCCATGTTTGTACGCATAGTATTCCTGCTTTGCATAACCTGGATTATTAGTTTCAAAGAGCCATTATTTGCTGTAAGTGATTTCTTGCCGGATTGGCTGATTAAATTCCTGGGATTCCACGGAGATCATACGTTTAGCGGTCGCGATCTAATCCTTGGCTTTGGTGGATTATTTCTGATTGCGAAAAGCACTATGGAGATAAACCACGAAATGGAAGGTGAGGAAGACGAGGATGGAGGGGCTGGTAAACCAAAAGTACCCACCCTTAGCGCCACCATCTTTCAGATTATTTTGCTTGATATCATCTTCTCCTTTGATTCTATTCTTACCGCCATTGGTATCGTGGATCAAGTCATCATCATGATTTTTGCGGTGATGATCTCCATTGGAGTAATGATGTTCTTCTCAGGGGCTATTAGTAAGTTCATTCAACAGCATCCGTCCATGGAGGTCTTGGCTTTAGGCTTCCTTATTCTGATTGGCTTCATGTTATTTTTAGAGGCGTTGGAATATGTGGTTCCAAAAGGATATATCTATTTCGCAGTGGCTTTTTCACTCCTTATTGAGCTCACGAACATCAGGGTAAAAAAGAAACGAAATGCTAAGAAGAAAAAGCCAGTTGTACTTCATAAGCCATTTACAGAAAGTGAAATCAATGACGCGGTCAAAAAGATGAACTGACGAACACTATTTGGCACTTTTAACATGACCGAATTACTTCCTGATCCTGACCGTTACCCCATTGGAAAATTTAAACCAGCCGCTGCCTATAGCTCACAGGAAATCACTGCCTTTAATGCGAGAATAGAAGCGTTGCCTGGGAAACTCGCGAACGCGGTCAATGGCCTAAATGACAACCAATTAGATACCCCGTATCGAGAAGGCGGATGGACAATCCGAAAAGTGATTCACCATGTAGCCGACAGTCATATGAATGCCTTCATTAGAATCAAGTGGACGCTTACAGAAGATAGTCCGGTGATTAAAGCATACGATGAAAAAGGTTGGGCAGAAACTCCTGAAACAAACCTATCCATTTCTATTTCCATAAATCTTCTCAACGCATTGCACGTAAAATTTGTGGCGTTGGCAAATCGAATTCCCCACAAAGACCTGAGTAAATACTTTGTTCACCCAGACACGAAAAAGGAAATAAGCCTGGGGCAGCTCCTCGGCATGTATGCCTGGCATGGAGATCATCATTTGGCGCATGTGACCACTCTGAAAACAAAAAGAGGCTGGTAGTAAGTGATTCGAGAACGGAGAAGCAGGTTAACATCCATGGAAAATTATGTGCGTCCCCTATTCCTCCCAAATCGGCACCTTGAAACAATCTATCCTTCGCTTTTTCGTAAAGTAGAATTGCGCTCCTATGAACGGGAGCGAATCGAAACACCGGATAAAGACTTCTTGGATTTAGACTTTCTACGGCAAGGCGCGTCCCGCTTAGTGATAATATCCCATGGCTTAGAAGGCAACACAGAGAGGGCCTATATCAAGGGGATGGCGAAAGCATTTTTTGAGAAAGGCTTTGACGTATTGGCTTGGAACTACAGAGGCTGTAGTGGAGAAATGAATCGGCAGCCTCGCTTTTATCACAGTGGAGCCACCGAAGATCTAAAAACGGTTGTTGGACATGTCTACCTTACCTACCAATCCATCTCGTTGGTTGGCTTTAGTTTAGGTGGCAATCTGACCTTGAAATTTCTAGGCGAATGCAGCAACACCTGCAAAAAAATATCTCAGGCAATCGTTTTTTCGGTACCGCTTGATCTACACTCGAGCTGCCTTGAAATTATGAAACCCTCCAACTGGCTCTATCATCAGCGATTCCTTAAAAGCCTAAAAGCGAAGGTACTTCAGAAGTCAACCGAACAGCCGACTATCCGAGTCGATCATCTTAACCGCGTGAAAACATTGATGGAATTTGATGATCACTTTACAGCTCCCATTCACGGCTTTGCCAATGCGATTGACTACTACACACGCTGTAGCTCCATTCATTTCTTAGAAGCAATTCAAACAAAAACATTGATCGTCAATGCAAAAAATGACCCGTTCCTTAGTCGTGAGTGTTTTCCTGATCTGAAAGAACATACCTTTGTAAGAACAGAGAACCCCCAACACGGTGGTCACGTAGGTTTTGCTCATTTTGGCAGAAACGGACTATACTGGTCAGAATTGAGGGCCCTGGATTTTATTGACAAAACATGATCGAACGATTTTCCGTAGGGGTTTCTGCCAGCCGATTAGCCGAACGGTATAAGACGGAGGAGCCGACCTTCCTCCCAAGATACAATGGTGGACCTTCGCAGCTGTTTCCTGTGCTAACTAACGAAAGCCCTCAAGGCTTCTCTCATTTCTATTGGGGTGTTGCCCCGCAATGGGCGAAGAACAAATCAATAGCCGAGCGACTGATCAATGTGCGTGCCGAACAAATCATTGAAAAACCAGTCCTGGCAAAGAGTCTGAAAAAATACCGATGCATTATTCCCGCGGATGGCTTTTATGCATGGAAAAAAGTAGGAAAGAAGACGATGATCCCCTGGCGATTTTTCCTTCCTTCAAAGGAACTATTTTCAATGGCCGGATTATGGGAAGAATACGATGAAGATGGTGATGCATTCCACACATTCACCATCATCACCACTGTTGCTAAAGGGCTATCAGCTACCGTTTCTGACAGACAACCACTAGTTCTTTCCAAGGAAGATGAAGCACTCTGGTTGAAAAAAGACACTGAGGAATCAGAACTTCTTGCCTTTTTGAACCGTGCAAATGGAATAGACTTTGATGGCTTTACAGTGTCACCACAACTGAATTCGATTCAGTTTGATCGGCCTTCATTATTATTGCCCGTTCCCGCGGCCGATCAGTTCGGGAATTTGACTTTATTCGATTAAGTACACTTCGGTTTTTTGCACGCCCTATTATCTCATCGCGCCAGTTTGAAAAAGATCGGGATCACCATTCTTTGTTTAACCGGCTTGCCGCGCTGACGACCGGGTGTCCAAGGCGGAGCACTTTCTAGTATCCGAATAGCCTCTTCTTCCAAACCAGCTCCCAAGCTATTCACTGTAGTAACATCGGTAATGCTTCCATCTTTATCCACCACGAACTGAACATAAACTTTTCCCTCTACACCCATCCTGCGCGCAGGTGCAGGATACTTGAGATTTTCGGATACGTATTTATAAAATTCCACCATTCCATTTTTGGGGACTGCTGTTTGCTCCACAACTAAGAAAATCTTATCTGTTTCCTCTTCGACTATTTTGGGGAGTTCCACTGGTATGTATTCTTGAACCTTTGTATCCGTAGTCACTTCCACATCCAGGTCAAATTTTATTTCTTGTTTGATCTCTTCTTCATCTGGCACAACTACTAATGTAGGTTGCTGAACAACTGGTGGCGGTGGAGTCTTAATGTCAGTAGGTGGGATTTCTGCCAACGGCTCGAAAATATTCGTACTGCGTGTCAATTCAATTTTCGCATCCCTATCTGGCGTTTTCCATTCAAACGCAGACACGATGAGCACCATTGTGATCAACAAACTCAAACTGAACAAAAGGCCATGCCATTGCCCAATATCTGCCTTTGGATTCTTCTTGGTTTCCATACGACTGGGGTTTAAATTTTCTATGATTACACAGCTAATATCGTTTTGTCTCTTTTCTCAATATATGAGCGAAATTGGATTGAGGAGTGATTTTTCTCACATTCCAATTTCAATTCTGAACTTGATTGTGGTACCTAATTTTGTTATTTCCTTCAGCCATGACATTTGTCATTTTATTGCCTTCACAATAGTGGTAGTCTTGCTAGGTAATTAATCCCATTTTCTATGGACAAGCTGATCGAACATTTGGATGAAGTGACTGTACGTTTTGCCGGTGATAGCGGTGATGGTATGCAGTTGATAGGAACTCAGTTTTCGGATACGGCCGGTTTTGCCGGTAATGAAGTAAATACTTTTCCGGATTATCCATCAGAAATCCGCGCCCCGGAAGGCACACTATATGGTGTGAGCGCTTTTCAAGTTCACTTTGGTAGCAAGCACATCACAACATCCGGTGACTTTGTAGATGTACTAGTGGCGATGAACGCTGCTAGTCTAAAAGTAAATTTAGCACAGGTACGAGAAGGAGGTATCGTCATTGTAAACACGGAAGGCTTTGACGACCGTAATCTAAAACTTGCGGGTTATGCACGTAATCCGCTTGAAGATGTGGGACTCGCAAAGTACCATGTGTTTGCCATTGATATGAGTAAAGAATTGAAGAAAGCCTTTACTGAAGTAGAACTTCCCTCCAAACTTATTCAGAAAACAAGAAACATTTTTGCACTGGGGATTACCTATTGGCTTTTTAATAGACCTCTTGATCCTACCGTGTCGTGGATCAATAAAAAGTTTAAAGGCAAAGAAGATGTGATTTTGGCCAACGTGCATGCATTGCAAGGTGGATGGAATTTTGCTGAGAAGAATCCGGATTTTAGAAAACAGTATGTAATCGACAAATCAAAACTGCCACCTGGAAAATATCGAAGTATCACAGGAAACCAAGCAGTAGCGTTAGGGTTGGTGGTAGCTGCAACGAAGGCACATCTTCCTCTTTTTTTAGGCTCGTATCCGATTACTCCGGCTACTGATATTTTACATGCGATCTCCGGCTACAAACAATACGGTGTTAAACATTTGCAAGCGGAAGATGAAATTGCGGCTATCACGAGTGCAATCGGAGCTGCCTTTGGTGGAAGCCTGGCCGTAACAACCACTAGTGGCCCGGGACTCTCTTTAAAAACAGAAGCAATAGGGCTGGCTATCATGACAGAGTTGCCATTGATTATTGTAGATGTACAACGGGCTGGTCCTTCTACAGGCTTACCAACAAAAACTGAGCAAAGTGATTTGATGCAAGCCATGTATGGAAGGCATGGCGAAGCCCCCATGCCTGTACTTGCTGCGGCTAGTTCAGCAGATTGTTTCAACATGACGCTTGAGGCAGCTCGTATTGCTTTAAAATATATGACACCTGTGATGTTGCTCACCGATGGCTACATTGGACAAGCTTCTGAACCTTGGCGCATACCCGATGTAGATAAGTTGCCTGACATTGCACCCAACTTTGCTGTCGACCCTTCCACATTCAAACCTTATGTCCGCAATCCCGAAACATTGGGTCGTCTATGGGCGATACCGGGCATGCAAGGAATGGAACATCGTATCGGTGGCTTGGAAAAAGAAGATGGTAGCGGTGTGGTTAGTCACGATCCAATGAATCATCAGAAAATGGTGGAACTTCGTCAGAAAAAAGTAGATGGTATTGCCAATGATATTCCGGATTTAGATGTGATGGGTGAACCAAAGGGAGATTTGCTACTCTTGAGTTGGGGAAGTACCTACGGAGCCGCAAAAAATGCATACGACAATTTAAGATCGCAGGGACACAAGTTATCATTTGCTCACCTGCGTTATTTGAATCCATTCCCAAGAAATTTGGGAGATGTTTTGCATCGATTTGATCGAGTGGTCATTCCAGAATTGAATCTTGGACAATTGAAAAATTTAATTCAGGCAAAGTATGTGAAACGAGTAATTGGCATTAATAAGGTGCAAGGGAAACCTTTCAAAGCAATTGAGTTGGAAGAAAAGATTTCAATGTTGCTTACCATGACCAACATAAAGAAGTGGCCATCCAAAAAATCAAATCTTGATATTCCGGTTGATCTCTAAAAACAAAAACTATGAATACGATTATCGATGATCTCGTCAATAAACCACACAGTGGAGAAAGTCATTATACATCCAAAGATTTTAAGCCTGATGTAGACGTGCGTTGGTGTGCGGGTTGTGGAGCTATCTCCGTGCTCTCCCCTGCGCAGCGTCTCATGCCCGAGTTGGGTATACCGAAAGAGAAGATTGTTTTTATTTCGGGCATAGGATGCTCAGGACGTTTTCCATACTACATGGATACGTATGGGTTTCACGGCATCCACGGCAGAGCCCTTCCCATTGCCACCGGATTAAAAATTGCGCGGCCTGACTTGAGTGTGTGGGTTGTTACCGGTGATGGTGATAACATGAGCATTGGTGGAAATCACTTTATTCATGCGTGTCGCAGAAATGTGGACATGAATGTATTGATGTTTAATAATGAAGTGTATAGCCTGACCAAGGGACAATACTCCCCTACTTCCCATCGTGGGCAAATAACAAAGTCTTCACCACTGGGTGCGTTGGATGATCCGTTTAATCCGGTGGCTTTGGCACTGGGCGCGAGCGCCACATTTGTGGCCCGTGGCCATGACAAAGACCGTCAACAACTACAAAACTTGTTATTGCAAGCCCATCAACACAAGGGATTTTCCTTTGTAGAAATATATACCAACTGTCGCATCTTCAATGATGGTGCCTTTGACTTGTACACCAATGCCGAAACACGGGAAGATCATTCTGTTTGGCTGGAACATGGTAAGCCCATGGTATTCGGCAAACAAAAAAACAAAGGCATCAAACTAGATGGCTTTCGCCCAACGGTGATTGAACTAACAGAAGGTGGCAATAATATCAATGATGTATTGGTGCATGACGAAAAAGATTCAACGCTCGCCTTTATTTTGGCCAATATGACCTACGCTGAAAACCTTCCAAGGCCTATGGGCGTATTACAAAACCTCAGCGATCGAAGTTCTTATGAAGATCGGGTAGTGGAACAAATTCAACATGAGGTGGAGATGAAGGGGATTGGGAATTTGGAGAGTCTCTTGTTAGGGCAGAGTCATTGGGAGGTTTAGTCTAACAAATGCACATTTTGATGGTCAATAATCGGACTGAAATCAACACGTAGATGGAGCTCACCTTTTCTAGTCAATGATAATGTTCATCCACGATTTCTTAATCATTGAAAGTTTTACTTTCAATAACCTGTTTTAGATTTTTTGATTCACTGAAACTTAGCTCGTTCGAAAATAAAAATATAGATTTGCGAGATGTATCATCTGGTTTATACAAGTCATGCCACCAAAGAGTTTGCTGAGCATGACCTTATCGAACTTCTCAAAGAATGTCGCGTTTCCAACAAGGAAAACGGAATTACAGGAATGTTGCTTTACCTAGAAGGCAAATTCATTCAAGTGTTGGAAGGAGAAAAAATAGCTGTTGATAGTATTTATGCAAAAATAAAAGGTGATAGACGCCACACGAAAGTGACGACTGTGATCCAAGGAAATTCACCTGAACGCATTTTCAAAGGCTGGACAATGGGATTCAAAAGGCTAACGTTTGAGGACGCTGAGGAACTCACCGGGTTTCGGGACATTGATCTGTTTTTTGAAAAGCAAGAAATGAACAAAGACAAAAACCTTTTGCTCCTGTTCCTGGAAATGTTCTATAAGAAAAACGCGGTCGACTACGCAGAGTAGTAGTCAGGGCGATTATTCCAATCAAACGAATTTGCGTTTGACTACACCAACCTCGCAAAGATATTAAAAGCCTGGCCAAATAGAGACGATATTGAGGGTAGCCGAAATTCGTTCGTTGTTACCACCAAGATGATTTATTCATTTGTTTGTTATTGCAAGCGAAGCCTAACCTGACAAAAGTCACCTTTCTTCATAAGCACCATCATATCACCTTCGAAGTGGAGTAAGTTACTTTAACTCATCAATGAGACAGTAATGAAACTGCCTCCGCGCTAAATGCCAATGGAAAGTTATGCACTACTCACCTTCTTTATAACAGCAGTCATTTTGGTAGGAGGCGCCATCCTCTTTGCGTACTATGCTGCACCCCAAACGCCCACAACCGTAAAATCGGAACCCTATGAATGTGGCATCCCCACGGAAGGACCCACCTGGATTCAATTTCATGTGGGTTATTATTTGTTTGCTATCATCTACCTCATCTTCGATGTAGAGACCGTATTTATTTATCCGTGGGCCGTTGTGATGCGCGAAGTTGGCCTCAACGCATTTATTGAAATTTTGATATTCTTCACGGTTCTTGGTTTAGGCTTGCTCTATGCCTGGAAGAAAAAAGCACTGACATGGGAGTAGACATTAAATCCATACCCTACGAAGACTTCACCGACAATGAAACGTTGGAGGAACTGAGAAGATCCCGAAGTCCGGTTATTGTTTCAACCCTCGACTCTATTATCAATTGGGGTCGGTCTAATTCAGTTTGGCCTTTAACTTTCGCGACCAGTTGCTGCGGTATAGAGATGATGGCCACTGGAGCGCCACGTCATGACTTTGCACGGTTTGGAATTGAAGTATATCGCGCTTCGCCTCGGCAGGCTGACGTAATTGTAGTTGCCGGAACCATTGTACGAAAGATGGCCCCTGTACTTAAAAGACTTTACGATCAAATGGCTGATCCGAAATATGTAATAGCCATGGGCGCATGTGCGGTTTCTGGTGGCCCCTTCTACTATAATTCTTACTCTGTGGTGCGAGGAGTAGATCAGGTGATTCCTGTTGATGTTTACATCCCCGGTTGTCCGCCAAGGCCAGAGGCATTATTATATGGTGTGATGCAGCTGCAACGAAAAATACAAATGAAGACAATTGGCGAGAAAGAAGGCATCGCTACGGCTCATTTGGATACTTCGACAGAAGATAAATCCAGATATCATGATCCGGCACTAGCCCAAGAACCTTTAACAGAAGGAGAATGCAAACCGAAGAGTTAAATGCGTTGATCACTTCCTGGGTTCCTGATCTAAAGCCAGGACTCAGTAAGCAATATCTGGACTTGATTCTTCCAGTAGAAAGACTCTATGAAGTGATGAAGTTGCTGAAAGAAACTCCATCCACTAAAATGGACTATTTGTTTTGCCTTACCGGAGCGGATCGCAAAGATGGATTTCATGTGGTCTATCATCTTACTTCAACGGAATTTAATCATACAGTGGTATTAAGAGCCATTCTTACCGATAAAGTGAATCCGATGGTTCCAACGGTTAGCGATATCTGGCGCGCTGCGGAATATTACGAACGTGAGATTTTTGATTTGTTAGGAATTCGCTTTGAAAATCATCCTGACTTACGAAGATTGTTTCTGGAGGATGATTGGGTGGGGTATCCGTTGCGCAAAGACTACAAAGATGCATTTACGCTTGAGCGTTAAGTTATGGAAGAAACGGTAGTAGATATTGACCTCGAAGAAAAAGAAGAATACATCATTAATATGGGTCCCCAACACCCATCCACTCATGGCGTGTTGCGTTTTGAAACCTGTTTACAAGGAGAGAAAGTAAAATACATCATTCCACACTGTGGTTATATCCATCGGGGAATTGAAAAAATGTGTGAACACCTCACCTATCCACAAATCATACACCTTACCGATCGCATGGATTATCTATCCGCTCATATCAACAACGAAGCGGTAGCATTGTGTGTAGAGAACGCCATGGGTGTAGAAGTTAGTGATCGGGTGAAATATATCCGTACGATTTTTGCTGAACTCACCCGCATAGCTTCACATCAATTGTGGTGGTGTGCGTTTGGTATGGATCTGGGCGCACTAACAACTTTTTTCTACGGCCTGCGCGATCGCGAAAAAGTCCTGGACATCTTCGAAGAGACAACCGGTAGTCGTTTAACTCAAAGCTTCATTACACCAGGCGGATTGATAGCCGATGTGCATCCCAATTTTCAAAAGAGAATAAAAGAATTCATAACCTACTTCAGAAAGAAACTTCCTGAATACGATCAGCTCCTCACCGGAAATATCATCTTCCGTGAACGCACCCAGGGCATTGGCATCATGAGTAAAGAGATTGCCATTGATTATGGTGTAACAGGACCTAGTGGGCGTGGTTCCGGATTTCATTGCGATATTCGAAAGATTGCTCCCTACAGTGCTTATCCTTTTGTGAAGTTTAATGAAAGCACATTCACTGCTGGCGATACGTATTCACGCTATCTGGTACGCATTGCCGAAATGTGGGAGTCATTAAATATACTAGAGCAGTTGGTCGATAACATTCCGCAAGGCTCCATCATGCTGGAGTTAAAGGCCATCAAAGCGCCCAAAGGAGAATTCTATCAACGCGTAGAAACGGCTCGTGGTGAATTAGGCGTTTATATTATCAGCGATGGAGGCCCATCGCCCGCCCGCATTAAATTCCGTACTCCTAATTTTTCGAACTTGTTCGTGATTAATAAGCTGGCAGCGGGGCACAAGATTGCGGATCTCGTAGCCATCAGTGGTTCATTGGATTTAGTCATACCTGATATAGACAGATAATATGTGCGACTTCACCCCTCTCATCAATTCTATCACCAGCTATCTGAACGAAACGTTTTCTCCATTCTGGGCCGGTTTAATTATGATGGTATCATTGGGTGTAGTGCTATTGCTTTTCTATGCAGTGTTAGGTTTATATCTGGTGTATGCCGAGCGAAAAATTTGTGCACGTATGCAAAATCGGATGGGCCCCAATCGGGTTGGTCCGATGGGTATCTTTCAAACCATCGCTGATTTAATCAAGTTGCTATTGAAAGAATTGATCTTTATCCGCAATGCGGATAACTTCTTATTCAACATTGCGCCATTCATTGTCATCGTAGCATCCATTATGGCCATCGGCTCCATTCCATTTGCCAAGGGCTTACAAGCAATCGATTTAAATATTGGAGTACTTTATATCTTGGCGATCTCCTCCATGGGTGTGATTGGAATTCTATTAGCGGGATGGGCCAGTAACAGTAAATACTCCGTGATTGGTGCCATGCGAAGTGGAGCTCAGGTAATTAGTTATGAGTTGTCGGTGGGTCTTGCACTCTTATGCATCATCACTTATGCCGGCTCCATGCAATTTTCGGAAATCATCGCTTCCCAACAAGATGGTTGGTGGCTTTTCAAAGGACACATTCCTGCCTTCATTGCCTTTGTTGTTTACCTCATTGCTGGCACAGCAGAAACCAACCGCGGACCTTTTGATCTTGCGGAAGCAGAGTCAGAACTTACCGCAGGATTCCATACGGAATATTCCGGTATCAAATTCGCCTTCTTCTTCCTCGCGGAATACATGAACATGTTCATTATTGCCGCTATCGCTACTACCATGTTTTTAGGCGGATGGCTTCCTTTCCATCTCTTTCAGTGGAACGGATTTAATCGGGTGATGGATTTCATCCCGCCTGTTTTCTGGTTCTTTGGCAAGACTGCCTTTATCATTTATGTAATGATGTGGTTCAAATGGACTTTCCCGCGCTTGCGCATCGATCAGCTATTGGCGTTGGAATGGAAATATCTATTACCTATTAATCTTATGAATTTAATTCTTATCGCCTTTTTAACCCTTATGCAATGGCATTTTTAAAAACGATAAAAGAAATTGGTCATTACTTTTATGAAATCTATGATGGCGTATCATCGCTCGTACGCGGCATGAAAGTAACGGGATCTTATTTTGTAAGACCTAGTACAATCGTTACGCAACAATACCCAGAGAATCGTGCTACTCTAAAAATGTTCGACAACTTTAAGGGAGAGCTGGTGCTTATTCACGATGAAAATAATCACCATTCCTGCGATGTCTGTAACACCTGCGCCAGAAAATGCCCTAACGGATCGATTGAGATTATTTATAAAAAAGTGGAAGGCGCGGATGGTCGCAGTAAAAAAATATTGGACAAGTACGTATATCATCTGGATACCTGTTCCTTTTGTGGATTATGTGTACCGTCTTGCGATGCCTTTGCGATTAAATTCGATCAGAAGTTTGAACATGCAGTTTTCGATCGGAGTAAAC
This sequence comes from Cyclobacteriaceae bacterium, assembly GCA_031400595.1. Taxonomy (GTDB): domain Bacteria; phylum Bacteroidota; class Bacteroidia; order Cytophagales; family Cyclobacteriaceae; genus ELB16-189. Next base: position 42,397 of record JANNQG010000006.1, read on the forward strand.
TGATCAAAGTATTAAACAGACCAGGTTCATCCTCTAAAGAGAAAGAATGACAGGCCCCAAAATCATATTTTACATTTTAGCAGCAAGTATTGTAGTGTTTTCTATTCTTTCTGTTACAAGCAGAAGAATCCTGCGAGCAGCCATCTTTTTATTATTTGTGCTGGTCGCTATGGCTGGTCTATACTACATGCTGAACTTTCAGTTTTTGGCTGCGGTACAGTTAATACTTTATGCCGGGGGCATTGTTGTGCTCATCATCTTTTCGATCCTGTTAACAAGTCAGATCAATAGCAAATTGGATCGTCCAAAAATGAGTCACCTGATAGCGGGTGTCGTGACGGCAGTAGGTGGAATTGTCTTAGCGGCTATCACCATTTTACAATATACCTTCCATCCAACAACCGAATCTCCAATTGGTACAGACATGCGCACCATTGGCATTCAACTATTAGACACTCAAGTAACCGGTTATGCCCTGCCCTTCGAGGTCATCAGTATTTTATTGTTAGCAGCGTTGGTGGGCTCCATATTTATAGCACGTAAACACAACACATGAACTTACAATCCGAAATACCTCTCGATTATATGATTGTGCTTAGCACCATTGTTTTCTTCGTTGGATTATTGGGTGTCATCATCCGCAGAAATCTAATCTCCATGCTGATGGGTGTTGAGTTAATGCTGAATGCAGTAAACATTAACTTCGTAGCCTTCAACCATTATCTGTTTCCACATCGGTTGGAAGGACACTTTTTTGCCTTGATTGTGATGGCCATAGCTGCAGCCGAAGCTGCCATTGCCATTGCGCTTATCATTAACATCTACAGACAATTTGCCACAGTTAATGTGGATGATGTAGACGAACTCAAATACTGATCAGCATGGACTATTCATATACACTTCTCATTTTACTTCTCCCCTTTTTGCTCTTTCTGTTCATTGGATTGGTAGGGAATAAAATGAAGCCCCAACTTTCCGGTGTGTTGGGAACAACAGGGTTACTCGTTATTACTGTCTTATCTTATTTTACGGCATTCAATTATTTTACAAACAGAACAGGCGAAGCTTTTAAGGCGACCGAAGCCTTTCAATTTCTTTGGTTGCAATTCACAGATAAACTGATTATTCACCTTGGTATACTGCTAGATCCTCTTTCTGTGATGATGCTGGTCGTCATCACAACAGTTTCTTTAATGGTTCATATCTACAGCATGGGCTATATGAAAGGTGAAGTGGGGTTTGCCCGCTACTATGCTTTTCTATCTCTTTTCACTTTTTCAATGTTGGGCTTAGTACTGGCTACCAATATTTTCCAGATGTATATCTTTTGGGAATTGGTGGGTGTATCTTCCTACTTGCTGATTGGATTTTATTATGAACGGCCTTCGGCTGTAGCAGCTGCAAAGAAAGCTTTCATTGTCACACGCTTCGCAGACCTAGGATTTCTAATTGGTATTCTTATCCTGTCTTTCTATACTAACACCTTTGATTTTAATCTGCTTACATCTGTTGAGGGGCCAGCTATTGCACAGCCCACTACTGCGGTTTTTATGGGATTGTCCGTTACAACCTGGGCGATGTTGCTCATCTTCATGGGCGGTGCAGGCAAATCAGCTATGTTCCCATTGCATATCTGGTTGCCCGATGCGATGGAGGGTCCTACTCCTGTTTCAGCGTTGATCCATGCCGCCACCATGGTAGTAGCAGGTGTTTATCTCGTTGCCAGATTATTTCCTATCTATCATTTTACTTCCTCCGATTCACTCGATGTAATCATGTATGTGGGAAGCTTCACCTCACTTTTCGCAGCAGTAATAGCATGTACTCAACTTGACATTAAACGAGTGTTGGCCTTTTCAACGCTGTCTCAGATTGGATACATGATGGTGGCACTAGGTGTATCTGGATATGGAACTGAAGGCCTGGGGTACATGGCCTCTCTGTTCCATTTATTCACACATGCTTTTTTCAAAGCACTATTATTTCTTGGTGCCGGGTCAGTCATTCATGCCGTACATAGCAACCTGATGACAGAGATGGGTGGATTAAAAAAGTATATGCCTATCACTCACATTACTTTTCTAATTGCGTGCCTGACGATTGCCGGCATCCCACCATTATCCGGTTTTTTCAGCAAAGACGAAATACTAGTCGCTGCCTTCGAACATAACAAGATTGTGTTTGCCGTGCAATATCTGGTCGCAGGTCTTACTGCCTTTTACATGTTCCGTTTATACTTCAATATTTTCTGGAACAATAGTCGTGAGTATCACCATACGCCACATGAGTCGCCAGCCTCGATGACGATACCTCTGATCTTACTCGCAGTTGCTTCCATCTTTTCGGGATTTGTTCCCTTTCATGATCTCGTTACCACGGACGGCCTTCCATTGCAAACTGAGTTTCACGCGATGATCGCGGTGCCCTCTGTGGCAATTGCTGTTGTCGGTATTATTTTTTCAGCTATGCTTTATTTTCGGAAAAACTCGAAACCGGAATCCATCGCCAATAGCTTAAGTGGCATCTATACTTTCGTGTACCACAAATTCTATATCGATGAAGTATACCTTTTCATTACACACAACATCATCTTCCAGTTTATTTCTCGTCCGGTTTCCTGGTTCGATCGTCATATTGTAGATGGCACGATGAATCTTATTGGTAACACGACCGTATTCTTCTCTGGCGCAATTAAAAGAATGCAATCAGGGCATGTGCAGTGGTATATCTGGTATTTTACATCGGGTGCTTTATTACTGGTGTTGTTGATCTTGTATCTAAACTAGCGAGCATGAATCCATTACTATTATTATTACTCATCCCTTTGCTCACGGTGATAGGTATTGCTTTAGCAAAAGGTACAAAACAGGTGAGATTGATATCTGCCATTGGAATGAGTGCACAGTTGTTGTTTGCATTCGTGTTGCTTTTCCTTTTTTACAAAGAACGCAATACGGGTAATGCAGAGGACATGCTTTTTGTTTCGTCAACGATGTGGTACGAATCCTTTAACATCCAATTAAAATTTGGCGTGGATGGCATTTCAGTTTCAATGATTCTTCTCACGGCTATCGTAACCTTCGCAGGGATATTCGCTTCCTGGCAAGTGGAATCTCTTTCAAAAGAATTCTTTATTTCACTCGTCATCCTGGCAACTGGTGTATTCGGATTTTTCATTTCACTGGATTTGTTTACCATGTTTCTTTTTTATGAAATGGCAGTGATACCCATGTACCTGCTCATTGGCATCTGGGGCAGTGGGCCGAAAGAGTATTCAGCTATGAAACTTACGCTTATGCTCATGGGAGGATCAGCGCTATTGCTCGTGGGACTTCTGGGTATATATATGAACTCAGCTCCCGATGGAGGGCAACTTACCTTTGATCTTACTGAAATCGCGAAAGTTCATATTCCTCTCGCAGCTCAATTGTTCTTCTTTCCTTTTACGTTCATTGGCTTCGGCATACTTGGCGCACTTTTTCCATTTCACACCTGGTCACCTGATGGGCATGCCTCCGCACCTACAGCCGTGTCTATGTTACATGCTGGCGTGCTAATGAAACTTGGTGGTTATGGATGCTTTCGGGTAGCCATGTATCTTCTTCCTGAAGCGGCTCATGAATTGGCTTGGATATTTATCATCCTTACTTCCATCAGCGTAGTATATGGTGCCTTTGGTGCCATCTGGCAAAAAGATTTGAAATACATCAACGCCTATTCTTCTGTTAGTCACTGTGGGCTGGTGTTGTTTGCCTTATTGATGATGAATGAGACCGCGACAACAGGTGCCATTTTGCAAATGATTTCACATGGGCTGATGACAGCTCTTTTCTTTGCCTTAATTGGAATGATCTATGGACGAACTCATACCCGCATGATCAATGAGATGGGGGGACTCATGAAAGTAATTCCATTCTTATCAGTAGTCTACGTGATTGCAGGTTTGGCTTCCTTAGGTTTGCCGGGATTGAGCGGCTTCGTTGCCGAGATGACGATTTTTGTTGGATCATTCCAGCACTCCGATACGTTCCACCGAGTGGCGACCATCGTAGCCTGTTCATCGATCGTGATTACAGCAGTTTATATTTTGCGCGTTGTTGGTACTCTTCTGTTAGGCCCTATCACGAACAATCACTATTTGGAACTTAAAGATGCGCAATGGTTTGAAAAGCTGAGTACGGTTACGTTAGTTAGTGCGATTGCCATTATTGGATTAACTCCGTTTTGGTTGTCAGATCTGATACGCGAGCCATTGGCACATATGATTCAAAACTTAACCAACCTCTAATGAACTGGTCCGTGATATCAAGCATGCGATTGGAAGTCTTACTGACCATTATGGTCTTATATCAACTCATTGCTGATCTTTCGGAAAAAGAAAGTAAGCGATCTGTCATTAACTTTACCATCTTCTTTTTTGCAGTTATCACAATCACTGGCTGGCTGCCTTCTACAAATGCCAATCTCTTTGGCAGCATGTACATTCAAGATGAGCTGCGCGTCCTCTTAAAAAACATCTTAAATGTATCAACCCTCATCGTTTTACTGCAATCGACCGGGTGGTTAAACAAATCAGGGAACCAATCAAAAACGGGTGCCTTTTACCTTTTGATTTTCTCTACTCTCATGGGAATGTACTTTATGATCTCTGCCGGAGATTTTCTCATGCTGTATTTAGGACTGGAACTGGCGACACTTCCATTGACCATATTGGCAGCCTTCGATAAAGGAATCAGACGCTCAGCAGAAGCTGGTATTAAATTATTGATGTCCTCTGCTGTTTCTTCTGCTGTTCTGTTGTTCGGACTTTCTTTAATGTATGGAGTATATGGCACTCTTCATTTTTCGGAGATGGCGTTGTTAACTGATGTCAGCACTGTATCCATCTTAGCCCTCATTTTCTTTATCGCTGGATTAGGTTTTAAACTTTCATTGGTTCCGTTCCATCTATGGACTGCCGATGTGTACGAAGGTGCACCACTTCCGATTACTTCTTATTTCTCGGTAGTCTCGAAAGGTGCTGCTTTGTTCACACTGATGTTGGTTTTGTATCGCATATTTGGCCACCAATCAAAAGAATGGACGTTAACAGCCTACTTTTTAGCTATCTCTTCCATGGTTATTGGTAATCTCTTTGCCTTGCGGCAGAAAAACCTCAAACGATTCATGGCGTTCTCTTCTATCACACAGGCTGGATTCATGATGCTGGGTTTTGTAAACAGCGGTGCACTGGGCATGACCACCGTTATCTACTTCATGCTTATCTATTCCCTCTCAAATCTTGCTGTATTTGGTGTGTTGTCTATAGCTGTCAATGCCACGGGAAAAGAAAATATGGATGACTTCAAAGGATTCTATTCAACCAATCCAAGATTAAGTCTCATTCTGCTACTTGCCTTGTTTTCACTGGCAGGCATTCCACCCGTAGCTGGTTTCTTTGGCAAATTCTTTTTATTCACGGCAGCCGCATCGAAAGGTATGTATGTATTGGTATTTATTGCGGTCATCAATGCAACCGTATCACTTTACTATTACTTGCTAGTAGTGAAAGCCATGTTCATAGACAAACAAGACAAACCGATCCCCTATTTGTCCACTTCATGGTATGAAAAGGCGGCCTTCTCGATTTGTTTTTCGGGTATCATGATGATTGGATTCATCAGCGCCATTTACAATTATGTTATGAAGGTAGTGGGCTAAAGACTTAATTGGCCAACTGAAAACCCATCTCCTTGCTATCAAGAAATCTTAGCTTGTTTTCTTTTACGCACTGGCTGAACTTCAAGCATTGCTATACTGTCGGCAAGTAATTCTCCCATGCTGGTAGATTTCAGAAACCGTGTATCTTGATAGAGCTCAGACAACTCGCTTCGAAGCATCGCAATGTTCTCTTCCGATGAAAGAACTTCTCTTTTCATCGAAGCCAGCAAATGAGTTAGCTGTTCAGAAGAAGCCTTAACCCTTGTTAAAATCCTTGTTCGTTCCTCCTTTTGGTACTGAAGTTCTAGCACCGGAGACATACTCTTAAATCCTAGATTTAAAATGGGATTGTTTTCCTTGAAATACTGTGGCATGTATATTCTCACACCACCCTCGTAGCAATGCTGATCAAAGTCAATAGCACGCAAACGAAAATACAATTCATCAAAATCAGGAATTATTTCCACCACAAAATTGTCATTTCGCATGTCGCCCAATAATTGAACCAGGCTACGCTCATTAAATTTTACGAATTCTTTCGCTACCCGAAGAGGGTTAAATTCTTGTTTCGGTAGAAAGTCCGCGATGAAGGCGCTCCCAGGGATTCCCTGAATGTGCTCTTCGATAAGTGTTGCATTTTTTACGAGGTAGTTAATTTTATTCGGGGAAAGCAGGTGCTCTAACTCCATTCCATAAATTCGTGAGGCATCTGCCTGCTTGATATAGAAGTAATCAAATAGATCATTTAGTTTATTTACAATTCGAACACGCACGGGATGAGTATTCGCATAGAGGCAATAATCTACCCGATCAATATAAAGGTGATCCATCACACCAACATCTCCTCCTACTTTCAACTGCGCATAAATCTTCCTTAAACAGTCATGAATGAATTGCCTATCTGATTCACTGTAGATAAGTGTCTCCCATAACGTGTCTTTACCCTTTTTGTCAAAAAGGGCAACCGAGCTATTGTAATGAAGGAGGTCCTTATATGAAATAGGGACATCTATCTCTCGGTTGGTAAGCTGCAGATAATCGTGCAACACTTGGCTCACCGGATAAGACGGCTTCTTAAACCGGATGGTGGCCATTCGAATTTATTGAAATTCCTGTTTCAACTGTGCTACCCATTTTTCTATACGCCCAGAGGTCAAGTCCTTTTGATTATCTTCATCAATAGCCAGACCTAAAAATTTCCCATTCACCACACCTTTCGATGCTTCAAAATTGTACCCATCCGTGGGCCATGCTCCTACAAAGGTAGCCCCTTTGTCTTTAATACGATCATAGATAATGCCAATTGCATCCTGAAATGTATCCGGATACCCATCTGCATCTCCGCATCCTTGAAACGTCACTTTCTTCCCCGTGAAGTCGATACCATCAAACTCGTCAATAAAAGCATCCCAGTCTTCCTGAAGTTGTCCAATCTCCCAGGTGGGGCATGCTAGTATAATATTTGGATATGGTTGCAGATCATCCGCAGTTGCTGAATTGACATTGTGTAGCACCACTTCGGGCTCGCCACCGAGTGCCTTCTGAATTTGTGCTACTACTCTTTCTGTGTTGCCTTCGGTAGAACCGAAGAAGATTCCAATTTTTGCCATCGTTACTTTTTTTAGAGTTATATAATTTCTTTTACTATTTGCTTTTAGATATCCTCACGATCATCACTTAACTCACCTCGCTTTGGGTGATATTGCATGAAAATTTCAGATCGCATAAGGATGTCGACATATTGAGCACGTTTATAGGCAAACGGATCAAACATATTCTCTTTTGACAACTTGCCCCTAAACTCCTGGATTGAAGGGTATTTTTTCTTCTCCATCCACTTGGTCATTTCGGCCAGTATTGTTTCGATATGTGGAATGCCTTTTTTGTAAATTGCACTAACTACCTGTACCGCATCGGCACCTGCCAATAACATCTTAATCACATCGAATCCTGAAAAAATACCTGTATTAGCAATTATACTTGCATTGATCTTACTGTAGAGTAATCCGGCATAACGCAACGCCAAACGACTGTCGTTTTCGCTGCTAAAATTGTAAGGATAATGATGCATCTCTTTATCCACATCAATATCAGGTTGGAATAGTCGATTAAATAAAACAAAACCCGAAGCGCCTGCTTTATCCATCTTAAAGATAACTGAAAGAGAATTGGTATAAAAGGGACTCAATTTTATGATAACAGGAATACGAATTGCCTTATGGACGTTTTTTAGGATTTCAATTTGCTCATTTACCACATGTGCTCCATCTGTTTCAAAGCCAATTTCACTGGTATAGAAATTCAACTCAAGTGCATCAATTCCGGTCTCCGCCATCTTCTGTGCATATTCTACCCAAGTATCGCGATACACACAATTGAGGCTTCCTATTAAGGGAATCGACAAAGCTCGCTTCGCTTGCCTTAGCCGCAGCAAATGTTCAGCAGGGCCGCCATGTTTGAGTGTGGGGAAAAATGAATCATGCTCAGCATCCCAGTTACTGAATGTCTCCTGAGCGTTTTCCATGTCTAATGACTCCAGCTGAATCTGTTCTTCAAAAAGTGATTTGTAAACAATGGCAGCTGCGCCCGCCTTTTCCAGCTTTACTAAATTGTCCAGATCAGTAACCAGGTTACTGGCTCCTACCACAATGGGGTTCTTGAGGGTGAGTCCACCGTATTTTGTTGTTAGATCAACCATATGCAAAGAGTTTAAAGGTTAAATTTCAGATAAGTGCTTAATGTCTTTGAATCGTTGTTCATTATCTTTCTGCGCCAACTCCTCTAGCCGCACCGCCTCTTCCGGGTTAGAAAGGTTGAGTGTTTTGTACCTAAGTTCTTCCTCCAGATAATTCTTGAATGACACTGCATCCTCCGTTACGGGCACGTCCCAGATAAAAGGATTCTTTCCCTCCGCACGCAAATCCGGATTGAAGCGATACATCGGCCAGTACCCACTCTTGCTGGCTTTCTCTGATTGTTTCTTGGTCAATCTCATATCGTAACCATGCGCAATGCAAGGCGAGTAAGCGATGATGATCGATGGCCCGTTGTGCTTCTCTGCTTCTACAAACGCCAGAGCTGTTTTCTCGCGATCCATTCCCATATTCACCACCGCCACATATGCATTTCCATAAGTCGTCATCATTAAACCTAGATTTTTCTTGCTTAGCTTTTTTCCGTCTGAGGCAAACTTGGCAACCGCTCCGCGTGGTGTTGCTTTTGACGCCTGGCCACCTGTATTGGAATACACCTCAGTATCCATGACCAATACATTCACATTTTTGTTGGAAGCCATCACGTGATCTAAACCACCAAAGCCAATATCATAGGCCCAGCCGTCACCGCCAAATATCCAAACACTCTTATCGACAAAATAATCTTGCAGCTCAATCACTTTGTCAAGCAGAATACGCAACTCCTTTTTACCAGAACTTCTTTTATGTTCTTCTGCCAACAACTGCCGAATGGCATCTGCGTGGTCACGTGCCTCACGCGTTACCGCATCGAAAAGAATCAATCCTTTTTCCAGCGCAGCGCGCAAAGGAGCGTTGTTCAACAGCGGTATCAATGAGTGCACGTTTGTCTTCAGTTGCTTTCTGTTAGCATCTACCGCCAACCGCATCCCAAAACCAAATTCTGCGTTGTCTTCAAACAATGAATTGGCCCACGCTGGGCCTCTGCCTTTTGCATCTTTGGTATATGGCGTGGTGGGGAATGTGCCGCCATAAATTGAAGTACAACCCGTGGCGTTAGCAATCATCATACGATCGCCAAACAATTGAGTGGCTAAATGAATGTAAGGAACCTCTCCGCAACCGGAACAGCTGGGCGCATACTCGATGTAAGGCTCAGCGATATAAGGCTCTTGGACGAATGGAAGTTTCTCGATCCACGTGGCTGCATTACCAGCAACACCGCGATACTCTAATTTCTTTGTGCCGGTGGTGACAGCCCCATTTAGCGGCATCCGTGAAACCGGAATCGTGTCGCCTTTTAATCTTAGAATCGGGTCAATGACGTAGTCGGCAAAATCACCGGAGCCAGCTGGCAGTAACTGAGTGATCTCAGCAAACTTTTCTGACTCCGTTGGAACAGGTACCTCCACGATAGCCTCGCACGTTACATCAATGGCTTTCCAGTTCATCTCCACAATTTCTGGCCCTTTTCTCGCGAACTGTTTCTCTACGTATTTTTTAATCAAAGCGATTGCTTCCGCCTCGGGCACAACGCCTGAGACTTTAAAGAAAGCCGTTTGCATCACCGAATTGATTCTTCCACCCAAGCCAACACTCTTGGCAATTTTAGAAGCATCGATCGCGTACACTTTTATTTTTTTCTTCCAGATCGTCTCCTGCATGGCGCGGGTAAAGAGCCTGAAAATATTTTCCGGCTTCTGGCTGCTATTGATGAGGAATGTTCCTCCTGTTGAAATCCCTTCGAGGATATCATATTGACCAATGTATTGCGGGCGATGCAATGCCACGAAGTCAACTTTATTCAACAGATATTCAGATTGGATCGGCTTTTTGCCAAAGCGCAAATGCGACACCGTATATCCGCCTGACTTGTTAGAGTCGTATTGAAAATAGCCTTGCACAAATAAATCAGTACTTTCGCCAATAATTTTGATGGCGTTTTTATTTGCGCTTACGGTTCCATCCGATCCGTAACCCCAGAATTTGCAACGCACAATGCCTTCTTGCTCGGTATCGATTTCTTCTTTCACCGTAATGGACTTCTTGGTCACATCATCATTGATACCGACCGTGAAGCCATGCCACCCTCCTACTTCCAGATGATCAAACACAGCCTTCACCATGGAGGGCGTGAATTCTTTGGAAGACAGTCCATACCGGCCGCCAATAATCTGAATTTCGGGGCGGGTGCGCAACGCTGCCACTACATCTAGGAAAAGTGGCTCACCCAAGGAACCTGGTTCTTTGGTACGATCAAGTACGACTATCTTTTTTACGGTGGTTGGGATTACACTCAGAAAATCTTCGAGCGCAAAGGGTCGGTACAATCTTACTTTGATGGCGCCTACTTTTTCTCCTTTTTTTAAAAGGTAGTTAATGGTCTCCTCAATCGTTTCAATGGAAGAGCCCATGGAGATGATTATTTTTGTTGCCGTTGGATCGCCAACATATTCATACAGTTTGTATTGACGCCCCGTTTTCTTAGCAAAAAGGTCCATGTATTTTTTTACAATGCCGGGGCAAGCATCATAGTATTTGTTCACTGTTTCTCTGCCCTGAAAATAAACATCCGGGTTTTGGGCACCCACCTTGCACATCGGATCTTCAGGCTTCAGCGCGAGTTTGCGAAACTCTTCCACATACTTCATATCAAGCATCTCGCGCAGCGTCTCGTACTCAATCGGAACAATTTTTTGAATGGAATGTGAAGTCCGAAAGCCATCGAAGAAATGTAGAAAGGGAATGCGTGCTTCTAATGTAGAAAGGTGTGCCACTACCGCTAAATCCTGCGCTTCCTGAACGTTGCCCGATGACAGCATGGCAAAGCCCGTACCTCGCGTAGCCATCACATCTGAGTGGTCTCCAAAAATGGAAAGTGCCTGACACGCCAGTGAACGAGCGGAGACGTGAAAAACGGTAGGAATCATTTCACCGGCTATCTTGAACATGTTAGGCACCATTAGCATCAAACCTTGAGATGCCGTAAAGGTTGTTGCCATCGCCCCCCCGGTAAGCGCACCATGAATGGCTCCTGCCGCTCCGCCTTCAGACTGCATTTGAACGACATCTACACTTTCCCCAAATATGTTTTTTCTTCCTTCTGCCGACCAGGCATCTGCTTTCTCGCCCATGTCGGACGAAGGCGTAATGGGATAAATGGCCGCTACTTCGCTAAAACCATAGGCAATATTGGCTACAGCGGAGTTTCCATCGGTATTAATATAGGTAGGTTTATTTTTCATGAGGTCAGCTTTTAGCATTTGTTTAATACTGGAAAATTAGCCGAATGATAAGCCTTGCCACCTGCGAGCCGTCAGGGAATCTTATGATTTATATCAATAGAACATCTGAATTGAGTCATCCATTAGAATAAATTTTGGGAGTAGATTTGATTAGCAAACGCGCAAAGAATGTTTCCCTGGCAATCCACTCTAAAGTAAAAGGTTATGAAAAACTTAGTCATATTAGGAGCAGGCACAGCGGGTACCATGATGGCCAATAAGCTGTATCGCGATTTGAATCGCAAAATTTGGAACATCACCATTATCGATAAGGATGAAATCCATTACTACCAACCAGGTTTTCTCTTTATCCCATTCGGCATTTATCAGCCCGAAGATGTAATGCGAACAAAAGCCGAGTTTCTTCCCAAAGGGGTCAACTTCATCATTGGAGATATTGTACGCATCGAGGGAGGGAAAAACCAAGTTTTGTTAAAAGGCGGAAGAACATTGCCCTACGATGTGCTGATCATTGCAACGGGTGCAAACGTTGTTCCCGAAGAAACACCGGGGTTGATGGGACCGCTTTGGCATAAGGACATTTTTGATTTCTATACGTACGCGGGAGCTACTCAACTCGCCAAGAAATTAGAAAATTGGGAAGGTGGAAAACTAGTGATCAATCTTGCAGAGACATTAATCAAGTGCCCCGTAGCACCTCTAGAATTTGCTTTCTTGGCCGATGCCTATTTCACCGAAAAAGGAATGCGGAGTAAAGTGGAAATCTCCTACGTTACGCCTTTATCGGGGGCATTCACGAAGCCAAAAGCAACCAAAATGCTAAGTGCGTTACTGGAAGAAAAGCAGATACATGTTGTGCCTGATTTTTATTTACAGGAAGTGTACAACGATCGAAAAGTATTGGTATCCTACGATCAAAAGGAAGTGCCCTTTGATTTGCTCGTTACTATTCCCGTGAACAAAGGTGCGGATATGATTGCAGCCAGCAATCTGGGCGATGAAGACGGACTGAACTTTGTGCCTACTGACAAGCAAACACTACAATCCAAGAAATTTGAGAACGTCTTTGTTATTGGCGATGCTACTAATGTGCCGGCTTCAAAGGCTGGATCTGTGGCACATTTCGAAGGCGAAATTCTATTGGAGAATATTTTGAGCTACGTCAATAAACTTCCGTTGGAAGCAAAATTTGATGGCCACGCCAATTGCTTTATTGAGACTGGATTTGGCAAGGCTGCGCTTATCGATTTCAACTACGAAACGGAGCCATTGGCTGGAAAATTCCCTTGGCCTGTTGTGGGACCAATGGGACTGCTCAAAGTCAATAGAGCAAATCACTTTGGAAAACTTGCCTTCAAATGGATTTACTGGCACATTTTGCTCACCGGAAAATCTTTGCCTGTTAGCAGCCACATGTCAATGGCAGGGAAAGAAATTGAGAAGGAAAAAAGCGTTTAAAAACAAACTATATGGAAACACTTGTGATGAATAATGTAAAGGTTGAAGTAAGCGAGGAAGGGTATTTGAAAAACCCTGCCCAATGGACTCCCGAGCTTGCACATGAAATAGCCAAAGAAGTCAATATTGAATTGACTGACAGGCATTTTGAAGTACTGAATTGGCTTCGAGCAAAACAAGCCGAAGGAGTAGCGCTAAGCATCCGCAAAGTCGGTAATTCAGGATTGGTGGATATCAAAGAGTTCTATCAATTATTCCCAGGAGGACCACTTAAGATTTCAAGTAAAATTGCGGGTATTCCAAAACCAGTAAGTTGTATTTAAGTGATCACCAAAATGTCCTAAGGACAACAACATTATGAACGATGTAATGGAAAAAATTCAGACAAAACCCACGGAAGCCACTGCCAAGAAAGAAAAAGCAAAAGTGAAAAAAGTTTTGATCATTTGCTCAAAGGGAAAAATTGAAGACGTCTATGCCGCGTTGGTGATGGCCAATGGTGCATTGATGGAAGGAATTGAAGCCAAGATGTTTTTTACATTCTTTGGGTTAGAAGCGATTACAAAGAAAAATGCCGATCACTTACATACAGCAACAGTAGGTAATCCTGCTTTTATGCCTGGCTTGCCAACGATGCTTGGCGGCTTACCCGGCTTTGAGGCATTCGCTTCTTACATGATGAAGAAAGAGATGGATAAATTGGATATGCCGCACGTTACCGAGTTTCTCCAAATGATCGAGGCAAGCGGAGGAGAAATATATGCCTGCAAACTCGCAGCGGATATGTTCCATCTCAAAAAAGAAGACTTCTTACCTGAAGTAAAAGGAATTATCACAGTGGGTGATATGTATGCGCTTGCCGATGGCGAAGGAACTCAGATCATATTTATCTAAAAGTCAATCTGAAGAAAGAGGCGACTACTACTGCCGCCTCTTTTATTTCAGCAAGTAACTTGCTTCTTGAGGGGGGAATTTGTTGCCTAAATAGACCTATTATGGACGAACATAAAAAAAAAACCTGTCAGTATTGCTGACAGGTTACTATATCGTGTGACTAATACTACTTAGAGTATAAAAAACAATAAAACGATGGATTCTATTAAAAGCGCATTAACGAATCCTTTCAGCAGTCGGCTCTTTTCCATAATGATTTGCTATTGATTATGCCTCAAATTTGAGATGTTCAACTCATAAACTAAACTCCATATCGCTGAAATGTCTATTTCGCGGGTTGAAATGCAATCGTTTCCGAATAAATGGCATAAAGGAGCCTTGTTTAATTCACCATCCCCAGTAAAGTCGTTGATTCTGAACCGATAGCTATCAATCAATTGATCCTCCTTCTAGGCCTACCCGCTGTTGGGTATGGAACGATCTCGATGGTTGGTGGCACATCGGAGAGTGGTCAGATAGCTTTGTTGAAAATACTACTTCTTCCGTGGCGTATTGATCGACTGTATCAGTTTCGCCACTAATCCGGTCCAACCCGTTTGATGACTGGCACCCAAACCTCTGCCTGTTTCACCATCAAAATATTCGTGAAACAAAAGGTTGTTTTCAAAATGCGCATTTCGCTGTACTAAATCACTTCCGTGGATCGGCCGGTTTCCACTCGCATCTTTTACAAACAATGAAACCATCCTTCGCGAGAGCTGAATTGCAATGTCTCGTAAGGTAAGAAGCTCACCAGAACCAGTTGGATACTCTACCTTGAAGTCATCGCCATAATAGTGGTGAAATCGTTCCAAGGATTCAATGATTAAAAAATTGACGGGAAACCAAATCGGGCCGCGCCAATTAGAATTGCCACCAAACATGTACGAATCGCTTTCTCCAGGATTATACTTCACCGTAAACTCAGTTCCATTGGCATACAAACGATAGGGATTGTCTAGATGAATTCGCGACAAAGCCCGAATGCCATATGGAGATAAAAATTCGCGCTCGTCTAACATCCGCTTAAGCAGCTGCTTCATGCGATGGCCACGAAGTAGCGACAACAAATGCCGCTGGTTTTTTCCTCGCTCGCCCCACCGGGAAATCAGGTTGGCAAGGTCAGGTCTGTTTTGCAGAAACCAATCTAGCCGTTGGGTAAACTCTGGCATTTTTTGAAACACCTCTTCGTCCAATACCTCCACGGCAAAAAAAGGAATCAAGCCTACCATCGATCGTACTTTAAGTTTCACCCGATCGTGGTTGGGTAGATGTAATACATCGTAGAAAAATTCATCCTCCTCATCCCACAGATTGATTCCTTTGTTTCCAACATTCGCCATCGCACCCGCGATATAGAGAAAGTGCTCAAAGAATTTGCTCGCCAGACTCTGATATACAGAGTTTTGTTTTGCGAGCTCCAATGAAATACGAAGCATGTTTAGCGTAAACATCGCCATCCAACTGGTGCCGTCAGATTGTTCAATGTATCCACCTGTCGGCAAGTGTGTGCTACTTCGATCAAACACACCAATATTATCCATTCCTAAAAACCCTCCTTGAAAAATATTGTTGCCATTCTCATCTTTCTTGTTCACCCACCAGGTAAAATTGAGCAGCAGCTTATGAAATATCTCCTCCAGAAACTTCCTGTCTAATGCGCCATCTTGCAGTTTACTATCCATTTTATAAACCCGCCAAGCCGCCCACGCATGAACCGGTGGGTTGACATCGCTAAACGACCATTCATAGGCAGGCAACTGACCATTGGGGTGCATGTACCATTCCTTAGTGAGCAACAGCAACTGATGTTTTGCAAACTCCGGATCAATCATTGCAAATGGAATTGCGTGAAACGCTAAATCCCAAGCCGCATACCAGGGATACTCCCACTTATCTGGCATGGAAATAATATCTGCGTTGTTCAGATGCTCCCATTCCTGATTTCTTCCGCGCTTGCGTTCTGCGGGAGGCGGTGGCTGAGATGGATCGCCCTTCAGCCAAACATCTACGTCATAGGAATAAAACTGTTTATTCCAGAGCATTCCGGCCAATGCCTGCCGTTGAACCAAACGTTCATCGGCATCTTTGCAATGCTTCTGCAGCCCTTCATAAAAATCATCGGCTTCTCGCTCCCGTTGAGCATATAGTTCTTGAAAATTCAAAAAAGGCTTTGCCTGATGGCGAGCCGAAAGGCGTAACCGAAAGATTTTTGATTTCCCTCCTTCAATGACTGTGTCAATTCGGAAGGCGCCCTTCGTTCCTTTGTGTATTTTGTTAATGGCTTTTGGGTTGTCAAGGATGACATAATCATTGATACCATCTTTAAATGTTCCTGGGCTGTCTTGCCCATATAGCCTACTTGTATTCGTTTCGTTTTCACAAAAGATGGCATCTGCTTTAGCATCACAGTACAGGTAGTAGGTACCTAATTGCTCATGAGTTGCCTTCATTCCATTTTTATCATCGAGATAAATTTCCGGTTTTGGGGCGCCTTGCGCCCATGCCCATGTGTTGCGAAACCAAAGCGTAGGTAACACATCAATAGGAGCCGATTCTGCTCCACGATTAGCAATCGTAATCTGAACTAAAACATCATTGAAGTCTGCCTTTGCATAGCTCACTTCAATGTCGAAGTATCGATCATTGTTAAAAATGCCCGTATCCAATAGTTCGAATTCCCTTTCCGTTTTACCACGCTTGCCTGCTTCTTCAGCAATGGTCCCATAAGGATATTCCTGATGTGGATATTTGTACAACATCCGCATGAAAGAGTGTGTTGGAGTGGAATCTAAGTGATAATACAGCTCCTTCACATCTTCCCCATGATTCCCTTGCGGATTGGTCAATCCAAAAAAGCGTTCTTTAAGAATAGGATCTTTCTTATTCCAGAAGGCGAGAGCAAGACATAGTATCTGTTGGTCGTCCGAAATCCCTGCAATGCCCTCTTCGCCCCACCGGTAGGCTTTACTTCGCGCCATGTCGTGAGACACATAATGCCAAGCGTCTCCTTTGGAACTATAGTCTTCGCGAACGGTGCCCCACTGCCGATCTGTTAAATAAGGACCCCATTGACGCCAGTTTTTCTTCTTGTCCCGATCCTCAATAAGTCGCTGCTTTTCGGCTGTCATAAGAAGTACAAAGTAGGAAAAAAATGCGAGTGTGTTTACATCGACAAGCGAGAAGCAGCCTACTGTCAAAAAGGTATTGATTAATCTCCTCTACCCTACTGACTAATATCATTCGCTGCACGTCTTATGACGGTTACTTTCGAACATAATTAACCCACACACGCTATGAAAACCGCTGATGTATTGGAACCAATTGCGACTAAAACGACCACAAAGAAATTTGTCTACTCTTTTAAAGAGGGTGACGGAAAAAATAAACACTTATTAGGAGGCAAGGGCGCAAATTTATGCGAGATGACTCAAATCGGACTGAATGTGCCGCCTGGATTTGTCATCTCAACAGAGGCGTGCTTGACCTACTTAGCAACGAACGACAAATCATTACCCTACGGATTAATGGATGATGTTCGCGAACAGATCAAAGCCATTGAAAAATCAACCGGAAAGAAATTTGGTGATGCCACAAACCCTTTGCTGGTCTCGGTCCGATCAGGTTCGGCAATGTCAATGCCAGGTATGATGGATACGATATTGAATCTCGGTTTGAATTCACGCACACTAAAGGGTCTTATCACACAAACGGGCAATGAACGATTTGGCTATGACGCCTATCGCAGGTTCATACAACTTTTTGGCAAAGTAGCCTTAGGCGTACCCGATGAAAAATTCGATACTCATTTTGAAGAAGTGAAAAAGAAAGCAGGGGTAAAAGTGGATGTCGGTTTGAACACCAATAATTTAATTGAAATCAGTGATCGCTTCTTAAAAGTTGTAAGCGATCATATCGGCAAACCATTTCCGGAAGATGTCTATGAACAATTGGAAATTGCCATTAAAGCCGTGTTTAATTCCTGGATGGGAAAACGTGCGATCGACTATCGCAGAGAATTCAAGATTACTCCCGCCATGGCAAATGGTACAGCTGTCAATGTGGTGACAATGGTGTTTGGTAATATGGGAAATGACTGCGCTACCGGGGTGGGCTTTACCCGCGACCCTGGCACCGGAGAAAACGTGATGTTTGGAGAATACCTGACCAACGCCCAGGGTGAAGACGTGGTGGCTGGGATACGGACACCGAAGCCAGTAAGTGAGTTGGCCAAAGAAATGCCTGAACTTTACAGGCAGTTGGAAGAGTTGCGCAATAAACTAGAAACTCACTATCGGGAAGTTCAGGATTTTGAATATACCATTGAAAAGGGAGTGTTGTTTTGCTTGCAAACACGCAACGGCAAAATGAACACCACAGCCATGGTACGTACTTCCGTAGAAATGACAAAGGAAAAACTCATCACAAAAGAAGAATCGCTCCTGCGAATCAAACCGGACATGCTCGAGCAATTGTTACACCCACGGCTGGATTCTCTTCACAAAACTGAACCGTTGGCGCACGGACTACCTGCCTCTCCGGGCGCAGCCTCAGGACATGTCGTGTTTGATGCCGATCGCGCAGAACTAATGGGAAAAGCAGGTGAAAAAGTTATTTTGGTAAGAGAAGAAACGAAGCCTGAAGATATCCACGGATTCTTTGCTGCCCAAGGTATCCTTACCAGTAGAGGAGGCAAAACTTCACATGCTGCAGTGGTTGCCCGAGGCATGGGCAAACCATGTGTTGCTGGTGCCGAAGGCATTCATGTTGATACCAAGTTGAGGGTTGCGAAAATTGGCGACAAGACATTGCTCGAAGGCGATTTCATCACCATTGATGGAGGAACGGGATATGTGTATCAGGGTGTAATTCCAACTGTCGAGCCTACGTTTTCTGACGAATTGAAAACGCTGTTGACCTGGGCGGATGAAAACGCTAGATTAAAAGTGATGGCAAACGCAGATACACCCGGTGCTGCAAAGAAAGCACTTGAATTTGGGGCCATGGGAATTGGTCTATGCCGTACAGAAAGGATGTTCAACGATGTAGAGCGTCTGCCCGTAGTTGTTGAAATGATTCTGGCAGTGACTGTCGAGGAACGCGAATCTGCTCTTGACCGATTGAAGAAAATGCAAGCGCAAGACTTCAAGGAGATTTTTCTTGCCATGGCGCCACGTCCCGTCACCGTGCGACTATTGGACCCTCCCATTCATGAGTTTCTTCCTACAGAGGATGTGTTAAAAGACGAGCTCGAACACTTGCAGAAATTGAGAGGAACAGTAAGTGGTGTTACCGATTTATTCAGTAGCCTACGACTGCTTAATGGAGATTTAAAAATGATTGAGCGGTCATCTGAGCCTTTCACGTTGGCCGGTGTGGAGCTTATTGAAAAAGCGATTGCGAAAAAAGGACAGATGTTGAAAAAAGCGCGTGAGTTACACGAAGTAAATCCAATGCTAGGCCATCGAGGTGTGCGGTTGGGACTAAGCTTCCCTGAAATTTATCGGATGCAAATTCAAGCCATATTGGAAGCCACTGCCGAGTGCCAAAAAGCGGGCATTGATGTGCGACCAGAAATTATGGTGCCACAAGTGTGCACAGCAGAAGAATTGGAACAAGTAAAAGTATTTGTTGACGAAATAAGAACTCAAATTGAGAGCGCCAACAAGATTAAGCTTCAGTTCAAATTTGGTTCGATGATCGAAGTTGTTCGTGCCTGCCTGCAAGCCGATCAGTTAGCAAATGTTGCAGAATTCTTTTCTTTTGGAACGAATGATTTAACACAAGCGACATTTTCTTTCTCACGCGAGGATGCCGAAAATAAATTTTTACCGTTCTACATCAGCAAAGGCCTGCTAAAAGATAATCCATTCGAGGTGCTGGACCGCAAAGCAATGGGCAAATTGATGAAGATGGCTGTAGAAGATGGAAGGAAAACAAACAAAGACCTGAAAGTTGGAATTTGTGGTGAGCATGGTGGGCATCCAGAGTCCATTCTATTTTGCCACGAAATTGGATTAAACTACGTATCCTGTTCCGGTCCGAGAGTACCTGTAGCTCGATTAGCTGCAGCTCATGCTAGACTGCTAGAATTGAAAAAGTAACGAATCAGTAGCGAACAAAAGAAGGGGGGCGATGAGCCGCTTTTCTATTTTAATAAACTCAGCATCGAGAAAAAATGGAATACACTATTCCTCGCAGAGTTACCCGTTACGGGAACTCTGCGCTTTCTCAAACCTCTGATCTTCTTTGGTTGAGACCGATCATACAGCTTATCTTATTCCTAGCAGAGTCTCTGCCTCAGGACTCTGCGCTTACTCCCTTCTCGATCCTACATTCTCTCATTCAGTTGCTCTGTCTCTGACTTTCCCTCTTCACTGCTTCCGCCAGAGTCCCCTAGGCGGGAGACTCTGCGGAGAAGAAGGGCGATGAGCCCCTTTTCTATTTTAGTAAACTTAATACTGAAAAAAAATGCAACACACTGCCGCCTAACACAAACACATGCCATACGCTGTGGTTATACTTCACCTGGTTTCTGATAAAGAAAATAGTGCCGATCGTATAAGAGATTCCTCCTGCTACCAGAAACAAAAAACCATTGAAGGGCATTGCCTTATACAGCGGTTGTATAGCTACCAGAATCACCCACCCCATCAAAATATACAACACCGTTGATAGCTTAATTCGCTTGCCAACCGAGATCGCTTTTAACACAGCCCCCAGAATGGCACAACTCCAAACAACACCCAACACTGTCCAACCTATCCAGCCTCGCAGGGCAGTCAAACAAAAAGGGGTGTAAGTTCCAGCAATTAATAAGTAGATAGAAATATGATCAAATTTGTGGAAGACCCTTTTGGCTTTGGCATGAGTAAGACTGTGGTAAAGTGTGGATGCAAAATAGAGAAGCACAAGTGTTGCGCCAAAAATAGAAAAGCTAACAATATGCCAAACACTTCCGTGAATGGCGGCCATCACAATCAAAACTACCAATGCCGCAACGGCCAACAGTGCACCTATTCCATGAGTGATCGCATTTGCGATCTCTTCACCCGTGGAAACCGTACGATCGTGCATGTAGTCAGCCATTCAGTACAAAATTCAAGAAATATCCACTGCCCGTCCATTTTCCCAGATAAGCCCAAAATGCTGGCCGTGTTTTTTTACCCAACTTTTGTCTGTTGCAAAATCAAAAAGCTCTATCATTCCTTTGGCAGATAGTTCCTTGAGTTCGGTATCAGATAATCCTCGCACGCTGATATAACCACCTTCTGCAAAATGAAACTGTGCAGATGAGCCACTCCCCTTTTTCAACCAACCCAAAATCATCTGCAAACGGATACCTATCTGTTGGTTGAGCTCCATTGCCAACTCAATTGTTCCATTGATATTCTTGATCTGTCCATCATTATTAAAATCATCATTTCGCAATATGCGCACAGGGTTTATGTGTATTTCACCGGCATATCGATTGATCATGGTCTTGTCGTTTACTACTAGAGGCCTAATTTGTTGGCGATCCAATAGGAAGACCCGCACACAGTTCCGGACAACACCGCTCCCCAGATCATGTCAACAACCACAACCTTTAGCGGCCAATCTTTAAGTGTCGCCAAATTGGTTAAGTCATAAGTAGCGTAGGTGATCAATCCAAAAAGTGCGCCTCTACTAATTGCGAACATCAAATCCTTCTTCTCAAGTGCCGGCTCAATCACGAACAAAACTACTCCCACTAAAAAAAGCAAATAAAAAATGATGGCAGCCGTCCAGTTCACGTCTGGCTTCATCAGAAAACCAATTTGATTCTTGTAGAAATTTTTCGCCAACAGACCCAACCAGATCATATCGACCATAAAAAAGATAGGAAGGGCAATCAAATAAAGTTTTAGGAATAGGCGCATATCGGTAACAGGTTAGCGAAATCTAAATCAGAATTTTTCTTCCTCCTCTTTCTTCGGCTCAGCTTTTGGCGGAGCTACATCTTTTGATTTCTTTTTCAAAAATCCAAACACGCCCTTTTTCTTTTTGACGGTTGGAGGCGCACCTACTACCGTTCCCGTTGAGTCACTAGGTTGATCAACTAACTCTTGGTTCTCTTTGACTGGTGCCTTCGGCTTCTTTTCCTTTTTCTTGAACAGATTCTTGAAGAAACCACCTTTCTTTTCAGGCTTCTTGGTTGCTGCCGCTTCTCCTTTCGCGCCCTCCAACGCAATCCGTACATCTGGCAACACCAGCGTTTTCCTAAAGTACCACATGTAGTTATCCTGATCTACGTTGAATTTCTCCTTCTCAATTGAAATCACATAGGTGCTATCCTTTTCTTCCTGTTTATCGACACCAGCAACAGCGGTCGAAGACAACGTATCTGTAATACTCCGTGCCGCACTATCCAATGCTTTCTTTATGTCGACAGAGTCCGTTGGTTTTTTGGGATATACGGGTTTCATCTCGATGGTTTGAAGTGCCCGTAAGGCTTTCTTGTACGTTTTTTCGGGCAAGAGCAAATAGCGCGTTTTTTTTGTTTTTCTTTCTTTGGGTAACGCTGGCCCAGGCAGCACGACACTCTTCTCCCAAGTAGAATCGTTCGCGGGTAAGGTTAGTGTCTTGCTATTAGAGGCCAGCACTTCGCGTGCCTGGCTCTTATTCGCATTGTAGTAGACAAAGGCTTCCTTCTGTGACGGCTTGTCATAAATAAAGGCACTTTGGTAGGCAGGGCATATCATCTTTTGGGTATTGCAGCCAAAAAGCAACCCACAGCAAGCAAAAATGCAAACAATTACCGCCCTAGACATTAAAAAAGGGTTAACCTAATTAACAAAACTAATTAATTAACCGAAGTAATCCGAAGAATGTAAGAAATGTAACCAGAATGTAAATTATTGATAATCAATTCATAACGCCTCCAAGGCTTTCCGTTGGCTTTTGGTGAGACTCAAGGCTACCAAATTGTAAGAATCATCGATCCATTCCTTCACCTTCTTATCCGGGATACTACCATCGATTAGAACAGTATTCCAGTGCTTTTTACTCATATGATACCCGGGTAATACACTCGCGTATTCCTCCCGCAATTGGGCGGCCTTCTCCGGCTCGCACTTCAAGTTGATGCTTTCAAATAGATCCACATCTGCGAGCGCAAACATTTTGCCCATCACTTTATAGACAAGGGTATTACTGTCAAATGGAAATTCTTCGGTCACTCCTTTCTTCGCCAGGCAGTAGCTCTGAAAAGAGGCAAGGTTCATAATAGGCGCTTCATTACAAGATAAAGCACACCAATTAAAAAAATAGCAATTGAAATTTTATTAACACCATGCATCATCTTGATGTTGATGTTAGATGGCCGGTTAGGATCTTTCTTCCGGAAAAAGTAGCCACCTACTTCTCCTAACGAAAAGAATTCTTTGAAACCGTTTCTTTTGGCGTCTTTCCCCTCCTCTGTGTTTTCCATAATCATAACCTTTTTAATGAAGCTTAACTAGTTGGCATGTCAATCCAGTTACCACCATCTCGAATCAAATTGATAAGTTCGTCCACTGCCTGTGGTGTTGGAACATTCTTCTTCACTACTTCTTTTCCCTTGTACAAAGTAATGCGGCCGGGCCCAGAGCCAACATACCCGTAGTCTGCATCAGCCATTTCACCCGGACCATTAACTATACAACCCATAATACCAATCTTAACGCCTTTCAAGTGGCTGGTTCGAGCTCTAATTTTGGCAGTCGTTTCCTGCAGGTCAAATAATGTTCTTCCACAAGATGGACAAGAAATGTATTCAGTCTTTGAAATACGGGTGCGGGTCGCTTGTAGAATATTAAATGCAGTTTCGTTGACGAGCTTATCTGAACCACAATTCTCGGCAGCAATGAAAACGCCATCTCCAAGTCCGTCAATTAACAAACCACCGATATCGGTACCAGAAAAAATTTGAAGTTGATCAGCTTTTAGATCGCGATAGGCACGACCGATGACAACTGGCACCCGACAATCTCTTTCGATAAGCTCAACGAATAACCTCCGTTGCTCCGCCATACCATGGGGGTGATAAGTATCGATCAGCAAAACAACTGTCGGGTCTGTTCTAATCTTTTTTACAAATTCAAGGGAAACATCTGTGAGGCAAGCATAGATGAAGTTAAGCTGATTCGATTTCTCGACTCCGGCCAGATAATCTTTAGCCAAAATAAAAGGATAAGATCGATCCCTTTCCTTGTAATCAAGCCAAGTCTTGTGCGAGTAAATAATGCCCAATGTCCCGGGGATATCAAAATCTACGGATTTGTCATTTACAAATACATAGTCACAAGCGATGTCTGCGATATTCCACTTATCAAGAGGCACCGAGTAATGATAGCCCAATGCAAAGAATGATGCGGGAGTAATCTTTTCTCTAAGCGACAAGTCGGCAACAACGCGAGGCACCTGGTGTCCACCAAAATTCAGAACCTCATTCGTTACGCGCCTGGTATAAGCAAACGGATTAATTGGGTAGTCAACCATTTCCGGAATCGCGATGTTTGAACTCCGTTCATTGTAACGACTTACTAACGTCTGCGCAACAGGTACTTCGGCTTCTGGTTCTTCCGTTAATGATACTCGCACCGTATCGCCAAGCCCGTCTTCTAGCAAGGTGCCAATACCTACTGAAGATTTTATTCTGCCGTCTTCCCCGTCTCCTGCCTCTGTAACACCCAGATGAAGTGGGTAGGGTTGGAAACCTTCTTCATCCAGTTTCTGCACCAACAGCCGATAAGCTTGCACCATCACCTGCGGGTTGCTGGACTTCATCGACAAAACGATATTATAGAAATTCTGGTCTTCACAGACTCTCAAAAATTCCAGTGCTGACTCCACCATACCGAGCGGTGTATCACCATAGCGGCTCATAATTCGATCGGACAAGGAGCCATGATTGGTTCCTATTCGCATAGCGGTTCCATATTCCTTACAAATTTTAACCAGCGGTGTAAACTTTTGGCGAATTCGATCGAGTTCTGCTCGGTAGGACTCCTCCGTATAATCAATTTCTTCAAACCGTTTTTTGTCAGCGTAGTTTCCCGGATTGATTCTCACTTTCTCGACCAACCTTGCAGCCAACTCGGCTGCATTGGGAGTAAAATGAATATCAGCGATGAGCGGCACCGTATAGCCACGGCTCCGCAGTTCTTTCTTTATCACTTCCAGGTTTTGAGCTTCTTTGAGGCTGGGTGCTGTTATCCGCACATATTCACATCCGGCATCCACCATCCGTATCACCTGCTCAACAGATCCCTTGGTGTCCATGGTATCCACTGTAGTCATTGATTGTACACGGATAGGATGTTCTCCACCCAATGGAACGTCACCGATGTTTACAACGCGGGTCTTTCTGCGGCTGTAACTAATCAAACTATTGCAGTACTGCTTTACCTGAGAAATGTGTGTATTCACGTGAGCCTAATTTCTACAAAGTTAACCCT
Source organism: Cyclobacteriaceae bacterium (assembly GCA_031400595.1). Taxonomy (GTDB): domain Bacteria; phylum Bacteroidota; class Bacteroidia; order Cytophagales; family Cyclobacteriaceae; genus ELB16-189. Next base: position 67,885 of record JANNQG010000006.1, read on the forward strand.
TTGCCCACCATTTTGTTCAACGAAAAAACTACTAAATATCGCCCAATTGTGGTCGAATGATGATCTCTTCGACCACGCTCCGTTCTGAGATGGAATAGGCCGAAAAGACAGTATCCGCAACATCTTCTGCGCGCATAAACCGTTCTTCCGGCAAGTCAATTCCATCCCAGCTGGCAGTTCGGGTAGCGCCTGGCAACACGGCTGTAACGCGAACGTTAAATTCCTTGAGCTCCTCTCGCAACACTTTTGAAAAACCCAGCAATGCAAATTTTGAGATGGCATAGGAACCTCCGTTTGGATATGCTTTGATACTGGCTATCGAACACATATTGAATACGTGCCCTTTTCGAATTACTTTCATTGCGGGAACAATGGAACGCGATAGATGATATGCACTATAGACGTTACTTTCAATCATTCTTTCAAGTGCACCTTCTTCCTCATCCAGCAGGGAACCTGGGATAAAGAAACCAGCGTTATTGACCAACACATCGACAGACTGCTGAAGCCCATTTACAAAACCCCCAAATGCAAAGACCTGGTCTTTAACGGACATATCAGCAACCAAGGTGTGGACATTCACGGAATATTTGGTTTTTATGGCACGCTTCAAATCCGCCAGATCATTTTCCTTTCGGGCGCAGGTCACGATGTCGAAGCCCGCGAGGGCAAATCGTTCGACTATGGCTCTACCAATTCCTTTTGTTCCACCAGTAAGCGCCAATAATTTGTTCATAGGAATATTTATCTTTGAGCAAGATAATACATCAAGTCAATTAGATGAAAGAATTTGGCCATTACGTTTTGTTTCTTGAATCGCTGGTAGTTCGAAGAGAGACTTTCATTACTTACTACCGACTGGTGATGGAAGAATGTGTTCAAATTGGTGTGAAGTCAATATCACTATTCGTCTTGGTCTCCACCTTTATGGGTGCAGTAACAACCGTTCAAACAGCTTTTAATTTGGTCACACCGCTTGTACCACGATTTGTAATCTCGCAAGTAGTTCGGGAAATGACTGTGTTAGAACTGGCGCCTACGATTATGGCTATTATTTTCGCTGGCAAAATCGGTTCTAGCATGGCCGGTGGATTGGGAACAATGCGCATCACTGAACAAATTGATGCGCTGGAAGTAATGGGTATCAATTCATCGTCTTACCTCGTCCTACCCAAAATTATCGCCTCAATGCTTATGTATCCTATGCTCGTCATTTTTGCCGGTGTTTGCTCAATATTGGGCGGTTATTTAGTCGGCACCTTAACAGGTATCATGACACCTACAGAGTACATCATGGGGCTTCGATCTGTTTTTAATCAATACACCATTACCTTTGCATTGACAAAATCTATCGTTTTTGCATTTCTAATTTCCTCTATTTCTTGCTACAAAGGATACTATACCCACGGGGGCGCTTTGGAGGTGGGCATTGCCAGCACCGAAGCCGTAACCTCTAGCGTAATTGCTGTTTTGTTGGCGGACTATTTTTTGGCAAACCTTCTGCTTTAGTACATGATCAAAATTAAAAATATCGATAAGTCTTTCAGTGGCAAGATCGTGCTCAACAAAATCAGTGGCGAATTTGACAAAGGAAAAACAAATTTGATCATTGGGTCTAGCGGTACAGGAAAAAGCGTACTTCTTAAATGCATTGTTGGATTGCTACAGCCTGACGCTGGAAATGTGTTTTATGATTTGAGAAATTTTACCGAGGCCGACAAAGAAGTAAAGTCGGAAATCAGAAGAGAAATTGGTATGCTCTTTCAGGGTAGCGCGTTATTCGATTCTAAAAATGTAGAACAAAACGTGATGTTCCCGCTGGAAATTCTAACGAAAATGCCGCAAGACGAAAAACTTGACCGGGTTAACTTCTGCCTCAAGCGAGTGGGGCTTGAAAACGTAAATAAGAAAATGGCCTCCGAAATCAGTGGTGGGATGAAAAAACGGGTGGGTATTGCCCGCGCCATTGTTAACAACCCAAACTACCTATTCTGTGATGAACCCAATTCAGGCCTCGACCCACAAACATCCATCGTAATTGACGAACTCATCTTAGAAATTACGCATGAGTTTAATATCACTACAATTGTAGTAACACATGATATGAATTCCGTTCTTGGAATTGGGGAGAAAATCATGTTCCTCTACAAGGGCGAAAAACTATGGGAAGGATCAAATGACGACATCACACATTCAGGCGTAAAAGAACTAGACGACTTTGTTTTCATCAACAAGGTAATGAAAAGTTTAAAGGGAAAATAAGTCAAAATAGCCTAGCTGATTGGTAAGGCAATTTTAAACTTCGTCCCGACACCTAATTGAGAGGTGAATGAAATGGTGCCTCCAAGTTGTTCAATCCCCTGTTTCGCAATTGCCAGACCTAACCCCGAGCCTGCCTTTTTTGTACTAAAGAAGGGGATGAAAACCCTGTCCATCGTATCTGCACTCATTCCCGTTCCATTATCTTCTATCAAAATGATACATTGATTGTTTTCTTTCAAAACAGTCACACTCACTTGAACAAACTGATTTTCTTTTCCCGACTGAAGGCCATTCAAAATAAGATTGGAAAGAATGCGGTTCAGTAGGGGAATATCCGTCATGACAAAAACAGGGCGTATATCCATTTTCAACTCCACTTTCCCTAAAGAATAGTTGGCATACAAGCCAACTATATTTTCAACAATTCCTGTCACATCTTTCCGTTCCAGAAAAGACGTTGGCATCTTAGCAAAAGTGCTAAACGAAGAAGCAATCTGATCCAGAATTTCAACTTGTTCCAGCAACATCAGAATTGTCCTTTTTCTGTCGCCCTCCTCTTGGACACTGATCTGCATCTGCTGCAACGAGAGTTTCATCGGGGTCAAAGGGTTCTTAATTTCATGAGCAACCTGCTGAGCCATTTCGCGCCAGGCACTTTCCTTCTGCGTGCGAGCCAGTTCAATCCGACTCAATTCTAAATTTCGAACCATTTGGTTGTACTCGCTAACCATTAAGCCGATCTCATCATCTGCTTTCCATTCTAACTGGTGGTTAGCCCCAAGTTTGGTCACACGCAACGTTTTTGTGATAAAGACCAGCGGAAAGGTGAGCCACTTCACAGCGTAGTATGATAGTATCGAAAATAAAATAAATACTCCAACAAAAACGATTAGAATATTCGACAAAACAAGTGCCTCGTTCCGGTCATTTTGGTCAACCGATTTAAAAAATGGTAGATTCAAAATGGCCAACAAACGGCCGCTGGCTGGTTCGCGTATAGCCAAATAAGAATTGTTAAACTTCAGTTTGCCAATTTCCTCTTTATTAACCAAATATTTCTCGTCATCATTGGCTAGTCTTAACCACGCTGCAGGATTGATAAAGTTCGACAAAAGTTGATTATCAAAAATTTCCGGCTGACTTGACGCCACGAGCAGTCCTTGAGCAGAGTAGACATTAATATCGATATCAAATGATTTTGCCAACTCCAATAATCTCGATCCCAATAATCGTTTGCCCTCAAGAGAATCAGGAGTTATATCTAAAAAAGGGGTAATTCCTCCCGACAGCTGTTCTGCCCTGTCTTGCAATTCTTTTTCTATTTTCCGTTCATTGGAATTGCTGACCAACCGCATTGTTACCGCAGAAACCACGATCAAGGGAAGTATAAAGGCCAAATACACATAGAGTTGGATTTTTGTAGAATAATTGATTCTAACTTTTCTCCAATAGCTAAGCATTGCATACGCTACCATCCAGCATAAAATCAGCAGAAGCCCGATCAAAAATTGAAATGCAACATTCGCGAGTGTCCCGATAAGTGGGAAAGAGGCTGAACTGACAATAACAACTTCATCGTCATCACCGGCTATGCCATTGTGAATAAATCCACCTTCCAAAAGACCTTCGTTAAACACTGTGCCGGAACTCAACCATTCTTTAGTGAAGGCTTTACGATAATTAAAGGAACCAAAACTACTTACCAGCTGCCCATTACTAAAAAATGCGTAGCTAAAATCCCTCGCTGACACAAACTGCGAAAACCGGTTATCGACAAGAAGTTCAGGGTAGACATTCTGAGGTAGAATGTTTTTCAACGAAAGATCTAACACTACAAATCCAACTACGTTTTTCTGCTTTTCCACCTTTACAATTCCCATGTATCTCCTGGTAGACGAGCCACTTGACCCTGTCAGCCTGTAAACACCTTTATATTCTGTCTTTGTAGATCCGACTTGAAGATCATTGAGCGAACTAGAGAGAGTACCACTCGTTGCATTTCCTATCCCCTCTCCTAATGAGCTAAATAAAAACACTTTTGTAGCGTACCTGTCAAAATAAGAACTTAGATAAATTTGCTGAACACGCTGCCGAACTACACCTTTTGGCAAAAATGGATTCGCGAATCGAGAAATGATAAATGGGTCAGCTTCTATGTTTTGAATAGCTTCACTCAACAGGTACTCCCCCAGAATATCTTGGCCTACCAATGAATTATTCCCAAATCGCAAGTGCGCTGCAGCTGTTGCTTCCATCGAAAACTTCCTAACACACAGACCGTTTTGTGTACTATAAGCTGCAATACTTATTAGCAGGTACAAAAATGTAGTAAAACTCACCTTAGAAAAGGAGCGATACAATCTTAGTAAGTAGACCAAAAGAAAATAAAACAGCGAAACAACCAATGTGATTGAATAGTCATGATTTTCGAGCAGGCAATAACCGTAGAACAACAGCAATGCGAAAACCAATGAACCAAAAAAAAGGAAATGGCTCTTGTCAGTGAGTTCGATGGCTAAGCGAAGCAATACATAACAAAACAGAAAACTACTAAGTACACCAAAAGCAATCGCCACGAACGCCCAAAACCGATTGCCATCGAAATTCACTTGCTGAGTAATATCCAATTGGATGGATGAGTTATGAGAAATGATCTCAAAAAATAAATAAGGGTATAAAAATGAAAACACAGCCAATGTCAATAAAAATACTACGACTAGCATCTTCTTAAGGCCAGTGGAAGAAAATAGAGATTTTAAGAACGAGAATCTATTGAAATACCTAAACAGATAAAAGCAAGCAGCCAGAACGAGAAATGCGTTTATTAAAAAGTCGCCAAGCGAAATATTAAATGAGGATGAAGCAAACTGCTGAGGATCAAACAGGCTTAAGTTTCCCCATAGCATCGGGAAACCAAGACTAATGGTTAGAATACGAATCCCAAAAATCAAGATCAATCCGATCAAAAAAGCAATCTCCATTTTTCCATTCTGATGCTGCCTAAGAACAAGAAGAACTATCCACAACACGAGAGCCAGAATACCTAGAGTCAACAAGGATATTGCAGCAGCATCCGTTGGGTAAGTGATTCCCGAATCACTAATTTTTATTCTAAAATAGCAGACACCACCTTGGCTACAAACCGAATTTCCATCGGGCGAACTTATATCCGAAATAATTAGTCCGTCTACCGGAAAAATAAGTCGATTCCAACTTGGTTGAAGGTACTTGTTTACCACTTTGTATTGCTCCAAAAGCGGAATCACTCCTACAAGTAGTTGTCCCGAATCTAGTGTCCACTTCTTAATAAGGTAGTCTCCTCGATGATTCTTCAAATACTTAACCGCAAATGAATCTTGTAACAAGGCGGGATCTGGCACAAACTTATTTGAGCCCCAGGCATGAACGTTACCACTGTCCAAGAGGTAGAAAGCATCCGGCAAAGGATTAATCTTGACTCTTTTGGAAAGGGTTTCTACGATTCTACTCGCCTGTGTATCCAACTTCTGAATCTCCGCTTCAACATTCTTTGAAACACTACGAGTCAACTGAACCTCTTGAAATTGAGTTTTGAAATACTTATGCCATCCAACCCCTCCGAGGAGAAGAAGTAGTGATAGTAGATGCAATACCAGGTATTTCTTAGAAGGCATGAAAAGGCTTTATAAAAATACTAAAAGCCCACCCCAAAAAAAACAGAAGATTTAAATGCGCTTGATGCCTCCAAACCAATAAAGAAAAAGAATTCGGGAGTAGCGAAAACTAAACGGCACAAAAAGAATGCAAGCAAGAACGATGGCTACTCCATATACCCAATCAGCTGGGTCGAATAATAAATACAAGATCAACCAAAGGCTTGTAAAAAAAGCGATGGTAAAGGCATAACTAACGTAAAGCGCACCAAAATAAAAGCCAGGTTCAGGCATAAAACTCACTCCACAATTGGAGCAGCGGTCGTTCATTGCGCTGAATTTTGAAATCCGAGAAAAAGGATATTTAAAAATGTCCCCTTTTTTGCAACGGGGGCATTTACCCTGCCAAACTGCCTTTATCGAGCTTTCTTTCATTTCTTTTGCTGGTACGATACCAGAAATAGGCCAGTATTGCAATTGCTAAATAAGGCGCTACAAAAAGGTAGAGAATTCCAAAATTTATTCCCGCGGCTATGCCAATGTTTCCATTGCTGATATTATTTTCTAACGTAGCGCGGCACATCGCGCATTGCGCACTCAATTGCTGCGAAGTTAAAAGAACAATAAAAACTATACTAAGAAATATTTTCATGCTGATTTGTTAAAAACTTAACTACCGTAGTACGGACTAATCATTAGGTACACAATCACCCCTGTTGCCGCCACGTATAACCAAAGTGGAAATGTAAATCTAGCCAATGCTTTATGCCTTTCAAAATTGCCAGAAAGTGCCCTGGAAAACGTAAATAATACAAACGGGATAACGACTACTGAAAGCACGATATGCGAGATCAAAATAAAGTAATAAAAAACACGAATGGGGCCTTCACCCCCGAACGATGTAGAATCACTAAACATATGGTAGACTACGTACAAAACAAGAAATATGGACGACAAGCCAATGGATATCTTCATCAGCAATTCATGCAGGAATCGATTCTTGTTTTTGATGGCAATTACCGCTACCACCAAAAGCACTGCCGTAACGCCATTTATTGTTGCGTAAATCGGAGGCAAAAACGAAAAATCATATCCGGGTATTTTAATCTTAAACAATGCGGCCACTGCAAGCGGAATAACGATAGAGAGGGTGACAATAAGCTTTTTATATGGCTCTGCACTTGTTGTTGCCTTTTCCATATTAATAATCTTTCAATAGTATTGATATCTCCATTAACAATCGATCTGCTTCTTCACGAGTCGTGAGTTGATAATAGCCTCTAATTTGCTTTTTGCTATCCATCAACACCGCGTTGTACTTTTTCGAAACTAAAAACACACACCTTAACCGTGCAAACTCTGATTCATTGAGAGAAACAATTTGGAGTTGACTTGGTTCAAAATCTTCTTTCAACCTCATTAGTCCCTCGGATGGTATTTCTGCAAAGCTAATTAGTGTGGCCTCATTTCCTTGCCAACCAATTTCTGATGCAACCGAATCTGCAATAACATAAGGAGCCACAAAGGTTCTCTCACACTCAGCAATAAACTCGACTGAATCTTTATGATAGACTGGTATATCAAATTGATTGCGACCGAACGTTTTTAGAAAAAGAAAGACAATCACCGGTAACAAAAGCGCCAACGAAAGAAAAAGGATTTTACGCTTCATATCTTGCCCATTAAAAAAAAAGGCTAAAGTTCTTCACTTTAGCCCTTCGAAAAATCATAGTCAATCTTAGTTGATAAAGTTGATGTCTGAAAGTTTCATCCCTTCATAGACGAAGGCCACCAACATCCATACAATAAAGACAATCGGAATCATAATTGCCCAAAAAAGCACTTTCACTTCGTAACGCAAATGCATAAACTCCCCAACGATATATCCTGCTTTTACAATGGTCATCACCACGAAAATAGAAGTCTTCAATGGCCCATGATGCATCATGAAAGCAATCAAGAATTCAAACCCTGTTAGTAATCCCAGGATACCAGCAACCGTCCACAATTTTTTAATCTTCTCCTTGTCTGGGGGAAGTACGGTAATTTCTGTTTCTTCGGAATGATGTGCCATAGCGTTTAATCTAGTTATACGAGATAAAAGAATGTAAATACGAATACCCAAACCAAGTCAACAAAGTGCCAGTACAATCCCACCTTTTCAACCATTTCATAATGACCTCTTCGTTGGTATACTCCAGTCACAGTATTATAATAAATCAAGAAATTCAGTAGCACACCGCTAAATACGTGGAAGCCGTGAAAGCCGGTGATAAAGAAAAAGAAGTCAGCAAAATCCTGAGGGCCATATTGATTGACATGTAGGTTCGCCCCAACTACTTCTTTCGTTATCCATTGACCATTCACAAAGTCCTTAAAGAGAGTGGGTGTATCCGTGCCAACGATAAAGTGGGTCCACTCCCAAGCCTGACAGCTTAAGAATGTAATTCCACCAAGAATTGTCCATAGCATCCATTTTTCAACAGCTTTCCGATCCATGCGATGGCCGGCTTCGACAGCCAATACCATGGTGACGCTGCTCATAATCAAGATGAACGTCATGATCCCAACGAAAACCAATGGAAGACTTACTCCATGTAAAAAAGGAACAGCTTCGAAAACCTTCTCTGGTATTGGCCAATACTCATGAGAGAAAACAAACGCATCTACAGCACCCGTAAAAGCCGGATGAGCAGCACGTACCAATCCATAAGTAATCAACAGTCCGGAAAACGTAAACGCATCTGAAAGCAAAAAGAACCACATCATTAGTTTGCCATAGCTAGCGTCTAATGGAGATACTCCCCCATTCCAAACATCTTGTCCCTGTGCAGTTGTGGTTGTTGCGTGTGCCATGGTTACAATTTTATCGTAGCAATGTTAAGAAAACATACAAATATACCCAAAGAACACCCAAAAAATGCCAATAAGTTGTGCAGATTTCTATCTGCACGGTGTTTTTTGAATTCACTTTATTTCGCAAGCTCGCGTACAGGACAAACAGCAAAAAAACAACAGCACTAATAAGGTGTACGGCATGCAGTCCTGTGATGATATAAAGGAATGAGCCAGACGGGTTTCCAACCAAATAAACACTTCGCGCAACCAGATCTTTCCAGCCAAGGTACTGAGACACGACAAATGCCAAGCCCAAAATCGCTGTAAGTAGCACCATGAACTTAACTCGCTCAAGATCATCTTTCCTGGCCGCCCAAAAAGCCAATTGCATGGTTACGCTGCTAGCTATAATAATCCCAGTAGAAACTATAAAAATGGTCGGCAAATCGAAGAAAAGCCAGTTGCCCTCAGCTTGCCGCACGATGTAGGCTGATGTGAGCGAAATAAACAACATCAACACACTAGCCATAAAGAGCCACATCCCAAATTTCTTGGGATTCATCGCCATAGGCCTTTTCGGCTCTTCTACAATTTTGAAATCAACAGCCTCACTCATACTTTCGAACGTTAAATTTTATCCAACAAATAGGCAATCTGAACAATAGGCAAATACAAGAAAGACCCAAACATAATCCGCTTGGCAGATCGCTGGCTCCCAGTTTTCATCAATGAAAATGTTTGCCCGAAAAACACAACACCACAAATCGATGCTACAATTGCTGAATCAAGTCCGGTAATACCAAACTTGGCAGGCAGTAGTCCTAACGGGATCAGAAACATCGTATAAATCATTATCTGAATGGCCGTATTCAAATCTTTGCCTCCCCCTGAGGGCAATAGCTTAAAGCCAGCCCTTTTATAATCTTCATCGGCCACCCATGCAATCGCCCAAAAATGAGGAAACTGCCAAATGAATTGAATCCCAAAAATGATCAATGCTTCATACGATATTGACCCAGTTGCAGCAATCCAACCTAACAAGGGAGGCAGCGCTCCTGGAATGGCTCCTACAAAAACAGCAATCGGTCCAATTCTTTTTAATGGGGTATAAATAAAACTATACAACACCATCGATATAATTGATAATAGAACCGTCAGTGGGTTAGTAAACATCCAAAGAATAGAAATGCTTAACATAAAGCAGGCAACTGCAAAAAATGTTGCCTCCACCAAGCTTACCCTTCCGGTCGGGAGTGGGCGGCTCATGGTGCGATTCATAATCTTGTCCAGATCGCGTTCAATTATTTGATTAATGCAGCTCGAAGCTCCGGACAATAAAAAACCACCCAAATACAACATCACCAAGGTCACCCAGTCGACAGCTCCTCTTGTTGCGAGCCCGTAACCGAAGGTGCACGAAAACGCTACTAACATAGACAAACGAGGCTTCATCAATTCAAAATAGGCTCTCGATTTGAAGGCAACCTGTGCTATTCGTGTTACATCCTGTGTGGCAATCATATTATCCAATTAACACTTCTTTTTTACTACTGTTCAACCGAAAGTACAAAAGCAACTGAATGCCAAAACAGATAGTCGCTAAAAGCAAATGTACAGGTTGTAGTGCGGCTGGCACATTAAAATAAGCCATGGCTGCACCCGTCAAAAAAGAACACAAAATTAAGCCCATTAATGCACTTGATAAAGCTTTAAGCCCGGTAGTTTTTCCTAAACGCCAAATCAATAGAAAATGGAAGCCTATCACCAACCACGAAAAAGATCGGTGTAGAATGAATTCAAACCCGAGTGAAGAAATCCATGTTGTTCTGGGCAATGAAACAAGTTTATCAATACCCTCCCGCACCTGGGTTCCAAAAAGAATCTGGGTCAATAAAAGTAAAGAACAGACCACCAGCAGGGAGGCTGTACCTTTAGGAGCAACTACCATCGGATTTGAACTGGCAGCAAAGACGAGATACACTAACAGACCAACGATCAGTAATGCCACTAGCATATGAACGGTCACCGTCCAGGTGGTGAGGTTAGTAGAAACTACGATCGAACCAAACCATCCCTGAAACAGAACAGCTACCAGCGTTGCCAACGATACCCAGAAAATGGTGGGCTTATTCGCTCTAAATCGAATCGATCTCCAAACCAAAAGCAAAATCAAAAACCCCACGACCACACCGAGTAGTCTATTTACATATTCAATCCATGTCTTTACAGGATTAAAATCAGACTCCACCAGAACAGTCTTGTCTGAAGAAAGTTGATTGGCGGTCTGCGACATGCCTAGTACTTTCAGATACCTGACAAACTTTTGATTCTTCTTTTCGCGAAGAGCAGAGTAAGATTCTTTGTAATCAAGAGGTAGTTGATCTACAGAGGTGGGTGGAACCCATCGACCAAAACATTTGGGCCAGTCTGGGCACCCCATCCCTGACCCTGTCGTACGAACGATGCCACCTGCTGCTATTAATAGAAAAACAGCGACCAAGGTAGATAAGCAAAGCTTATAAAATCGCTTGGTCGCTGCTGCTCTTTTCATTCAAAAATCAAAATTCAAAAATCAGGATTTACCTTAGGAAAATTTTGATTCTTGAACCTTGAATTGGTTAGTGTTTTCTTTCTTCAACTACTATTGCTCCGGCACCACCCATCTCTAACTTGATCTCATCGTTTTCGTGAGGAAGATTTGATTCAGGTGTTTCTGAATAAGGGATATGTTGTGGAATAAAGTCTTCTTTCGAACCCGGCTTGCTATAGTCATACGGCCAACGATACACTGTTGGAATCTCACCAACCCAATTGCCATGCCCAGGTAAACGTGGGGTTGTCCACTCTAAGGTTGTTGCATTCCAGGGATTGGCAGGCGCCAACTTTCCACGGAAAATGTTGTAGATAAAGTTGAACAAGAATACGAACTGCGCCACCATGGTGATGATAGCCGCAATACTCACCAACATATTCAAGTCAGCAAATCCGCTAAAAGTCTCAAATGCAGTCCAAGTGTAATACCTGCGGGGGAATCCTGCGATACCAATATAGTGCATAGGGAAAAACACGAGATATACACCAATAAACGTCAACCAGAAATGCAAGTAACCTAGTTTCTCATCCATCATCCTACCAAACATTTTTGGGAACCAATGGTAAACACCTGCCATCATTCCAAAGAAGGAAGCGCTTCCCATTACCAAGTGAAAGTGTGCAACCACAAAATAGGTGTCATGCAACTGGATATCCACTGCTGAGTTTCCCAAGAAAATACCTGTGATACCACCTGTTAAGAAGAACGATACTAAACCAATCGAGAAAAGCATAGCCGGAGTAAACCGAATATTTCCTTTCCAAAGAGTAGTAACATAATTGAAAATTTTAACAGCAGATGGCACTGCTATGATCAAGGTTAAAAGTGTAAAGATGGAACCTAAGAAAGGGTTCATGCCAGTCACAAACATATGATGCGCCCACACAACAAATGAGAGAATTGCAATAAACAACATGGATCCAACCATCGCTTTGTATCCAAAAATAGGCTTACGCGAATTGGCTGCAATAATTTCCGATGTAATACCTAAAGCAGGTAACAACACGATATACACTTCCGGGTGACCCAAGAACCAAAACAAATGTTGGAAAAGGATGGGGCTACCTCCTTGATTGGGCAACGCCTCACCTCCGATGTAGATATCAGATAGATAAAAGCTCGTTCCAAAACTGCGATCGAAAATCAAAAGTAGAGCGGCCGCGAATAAAACGGGGAACGAGAGAATACCAATAATTGCAGTTAAGAAAAAAGCCCAAATCGTAAGGGGCAACTTAGTGAATGACATACCAAGTGTACGCATGTTAATTACCGTGGTGATGTAGTTGATACTACCCAACAGCGAACTAACAATAAATAATGCCATCGACACCAACCAAAGCGTCATACCCAAACCAGATCCAGATATTGCTTGTGGCAATGCACTCAATGGTGGATAAATTACCCATCCACCAGCAGCTGGCCCCGTTGATATAAACAAAGAAATAAACATGATCGTGCTGGATAAGAAGAAGAACCAATACGAAAGCATATTCATAAATCCTGACGCCATATCGCGTGCGCCAATTTGCAACGGAATCAGAAAGTTGCTGAACGTTCCACTCAAACCAGCCGTAAGCACAAAGAATACCATGATCGTTCCATGCATGGTCACCAGGGCTAAGTAGAACTCAGGATCAATTTTTCCTTCAGGAGTTAACCAACCTCCCAGAATAGGCTTCAACCATCCGAGATTTGCTTCAGGAAAGCCAAGTTGCAATCGGAAAAGAACAGATAACATTCCTCCGATCAATGCCCACGCCATACCGGTGAGTAAAAACTGTTTGGCAATTACCTTGTGGTCTTCGCTAAAAATGTAGGTCGTCCAAAAATTTCCATGATGCGCATGATCGTCTCCATGCTCATCGTGGTGGTGGGTTGCTGTTTGAGGATGTACGTCAATTGTTGCCATAGTTTCTTTCTCTGATTATTTGATAGCTGCTGTCTGCACCGTTACTGTATTATCAAGAGGTATCCCTGCCTTAATCATAGCGGCTTCCTTCAACTCAGCCGGCACATACTTTAAATAATCCGGATTTTGTTTCAGCCATGACTCTTGAGACTCAATCCATTTTTGGTAGTCTTCCTGTGTGTCTACCACTACTGGGAATTTCATTGAAAAATGACCTCTTCCGCATACTTCGGTGCAAGCCATTTCATAATTGAACGCGGGGTTATTTAACTCCTCACGCATCTGAGCAGTTGTCTTTGTAGCGGTAAACTTAAAATGCGTTTGAACACCTGGCACTGCATCCATCTTCACACGGAAGTGAGGAAGGAAAACACTATGCAACACATCTTTTGCCCTGATCTTCATTAAGATTTCCTGACCTACAGGAATATGAAGTTCCAACGACTTAAAGTCATCAAAGGAATTTTTGTCTGTCAAATCTAGTCCAAACTCGTTGGAGGCATCAATGAGTTTATAGTTATGATGACCCAACGTTTTATCTTTCACGCCCGGATAACGAGCCATCCAAAGCCACTGCTGCCCCACCATCTCTACAACAACCGCTTCTTTCGAAGCAGGACCTGTGATCTCTTGCCATACACGAAGTCCTCTAAAAACCAGAAGAGCTAAGACGATTGCAGGAACTACCGTCCACAAAATTTCAAGCTTGTGGTTGTCTGCAAAGTAGGCCGCCTTTCTTCCCTTCTCATATTTATAAGCAAAGGTGAACCAGAACATGACCACAAAAATGATCGCAAATGCGATTACTGTGATCCACATAGTGATCCAGAACAAACTATCTGTTACTTCGCCATGGATAGAAGCAACCGGTAGCGTGTATTCATCAAAATGAGCATACGAGTACCAGAAGAAACCACCCAATCCAACAACCATAAAGATCATGAACATCATGGCATTGGCGTTATTCCAAGAAATAGAAAATTCCTCTTCCTTTTTTCCTTTCACAAGACCCACCAAGTTGCCAATCTTGAAGATCATGTAGAGAATGACCAACACTAAAATTGCACCCAACGATATTATCCAAGTCATATTGCTATTTTATATCAGTGTAATTAATCAAATGTGATGGTTCAAACTCTCTTGCATAAACGGATGGTTTTTCGCCACCAATTGTAGCTTCGATAGTGCATTCAATACAACATACAAGAAAGCCCCCGCAAAAACCATTGCAAGACCTATTTCCAAAAACCCAACTCCACCCTCCAATTTCATCGCTCCTGGGGTAATCATATTATAAAAATCAAACCAATGTCCGACAATCACAATTGGGCAAACCACCTTCAACATAGACATCTGCCGCTTCGCGTCTCTTGTCATTAATAACAAGAAAGGCAGCACGAAGTTTAAAAATACATTAGCATAAAATATCCAGCTGTATGGAGCTGTGCGCATCCGTTGAATAAAGTAAACGGTCTCCTCTGGTAGGTTTGCATAGTAAATCAACATGAACTGGCAGAACCAGATATATGTCCAGAAGATACTGAATGCGAAAACAAATTTCCCCAAATCGTGAATATGATTTTGTGTTACCACTTTCATGTAGCCAGCTCCTTTTAAACTGGCCACGATAAGAGTAATGGTCGCCAAGCCGGTCACCCACCAGCTTGCAAATACATACCAACCGAACATTGTACTAAACCAATGAGGATCGATGCTCATCACCCAGTCCCAGGCTGAAACAGAAGAACTAACAGCGAAGATAATCAAGAAGATCGCGGACAGTTTTCTAGCGTTGAACCAATGCTGGGTTCCACCATTGATATCTTCTGCCAACATTTCCTTTTTGATCCAAGTGAAAAACAAGTACCAAAGTCCAAAGAACAAAACCATCCTGAATATGTAAAAAACAGGGAAAGTTGTACTTGAACTAAACGGGATAAAAAAGAAGGCCTTCTTTCCGTCCAATATCTTATCATAATGTTCTCCGCCTTTCACATATAAGCTCGCATCTGTCCAATGAAACAAATCCCCCTTCACTACAAACCAAAGAACCAACATTAAAATACCAGCAAAGGGAATCCAACTGCCCATCGCCAAGGGAATACGTTTGATGGGTGCAGACCAGCCCGCTTGTGCAGCATATTGAATAGCAACAAAAAACAAACCTATGATCCCGATACCCGCGAAGAATATGTTGTTATGCCAAAGAGAAGTGTAGATTCTTTTTAACCACGTAGCGCTACCATGATGCCCCCCTTCTGCAGCTGACGCTGCATGCTCTGTTGGCTCTGTGCTGGCCACCAAACTCTTCGCTATTTCTTGAGAAGCGTGCTTTTCCACACCCTCGTGATGGCCACCATTTTTTGCCATGAAAACACCCACTGCAAACAACAACAACCCTACCCCAATGAGGATAAAAAGTTTTTGCTTGGTGGCCGGTTTAAAAATGTATTTTTCGTCCGCTATCATTTAGAAAAAATTATAATAGATACTAATTCTTTTGAAGTCCTTTTACATACTTAGCAATCTTCCAACGATCTTCTTCACTCACTTGCGATCCGTGCGAACCCATCAGCCCTTTTCCATAGGTAATGACATGAAAAATGTGCCCCTCTGTAATGTTCTTGTAAGCGTCACCTTTAAGGTTTGCAACGCCAGGGTATACGCTATGCTCCACTCCATCAATCTTTACACCGGCAGCCACTTTTCCATCCCCTGCTCCTTTCGCACCATGGCAATGCTGGCAATACATTTCGTAGGCAGCTTTACCCTGACTCAAAATAGATTTTGTTGAGTCATATGGATTTTTCAACTTATTTGCGAGGCGAAGTCCTGTGGTATCATTGACACCTCTATAAGGAAGCCAACCTGAAGCAGATCTCCTGACTGTATGGGCGGGTGGCAATCTCAAGTTCATCTTGTAAGGATTATACTGATTGGAGTTGTAAAATTCACCTCTTCCATTATCCAGTGCGTTGGTGATTTTTCCTTGCATCGGATCTGTTATTTGAGAAAGTGGTTCATACGCCACCGAGTGATACATATTCGGAGCATATTCAAGGCCTTGGTAATCGCCACCGGACTTACATCCGGCAACCAAGACTACCACTGCCAACACCACTGATAATTTTCGTAATCGCATAGTCACGTTCAATTAAAAGTTCTTTTCATTTACCTCTGAGGCGCCTTGCGATTTTAACAACGCGCTAATTTCTTCTTTGCTCATTTTATTAGTGGCCAAGTCAATCGCCATCACATGTTTATCATCTGTACTTCTAATATCAAACTGGCGTGGCCATTTATAGGGCTTCATGTCACTGGCTATGAAGAAAGTCCCCACCATTCCAAATGCGGCTAACAATACTGTCATTTCAAATGTCACGGGAATAAAGGGGGGTAACGAAGCATAATTCTTACCACCAATGATCATCGGCCAGTCATAGCCCAGCATCCAGATTTGCATTAGCAATGCCAATGATGTGCCCGTCAACCCAAATAAGAACGCAGCAATAGGCAATCTGGAACGCTTATAACCAAGCGCTTCATCCAATCCATGAACCGGAAATGGCGAGTACACTTCATGAATCTTCAGGCCTTTTTCGCGCGTGTGCTCCACTGCATGTAACAGCACATCTTCATCATCAAAAATTCCCACGACAAAATTCTTATTGCTATCCATATGCTAATGCTTCTGTTCAGATGACGATTTAATAATACTCTTTACCTCGGCCATGTTGATGACAGGGAAAAACTTGGCGAATAACAGGAAGGCAGAGAAGAACAAACCAAATGTGAAAATATACTCTCCCATATCATAGATGGTCGGGTGAAACATAGACCAACTAGAAGGGATGTAGTCACGGTGAATGGAAGTCACGATGATCACGAAACGCTCAAACCACATCCCAATATTTACGATGATTGACAAAATGAAGGTGGCTACAATGTTTGTACGGATCTTCTTGAACCAGAATAGTTGAGGAGAGATTACATTACATGTCATCATTGACCAATACGCCCACCAATACGGTCCTTGCATACGATTAAAGAACGCGTACTGCTCAGCTGGAACTTGTCCATACCAAGCAATAAAGAACTCTGTGATATAAGCGATACCTACGATTGACCCGGTAATGATGATTACAATATTCATCAACTCAATGTGGTAAATCGTAATATAGTCTTCCAGCTTAAACACTTTACGTGTAATGATCAAAAGTGTTAGCACCATCGCAAAGCCGGAGAAGATCGCCCCTGCCACAAAGTAAGGAGGGAAGATAGTCGCGTGCCACCCGGGAACAACCGAAGTTGCAAAGTCCATGGATACGATAGTGTGAACCGAAAGCACCAGCGGAGTTGAGAGACCCGCCAATATTAACGCCACAGACTCATACCGACTCCACGTTCTGGCAGCACCATCCCACCCAAAACTCAATGCATTATAAATGTTGGCGCGTAGCTTATGTCCTTGGCGAACGGCTCTGTCACGAATAACTGCGAAATCGGGTATCAATCCCATGTACCAGAAAACCAACGAAACCGAGAAATAAGTTGAAATCGCAAACACATCCCATAGCAGTGGCGAATTGAAATTGGCCCACAAAGAACCCCATGTATTTGGCAATGGAAATACCCAATAGAAACCCAACCACAATCTGCCCATGTGAGCAAAAGGGAATGTGGCTGCACAAATAACCGCGAAAATGGTCATCGCTTCAGCCGCCCTGTTTATTGACATTCTCCATTTTTGACGGAACAGCAAAAGGATCGCAGAGATCAATGTTCCTGCGTGACCGATACCGACCCACCAAACGAAGTTGGTGATATCCCAAGCCCAGCCCACGGTCTTATTTAATCCCCAAACTCCGACACCTTCCCATAAAAGGGTGCAAAGACAATAAAAGCCAAAGGCCAGAGCCACCAATGAAATACCCATGGCAATCCACCAAAGTTGTGTCGGTTTTCCCTCTACTTGCCTGCTAATGTCCTCGGAAACATCGCGGATAGTCTTACCACCGGTTATAAGAGGTTCACGTATCGAAGAAGTTACTTGCATATTTTAGTCAATGGTCAATGGTCTATATCCAATTATGCGTGCTCTTTTTTCTCGTCTCTATTTTTGATCTTCGTGAGGTAGAAAATATTTGGTTTCACACCTATATCTTCTAAAACTCTGTAAGCGCGTGGGTTGCCAATCTTCTTGTCAATGCCGTAGGGTCTTTTCGGATCACTTTCAATCTTCAATAGCTTACTGATATGGCTTTCAGGATTGTTCATGTCGCCAAATACAATCGCTCCCGTTGAGCAAGCTGCCTGACAGGCTGTGATCACCTCGCCATCCTTCATCGGGCGCCTTTCCTTCTTTGCAGTCAGTTTACCTGTTTGGATACGCTGAACGCAGAATGAACATTTCTCCATTACACCACGAGAACGAACGGTTACTTCAGGATTCAATACCATCCTTCCCAAGTCTGTGTTCATAGCCGGGTTCGCCTGATAGAACTGTTGATTATCGTGGTACTTAAACCAATTGAATCTCCGAACTTTATAAGGACAGTTGTTGGCACAATAACGAGTACCAATACAACGATTATAAGTCATTTGATTTAATCCTTCTGTGCTATGAGTGGTTGCAGCAACCGGACAAACTGTTTCGCAAGGCGCATTGTTGCAATGCTGGCACATCATCGGTTGGAATACTACTTCAGGGTTTTCAGCTGCGATCTCTGCAGCTTTATAATCTTCCGGATTTGCATCGCTGCTATAGTATCGATCGATACGCAACCAATGCATTTCTCTGCGGTTGATGACTTCTTTTTTACCAACTAAGGCTACGTTATTTTCAACGTTACAAGCAACAACGCAGGCAGCACAACCATTGCACGTATTGAGATCAATAGCCATACCCCAATAATGACTCTTGTATTCATGGCCTTTCCATAAACTCAGAGAGGCCGGATCAACTTTCTCATCCCAATTAGTGATTTTAGGATAGGATCTCCCTGCTGCTGGATTTTCTTTGAACTCCGATAGAACAGACTCCTGGATAACGCTCTCACGTCCCATATAGGTTTGGTGAGTCTGAGTTTGCGCTAACTGGAAATCGTCTGCGGTAGTTGCTACTGTAACCCCTGATTGAATGCTATAATTTAACGAGCCATTAGCTGTAGCGACCCACGGATAAACATTGACGCCAATGCCATCAGCAACCGTTCCTACTTTTGTGCGTCCATAACCCAACGCCACTCCAATAGTGCCCGGTGTTTGCCCCGGTTGAATCAGTGCCGGAAGCTTTATCGTGCTTCCTCCAAGGGTCAGGCTAATCAACTTAGTATATCCCTCTGCATCATTATCTAGCTTCAATACTTCACGGGCATCTTTTTGAGAAACAGTTATGTAATGATCCCATGTTGCTTTCGTAATTGGATCTGGTAACTCTTGCAATAATGGATTGTTGGCCTGATTACCGTTTCCAATTCCATAGCTTTCATAGATGACCAATTCGAAACCAGATGTTGACTTTGAGCCGCCACTGACATTGGACAACGCGTCATCCGCATGGCTGGTAAAAGAAAGCTCTTTTAGCTCAGTCGGTAATTCATACACTCCTTCGTACAAGCATTTATCCCAAAAGCTTTGGAAGTCTAGAGCAGCAGTTTGTTTTGCAAAAAACCAATTCTTCCAGTTTTCACTCACCACCGAATAATATTCAACATCTTTTTCACCTGCCCATACTAAGAAGCTTTCTTGCGCCTGGCGAGTTGGGAAAATAGGTGTTATAGCGGGTTGAGAGAGACTATAATGATTAGGTTTTGGCTCGAAGTCATTCCATGATTCCAGATAATGGTGATCTGGCGCCATATACCCCGAAGCAGAAGCTGTTTCGTCTGGTGTGTAAGAGGTAGAAACAGCAAGTTTTGTATTTTTCAATGCACCTGCCAGCTCAGCACCTTTTGGATGGTCATACACCGGATTGCAATTGAAGAAAATCACAGCTCCAATTTTTGAAGCCTTCGCATCTTCTATAAATGACAACATCGCTGCGTCATCTCCCTGACGGAAGTTGACTGGCAACGAAGTAAGAATAGTAGATCCATAATTGCCCAACAAGTTGTTGATCTCATTGACTAAAACCTGAACTTCTTTATCATTTGAACTGCAAACTACCAGCGATGCTCCTTTATTAGCCAAAAGTTCTTTAGTCGCTTTTTCGACATGCGCAACACCAGAATCTGCGGCACTGCGACCCGCGATAATATTATATATCTGTGCGAGTACAGCGCCTTCTTGAGATGGTTTCATCAGCGAACGGTAGTCGGCATTGGCACCAGTCAATGAAAGATTACTTTCAAACTGATAATGTCTCGACATATCGCGTTTTTCTTCGCTCACCGCACGCGTTGTTCCGTAGGCTTTTGCAAACTCAATAGGAGAAAGCCAAGTACCCAAAAAGTCAGCGCCCACACTGACAATCACTTTTGCCTTGCTGAAATCATAGCTAGGTACAATAGCAGAGCCAAACGACTCTTCATTGGCCTTCAACAACCCGTAATAAGAAATAGGGTCGTACTGAATGTGAGTGGTAGTCGGGTATTTCGCCTTGAATTTTTCAATCGTTGCCTTTGTACTAGGGCTAAGTATCGTATTGCTTACAATTCTAATTTGACCAGCGCCAGTTGAGACCGTTTCTAATTTAGAAATCACCTCTTTATCAAGTGTTTCCCAATCTGTGGGTTTATCGCTGATCCGAGGACCACGCAACCTAAAGTTATCATACAATGAAAGTACAGATGCTTCTACTTGCGCACTGGTGCCTCCTTTTGTAACACTTGAAAGTGCATTACCGTCTAATTTAATCGGGCGGCCATCGCGTACTTTCACTACCACCGAGCAATAATCGCCACCATTAATATAGGTAGATGCATAGTAATTAGGGATACCGGCATCGGCATCCAACGGCTTCACCACATAAGGAATTGCTTTTCGGATAGGTGCCTCGCAAGCTGCCAATGAAGCTGCCGCTACGCTAAAACCCATCATTTTCAAAAAGTCTCTGCGAGAGTGACCGGGATCTTCTGACACGCCCATATCGACAAATTCTTTATCGGCATGTTTTACGTAAGAAGGATCATTCTTGAGTTGGGCCAATCCTTTCCAATATGTCTTTTTAGTAGTAGTGCTCATACGCTATTTATCGTGACCGAAACAATTAAAGCTTACAATATTAATAGTGACATTTTGCGCATTCTAACCCGCCAATGTCTTCTACTTTCATTTTTGATTTCTTCGCTGACAGATGTAGTTCATTCAGCTTGTTATAGTATTCGTTGTCCTTGGTATTCACATCCGTTTTACGATGACAGTCAATACACCACCCCATTGTAAGTAAGGAATATTGCTTTACCACTTCCATTTCTTGAACAGGACCGTGGCAGGTCTGACACTCTATACCGCCCACATTAACATGCTGCGCATGGTTAAAATACGCCAAGTCGGGTAGGTTATGAATACGAACCCACTCAATCGGTTTTTGCTTACCGGTATATGAAGCCGTTTTAGAGTCGTACCCAATTGCGGCATAAATTTTTTGAATCTCCGGTGACTCTTGTTTAATCTGCGTGTGGCAGTTCATACAGATATTAGGAGAAGGTATGTTAGCTTGTTTGCCTTTCAATACACCTGTGTGGCAATACTTACAGTCGATTTCATAAGAACCAGCATGCAGCTTGTGCGAAAAGGCGATAGGTTGCTTAGGCTGATAATCTTGCTGCACACCAATTGAATAAAGTCCATCGATCGTGGTCTTAAATCCGACCGCTGCGACAATAAAGACTACAAGGAAAATAAAGCCGGAACTACGAGTAATCGTTGCGAACGTATAAGGAGAATTGACGACCTGCTGATCGTCTTCACTCAATTCTTTTTGGTTAAGGTATTTCTTCAAGGCCGATACGATCAAGCCAAGGATGACAAGCATTAACAGAAGGATCAGAAGCATACCCCCCACAATCGCATTCAAATAGGAAGAAGGTACACCGGCATTCCCTCCGCCAGCTGTTTGTTGCGCTGCTGCAGGAGCGACTTCGACTTTTTCGGCATCAGACTTCACATAGGCCAGGATACTCAGGATCTGTGCATCTGTATAGCTAGTAAAAGCCGTCATCTGGCTTTTATTGTACTCATTGTAAATTTTATTGGCATATTCATCCCCGCTGGCAATTAATTTAGCGGGGTTTTTTACCCACGTTAAAATCCAAGAAATGGATGGAGCCCTATTTTCGACTCCTGCGAGGGCTGGTCCTACTAGTTTTTGTTTAACTCGGTGGCATGATTTACAATTGCCATTAAATAAGGCCTCCCCCGCGCTGATTGCAGCGGCATCTGTCGGAATTTCTTGAGCGAAAGAAGTGAAACTAGTTGTAACGAACAGTACGAGGGTGAGAAGCTTAACGAGATCAGATAATCTATCCTTCATCATGACGCGTTTAGGTAACCGCTTTTTTACGGAATGGCACAAATCTACACTCCCAAGCCATTATTTCAAACTTATTTTACAGGCTAGGCAATATTTATTTAGGGCGCCCCAGACGAGTTTTATCTTGTCGCAGGAAAACCAGAAAAATGTGGATAAGTTTGAACAAATGAATCGGAAAGTGAACGGCTGATTATGACTAATCGCGTCTATTTGGAATAATTTTAGAGAATAAAAAAGTGAGGTAACATTATATAATTACGCAAACAGATGATCAGCGCCTTTGAGTATGTAACCGTATTGATCTCCATCATCTTAGGGTTGGGTATTACCCAAATCCTTACAGCTATTGCAGATCTGATCCACCAGAGCAACCGGGTTAAAATCTATTGGCCGCATGTGTTGTGGGTTCTCATCGTGCTGATTCTTCATGTGCAAGAGTGGTGGATCATTTACGACCTTAAAAACTATGCCCCGTGGCGATTGCCTACCTTTTTATTCATCATGATCTACCCGATTATCCTTTTTGTGCTGGCAAGGTTGCTCTTTCCCTTCGGGATTCAGGACGGTGTTATCGACCTAAAGATGTTCTATCAGGAAAACTACCGAAAGATTTTTCTCTTCTCGATTGGCCTTGCCATGCTTGCTATACTCGACAGCCTACTTATCCGTGGAGACAGCCTTCAGTCTCAATTGTTAAAACTGGTTGTGCCCTTCATCTTTTTTGTTTTGTATTTCATAAAGTCTCCCGAGTGGGTGCACAAACTAGTTTCGATTGGCTTCTTTTTATTGCTGATTGTGACGATTGCTGTAGAGTGGAATGAATGGTTGATTAGCAATTAACCTCTTTTATCAGAAAGAATTTCATAAGAGATTCCAAGCTATTGGTGAAATACCTTTGAATGAATAATCTTGCCAGCTTGGATTTCAAGCATTTCACCTACCGCTAAATCTTCTTCTCCATTTACGTGGCGTATGTATTCCATAAAGATGCGGTCTTCGTAAGGCGTCAGGCGGATCAATTCGTACTTTAGCGATGGTAATCTGAGAAAAGCATCTTGCCACCAAGTCCTCAGCGCATGCTTGCCTTTTATCAATCCTTTAGTTTCCGGATGTCGAATTTTTAACTTAGGGCTGTAGTGCGTTGCTTCGTCATGATAGAGTTGCAGCAAGCTTTCTATGTCATGCGCTTTGAATGCAGCAAACCAATTGTGCGCGATATTTGATAACTCATCCAGAGGCATCATGATTTATTAATTTGCTGTTCAATGTAAATAAGATCTGAGAACTGAAGAGGCACTTGTCGCCTTATTCCTTGCCTCTTCAATCGTCTCACCTTTGGCTAGGCAAACACCCATCCTTCTTTCGCCATTCACTTCTGGCTTTCCAAACAATCGAAGCTGAGTATCTGGCTCGGATAGGGCTTCTTCCAATCCTGAAAAAGAAATATTTTTGGATTGGCCTTTTACCAAAATGACAGACGAAGCACTTGGTCCAAGTTGCCGAATCACGGGAATTGGTAAACCCAAAATCGCACGTACGTGCAATGCAAACTCTGAAAGGTCTTGCGAGATCATCGTGACCATACCTGTATCATGCGGGCGTGGTGACAGTTCGCTGAAATACACCACCTCCCCCTTCACAAAAAACTCCACACCGAAAAGCCCAACTCCGCCCAGCGCATCGACTACTTTTTTGGCAATGTTCTGTGCCTCCTCTAGTGCCTTTGCCGGCATGGGGTGTGGCTGCCACGATTCTTGATAGTCGCCATGTTCTTGTCTGTGGCCAATTGGCGCACAAAATGAAACACCCTCTTTATGTCGGATGGTGAGCAGCGTTATCTCGTAGTCAAAATCGATAAAGCCCTCCACAATCATTCGTCCACCTCCGCTCCTGCCTCCCTCTTGTCCGTAGCGCCATGCGTTTTCAATATCTGTATCTGACTTCACCACGCTTTGGCCTTTGCCCGATGAACTCATAATCGGTTTTACAACGCACGGCATTCCAATAGCATGGATAGCTGACTTGAATTCATCCAGCGTGCCGGCAAAACGATAAGGAGAAGTTTTGAGTTGAAGTGTTTCGGCTGCTAAGGTGCGAATGCCCTCGCGGTTCATCGTCAACTTAGTTGCTGTGGCGGTAGGAATGATTCGGAAGCCTTCTTTCTCCAATTCAATCAAGGTATAAGTAGAGATAGCTTCCACCTCTGGCACAATGTAGTTTGGCTTTTCTTTTTCTATCACAGCACGGAGCGCCTCTCCATCTAGCATAGATATAGTATACGACCTATGGGCAACCTGCATGGCGGGCGCGTTGTCGTAGCGATCAACAGCAATCACCTCTACGCCATAGCGTTGAAATTCAATCACTACTTCTTTGCCTAGCTCTCCTGAGCCCAGCATCATTACTTTAATTGCCGAGGAGGTGAGAGGAGTACCAATAGTCATGTTGTTAAAAAGTTAGAGTTAAAATTGAGCAGTAAAGAATGCTCAAAGTCGGTTGCCCGTGCTTTCAACGTGAAGTCTTTATACGTTTTTGCCAACGAATTCATATCATGTTCCCCTTGAACGTGAGCTTTTTTACGCCCAACCCAATCAACAGACCCAGCGCAGCAAATCCGACCACCACAAAGAACAAATTGTCTTGAAATACTTGCGCATCCAAATTGAAAATCCTGCCTGACCAGTACCCAACAGTACTCACCAATGTTGCCCAGATGAGCCCAGTGATTGTGCTGTAAACCAAGAATCGTTTGGGTGGCAGACCACTCATGCCAATCATAAGGGGTATAATAATTCGAAAGCCATACAAAAAGCGATAACTGAAAAGAATCTGATACCGGTTGCGCTCAAAGAAATTTGTCAAGGGTAACATCTTGGCTTGCAGCTTGGGGCGGGTGGACAAAAACAATTTTCCGTTGAGCCGACCGATCAGATAGTAAAGCCAATCACTAACAAACGAGCCACCGAAGGCGGCCAGCACCGTCATGGGAAAGAGGAAAGCCCCCCTGTGAATAAGTGAAGAGACGATTAATATAGCCGTTTCTCCCTCGAAGAAAGTGCCAACCGAGAGCGCTAAGTACCCATATTGATCTAGAAACTCTTCCAACTGATTGTTCGCTTTGCGAGTAAAAGTGTATTAAGCCAAAATTAATTCTGTAAAAATCGAACTGATTTGGTGAATTATCGTTTTTAATTCCATTAGTTTTGTAGAAACTTTTTTGAATGGCATTTACGTAACTAACTATCACCACAAGAATTGGAAAATTTAGTCACCATTAACGCGAAATCGGGCAATTCTGCCCTACTGCACTTTGCCGAACCGGCATCGACCACGCTTCTCGCTACTGCCTGTACTGTGACCAGGCGACCGCATAGACGGATTAGGATCTGATACTACTATCGTTTTAAAGACAGATGTAGGTCAAGCCTCCAGGAGGTTTTGACAAGGTGTGCATGCACCCACTTAATCTTTTTATTATTCTAACAAATTCAAATCAAATTGGAAAACATCATTGTCCGTGCAGCTACGGCTGCAGACACTCAATACGCTGAAACCATTACTACCGAAATGGCTGAGTCAGCCAAAGCAAGAGGCACTGGAATTGCCAAACGCTCGCCAGACTATATTAAACTTAAAATGGAGGAAGGCAAATCAGTCATCGCTATCACGAAGGATGGCTCTTGGGTTGGCTTCTGTTATATTGAATCTTGGGAGCATGAAAAGTTTGTGGCTAATAGTGGCCTTATCGTGGCACCAGAATTTAGAAAGTCAGGAGTCGCCACTGAAATCAAACGAAAAGTATTTGAACTCTCCAGGAAGAAATACCCAGAAGCAAAGATCTTTGGATTGACAACTGGACTTGCGGTAATGAAAATAAATTCTGATTTGGGATACGAACCCGTAACTTACAATCAGTTGACCAACGATGAACAGTTTTGGAAGGGATGCCAGAGTTGTGTGAACTATGAAATTTTGATGAGCAAGAATCGTCAAAATTGTATGTGCACAGCGATGCTCTACGACCCCGTTGAAAAAGCAAAAGAGCTAGAACTGAAAAAGCAGCACGAAGCAAAAGCTGAGAATTTTTGGGGCAGAGATCTTCGCAACGACAATAAAGTGTTTGACCGATGGGTACGGTTTAAACAGTTTGTTTTGTTGAAAGGCTGGAAGAAAAAAGACGAGGATGGCAGTATTGTAAAGAAAAATTCATTTTTAAGTTTTTTATTCTTTTGGTAATGAAAAGAGTTCTTTTGGCCTTTAGCGGTGGGTTAGATACCTCCTACTGCGCAAAGTATTTATCGGAGGACTTAGGCTATGAAGTCCACTCGATCACGGTGAACACAGGTGGATTTGATACAGCCGAAGTTCAATCCATAGAAACACGCGCGAAAAATTTGGGGATGGCAACCCACAAAACGGTGGACGCAACCAAATCTTACTATGAAAAAGTTCTTCGGTATTTGATTTTTGGTAACGTACTAAAGAATGCGACTTATCCGCTGAGTGTAAGCGCTGAAAGAATGTCGCAAGCCTTGGCCGTTGCAAACTATGCTAAAGAAATAAACGCAGACGCTGTTGCACATGGTAGCACGGGCGCTGGCAATGACCAGGTGCGGTTCGATATGGTGTTTCAAATCTTGCTGCCCGGGGTGGAAATCATTACCCCTATTCGCGATAAGCGATTGAGCCGCGAAGAAGAAATTGAATACCTGAAAAAGAAAGGCGTCTCTTTCAATTTTGAAAAAGCCAAGTATTCTATTAATAAAGGGATCTGGGGAACAAGCGTGGGCGGAAAGGAAACATTGAATTCGATGGGACAGTTGCCCGAAGAGGCATGGCCCACACAAGTTACCAAACAAGGAAGTGAAGAAGTAAAAATTGGTTTTAAAAAAGGTGAATTGGTTTCCATTAATGGTAAAATGTTTTCCCATCCGACAGAGGCGATCCATTTTCTTCAGTCCATTGCAGGACCCTATGGAATTGGCCGCGATATCCATGTAGGCGATACCATTATTGGAATAAAGGGTCGCGTAGGATTTGAAGCCGCTGCGCCTGTACTGCTTATCAAAGCACATCATGCTTTAGAGAAACATGTGTTGACCAAATGGCAATTGAGTTGGAAAGATCAATTGACGCAGTTTTATGGCAACTGGCTGCACGAGGGTCAATACCTGGATCCAGTCATGCGCAACATGGAAGCATTCCTTACGAGCAGTCAGGAAAATGTAACAGGTGATGTGTCCATCACACTTTATCCATATCGTTTTCAAGTAAACGGTATTGAATCACCCTATGACTTGATGTCCAGCAAGTTCGGGAAGTATGGCGAGATGAACTTGGGCTGGACGGGCCATGATGTGAAAGGTTTCACGAAGATATTTGGAAACCAAGTGGCGATTCATTATCAAGTTACCGGCTCCCAGTTGCACGTTACCGGAAACCAGAAACCAGAAACCGGAAACAACTTATGAGCGCACAAATCAAAGCTGGCATTATTGGAGGGGCTGGTTATACAGGTGGCGAAACTGTACGACTGTTATTGAACCATCCTGATGTAGAATTGAGTTTTGTTCAAAGCAGAAGCCAGGCAGGCAAGCCATTGATATCGGTACATCCAGATTTAGTTGGGGAAACAAATTTGAAATTTTCTGAAAGCTTCAGTCAAGTTGTTGATGTGCTGTTTCTTTGCCTAAGTCATGGAGAAAGCAAAAAACTATTGATCGAAAATAATTTCAGCACTGAAACAAAGATTCTAGACTTAGGAAATGATTTCAGATTAGGTGAAAATGCAGGTGATCGAGAATTTGTGTATGGTCTACCCGAATTTCAACGGGAAAAAATAACGCAAGCAAAAAACATTGCTAACCCAGGCTGTTTCGCTACCACTATTCAATTAGGATTATTACCGTTAGCAAAAGCGGGGCTATTAAAAGAAGTTCACACTACCGGAATTACCGGCTCTACTGGTGCAGGACAAAAACTGCAAGACTCTACACACTTTACTTGGCGTGCCAATAATATTTCCGCCTATAAAGCCTTGACGCATCAACATCTTGGAGAAATAAATCAAACTTTAAAATCACTGCAGCCGGAATATTCAAGTACCATCAACTTCGTGCCATGGCGTGGTGACTTTACCCGAGGCATTTTTGTTTCATCTGTGTTGGATTGCCAGTTGAGCTTAGAAGAAGCAACTCAATTGTACAAAGAGTACTACAAGTCACATCCATTTACTCATATAGCTGAAGAGATGATTGATATCAAACAAGTAGTAAACACAAACAAATGCTTACTCTGCTTGGAAAAGGTAGGCAACAAACTTGTCATCCACTCAGTCACCGATAACTTATTAAAAGGAGCAAGTGGGCAAGCCGTGCAAAATATGAATTTGATGTTTGGGCTAGATGAATCTGCGGGATTAAAATTTAAAGGAAGTATTTTTTAGCGTTTCTGGTTTCCGGTTTCTGGTTCTTTAGCAGCCGAAACTTGCAACCTGGAACAAGGAACCAGAAACAGAATGTACAATGAAACTCTTTGACGTCTACCCTCTCTTCCCCATAGAACCAGTAAAAGCCCAAGGCTCTTGGCTGTGGGACAAGCAGGGTGAAAAATATTTAGATCTCTACGGAGGCCACGCAGTAATTTCTATCGGTCACAATCATTTGCATTTTGTAGAAGCACTCAAATCACAATTGGATAAAATCAGTTTTTATTCTAATAGCATCAAGAACGAGTTACAAGAAAAACTAGCTGATAAACTCGGGCAACTTTCAGGGTATCCAAACCACCAACTGTTTCTTTGCAACTCGGGCGCAGAGGCAAATGAGAACGCTCTCAAACTTGCTTCGTTCGTCAATGGACGAAAAAAAGTGATTTCGTTCAAAAAAGCATTTCATGGTCGCACATCAGGTGCGGTGGCGGCTACTGATAATCCAAAAATAATTGCTCCTTTCAATGCGGGGCATGAAATTGTGTTTCTTCCCTTCAATGATGAAGCTGCCTTCGTGAAGGAAATCAATAAAGATATTGCCGCGGTTATCATTGAAGGTATACAGGGCGTGGGTGGCATTCATATTCCAAATCACTCGTTCCTTCAACTCCTCTCCAAAAAATGCAAAGAAGTTGGAGCGCTATTGATCCTAGACGAAGTACAATCCGGCTATGGAAGAACGGGGAAGTTTTTTGCGCACCAATTCGCTGACATAGAAGCAGACTTGATTACCATTGCAAAAGGGATGGGGAATGGGTTTCCTGTAGGCGGTGTGCTTATACATCCCGACATCAAACCATGGAGTGGGATGTTGGGAACTACATTCGGAGGAAACTACTTAGCATGTGCTGCTTCTTTGGCCGTGTTAGAAGTAATTGAAAATGAAAATCTGATGAAGCATGCAGCCGACTTGGGCGATTACTTGATGCGCGAACTGAAAAAATTCGCTTCTATTATAGAGGTGCGTGGTCAAGGTTTGATGATTGGTTTTGATTTACCTGAATCACTGACATCACTTCGTAAAGACCTACTCTTCAAACATCACATCTTTACAGGTGAAGCCAAACCAAATACCGTGCGTTTATTGCCGTCATTGGCACTATCAAGAAATGATGCCAATTTATTCTTAGACGCCATTGCCCTGGAGCTAAAACAAGAAGTTAGTGTATGAAAAAATTCATTTCCTGCGATGATGCCACCCATTTCCAATCGCTGATTGTGAATGCATTGGAATACAAAAGCAATCCTTTCAAGGATGCTACACTAGGTAAGGGTAAACGAATGGGTTTACTTTTTCTGAATCCAAGCATGCGCACCCGATTGAGCACAGAGATTGCAGCCAAAAATCTCGGTATGGACGTAATTGTCTTTAATGTGGGGCAGGATGGCTGGGCATTGGAATTTGAAGACGAGGCAATCATGAGCGGTACTACAGTGGAACACGTAAAAGAAGCCGCACCAATTCTAGGAAAATATTTTGATGTGTTGGGAATACGCACCTTTCCATCTTTAAAAAACAAAGAAGATGACTACAGCGAATTGTACATCAACCAATTTGTGAAGTATGCTGGGGTGCCGGTGGTTAGTTTAGAGAGTGCCACACTTCACCCTTTACAAAGTCTCACCGACCTCATCACGATTCAGGAGACGTTCAAAGAGAAAAGAAAGCCAAAAATAGTATTGACCTGGGCGCCTCATGTGAAAGCATTGCCCCAATGTGTGGCCAATAGTTTTTCTCAATGGATTAATGCATGGGGCGGTGCCGAATTTGTGATCACGCACCCTGAAGACTACGAACTTGATACAAGATTTACCAAAGGAGCTAAGATTACACACGATCAAGATGATGCACTAAAGAATGCGGATTTTGTATACGTTAAGAACTGGAGCACCTTCTCGGATTATGGAAAAATTTACTGTAACGATCCTGATTGGATGCTCACAAATGAAAAATTAGCATCAACCAACAATGCAAAAATAATGCACTGCTTGCCTGTTAGGAGGAATATAGAGTTGAGTGATGAAGTGCTGGATAGTACTTCGAGCCTCGTAACACAACAAGCAAGCAATCGGGTTTGGGCTGCACAGGCAGTTTTGGCGGAAATACTAAATGGTTTCAAGTTCCCAGTTACCGGTAACAGAAAACCAGAAACTGGCAAACTTTAATTTCTACTATGAATAAACTATATGTCATAAAAATTGGAGGAAATGTTTTGGATGATGAAAAAGCATTAGCACATTTTCTAACGGATTTTGCATCCATCCAAGCGCCAAAAATATTAATCCATGGCGGAGGAAAGATAGCTACCAAGCTAGGCGATCAGCTGGGCATCGAAAGTCATTATGTGAATGGTCGAAGAATTACAGATTCCTCTACGCTGGATTTAGTGACCATGGTCTATGGTGGCTTGGTAAATAAACAAATCGTAGCACAGCTTCAGGCACTTCATTGTAATGCCATCGGTCTTACTGGTGCGGATGGTAATTTGATTAAAGCCGTTAAACGACCTATCGGTGAAGTTGATTTCGGATTTGTAGGTGATATCACGGCTGAAAGCGTAAATTCAACACTACTTTATTTTCTACTAAAACAGAATGTCATTCCCGTATTTGCTCCACTCACTCATGCAGGTGGTGTGATGTTGAACACCAACGCAGATACGATTGCTTCCGTGTTAGCTGTTTCGTTGAGCAAGCACTTTGATACACGTCTTATTTTTTGCTTTGAAAAAACAGGCGTCCTAAGAGACGTGACAAGAGAAGAAACTATTATCAATACACTCAACAAAAGCACGTATGAACAGTTACTTAAAGAAGGAGCTTTTCATGATGGCATTCTACCCAAACTAGAAAATGCTTTTGACGCCATTAATCACGGAGTAAAAGAAGTATTAATAGGCGAGCATACTAATCTTTTAGCTAACACTGGTTACGACACCAAAGGCACATTGATTACCCTTTCATGAGAGAACACTTACATAGCATTGCCATTGATCTACTCCAACAACTAGTCACAGTTCCGTCCTTTAGCCGCGAAGAAGATAAAACTGCTGGATTACTCATGGGCTTCTTTACGTATCATGGGATGGAAGCTCATCGGGTAGGAAACAATGTGTGGGCTAAAAACAAGTTCTTTGATGCTGCTAAACCTACCCTTCTTTTGAATTCGCATCACGACACGATAAAACCAAATCCATCGTATACACGAGACCCGTATTCGCCTTTGATTGAAAACGGGAAACTGTTTGGATTAGGCAGCAACGATGCTGGTGGGCCATTGGTGTCCTTAATAATGACGTTCTTTAATTTCTACGATCGCCCCAACCTGAAATACAATTTAGTGTTGGCGGCTACTGCGGAAGAAGAAATTTCAGGTACAGGAGGAATTGAAATGGTATGGAACGATCTTCCGCCCATCGACATGGCGATTGTTGGAGAGCCGACATTGATGAACTTCGCTGTAGCGGAGAAGGGATTAATGGTGCTTGATTGCACCGCATATGGTAAAGCCGGACACGCGGCACGAGAAGAAGGAGTCAACGCGATTTATGAATCACTTAACGACATTGATTGGTTCCGCACCTACGAATTTGCAAAAGTCTCTGAATCACTAGGTAAAGTAAAGATGTCGGTGACCGTTATTCACGCAGGACAAGCACACAATCAGGTTCCATCTGAATGCAAGTTTACTGTTGATGTTAGGGCAACAGATGAATATTCGTTGGAAGAGATCTTAGCAATCATCAAACAAAATGTACGGTGCGATGTAATTCCGCGCTCACTCAGACTTCGGCCTTCAGGCATTTCGAAAGACCATCCACTTTTTAAGGCGGGTGAAAAATTAGGCGTTACTTTTTATGGTTCTCCTACTACATCAGACAAAGCACTTATACCAGTCCCATCGATAAAACTAGGTCCGGGTGATTCGGCAAGATCGCACAGTGCAGATGAGTTCATATATCTACAGGAGATTGAGGATGGAATAAATGGATATATTAGATTGATCGAAAACTTATGAGCGAGCGTGTTAAAGTCAAAAAAACCGAAATCCTCTCCAACAACTGGTACACGTTAAAAAAAGTGACGTTTGACTATCAGCACAAAAACGGAAAATGGATTGAGCAAAATCGAGAAGCCTACGACCGGGGGAATGGTGCAACTATCTTGCTGTTTAATCAAACTACCAAGACAGTTATTCTTACCCGACAATTTCGGTTGCCTTCTTATATCAATGGCAACGCAAGTGGTATGTTGATTGAAGCGTGTGCGGGCTTGCTGGATTTAGATAATCCTGAAGATTGCATCCGCAGGGAAACAGAAGAAGAAACAGGTTTTAAAATCAAAGATGTAAAAAAGATTTACGAAGCCTATATGTCACCAAGGTCGGTAACAGAAATTCTTTATTTTTTTGTTGCCGAATACTCCAAAGAAATGAAAACGACTTCTGGCGGTGGTGTAGATGAGCATGAAGATATTGAAGTGATGGAGTTATCTTTTTCGCAAGCACTTGAAATGATTGTAAGCGGAGAAATTAAAGATGGCAAAACGATTATGTTGCTGCAGTATTTACAAATCCATTATCCGGCACTACTATGAAACTATGGCAAAAGAATAGCGATTCCCTTAACGAAGTAAATCAATTCACGGTTGGTAAAGATCGTGAAATGGATTCCTACTTGGCTTCCTTCGATGTGCTAGGCTCACTCGCACACATTCAAATGCTAGAGTCTATTCAACTCATTAGCAAAGATGAGTTGGTCCTGTTATCAAAAGAGCTAAAATCGATTTATGCATTAATCGAAAAAGGTGATTTTCATATTGAAGAAGGGGTTGAAGACATCCATTCGCAAGTGGAATTGCTGCTCACCAAGAAGTTAGGCGATGTAGGTAAAAAAATTCATAGCGGCCGCTCACGCAACGATCAAGTCCTCTTAGATTTAAAGTTATTTCTTCGTCATGAAATTCAATCGCTTACGGGAGGGATACAAAAGCTATTTGATCTGCTCATCCTTAAAAGCGAAGTGCACAAAGACAAAC
This sequence comes from Cyclobacteriaceae bacterium, assembly GCA_031400595.1. GTDB lineage: Bacteria > Bacteroidota > Bacteroidia > Cytophagales > Cyclobacteriaceae > ELB16-189. Next base: position 102,121 of record JANNQG010000006.1, read on the forward strand.
TTCTTCCCGGGTATACACATCTCCAACTGGCCATGCCCTCTTCATTTGGTCTATGGTTTGGAGCTTATGCGGAAAGTTTGGTGGATGATTTGATTACAATAGAAGCTGCTTATCGAATTGCCAATAAAAATCCCCTTGGCTCAGCGGCAGGGTACGGTTCGTCTTTCCCACTAAACAGAACATTGACTACTCAGCTGTTAGGCTTTGATGATTTGAACTACAATGTGGTGTATGCCCAAATGGGCAGAGGAAAAACCGAACGAATAGTAGCACAAGCATTAAGTAACGTGGCTGCTACTTTGGCTAGATTGGCCATGGATGCGTGCCTTTATTTGAATCAGAATTTTGGCTTCATTTCGTTCCCCGATGAATTGACGACTGGCTCGAGCATCATGCCCCACAAAAAAAATCCAGATGTTTTTGAATTAATCAGAGGCAAGTGCAATGGGCTTCAAGCATTACCCAATGAAATAGCTATGCTCACCATCAATTTACCTTCCGGTTATCACCGCGATTTGCAGTTGTTAAAAGAGAAACTTTTCCCGGCTTTTGAAACGATTAAGGAATGTCTTGAAATGACGTATCTGATGCTTTCCAATATTCAAGTAAAATCAAATATCCTTGAGGATGAAAAATACAAATACCTTTTCAGCGTAGAGGAAGTTAATAAACTAGTGTTGGCCGGAATGCCTTTCCGAGATGCGTACAAAAAAGTCGGTGAAGAAATTGAACAGGGTAAATTCGCTTACCACACAAAGGTTCGACACACACATGAAGGTAGTATTGGGAACCTTTGTAACGACAAGATCAAAGCAAATTTCGAAACGAATCTATCCAAGTTTAATTTTGCTGCTGTCGATAGCGCAATCCAAAAACTCATCGAGCGCTAGCCGCCTAGTGAACCCGATCGCCCCTGGGTTGTAGCGATGACATAATCTCTCCTTCCACCTGTAAGAACATCCGCCAGCGAGCGTCCACTGTTTTTTCATCAGCATACTGTTTTGCCAACGCAATAAAATTCTTGTAGTGCCCCGCCTCAGAAACCATCAATTCATAGTAGAATTGGCGCAACTCCGGATCTTGTAATTCTTTCCATAACAAGCGAAAACGTTCACAACTTCGAGCCTCTATTAACGCACACATCAATAACTTTTCAACTAGCTGCTGTTCTCTGCTTCCTCCCTTTTTGATTGATTTGGCCAGTAGATCAACATATTCATCTTTCCGTGCGTTGCCTAGCTTTAAACCACGCTTGTTTAATTGTTCTAGCACCCGCTCAAAGTGCGCCCATTCTTCTGCGACAACAGGCGTCAACACCTCTACTAGTTTGTCCTTATCCGGAAACTGAACAATTAATGAAATGCAGGCAGAAGCTGCTTTCTGTTCGCAATAAGCGTGATCCACCAATATCTCCTCAATGTTCATCGAGGCAATATCAACCCAGCGTGGATCTGTCGGTAGGATCAAACCAAGGACATGCTTCTCCATGAGCTAATCAAAAAGAGGAATTTCAAAACCGAAGTCAAGAATATTACTCATAGCCGGATAACCATTGGTTAATAGGTATCCTGTTGATTTTCCAATTTGCCAGGCATTGTGGTACTTGATAAAAAGTCGTCCACCTTTAATCTTCGCGTTTACAAAAATATCTACTATCGGAAATCCTTCAACGATGTGCTTATCTTGAAGATAGTAGGATTGAATATCGGGTGCATAAGCCAACGCCAGATAGCTCGACTTATAATGAACATCCAGACCAAGCTGCAGTTGCAGGTTTCTGTCGAAAAGGATGTTCTCATAATAAAGTTGACTATTGACAAACCACTCCGGTATCCGAATCGCACTGTCATCATTTTTCCATAGCTGGGTATAGGTAACTTGCGGCTTGAAATACAATCGCCTAAAAAACTTTAAACTCATATGAAGTTCGGGAGAAAAAATTTGTTGGTTACCCGTTGACTGTAGGGGCGCCAAACCAGTCTTGAATTCTCTAAAAAAAATATAGTTACTTAAAACCGTGTAAGTGACACCTGGGCTAATGAACAGATTACCCCATTTTACTTTCAGGAACCCCTTAAGTTGATTTGAAAAAGTATTCTCGAAATTATTTAGCCAATAATTATGACTTCCCCGGTAAGCACGTTGCAGGTAACCCGGTTTGGCAAGGCTACTAATAAGGCTTGCGTCCAGCCAGGGAGTGGTTAGTGCTCCCTCCAGTTTATAATTTCCATCTAGTAACAACTCAGCAGAACCTCTCAACTCAGTTAACGAATCAAAGCGAAAAGCCACCCGACCACCTACATAGTTTTCGATCAGCGAAGACGATGCCCGTGGATCAAATCCACCCAACAATGGGATCCGGTTTTGAACAGCACGTGCTTTGAAATAAAAGTTATAAAACAAAAAGGCGGCATTTCCTTTGACTCCGACTTCATTTTCAAATGATCTGAATTCCGTTACGTCAGTTCCCTTCACCGAGTCAACAAGTGTCTGCTTGAAGAAATTCGAGGCAAGATCTGTTCGATCTCCCCTAAAAATATTATCCCTGATTTCATAGGTTGATGACTGATACAGTTGAATGGGCGTTGCCAATTTGTATGACTGCAACACATGAAAGTTGTGGCGAAGCTCTTCCGTCTCAGAACCCGTCAAAGTCGGAGCAGCGTTCGGGTTGAAGAGGGTCGCAAAGGTGGAATCTGTCGTAAGCTTAACACCTCCGTTTTCTCGTATTCGATGCCTGATTCTTCTATAGCTTAGTGCGAGCAGATAGCGGCTATTTTTTGATTTGTAGGTAGTAAAGATATCGTAGTAGTGACTCACCGTTTGCCGATCAGCAAATTTTCGTTGAAGCTGTTTGTCTACAAGAATGGGGCGATAGTTAAATCCAAAATTCCATCGTGCATTGATGCTTCGGGTAAACTCAATATGCGACATGGCCCTTCCGCTGCCAGCCCACACCAAATAAACCCTCGTGTAAGGCGACTTAGAATCATAGTACCTTGGCTCTTGTGTATCATAGTAGGCATCATATGCATGAAATCCAGGATTCGCTCCAATTGTGGTCGACACTAAAGGAAATATCGGATTTAATGCGGTTCCCATGTTTCCTAAATCTTGTACTGTGTTATTGAGTCGCTGCACGTAGGTCCATCTATGAAAATTATTGATGGAGGTGTCCAATGCCTGGTAGTTGATCTTATTATAAAAGAGATCAGTTTCTGTTATCCAACGAGTCGTTTTAGGCCCGTATACATTTTTACTGGAGTCATTAATGATCTTAGAGTACGTTCTCTTTTTTGGCTGATCAGACTTACTGCCCACGGGTGTCTTGATTGCTTTCCGCTTAAGAAGCGTTGTGTCTTTTTTTACCGTGTCTTGCTTCACTTTGGCAGTGACCTTCTTTTCTTGGGCAAGAATCACAGCAGCTGGAAACCAGCAAAAGAAAAATAAGGCTAACTGTTTAGAAATCACGCGCAAAAATAACAATTGTTTTATGGCTACCGGTTTTGATCATGCAGGAGTTTTAGATTCTCACCTACCATGCTTAGAACCAGTTTATCAAAATCTGCGCCACGATCTAAAAAAGAAGTCTCAACTGGCAAGTAATACCATTTCGTTTTGATTAAATCCGCCTGGAGTTGAGGTGAAATCAGCTTGACCATATCTTTTTCAGTCGTTATTATTGAATCCGCGCCAAGGTGATCGGCAGCTTTTTGAATTTTAAGCAAGTCAGCCGAGGAGTAAAAATGGTGATCATTAAATTTAAAATGCTTTTGCAGCTGAAAATGTTCCCCCACGAATGACTCCAGCGCGGAACTATTTGCTATACCCGAAACCAAAACAACTCTCTTGCCAACCGACTGGCCAGGGGAAAAGGGCACAGCTTCTTTGTAGAAAATAGACGAGAAATAGATGGGCTGCTGACGGGCATACTTTCGGATCCTTTGCTCCACGTTTTCCTGGTTCAAAAGAGTTGAACATTTGGTCACTATAATCGCATCTGCACGACCAGCACCGATCCGAGCTTCTCTCAGCCTTCCGAATGGTAACACAAAATCAGAGTAAAACGGCTTACTAAATTCGGTTAACAAAATAGAAAACTGCGGCAGAACGGTACGATGCTGAAAAGCATCATCCAGTAGAATGATTTGAGTAGAGGGCCGTTCGTTCAATATAGTTGGAATAGCCAACGCACGCTCCTCCCCTACACACACCGACACTTCCTTTCCAAACTTCAAATAGTACTGATAAGGTTCGTCACCAAGCGTTGTCGCAGTATCCTCTTCTGAGGCGATCCGGAAGCCCTGCGTTTTTCGTCCAAATCCCCTACTCAATATGGCCACAGAATATCGCTGACCCAGCAACCGAACCAGATACTCTACCATGGGAGTCTTACCGGACCCGCCTACATTAAGGTTGCCGACACTAATGACGATAGAGTCGAACTTGAATGAAGGCTTTTGCCCAATATCAAATAGGTAATTGCGAATTCGCGTTACCACATTGTATAAAATGGTGAATGGCCAAAGTAATACCTTCAAAAAGGGCATCATGAGTGAAGCGATCTTTTGTTACTTTTAAAAATCAAAATTAATGAAACAATGGCAACGACCACGATAAAAGAAGTAACCGACTATCTGGAATCTATGGCTCCCAGGGCTTATCAGGAAAGTTACGATAATAGCGGCTTGCTTGTAGGCGAGCGACACAACTTGGTAAAGGGAGTGCTCGTAACACTGGACTGCCTGGAGGAAGTTGTGGAAGAAGCGATTCAAACCAATTGCAACTTGATCGTGGCGCACCATCCGATACTTTTCAAAGGGCTCAAAAAACTGACCGGGGACGACTATGTGCAGCGAACGCTAATTAAGGCCATTAAAAGCAACATCGCGATTTATGCTATTCACACAAACCTTGATAACGTGTATGAAGGTGTCAACAAAAGAATTGGCGAAAAAATTGGGCTGAAGAATATGACGGTGCTATCACCAAAGGTCGGCACGCTCCTCAAAATCACCACTTTCATACCTGTAGAGCACAAAGACATTGTGTTAGAAGCCTTGCATCAGGCAGGTGCTGGCAATTTGGGCGATTATAGGAATTGTAGTTTTGAGGTAGAAGGCACAGGAACTTTTCTGCCAATGGAGAACGCTAAGCCGGCTATTGGAGAAAAGAACCGACAGGAAAGAGTAAACGAAGTTCGGGTAGAAATGATCTTTCCGAGTTATCTCAAAACACAGATAGTAAGTACACTAAAGAGAGTACACCCGTATGAGGAAGTTGCTTTCTATTTGCAAGCGCTAGAGAACGAAAACCGGGAAGTGGGAGCCGGAATGATTGGTGATCTCAACATGCCGATGGAACTATTACCCTTTCTTTCCAGTTTAAAATCAACCATGAACACTTCTTGTATCCGGCACACCGCATCCACATTGAAAAAAGTAAGCAGGGTGGCGGTGTGTGGTGGATCGGGGAGTTTTTTAGTAAAAGAGGCCATCCAAGCTGGCGCTGACGTCTTCATTTCTGCCGATTTTAAATACCACGAATTCTTTGATGCCGATGGCAAAATTGTGATAGCCGACATTGGGCACTTCGAAAGCGAACAATATACAAAAGACCTCCTTTCGGAGGTTTTAAGGGAAAAATTTACTACGTTTGCAACCACTTTTTCAAAGACCATCACAAATCCAATTAGTTATCTATAAGTAATGGAAAACCAAACAGTTACGCAGAAACTTGAAGCACTTGTTAAACTTCAATCTATTGATTCAAAACTAGACGAACTAAAGAAATTAAGGGGAGACCTGCCCAACGAGGTTCAGGATCTTGAAGACGAAATGGAGGGCTACAAGACCCGCCTCGGTCGTTTTGAGGCTGAGATGAAAGACCTGGATGAGGCCATCAAGAAGAACAAAGAGGGCATCAAAGAGGCAGAAAAGCTCACCAAGAAATACAACGAACAGCAAAAAAATGTAAAGAACAACCGCGAGTTTGAGGCGATCACAAAAGAAGTAGAATTGCAAGAACTCGAAGTTCAGATCTGCGAAAAGAAAATTAAAGAGGCCAAAGAAAAAATTGAAGCTAAGAAAACAGAAATCACGTCTATCGAAACATTGATCAAAGAAAGGACTCAGGACCTTGACAATAAAAAGGGTGAGCTGGATGACATCTTAAAGGAAAGCGAAGAGGAAGAAAAGCGTTTGATGGGCGATCGCGAAAAAGCAGTAAAAAAGATCGATGAAAAAATGCTAAAGCATTACGATCGTCTTCGCAAGAGCCTAAGTAACGGATTGGCAGTAGTGCGTGTGGTGCGCGGTGCAGCTGAAGGCTGTAACATTATCATCCCACCACAAAAGATTGCAGAAATTCGCGAGAAGAAAAAAATTGTCATTGACGAACACTCCGGCAGAATTTTGGCCGATGTAGATTTGGGATCTATGGAGGAAGAACCTAAGCCTAAAAAAGCAGCCCCCGTGAAAAGAACCGCAAAGAAAGTTGCGTAGATTCTTATCGATATTAAGTCATCAAAAAAAAGCAGGCCTTCTGGCCTGCTTTTTTTTAATTTCTCAAGTGTTGTCTGCCACAGACAAGATCTGGCAGTTTAGCCCCGAAATGCAGAAAGCCTATCTGCTCGTCTTGAATCTGCAGCCTGAGTTGGCACTTGCTCAACTGAACCGCATCAACACCAAGAGTGAAGAATTGCATAAGATGTATATTCTCAGCCTCAACGAGACCATTGACATTTTGGTAACAGAAGACCAAAAGAGAATGGATCAATTTGAGCAGCATTTTAAGCAGCGGCAACAATTCCTCGAAGAGTTGCCGATGGGCCCCGAGAAGTTATTTCTTCAAGCGGAGTTAAATCTGCAGAGGGGTTTCAATCTCATCAACATGAGCCAAGAGTTTAATGCCGTCTTTGCCGTTCGAAAAGCGTACAACCTCGTTCTAGAGTGTCAAAAAAAATATCCTGACTTCATCCCCATCAAGAAGACGAGTGGTGTCATTCAGGTAATGGTTGGGTCTATCCCTGATAAATTCGCTTGGTTTATGAGTCTCTTGGGAATGCGTGGGCAGGTAACGACTGGTCAAAAGTATCTTTCAGAACTACGGAGTTCAAAGTCCTCGTTAAATTTAGAAGCAACTATTTTATTTTTTACCATTAAAGGTTTTATCAATCAACATTTCTCGGAGGCAGCTGATGGTATGAAAGAATGTCTTAAGGAACAGCCGGACAATCGATTGGTTCTCTTTATTGCTATAAACATGTTGATGAAAGACTCACAGGCTGAGAACACGCTAGAGCTTTTCAACGTGCTCGATAAACACCCGCAGGGACTGCAAATGTATTACGTAGAATACCTACGAGCAGAAGCCCTGTTGCAAAAAGGTGAGTACCAAAAGGCTATTGTGGCTTACCAGAAGTTTCAGAAAGGGTATAAGAGTTCGAGCTATCTCAAAGACTCTTATTATAAAATATCATTATGCTATTGGTTGATGGGCGAAGAGACCCAGGCAAAATCATTTTTTGAAAAAGCCAAAGTCTCAGGAAAAGCAAATGCCGAACCTGACAAATACGCTGCCAAACAGTTAGAAGAAGGCAGACTACCTAATACAAAAATACTCAAGGCACGGCTCTTCACAGATGGTGGCTATTATGAACAAGCTGCCAGTGCATTGAAATCGATAGCGCCTAACGAATTGAAATCAGCGAAAGAACAAACTGAATTTTATTATCGCAAAGCCCGGCTGGCACACAAAACAAACGACATTGCCTCAGCCAAAACATTCTATCTTCAGAGCATCGCGATGACCAAAGATAACCCTTGGTATTTCGCGCCCAACTCCGCGTTACAATTGGGGTACATTGCCCAGGAGCAAAAAGATTATGTGGCTGCAAAAAAGTACTTTGAGCAAGCCCTCAATTATAAAAAGCATGAATACAAAGACGGTATTGATAGCAAGGCAAAGGCCGGGCTGGATCAACTCAAATCAATAAAGGGCAAAGTTTAGATCAAGAGCAAATACCGTCAGGCAATCTACGCCAGTTGTGGTTTTTCCACAGCCTTTAACTCATTCAAATGGGTCTTATCGTTGTGCTTTTTGATGGCATACATAGAGCCTGTGAAATCAAGCTGATACAAGCACAAGTTATGATGTTCAAACATATCCATACTTTTCAACGGATAGTTCAATAACTCACAAAGCAGTATTCGCATAGCTCTTCCATGCATGCAAATCAATATTGTTTTTTCACTATCCTTTGACATCATGTAGTCGATGGCCTGCCGCTGCCTTAGTACTACGTCATTCGGGCTCTCCCCACCGGTAATACGTTCAGACGTGTTACCGCTCTGCCACTCCTTGAGCATCCAGTGATAATAGGCGTCTTCTTCCGGGGTTATTCGTTGACCCTCTTTTGATCCCCAGCTAATTTCGTTTAATCCCGTTAAAGATTCATGGGGAATACCAATGGCAATAAAATCCTGTACTGACTCTTTCGTTCTCTTAAGGGCGGAGGTGTATATCTTATCGTAAGGCACATCTCTATACACCTCAAAAAAGGCTCTTGCCTGTGCTTGGCCGGTACTGTTTAACGAAGAATCAACCCCACTTCCCTGAACAATGCCTTGTAAATTGAAATCCGTTTGGCCATGACGGATGATGTAGATTTTTTTGATGCTCAATTTCTATTAATTTGCCTGCCTTATAATCGGGCGCAAAAATAAGAAAATACTCCATACTGCCATTATTATCATTATGTCAATCTTTCAGCAGGGAGTGACCCTCCAACAAGCGAATAAAATGTGTGAGAATACGCTGGTGAGTCACCTGGGTATCGAGTTTACAGCTATTGGCGAAGACTATATCGAAGCAAAAATGCCGGTCGATCATCGAACACATCAGCCCATGGGATTGTTACATGGGGGTGCGTCTGTTGCGTTAGCAGAAACAATGGGCAGTGTTGGCGCAGTGTGTACCCTTGACAATGCAAAGCAGTACTGTGTAGGCCTTGAAATCAACGCGAACCATATTAAAAGTGCCCGAAGTGGCTTCGTATTTGGAATGGCCCGCCCCATCCACCTGGGGAAGAAAACCCAAGTTTGGGAAATCAAGATAACGAATGAACAGAAAGAGTTGGTTTGCATCAGCAGAATAACAATGGCGATATTAGATAAGAAATAGAATGGAGGTAGTGGGTGACCAAGTGACATTGAGTGAAGAAGTAGCCATCAAAACTACGATTAGCCAGCGGCTGGTAGAAGGTGGCGCGTTTACGTTGTGGCGAATGCCTGCCTCTACTGAAAAAGTGCTATTCATTTGTAATAGCGGTGTTGTTGAGCTAGACGAAGTAAGTGTAGAAGATTCGGAACCCGGATTTGTTTTTGCGCCTTTTCAACCCACTGAAAAAAAACTTTTCTTAAAGGCCGAATTGGTTTTCAAGTTCAACGGAAACGGAAAATCAGAAACGGCCCACTCAGTTTCGCATTCAGATGAACTGAATCCAGCGCAAAAACGAAACGAAAAAAAAATACATTTTTCAAAAAACAAATCAGCGTCAAAAACCCCAGTCAACTATAAGGAAATTGTAGCAAAAGGTATACAACAGATTGAAGATGGAATTCTTGAAAAAATTGTTCCCTCCCGATTTAAAGAGGTAGATCTTCCTGACACCTTTGACTTGATAGACGCTTTTGAAACTCTTTGCAAGAAGCATCCACAAGCTTTTGTTTCTATCTTCTCCTCTACGCAGTCAGGGACCTGGGTTGGCGCTACCCCAGAATTGTTGGTAAACGTAGATGGGGAATCAAAATTTAGAACGCATGCGCTGGCGGGCACTCTCCCCTATTCACCGGAGGTTGACTTAAAATCAGTTGCATGGACACAAAAAGAAATTGAAGAACAGGCAATGGTAAGTAGATATATCATTAACTGTTTTAAAAAAATAAGAGTAAGAGAGTATCAGGAGCATGGCCCTAAAACGATAGTGGCAGGAAATGTAATGCACCTAAAAACCGACTACGTGGTCGATATGAAGGAAATCAATTTCGCTCAATTGGGTTCTGTCATGTTGAAACTTCTTCACCCCACATCAGCCGTGTGCGGTATGCCCTTGGAGCCTTCTCTGAAATTTCTCTCCGATCACGAAGGATATAACCGAGAATTTTACAGCGGCTATCTCGGACCACTCAACTACAAGGGAGAAAGCAGTATTTTTGTCAACTTGCGCTGCCTACAGATTTTGGAGCATACAGTGCGATTTTATGCTGGCGCTGGGGTAACTATCGACTCAAACCCATCAAAAGAAATGGAGGAAACAGAAATGAAAATGATGAACCTATTGAGATTACTAACTAAAAATTAGTCTACCCTGTTTGGTTACACCCCATGACCCGTCTCCAACCTATTTACGACCTTGCTGAATTATGCGCCCAGAAAGGTATAACGCAAGCAATACTCTGCCCGGGATCACGGTGTGCACCACTCACCCTCGCCTTCACCCGACATCCAGCCATCACGACAAGAACAATAAGTGACGAGCGAAGTGCAGCCTTTATAGCGCTCGGCATGGCTCAACAAACGCAACAACCAACCGTATTAGTTTGCACTTCTGGGTCGGCTGCCTACAATTTTGCACCGGCTATTGCTGAAGCCTTTTTTCAAGAAGTTCCTCTTCTGGTTTTCACTGCCGATCGTCCGAAGGAATGGATCGATCAATGGGACGGGCAAACGATCAGGCAATCCAATATTTATGGTGGTCATGTAAAAAAATCGATTCAATTACCAGAAGACTATGAACACAGTGACGCGCAATGGTATATCAATCGCACGGTAAATGAAGCCATCAATCTATCCAGAGAATTCCCCTGCGGGCCTGTGCATATCAATGTACCACTTCGAGAACCATTATATCCGGACAAAGGTGAAAAAATTCAATTCTCGAAGACACTCCGAACTATTTCAGAAAACAGACTCACCACTTCGCTAACTAATGCTGAAAAGCAAGAATCAGCCCAGTCGTTGGTTGGGTTTTCAAAAGTTATGGTTCTTGTTGGTCAGCAAGAGTATAATGACGCATTAATCAAACTTGTTGAGCGATTCTCAAGAAAACATCACGTGGCAGTAGTTGGTGATGTTATATCCAATTTTCACGGATCAGAAAATACCATTCGGTTTGCTGATACTATTCTTGGCCACGGTACCAAGTCTGTGAAAGAATCCCTTCAGCCCGAACTACTAATTACCTTTGGGAAGTCTATTATTTCTAAGAATATCAAGCAATTTATACGAAGCCACAAGCCACTGGAACACTGGCATATTCAACCAGCCGGCACAGTGCCGGACACGTTTCAATCGCTCACACGAATTATCCGAAGTAATGCGGATGACTTCTTTGAATCGTTGCTTGGCGCTGAGCCTGCCGGAAAATTTGAAAATCAAAAGAAATCAAATTACTTCAATCTTTGGCAAGCGGAAGAGCATCGCACGCAGCGTTCTCACGAAGATTTCTTTCAGCAGACATCCTTTGCGGAACTCTCGGTGATCAAAGAACTGATGCAGTCATTGCCTATGCGCTGCAATCTGCACCTATCCAATAGTATGGCTGTGCGTTATGCCAACATGATAGGATTCACCCCTCAGCAAAAAGGCGTTCATGTGTATGCCAACCGTGGAACAAGTGGAATTGATGGCTGCACTAGTACTGCCGTGGGAAATGCGTTGACCAGTGATGTGCCTACGATATTGATCACTGGGGATATGGCTTTCTTCTATGACCGCAATGCGTTTTGGCATAACTACAAAATGCCGAATTTGCATATTGTGGTCGTCAACAATCAGGGAGGAATTATCTTCGGAATGATTGATGGTCCGGGTGACTTACCTGAGTCGGAAGAGTACTTTGTTACGCAACAAAAGCTCACCGCAAAAAACCTGGCCGAAGAGTTTGGTACTAGTTATATTTTGCTCGACACATTGAAGAAAACAAAAAATAGTCTGAAGGACTTTTTCAACTTCGAAGGAACGGTTAAAATTCTTGAACTAAAGAGTGATCCGAACGAAGCCAAAGAAGCATTCATTAAATTCAAATCAACTATCAAAAAAGGGTATGATAGATAACCAAATAGGCTCATTCTTGCAGTAACATGAAAGACCCCAAACGATTCTTCCAATTCGCCAGCTATTTGCAATATCCATTTATGCTATTGGGATTGTTTTATTGCTACAAGCCCATCCTTACCGACTTCAATGGTGTATTTGAAAACTTGAGCGTTTATCTTGTTGAGCTTAATAAAGCGCTTGTCTTTCTTGGATTAGGAGTCAGCCTTTCTACATTACAAGACACAACGAAAGTGCAGAACAAGTTTTCTCAAAGGATCTATGATAGCCCTCGAAAAACAAGTATTTTCTTGGGGTTGATGACCGTTCTGATTTTGCTTTTTTTGATCCTAGGAATAATTGGGATGTTTGGATCGAATAAATACTTGCAAGAGCTCTCTTTTGGTTTCATCTCACTTGGTGTCGGCTATGTTGGATTGTTAAAAGCTGCTATTGAAATGGCTGACTACCAAAGAAAAAAACAGCTTGCAAGTAAAATTATATCCGGACCAAATTAATTTTTTTTCGGATAAATAGCACCATCCATACTTAGAACAACAATAGATAAAACAAAAGAATATGACTCTTAAATACGATTGGAAACCCGTTATCGAATACCAGGAAATATTGTTTCACAAGTACAAGGGCATTGCGAGGATTAGCATTAACCGCCCGCGTGTACACAATGCATTTACGCCACTCACCGTTAAAGAAATGATTGACGCCATGAATATCTGTCGCGAAGATCCCGAAGTGGGTGTTATCATTTTAACAGGCGAGGGTGGAAAAGCCTTCTGCAGCGGAGGCGACCAAAGTGTGCGTGGCCATGGCGGCTACGTGGGTGATGACACCGTTCCAAGATTAAATGTACTTGATCTTCAAAAATTAATTCGCTCCAGTTCAAAACCGGTTATCGCAGCCGTGGCAGGTTGGGCTATTGGTGGCGGGCATGTGCTGCATGTGGTGTGTGACTTAACCATAGCGGCAGAAAATGCACGCTTTGGTCAGACAGGACCAATCGTTGGAAGTTTTGACGGAGGGTTTGGTGCTTCCTATCTGGCTCGGATTGTTGGTCAAAAGAAAGCAAGAGAGATCTGGTATCTGTGCGATCAATACGATGCGAAAGAAGCATTGGAGATGGGCCTTGTCAACAAAGTGGTCCCATTGGAAAAACTAGAAGAGACCTATGTGGAGTGGGCCAATAAAATTTTAAAGAAGAGTCCATTGGCGATTCGGATGCTAAAATGTTCGCTCAACGCAGAACTAGATGGACAAGCCGGTATCCAAGAACTAGCTGGCAATGCTACGTTACTTTACTATTTAAGTGATGAAGCAAAAGAAGGGAAGAATGCATTCTTAGAAAAACGAGAACCTGATTTTTCAAAATTCCCTAGGTTTCCATAGTCGATTTGAAGATTCGGTGATTTGAAAATTTGAAAATGGTTCGCTCGGTTGTGTTAGCGAAAAGGAAAATAATAGGGTCGCCTAGCTCAATAATGTTTTCCAGGCCGCTTCAACATTTCCTTCAGTCAAAAAGCGCTGTGCTAATTGATGAATCTGATCAGTACTTTGAATTGACGTTCCCGCAAACTGATTATTAAGCTTAAATTGCCTGACACTTTCTACGTCTGGTAGTTTTTCAATATTCCCTAGCATTCCCAAGTCATTTCCGGTTAAGACCTTGCTATGGCGAATGTGTTCCGGAATCGCATCAATGCCAATTCCTATTTTTTCATTGGGCTTGCGCACAGTAAATACTGCCTCGCCACTAGCACGAGAATAAAAATCATTACCCATACGAGCAACAGAATCCATTTTGGTGGGATCAACGCGACCTTGCTCATCCAACACGGCATCATCCAAGTGTATCAACAGCACCTCACAAATCACTAAATTACCCGCACCTCCTTCATTACCCAATGGAATCACCTGATTGACTTTACATTCAAATGAAACATGTGACTCCCCTACTCGTGGCGGTTTAACGATCGAGGATTTCACTTCCGTAAATCCGGCTTTGACAAATTCATTTACACCCTTTGGATACTCGCAACTAGCCAATGATGTTTGCTGCACCATTTGGTAATTCACCATGTTGATCACCACTTCCGGCACTTCTTGCACATTTTCAAGTGTATGTTTCGTAGTGTTGTTCCGCACTCTTCTGGAAGGAGAAAAAACCAGAATGGGTGGATTCATGCTGAACATATTAAAAAAACTAAATGGACTCAGGTTGACATGTCCCTCTCGATCGATAGAGCTAACAAATGCAATGGGGCGTGGAGAAACCGAAGCTTGCAGATAGCTCTGTAGTTTTGGAATTGGAATTTCTTTTGGGTCAATGATCATTACTTTCTTTTACTTGAAAGACGAAAAAATGAGGTTGCAAAAACAAGTAGTAAAATACCTGGGAACAAGAAAACACCATATCTGAAATAAACACCGGTGTGACTATAAATCCCGTTTGAAAAATCGTGAATTACTTTTGCCAATATACCACCGGCTGCTAAAAAGAAGATAAGAAGAAGCAACAATCCAATGCTTTTCTTGATCCATTTCTTCTTACCAATTAGAACAATCGATTCGCCAATTAAAAACGCAGTCCCGACAACAATCGATACAGTTATTAATGCTCTTGGAAAAGTTCTCAGATAGGAATACTTAAAAACCCATAGCCCAATCTTGCCCAAAAAATTTGGTTTAGCTAATAAAAGAGCATCGATCACAGAAAGCAGGGCAATGATGATGATGTATAAAAATCTCATCCCTAATTTTACAAAGCCGGCAAGATTTTTCCTTTGCACTCTCCAAACCCAATTCGCACACCGTCCTTTTCTGCATGACCTCGCAGAATAACGGAGTCTCCATCATTGATAAATTTGCGTTCTGTGCCATCGGCCAAGTGCATGGGACGTTGTCCATTCCAGGTCAGCTCCAACATGGAACCAAACGATCCGGGCGATGGCCCGCTGATCGTACCCGAAGCATACAAATCTCCCACTTGCACGTTGCACCCGTTAACTGTGTGATGCGCCAATTGTTGATTGACGTTCCAGTACATGTATTTAAAGTTAGAGCGACTTATGGTTGTCTCGTCAGACTGATCTGGCTTAATCAATACCTCCAACGAAATGTCAAAATTCTTTTCGCCATTGGCTACCAGATAAGGCAGCACTTGTGGAAATTGATCGGGTCCTTTAACCCGAAAAGGTTGAAGGGCATCGAGCGTTACAATCCAGGGTGAAATGGTAGAGCCAAAATTCTTACCTAAAAACGGTCCGAGCGGAACGTACTCCCAATTCTGAATATCCCTGGCACTCCAATCGTTGAATAAGACAAAACCAAAAATATGCTCTTCTGCGTCTTTGGTAGAAATAGATGATCCTAACTTCGTTTCGGTACAGGTGATAAAGGCCATCTCCAATTCAAAGTCGACTTTTTGAGAAGGGCAAAACAACGGAATCTCGCTATCCAATGGTTTAATCTGTCCTTTTGGGCGATGGATGTCAGTGTCCGAAACAACAATGGAAGATGCTCTGCCATGATAGCCCACCGGCAAATGTTTCCAGTTGGGCAACAATGCATTTTTGGGATCGCGGAACATCGTGCCCACATTGGTGGCGTGCTCTTCGCTGCTATAAAAATCGGTGTAGTTAGGGATGCGAATAGGTAGCTGCATCTCCACTTCACTCATCGAGATCAACGCGATCTCACGTGCGGCTACATTTGATTTCAACTCATCGTTGTCGTGTTGTAGTAATTCTGAAATTCGCTCACGCACTTCCCGGGTTTTCTTCTTGCCTAGCCCGATAAAATCATTCAGGTAGCGTTGATTAAAAATACCCACAGGTAGCCCTAGTCCATCCAGAAATCCATTCTCATGAAGATAGACCAAGTCAAGCACATGATCACCAATGGCCACGCCCGCCACGGGCGAGAGGTATTCGGTTTTAAAAATTCCGAAAGGAAGATTTTGAATCGGAAAATCTGTTCCGACAGGTACTTCTACCCAGGATTTCAGTTTAGGGTTATTGGCGTTGATGGCGTTCTTCATATTGTAATTGAAAGGTAAATTTAGTGAATTCATTCACTAATCTCAGAGTTGTTTGCAAGCTGTAATGGCGATAAATTTGACCAATGCAATTTCCTGAGGCCTTTCAAAAACGAATGCAAGCTACCCTGGCCGAAGAATGGCCTGCTTTCGAAGCAACTCATCAACAGCCTTCTTTCACCAGCATTCGCCTGAATCCGGCAAAACAAAAACCCTACGACCTGGCAAAGATAGCTTGGACAGACTTCGGTTACTTCTTGCCGGAAAGACCTTCTTTTACACTAGATCCAACCTTCCACGCAGGCACCTACTATGTGCAAGAAGCCAGCTCTATGTTTTTGGAACAGGCCCTAAAGCAAACAGTCGATTTGACCAAACCGCTCCGCGTACTTGATCTTTGCGCAGCTCCCGGAGGCAAATCGACACACCTGCTAAGTCTACTGAATCGAGAATCGCTACTGGTCAGCAATGAAGTCATTCGATCGCGGGCTTCAATTCTTTCGGAGAATATTCAAAAATGGGGAAACGCAAACGCGGTGGTGACAAACAACGATCCTAAAGACTTTCAGCGGCTAAATGGATTTTTTGATGTGATGGTAGTGGATGCGCCTTGTTCGGGAGAAGGTCTGTTTCGCAAAGACCCGAAAGCAATGGAAGAATGGAGCGAAGACAATGTAGCACTTTGCGCGCAGCGACAGCAACGTATTTTGGCTGATGTGTGGCCAGCACTGAAGCAAGATGGAATTTTAATTTACTGTACGTGTACGTATAATGAAAAAGAGAATGAGGAAAACATGGGGTGGCTGATTCAAAATTCAATGTTCAAAGTTGAAAGTTTGAAGTTGAAAGTTGAAAGTGAGTGGGGCGTTGAAGAGATAGTAAAGAATGGAATTTTTGGTTATCGCTTCTTTCCGCACAAGGTAAAAGGCGAAGGCTTTTTTATTTCAGCCCTGCGAAAAAAAGACGAGGCGGAAGAAGTATCATTGCGCACCAAAACCCAACTACCACTGGTCTCTAAAAAAATAGCAGAGCGAGTCAACGAATGGTTGCTACACCCCCATCAATTGATTTTACTCGATGATTTGATAGTTGCATTGCCGGAGCAATTTAGCACTGAAATTAACTGGTTGGCCAATAATCTAAACGTAGTAACAAAAGGCACAGCAGTTGCTACGCTCAAGCATGAAAAATTAATACCCGAACATGCTGCTGCACTTTCGCTTGAATTGAATAGAAATCAATTTCCTCAAATCGAATTGTCATTAGATCAGGCACTGGCTTATCTCAGGAAGGAAACACCCTTGATTGGTGAAGGTCAAAAAGGGTTTGCACTAGTTACTTATCAAAACCATCCGCTCGGTTGGGTCAATCTGTTAGGAAATCGAATTAACAATTTATATCCGTCCAATTGGAGGGTGAGGATGGGGGGATGAGATAGCTTAACAATAATTAACCCCATTTACTCAGTTGTCCGATTTTTTCGGGCAACTCGAGGATCAGAATCGCTAAGGTCTCAGTAACATCACCGCTTTGACAACTACTGCCCACCAATCGAAAGTTGGTAAGATGTAGAACGCCAACTGGCTGCCAACAAAGATCAAAAGACAGTAAGTGAGTGTTTTGGTTTCTCGATTGTTCTTTAAATCAATATAAAGCAAAACTGTCAAAATCAAATCGATCATTAACATGGATACAAAATAGGGTGAACTACCCATCAAACGATTTATCCCAAAGTTGATGAATACTATTCTATCTACCGTTGGGCCTAACAATATCAGCGCTGTGGCCAGCATGTACCTCGCATGCTTTGACGATTGTTTTCGATGGCGAATGCCCAATAGATAAAACAATGGAAATATCATCAGCGCAATAATGGCCGCTGGTTCGACTGCTGCGGCTTTCAATATTTCAAATTCAGTCATACTATTGAGTCCGGCTGAAGCCGCCTCACGGAGCTGTTCAATTTCCCTATAATAGCCACTTCTTGCCAAAAACCACGCGCTCAATAATACCAATGGCACCAGCACATAGCTTACTTTGCCTAGCAATCGATGCGTTGCCAGTTTTTTATACTTGATCAAAAAGGGTTGGGCTATCAACATCAAAATCCACAAACCCATTAGCAAAAAATGGATATGAATGATCGCAGGTTTGACGTCCAGCAAATCAATAATATAGGTGTGATAAAACCCCGCTAAAACTAATACGAATAGCAGAAGAAACCAATAGCCAAGATTGTGGTAGGTGAATTGTTTTGTTTGCATTTCTGGCTACTTTAAATTTCGTTCTTTTAGTAGCTGTTCCAGGTCTTTGCTTCTTTTATTCTTTGGATCATTCACCAATTTATAGATAAAATACAAGGGGATTAAAGTCAGCATACCCCAGCTGTTTTTAGCGACACTGTAAATTACAACTCCCGCCAAGAATCCTATAAACAAAGCATTGGTAAATGGAAACGATTTCATTTTCTTTGCCTCCTCTAGTAATTCTTGATCTGTTAATTCTGAAAGGTCTCTATTTGCCATTTTATATTTTATAGTTGGGGTGCTACTTGTAATTAATTTCTAGTATTTAATAAATAAAATACAGCATCAATCTCTTTTTGATAAATCTCAATTGGTTGGGTCGGAAATGACAAAGTTGGAAGCGGCATTTTTTTCTGCACAAAATGATAAGCTTCACTCAAGCCAAGAGCAGCATCTTTATATACTTCGTAGATATCAGTTCGGGTTTTGATATCAGTAGCAGGTATTTCATATATGGATTCTGCTGTGAAAACTTCATGTTCTTTACTGGTGTAAGTTTCAATAAGGATCAGTTTTTTTGTTATTTTAAATACTACTTTGTTATCAACTATAAATGGCGGCTCTGTTTTGGTAAAATCTGATTGCTTGCCTAAGCCAACAATGGCAGGAAAATCTAACGGTGAAAGATTGAGCTTAACTCTATATTTTCTCGCATTCATTTTTTATAAATTCAAGGTTTTATCAAATATAAAAAAGCTTAGAAATAATATATGAAGAAGGTCTTTTTAATTCAACAAGATTCTAAAATTTCAACTGAGCGCTGAACGAGGCGTCAGGTCGGAAGACCTGACGACACCAAATTAGCCATAATTGAATACGAAATTCCGGGTAGACGAGTTTGATTGAAAAAGAAAATGGTTCATGAGGACACGAACCAAGGGTTAGGATTTCGGGATTTGCGTTGGTAGGATTTTGAAGCCGTGTGCTGTCCTGATAATAAACGTTAATCTAAAATAAAACTTTGAGGCAGGCTACAGAAATTTAGTAAAGTCGTCTAGTCGGCCTGTAATCAATCTGTTTATTATTTCACTTTTAACTTCCTGAAAAACGTCATTTAGTAGTCCAAGTCCAATTTTTCTTGTCTTTGCCCATATTTTACTTAATCGATTAATTATCTTGTTCTTTGTGAGTTTTGTTTGCGTGGTCTTAAGTTCAGCTAGTTCAATTTGTATTTCTTCAATCTCATTTTTATTTTCCGATGTTTTAAATAACTCGAGTCTTTCTTGATATCTTGTTAAATATTGGTCGAGCCATATTTGAGTACTTATATCGTAAGTATTGTAGTCTGCATCTTCGTCAATAATGTGAATTTCATTTTCAAATTCTAATTGATATTGTCGGAGAATCGGATCGTCAAAGATTTTGATGTTTTCGTAAGCCTGTAGATATGATTTCCAGTTCACAAAGAGTCCTTTCAATCCTTGAAGTCCAATAGTATTGCCATAAGTATCTACATTATTTTGATTCATTGGTTTGAACTCAATCGCAATATTTTGTCCTTGCTCAGAATAACTAATTATTTTAAAATAAAAATTTGATTGTGGATCTGCGTCTTCAATGTATAAGAGGTTTTCTGCTGTATCAATAATTTTGAATAGCTTAGAACTCTCGGTTATTAGAGGTTCAATTGTTTGTAGAACCACTAGTGGTATGTCTTTCTTATATCGCGTCATGCTTGTCAATAAATTGATGCCAACTCTCAAATATACACAACTCCAATACACAAACTTTCGCCAACCGTTCCCAAAAAACTGGCTTTACACAACGCGCAACTTATTTGGCTAAAGCTGAACTAAATACTGGCATCGGCAAGGGATAGAAACGGAAAGCCCGCCAAGGGTTGGTTGGCGAGTGGCGCGGACTTGCAGTGTATAGCCCGGCCCCGATGGCATGCGAGAGGGATCGCGCATCGGGGTGCCGCCCACCTCCGCTGCCATCTTCGCTAAAGCTACGATGGCTAAAAAAGCTACGGTGGGCCGGCCACCAACAATTCAAAATACTCATCGCTCGTCCGTTGTTATTTCTTATTTTTGCCCTCTTATTTTAATCGTCAATGGCACTTGCAACCAAATACAGCCCCGCTGAAGTAGAAGACAAATGGTATCAGTACTGGATGGACAAGGGTTTCTTTCAATCGGAGCCCAACCCCAATAAAGAACCGTACTCGATCGTGATTCCGCCCCCCAACGTAACGGGTGTGCTGCACATGGGCCACATGCTCAACAACACCATTCAGGATGTGCTGATTCGCAAGGCGCGCATGGAGGGCAAAGAGGCCTGCTGGGTGCCGGGCACTGACCACGCTTCCATTGCTACGGAGGCGCGCGTGGTGGCGATGCTCAAAGAAAAAGGAATCAAAAAATCGGACATCGGGCGCGAGGAATTTTTGAAATATGCCTGGGAGTGGAAAGAAAAATATGGGGGCATCATTTTAGAGCAACTAAAAAAACTAGGTGCCTCGTGTGATTGGGAGCGGACGAAGTTTACGATGGATCCGCCCATGACAGATGCGGTTATTGATGTGTTCATCGACTTGTATAAAAAAGGGTACATCTACCGCGGGCTGCGCATGGTGAACTGGGACCCTGCAGGAAAAACAGCTGTGTCTGCGTGTACCCGCCCGACCGAGGCCAGGTCGAGCGAATGCAGTTCGCCCCTCTGGGCCGAGGCCAAAGGATTCGTATAATGACGACAGAGCAGTTCGGCCAGGGAGACCATCGACACAATATCTTCCCGGTTGTGATAGAAGACCC
>JANNQG010000017.1:0-55574 GCA_031400595.1 Cyclobacteriaceae bacterium
TGCCAGGCGGGGGTTCGGTGTCCTCATAACTTCCGTTATCTTTATGTGCATTGTCACGGGGGACACGTTACAACTGGTCGGCCTTAGCATTCCGCTTCGCTGCATTGCTAAGGCCTCCTAAACCCCGCCCGTCACAAGCACCAACGTTGTGCACAAGCGCAAATGCAGCTGACGCGCATCTGTCATCAAAGTTCGCTCCCACCCCGCCCACGTTTCAAAATCAATAGCTGACTAAACTATCCAGCGTAAACTCTAACGCACAGACCCCGCATCCCGACCCGCATAAAAAAGAGTATCAGTTAATAACTCTTTGCGCTTCGTAGACCCAGCCAGCCGCAATTGTTTCAAATTAAAACCTTGCTGGCCGGGCAGACCCGTGTTCAACGTGCAGACCAGGCGCCAGTGCACAACAAGGTGTTTAAATCAAGCGGGGTGATAAACAAGTGGAACATTTTTGTATTTTTATTACAAGTGGTCACGGTGGACAAATACGATTTCAAAATCCCCGCCCGCTTTAAACACAAACGTTGTGCGTCATGCCCCTTGGACAGAGAAGCATTGGCACATTGCCTTGCCGCACAGCCGACACACAACCAAAGCAAGACAATGAGCCAAAGCAGTTGCAACCGACAAATTGGAATAGAAAGGACATGAAAATATATTTTAGCCGTAACACTGCGGGACGATATGGTGGAGCCTTAAACGGTAATTTGAGATTTTTGCCTAACGTAATCCAAACCACGCTTGACAATTCATGTTTTACATCAACGTTCGATGAACTTTGGTTGACATTGTCATATCCCCCGCTGTATGTTCTCCCTGGAGTTGTGGGCATGGAGAAGCAGTTCTTTGAGTTCTACAATAAGTTTCCCTACTCAAGACTGAATAGAAAATTTAAAAAAATTGAAATAACATTGAAAGCTCCTGAGTTTTCAGAACATTTTGACTTGAAGGACCAAGAACGATACTCTAACAGATTTGACCTTGAACGCCAATACAAGAATTTATCGGAGGTAGACTTGGGAAGGGTGCTTATCGACAAATACCTTGAGGCAGGGGAAATAATAAACTCAAAAATCAAGAAGGAGGACAAATTTGACTTTGGTCTGTTCAAAGGAGCACTTTCCTCACTTAGAAGTAAAATCTCTCCGGATTTTTTGGAGACCGTAAACAAAGAACAGACAATCAACGAAAGAGATGAGGTTCTGGATATGGCCATAAAATTTAGAGAAGAGAGAAAACAGACTAATAAAGTAAAGGACAAAAAGGTACGAGACCTTCGAATTTATTACAATGGCCTACCTAACAAGGCACTTTACCCTTACGACTACCAATACACTGAAATATTTAGAAATCTATTAAGGGGTAGTGGGTTGATGTGCCCTACTTATCATCACCTTTATATTCAAGTCGCCAAGACTTTTGAAGACGGACTTAGAGATTCCTTTTCGGTTGAAGACTGGTATGTATATGGTATTGCCGTTGTCAACTATGAAGAATATTTAAAAAAAACTGAGTCGGAAAAAGATATAGTTGTTATAGATACAATTTCAAACGGACTATTCGACATTGCAAACATTGATTCTCTTGAAACCTCAATAATCAAAAAAATAGTAGAAAAAGTAAAGGTGAAAGGACTCGACACCGAGTTAATTTTTAATCAGATTGAGAACGCCAACCACGTTTTGACAATAACCTATCTTTCAAGGAGCATGGAAGAACAATGTCCAATATTTTTTCACGTACTAGACAAAAAAACAAAGCATTCAAACAAAATCGAAATTGGTCGTGCTGACAATTCACAAATTTATTTCTGGCTACAAAACGTAACTGTGACCAAGGACAAAATAAAAGTGAAATCTAGTAGCTCCATTGAGGCGGGCGTATATCTTGGGGACAAG
This sequence comes from Cyclobacteriaceae bacterium, assembly GCA_031400595.1. Lineage (GTDB taxonomy): Bacteria > Bacteroidota > Bacteroidia > Cytophagales > Cyclobacteriaceae > ELB16-189. The sequence continues at coordinate 1,902 of JANNQG010000017.1, forward strand.
CCTCGGACGATGGAATTTAATATTAGTGAGATTCTGAATGCTGCTCACGCCACACCAACTTAAAAGCCACACGTGCCCTTGCACAACCAAAGCTTTCAAGTCCGTGTGGCTCATGAATTGACTGCAATGGGGCACGAACGCACAACAATGTATTTGCGTCAAGCGGGGTTGACGTGTAATCCAACTTTTTCGTATCTTTATTCCGTTCGGTGTCGGGGACAGCACGTGGCTTCGGAAGCCCCGCTCGAACGCAAATACTCACGTTATGCTGCATTGCTTTCGGACAGTTTGGACATCTGAAACAAAATACTTACCTTTGACGTCAGTAACGTAAAACGACACTATGATAGTTTCCTTTGGCTCGAAAGAGACAAGAAAAATATGGGACGGTGAAAAAATTAAGGGTTTAACGACTGACTTGCAGGAAATTGCAAGACGAAAACTGAGAATGCTTAATAACTCACAAAATATTATGGACCTTCAAGTCCCACCATCGAACAGACTTGAAAAATTAAAGGGAAATTTAAAGGAATATTATTCCATAAGAGTTAATGACCAATGGAGAATAATATTTAAGTGGGACAAGGGGAATGCCGCGGACGTAGAGATATTAGACTATCATTAATAAAATATAAAGATGAAAAAATTAAAAAATATACATCCAGGTGAAATCCTACAAGAAGAATTTTTAGTACCCTTGGGACTAAGTGCCTATAAGTTGTCCAAAGACGTTGGAATACCTCAGACAAGAGTTTCAGAAATCATTAAAGGTAATAGGAGAATAACAGCCGACACTGCATTAAGACTTTCAAAATACTTTGGTAATTCTGCGAAGTTTTGGCTTGGACTGCAGGACGACTTTGACATTGAAGAAGAAGAGCAACTTAAATCTAAAGAGTTGAACTTAATAGAGCACTATCAAAGCAACGCAGCATAACACAACGCACATACCAATCTGCACGAACCACCAATAATACAATTGTCAACTGGGCAGGACATGCCTTCGAAAATCTAACATACAAATGCGCAGCCGTAAAATGAACAAGTTTTTATTATATTTCTTTGCGTTAAGTATTTTTATTGCCTCGTGTTCGAAAGAAAATGAAGTAGTTGCTCCTAGACTAAGTGGATACAATGAAAGTGTTGTCAGCTATTTCAAGGAGATTGCTTTGGGTTTTGAATTTGGAACTGCCAGTGAAATTACGCGTAGATGGGAGGGTCCTATGAAAATATTTGTGGGCGGAAAGCCTACACCGGAACTTCTCACGGAATTAAACAGAATTATTGTTGAAATTAATGATTTGACAACAACAAGCTTTTTCGTTCAAACGATAAACGATTCTACCCAATCAAATTTTTATATCTATTTTGGTTCTGCTGATTCTTTTGCACGTAAATTTCCGGTAGTTTCACCATTCGTTGCTGCCAACTACGGACTATTTAACGTTTACTGGGAAGGTTCCAATGAGTTAACTAAAGGGTATATGTATGTCGATATTTTTCGGCCCAATCAAACAGAACAAAAACATGTGCTTAGAGAAGAACTTACTCAATCGTTAGGGTTAGGAAGGGATTCCGATTTGTATCCGGAAAGCATTTTTCTACAATCATTTTCAATAAAAACTGACTACGCGAAGATCGACAGAGATCTGGTTCGACTTTTGTATCACCCAAAAATGAGGATCGGCATGGATCGGAACGAAGTTGACGCAGCCTTGCAATCCATTTTGCTAGCTGAGCAGTAAACGAGAACTATTGGATTTTACTTCCTGGCAGCTAACACTTCAGCTGGCAACACGGCTCCACCTCTATTTCCAAAAGAATTTCGTACGTAGTTCAACACATCACTCACCTCGCTATCATTCAAATCAAATGCATTCATTTCACCGTCATAGTCCACTCGGTTTACGGTCATGGGTCCGGTCACGCCTTTCAGTATTTGAATAATCGAGCGCTTCTTGTCGGCCATCAAGTAATCTGATTTTGCAAGTGGGGGGTACACACCCTCAAGCCCCTCACCTTTCTCCATATGGCAGGCTATGCAATTAGTATTGTAAATTTCCTGACCTCGGGAAATACTTGCCTTTAAATCAAAAGCTGGCTTTTTTTGGAAGGAGATAAACGTAATGGCAGTAAGGGCGAAAGCAAAAACAACAAAAAACTTCTTCATATACAAATCGATACCTATTCAACTAAACAAAACTACATAATCGCATCTAAACTAAAAGGCAATTTTCTAATTCTCTTGCCGGCCAAATCAAAAATAGCGTTTGTCAATGCGGGAGTAAAAGGCGGCAAGGCCGGCTCTCCAACTCCACCCGCTTTCTCTTCGTTGTCCATAATATAAATTTCGATTTCAGGCGTATCTTGGATGCGCGGCATTTTGTAGCTGTCAAAATTTCGCTCTACCGCTTTTCCATCCTTAAAAGTCGTTTCGTGCTTTGTAGCTGCGCCCAATGCCATAATAATACTGCCCTCAATTTGTGCCTTAATAATATCGGGGTTTACGTACCAGCCGCAATCCATCACCGCCCAAACTTTATCAATTTTTACTTTTCCTAAGGTGTCCTTCGAAACCTTTACTACTTCCCCCACGATGCTGGAAAAACATTCCGTAATCGCCACACCATATCCCTCATTTTTCTTGCGTGCTTTCCAATTGGATACCGCCTCCAACTTATCAATCAACAATTGATATCGTTCACCCAAGTGTTGTCTTCGAAAATCGAGCGGATCTTTTTCTGCCTTGACAGCTAACTCATCTAAAAAACTCTCGAAAGCAAATGCATTAGTCGATGCATAAACAGATCGCCACCACATTACTGGCACTGGTGAATCAAGAGGCGAGTCACCAAAACTATAATGAGGAATAGAATTAAAATAGCCCTCTAAAAATCCCTCGGTATCGCTGCTGTTGTAGGTCGACTTGTCAGCGCCTGGATTTTGTAAATCCATGTTTTGTCCTGAAATTTTTGTTTCGAAAGAACCGATACGCCCACCCTCTGTAACCACACCTTTACATTGATATACCATGCCCGGACGGAAGGGCCCAATAGTCATGTCGTCTTCGCGCGTCCAAACTACTTGAACGGGAGCCTTGATTTCTTTAGAAATCATGACTGCTTCATACGGGTAATCGGTAAACGCCTTGCGCCCAAATCCGCCACCTAAAAAAGTCATGTTGACGATTACTTTCTCGGGCGGTAGTTTTAGATGGCCACAAATACTTTGCTGAATCCAATCGGGTCCTTGAATGGGACCCCATATCTCACACTTATCATCGGTAACATTGGCGACACAGTTCAGCGGTTCCATACAGCTATGGGACTCATACGGAGTTTCATAGGTGGCTTCTACTTTCTTTTCGGCCTTTGCAAAAGTCTTTGCAGTGTTACCCATTGTTCGAAAAGAAATCGGATCTCCCTTTACCAATTCACGCATTTTGGAATATAGCTCTTCAGAATTGTGGTGAGGAAAGGCACTGTCATCCCATTCTACTTTTAAAACTTTCCTGCCTTGGATGGCTGCCCATGTGTTAGTTGCAACCACAGCCACCCCTTCACGCATATTATCAAATTCATCGCGATTCACTTTCAAGACAAATTTCACCCCTGGTACTTTACGCGTTTCAGCATCGTCAAATTTCACCACTTTCCCCTGAAACCGAGGGCTTCGCTCTACCACCGCATACAGCATTCCGGGCAACTTGAAATCTAACCCAAAAATCGCTTTGCCATTAACTTTTATGGGTGTGTCCTGCCTGGGCAGCGGTTGGCGAATAATTTTATAATCTTTTGGGTTTTTCAACGCCACTACCTTGGGTGGTGCAAGTTGGGCAGCTTCTGTTACTAAGTCACCATAGTTGAGTTTCTTGCCCGATGCTTTGTGAATTACTTCACCATTTTCAGCATAACAATCAACGGTTGTTACTCCCCATCTTTTGGCAGCCGTATCTACCAACATGTGTCTTGCCGATGCACCCAGCCGAAGTAACTTTTGATAGGAACCTCTGATAGTCGAGCTTCCTCCTGTTACCTGGCTACCGTACTTCCTTCCATTGCCTGGAGCAAAAACAATATTTACCTGATCCAAAGAAACTTCCAACTCTTCAGCAATCATCTGTGGGACGGACTGGAACGATCCTTGCCCCATTTCAGAGCGATGATTAATGATTGTCACCTTACCTTGGGTATCAATCGAAATCCACGCGTTCACTTCTATGTTTGTGGTTTCAGCGGTAGCGGCACTGACAATCGCCATGTCTTTGCCAGAAGCAGAAAAACCAATCCCGAGGGTGAGCGCAGTGCCTGTTAAACCTGAAATTTTTATAAAATTTCTTCTTGATAAACTCTTGTCAGTTGTTTCCATGGTATTCTATTTTTGAGCCATCAATTGAGCCGCCTTTTTAATTGCCTTTCGAATGCGCGGGTAGGTGCCACATCGACAGATATGACCTTGCATAGCCATATCAATGTCTTTATCCGATGGATTGGGTTTGCTTTTCAACAACACGCTTGCAGCCATGATCTGACCACTTTGGCAATATCCGCACTGCGGCACTTGCTCTAAAATCCACGCACGTTGCACAACATCAGAGTTGTCTGAAGATAGACCCTCAATGGTTGTGACGTTCTTATTCGCAGCCACCGAAACAGGTATTGAACACGATCGAACCGGTTTCCCCTCTAAATGAACTGTGCAGGCTCCACACTGCGCAATTCCGCAACCATACTTCGTTCCGGTAAGTCCCACCAGATCTCGAATTGCCCACAGTAAAGGCATTTTAGGATCAGCATCTATGGTGTGACTTTTGTTGTTTAATTTTAAGGTGATTGTTGCCATAAGCTAGAATATGATTCAATGTACAAAAACCTGCAGTTCAAAAAAATGATTATTTTTCAAGCGCGTCAGTCGAAGATAGCCTCTGAATCCGCATTCGTATACATGACTTTCTTACTTTTTCTCTTTTGCCTTACGGCAAATGGTCAACATCAATTGGTCGTTGCTATTAGCAACGTAAAAAATCTGGAGGGAAATGTTGCCGTAGGCCTTTATAATACAGAAAGTAGCTTTATGAAATCTCCCTTCCTTGGTAAAAGTGTCAAAGCTGAAAAGGGAACAATGGAAGTTGTTTTTGAGGGCGTTCCTGTCGGTACCTATGCTATCAGTGTAATGCATGATGCCAACGAAAATGGCAAATTGGATTACCGCACATCAGGTATACCTAAAGAAGGCTTTGGCTTTTCAAACAATGTGTTGAGCAAACTTGGAGCACCTAAATTTGAAAAGGCAAAATTTCAACTTACCGACAATGCAAAAATTCAGATTGCCCTCCGCTACATCGAAGCACACCGAAAAAAGGAATCTGAGCCTTGATTACAATCGTTTGCGGGTGAGAAAGTTTCCTTTCAAATGGTTTTTGTTTAACCAAATTGGTCAGGGAGTGTTAGTTTCACACCCTCAATGTTTAAGCCCAAACCAAAAAGACAAAATCAATGATCGATTTAAAGACTCTTTTCCCCTACTCTATTGACAAAAAGTATAGCAAGCCGGTGGCTTATTTTTCAATGGAATTCGCCATTGATCAGCCGCTAAAAATATATAGTGGTGGACTTGGGTTTTTGGCAGGCTCACACATGCGGAGCGCCTATGAGTTAAAGCAGAATATGGTCGGCATAGGCATCCTATGGAAAAAAGGGTACTACGATCAGGAAAGAAATCAAGATCAAACGCTAAAGGCTACCTTTCGCGATAAAGATTATTCATTTCTAACGGACACAGGAATTCTCTTCCCCATCACCATACACGGAACAAAAGTGTATGTCAAAGCGCTTTTGTTAAAGCCGGAGGTATTCAAAACTGCTCCGCTCTTTCTATTAACAACGGATATTCCTGAAAACGACTTCCTGGCACAAACAATCAGTCATCGGCTGTACGATCCAAATGAATCAACCCGGATTACACAGTCAATTCTGCTGGGTATCGGTGGTGCCAAATTATTGGAGGTACTAGAAAGGCCTACAGATATCTATCACATGAACGAAGGTCACGCCTTGCCGTTGTGCTTTTACTTAATGGACAAATTCAAGGATTTGAACGAAGTTAAAAAGCGCGTAGTCTTTACAACACACACGCCAGAGCTAGCGGGAAACGAAGCGCACAGTGTACCGTTGTTGAATAGCATGGGCTTCTTCAATGGGTTAACGGTAGATCAAGTGAATGAGCTCGTCCATCCCGAACATGGAGTACTAAACTACACTTTGACTGCCTTGCGAATGGCCAAGAAATCCAATGGCGTTTCACAATTGCATGGTGAAGTATCTCGCAAAATGTGGGGAGGCAATGAGGGCATCTGCGAAATCGGTGCAATAACAAACGCACAAAATAGAACCTACTGGCAAGACACACTCTTGGAAAAAGCCCGCAGCAAAGACGATGACGATGCCTTGGCCGAACGCAAAAAATATTTAAAGTATAAACTTTTCCGGGTGGTGGCGAACCAAACCGGCAAACTCTTCGATCCCAATGTATTGACGTTGGTGTGGGCTCGCAGGTTTGCCGGATACAAACGGGCTAATTTATTACTTTCTGATTTCGATAGGTTTTTAAAAATCGTGAACAATAAAGAATTCCCAATTCAAATGATTTGGGCAGGGAAACCCTATCCTGAGGATTATGCTGCCATCAATATATTCAACGAGATCTATTGGAAGACAAAGGATTTGCCGAATTGCACGGTTTTAACCGGATACGAACTTTGGCTTTCTGCTCACTTGAAAAAAGGATCTGATTTGTGGCTCAACAACCCTCGCATGTATCATGAGGCTTCAGGAACTTCAGGAATGACAGCCGCTATGAATGGATCTATCAACCTCTCTATCCCGGATGGTTGGGTTCCCGAATTCGCAAAACATGGAAAAAACTCCTTTATCATTCCTAAAGCTGGCGATTCACTTACAGCAGAAGAAAGAGATTTTGAGGAAGCGAAGAATTTGTTCGAGTTGTTGGAGAATGAAATCATTCCGCTCTACTATAAATCACCCTCTAAATGGGCGAAGATTGTTAAGGCGGGAATGACTGATGTACTTCCTTTCTTTGATGGTGGCAGAATGGCGCGCGAATATTACGAACAAATGTATTGGCCTGAAATCATCACATCAGCAAAAAAGGAAAAAGAAGCAGCGCTTAGTGCGTAGCCCTTCTATTTTTCGTTTAGCGCCCAATTGTATTCATAAAATCCCACTGCGTAAGTAGCTGGGATTTTTTCTTTTCTGTATTGATTGATCCACTCCAATTCGGTTTTTCCATCGGTCGTAAAATCTTTTTTGTACCACTCAAAGATTTTGGACAATTCAACTTTTTTCTCCGCATTGTTTATTTTCAACCAACCCGGGTTGTTCAATGCAGCCGTTGCTCTTTCGGTTAGTTGCTTATCCAACGCCCCTGGCGTGTAAGCAAAACTGGCAAGCGGAGGGCAACTTTTAGCTGCGCAAGCAAGGGCAAAATGCAAGCGGGCATCTTTGTATGGCAAGAGCAACTTTTTGATTTCCAGTGAATTTAAAGTTATTTCTTCGCCCGCGACCTTGTGTTTCACTTTGTCAAAAAAACCACTGTTGTCGAGGGGAGATTTTAGCGGGTAATGTTTCGCTACCCAATAAATCACAATCACGTTATACGCGTTTACATAAAAGCATTTCTGGATCGCAACATCAACACCGGATAAATTCATTCCGCCAATCAGGACATATAAAGCCTCAACTTCACCAATGTTCTGTTTAATTTTTCCATAGGCGACCGAACCATTGGAGACATACTTCTTAAAGAACACGTCCGAAGAATTGGTGAAAGCTGAAAGCTGGTCTTCACCAAAGCTCACTAGCGATGTAGCCAAAAAGAAAAGTGTTACAAGCGAATTTTTCATATTTACATGTTTAGTGCATTTACGACAAAACCAATTATGTTGGATTTATCGTAGATTTAGAATCAAATGTATTCTTCCTTTAATAGTTAATCTTGTCAAGCAGTTGACAAACTGTGTTATTCATAACATTCACCTTGCCTAACCTATGAAACATATCGTCATTATCGGCAATGGAATCAGCGGGATAACCGCTGCGCGGAACATTCGAAAGCGCAGCAATGATAACATTACGGTAATATCCGCTGAAACCGAGCACTTCTTCTCTCGCACCGCACTGATGTACATCTACATGGGTCATATGAAGTATGAAAATACTAAACCCTATGAAGATTGGTTTTGGAAGAAAAACAGAATTGAACTGGTAAAAGACTACGTTGAAAAGGTCGAGACTGAATCAAAACAGCTAGTTCTTAGAAATAAGGGCAATTTCAGATATGATATTTTGGTTATCGCCACTGGCTCCAAGTCAAACAAATTTGGGTGGCCTGGGCAAGACCTGAAAGGAGTGCAAGGGTTGTACAGCTACCAAGACCTAGAATTGATGGAAGAAAATTCCAAAGGCATCAAGCACGCGGTGATAATAGGTGGGGGGTTGATTGGAATCGAAATGGCCGAGATGTTGCTAACTAGAAAAATAGAAGTAACTATTTTAGTAAGAGAAAATGAATTCTGGAGTAATGTACTGCCCATACAAGAAGCTAACCTCATCAGCCGTCACGTGCGATCACACCACGTGGATTTGAAACTCAATTCCGAATTGAAGGAAATTCAATCGGATGGAAACGGAAGAGTAAAATCGATCGTGACAAATAAAGGTGAAACAATCGATTGTCAGTTTGTCGGCTTAACAGTCGGTGTTTCTCCGAACATCGACTTTTTGAAAAATTCTGGAATTGAAACCAAACGAGGTGTGTTGGTAAACGAGTTTTTAGAGGCTAATGTGACTAACGTGTATGCATTAGGCGATTGCGTGGAACGCAAATATGATTTACCGGGCAGACGTACCGTAGAGCAAGTATGGTATACAGGCCGAATGATGGGTGAAGTGGTAGCACAAACGATCTGCGGAGAAAAAACCAAGTACGAGCCAGGGCCCTGGTTCAACTCAGCCAAGTTTTTTGACATCGAATACCAAACCTATGGCAATGTGTGGAATGAACTAAAGCCCAACGAAATGGAATTCTATTGGGAGCATGCGAGTGGTGCCAAATGTGTTCACGTGGTATGGGACAAATCGACAAATCAATTTTTAGGTTTAAATACGTTCGGCATCCGAATGCGTCACGAATGTTTTGACCAATGGTTGAGAGAAAAGAGAAGCATCGACTTTGTGATGGAACACTTAGTGGAGGCGAATTTCGACCCTGAGTTTTTCAACAGGCACGAGGATGAGATTGTCAGTGAGTATAAGAAAGTAAATAGCTTAATTAGCCAGTAATGAAATACTTAAAAACGATCGGACTTACTCTATTCGCAATCGGCTTTGCCCTATTCAATATTTCCTTCTTTTGGTCTAGTTACCAACTTACTCCAGAGATTGTTAAGAGTCAAATCACTGATGAGAAAAAAGCAAGTGCCTTGCTAGTTGAAATAAAAGAAATCATCGCCTCCGAATCTTCCTCCAATTTCAAATTTGTTGCTGATTTGTCTGCTGCATTTGAACGGGTAAACGAAAAGCAACTGGCCACTTTTGGGTTGTCCAATACGGAATTGGATAAGTTGGCTTCTTACAACAAAGAAAAATTTACAATTGCCTCTGTCGATTCTGTATTTAAAGGTAATGACGACCAAAGCCTTTTTAAACGAAAAGCCTTTAGAGACAATGGAGGCTGGCTAGACGGTCAAGTCACCTCGCGTGAACAGATTCAAAACGTAGCAGACAACATCAAAAAATACAGTATCATCGGCCAATTTGGCTTTGATAAGTATGCCATTAAGGATCTAAAATATTCTCTCACTAAAGCAGCGGCTATTAGCCCAGTCAAAAACAATCCAACACTCTATCTGTTTCTAACTTTTGGCCTCTGCATAATCGGTTCTTTGTTATACATACTCCCAAAACTCCAGTTGCCTCCCGGCATAAAAAACAACGGCATCTTTTTCAATGTGATGAAAAACGTTCAGTGGCTGGGCATCTTAACCGGTAGCTGGCTGATCGCTTTTTATGTATTTCTCTATTTCTATCCGGAATACATGACAAACTGGGTGTTGATGGTTGATCCCGTAAGTCATTTGTTAAGTGGTAACGAAGCAGGTCGATTCTTCCTTTACGGCTTTATCTATACACTTTGCATTCTGATCATGGGAGTGCGAATGATTATCAACTATCGGCATAGCAAATACCAAATTTTACGAACATGTTCAGTGATGTTCTTTCAAACTGCCTTTGCATTCCTCATACCTGAAATTATGATTCGTCTCAATCAGCCATATTTTGATTTCAAAAATATTTGGCCGCTCGACTATTCTTTCTTTTTCAATAATCGCCTAGATACGTTGTTGGCAAACGGGGGACTAGGAGTGTTTATGTTAGTGTGGGGTATTGCCCTTATTATTATTGCTGTGCCCGTGCTTGTTTACTTTTTTGGCAAACGATGGTATTGCAGTTGGGTTTGTGGATGTGGCGGCCTGGCCGAAACGCTTGGCGATCCCTACCGGCAACTTTCCAATAAAAAAGTAAGCGCCTGGAAAATTGAACGGTGGATGATTCATGGCGTTTTAATATTTGCGGTGGTGATGACCGGTGGCGTGCTTTATACTTACTTCACTAATTCATCATGGGTTTTGTTTTTTGATAGCTACAAGCTGCGTGAAGTGTATGGAGCGTTTATTGGGGCTGGTTTTGCTGGAGTGGTGGGTACAGGTTTTTATCCGTTGATGGGAAACCGAACGTGGTGTCGCTTTGGTTGTCCATTAGCTGCTTATCTGGGAATCATTCAACGATTCAAATCAAGATTCAGAATTACCACGAATGGCGGACAGTGCATTTCTTGTGGCAATTGCTCCACCTACTGCGAAATGGGTATCGATGTACGCTGGTACGCCCAGCGCGGACAAAATATTGTACGCAGTTCTTGTGTTGGTTGTGGAGTCTGCTCATCGGTTTGCCCCAGAGGTGTACTTAACTTGGAAGTGAAAGAAGAAGATGGGCGATTTGGGAAGGCTATACTAATTGGGAACAATGGGATCAAGCTTTCTGAATAACCGAATCATCAAGATTTTAGTTGTTGCTTTTTAGAAAATGTCATGAGTCGGACAATTGATGGACTAACTCCACGTGTAATAACAACCATCAATATTTCCTTGTTTCTTTAATGAAAGAACATAACTCGTGCCTCACATTAGGAAATCCATCCTTCAGTTAAAGGCCGCTAATTCAAGATTAGTTGCAGCCGTCTTTACGGCCATACTAATTCTTATTGCCTACTTTGTGGCCAATTCCTATTACAACTCATTGGCAAAATCTAAGGCAGAGGTCTTAGAAAGACTCAGGGCTATTGCGTTTACATCGGTCTGGCTAATCAATGGGGATGATCACGATTCGCTCGCGAACAACCTAATGACCAAAGATGCGATTGTCAGCAATACAGAAAATAGAATATACAACACTCTTCACAACACGTTAAAAACAGTTTCCCAAACTAATCATCTTGAGTCGCCCTTATATACCATTGTATACTATGATCGAGACAGTACATTTCATTTTATAGGAACTTCGTCTGACCAACCCTATTACCGGCATTCCTACAAAAATTATCCAAAAGACTTATTAAAAAATTATCAAACAGGCGGAATACTGGATAGCTACCAAGATGAAAACGGCCATTGGATATCTGCCTTTGCTCCATTAAAAAATAGTAAGGGAGAAGTGGTGGCATTGCTTGAGGCAGATGAAAAATTTGACATGTTTAATGCAAAAGCTAAAAAGGAGCTAATGCGTAACACTCTTATTTCGCTCCTTGTCGTATTGCCATTTGGTCTGGTGCTTTTTGGGTATCTTTCAAATACACTAAGGAAGCAAGCACAAGATCAAGCCACTCTGCTTAATCAAAAAGAGGAGATTGAAGCACAGAATGAAGAAATTAAAACACAACGTGATTTTATCGAAAAACAGAATAAGGAACTAGATCAGCGAGTAAGAGAACGAACGGCTGAACTTGAGAAGTCAAATACCGAATTAGCCAATTTTCTTTATCACTCATCACATGATGTACAAGCGCCTATTGCCACATTAAAAGGGCTTGAGTCGTTGGCTATCCAAGAAACAAAAGAACCACTAACCAAAGAATATTTAACGCTGATCAAAGACACTACTGCCAAACTTGAACGAATGGTTAAAACTATTCAATTGGTACATCACATAAAAACGACCCAACTTTCATTTGAGTCCGTTAACCTTTTTGAAAAAATAAATCAAATCTTTAACTCACTCTCTCACAACAATGTTCATTTAGAAATTGACTTACCGAAGGGTATTGCTATCAACACAGACGCTAGGCTCCTGGAAAACTCCATAAGCGAACTAATCAAAAATTCCATTCAATACAATCAAGGTAATCTCAATCTGAAAATTAGATTAAGCGGACATCACTCCAATGAAGAAGTTACTTTACTTATTGAAGATAATGGGGTCGGAATCCTACCAGAAGCAAGAAAAGATTTGTTTACGATGTTTAAAAGAGGAAATGAAAAATCAACCGGGATAGGGCTTGGGTTGTACATCGCTCAAATTTGCATTGAAAGAATGAGTGGACAAATTTCTATCCAAGAATCCAATCAAGCAGGTGCCCGTTTTGAAATTTCCTTGCCTGCATAGCTTCAAAATATTAAGGTCAACAATAAATCTAATTTCAATGCCACCAATTCCAACGGAAAGAAACATCTTTGCAGGAGGACAATAAAATGCTAAAACTCAGAATCATCATCCCTGCCTTTAATGAAGAGAACGGTGTCGGTCAAGTGATCGAGGAGATCCCCAAGGAGCTAGTTGAAGAAGTCATTGTAGTGAACAATGCTTCGACAGACAAAACAGAAGTAATCGCTCGTGAAAAAGGAGCTACTGTCTTACACGAAGCAACGCCCGGCTACGGGCGGGCATGCCTGAAAGGAATTCAGTATATCAAAGACTCAGCAAGCAAACCAGATATTATTGTCTTTCTGGATGCCGACCATTCAGACTACCCTGAGGAAATTATTCAATTGATCCAACCCATTCTCGATAATAAGGCCGACCTAGTTATTGGCTCTCGAGCCTTAGGCAACAAAGAAAAAGGCTCCATGACGCCCCAGCAAATTTTTGGCAATTGGCTAGCCACACGACTTTTGAAACTCCTTTATAACGTTAGGTTTACAGACCTGGGTCCTTTTCGTGCTATTCGATTTGACAAACTAATGGAACTGAATATGCAGGACAAAACCTATGGATGGACTGTTGAGATGCAACTAAAAGCTGCCAAAAAGGGTTTAAAATGTGTAGAAATTCCGGTGAGATACAGAAAGCGGATCGGAGTGTCGAAAATCTCTGGTACTGTGAAAGGCACTCTGATGGCGGGTTACAAGATTTTGTTTACGATATTTAAATATTGGTAAAAATCAATTCTGTTGTCCATCGACCATTGACATTTATGGAAATCTTCATCACCATACTCTACTCCCTCTCCCTACTTTACATTTTCTTGTTCAGTATGGGGCAGTTGCACTTGACATGGATTTATTTGAAAGCAAAAAAAAGAAAATCTTCCCCAAGACCAGAGTTTATAAACTTTCCCACTGTTACCATTCAACTTCCTATCTATAACGAAAAATATGTAGTGGAGCGATTGCTTGATGCGGTTTCTCAATTTGACTACCCAAAAGAAAAACTAGAAATCCAGGTGCTGGATGATTCGACTGACGAAACTACAGAGATCATTTTAAAAAAAATCGAATCATTACGACCGCTTGGGTTAAATTTCAAATTGATCCATCGAGAACACAGAGTGGGATACAAAGCCGGAGCCTTAGATCACGGATTTCAAATTGCTTCAGGAGAATTCATTGCAATTTTCGATGCGGATTTTATTCCCGCGCCTGATTTTTTAAAGAAGACGCTACCTTCTTTTGCAAATGAAAAAGTAGGGGTGGTGCAAACCCGTTGGGGACACATCAATAAAGACTACTCCATACTCACCCAACTTCAAGCATTTGGATTGGATGCTCATTTTTCGATTGAACAAACTGCGCGCAGTGCAGCGGGAAGTTTTATCAATTTCAATGGAACATGTGGCGTCTGGAGAAAAACATGCATTGCCGATGCAGGCGGCTGGAGTAACGATACATTGACAGAAGATTTGGATCTTAGCTACCGCGCTCAACTTAAAAGCTGGAAATTTGAGTACCTGGAAGAGGTTGAAACGAAAGGTGAATTGCCGGTGATAATGCCTGCCATCAAATCGCAACAATACCGATGGAACAAGGGAGCCGCTGAAACGGCCAAGAAAAATTTCGGAAATGTTTTACGTTCTTCACTTTCTTGGAAAAACAAAACACACGCATTCTTTCATCTTTTTAATAGCTCTGTATTCATTTGCCTTTTACTGGCGGCCATCTTGAGCATTCCAATGCTGTACATCAAATCACGACACCCGGAAGTTACATGGTTCTTTAACTTGGGAATTATTTTTCTCGGTGGCTTTTTGTCGATTACTCTTTTTTATTGGGTAGCTACCAAAAGATTTAATCCTTTAAATCGTAAAGCAATATTTTGGTCGCTCTATCCTCGTTTCCTTATTGTATCAATGGGGCTTTCCTTGCACAATGGTCTAGCAGTTGCAGAAGGATTACTTGGGCGTAAGACGCCTTTTATTCGAACACCAAAATTCAACGTTAGGATCAAGGGTGATTCCTGGAAATACAATTCTTACATAAAGACAAAAATTAATGTTCTGACGTTACTAGAGGGATTACTCTGTTTATACTTTGTTTTCGGAATAGTGGCTGGGATTTTTTTGAACGATGGCGGATTGATTTTTTTCCATGTCATGTTAGCATTGGGTTTTGGTGGAGTATTCTATTATTCAGTGAAGCCTGCTTTGAATGCATAAGCAAAAGTCACTCAACTATCTTCTACTAATTATATCGTTCATCGCCTATTTGCTAATTGCATTCCTAATTGAGCGATATCAAACAGCCTCGCTTTTAGGTTGTTTTGGACTTCTCTTCTCAATCTATCTATGGATAGTTCGAAATGAAAGCAAAACGGAGATCCGCTTTTGGATACTTGCAGCGATCCTCTTTAGGCTATGTTTTCTCTTTGCCACTCCTCTTTTGTCCGATGATTTTTACCGGTTCATATGGGACGGAAGACTCCTGGCGGCTGGTGTACATCCATTTGCAGAACTACCTCGCTACTACATTGAAAATGACACCACCATTCCTGGGATAAATCAAAGTCTGTTCAATAAACTCAACAGCCGTGATTATTTCACAATCTATCCCCCCGTCAATCAATTCGTTTTTTGGATGGCGGCCAAGCTATCTTTTGGTTCAATCCTGTCAAGTGTTGTCATCATAAGAGCCTTCATCATCGCTTCAGAAATTGGAACTATTTGGCTTATCAAAAAGATATTGAATTATTATCAGATGCCAGCACAAAACACATTGCTCTACGCGCTTAATCCACTCGTCATTGTAGAATTAACTGGCAATCTTCATTTTGAAGCACTACTGATTTTTTTCATGTTACTAAGTTATTGGCTACTGATAAAGCGTAACCTTGTTTCATCGGCTGTTAGCTTCAGTCTTGCCATTTGTACTAAGCTGATTCCGGTCGTTTTCTTACCGTTGATGATTGTAAGATTAGGATGGAAGAATTCGTCTGTTTACTATTTAGTTGTGGGGGTATTCACCTTCTTGCTTTTTATTCCTTTACTCAACACTGAAATCATTTCGGGATTCAACGAAAGTATAGGGTACTATTTCAAAAAATTTGAATTCAACGCAAGCATTTACTATTTAGTTCGCGAATGGGGTTTTTGGAAATATGGATACAATATCATTCAAACCGTTGGGTGGAAGTTGGCGGCATATTGTACGTTAGCAATTTTGGTTTATACATCTTGGGATTCTATTCAAAACTCAAAATTCAAAATTCAAAAAGCTGACTTCAACGTACGAAACTTGCCAAACGCATTCTTAATTATTTTATGCATTTATTTCGCTTTCGCCACCATCGTTCACCCTTGGTACATAACAACCCTGTTGGCTTTTTCGGTGTTTACTTTGCATCGTTTTGCCCTAGTTTGGACGGCATTAATATTTCTGACATACGTTGGCTACACCAACAATGGATTCTCCGAAAATCTTTGGATTACTTCGTTGGAATATATAGTTGTAACTTGTTGCTTCGTGTATGAACTAATATGGAAAAAGGAAAAATTGTTTGCTTAGTCTTGTTGGCATTTGCTTATGCTGCCTGCGCTCAGGGTGAATACGATAAAAAACTAAAATCATTGTATCGAAACACCGTGAAAACAATAAAGCCAGCAGAAGTGAAAGAACTTTTGGCGAAAAATGAAAAAGTAATAATTTTAGACACAAGAGCCCCTGAAGAATTTAATGTTAGTCACCTGAAGGGCGCACGATTTCTAAATTATGATTCTTACTCTACAGAGGACCTCAAAAAACTTCCCAAAACTGAAAAGATAATTGTGTATTGTAGTGTGGGTTACCGCAGCGAGCGAGTGGGAGAAAAGCTACAAAAGCTAGGCTACCAAAATGTATACAATATATATGGGGGAATCTTTGAATGGAAAAACGAAGGAATGCCTGTGGTAAACATGGGAAATCAGCCAACTGATAGCGTTCACACCTACAATAAGAATTGGTCGAAGTGGCTGATACGCGGTGTCAAGATTTATTAGTCAATTCTAATTACGGTCTTGAAAAATCTTCTCATCATCTTCTATCGCAATCCTGAACTCGGAAAAGTAAAAACCCGACTAGCTAAAACCCTTGGTGACGAAAAAGCATTGGCGATCTATCTGACACTTTCTTCGCACACACGGTTCATAACAGAAAATTTAGCCAGCGACAAAGTAATCTACTATTCCAATTTTGTGGATACTGAAGATGTATGGCCCAATACTTCCTTTCGTAAGAGGCTACAGAATGGAAATGATCTGGGCGAGAAGATGCATAATGCTTTTGCTGATGGATTTAGAAATGGATACGAAAGGGTCTGCATCATTGGCACTGATTGTTTTGAGTTAAGTGGAGAAATTATAAAACAGGCATTCGACCAACTTCATATAAACGATGCCGTCATTGGGCCGGCTAAAGATGGAGGTTATTATTTACTAGGTATGAAAAAACAAATGCCTGAGCTGTTTAAAAATAAAACGTGGAGTACTGACACCGTTTCAACAGATACCATTCAAAATTTTAAAGACCTAGCTGTAAGTTTTGCGCAATTACACATACTAACTGATGTGGACGAAGAGAAAGATCTTCCTGCCAACTTCCCAAACCTATAAGGGAAGGTTGGTTAAGCCAACTTTTCCAAATCGCGAACCAAAATACGTTTCCGATCGAAGTTAATTAAATTTTTCTCCTTTAAATCATTCAAGATTGTAGTGACTGTTTGTCGTGATGTCCCTGTCAATGAAGCAATATCCTGATGGGTAAGTTTAGTTTGAATAAGTGTTTCAAAACCTACCTTTTTTCCTTTCCAAGAAGCAGCGTCTTTTATAAATTCTATAATTCGAGTACGGGCATCTTTAAAAACCAGCAATTCTAATTTCCGCTCCAACTTCATTAAGCGTAGCCCAACAAACTTTAGCATCTTAAAACTGAGCTCGCGATTCTCATACATGAGTTCTTTCATTTCATCGAGGCTTAACGGACAAATAGTGCAGTCATCCATCGCCTGAGCAAAATCGCGCCTCGACTCTTCACCCGCCAACACTAACTCTCCAAATATTTCGCCAATGGACAAAATGGCGGTGGTGATCTCCTTTCCTTCGTCAAGATAACGCCCAATCTTAACCCGGCCATTTACTATCATGTAAATATGAGTGGCTTTGTCATCCAGGAAGTAGATAAACTGATCACGCTTAAAACTTAAAAAGGTATGTCTTCCAGCCATCGCTTTAACCTTGTGAGGGCACAGCGTGTTATACAGATTTACACTCTCAAAATACCAAAGGGCAGCTGCGTTACTCATAATTTTTCACTCCTTATTCACTAAGTTAGCGCAAAATATCACATAAAAGTTCATGAGTGGGTTGCGGTTAACTGAAATTTGGATTTACCCTATCAAATCGATGGGTGGCATTCGACTAAATTCAGCAAAAGTGGAGGGCAAAGGTCTTAAATTTGACAGACGATGGATGTTGGTGGATGAAAACAACACCTTTATCACCCAACGCAAAATCCCCGCGTTAGCGCTATTTAAGCTAGAAATGAAACCTGATTATTTCCTTGTTAGATTCAAAAACGAGTCCATTGAGCTACCATTTTATTCCCCACAGACTACAAAGCCCATTCTTGCAACTATTTGGGATGATCAAGTAAGTACGATAGAAGTATCAAGAAACTACAGCCAATGGTTCTCCTATAAACTGGGATTTCAATGTAAACTTGTGTCCTTCCCAGAGCAAAATACACGCTTAGTTGACGCACTATATGCAATCAGCCAAGATCATGTGAGCCTCGCAGACGGCTATCCCATTTTGGCCATTGGGCAAAGTTCGCTGGATGATCTTAATCAAAAACTAGACGTACCGGTGCCCATGGATCGCTTTCGTCCTAACCTGGTATTCACAGGGGGACGCCCTTACGAGGAAGATTCATGGAAAGAGTTTACCATTGGGATGAACAAGTTCATGGGTGTAAAGCCGTGCAGTCGATGTGTACTCACTACCATCGATCAACTTACAGGAGAGCAAGGAAAGGAACCGTTGGCTACGTTAGCTACTTATCGCAAACGCGAGAACAAAATTTACTTTGGACAAAATGTTTTATCAATAGATCACCATGAAATACACGAGGGCGATGAAATCAAACTACATTAAATTCAACATTCAACATTCAGCATTCAAAATTAGCACTGGGCTACTGTCCATTGCCTGCTGTATTCTTTTTTCGTGCGGTCCTAAAGAAAAGGAGCTTCCTGTTTTTGGGGAGCGTGATGTGATTGGAAGCGATACCATCTACCATACCATTGCAAAGTTCCAGTTTGTCGATCAGGACAGTGCCTTGGTCACCAATGAAACATTCAAAGATAAAATCTATGTAGCCGATTTCTTTTTTACCTCTTGCCGCACGATTTGCCCTATCATGAAAACACAAATGTTGCGCGTATACGAAGCTACCCAACAAATGCCTGATGTACTTTTACTTTCTCATACCATCGACCCGGAGTATGACACGGTTGCACTCCTGCATGATTTTGCCGAGCGATTGGACGTGGAAAGCAAGCGCTGGCATTTTGTTACCGGTGCAAAAGACTCCATTTACAGAATCGCGCAGACGAGCTATTTTGCAACGGCCATGGATGACAAAACGGAACCCGATGGCTTTATTCACAGCGGAGCATTTCTTCTCATTGATAAAAAAGGAAGAATCAGGGGAAAATACGATGGCACTAAAGAGGAAGAAGTGAATCGGTTGATAGTTGACATTAAAAGGTTACGAAGATTGTGAATCCAACATTCAAAATTCAAAATTCAAAATTGAATGTCTTTTTTTGGATAGTATGCGGTTGCGTGCACCTTGCGGCTTGTGGGCAATCATCCAACAAGGACACGAAGTTTCAACAATACTTTGTCCATGGGGAGCAATTGTACCTCAAAAACTGTAGTAATTGCCATCAAAAAAAAGGCGGTGGTTTGGGTCGACTATACCCTCCGCTAAATAAATCCGACTATATGGATCAACATCTAGAAGAAGTTATTTGCGCCATGAAAAATGGAATGAAAGGCGAGTTGCTGGTCAATGGCAAAAAATACAACAAGGAGATGAAGGGCATTGCTTCGCTAACCGAACTTGAAATTGCTGAGATTGCTACCTACATCTACAACTCATGGGAACACCAGCGTGGGATGGTAGAAATATCAACGGTGGAAAGTGCCCTTAAAAAATGCGAGACCAGGCAATAGCTGGCAAGGCTAAAAATCAGTCGACAAGTTGAAACCTACCGAGTAAAATGGGGCGGTTACAAAACATTGACTAATTCGAGGCGAAGCGTGTCCTAAACATCGTAACCTTAGCTCGATTTTTTAATAACTCAAAAATTTGCACTAATTTTCCAGAATGTCAGGTTTTCATATTAGACGTTTCAATCGAAAGAAAGCGATCATTACCGTGCTGGCTTTAGTGCTTGGGTACGGTGCTTTGTTAGTTACTATGTTGTCCATTGAAAGCAAATCGCCCAACAGCGAAATGCGCAATATCAAAGACGCAATTTGGTATCTTGCCGAAACGTTAACCACTGTGGGATATGGAGACATTATTCCAGTTACTTCGTGGGGTCGCGTGATCGGTTTAATTTTTTTGGTTTCCAGCTTAGGTGTTTATGGTTTTATCATTGGACAAATCGCAAGTTTTATGAACACAATACAAGAGAACAGAATGCTTGGCTTTAACGGCACCAACTTTAAAAATCATGTGGTGATTATTGGTTGGAATGATTTTGGCCAGTCGGTCATCAGTCATTTGATCGGAGCGGGAAAACAAGTAGCTATTATATCCAAAGATCGTGCAAGCATCGATATCATTCGTGAGTACTATACACAAGACCAAGTATACACTTTATACTCTGACTATAACAATTATGATTTATTGGAGAAGTCAAACATTCGTGACGCCAGTATAGTATTTGTAAACTTGAATGACGATACCGAGAAATTAGTATACGTTATCAACCTTAAGAAACATTTTTCTAGTTTACACTATGTGGTCACCCTCGATAATGGAAATTTAAAAAGTACTTTTCAGGCAGCCGGTGTAATGTATACTATTTCAAAAAATGAAATTTCCTCAAAGTTACTGGCCAGTTACATCTACGAGCCCGATGTCGCGCTTTTCAGCGAAGAGTTGATTGCCTACGCTCATGAAGAACACGAATACGACATGAAGCAAGTCATCGTAAAGGAGAACAATCCCTTTGCTGGGATGTATTACGATAAAGCGTTCTTTGACCTCAAAAAGAGTTGCAATGTTGTGCTCATCGGCTTGGTGAAAAGCGTTGACGGGAAGCGAAAACTATTAAAGAATCCAGAAGGATCTTTAAAAATAGACGCTGGCGACTACATGGTGATGATGATGGATGGCAAAGGGGCCGATCGTCTTCGGAAGCAATTCCATATTGAGGAAGGGATATAAAAAATGAGGTCTTCCGCATAGGGCGGAAGACCTCATTTTGAATTGTAAAAAAAATCTCTATTTAGCTGGTGCAGTACCCCCACTTTTTCCGGAGCCAGAAATCGAATTTCTCATTTCTGTGTCTGCCTGCACATTCTGCATTTTGTAATAATCCATTACACCTAAATTTCCATTAAGGAATGCTTGTGCAATTGATTTAGGAATCTCTGCCTCTGCCTCAATTACTTTCGCACGGGCTTCTTGCGCTTTTGCCTTCATCTCTTGCTCAACTGCTACTGCCATTGCTCTTCTCTCTTCGGCTCTCGCTTCAGCTACGCGCAAGTCTGCCGCTGCCTGGTCCGTTTGCAATTTTGCGCCAATGTTTGCACCTACGTCCACGTCTGCAATATCAATAGAGAGAATTTCGAATGCAGTACCAGCATCTAATCCGCGAGAAAGAACCAGTTTTGAAATCTTATCGGGATTGGCCAACACTTCTTTATGTGAAGCAGCGGAACCGATAGAGGTAACAATGCCTTCCCCAACACGCGCTAAAATGGTTTCTTCACCGGCACCACCGACTAATTGTGCTAAGCTGGCACGAACTGTTACGCGTGCAATGGCAATCAATTGAATACCATCGGCAGCTACGGCAGCTACCTTTGGTGTGTTAATTACTTTTGGGTTTACTGAAATCTGAACAGCCTCAAATACATTACGCCCCGCCAAGTCAATGGCGGTTGCTTGCTTGAAAGTCAAACTGATGTTTGCTTTATCAGCCGAGATCAATGCTTTAATAACGTTTGGCACATCACCCCCAGCAAGGTAATGGGTTTCCAAATCGCTAGGTGTTAAGGGAATGCCAGCTTTCGTTGCCGTAATCAAAGAATTGACAATGATACTTGGTGGAATTTTGCGAAGCCTCATCCCGATTAGTTGACCGATCGTAACCCTTACTCCGGAAAAAACAGCTGTAATCCACAGGCCTACTGGCACAAAGTAGGTGAACATGAAAAACGCGATAATGCTGAGGAACACAATTAGAATAAATACTAAGTCCATAATTTTTACTTTTTAGTTAATAGGTTCTATGATTATTTGGTTTGATACTATTTTAATTACTCGGATGCGACTACCACTATCCAAATAGTCGCCATTGGTCTTTACTTCTACAATTTGGTTGTTCAACTCTGCTTTACCTATCGGGCGCAAGGCAGAAAGTGTAATACCCTCCATTCCAACCAACAACTGATCCAACTCCCCTTCATTTACTTTGCCTTTATTAGACGACTTTAGCGAAAACCGACTCCACATATTGGTAGTAAAAGAGAAATACAAAAGCCCCCCACTGGCAACAGATGTGGTGCCCAACATTACCCAGCCGACTTCGCTACCAAAGTACTTAAAGCTCAACCCAACGCCCACCACCAAAAAACAAAAGCCGATGATACCTACCACGGTCGTGCCTGGAACAAAAATGACCTCTGCCACTACCAAAACAAGGCCAAACACTACTAGCGATATAACGGTTGACCACTCTGCCATTCCTTATTTACGATTTTGGATTCCTGATTTTTTGTAAAGTGTACGCAAAACTACACAATATTAAGTTCACCCAATTTTGAATCTTAACTACTCACGATTTCTCTATCGCTCACTAATCAACCTTAAATCTTAAATCGCAATAATAAAATACTAATACGCTCTTGCAAACAATACACGTTGGCTGGAAGGCTTCCCGGAAAAAACACATTTCCCCTCCTCGAGTTTTCCATCTAACGGAATACAACGAATAGTGGCTTTCGTTTCTTCCTTTATTTTTGTTTCTGATTCCGCTGTGCCATCCCAATGAGCTGATACAAAACCACCCTTCTCATCCAATACTTTTTTCAATTCTTCGTACGAATCAACTTTGGTGATTTTTTCGTTTCTGAATTTTAGTGCTCTTTGGTAAATATTCTGTTGGATGTCCTTCAAAAGCGTATCAATTTCACTGACGACCGAATCCATCTGCATCACCTTCTTTTCTTTTGTATCCCTGCGAGCTACCTCTACTGTCCGATTATCCAAATCGCGTGGCCCAATAGCTATGCGAACAGGCACACCTTTCAATTCATACTCGGCAAACTTAAATCCAGGCTTTAAATTATCACGATTATCAAATTTTACCGACAATCCCAGACTACGCAATTCTTTGGCAATGCTTTCGGCTTTTGCAGAAACTTTGTTCAGTTCTTCTTCGCCTTTGAAAATAGGAATAATGACCACGTGAATCGGAGCCAACTTAGGAGGCAATACCAACCCATCATCATCAGAGTGCGCCATGATCAATCCACCAATCAAGCGAGTGCTGACGCCCCATGACGTCCCCCACACTTTTTCAAGTTTGCCTTCTTTATTGGTGAATTGCACGCCAAAAGCATCCGCAAAATTCTGACCTAAAAAATGAGAAGTCCCTGCTTGCAAGGCTTTTCCGTCTTGCATCATCGCCTCGATACAATAGGTGTCAACGGCACCCGGAAAACGTTCTCCCTCTGATTTTTTTCCTTTGATCACCGGCATGGCCATGAATGTCTCGGCAAATTCTGCATACACGTCCAACATCTGTTTTGTTTCAGCAACAGCCTCCGCAGAAGTGGCGTGCGCTGTATGACCTTCTTGCCAAAGAAACTCCGCAGTGCGTAAAAAAAGTCGAGTGCGCATTTCCCATCTCACTACGTTTGCCCATTGGTTGATCAACAAAGGCAAATCGCGATACGATTGAATCCATTTTTTATACGTACTCCAAATAATGGCTTCGCTGGTCGGACGAACAACTAGTTCCTCTTCCAATTTCGCCTCAGGATCAACCATAAGCTTACCTGGCCTAGTTGGATCAGTCTTTAACCGATAATGTGTTACAATTGCGCATTCCTTCGCAAAGCCTTCGGCATTCTTTTCTTCCGCTTCAAACAAGCTTTTGGGCACAAACAATGGGAAATAGGCATTAACGTGGCCGGTGTCTTTAAACATCTTGTCGAGCGCCTGTTGCATTTTCTCCCAAATACTATAGCCATATGGTTTAATCACCATACAACCCCGAACGTCAGAATTTTCCGCCAAATCAGCCTTTTTTACCAAGTCAATGTACCATTGCGAATAATCGTCTGCTCGGCTGGTGATCTCTTTTCCCATTACTTTTTGCTTGTCTTTGGTTTTGAACGCGCAAATATAGAAGGAATGCCAGTATCCTTTCGATCAGACTTTTCTCATTGTTAGAAATTGTCTAATGGCTACATTTTCTCAACAAAATTGGTAACTTTTCATATCTAGAATGACTAGATTTACGTTAATAACCTTAGAAACAATCAATTTATCTGTATGAAAACGAGAATTGCTTTCCTATTTCTAGTGTGCACCGTGGTTCTTTCAACTGCCGTGGCACAAAGCAGAGAAGATGATGATATGTATTTTACTCCGAAAGATCGAGCAGTCTTGAATGCTGCATCGCAAAAAGATAGGCAGGAAATTTTCGCCTCTTCAAATGTCAGAAGAATCACCGAAAGTGAAACCGCGGCCACTATCAACCCTACAGACAGTTATTCTTCAAGAAATGTGAATCCGGAATATATCTCGGGCGCGAAGGTGGGAACCAACAACACCGCAAACGCGCAATATTTTTCACCGAATTATCAGCCCACAGCAGTTAATCAGAATTTAGCAAGCAATTACACCAACGTAGGCAGTTACAATTACAATGGATTCAATAATGGTTTTGGATATAGCCCATACAACCGTTTTGGAATGAGTGGAATGTATGGAATGGGCGGCTTCGGAATGATGAGTCCTTTTGGATACGGTAATTATGGAATGATGAACCCCTATTACGGATACGATCCTTTTTTCATGAGGGGAAATGGATTCTACGGATCTGGCTTTTCCATGGGTTTTGGATCGGGGTTTGGTTACGGAATGGGTGGCTTTGGTAATAGTTTCGGAAACCCGTATGGGCCATATGGGATGAACGGGTTCTATGGTGGATTCCAGGGTACTATTTGCAATGGCTTTTATGGCAACAATAATTGGGGAGGAGGAAACACAGTGGTTATTGTAGATCGCCCAAGGCCTAATTCAGCGCGCGGTGAGGAGATAGATCGTTATTATAGCACGAATGGAAACCGTGGAGGTAGTAATTCAGGTGGTCGGGTTGCCACAACAGACAATTCTCAACAATACTACAACCGGGCTTGGAGAAACGATGCGGCCACACCTCAACGAGGCTCTACAACTTGGAATAATACTCGTTCTTACCAACAGAACTATAACGGATGGAACGACAATACCAACAGCAACAGAAACAATTGGGGTGGATCCAATGGAGGAATCAACAACGGTGGATTCAGCGGTGGTCGTTCATCTGGGTTTAGCGGTGGCGGTGGCGCTGCTCCAAGCGGTGGTGGCGGTGGTGGCGCAAGAAGAGGCAGGGACTAACCGTTAGTTTTCTAATCTAAATACTCGAACTGATGTGCGTAAATAATTGGGGGCGATGGCTCGGTGTCATAGGTGTGTTCATTTCTGTTGAACTAAATGCCCAAAATTATTTCGTTGAACAAGCTCTATTGTTTTCAAGGCAGAGCGCTGGGGGTAGCGCCCGCATTCAAGCAATGGGCGGTGCGCAGGTTGCGCTCGGGGGCGATTTTAGTTCAGCCTTATCCAACCCGGCCGCACTGGGTATGTACAACCGCAATGAAATCACAATCAGTCCAGCAGTTACTTTTCAAAGTGCTGACGCCAACTATACCACATGGGATTTTGATGCGAACAATACTATTTTCTCGACTAAAACAAACAACTCCTTTTCTAGTGCGAATGTCAGTCTTCCCGGACTGAGCATTGTCTTTGGCGCTGGTAAGAGCGATGAAAAAGCACCTTTTTTGGGAGGAACATTTGCGATCACTCTCAATCGTATCAATGATTTCAATGGTGGGTTCGAATATCGAGGGCAAAACAATACCAGTTCAATAATAGACTACTTTTTAGAGGTATCAAATGGGTATACAAAAGATCAATTCAATCCACGTTTTGATCCGAATAGAAGCCCGGCAGGACAAGGTGATAACGTGAACACTCCTGCATATCTGGGATACAACAACTACTTGATTGGCCCAGCTGGTTCAGCTAACGACACAAATTACTACACCGATGTGACTGGTAAGCCACTCCAAAGTGAAAAAGTCAAAACCTCCGGTTCTCAAAATCAGTGGAATATTTCTTATGGCGCCAATTTCAATGACAAATTTTTTTTCGGGGGCGGGCTAGGGATCACCTCAGTAAGGTATGGTTACGACAAAACATATGGGGAAAACTATGAGGGTCAAACCATGCTAGCACCATGCAATGCCTGCTTTAACAATCTCAAACTAAAAGAAACCAGAACGACTACTGGCACAGGAGTTAACTTAACACTTGGAACATTAATTAAGCCAGTCGATTTTTTTCAATTTGGCTTGTCCTATGTCACTCCTACGGCTTACCAGCTTACAGATACCTACACCGCCAGTATGACAACAAGTTGGAATAATTATGATTATTTCGGCACAGGACTGCGTAGGTTAAATAACGAAAGTTTCAGTACTGAAGATACTGACCAGGGTAACCCGACTGACCCAACCAGCTACGGCATGGTGACACCTTCGCGCTTCACCGCTGGCGCTGCCATTTTTATCCCTAAGAGAGGATTCATCACTGCGGATGTGGAATTCGTAAACTACAGCAAGGCAACCACCAGCAGTTTTACTGAGCAAATCTACAGCCTAACAATCGATGCTCCGAGTGAAGTAAATAATCGGATTAGTTCAAGATTTCAATCCGTCACTAATCTTCGGTTTGGGGCAGAATATCGGATTAACAAATTCAGGCTGAGGGCAGGGTACAACATCATGGCCGATCCTTATGTACGAAGACCATCAGATCGAATCAATTACTCACTTACTAACATGAACTCAATTACGGGAGGAGTTGGTTACAGAGATTCGAAATTCTTTGTGGATGTTGCTATTATTAACACTCAAGGTGTTGGCTATTATGTTCCCTATGCGGTAGCTTCCCCTGTGAGCCCCTCAGTTGATTACAATAATTCAACAACTAGAATCCAGTTTACGGTTGGGTTCCCTTTTTAGGGATTGATTTTTTCGATGATCGTGTTGAAGTTAATTTGATCTCCGCGAACTGTTAAACTTGCTTGTTTATAAAAGAGAAGCCGCTGCGAGCGCAAAAATTCAATTTGTTCTTTCAGACCGTCTATGCCATTTGATTTGAGTAAGGGCCGCTCCTCGCCTTTTGATAAAACAATTCGCCTTGCAATTTCCATCGTAGGAACATCCAAAAAAATGGTAGTACCGGATTGGTTCATAGCAGCCATATTTTCATGAAAGCAAGGCGCTCCACCACCCGTTGCCATCACAAAAGAAGAATCTGATTGGCACAAAGACTTTAGAAGTTGAGATTCGATCTTTCGAAAATACAGCTCCTTCTTGTCTTTAAAAATCTGTGGAATACTTTTCATTTCTGCTTTTTCTATCTCCACATCCAAATCCACATACGGCAGTTTCAAGGTAGCCGCCAGCTCTTTGGCTAATGTTGTTTTTCCAGAGCCAGGAAGCCCAATCAAAAAAATCTTCATTGAAGTATTTTTAGAACTTCAGCAGACGTGGGGGTGTCGTTGTGATGCCAATTACCCAACACAGTTCCGTTTCTCCAAAGTGCAATTCCGGGATTTGATCGGATGATCGTTTTTAATACAGTGGCATCTGAATAATAATACGGCACTGCCAATTGATGCGCATGACGAAAGGCCTCCATTTGCTCAGCACTGGAAGAAGTCAATACAAAACAATCCACCTTCCCTTCCAATTCCCTTGTCAGATTTTTAATGGCCTCAATATTTATTATGGACGCTTTCTTTACATCGTAGATGACAATGAAAAGTCTATCCCCCTCAAATGTATACTTGGTTTTGTCTTCTCCCTCAGGACTGGTAACAGCGTAATCGGTGATCTTTGGCTTTATTTTGTCTTCATTCAAGACACGGGAAGAAACATACGTATATCCTGCTTCAGAAATATACTTGTCTGACTTCACCTCTTTTCCGTCTTTTTCAAAAGTGTATTCAATAATAGGCTGCTCTTCCGGAATCATCTGTTGTGGAATTCTATTACCAATTCGATACGCCCTAAAATCGATGAATGGTAAATGTTGGATAGCGTAAACACCCACGAATAAACAAATTAACGTAGTAGCCATCACGATGAAACTTCCTTCGCGAGTTCTCAATATAGCTTTGTAACTTCTTCGGTACCAAAACAAATGGAGCACAAAAACCATAAGAACAATGTCCTTTGTAAAGGACTCCCAGGGAGTGAGTTTAATGGCATCACCAAAACAGCCACAGTCAGTGACTTTGTTAAAGTAAGCCGAATAAAAAGTTAAGAACGTGAAGAACACCATCAAGCCAAGAAGCACCCAGGTAGTTAATTTCATTCGCCAATAAATCAGAATAGCAACACCCAAAGCCAATTCCAAAATGATCATGATCATCCCAATCTCCAGCGACCAGAGAATGAAATAATGAAAGAATGAGCCAAAGTCTTCGGCAAATACTTCAAAATACTCTTCCATTTTTATTTGAGTGCCGATCGGATCATTCAGCTTGATCAGCCCGGAAAAAATCAAAAGACCTCCTACGAAAAACCGAGAGAATTGATCGATAATTTTATTAAACATAATTATTTGTTAAAAGCTCAAAATAACGAAAAAATTGCATTCAAGGACCTGTGATCAATTCGGCACGCGTTGTTAAAAATTCGTTAATGCCTTTTATTATCGAATCGTCATTAAAAGTTTGATCTTTGTGGTTCACAAAAAAACTCTTATGGGAAAAATCTACTCTGTTCTAGTATTCTCTTTTCTCTTTCTTCAAATTCAAGTTTCTGCACAGGTTCCGCTCACCTCTTCCCCGTATTTTCAGGATTTTAACTCAATCGGCAGCGGTTTACCCACCGGGTGGAGTGTGCGAACGGGCGCATCTACCAGTGCGCTAGGTACCATAGCAACATTGGTCACTACAAACACTGCTTGGAACACCACCACAGGAAACTTTAGAAATGTGGCAGCCGCCTCTGGTCTTACAGCAACGTCCACTACTACCGATCAAAATAATTCTGTCAATCGAGCATTGGCGGTTCGCCAAACCGGCAGTCTTGGTGACCCAGGCGCGGCATTCGTGTTTCAACTTGCGAATACCACAGGGCTTTCTAATTTCCAATTAAGTTTCAAACTTCAATCACTCGATGGCAGCGTGGCCGGTCGAACCACCACCTGGAGAGTAGATTATGGTTTTGGTGCGACTCCAACTTCGTTCACTACGATAGCTACCACTCCCGCTACGTTGACCACCTCACTCGCAGCTGGCGGAATCAGCTGGGGAAGCACCGATGTGAATATCAATTTTGGAACAACGCTTGATAATAGTTCTGACAACGTCTGGATTCGGCTTACCACACTGACCCCGTCCACCGGTAGCGGCTCACGTCCGACTTCTGCCATCGATGATTTTCAGTTGAGCTATGCTGAGGGCGATGTTACTCCTCCATCGTTCACTGCGACTTATCCAAAAATTTCCAACTTAGCATCATCGGGATTTGATCTGATCACCAACCTAAACGAAATCGGTAAGACTTACTTAGTCATTCTTCCCAATAATGCTACCGCTCCCAGTTCTGCGCAAGTAAAAAATGGACAAGATGCCACAGGCGCCTCGCTTGCCGCCAATCTAATTGGCTCCATCAATGTTACTGTGATCAATTTTGAATATGCGATAGCAGTTGCAGGTTTGTCAGACAATACGGACTACGATGTGTATGTGGTTGCAGAAGATTTGATTCCTAACATTCAAGCGACTCCGACCAAAATAGATGTTAAGACTAACACGGCTGGAGACGTAACCTCACCCACTTTCAATGCGACCTATCCTATCGTCAACACTGTTTCTGCTACTTCATTCACGGTTCGCACAAATTTGGATGAAGTGGGGAAAACTTATTTTGTGGTGTTGCCATCTGGCGCCACTGCACCTTCATCAGCGCAAGTAAAAGCAGGGCAAAATGCAAGTGGCGTGACAGTGGCTATAAACATGGCGGGAACTATCAACGTGACGTTAACCGCTACCGAGTTTACTTCCGCGGTAAGCGGACTAAGTCCCTCCACCGCCTATGATATTTATGTTGTAGCTGAAGATAATGTGCCCAATCTTCAGACAAGCCCTACAAAAGTAAGTGTTACTACAGGCAAACAGTACGTTGAAGACTTCAATGCTTGCGATGGTACCGCATCGTTCACTCAATTCAGCGCAACAGGCGCGCAGGTGTGGGGCTGCACGGATTTTGGTAGAAATGCAACCAAGGGCATCCGCATGAATGGGTTTGCTGGAACAGCACAATTAAATGAGGACTGGTTGATTTCGCCCGTTACGAGCATAAGCGCCAATGCAAGCCTTACATTCTATTCTCAATTTTCGTTTGCAGGCCCGTCCCTTCAGCTAAAAATCTCCTCCAACTATTCCGGTAGTGGGGACCCTGCAACGGCAGCCTGGACTGACTTAAACGGAAACTTTCCCACGGTAGCCGTTCCCTCCAATAGCACTTCGTTGTCTGACTGGACTTTGAGCGATGTAGATTTATCTGCTTATGCATCGCAAAATGTTTATGTCGCCTTTGTTTATACTTCGTCCGCTGGCACGAATACCGCTGCACGATGGACATTGGATGATATTAGCTTCAGCAATGCGGCAGCCAGCTATTTAGAGGCTTCACCCACCTTATTATCATTTATTGCCGGAGCAACGGTGAAAAGTTATTCGTTACGAGGATTCAACCTATCGAACAACGTTAGCGTTAACGCGCCTGGCAATTTTACCGTATCAAAAGACAACACTACTTTTTCCGGTTCCATTTCGTATACTCCCGCAGAAATTGCTTCAGCCCAAAATGTATTTGTCAAATTTGATGCTCCCACTGGCTCAAACACATTCATAGGCTCCATAGCAAACGTGTCGACAGGGGTTGCCACCAAGAATATTTCTGTTCGAGGGACGGACAAGTCACAGACATTGGATATCACTACTTACAATTTAGAATTCTTTGGTACTGACGTGAAAGACACGGGCGGAACGGAATTCGGGCCGATTGATGATGCCTTGCAGGTTACCAATGTTACCACCGTGCTCCAGAATATCGGTGCAGATATTTTTGCCGTGCAAGAAGTAGCCGATGATGCAGCTTTCAATCAACTTGTGAGCAACCTGCCTGGCTTTAGCGGAATGTTGGCCAACAAATGGTCCTATTCTTTTGATCCACCTGATGCCAATTTTCCTCCTCAAAAAATAGGATTTATCTACAATAGTTCGACCGTTCAACTGGTGAATTCCAGAGTCATGTTTTCTCAACTTTACGATGCAGTTCGAGCAGGGAATTCGGGTTTATTGCCGGGCTACCCAACCACGGCCTCCAGCTTTTGGTCGTCAGGAAGATTACCTTTCATGGCCACTTTTGATGTTACCATCGGGGGTCTCACAAAGAGAGTGAGGGTAGTTAATATTCACGCAAAATCAGGGTCGGCCGCGGCAGACTACAATCGAAGAAAATACGATGTAAAAGTGCTGCACGATTCACTGGTGGCGAATTACGCAAACGACAATATCATTCTGCTGGGTGATTACAACGATGATGTAGATGTTTCTATTGGCGCACCCACCAATCCAGAATCGACCTATAAAGTTTTTGCCGATAATACGACCCAATTCAATTTGCTTACGTTGGCCATTAGCCAGACAGGGGCTTTTAGCTTCCCCAGTTCGAGTAGCTTTTTGGATCATCTTACTACTTCCAATGAATTGACGAATTCATATGTGGGGAATTCCATTACTGTAGAAGATCCAAGGACTTACATTTCCAATTACGTCAATACTACTTCTGATCACTTACCGGTGTCGGCACGTTTCGTGATAACAAAAGAAAATCAGACGATCACTTTCCCGGTAATAGCCGACAAGAATGTGGGCGATGCTCCATTTACCTTTACTCTGCCTACGGCTACATCTGGGTTAGCTGTATCTGTAACACCAAATGCGAAAATTACTATTAACGGAAATCAAATCACGCTTGTGAGTGCAGGTAAGGCAAGCATAATAGCCAGCCAGCCGGGCAATGGAAACTATAACGCGGCTACTTCGGTAACCAGAGAGTTTTGTATCAAGCCCACCAAGCCAAGTGTTACGGTCTCTTTTGCATCGGGTACATCCACGCTTACTTCCAACGCGGCCAATGGAAACCAATGGTATTTAAATGGTGCCGTGATCACGGGCGCCACCAATAATTCCTACACAGCTACCAACGCAGGCATTTACAAAGTGCAAGTAACCATCGATAACTGCTTGAGCGATTTTTCAAATGATACTCCTGTTGTCATTACTGGCGATTTGCCAAAGGGCAACGCATCTATTTCTCTTTACCCTAACCCAACTGTGGGCATTTTATTTATTTCAGGGTTAGAGCCCGAAACAAATGAATGTTCGATCGTTGATTTACTTGGACGACCGATAATGATGAACTTAGAAAAATCAGGTGACCAACATCGATTGACAACAGAAAGCTTGGTTGACGGGGTTTACATGCTGAGGGTGAACCAAAGCAACTCAGTACATCAATTGAAATTCGTCAAAAAGAATTAGTAGAATTGGTTTCTCTGGAAAGGCACCGTTTTGAAAGGAACGGTGCTTTTTTATTTTACGATTTGCCCTAGCCTCATGTTATGCGTCTGACCGCTTGGAGCGGTCAGACGCCTTTGGATTACTTTATCTCCAACATCCTAACCACCGTGAGTGCTGCCTCTTCCCCCTTGTTGCCCAACTTTCCTCCGGCACGCTCCATGGCTTGCTTTTTGGTTAGCGTAGTTAAAACCCCAAAGGCAACAGGCTTGTTGGTTTTCAGATTCACCTTCATTATTCCGTAGGATACACCTTGGCAAACATAATCGAAGTGCGGAGTGTCGCCTTGAATAACACAGCCCAGGCAAATCACTGCGGCTATGTCTTTTTTCTCAGCTTCCCACTGGGCTGCCAAAGGAAGCTCAAAACTGCCTGGCACATTCTTGCGGATGATGTTTGATCTCCGTGCGCCCATTTCGATAAGGGCATGATAAGCACCTTCAAACAAAGGCTCTGTAACGTCTTCGTTCCATTCTGCCACCACAATGGCAAATTTTTTGTTGGAAAGATTGAGTTTGCTTTTTCCGGAAACCGATTTTAAGATACCTGCCATAGAAAATTAATGAAGGCCAAAATTAGCAAATAATGGCTGTACTGTTATCGGAAGCCAAATAGCAAGCGGGGCGAATAGATTGCGCACAAAAAAAGCAAGCTCTAATCGAGCTTGCTTTTTGATGATTCTCTTTCCCTAGAATCTGACTACTTCGTAAAGCTAAATACGTGTTGACCACTTGTTGATTCGACTCTTCCAGAACCCAGCGTTGTTTTCGTCCAATTCAACGCAAGTTTCAGGGAGGCAGTGGTAGCTTCTTGAATCTGTACCTCTAGATTGTCATTGCGCTTGATCGCGGTAGCATTCGCATCGGTAAAAGTATATGTTCCACTTGCAGGCCAAATGACTCCGCCATTGGTAGACGTGAACGAGGTAGCGGTAAAAGTCAAACTTAGACCTAAAAACGCGCTGGTTTTATCGACACCATCTATTGTTACCGTTTTCACTTTCCAAGCCCCAGAGGTAAGCGCAGCTGCTACTTCTTCTTGACGAGAGATTTTCTTATCGTCCGAACACCCCGAGAAATTAACTAACAAGGTGGCCAATGCAATTGGTACACCGATCATTAGTATCAACCCTCTAAATTTTGATTTCATGATAGTATTTTTTGGTTGGATTATTATTTTTTAACAAACTTCAACTGATATACTCCTGTTGCCCCATTCAAACGAAGCACATACATTCCGCTTGGCAGTTCTTGCACATTGGCTCTGTAACCATCGAGGTTCTTTTCAAGAATGATTTTTCTTTCCTTACCAGCAACGTCCATCAGGCGAGATTCTTGAATATTGGGAACGCCTTGGATTTGCAGATAGTCTTCTACCGGATTTGGGTAGGCGGATACAGTGGATGAGCTGGTAGGTAGGTCTCCCGTCACAATAAGGGTGACGTCAGCAGAAAAATCGCTGGTACAGTCATCCACTTTCACGTTCACTTTGTAAACCCCGGCAGCCGTAGCATTTAGGGTAGAATTAGTTGCCCCAGAGATAGCATTTCCGTTCAGGAACCATTGATTACCAGTTGTTGCGCTGGAAGTTAATGTCGGTGTTTCTGTGTTGACGTTGGTTACCGTTACTGTTGGTTTTGTTGGTTTGATGCAGAAGCTTCTATCAACAGGAATGGCCGCATTGAAGGTGCTGTTCCCAGTTTGATTGGCTGTTATGATTGCTCTCCCCGCTTTAACAATTGTAACCTGCGAGCCGCTTAACGTAATTTTGTCGGACGCAGTTGAAAATGTGACGGTCAATCCAGAAGTAGATGTCGCTGCTAATGCGAAGGCTGGATCTCCTACAACCTTATCTGTTTGAGCCGTGAACGTAATCGTCTGACTCTGTTTCAGCGTTGAGGCCGCAATAACATTGGATGACTGAGAAAAGGCTGCTCCATTCACTGCGCGAACCCGATATTGGTAGGCTACTCCAGACGCAAGCCCCGTTATCGCTTCCGATGTACCTGAAATTGCTTTTGAATTGTAGCCAGGAATAAATGTCGCAAAGTTATCAGATGAAATATCCAATTGATATTCGGTCGCGCCAGTCACTGCTGCCCAATTTGCAGTAAAGCCATTGGAGGTAATGCTTGAAGCGGCATTGGCAACGGGAACTGGTACGACCAGCGCATTGGCCGTATTGCTGAAAGCTGAAACACCAAAATCGTTAACCGCTATGACTTGATAATAATACGTGGTGTTTGTCAAGATCGTGTTATCGAAAAAAGTGGTAGCGTTGGCCGCTACTGTTCCGATGGCAACAAATCCCGAGCTAGAACTTGTGGACCGATGGATTTGATACCCGGTTTCATTGGAGGCATTGTCAGTCCAGGAAAGATTTACCGCAAGCTGTGTGTTGCTGGCCGTAGCAGTCAAAGCGGTGGGTGTTAAAGGAGCTGCTCCACCACCAACAGAATAAACTGAGATAGTGCTGCTAATTTCATTGGATAGTACCACCAACGGAACACCCGTAGGGCTTTCTTCCGCTTTAATAAAGAAGATGCCTTCAGCGCCTAAATCACTGTTGGTGGCAGAGGTAGTGCTTCTGCTGTTTTTGTATTGGACAAATGTTGGGCTGACTGGGTTGGAAACATTGTAGACGATTACTCCACCAATTCTTTCTAAAGCAACGAAAGCATACGTTTTACCATTGATACCTGCAATGGTTACTCCTTCAGGCTCGGGTCCTTTGTTATCACTTCTGTTTTTTAATGAAGGATTCCCTATGACGTTACTCGCATTAAAGATGCTTCCATAGGTAGGGTCGGCCAAGATAATCCTTTCGAGCTGATCACCGCTGTCGAATACTTGCTGCAATCCTGAGGCGGTAGATTTCCAAATGCTAAATGACCTTGAACCTAACGCGTGAATTTCATCAAAATCACCATCGCCATCAGTGTCTCCTGTTTTATTTGTCAATTGAAGACGACCCAAAACCAAATTGCTCTTAATCAAGGCAGCGTTAGGAAAGACTGCTGCATCTAGATTTAACGTACTTACTCTGGCCTCCTCATTAAAGATGCTTCCCTCTGGTCCAACGGTTGATCCGGCACGGGGATAAACTCGTGAGTCGCCTTCATTAGCGGTTATCAAATAAGTTTCGTTATTGACCGTATAACTAGCAATGGCATCAGGCTGGTACATACCTTTTATGGGGTGGTTGGCTATATTAATAACTCCGGCACCTTGATCAGAAGCATCCAAACCATTGGTCAATAAATTATGATCTTTTAAGTTTAATGGCCTAATGGCGGTGAAAGATTTTGTAGCGATATCCAATTCGGCTATTGCGTTATTTTCTTGCAGGGTTACAAAAGCTGTGTTCCCATTAGATGAAAATGTAATGTATTCGGGTTCAAGATCTTTTGACAAAGTGGGGCTGTTCATACCATAGACACGAAGTCCTTGTGACTTCAAAGTTGCTAATTGACTATCAAATGCATTGAAATTAACGGTAGTAACATTGCTTTGTGTAAGGTTGGCAATTCCACCGGCAATGTCCACGATCGTTACGGTTCCTTCTGGATCTGTTAAATAGTCATCACTGGGTTCACCTTCATTAGCTGTAAGTACCAAGTTTCCATTGGGGCTAAAAGTAATCATATCAGGCATGGCGCCTGCAGTTACCTGCTTTTGGAATACACCGTCTGTATTGTAAAATAAGATGCTTCCATTATCTGTAAGGTTAGTGGCTTCGATAGCCACTGCCACAACTCCATTTTTTACAGCTACGCTGTTAATGCCTCCGAAGCTTGCAATATCTACTGTTGTAAAATTCGTTATCGAGGCAGGATTACTAAAATCCAAAATATTCAACTTGCGTGCGACAGAGTTCACAACAAATAAGCGTTTTGTTGTAGGGTCATAAGCTGAAATCTCAGCAGAATTAACCAATGCCGCTGGGTCAGCAGGATTTGGGGACGCTGCGTTCAAATAGCTGGACACAAAGCTTAACTGAATTTCTGAATTTGGAGTAGGCGCAGCGGCATAATCATTGTCGAAAATATAGAGTTGCTGAGTTGTTTGAGCCCCCAGGACAATGCCTGCGGAAGGAGTGCTAATGCTGATGGTTGCAGTTTCAGATCCTTCTAAAGATGAATCGTCCGATATATTCATGGTTGCGGTTCCATCCGTCTGTCCGTTAAGAATCGTGATTGTGGTATTGCTTAGTGTGTAGTCCGTTCCCGTAACATTGGTTCCACCAACAACAATTGAAACAGTTTGATCGCTGGTTACTGCTGAGGTTGCTCTTGCAGTTATGGTAATATTGGTGGCGCTTGACGCTTCGCGTCCAGTTGGATTTGGAGGCGTAGGGCCACTGACCGAGAAAAGATTGACCGCAATTTCATTATCGGTCACAACTATTGCCGTGGTGGTACCTGCAATAACAACTCCGGCAGAGGGGTTGCTTAAAGAAACGACAAAGGTCTCCGAACCTTCATAAATGGCATCATTCGCTATAGTAAGAGTGGCTGTGCCCGTTGTCTGCCCGTTCAGTATAGTTATAGTGTTGCTGGACAAAACATAATCGTTAGTGGTCACACCCGTACCAGAAACTATAACCGAAACAGTTTGATCTCCGGAGACAGCTGCAGACGCTGTAGCCGTCAGAGTGATCACCTGTTCTACAGTTTGTTCAGCGCCCGTTGCAGCACTTGCAGTCAAATTAACAACTGGATTAGATGAAGTGGGGCCTGCGGTAATAGAGATGTCGTCAATACCAATCCATTCATCATTTCCAATAGCATTGTTCCCTATAATTCGGATTTGAACCTCTGCTTGATTGTCACAAGCGCTGGGTAACGTAACATTCACGGGGATAACTAAGGACGCCAAGAATGGACCGGTGCTTGCATCAGCGACAAAAGCAGCTGGGATGTTGATAAAATTGCCTGTGTTGCCTATTCGATATTGCAACGCAATGGGCTGTATGGCGTCATCTGCTGAGTTGTCGATATCCCTGAGATTATATGCAACTATTATGTTCGATGAACCTGTTGTATTCACTGCGATCTGAATATATGGGTTATCGGCTGTACCTGAACCGGTAAGTGCTATAGTTGGATTTGCCAAAGCGAATTCTGTCACACCTCCGGTAGTAAATCCTATAGGATCTGTTTGGTTGGCATTTACATCCAACACAGGTGTGCCTGAAATGAATATAGTCTGTGGATCCGTAGGAAT
This sequence comes from Cyclobacteriaceae bacterium, assembly GCA_031400595.1. GTDB lineage: Bacteria > Bacteroidota > Bacteroidia > Cytophagales > Cyclobacteriaceae > ELB16-189. The sequence continues at coordinate 40,189 of JANNQG010000017.1, forward strand.
GATGCTCGACAATGCATCGCCACGATATCCGATGATGCCTGGCACTGAAGCCCAATCATCATTGACTGTAATTAATCCTGCATTTGACCAGTTTTGGGTGAATGGCAGCGATTGAGGCGTTTGTGCATACACCAGCCCCGAAAACAGTACGAGGAGCAACAGTAAAATTTTTCTCATAATTTGGTTTTTGATTCACCCGCAAAAGACGCCAAACAAAGCGGTAGAAGTATTACTGTTAGATTAAGACTCCGTTATTGGATTGTTACCACACTTTCAAAGTAAATTTTTGAAGTATTGCCTCTCTCTTGCGCTGACGGGTTGCCTTCCACGGCCGTGAAACGGATTGCCCGGTTGCCACCGTCCGCCAGCTGGCGAATGGCAAGCCGCCAAATAGCACTCCCTTATCCATCCAAATACTTCATTTTATGCCAGTATGTCACCTTTTGGCAGCAAATACCCTGTGGCATAATCATTGACTTCGAGGGCATATAACCTCGAAAAATTAACAATTACAGATATGGGAAAGATCATTGGAATAGATTTAGGAACCACCAACAGTTGCGTGGCCGTAATGGAGGGCAACGAGCCTGTGGTGATTGCCAATAGCGAAGGCAGAAGGACAACTCCTTCTATCGTGGGCTTTTTGGACAATGGAAAAGGCGAGCGTAAAGTAGGAGATCCTGCCAAACGTCAGGCTATTACCAATCCCAAGAACACGGTTTCTTCTATCAAACGCTTCATGGGCAAAAAATTCGGTGAAGTGACTGGCGAGAAGAAAATGGTTTCGTACGAAGTAGAAAGCGGCAATAACGACACCGTGCGCGTGCGCATTGGTGACAGAATGTACACACCACAAGAAATCTCAGCGATGATTTTGCAGAAGATGAAAAGCACTGCTGAAGATTATCTTGGAACTACGGTAACGGAAGCCATTATTACAGTGCCTGCTTATTTCAACGATGCAGAACGTCAAGCAACCAAAGAAGCCGGGCAAATTGCTGGCTTGGATGTGAAGCGTATCATCAACGAGCCTACAGCTGCAGCACTTGCCTATGGCATGGATAAGAAGAACAAGGATATGAAAATAGCCGTGTACGACCTTGGTGGTGGTACATTCGATGTGTCGATATTGGAATTGGGTGATGGTGTGTTTGAAGTGAAATCTACCAATGGTGATGTGCACTTGGGTGGTGATGACTTTGACATGCGTGTGATGAATTGGTTAGCTGACGAGTTTAAGTCCGACAAAAACATTGACTTGCGCAAAGACCCTATGGCTTTACAACGCTTGAAAGAAGCCTCTGAAAAAGCAAAAATTGAATTATCTAGCGGCAACGAAACAGAAATCAATTTGCCATATATCACTTCAGTAGACGGTGTACCCGAACACTTAGTGAAAAAATTGAGCCGTGCTAAGTTTGAGCAATTGTGCGATGATTTAATTAAGCGGACTTTGGATCCTTGCAAAAAAGCAATGGCCGATTCTGGTTACTCTATTTCACAGATTGATGAAGTAATATTAGTGGGTGGTTCTACACGTATACCAAGGATAGCAGAAGAAGTAGAAAAATTCTTCGGCAAGAAGCCTTCAAAGGGTGTAAACCCCGATGAAGTGGTAGCGATTGGTGCTGCGATTCAAGGTGGTGTGCTAACAGGTGAAGTGAAGGATGTGCTGTTGTTGGATGTTACACCGCTTTCATTGGGTATAGAAACCATGGGTGGCGTGATGACGAAGTTGATCGAGTCAAACACTACTATCCCGTCTAAAAAATCAGAGGTATTTTCAACAGCATCCGATAGCCAGCCTTCTGTAGAAATACATGTATTGCAAGGCGAGCGCCCGATGGCAAAAGACAACCGCACAATTGGAAGATTCCATTTGGATGGAATTCCTCCTGCCCCGCGCGGTGTGCCTCAAATTGAAGTGATTTTCGACATCGATGCGAACGGTATTTTACATGTTGCTGCTAAAGACAAAGGCACAGGCAAAGAACAGAAGATTCGTATTGAAGCATCTAGCGGCTTGACTGATGCCGAAATCCAAAAGATGAAGCAAGAGGCTGCAGCAAACGCAGAGAGCGATAAGAAAGAGAAAGAAAAAGTAGAAAAAATCAATCAGGCAGATTCATTGGTATTTCAAACTGAAAAACAACTGAAGGAGTTTGGCGACAAATTATCTGAAGGCAATAAATCGGCCATCAATGGTGCGTTGATTAAATTGAAAGAAGCGCATGCAAGCCAAGACCTCGCTGCAATTGACACTGCTATGAATGCACTCAATACTGCCTGGACTGCGGCTTCGCAAGAGATGTATGCGCAAGGAGGACAACCAGGCGCAGAGGCGCAACCAAATGCGGGTGCTGATGCCAACACTGGTGCTGGTAATACAACAGGCGGAGCAGACGCACAGGATGTGGAATATGAGGAGGTGAAGAAGTAAATAACCTCTTTTCAAAAAGTAAAAAAGCCCCGCGAGAAGCGGGGCTTTTTTTTGGTTAAAGCTTTTCCCTCATTAATTCAGTAGTTCTCGGATTAATTCCGTGTCTGCTTTTTATATTTGCCACCCTTAATACACTCCTGTATGCTAGTCGTAAAATTTGGTGGTACCTCGGTAGGCAAGCCCGAGCGGATGAAAAAGATTGCAGAACTGGTGCAAGGTATGCCGGGAAAAAAGATCGTGGTTCTCTCTGCGTTGAGTGGAACAACCAATACGTTGGTGCGCATTGGAGAACACTTGTTTGCCCAACGCCAAACCGGAGCGCAGCAGGAGATTACAGATCTGGAAAAACACTATCTGCAGTTCATCAAGGAACTATATTCTACGTCTGCCTATCAGGCGATAGGGCAAGAGATTGTAAGCCGTTACTTCAGTCTTTTTCGGTTACTGGCGGCAGGCAAATTCGATGATCGCAGCTACCGCGAGTTACTCGCGCAAGGTGAGTTAATTTCTACGGAGCTCTTCTATCACCACTTGCAAGAAAAAAAGATCGCAGCCCGTTTACTGCCGGCTTTGCACTTTATGTCGATCGATGAAAACAACGAGCCTGAATTAGAAAAAATAAGTGAGCGCCTGCAACCAATATTGGCGACCATCCAAGCGGACATTGTCGTTACGCAAGGGTATATCTGCCGCAACAACAAAAACGAAATTGATAACTTAAAGCGGGGCGGCAGCGATTATACAGCTTCATTGATCGGTGCAGCCATACGGGCTGAGGAAATACAAATCTGGACAGACATTGATGGCATGCATAATAACGATCCGCGTATTGTAAAGAAGACCTTGCCCATTGCAGAGCTTACTTTTGATGAAGCCTCTGAGTTAGCCTACTTCGGGGCTAAGATCTTGCACCCCTCCACGATCGTGCCGGCCCAAAAATATTCCGTTCCCGTAAGGCTCAAAAACACGATGGACGAAAAAGCCCCGGGCACCATCATTAGTGACAAAGGCTCTAGCGGCCAGTTCAAAGCCATTGCCGCCAAGGATGAGATCACCGCAATCAATATCAAATCATCGCGAATGCTGTTGGCGTATGGATTTTTGAGAAAAGTCTTTGAGGTATTTGAAAAGCATAAAACCTCCATTGACATGATCTCCACGTCAGAGGTGGCCGTATCTGTCACAATTGATGAAAGTAATCATCTGGACGAAATTGTTTCAGAGCTGCAACAATTCGGCACAATTGAGGTAGATAAAAACCAAACCATCATTTGTGTTGTAGGTAACGCTCTGGCTGAAAAAGAAGCGGTTCTAAAAGAAGTGTTTGACGCCCTCGCTCCTATCAAGATCCGAATGGTCTCGTTCGGGGGTAGTCACAACAACATCTCTATTTTAGTGGACACCTCGCAGAAGGAAAAGGCACTAAACCTCTTGAACGAAGGCTTGTTTCATCTCTAAAGTCGGCCTAAAATCCGAAAATGGAAAATGAGTGGATGTATTTCCTCAAAATGAAATTTCAAATGCACTCGTTTGAGTTTTAATTTTTCCGCCTATATTTACCATAGACCAAACCTAAGGCTATGGAAATCGCAGTCATTATTGTCTTTGTAGTTGGCTACATAGCAATCGCTATGGAGCATCCCATTAAAATCAATAAAACTGCTTCTGCCTTATTAACGGGCGTGTTTTGTTGGACGCTTCACGCGCTTTCTTCACATGGCGAACCGGGAAGCGTAACCGCAGAACTTTCTCATCACCTTGCCAGCGTTTCGGAAATCCTTTTCTTCCTGATGGGTGCGATGACGATTGTCGAACTAGTAGATGCCTATCAGGGATTTCGCATCATCACCGACCGGATCAATACCACCAACCCAAAAATTCTGTTGTGGCTGATTTGCTTCGTCACATTTTTCCTTTCATCCATTCTGGACAACCTCACAACCTCTATTGTCATGGTTTCCTTGATCAGAAAACTAATTCCTAATAAGGAAATGCGAATGTTTTTTGCGGGGATGATCATCATCGCGGCCAACGCGGGTGGCGCATGGACCCCAATCGGTGACGTAACGACCACGATGCTTTGGATTGGTGGGCAAATTTCTACAGTGAACATTATGAAAGTTTTATTTGTGCCGAGTATTGTTTGCTTACTAGTGCCTCTACTCTATTTGAGTTTTACCTTGAAAGGTGAGTTAGGCGAGAGACATAATACCGCACACATGCATACGGACGGACATGGTGAAAAAGTGAAAGGTAGCACCACCATGTTGATGTTAGGGGTTGGCGCCTTAATATTCGTTCCCATTTTTAAGACAATTACACACCTCCCGCCTTACATTGGCATGCTGATGGGCCTAGGAGTACTTTGGGTCGTTTCAGAATTGATCAACCCCCATGCAGATGAAGCTGCCCGCAAGCCCTTTACTGCTGCCGGAGCACTCTCTCGAATTGACTCATCGAGCGTTTTATTCTTCTTGGGCATATTGTTAGCAGTGGGTGCTTTAGAATCAATGCACATTCTTACCCACTTTGCTGAAATTCTCGGCTCTACATTTGGAGATAACCGGATTATCGTGACGTTAATCGGTCTGTTGTCGGCTGTGGTCGACAACGTTCCGTTGGTGGCAGCCAGCATGGGTATGTACAGCTTAGAAATGTACCCTATGGATCATTTGATCTGGGAATACTTGGCATATTGTGCAGGAACAGGAGGAAGTATTTTGATCATTGGCTCGGCCGCTGGTGTAGCCGTCATGGGTATGGAGAAAATCGACTTTATCTGGTACCTGAAAAAAATAAGTCTGCTTGCGATGCTGGGCTATTTTGCTGGGGCAGCTTGTTATCTGGCGATTCACCATTTCTTTATCGCGCAGTAATAATGCTTTAAGGCTCTTTGTTTGGAGCGAGCTTTCAGTCCAAATTAGCCACGTAAGGCTGGATATCAACTACCTCACCGTTTTGGTGTAAGCTCTTTAAGCGATTCCAAAATGCCGCGGTGTAAAGTTCGTGATGATCGATGGCAAAACGATCTCGTAACGGTCCTGCCGGCAGCAGGAATTTTACCAACTCCTGGGGGAAAATATCGTTTTCATTTACCGCGTACCAAGGCTCTGCACTCATTTCGTCATCATCATCCCGCGCTTTCGGAATGTCTTTAAAAGTACAATCGGCCAGAGGCACAATTTCATCGTAGTCATAAAATACTACTCGTTCCTCATTGGTGACCCCAAAATTCTTAATCAGCAAGTCACCCGGAAAAATATTACTCATCGCCATCTCACGAATGGCGTGCCCAAAGTCATCGACCGACCGCGCTGCTTTTTCTGGGTCAGCCTGCTCCAAATAAATATTCAAGGGTACCATCTTGCGTTCGACATACACATCTTGAAAGCAAACTATCCCTTGCCTGATAGACACACTGTGCGAACAATCGACCAACAGAAAATCAAGCAGTTGCTGATCAAAATAGGCGAGTGGCAAACCCAAAAATTCGAAACGTTGTGCATCGGCCAACCGGCCAACACGATCATGCTTGGCAATAAAAAGATATTTTTCAATCACCTCTTGCCGGGTGACCGATTTTGGTGGTCTAAAATGATCACGGATGATCTTGAATACCAAATCATAGTCGGGTAACGTAAACACCATCATCACCATGCCCGGTATACCGGGTGCCACCATAAACTGTGAACGGTGCTGTTGTAAATGCTGGTGTAATTTTGCCACGACCAACTCCTTACCATGCTCCTGGTAACCCAGGTTCATATACAACTGCGCCTCTGGTTTCGAAGGCATTACCTTCAACAAGAGATCGACCAAACTTTTAGGTTGTCTTGCCTCCACTAAAAAATAGGAGCGGCTAAAGGCAAAAACATTTTTCAGTTCTTCTTCAGTGGTAAGCAATGCATTGAGAATAATACCGGCTTCAGAATTGGTAAAAGCAAATAATAGGGGTTTAACATGTTCGTCCGTAGTTCCATAACCCAGCAGATAAGCATGTTTGTTTCGATAAAAAAGATGCGGATAAAAAAACAAATGAGTTGACGGATCTGGAATTAATAAATCCATTTTCTCCAGCAGTTTCGAAGAGATAGCGATCAAATTTTGATCGGAGACTTCAAAGTCGATTTTTTGCAATACCGAAAAAAATCCATCCTTGCATATTGTTTCATATGATACTGCAACCAAATCTAGTTCGAAGTCATCTGTTTCTGGTGTTGCCGAATCAAACAATGTGGAGGCCAGATCTCCCTGGAAAAGCATGCGGCCTACCGCATCAAAAAATGTTTTTGCAAGAGAGTCACTGCCGGTCAGCTTTTCGAATTCAGCCCCTGTCTGTTTCCACCACCCTTTGCCGAGGCCCCTCGAAACAGACAACTCTCTGACAGCATTTTCAAAGGCCTCCTCGTGCAACGAAATTCTTTTTCTTACAGCTTCGCGTTGTGCATGCCACGCTTTGTGTAAGAAACGTTCCTTCGCCTGACTTGTTATCTCATTAAATTCAGCGTAAAATTTTTGTACATGACCTTGGAGCAAGGAGGCCGCAGTAGTAGCATCTATCGTCTCGCCTCTGCTCACGGGTTGCAGTAGTGGCAGTACATAGCGTCACTATGTTCGCCATCCGGAAACAGATTCTCTACTTGATGATTACAATGCTGACACCAATGAGTGACTGAAAGGGTCAATGAAGTAGGATGTTGGCAGAGTAGACAGGGCAAGCCTGCTTTACGTTCTACGATGTCAAAACCCGGATAAGAACAAACTGGGCAAACAGAATTTATTTTATTGATCAGCAGAGCAGTTGCTTTCTCAATCACTTTCATTCTAGTGGGATTGAACATCGCGCGCATGTCTGTCTCCGCCTGAACGACTACACCACCCCAATGAATTTCTTTGAATGTGTCTTTCAACGTTTGCCAATCGGAAATTCCTTTTTGCAATCTGGTTTCCGTTCTTAAAACAAGAGCGTGGGTTGGGAATCCTACCTCGATGGCAAATTCTCTAAGCTCTTTCCAAGATGAGACTTCCTGTTGCGCATAATTGGTGTTCGTTGAGATTTTACTGACAGCGATTTCCAACTGATTTTCCAAATCCATCAATAACAAAACCTCTTCATCGGCCGGAACAAAACCCATTTGTGGGTGTGGGCCAAAAGATCCTTCGCTAGCAAGTCCAAGTGTTTCGCCCGATAGTGCGAGCGCCTGCTGAATTTTAAGACGAGCCGTAGACAACGCATCTTGCTTTCGTTCCACTTCTCCGGCAAAGGTGCCAAATTGATCAGTATCAAAATCAGCTAGCACCAGCGGCTCTATTCCTAACTCTTGAAAAAGAGGAGCAATGACTTGCTCCTTTTTATGTTGAGTAGCGATAACCATTTTCCGGCCGCGAAAAAAAGCTGTTGGTTCTCTTGAAGCTGAAGAGGGGAAGTTTGCTATGTTATTGTCCCTGACCAAGTGAGAAAGCTAGTTTGCCATCAAAGCGATTGAGGTTCTCGGTTTTAATGATATCCAGACCAAGTGCATGTACTTGATTCAACAACGCCAGTACATTTTCATAGCTACCGGGCTGATCCATTTTCTTGGATGTAAAACGGCAACGCCAATGATCGGTGCAGAATGTTTCTGGTTGACCATCAGGGAACACCTTTACTCCGCGGTTGGTGATTAGCACCAGTTCAAATGAACCAGACTTCACACCACCCAATATTTTTCCTAAGTCATTTGGATTTCTGTTAGCCCCATTCCAATGCAAGAAAATATCCACGCCAACTAAATCCTTTTTCGCGGGCACAGTCGGATTGAAACGTCCCTGTATCTGCTTGCGATTTTCTTTATTGTAAACCACCGCTTTTAGTTTTTCAGGCTTCGATCCTAAGCGTTGAATAATGGCTTTTGCAAATTCTTTCGTACCTACTTTCTCAACACTCGTTCCTTCTTTGAAAAGATCGTAAGTATGGATTCCGTCTTCTAAGGTTTTCAACCATGCATTGTGTACTTTCTCTGCCACTTCGGGCTGTCCGATATACACCATCATTTGCACCGCACCGAGTAATAAGCCCGATGGGTTGGCCATATTCTGGCCAGCTCTGCGGGGCGCAGAACCGTGAATAGCCTCGAACATCGCATACTCTTGCCCAATGTTTGCCGAACCACCTAAGCCCACTGAACCCGTAATCTGTGCGGCCACATCTGATAAAATATCGCCATACAAATTCGGCATCAAAATCATATCGAAGGCTTCTGGTGTATCGGCCAACTTTGCCGCTCCGATATCAACAATCCAATGTTCATTTTGAATATCCGGATATTCGGCAGCCACTTCATCAAACACCTTATGAAACAACCCATCGGTCAGTTTCATAATATTGTCTTTGGTGAAACAGGTGACTTTCTTTCTGCCATAAGCGCGCGCATATTCAAAGGCAAAACGAGCAATTTTTTCGCAGCCCGGGCGTGTGATGATTTTCAAACACTGTGTTACTTCATCGGTTTGCTGATGTTCGATTCCAGCATACAAATCTTCTTCATTTTCGCGAATGATGACGATGTCCATCACCGGGTGCTTGGTCGCCACATAGGGATGATAAGAAATACAAGGGCGCACATTGGAATAAAGTCCTAATGTCTTACGGATAGTTACATTCAAACTCTTAAAGCCACCACCTTGAGGTGTGGTGATAGGTGCTTTCAAGAAAACCTTTGTTCTGCGAAGGGAGTCCCACGACTCGTTGGCAATACCCGAAGTATGCCCTTGTTCATATATTTTCTCTCCGATATCAATTCGCTCGATTTCAAGTTGGGCGCCTGCCGCCTCCAAGATTGCGAGGGTAGCGTCCATAATTTCTGGACCAATCCCATCACCGCTTGCCACTGTTATTGCTCTTTTTGTTGCCATTTTAGATAATTTTCGACAAAGATATATATAAATACCTAATCGAAAGTATTACTATCATCTCAAGTAATTTTACTTGTATTGTCGATGGTAATGAATAACTTGGCTTCGAAATAGAAAAACAAGTAACTATTTATGGCCTGGGAAATTCAAGTTAAAGTCAACGAAAATCTATACCTCCGCAACCCCGAAAATTCGGAACTGGGCAAGAACATCGTGAACCACGGAGTTCAGATGATCGACCAAATGGGGTTGGAGGAGTTTACCTTCAAAAAGTTGGCCGCGCGATTGAAAACAAACGAATCCAGCATCTATCGCTATTTTGAAAGCAAGCATCGGCTATTACTTTATTTTTTCGAGTGGTATTGGAGATGGATGGATTACCAACTGATGTTCAATACTAATAATGTAAGCGACCCCATTGAAAAAATAAATATCCTATTGCATGTGCTCATGTTAAAACAAGATAACATGGTTGTGCCGGGGGAATTGATGGACAAGGAAGCCCTACATCGCATCGTCATTAAAGAAGCCTCTAAAACATATCTGACTAAGCACGTAACCGAGGACAACCAAAAACAGTTCTTCAAGCCCTACAAAGACTTTAACGCCAAAATCGCAGAGATCATTCATGCCTATAACCCTGACTATAAATACACCAGATCATTGGGCAGCACCGTAGTTGAGATGATTCATTACCAGTACTTTTTCATGCAAAACCTACCTTCACTTACCGATTTCGGAACAAGCAAAGACGAAAATGAAATCATTGCCTTTTTGAAAGAACTCATCCTATCCTGCAAGAGAAACTAACACTAAGCCAATGCCTACTCGGAGAAAATTCTTAACCAGTGTTTCCGCTCTCACCTTGGGAGCATCACTTCCTGCGTTAAGTGAAAATCAGAAAGAAAAAAAGGTGCTGGTACACCATGTCTTCTTTTGGCTGAAAAACCCAGGTAGCAAAGAAGATCTTGCAAAATTAATGGAAGGTGTTAGCTCGCTGAAGAAAATTGAAAGTCTACGAATGGTGAAGATCGGCTTGCCTGCAGGCACAACTAAGCGAGACGTAATTGATGATTCCTATAGTTTATCTCTACTGACAATATTCGATGATGTAAAAGGGCATGACGCCTACCAAGACCACCCGATTCACACCAAGTTTGTGGAGACCTATTCACCACTCTGGAATAAAGTGGTCGTCTACGATTCAATGGATATCTAACAATGGCATCTCTAAAAATCTAAATTGTTTGTTTGTCAGACTGAGCTTGGTTTCGACAGGCTCAACCTGACAAATTTTTAGAGATGCCCACAATAAAATGGCCAGTTAAACTGGCCATTTTATTTTCCTTAAACTCCGATTATAAATTCGGCTGTGGAGTAGTTCTCAAATAGGGCTTAACCCGTGTATAGCCCTTGGGAAATTTAGCAGCAATGTCTTCGTCTTTTACAGCCATCGTAATGATAACATCTTCTCCTTGTTTCCAATTAGCGGGTGTTGCCACACTATACCCGGCCGTCAGTTGCAAACTATCAATCACCCGCAGAATCTCGTCAAAGTTTCTGCCTGTAGATGCCATGCCGGATAGGTAATGGTGAGTTTAACTTTTTTGTCTGCACCAATGACAAACACCGAGCGAACGGTGAACTTATCGCTGGCATTCGGGTGTACCATGTCGTACAAATTCGCGACTTCAAAGGCAGGGTCTGCAATGATCGGAAAATTGACATGCGTATGTTGTGTTTCGTTGATGTCGCTAATCCAGTTTTTATGAGATTCCAATCCGTCCACACTCAGTGCTACGACTTTTACATTTCGCTTGTCAAATTCAGCACGCAGTTTAGCTACGGCTCCTAATTCGGTGGTGCAAACTGGCGTAAAATCTGCAGGGTGCGAAAAAAGAACGCCCCAACTGCTGCCCAACCATTCATGAAATTTAATTTTTCCTTCTGATGTCTCCGCCTGAAAATCGGGCGCGATGTCTCCTAATCTAACTGCCATACACTTGTTTTTAAAGTTTGAATGGCAAATGTACTACTAAAAGCCTACTAAATCAATAGATTAAATTCTTAAAATGATTCGTGCTTCTACATTGTAAATCGTAAATCTTGTATCGTAAATCTTAAATCGTACTTCGTAAATTGTAGATCATACTTCGCTAGATTGAGCGAGTTCTCTACTTCTGTGCCAACTGCTTTTCTCGTTTTAAGATTTTAGCAAGCGTACTCTGCTCTAATACGCGGAGTGTTTCATCGCGCACCAAGGCAAGACTATCGCGGATGCCGCAGATTTTTTCGCTCTTGCATTCTTCGCACCGCCCATAGAAATTCAACGATACACAGGGCAGCAAGGCAATGGGGCCGTCTATCAATCGCATGACCTGCATCAGATTGACCTCGGTTGGTTTTTTGACCAGAAAGTATCCTCCCCCTTTTCCTTTTTTACTTTCAAGAATATCAGCATGGCGAAGTTCTAATAGAATTGCCTCGAGGAACTTATGAGGAATATGCTGCTTTTTTGCGATTTCTTCAATTTGAATGGGGCCCTGATCATACCGCTCGGCCAAATACACCAAGGCGTGAATTGCGTACTTACATTTTTTGGAGAGCATAATTGATCACAAGTTAAACTTTTTAATAATAATTCTAGCTTTGAAAATATTAAGCCGAGGTAGCTCAGGGGTAGAGCAGCTGATTCGTAATCAGCAGGTCGTGAGTTCAAATCTCATTCTCGGCTCATTTGTTACAATCTCATTTTAGACCATTCCATCCGTGATTACATCCAAACCTCAAACCAGTACCATTTCTTCTTTTGTTCTTTTTTTACTGATTACTTGCGTTGTGTTAGGCATGAATCTTTGGGCGGTTATTAAATATCCCAATCCTGCCTGGTATAATTATTGCGTGATCGCACTGCTGGCCCCCATTGGCGGGTTTGTTTTGTATAAAATTTTCATCCGCTATAAAATTGTTCGACTGGGAAACAATCAAATTGAAGTCAGCTTTCCGGTGGTGAAACAGGTAACCAAGTACCCATTGTCGGAGGTGCAATTTTGGTTTGAGAATCAGGTAAAGACAGGGAAGAAATCGGTCTATCGCGAACTCGTTGTGAAGTTTATAGATGGAAAAAAGATCTCCCTCAGCCCAAAAGAATCAACAGAGTATGAGCGCACCATTCAATACCTGAAACAAAAATTACCAAAAAAAAGGGTCGTTACCTGATTCAAGCAGAACACTAAACTAAATTTTCCTCTACCAAATCAATCCAGCAATCCAGCAAATCAACGAATTATCAAATTATCGAATTATCAAATCAACGAATTGCTGGATTTCTAAATTAACCATTACTTTTGCCGTCCCTCAAAACTCGAACGCGAGTTTTTTTAAATGCCCAGGTGGTGAAATTGGTAGACACGCTACTTTGAGGGGGTAGTGCCGCAAGGTGTGCTGGTTCGAATCCAGTTCTGGGCACCAATAAAATTCAAAAATCAAGATTCAAGATTGAAAATTTAAGATTGACAACGCCTTTGGCAATTCGATTTTGAACCTTGATTTTTGAATTAAATGCCGAAGTGGTGAAACTGGTAGACACGCACGTTTCAGAGGCGTGTGGCGCAAGCTGTGCGGGTTCAAGTCCCGCCTTCGGTACTTTCTTGAGTGGGCACGCCCGCCTTTGGCATGGAAAAATTCAAGGTTCCTGGTTATCCTGCTTCGGTTAATTTTGAATTTCCGAGTTAGCAGCTGTTCTGCTTCACCTCCTATCAAAAACTTCTCCTCAACTTAGGTTACTCTTGTTTGGTGAACAGGATTATAAATTTATATTTACCTTCCTTTAATCTAAACCAAACGTTCTATGAGGCTTTTGTCTAAGCTTTGCTTACTCGCTCTTTTCCTTTCTTCAACATTCGTAGCTTTTTCGCAAGTCGCCATTGGCACAGGTGCGACCGCTCCCAACCCTGATACAAACGCAGTACTGCTTTTGGAAGGTAACGGCAGCCAGGGGATCATTATACCCAAAGTTTCATCTCTGGGCACCTTCGGGAAACCGGGAATGATCGTGTACAATACTGCGACTGGTACAGTACATTATTTCAACACAGCATGGGTTCAAGTAGGCTCCGGTGCTGGTGGCACGCAAGGCATTCAAATCGTAGGCAATAAAGTATTGATCGGAACAGGCGCAGGCTTTTCTACCGAGTTTTCAATCGCTAATACGGCCCCAACAATACAAGGGCAAATTCTGATGTGGGACACCGCGCTTAATTCAGGCGCGGGAGGCTGGACCTCATCCGCTAACACCACCACCCCCACCATCGGGCAGGTACTACGATGGAACGGAAGCAGATGGGATCCGGGAACAGCCACACCTGCATTACCACTTGGACAAATTTTCGTAGGGAACTCGTCAAACGTAGCTACTGCTACCGCACCCTCCGCTATTGCGCTTAACAACTTTGGCGCACCCACTGCTGATGTATCGTTTGGGAATAGAAAGATTACGAACCTGGCCACACCCACACTAGCCACTGATGCCGCCACTAAAGCATATGTGGATGGTATTACACCAACTACCATCACCGGAACAATTCCTCAAAGTCAGGTAGTAAACTTGACAACCGATTTAGGAAATAAAGTAACGGCCAATAGCCCCATTACCGGAGCCACCAATACTAAAATTACCTATGATGCAAAAGGCTTAGTAACCTCTGGCGCACCTTTAGCAGCAACCGACCTGCCCGTAATGACTTCCACTGTCGGTGGGGCAGTGCCCACACCACCTAATAACACGACTACTTTCCTTCGCGGTGATGGAACGTTTGCTACCCCAGCGGGCGCTGGTACTGTCACAACTACCTCCATAGTAAATGCCAATGGTTTTAATGGTTCTGTTGCAACACCCTCATCAACGCCTGCCATCACAATAGGCACTTCTTTGACTGGAATACTTAGAGGAAACGGAACAGGGTTGGCTGTAGCAACAGGAGCAGATCTGCCAGCTATGACTGCTACTGTCGGTGGGGCAGTGCCTACACCGCCCAACAACACGACTACTTTCCTTCGTGGTGATGGTACATTCGCTACCCCAGCGGGGGGTGGAACCGTTACAACGGCTTCAGTGGTAAGTGCCAATGGTTTTAGTGGAACAGTAGCAACACCCTCATCAACGCCTGCTATAACAATAGGCACATCTTTGACTGGAATACTTAGAGGAAACGGAACTGGATTGGCTGTCGCCACAGGCGCAGATTTACCAGCTATGACTGCCACTATCGGTGGAGCCGTGCCAACACCTCCTAACAACACCACCACTTTCTTGCGCGGAGATGGAACATTCGCCACTCCTGCCGGAGGCGGAACCGTAACAACTGCCTCCGTAGTAAGTGCCAATGGTTTTAGCGGCACAGTGGCCACTCCTACTTCAACACCTGCCATAACAATAGGTACTTCTTTGACTGGTCTTCTAAGAGGAAACGGAACGGGATTGGCTGTCGCAACAGCCGGAACCGATTATATAGCCACCGAAAATGACCCAGCAGTACGAACAATCAACGGCTTGGTGAAGTCAAATGGAACAATAATTAGTGCGGCAACAGGTGCAGATCTCCCAGCGATGACCGCCACAGTCGGTGGAGCCGTGCCAACACCTCCAAACAACACAACTACTTTCTTGCGCGGAGATGGAACATTCGCTACACCTGCCGGAGGTGGAACGGTTACAAATACATCAGTGGTAAGTGCCAATGGGTTTAGTGGCACGGTAGCCACTTCTACGTCAACACCAGCCATCACAATCGGCACTTCGTTGACTGGATTGCTAAAAGGAGACGGAACCAGTTTAGCTGTGGCATCAGGCGCAGATCTACCTGCTATGACCTCTACAGTTGGTGGAGCGGTACCTACACCTCCTAATAATACAACCACGTTCCTTCGCGGTGATGGAACATTTGCCACACCAGCTGGTGGTGGAACGGTTACAAATACATCAGTGGTAAGTGCCAATGGGTTTAGTGGCACAGTAGCCACTTCTACTTCAACACCTGCCATAACAATAGGT